>NZ_JAIZRT010000005.1:0-620008 GCF_020420065.1 Burkholderia sp. AU31624
AGCCATCGCAGCCTCCGGCGCCGGACACCCGGCGACCGAACAGCTTACGCGGCCCGAAAGCGGACATTTCTATGTAGCCAAAAGCGGACATTTCAATCTAGCCACTACAAGCAAATCCGTCGATAATGTTGATTATGTCAAATACTATATTTCAGCCCCAAACCCCACGACAAGCAGCCTTCAACCGACCGCTGCCGCACTTTTGAGCGCGTTCGAAAACGCTCAGGCAACCGGATTCAACCACTCCGTCAGTCCTTCGCGCGCGTTCAACTCGATGAACGTCGGCAACGCGCGAAGCGCGTGGATATAGCGCGCCAGATTCACCCACGTCGTTGCCGGACGCGGCATGTTGCGCGTCCAGCGCATGAGCATCAGCGCCAGGAAGTCGACCGTGCTCAACCGATCGTCGATCAAATACGAGCGGCCATCGGACAGCAGATCGTCGAGATGCGCCATCGCCCCCTCGACTTGCCCCTGCGAAAAAACTTTCACCATGTCAGCGCATCGCGGATCGCCATCCGTCTCCGCATAAAACCAGTTTCGCATCGCCGGCAAGACGGAATTGGCGAGATAGATCATCATCTCCAACCACGCGGCACGTTCAGGCGAGCCCGGATCCGGAGCCAGGCGCGGCTCCGGATGGCGTTCGGCGAGCAGCATCAGCAACGCGGCCGATTCGGTCCGCGGTTTGCCATCGACGACCAGCGTCGGCACTCGGCCCGCGGGATTCAACCGCAGGTACTCGGGCGTATGCTGCGCCCCCGTATCGATATCGACGAGGCGCGTTTCGAACGGCACGCCGAGTTCGATCAACATCCAGTGCACGGCCATGCTTGCCGCGCCGGGCGAGTAATACAGAACGTAGGACATGGTCTGAATTCGTCTCCTTGAATTGAAATGTCGGTGAACCGTCTGCACGGTAATCGCATTTAATCAACACAACGCTCGAAAATCACCTGTCGAAGCGACCTCACTCCCCCACCACCTCCGCCTGACGATCGTCCCGCTTCGCCACCGCCACCCGCCGTCCGCGTCGCCCGACCGACGCCACGACCCGAAACGCCACCGGCGCGAACACGAGCCCGAACACCGTCGCCGCCAGCACACCGCCGAACGCGCCCGTGCCGATCGACCGCCGGCTTTCCGCCCCCGCGCCCGTTGCCAGCACGAGCGGCACGACGCCCAGAAGGAACGCCATCGACGTCATCACGATCGGCCGGAATCGCGCGGCGGCCGCGTCGACCACCGCCTGCCGCAACGGCACGCCCTGCACGACCAGGTCACGCGCGTATTGCACGATCAGGATCGCGTTCTTCGCCGCCAGCCCGACCACGGTAATCATCCCGACCTTGAAATACACGTCGTTCGGCATCCCGCGCGCGAGCGCCGCCGCGATCGCACCCATCATGCCGAGCGGCACGATCGTCAGCACGGACAGCGGAATCGTCCAGCTTTCGTACAGCGCGGCCAGCGCCATGAAAACCGCGAGCACCGACAACCCGACGAGCAGCGGCGTCTGCCGCGCGGCAACCTGCTCCTCGCGCGCCGCATCGACCCAGTCGAAGCCGATCCCGGCCGGCAGCGCAGCGGCAAGCCGCTCCATCTCCGCCATCGCCGCGCCCGAACTCGTGCCGGTCGCCGCCCGGCCGCTGATGTCGAGCGACGGATAGCCGTTGTACCGGTTCAGCATCACCGGCCCGATCGTCCAGTGCGGCGCGGCAATGGCCGACAGCGGCACCATGTCGCCGGTACGGTTCGGCACGGTCAGCGCCATCAGCTGCGTATCGGTCGCGCGTGCAACCGGATCGGCCTCGATGATCACCCGTCGCATCCGGCCCGACGCCGGAAAGTCGTTGATGTAGTTCGAGCCGAACGTGCCGCCCAAGAGCCCCGCGATCCGCTCGAACGGCACGCCGAGCGCGTACGCCTTCGCGCGGTCGACATCGAGCTCGATACGCGGTGCATCCGGCAGGTCTTCGAAATGCACGGCCGAGAGCAATGGACTCGCCTTCGCACGCTCGGCAAGCTGCTCGCGGGCCGCCTTCAACGCATCGAGCCCGACCCCGCCTCGATCCTCGAGCCGGAACGTGAAGCCGTCCGAATGCCCGATGCCGCGCACCGAAGGCGGCAGCGCCGCCTCGACGTCGCCGTCGAGGATCGCACTGAAGCGCCCGTTGAGCCGGTCGCGCAACGCCATCGCATCGACGTCGCGCTTCGCCCAGTCCTTCAGTTCCACGAACGCCATCCCGACGTTCTGTCCGCTACCCACGAAGCTCCAGCCGATCACGCTCGTCACGTTCGCGATCGCCGGCTCCCCGTGCAAGATGGCCTCCACCCGCTCGACGACCGCGAGCGTGCGCGCCTGCGTGGCGCCCGCCGGCAACTGGATCATCACCTGCAGTTGCCCCTGGTCCTCGGTCGGCAGGAAACCGCCCGGCATCATCCAGTACAGCAGCCCGCACCCGATCACGAGCACCACATAGACGGCCACGACCATGCCGGTGCGGCGCACCGCAAACACGGCGACGCGGCGATAACCGGTTTCGGCGCGCGCGAAAGCCGTACCGAACCGGTCGGCCAGACGCGCGCCGATGCCGCGTCGCCGCGCACGGCCGGCGCCGCGATCGTGCCGCGCGACCGGCTTCAGCAGGTTCGCGCACAGCGCGGGCGTGAGCGACAGCGCCATGAACGACGACACCAGCATCGACGCGATCATCGCCACCGCGAACTGCCGGTAGATGCCGCCGACGCTGCCCGGGAAAAACGCCATCGGCACGAATACGGCGGTCAGCACCGCGGTCACGCCGACGATCGCCCCGCCGATCCGCTTCATGGCCCGGCGCGTGGCGTCGCGCGGCGACACGCCCTCTTCCATCACGCGATGCACGCTCTCGACGACGACGATCGCATCGTCGACCAGGATGCCGATCGCCAGCACGAGGCCGAACATCGTGAATACGTTGATCGACAGCCCGAACGCCCACATCGCGACGAACGCACCCATCAGCGTGACCGGAATCACGACGGTCGGCACCAGCGTGTAGCGCAGGTCGCGCAGGAACAGCCACATCACGCAGAACACCAGCACGACGGCCTCGACGAGCGTCAGCACGACTTCGTGGATCGCGATCTTGACGAAGTGCGCGCCGTCGAACGGAATCTCGACCGCGACGCCCGGCGGCAGCGTCCGCGAGAGTTCCGCGAGCCGCGCGCGGATCGCATTCGACGTTTCGAGCGCGTTGCCGCGCGGGCCCAACTGGATGCCGACCGTCGCGGCCGGCCGGCCGTTCAGCCGCGAATAGAACGAATAGTCGTCGCGACCGATCTCGACGCGCGCGACATCGCCAACACGCACCACCGAGCCGTCCTGTTTCGACTTCAGCACGATCCGGCCGAACTCCTCGGGCGACGTGAGCTGGCCCTTGACCACGACCGTCGCGGTGAGCTGCTGGCCGCGCACGAACGGCGCGTCGCCGATCGCACCGGCCGTGACCGTCGCGTTCTGCGCGCTGATCGCCGTGATCACGTCGTCGGCGCCGAGATCGTATTCGCGCAACTTGACCGGATCGAGCCAGACCCGCAGCGCCTCGTCGGCATCCCAAAGCTCGGCCGCGCCCACCCCCGGCGCGCGCTTCAGCTCGCGCAGCACGTAGCGGTTCAGGTAATCGCCGAGCTGCGCGGAATCGCGCGTGCCGTCGGTCGACGTCAGCGTGACGAGCATCAGGAACGTGTTCGCCGCCTTGAACACGCCGATCCCCTGCTGGACGACCTGCTGCGGCAGCCGCGGCTCGACCTGCTTCAACCGGTTGTTGACGTCGACGAGCGCGATGTCCGGATCGGTGCTCGGCGCAAACGTCACGTCGATCTCGAGGTTGCCGTGGCCATCGCTGCTGGTCTCGTAGTACAGCAGCCCGTCGGCGCCATCAAGGCTTTCCTCGATGATGCTGCCGACGTCGGCATCGACCGTCTCGGTCGACGCGCCCGGATAGGACGCGGTGACCACGACCCGCGGCGGCGCCAGGCGCGGATACTGCGCGATCGGCAGTTGTGGAATGGCCAGCACGCCCGCGACGACGATCGCGAGCGCGACGATCCACGCAAAGACGGGACGGTCGATGAAGAATGACGGCATCGGCGAGGGTCCGCGAACGCGCTACAGCGTGAGCTCGAATGAACGCGCGAGCAGCCCCGGCAGCTGCGCGCCTCCGGTGGCGCGCTCGCCGTACGTGTCGTCGCTCGCGAGCAGCGCCGGCACCGCGCCGAGTTGCTCGAGCTCCGACCCGAACAGCCGGTAGAAGCTGTCGTCGAACCGCATCGCATCGACCGGCGCGACGATGCGCCCGCCTTCGACCCAGAAAGTCGCGAACCGCGTCATCCCCGTCATCCGGCACGCGATCGGGTCCGAGAAGTTCAGGTACCAGAGGTTGCCGACGTAGAGCCCCGTGTCGAGCGCGTCCAGCACGTCGGCATCGGCGAGCGTGCCGCCGGCGATCGTCAGCGACTGCGGCGCTTCGCCGTTGTCCGCTCCGTTCGGCGTGCCCCCTTGCTCGCGCGCGGTGCGTGCACAGACGAGCTGCCCGGCGCCCCGCCCTTCGACGACGAGCGGCACGCTGTCGCGCCGGTAGCCATCGGCATTGAACGCCGGCGCGAGGCCCAGCGTGAAATCCTCGGTGATCGACACGCGCGGATCGAGCGCGACCTCGCCGGCGTATAGGCGATGCAGCGGGCTGCGGGCGCTCGTCACCGCGCGCGCCGAAAAGCCGCTCCAGCCGAGCAGGCTCGTCATCTCGTGAATGGCGTCCGGCGCGAAATACGCGCGGTAGCGCCCGGGCGCAAGCGCCTTCGGCGTGCGGCCGAGCACGGGCAGCCGCGCGGCGGCCGCGTCGACCTTCGCCGCGAACGCCGCATCGCGCCAGTCGTCGCCCGCATAGACGGTCTTGATCGCGCGGCCGCTCGGGTCGTACAGCGACCAGCTGAAGTTGAAATTCTCGACCTCGTACCAGCCGCGGCTGCCGGTCGACGACGCGAAGCCGCGCGCCAGCGTGCCGCCCGCGTAAAAGCCGACGAAGTCGAGCCCGCGCGCGCATTCAGCCACGATTCGCGCGAGCCCGTCCACATTCGGCAAGCGCCCGGTGCGGCGCGTTTCCTGCACCCACGACGAGGTATCGAACAGCAGGTGCGGATCGTCCTGCGCATCGCGCAGGCCGTCGCGCAGCACGGCCAGCGCGTCCGCCAGTTCGCGCAGGTCGGCCGCCGGATCGCCGCAGACGGTCAGCGTCGAGTGCGCCTGCCGCGCGCCGTCGATGAGCCGCACGGACAGCCGCCCCTGCGTGACGCGCCCGGTCTGGCGAATCCTGCCGCCATTGAAACGGATGAAGTCGGACGTTTCGCCGGAGAAGCCGAGCAGGATGGTTTCGGTCGGTGCGGTCAGCCGTTGCGTAGCGTCGGCGAGCCGGGCGAAATACGCGTGCCAGTCGATTCCGGCCTGGCGGGCCATCGGATCGAATCCCGTCATCACGCGCCTCCGAAGACGTCGACGCCGGCGAACACGCAGGCCGGCGCGGCGTGGCCGACACGGATGATCTGTGCAGGCTCGCCCTTCCCGCAGTACGGCGTACCGTAGATGCCGAACGTGCCCGCATCGCCGACCGCGCGCAGGCTGCGCCAGAACTGGGCGGAGATGCCGCGGTAGTTCGGGCGCTTGACGACCCGCGTGAGCCGGCCGTTCTCGATCAGTTGCCCGAACTCGCAGCCGAACTGGAATTTGTTGCGGTGGTCGTCGATCGACCAGGACGTGTTGGTGCGCATCAGGATCCCGTGCTCCGTGCCCGCGATCAGCGCATCGAGCGACTGGTCGCCGGGTTCGACGTTCAGGTTCGCCATCCGGTCGATCGGCGCGCGGTTCCAGCTCGACGCGCGCGAGTTGGCGACGCCCGGCAGGCCCGCGCGCTGCTGCGACAGCGCCCCGCCGAGCAGCCGTTCGAGCACGCCGTTGCGGATCAGGTACTGCTTGCGCGCCGGCGTGCCGTCGTCGTCGAATGCGTAGGACGCGGCTTCGGCCGTCGGCTCCGGATCGAACGTGACGTTCAGCAGCGGCGAACCATACTGATAGTGGCCGACCATCTCCGGCCTGACGAAGCTCGATCCGGCGAAGTTGCGCTCGTCGCCGAGAATCCGGTCGAGTTCGAGCGGATGGCCGATCGACTCGTGGATCTGCAGCATCATCTGGTCCGGCATCAGCAGCAGGTCGCGCCGACCGGTCGGGCAGTTCGGCGCGGCGAGCAACTGCAGCGCCTCGTCGGCCACACGCGCGCCGGCGCCGTCGAAGCCGTAGCGCGCCAGCACGTCGATGCCGCCCTGCGCCAGCGTGCCCGATTGGCCGAGCGAGCGCGTCTGCGTGTCGCCGTCGCCATGGGCGACGGCTTGCAGCTCGGGCATCAGGAAGCGGAAGCGCTGGTCGATCCGTACACCGTCGCTCGTCACGTAATACTGCTCGGTGTGCACGATCATCACGCTCGCCGAACGCTCGACGATGCGCGCGCCGAGGTTTGCCGCCGCACATTCGTGCGCGAGACGCTCGATCCATTCCGCGCGCGACGGCAGCGTCGCATCGACATCGGGCGACGCATAGGTGCCGCTCGCCTGCGGACGCGCGGCCTGGCGATGATCGACCAGCGCCCACGGCGCGCTGGCCCGGGCCCGCGCGGTCGCGATGTCGAGCGCTGCCTGCAGCCCGGCCGGGGACAGGTCGGGCGTCGCCGCATAGCCGGCGCCCGTGCCGGCCCAGGCCGTCAGCATCGCACCGCGCTCGCGCGTGCGCGAAAACGGCTGCGCGACGTCGTTGCGCACCGCGTATTCGTCGATCGTCTCGTCGACGATGCGCAGCGACCAGAAATCGGCGTCGCTGCGCAACCCCTGTGCTGCCTGCACGGCTCGGGCGCCCGGCGCCCGGTTCTCGTCAATCATCGGCTCTCTCTTGCCTCTCCTGCGGGCCGCGCTCGGGCGCCAGCATGGACGACGCGAGCAGCGCCCGCGTATACGGATGGGATGGCGCGTGCAGTACGTCGAGCGTCTCGCCCGCCTCGACCACGCGCCCCGCCTTCATCACGATGACCCGGTGGGCCATCGCGCGCATCACCGCCAGATCGTGCGTGATGAACAGGTAGCTGAGTTTGTACTTCTTTTGGAGATTCGTCAGCAGATTCAGCACCTGCTTCTGGATCGACACGTCGAGCGCGCTCGTCGGCTCGTCGAGCACCAGCAGTTCCGGCTCCACCGCCAGCGCCCGCGCGATCGCGATCCGCTGCCGCTGCCCGCCGGAAAACTCGTGCGGATAGCGCAGCATCGCCTCGGGCGGCATGCCCACCTCCTGCAGCAGCGCGGCGATGCGCGCGCGCCGCGCGTCGCCGGCCACCTGCGGCCGGTGCACGGCGAGCCCCTCGCCGACGATCTGCTCGACCGTCATGCGCGGCGACAGCGAGCCGAACGGATCCTGGAACACCACCTGCATGCGCCCGTACAGCGTGCGCCGGCCCTGCGTCGTGCGCAGCGACGCCAGCGGCATCCCGTCGATCTCGATCCCGCCCGACGCCGGCCGCTGCAGCCCGAGCACGGCCGACGCGAGCGTCGATTTCCCCGAGCCCGACTCGCCGACGATCCCGAGCGTTTCGCCGCGCTTCAGGCTCAGCTGCACGTCGTGCACCGCGCGGAACGTCGTCTTGCCGAGCACCGAGCGCCAGCCCTTCGCCGCGATGCGGTAGTCGACGGCGAGGTGCTGCACGTCGAGGATCGTCTGCGCGCCGGCGGCGACCGGCTCGACCGCCCGTTGCGGCGCGCTGTCGAGCAACCGGCGCGTATACGGATGTTGCGGCGCCGCGAACAGTGCGGCGGTCGTGTTGGTCTCCACCAACACGCCCTTCTCCATCACGGCCACACGCTGAGCGAAGCGCCGCACGAGGTTCAGGTCGTGCGTGATCAGCAGCACGGCCATCCCGCGCGCGGCGGCCTCCTGCTCCTGCAGCTCGATCAGCAGGTCGACGATCTGCTGGCGCACCGTCACGTCGAGCGCGGTGGTCGGCTCGTCCGCCAGCAGCAGGCGCGGCCGGCACGCCAGCGCCATCGCGATCATCGCGCGTTGCCGCTGCCCGCCCGACAACTGGTGCGGAAAGCTGTCGATGCGCCGCTCCGGCTCGGGAATCCCGGTGCGCCGCAGCAGCGCGATCCCGCGCTCACGCGCGTCGCCTGGACGCAGCCCCTCGTGCAGCCGCAGGCTCTCGGCGATCTGCTTGCCGATCGTATACAGCGGATTGAGCGCGGTCATCGGCTCCTGGAACACCATCGCGATATCGGCGCCGCGAATCCCTCGCATCTGCTGCTCGCTCTTCGCGAGCAGATCCTCGCCGTCGAACAGCATCCGCCCCGACAGCGTCGCCTGCTGCGCGAGCCGCAGGATCGACAGTGCGGTCACGCTCTTGCCCGACCCCGATTCGCCGACGAGCGCCACGCGCTCGCCGCGGCCGATCGACAGGCTCAGATCCTGTACGGCCGCGCTCGCGCCGAAATGCGCGGAAAACCCGTCGATCTGCAGCAACGGTCTCGTCATCACCGCCCTCCGCCGAATGCCGAACCGCGCGTGCGTGTATCGAGCGCGTTGCGCAGCGCATCGCCCATGAAGGTGAGCAGCAGCAGCGTCACCACCAGCGCCGCGAACGCCGCGATCGAGATCCACCACGCATCGAGGTTGTTCTTGCCCTCCTGCAGCAGCTCGCCGAGGCTCGGCGTCGGCGGCGGCACGCCGAGGCCGAGGAAATCGAGGCTCGTCAGCGACAGGATCGCCGCGCTCATCCGGAACGGCAGGAACGTGATCACCGGCGTGAGGCTGTTCGGCAGCACGTGGCGCCACATGATCTGTGCGTTGGTCAGCCCCATCGTGCGCGCCGCTTTCACATAGTCGAGCGCGCGGTTGCGCAGGAATTCGGCGCGCACGTAGTCGGACAGCACGAGCCAGCCGAACATCGACAGCAGGATGAACAGCAGCCACAGCGACGGCGTGAAGATCGACGCGAAGATGATCAGCAGGTACAGGTCCGGCAACGCGCTCCAGATCTCGATCAGGCGCTGCCCGACCAGGTCGGTGCGGCCGCCGTAGAAGCCTTGCAGCGCGCCCGTCAGCACGCCGACCAGCACGCCCGATACGGTCAGCGCGAACGCCATCAGCACCGACAGCCGGAACCCGTACAGCAGCCGCGCGAGCACGTCGCGGCCGAACTGGTCGGTGCCGAGCCAGTTGCTCGACGACGGCGGCGCCGGATAAGGCCGCGACGCGAAATAGTCGATCGTGTCGTAGCGGTACCGGTTCGGCGGATAGATCGCGAAGTTGCCGTGCGACTCGATCTTCGTGCGGATATACGGATCGAGATAGTTCGTCATCGCGGGAAAGTCGCCGCCGAACGCCGTCTCCGGATAGTCCTTCACGATCGGGAAATAATAGTGCCCGTCGTAGCGCACGATCAGCGGCCGGTCGTTCGACAGCAGGTCCGCACCGAGGCTGAGCGCGAACAGCACCGCGAAGATCACGAGGCTCCAGTAGCCGAGCGGCTGCGCGCGAAAGCGCAGCCACGTGCGCCGCCACGGCGACGGCGAGGCCGCGCACGCGGCGCAGGCCTGGTCAGTGGTCCAGGCGGTTGAACTGGATACGGGGGTCGACGAGGACATAGCAGATATCCGCGATGAGTTTGGTCAGCAGGCCGATCAGCGTGAACAGGAACAGCGAGCCGAGCACGACCGGATAGTCGCGGCGGATCACCGAGTCGTACGACAGTTGCCCCATGCCGTCGAGCGAGAACAGCGTCTCGATCAGCAGGTTGCCGTTCAGGAAGGCGCCGACGAACGCGGCCGGCAGCCCCGTGAGCAACGGGATCGCCGCATTGCGCAGCACGTGCTTCCACAGCACGTCGCGCTCCGGCGCGCCCTTCGCGCGCGCGGTCAGCACGTACTGCCGGCCGATTTCCTCGAGGAACGTGTTCTTGGTCAGGATCGTGACGATCGCGAAGTTGCCGACGACCGACGCCGTCACCGGCATCACGACGTGCCACAGATAGTCGAGCGCCTTGCCGATCAGCGTCAGGTCGTCGAAGTTGTCGGACGTGAGCCCGCGCATCGGGAACACCTGCCAGAACGTGCCGCCGCCGAACAGCATCAGCAGCAGCACGCCGAGCACGAAGCCCGGCACCGCGTAGCCTGCCAGCACCAGCACGCTCGTCACGGTGTCGAACCGCGACCCGTTGCGCACCGCCTTCGCGATGCCGAGCGGCACCGACACCAGGTACGTGAGGATCACCGTCCACATCCCGAGCGTGATCGACACCGGCAGCTTCGAGCGGATCACCGCCCACACGCTGCGGTGCGCGAAATAGGACTGGCCGAGGTCGAACGTCGCATAGCTTTTCAGCATCAGCACGTAGCGTTCGAGCGGCGGCCGGTCGAAGCCGAACTGCTTGCGGATCTGCTCGATCTGCTGCGGGTCGACGCCCTGGCTGCCGTGGTATCCCCCTGCGCCGCCCGCCTCCCCGCCGCGCGCACTGCCGTGGCGCAACTGCGCGAGCACCTGTTCGACCGGGCCGCCCGGCACGAACTGCGTGACCGCGAACGTGATCGTCACCACCCCGATCAGCGTCGGGATCATCAGCAGCAAGCGCCTGAGTATGTATGCCAGCATCGTCGTTCCTCCGTCAGGCGGCCGGCGCGGGTTTCGCCGCCGGTTGCTTCACGTACCAGTAGTCGATGATCCAGTCCTCGTATTGATAGGAGTCCGGCACGATCGCCGGGTGGCCGAGCGTCGCCTTGTACGCGATCCGCGCATTCGGCAGGTAGTACTGCGGGATCAGTGCGTACAGGTTGATCAGCACGCGGTCGAGCGCGTGCGTGGCCGTCTCGAGATCGTCGAGCGTGTCGGCCGCGAGCGCCGCGCGGATCAGCGCATCGACGGCCTTCGATTTCACGCCCGGATAGTTCTCGGAGCCCGGTTGCGACGCGGCCGCGCTGCCGAAGCGGCGCGTCAGCTCCGCGCCCGGAATCGTCACGGGCAGGTAGATGTACGTGGTCATGTCGTACTCGAAATTGTCGAGCCGCTTCAGGTAGAGCGCGCTGTCGATCTCGTGGAGATACGCGTGGATGCCGAGCATCGCGAGCGCCTGCGTGTACGGCAGGATCAGGCGGTCCATGCCGGGCTGGTCGTCGATGATCTCGATCGTCATCGGCGTGCCGTTCGCGTCGCGCAGCGCGCCGTCGCGGTAATGCCAGCCGGCCTGCGCGAGCAGGTCGCGCGCCTCCTTCAGGTTCGCGCGCAGCGAGTTCGGCGGCAGCGTCGACGGCTGCCGGACCATCGGGCCGAACACCTCGGGCGGCAGCGTCGAACGGAACGGTTCGAGCAGCGCCAGCTCCTTCCCGCTCGGCATGCCGGATGCCGCGAACGGGCTCGCCTCCCAGAAGCTGTTGGTACGGCGATACTGCCCGTAGAACATCATCCGGCTCATCCAGTCGAAATCGAACGCCAGCGCGAGCGCATGCCGCACCCGCACGTCCTGGAACATCGGCTTGCGCATGTTCATCAGAAAACCCTGCATCTGCGCGGGGCCGTCGGGAAACTCGCCGCGCGTCAGCATGCCGTTGCGAAAATTCTTGCCGACGTACTTGCGCGCCCACTGCGTCGCGCTGTATTCCATGCGCGCGTCGATGTCGCCGGCCTTGAACGCTTCGAGCGCCGTGTATTGATCCAGGTACAGTTTGAACGACACGTGTGCGAAGCGGAACATGCCGCGTCGCGACGGCAGGTTCGCCGCCCAGTAGTGCGGGTTACGCACGTAGCTGATCTGCTTGTCGTTCCTGCGCTGGTCGATCAGGTACGGGCCGCTCGCGATCGGCGGCACGTTCGCGATCTGGTCGAACGGCGGTCGCGTGCCGTCCGGGCGCTGCCCCCATTTCGGCGAGAACACCGGCAGGTCGCCCGCGATCAGCGCGGCGTCGCGCTCCACGTGCTTGAACTCGAAGCGCACCGTGTGGCCGTCGACCACCACCGCGCGCTTGATGATCGAAAACTGTGCGTTGTACAGCGGCGACGCCTGCGGGCTCGACAGCGTGTCGTACGAATACTTGACGTCGGCGGCGGTGATCGGGTCGCCGTTCGAGAAACGTGCGGCCGGGTTGATGTGAAACGTCGCCGACAGTCCGTCGGGCGCGATGTCGACGTCGTCGGCGATCAGTGCGTATTCGGATGCGAGCTCGTCCCAGCTGCGCTGCATCAGCGTGTCGAACATCAGGTTCTTGATGTCCGGTGCGGGCGCGCCGCGCACGAGGAACGGGTTCAGCGAATCGTAGCTCTGCGCTTCGTCGTAGTTTTCGAACTGGAGCGTGCCGCTGTCCGGCGCATCCGCATTCGCGTAGTCGAAATGCGCGAAGCCCGGCGGATACTTCGGATGGTCGTATTGCGAGATCGCCGGCACGGCGAGCGCGGCCTGCGGCATGACGCCGCCCGACACGAGCCACACGGCGCACGCGAGCAGCGCGGCGCGCGTGGCGGTGCGCATCCGCCCGTGCGTGCGCGTCAGGTGCGAGTGGCGCGGCACGCGTGCCCGTCGCCCATTCAACAGTCTCATGGTCAGTCTGTCCGGAAGCGTGCGGGTGTGAAGCCTGCGCGCGGTCGATGCCCGTGCCGGACGCCGCATACGGCCGCGTCCCGCGGATGGTTCGTGCTGTTCACGATCGGATGAACTGCGCCGCCGCGCGTCCCGGTTGCGGGCCGTCGTGGCGCCAGGCGAAAAAAGGCCGCCCCGAAAAGGGGGTAGTGGACGTGGAGCGGCCTGTCCAAAGCCTGTCAGTGCATCGCGATCGCCGTCAGAACTTGTACGTCGCGCCGACCTGCGCGAACCGGCCGATGTACGAGTACACCGACGTGTCGTACCCGCTCTGGCTCAGCGTGCCGTTCGCGAAGATCGGGTCGTACGGCGGCGTGCGGTTGAAGAGGTTGTCGATACCGCCGTAGATCGTCCAGTTCTTGAAGCCCGTGTACGTCACCATCAGGTTGAACTGGCTGTACGAACCGACCTTGCTCGGCTCGGGCATCAGGTTCTGCGCGTACGGGCCCGTGAACTGCCACGTCAGCGCCGCATCGAACTTCCGGTAGTTCCAGTCCAGCGTCGTGTTGCCGCGCCAGCGCGGGAAGCTGCCGCCGAACGGCTGCGTGATCGTGAAGTTGTTGCCCGCGCCGTTGACCGGCGCGGCGCCCGGGAAGCCGATCTTGTAGCTGTTGACGTAAGCCCAGTCGCCCGACAGCGTAATCGTGCCCCAGCCCTTCAGCGGCAGGCCCTGGCGGAACGTGCCTTCGAAGCCGTTCGTGTCGAGGTAGCCGAGGTTCTGGTACGGAATCACCTTGTACAGCAGCTGGCCGGTCGTCGGGTCGGTCACGACCTGCGATGGCTTGCCCTGGCCGATCACGTTGTCGATGCGGATCTTGTACCAGTCGAAGCCGAGGTCGGTGTAACGGCTCGGCGAGACCTGGAAGCCGATATTGAGGTTGCGCGTGCGTTCCGGCGCGAGGTTCGGATTGCCGACGGTGATCGACGTGTAGTTCTGGCCGGTGGCCGGATCGACCTGGATGCCGAGCGTCTGCGACTTGCTGTCCTCGACGAAGGTCGGCGCGCGGAAGCCGCGGTTGTACGACGTATACAACGTGAGCGCCTTGATCGGCTGGTATCGCAACGCGAAGCGCGGCGAGAAGGCCCCACCCACGTCGGTGTAGTGATCGTAGCGGCCTGCCTGGCTGAACGTCAGGTTCTCGATGATCGGTATGTTGATCTGGTAATAGATGGCCGCGACGTTGCGCTGGCCATCCACCGTCTCGAGGTCCGGCGTGATGACGGCGCCGCTCAGGTACTCGGAGCCCGGCGTCAGCGTTTCGCTCTGGTGCGTGAACTGCGCGCCGAAGCCGATGCCGACGTCACCAGCCGGCAGATGGAACAGGTTCGGCGTCGACAGCGTCGCATCGATCGTGTCGAGCTTCGAGATGCCGAGGTTGTTCGCCTCCTGGAACAGCCCGTTGAACGCGTTCGGCGTCGCGGCCGGGTTCGCGAAATTCAGCGTGCCGTTCTGGTAGATGTTGTTCAGCGCATTCACGTTCAGCTGGTTCGTGAACACGTTCGACACCGTGCTCTGCGAATGGCTGACCGACGTCGCCCAGTCCCAGTCGCCGTACGGCAGCGTGAACGACCCCTTGATGCCGGCGGCCGCCCGCCAGTAGTTGGCCCAGGTCTTTTGCGCGACCGTGTTCGGAAACGCGTAGGTGAGCGGCGTGGCCGCGCCGGTCGTGTTGTACGGGTTGCTGGCCGGCACCGTGTAGTTGAACGGCGACAGCAGCTTCGTCTGCGGATTCCACACGAGCGCCGGGTTCTGCGAGTTGCCGATCACGTTGTTCCACAGGCCGTCGTTGGTCGTGGTCGTGTTGTAGCTCTCCATAAAGTCGGCGAACGCGGTCGTCTTGTCGTCGATTTTGAAGTCACCGTGGAGCTTCGCGTTCAGGCGCTCGGTCATCGGCAGGATCGACGTGCTTTCCGCCGTGTTGTACCCGCAGATGGTGCCCGGCAACCCGGCCGACAGCGAATTCGGCGCGGCCGGATGAACCGAGCCGCCGAACGGACAGCCGCCGTTCAGCGCCTGCGCACTGCCGTCGGGCATGTTCCAGTACGACGGCGCGAGCAGCGAGAAGCCGCCCGGCTTGCCCGTGAAGTCCTGGTTGCGCGTGGAATCACGGTCGGCCAGCGTGAAGCCGTTCGACTTGTAGTAGCTGAGCGCGGCCGTCACGTTGAAGCGGTCGGCGTTCAGGTCGCCGAAGCCGCCGAGCACGCCGAATTTCATCGTGCCGTCGCCGTTGCCGGCGTTGATCGCGCTGCCGAGGCTGCCGTCGAGCTGCAGGCCGCGGAAATTGTGTTTCGTGATGATGTTGACGACACCGCCGATCGCGTCCGAACCGTACTGCGACACGGCGCCCGTCTTCACGATTTCGATCCGCTCGATGTCGTTGAGCGGGATCGTGTTGAGGTCGAAGAACGAATCGACGCTGTTCGAGAAGAATGCATACGGCGCGACGCGCTGGCCATCGACCAACACGAGCGTGTACTTCTCCGAGAGGCCGCGCAGTGCAATGCCGGCCGCGCCGGCCGCGAAGTTGCCCGATTGCCCTTCGCCCCAGCTGTTCGCCGAGTTGGCTGCCGCATCGCGCAGGAAGTCGGCGACGGTCACCGCGCCGCTGGCCTGGATTTCCTTCGGCGTGATCGTCTGCACCTGCTGGAAACCCGTCTTGTCGGCTTGCCGGATCAGCGAGCCCGTCACTTCGAACCGCTTGATCTGCGCGACCTTGCCCTGCCCGTTCGCGGCGGGTGCGGCAGGCGTCGCGTCGGCCGCTGCACCGGGTGCCGCATCGGGCGCCGCGGCGTCCGGTGCCGCGGCGCTGCCCGCCGTGCCGGCCGCCTGTGCAACGGTCACGGGCGCGCCGCTCGCGACCGCATCCGCGATCGCGACGGCGCCCGGCGCCGGCTGGCTCTGGGCGAACGCCGGCGGCGCCAGTACGGCCGTCAACGCGAGTTCCGCCCAGACTATCCTGTTGATGGCCAACGCCAACACTCTCTGCTTCATCTTGTTCCCTCTCGCTCGTAGTAAGACCCCACCTGCTGTGCGCCGGAACCTTGTGAATTCCTTGCGCGTCCTGGGTGCCCGTGTACCGGAACCCGCGATTGCCACGCTATCGACTGCCACGACTCGAACGGATCGGCCTCGTAGCACCAGCGCCATTCGGCATCACCGTCTTTTTCTGTTTTGATTCGTCATACTAAACACCTACATTGAGCGCATTGCCTGCTTCTTCCCGGCTCGACGGGCAGCGGATTCCGTACAACGCGAACCTGTGCATGCGCCGTACCGCGCACCCTCTGCCCTCGACCGGGTACTTCTCCTTCCTGCCGGCCGCTTTCGCTAGAACAGCCTCGGCGTACCGACCCAGACGATCACCGCCTCTTCGTCGGCCGTATTGCGCCACGCATGCGGCATCGTCGATTCGTAATGCGCGGTATCGCCCTCGTTCAGCGTGAACGTGCAATCCTCGAGCGTCAGCGCCACCTGCCCGCGCAACACGTAGACGAACTCCTCGCCCGCGTGCGTCGTCATCTCGGACGACAGCTGCCCCGCCGGCATCCGGACGAGAATCGCGTCGAGCTTGCGGCCGTCCACCAGGTTCGTCAGCCTGGCGAACCGGCTGGCCGAGTTCGTGAACTGGAAATACTGCAGCGCGTTGCCGCGGCATACCGAACGCGCCTCCGTCGGCGTGTCGATGAAGTACTGCATCGTCACGCCCAGCGCCTTCGCGATCCGCACCAGCGACGTGATCGACGGCGTCGCCCGCCCGCGCTCGACCTGCGACAGGAACGGCTTCGAAATGCCGGCGATCGTCGACGTTTCGTCGAGCGTGAGTTTCAGGCGCTGGCGTAGCGCCCGGATCTTGTTGCCGAGCGACATGGCGACGAGCACCGACTCATCAGGGGGCAAAACCATGGAAAGACGGTTCCTCGCAGTCGAAATCGGTTTGATGTCGTCAAGCCTCGACCGATGCCGCGACGCAGCCGGCCCGGCGCGATCCCCCGCCGCACGCTGTCGCGACGTGCAAGCCACGCGCGGTGCGGCAGCGCACCGGCGCCGTGGGGCCGCGCGGCACTGGCCCATTTCATTCGGTTTACTAATTAACAAGGTCTCCCCTTTCCATCGGCTGACATGCCCGTCGTGCATGGGTGCGATCGCGGCGGCACACCGCTTTCCGACCGCTCGCGTTGCGCGCGGCCGTGTACTTCCGTTGCGTTACCGGGAGGCCACCACTGTCCAGAGCCGTGCCAGATCACCGGAACCATCGGTGCCCTTGACCGTGCGCAGCACCTGGACCGCACGCGCCTTCTGGCCGGCCACGTAATACGCCTCGCCGAGCCGCAGCCGCGCCGCGTCGGGATGCTCGAGGCCGCCCTTCGCGATCGCCTGCTCCATCATCGGCAGCCCCTGTTGTGCATGGCCCTCGAAGACGAGGTTCATGCCTGCGTCGATCGGCGCTGCCGGCGTCGTGGCGTCGCCGCCCGATTGCGCGCGCTTCGCCGCAAGCGCCTGCAGCCGCTTCTCGCGATCCGCCTGCGCGTCCTTGCCGAGTACGCCGGATGCGAACCCCTGGTCGATCACCTGCTTGCCCTCGGCGGCCGAGCCCGCCACCAGCGCGAGCTGCGTCATTTCCATGTACGCGTTGGCGGTCGTGAGCGAGCCCGTCGCCCGCCGCAACCGGTAGATGTCGAGGTCGAGCGACGGCAGATACCCGGTATTGCCGCGAATGGCCGTGACCATTTCGTCCCAGTACGCGGGGCTCGGATGATAAGCCACCAGCAGCCCGAGCGCACCGCGATACGCGTTGCCGTCCTTCACTTTCTGCGCGCAGGTCGCCAGCATCTGCAACTGCCCTTCATCCGGTGCGTGTCCGCCATTCGCCTGCGCGTCGGTGCTCGCTTTCAACTGGTTCACGAGCGGAGCGCAATCGTTTGACAGGTAGTAAGACTGCGTGAGCAGCGTGCGCATTTCCGGATCCGAGCCACCCGCCTTCAGGTAGCGCTGCGCGACGCGGATCGCCAGCGGGTAGTTCTTCTGCTGGAAGTAGATGCCGGCGAGCGCCGCCGTAGTCTTCTGCTCGTCGTCGCCCGAGAGCCGCCCCGCGTTCAGCACGCTCTCGTACGCCTGCGCGGCCGTACCCGAGTCACCAGCCGCCATCGCTGCCGCCCCGCGCATTTCTTCCACCACGGTGGTTTCGTACGGCGTCCGGTTCGGCACGGCGGCCGCCTGGGCGATCTTGCCCAGCGCGTCGCGATACTTGTGTGCGCGGTACAGTTCCTGTGCGGCCGCCAACGGTTTCGCCACGTCCGGCCGCAGCGCGTCCGCCGGTAGCGCCGGGCGGCCGAGCAGGGCTGCCGCGCCGAGCGCCGTCACCGCCATCATCCGTTTCCATCGTCGCTGGTTCATCGGCTCGTCCGTGTCGTCATTGCATGAACTGTTCGTTACCGATCAGGCCGATCTTGGTCGCGCCCACGCGTTGCGCGGCGGCGAGCACCGCGGCCACGTCCTTGTACGGCACCAGCTTGTTGGGGCGCAGATGAATCTCCGCCTGTACGGGCTCCGCCGCCACCTGGGTCAGTTTCGACTCGAGCGCCGCGCGGTCCGGCACCGGGGCGCCGTTCCATGTCGTCGTGCCGTCGAAGTCGATATCTATCTGCACGATTTCCGGCGGTGCGGCCGGCGGCGGCGGATTCCCCACCGGCAGGTCCATCTTCACCGAATGCATCTGAATCGGGATCGTGATGATCAGCATGATCAGCAACACCAGCATCACGTCGATCAGCGGCGTGGTGTTGATATCGACCATCACTTCCGGTTCGGCGTTGCTCCCGCCCGAAGGCACATTCATTCCCATCGTCGACTCCTGTCGACCCGCGTTAGCGCTTTAGCGCTTACGTGGGTCCCATGCTTCGCGGTCGACCAGCGTTAGCGCTTTAGCGCTTACGCTGATCCCATGCTTCGCGGTCGATCCACGTTAGCGCTTCAGCGCTTACTTGGATCCCGAGCTTCCCGGTCGACCAGCGTCAGCGCTCCACCACTTGCCGCCAGCCCCATGCTCCCCCCGATTCCGCTGCGCGACTATCCCCCGCGCGCCGGCGGCTCCGTAATGAACGACAGCTTCGCAATCCCCGCGCGCTCGCACATCGTGACCACCCGGCCGATGAACTCATAACGCGTGTTCTGATCGCCCCGCACGTGGACGCTCGGCTGCGGCTGTTGCTGCGACACGTCCTTCAGTTTCGCGAGCAGCGTCTGTGCATCCACCAGCTGCTCGCCCCAGAAGAAATCGCCATCGCGGTTCACCGCGATCTCGATGCTCTTCGGCGTCGTCTGCAGCGGCTGCACCGTCTCCTTCGGCAACTGAAGCTGGATCGTGTGCGTCACGACCGGAATCGTGATCAGGAAGATGATCAGCAACACCAGCATCACGTCGACGAGCGGCGTCGTGTTGATGTTGGCGATCACCTCGTCGCTATCGTCCTGCCCGACGTTCATGGCCATCGCGCGTCTCCGTCAGCCGGTCAGTTCGCGAGCGACGCCGCGGCCGGCGACGACGACGCGCGTGCCGGGCGCCGATTGCCGGCCAGCAGCACGGTATGCAGTTGCGCGCCGAAGTTGCGCACCCGCTCCATCACCGACTTGTTGCGGCGGACCAGGAAGTTGTAGCCGAGTACCGCCGGCACGGCGACGGCGAGGCCGATCGCGGTCATGATGAGCGCCTCGCCCACCGGGCCGGCGACCTTGTCGATCGACGCCTGCCCGGCGATGCCGATGGCCGTCAGCGCGTGATAGATCCCCCAGACGGTGCCGAACAGCCCGACGAACGGCGCGGTGGAGCCCACCGTGGCGAGGAACGCGAGCCCGTCCTGCATCCGGTTCGACACGTTCGTGATCGAGCGCTCGACCGACACGTCGATCCACGTGTTGCGGTCCACCGCTTCCAGCAGCGCGTCTTCATGATGCTCGCCGGCCTCGATCGCCGTTTCGGCGATGAAGCGGAACGGCGACGCCTCGTCGAGCAGCTTGGCGCCCTCGGCCAGCGACGGCGCGGTCCAGAGTTGCGCATCCGCCAGCTTCGCGCGGCGATTGGCGCGCAATTGCTCCAGGAACTTCGTGATCATGATGTACCAGCTGCCCATCGACATGATCACCAGCAGGATCAGCACGAAACGGGCGACGAAATCGCCGTTCTTCCATAGCGCACCGAGCCCGTACGGATTCTCGACCGCTTCCGTCGTGGCCGGCGCGGGCGGCGGAGCCGGCTCGGCGGCGGCCGGAACCGGGGCCGGCGCGGCCGACGGCGCCGCGGCCTGTGCCGATGTGCCGGCTGCGCCGCTCGCCTGCGCGTGGGCGAGCTGTGGTGCAACGAACCCGTCGATTGCGGCGACGGACATCAGGATGCTTGCCGCCAGCGCGGCCAGTGAACGCTTCGTCATACCCCACTCCAGTTAATTCGAAGAACTGAATACTCCAGTTCGAGATGGTTTTTTCCGGCCCGGATCGCACCGGGCCGCCCACTGCATCAATTCAGATTGAACGAGAACGGAACCTGGACCCGCACCGACTGGCCCTGCGCGACGCACTTGAAGCGCTTCACGGTGTTGAAGGCAGCACGATCGAGGATCGGATCAGCCGACTGCGCCACACGCTCGTTCGTGATGTTCCCTTCCGCATCCACGACGAACTCGATCGTCACGTCGCCGGTGATGTTGTTTTCCTGCGCCTCTTTCGGATACTGGATCGACGCGCGAAGCGTGTCCGAATTCGGGCAGACCACCCCCACGTCATGGCTGACGGGCTTGGCCGGCGCGGGAGGCGCCACGACCGGCGCCTGCACGGCCGGTGCGGACGGTACCGGGGCCGACTGGTGCGTGATCGTCGCCTGCGGCGGCGCCTGCACCGGCACTTCCGGCGGCGGGACGAACGGCGGCGGCGGCGGCGCGAATTTCGGCGGCGGGAGCTTGACCACGGGCATCGGCGGTGGCGGCGGCGGCTTGACCGGCTCGATGATGCGGGTTTCGATCGGGTGCTGGATCACCTGCACGACTTTCGTCGCGAGGCCGTTGAGCAGCGCGTAGATCAGCACGGCATGCAGCACCAGGACGATGCCGATGCCGCCGAACCGGCGCACCGGATTCTGTTGCTTCTTGCCGAACTCTCGCGGACGGCCCAGCGTAGCCAGTCCGCTGTTCGACGTAGCCAGACGTTCTTCGACTTTCATGCCCACCATCCATCCCCCAAGCGATTCGCCCAGTATCGGATTGCTGCCGGCGGCAAAGCCAGGTCGGCATCGCCATCGCATCAACCCGAACATTTCATTTCAAATTCAATTAACAATCCGAATTGAAAGAATTCAATTCGAATGCAAATTCATTTTTTCAAGGAATCGTTCCGGCCGGCGCGGCCCGGTTATGCACCGAAAAAAAACGCGCCAGCACGTTCAGGCAATTGTCAGCTGAGCGGGCGGCACCTTACATTTCTTATGACGACCCACCGTTCGTTACACGGTGATGTCAGTGGCGCCGCTCACTTGGGTGCAGACAATAGCAAGGAAAAAATTTTGACGTCAAACTTTATTTGATGCCCGAATACAAAGTTTGGAGGGTTTATTCAAATAATATTCCGGTAAGCACAAATCAAACTTCTATTATAAAAACGGTAATTGAATTGTATGGATATATGCAAAACCGGATATTAATCTGCTTCAGCATAAATATCGGCATATTTCCCGCGCCGCACCAAAATGGCCCGCTCCGGATGCGATCGCCAAGATGCACGCCTCTCCTCATCGGCGTCCCCATCGGTCACCGGATACGCTGATCAACCGCCTCGAGCTGGTCGACGCAGCTTCTTCAGAACGCCCGAAACACTCTGGATATCCGGAAAGTTAGTCTGCAATGCGATACAAATTTCATGATGGATTGGGCACTCGACAAACCGTCGCAAATAATTTCGCATACCGAATTAACTATCGCACGACCACTTACCTCCTCTACACGCGACCCGTCAGACACGCACCGACCGGCGCCCACACACCGCGCGCGTCAGGAGTGCATGCCCTGCATCTTGTGCGAGAAATGCGCGCGCTCGGCCGTCTCCATCAGCATCAGGAATTCGTCCTGCATCATGTGGATCAGCGCTTCGTGGTCGCCGGCCTCGAAATAGACTTCCGGCTGCTGCGCGAGACGTTCCTCGAGAAACGTCTTCATGCCGTACGCCATGCACACCGGCGGCAACGCGCCCATGTCGCAATCCTTGAACAGCTCGCGCAGCTCGACCTCCCGGGCGAGCACGAGATGGCGTCCCGTCTTCACCCAGAGATCCGACAGGCGCACGGCGTGCGTGGTCGGCAATACGGCGGCGACGTAGCCTTCGTCGTCTTCGAGGAGCACGGTTTTCGCGAGGCGATCGCCGGGGATATGCGCGGCGGCGGCCGTCTCCATGCTCGTATGGCTATAGGGGTGGTACACCACTTCGTACCGCGATGACTTCTGACGCAGGCAATCCTGCAGGGTGGCTGACACAGGCATGGCACACCTCGTCTGGGCGAAACGGGCGAACGGCGTTCGCACCGGATTCGTTCAGCATAGGTCGCATTCCGGCGGATGGAAAACCTCACCGCTCCCGCGCTTCGCACCGACTCGACACACGGGTTCAGCCCCCCGGATCCAGTCCCTTTTCACGTAGCCATTCCCGATTGAACAGCCGCGCGCGATAGATGTCGCCACGGTCGCACAGCAAGGTCACGATCGTGTGCCCTGGGCCCATCCGGCGGGCCAGCCAGACCGCCGCCGCGACGTTGATGCCGCTCGATCCGCCGACGTACAGCCCCTCCTCGCGCAGCAGCCGGTAGACCATCGTCACGCACTGCTGATCGTCGATCCGCACGGCATCGTCGATCGGCGTGCCTGCAAGGTTCATCGTGACGCGCGTCGATCCGATGCCTTCCGTGATCGAGCTGCCTTCCGCGCCGAGGTCGCCCGTTTTCACGTAACCGTAAAGCCCGCTGCCGTGCGGGTCGGCCAGCACGATCCGGACGTCCGGCTTCTGCTCTTTCAGATAACGGCTCACGCCGGCCAGCGTGCCGCCCGTCCCGGTCGCGCACACGAACGCATCGATCGTGCCTGCCGTATCGCGCCAGATCTCGGGCCCGGTCGTCTCGTAGTGCGCCTGGCGATTGACGACGTTGTCGAACTGATTGGCCCATACCGCGTTGTCGAGTTCGTCCGCGAGCCGCCCGGCAATCTTCTGATAGT
Organism: Burkholderia sp. AU31624; assembly: GCF_020420065.1. Lineage (NCBI taxonomy): Bacteria > Pseudomonadati > Pseudomonadota > Betaproteobacteria > Burkholderiales > Burkholderiaceae > Burkholderia > Burkholderia sp. AU31624. The sequence goes on from NZ_JAIZRT010000005.1 coordinate 22,938, forward strand.
TGTTCGGGTCACGGTAGGGCGCCGCCGGCACCGGGCGCACCTCGGCGCCGAGCGTGCGCAGGATCGCCATCTTGTCCGGCGATTGCGTGTCGGGAATCACGATCACGCAGCGATAGCCGCGCGCCGCGCAGATATGCGCCAGGCCGATGCCGGTGTTGCCCGCCGTGCCCTCGACCACGGTGCCGCCCGGCTGCAGCACGCCACGCCGCTCGGCGTCGCGGATGATGTAGTGTGCCGCGCGGTCCTTCACCGACCCGCCCGGATTCATGAATTCCGCCTTGCCCAGGATCTCGCAGCCCGTCTCGGCGCTGAGCTTCGCCAAGCGAATCAGCGGCGTGCGTCCCACGCAGTCGACGAAACCTTGTCGCACGTCCATGTCGCCCTCCGTTGCCTTCGCGCAGCGCGCGCCACACACAACGAAGGATAGGCCGCCCGCGCCGCTTTCGTCGCCGGCTGCAGCGTACTAAGCTTGAAGCGCCCATTGCGGCCCACGCGCCGCATCGCGAGACGAGGTCCGCCATGCTGCAACTGCAAACCGTTGCCGTCGACAAGCCCGAGACCGTGAACTTCATCCTCGGCCAGTCGCATTTCATCAAGTCCGTCGAGGACATCCACGAGGCGCTCGTCGGCACCGTGCCCGGTATCCGCTTCGGGCTCGCCTTCTGCGAGGCGTCGGGCAAGCGGCTGGTGCGCCACTCCGGCACCGATGCGGCGCTCGTCGACCTCGCCTGCCGCAACGCCAGCGCGATCGGCGCCGGTCACGCGTTCATCGTGTTCCTCGGCGACGGATGCTTCCCGGTCAACGTCCTCAACGCGATCAAGGCCGTGCCGGAGGTCTGCCGGATCTATTGCGCGACCGCGAACCCGACCGACGTGATCGTCGCGGAAACCGCGCAAGGACGCGGGATCGTCGGCGTCGTCGACGGCTTCGGGCCGCTCGGGGTCGAAAATGACGACGACATCCGCTGGCGCAAGGATCTGCTGCGCACGATCGGCTACAAGGCGTAGGGACGCCCCCCGCCGGTGGCCTGTAGACCTGGCTGCATGGAAAGCGCGTTGCCGCCGGGATTCGAAGACGGACAACACTCAGACCGTTAGTTGCATTTATGACCACAAAAGCGCGCCGCCCTCCGCGTCGTGTCGCCGCCGTCCGCCTGCCCTATACTGCCCGCAGCAGACTGACTGACGGCGCGCTGACGCACCGGCCGCCGCGATCCTTTCCGGAGCCGCCATGCATTACCAGTTGACCTACGAACTCGTCGACGATTACCTGTCCCGCCGCGAACCGTTCCGCGCCCAGCACCTCGCGCTTGCGCAGGCTGCGACCGAGCGCGGCGAACTCGTGCTCGCCGGCGCGCTGTCGGACCCGGCCGACCAGGCGGTGCTCGTGTTCGAAGGGGATTCGCCGGAGGCGGCCGAGTCGTTCGCGCGCGCCGATCCGTACGTGCAGAACGGCCTCGTGAAATCGTGGCGCGTGCGGCCGTGGCGCGTCGTGGTCGGCAAGCACGCGCCGCCCCGCACGTAAAGCGGGGCTACAGCCACCCTGCCCGCTTGAAGCGCCACCACAACCCGAAGTCGGCGGCCACCATCACGGCGATACAGCCGTAGAAGCCGTATTTCAGGTGCAGTTCGGGCATGTTCGCGAAGTTCATCCCGTAGATGCCGGCGATCATCGTCGGGATCGCGAACAGCGCGGCGAACGAGCCGAGCCGCTTCGTCACCTCGTTCTCGGCCAGCGAGATCATCCCGAGGTTGACCTGGATCGCCGTGACCACCATCTCGCGCCGCCCTTCGATCGTCTTCACGATCCGCTGCAGATGGTCGTACACGTCGCGAAAGTACGGCTCCATGCCGCTGCAGACTTGCGGGATGCGCCCGCCGGTGAGCTTCGCCAGCGGCTCGAGCAGCGGCGCCGTGTGCTGGTACAGCATCACGAGCCGGCGCTTCAGCGAATAGAGATCCTCGATGATCGCGCGCGACGAGGCGGGCGTGGCCTTCGCGAAGATGCGGTCCTCGAGTTCCTCGAGCTCGGCGCCGAGCGTTTCGAGGATCGGGAAATAGCGGTCGACGACCTGGTCCATCAGCGCGTAGAACACGAATGCCGAACCTTCCTGGAGCAGATGCGGCTCGCGCTCGCAGCGCTTGCGCACGTCGCGAAAATCGTGCTCGGTATGGTTGCGGATCGACAGCACGTAGTTCGGGCCGACGAACACGTTCAACTCGCCGACATTGAATTCTTCGTCGTCGTCCAGCTCGACCGTATGCAGCACCGCGAACAGCGAATCGCCGTACTCCTCGATCTTCGGCCGCTGATGCCCCTTGCGGGCATCCTCGATCGCCAGTTCGTGCAGCCCGAATTCCTCGCCCATCAGGTCGAGTTCCTCGGGCGTCGGATCCTTCAGCGCGACCCACACGAAGCACTCGGGCTTCGACACGTAGTCGCTGATGGCGTCGATATCGATGTCGGCCAGCTTGCGGCCGTCCTGGTATGCAGCACAGTTGATCAGCATGGTGTCCGTGACGTTGCGGTTTGCGCATCAGTTTACCGGTTTGCTGCGCGGGCAACCCGGCTTGCGCGGCTCGGCGATATTGGTCATGATCGGGCTGCGTGCGCCGCAGCATGCGCACCCGGCAGTTCGAACCACCCGCCGCACGGCCGTGCGGCCCAACCGTCAAGGAGACAGACCCATGTGGTATTTCTCGTGGATACTCGGCATCGGCGTGGCGCTCGGCTTCGGCATCATCAACGCGATGTGGCTGGAAGCGGAAGTCTTCTCGCGCGGCGACAAGCGCAACGGCGCGTCGAGCCCGCGCTCGGGAGGCAAGGCTTCGTGACGCATCTGGTGTTCTTCTGCGGTCACGCCGGCACCGGCAAGACCACGCTCGCGAAGCGGCTCATCGGGCCGCTGATGCGCGCGACCGGCGAGGCCTTCTGCCTGCTCGACAAGGACACGCTGTACGGACGCTACAGCTCGGCCGCGATGGGCGCGCTCACCGCGGATCCGAACGATCGCGACAGCCCGCTCTACCTAAAGCACCTGCGCGATCCCGAATATCAAGGGCTGCTCGACACGGCCCGTGAAAATCTCGCGCTCGGCATCGGCGCGCTCGTGGTCGGCCCGCTGTCGCGCGAAGTGCGCGATCGCCGCATTCTCGACCGCGCCTGGCTCGGCATCGCGCCCGACGTCGCGCTGACGGTCGTGTGGGTCCACACGTCGGAAGACGTCGCGCACCAGCGGATCGTCGCGCGCGGCAACCCGAACGACGCATACAAGCTCGCGCACTGGGACGAATACCGGCAACGCCGCTTCGTGCCGACCGGCCACGAATGCGACGGCATCGTGATGTTCGACAACACCGCGCCCTCCGATGCCGACGTCGATGCGCTGCTGTACCGCATCGCGCCGCCTCCGCCTGCTGCCACGATCGTCCCGCCGCTGCCGGCCTGACCGGCCGCTCTTTTTCGTCACCCGCAAAAAACAACGCCGGAAGCGCTGTTGCGCTCCCGGCGTCGTACGGCCCTCGTGCCAGAGGCTGACGGGTGGTCAGGCCACTTCGTGCACGCGCTCCATCGTGCCGCCTTCGTACAGCTTGCCGAAGCGGTTCGACAGGAACGCCTTCAGCGACACCTTTTCCTGCGGGATGAAACCGCTCTGCGGCAGCTTCTTTTCGCGGAACAGATCCAGCACCGCGCACATCGCGCCGGCCGTCGTGATCTGGATCGCGCTCATGTGCATCCCGCACACGTCCTTCGCGAAGATCTTGCGCGTGAACACGTCCTGCACCAGCTGGCCGTCCTTCACGCCCGTCACCGTGATGAACACGAGCACGACGTCCTGCTTCGTCGACGGCACCGCGCGGCGCATGATCGACTTCAGCGTGTCGCGGTCGGTCGACAGGCGCAGGTCTTCCAGCAGGAACTGCACGAGATCGCGGTGGCCCGGATAGCGCACCGACTTGTAGTCGAGCGTCTCGACCTTGCCCGACAGCGTCTCGCACAGCGTGCCGAGGCCGCCGGACGTGTTGAACGCTTCGTATTCGGTGCCGTCGAGCGAGAAGTGCTCGAGGCCTTCGAGCGGCTGCACCCACTGCTTGCGGCCGTCGCGGATCGCTTCGCACGGCTGGCAGTATTCGTTGATCAGGCCGTCGACGCTCCACGTCAGGTTGTACTTCAGCGCGTTGGTCGGATACTCGGGCAGCGCGCCGACGCGCATCTTCACGTCGCGCACTTCGCTGAAGCCGTTCACCAGCTCGTGTGCGGCGAGACCGATGAAGCCCGGTGCGAGGCCGCACTGCGGCATGAATGCACGGTCGGAGCCTTCGGCCAGTTCGCGGATCGCGTGGGTTGCGCGCACGTCTTCGGTCAGGTCGAAGTAGTGAACGCCGGCAGCCTTCGCGGCGGCGGCCACGTTGACCGCGAGGTAGTACGGCAGCGCGTTGACGAGCGCATCGAAGCCCTTCACGGCTTCGCGAATCGCGTTTGCATCGGCCGAATCGACCCGTTGCGTCGCGATGCCTTCGCGCGACAGCTTCGCAAGCGCATCCGCGTCACGGTCGAACGCGACGACTTCGTAGTCGCCCGTTTCACGCAGCATGTGAGCAATGGTGTGGCCGATCAGACCTGCGCCGACGATGGCGATTTTCATGCGCTTATCTCCTGATGATGGGTTGGTGTTGTGAACGGCGTTGAGCCATGAACACAGTGTAGGGACGCTCAAAATCAGTTCCAAGACGAAGAATGATGCGAAACGACCGATAATTTCGACGTTTCGACGACACATTTCGTCTAAACGTCGAAATGACGTTTTTTCCCGCCGCCAGCCCCGCTATGGCTGGCCTAAGTCTTCCGTTTCAGACTGCATGCCGACCACCCGACTTCCAAGGAGGCATCGCATGCAATCCCTGCCCGCTCATCGCACGCCGCACTGGCTGAACAAGGTGCCCGACGTCGCGCTGTCGTTCTGGATCATCAAGATCATGTCGACCACCGTCGGCGAGACCGGCGCGGACTTTCTCGCGGTCAACGCGGGGCTCGGCCAGACCGTCACGCGCGTCGCGATGGCGTCGCTGCTCGCGATCGCGCTGTGGCTGCAGTTGCGCACGCGCCGCTACGTGCCGTGGATCTACTGGCTCACGGTGGTGCTGGTCAGCATCGTCGGCACGCAGATCACCGACCTGCTCACCGACGGCCTGAACGTCAGCCTCTATGCGAGCACCGCCGCGTTTGCCGTCGCGCTCGCCGCGATCTTCTTCGTGTGGCATCGCGTCGAAGGCACGCTGTCGATCGACACGATCGTCACGCCGCGGCGCGAGCTGTTCTACTGGTCGGCGATCCTCTGCACGTTCGCGCTGGGCACCGCCGCAGGCGATCTCGCGACCGAGGCGCTCGGGCTCGGCTTCACGCTCGGCGCGCTGTGCTTCGGCGGCCTGATCGCGGCCGTGTTCGTGATGTGGCGGCTCGGCGCCAATGCGGTACTGGCGTTCTGGATCGCGTACATCCTGACGCGCCCGTTCGGCGCATCGCTCGGCGACCTGCTCACGCAGGCTCGCACCTACGGCGGGCTCGGCTTCGGCGCCGCCTGGACGAGCCTGCTGTTCCTGACCGTGATCGTGCTGCTCGTCGCCGTCGCGCAGTTCGGCAGCGGCCCGCGCACACAGGCCGGCACCACCGAATGACGCCCTTTCCTTTCCGCGCTTTCCATTCATCGAATCGAGGACACGCCATGCGCATCCCCCATCCCGTTTCCCGTCTCGCCGTTGCCGTTGCCGTTGCCACGATTGCCCTGCTGAGCGCCGCCGCCGGCTGCTCGAAGCAGCAGGACGCGAACGCAGCGACGTCGGCGCCGGCCTCCGCCGCCGCATCGCCCGCGGCAGCCCACGCATCGAAGCTTGGCGACCTGTCGCAGTTCCGCACGATCGCCGTCGACGTGAACACGCTCGTCGCCAAGGGCGACCTGCCCGGCGCGAAAACGCGCATCAAGGATCTCGAGATCGCGTGGGACTCGGCCGAAGCCGGCCTCAAGCCGCGCGCCGCCGCCGACTGGCACATGGTCGATCAGGAGATCGACCGCGCACTCTCCGCGCTGCGCGCCGATCATCCGACCCAGGCCGATTCGGCCGCCGCGATGAAGAACCTGCTCGCGACGCTCGACCGGTTCAGCGGCAAATAAGGATCGCCGCGCGCCGCCGCACGTGACGCCCGTGCGGGAATCGCATACGCTGGCGGCGTTTGCGCCGCACGGAGAACACGCATGCGAATACTGCTCGTCGAAGACGACCCGATGATCGGCGAGGCCGTCCATGCCGCGCTGAAGGACGCGTCGTACGCCACCGACTGGGTCACCGACGGCGTGCGCGCGTTGACCGCGTTCGCCGCGCAGCCCTACGACCTGGTCCTGCTCGATCTCGGCCTGCCCGGCCGCGACGGGCTCGACGTGCTGGCCGCCATCCGCGCGAAGGACGCAAGCGCGCCGCTGTTGATCGTCACCGCCCGCGACGGGCTCGACGATCGGCTGGCCGGCCTCGACGGCGGCGCCGACGACTACATCGTGAAGCCGTTTGAGATGGCCGAGCTGCTCGCGCGAATTCGCGTCGCGATCCGGCGCCGGGCCGGTTCGGCCGCGCCGCTGTTGAGCAACGGGATCGTGGCGCTCGACCCGACCACACGCGAGGCCGCCGTCGACGGGCACGCGCCGGTGCCGCTGTCGAATCGCGAGTTCGCGCTGCTGCGCGCGTTGTTGGTGCGCCCGGGCGCGATCCTGTCGCGGCGCGAGCTCGAGGATCGCCTGTACGGCTGGGGCGAGGAAGTCGAAAGCAATGCGGTCGAATTCCTGATCCATTCGCTGCGCCGCAAGCTCGGCAGTACCGTGATCAAGAACGTCAGGGGTGCGGGATGGATGGTTTCAAGAAGCGCCTGAGCGAGTCGATCGGCTTCCGGCTGTCGGTCGCGCTGTCGGCCGCGATCCTGGTCGTCGCGACGGCCGCGGCCGCGTTCGCGTTTTCATCGGCGTTCGACGAAGCGCACGAACTGCAGGACGACGTGCTGCGCGAGGTCGCGACGCTGCTCGACCGCGAGCACGCGTCGTCGCTCCATGCCGACGGCACCGGGCCCGCGCGCGAAAGCGACGAGCTGTCGCGCGTGTTCGTGCAGCCGCTCGGCAGTGCACCGCAACCGCAGCCGGGCAGCGACGGCACGCCGCGGCTCGCGCTGGCGCCGACGCTCGCCGACGGGCTGCATACGGTCGATGCCGGCGGCAGCACGTATCGCGTGATGGTTCGAACCTTCGCGAACGGCGAGCGCATCGCGGTCGCGCAGGAAGCCGGCATGCGCGACGATGTCGCACGCGAAAGCGCGTGGCGCACCGCATTGCCGCTGCTGATCCTCGTCCCGATCCTGCTGCTGCTCGTCGCCGATCTCGTGCGCAAGCTGTTCCGCCCGGTGGCCGCGCTGTCCGCCGGCATCGACGCCCGCGACGAGCACGACCTGCGCCCGGTGCCGGCCGAGCGCGTGCCGGTCGAGGTGCGGCCGTTCGTCGTCGCGATCAACCGGATGCTGGCGCGCGTCGCGCAGTCGGTCGCCGCGCAGCGCCGCTTCGTCGCCGACGCCGCGCACGAACTGCGCTCGCCGCTCACGGCGATGTCGCTGCAGGCCGAGCGCCTCGCCGAGGCCGACCTGCCGGACGATGCGCGCGCACGGCTCGCCGCGCTGCGCGGCGGGCTCGACCGCAGCCGCCACCTGATCGGGCAGCTGCTCGCGCTCGCGCGGGCGCAAAGCGCGCCGGCCGCGCCGCCCGGCGACGTGTCCGTCCATGCGATCTATCGGCGCGTGCTGGAAGACCTGATGCCGCTCGCCGACGCGAAAACCCTCGACATCGGCATCGAGGACGGCCCGGACACGCACGTGCCCGTCGACGAGCTCGAACTCGTGTCGCTCGTGATGAACCTGGTCGACAACGCCATCCGCTACACCCCGCCGGGCGGACGTGTGGACCTGTCGACGCAACGCACGGACACGCACGTGTGCGTGACGATCGCCGACACCGGGCCGGGCATCGCGCCGCACGAACGCGAACGTGTTTTCGACCCGTTCTACCGGGTGCCCGGCAATGCGCAGATCGGCTCCGGGCTCGGCCTGTCGATCGTGAAGATCGTCGCGGACCGGATGGGTGCCGACATTACGCTCGCCTATGCGGATGAAACGGAAGCGCGCGGGTTGCGTATCTCGGTGCGGATTCCGCTCGTGCGGCCGCCCGGCGCGGCGCAGCCCGACAGCCGGGCCGATACCCCGGCGCAACACGCACGACGCGACGCAGGCCGCGCCTGAGCGTCAGCCGCCGATGGTCCCGCGATCGATCTTGCGCGACAGGATGATCGACGTCGTCGTGCGTTCGACGCCTTCGAGCGTGCCGATCTGGTCGAGCAGGTCGTTGAGCCGTTCGGGCGAATCGGCGCGCAGCCACGCGACGTAGTCGTACTCGCCGCTCACCGCGCACAGCAGTTGCACCTCGGGCATCCGGTCGAGCTTGCGCAACACGTCCTTGCCGAACTTCGGCGTGAGGATGATGCCGACGTACGCGTAAATGCTTGCATCGAGCACGTCCTGCCCGAGCCGGACGCTGTAGCCGGCGATCACGTTGGTGCGTTCGAGCCGCGCGATGCGGGCGACGACCGTCGTGCGCGCGACGTCGAGCTGGCGCGCGAGATCCGCGACGCTGGCACGCGCATCGGCCTGCAGCAGCGCGACGAGTTGCCGGTCGAGATCGTCGAGTTGGTCGAGGCGGGGTGGACGCATGAGGCTGGGCCGGGGCACGACGCGCCGGCTGAGTGGAAGGTGACGCGATGATAGCGCCGAACGCCGGCCCGCCCAAACGGCGCCGCCACGATCCGGCCGGATCCTTTCAATTTCGATTCGTATCGGATGTAAGCAAGTGTCGCATTCGCTGCTGCACCGCATTCAACGTGCTACTAATAGCTGGCGACGCGAGAAGCGCGCTTGCGGCACTCGCCGCCGCGCCCGCTCGCAAGACACCACCCGGAGAGCCAACCATGAAGAAAATCTCGCTCACCCTCGCTACGCTCGCCGTTGCAGCCAGCGCGTTCGCGCAAACCCCGGCGCAGCCGCAAGCGCCCGCCCAGGCCCCCGCAACGACGGCCGCGGCGTCGGCCCCGAGCGCCGAGCAGCGCGCGGCGCGCCACGAAGCGCGCGTCGAGCAGCGCATCAAATACCTGCACGACCAGCTGAAGATCACGTCGGCGCAGGAACCCCAGTGGAAGACGTTCGCGGACACGATGCGCGATAACGGCGACACGATGGGCCGCCTCTATCGCGAGCGGATGGCGAAGCACGACGTCTCCGCACTCGACGACATGAAGCAGTACGCGGAACTGTCGCAGGCGAACGCCGACGGCGCGAAGAAGCTCGCCGACGCCTTCGCGCCGCTCTACGAGAGCTTCCCGGCCGACCAGAAGGCGCTGGCCGACACGACGTTCCGCAGCTGGCTGCACCACGGCAGCGAGCACCGCGGCAAGGGCAAGACGAAGGGCACGGATGGCAAGGCGGCAGCCGCGCCGGCCGCCAGCGCACCCGCGCAGCCCTGACGCCCGCCCTGCCGGCGCCGTACCGCCCGTCCGGGCCGAACGGCGCAGCGCCCCTCCAGGCGACCGGCGCGTCACACGGCGCGCCGGATTCGGGATAAGCTCCCGGCTTTTACCGCTTTCCCGCCCTTTCCCGCCATGCTCGAACTCAAGCACCTCGACCTGCGTACCGATCCGCGGGCCCGTCGCGTCGTCAAGGACGAAACCGTCGCCGTTGCCTTCGCGGAGGCCGACGGCGAACTGATGAGCCTCGAAGGCCCGAACCGCTATGCGGCGGGCGACGCGCTGATCACGGGCTCGACCGGCGACCGCTGGGTCGTGTCGCGTGCGCGCTTCGACGCCAAATACCTGCCCGCCGATCCGGCACTCGCACACGGCGCACCGGGCGCCTACCGGAACCGGCCGGCCGTCGTGCTCGCGCGCCGGATGGACGAGCCGTTCACGATCGCCCGCTCGGAAAACGGCGACACGCTGCGTGGCGTCGCCGGCGACTGGGTGATGCAGTACGCGCCCGGCGACTACGGTGTCGTGCAGGCGCAGCGCTTCGCGCAGGTCTACCGCGACGCGTAATGCAGCGCGCCGGCATGGCGCCGGCGCGAACGGTCACGCAAAGTCTTCGTCGAGTACGAGTTCCGCGTCGCGCTCCACGGCCTCGCCGGCCGCGTGACGCTCCTCGAGCGACCCGAGCATCGCTTCCGTATACGCATGCAGCACCGCATGGCTGCGCGCCCGTTGCATCGGCTTGAGCGCCAGGTAGCGCGCGAGCGCGGCCGGCACGATGCGGATATCGAGCGTCATCCGCTTCGGCGCCGAGCCGAAACGCATCGCGAGCCACTGCACGGACAGGAACCGCCCGCGTGCGTCGCTGCTTTCGGCGAAACGCGTCTGCTCCGGAAAGAGATCGCAGATCACGCGTGCGAGCGCGTCGAATTCCGCGCTCTGGCATTCGATCAGATAGTCATCCATCCCGTCTCTCCCGTCAGGCTGCCGATTGCGACGGCCGGCATGCCTTCACCAGCACGACGACCAGGATCGCGGCGAGCACGAAATACGCGGCCTCGACCCCGGCGGCCGGCAGCACGCGCACCTGGTACAGCAACGCCGGCGCGGCCGCGAGCGCGTGCAGCACGATCGCGAGCGGCAACACGCCCGCGCGGCCGGCGCGCACGCCACGCCAGACCAGCACCGACAGCGCGAGCTGCAGCACGAATGCCGTGCAGCGTTCGAGCAGCAACAGCAGCATCGACTGCGCCGACAGCGTCGCGAGCATCACGTGCAGGCGCACGACGGTATCGCCCGGCAGGTCGGCGAGCTGCGTCTCGAGCTGGCCGCGGCTCGCGAGCCACGCGAGATACGACCACTGGCCCCATACGAGTACGCCGACGAACCATGCTTCGGCGCCACCGTGACCGATCCCGTAGCCGATTCCGCGGCTGTCGCCGGCCGACGACGGGCCATAGCGGCGATTCAGGAAACGCATCCCGAGATAGCGGCCGGCTTCCTCGAACACGGCGGTCGCGAGCGCGCTGTACGCGACGAACGCGAGCGGCTGCGTGAGCCAGCCGTCCGGCGGCGTCTGGCTCAGCACGAGCCCGTGGAACGCGCGTTCGAGGATCATCGCGAACAGCGTGAAGACGGCCACACCGACGATCGTGTCGCGGCGGTTCAGCGCCAGCGGCTTGCGCAGGAGTCGGTAGAGGACGAGCGGCAGGAGCGCGATGATCAGCGTGGCGGCGATCAGCACCGCCAGCGTGACGGGAGCGACAGTCATGTATTTCCTTGTTCGGGGCAGCGCACCTGACGCGCTGCGTGCCCCGAATGATACTCAGCTTGCGGTCGACGCGCGCGCAACCAGCTCGCCCGGCAACAGCGAGACGCGTACGTCGCCCGCCGCGCCGTCGATCCGCTCGTGCACGAATTCGACGGCCTTGTAGCCGATTTCGTAGGTCGGCTGGCGGATTGTCGTGATCCCGATCAGCTCGGCCCATTCCGGATCGTCGATCGACAGCAACGCCGCCCGCTGCTGCCATGCGGTGCCGAAACGCGCGCGCAGGTGGCGCGCGATCGCGAGTGCGACCGGCGCGTTCGCGGCGAACAGCACCGCGCGCACGCCACGCCGTGCCGCGTCGTCGATGCGGGCATCGATGTCGGCCAGCGCCGCCGTGACCGCGTCGGGCGCGTCCAGATCGAGCACGACCGTCGACGGCACCGTCAGCCCGCGCGCCGCCAGTGCCGTACGGAACGCGGCCTCGCGCAGGCGCCGCGAGCTGACGCGCTCGAACGGCTGCACGACGAAATGGATCGCGTCGAAGCCGTGTTCGACCAGGTGCGCGAGCGCCGTCTCGATCGCGTCGGCGTTGTCGAGGCCGATCAGGTCGGCCTCGAAGCCTTCGACCGTGCGGTCGACGAGCACGGCCGGGATGCCGGCGCCGCGCAGCGGGCGCAGCACGTCCTCGTCGGCGCCGAGCGCGTTGACGATCAGCCCTTCGACGCGGTAGGTCGTGAGCAGCTGCAGGAAGCGGCGCTCCATCTCGACTTCGTTTGCCGCGTGACAGATCAGCGGCATGTAGCCGAGCGCGTGGCATGCGGCCTCGACGCCCTGCAGCACTTCGACGGTATAGGGATTGGTCAGGTCGGCCGCGAGCATGCCGAGCAGGCGGTTGCGGCCGCGCTTGAGCCCGCGCGCCATCTGGTTCGGCCGGTAATTGAGCCGCGCGATCGCCGCTTCGATCCGCTGGCGCAGATCGGTGGACAGCACGTGCGTCTCGCCGTTCAGGTAGCGCGACACACTGGTCTTGCCCGTGCCGGCCTCGCGCGCGACATCGCTGATCGTCGCCGGACGCGTCGTGGTTGGTTGCGAATCGGTCACTGTCGTGCCTCGCGACGTACGATCCGCGCCGCTTCGTGAGCAGACGGACCTTTGTTGTTGGAAACGTAAGCCACCCGGTGGAATCTCCCTGTCGGTCAGCGTTAGCGCTTTAGCGCTTACGCTGACCCCATGCTTCGCGGTCGGTCAGCGTTAGCCCTTCAGCGCTTACGCCGCCCCCCTGCTTCGCGATGATCGGCACCGGCGCGTCGGCATCCACCCCGGTCACCTGCAACAGCAGTCGGCCGCACCGGATCTGGCGCGGATACCCGTCGCGAAACGCCGCCGGCAGCATTGCCGGGCCGTCGATACGACGCGCGGGGATCATAACGCAGCCAGCCCTCCGGCACCAAGACCATCGACTCTAACGAAGCCGGCGCCCCGCCGGCCGGGGGTCGGCCGGGGTCGCCCCGCTACCGCCGCGGCTCAAGCGCGTGCGCGCGCGTCCGGATTGACGAGATTCGTGCGCAGCGTGCCGGCCAGCGCGCCGACCAGGTTTTCCGCGGCGCAGCGCGCCATCGCGTGGCGCGTCTCGTGCGTCGCCGAGCCGATATGCGGCAGCGCGACGACGTTCTTCATCTGCAGCAGCGGCGAATCCGCCGCCAGCGGCTCCTTCTCGAACACGTCGAGCCCCGCGCCGCGGATCGTGCCCGCGCGCAGCGCATCGATCAGCGCGGCTTCGTCGACTACCGGCCCGCGCGACGCGTTGATCAGGATCGCACCGCGCTTCATCTTCGCGAATTCGGCCGCACCGATCAGGTGGTGCGTTTCCGGCGACAGCGGCACCTGCAGGCACACGAAATCCGATTGCGCGAGCAGTTCGTCGAGCGTGACGCGCCGCGCGCCGTACTGTGACTCGGCTTGCGCATGCGCGGAGCGGTTCGCGTACAGCACCTGCATCCGGAAGCCGAGCGCCGCGCGGCGCGCGACCGCGCCGCCGATCCGCCCGAGTCCGACGATGCCCAGCGTCTTGCCCTGCACGTCGGTGCCGTACAGGTCGGGGCCGATGCTGCGATGCCAGTGGCCGGCCTTCACCCACTCGGCCAGCTCGACCACGCGTCGCGCGGACGCGAGGATCAGCGAGAACACCGTATCGGCGGTCGATTCGGTCAGCACGTCCGGCGTATGCGCGAGCACGATCCCGCGCCGCGTGAGATCCGCGACGTCGAAGTTGTCGTAGCCCACCGAGATCGTCGACCACGCTTTCAGCCGCGGTGCGCGGTCGAGCATCTGCGGCGTGACCTTCAGGCTCGCGCCGATCGCGCCGTCCGCGTCGCGGAGCGCATCGGCGAGGGCGGCGGCGCCGTCGGCCGGCACGACGTCCGCATGCTCGCGCAGGTACGCGAGGACGTCATCGGGCAGCGGCTTGTACGCGACGATACGGGGCTTCATCGGATTCATTTTCCTTGCAGCGGCGTCGCGAGCGGATGCGTATCGCGCGCCTGGGGTTTGACGGACAGCGTGAGGATCACCGCGGCGACGAGCGCGGCGCTCATAAACGCGTACGACGCGACGGGCGAGCCGGTCGCCCCGTTCAGGTAGCCGACGAAGTACGAGCCGACGAACGAACCGAGCGCGCCCATGCTGTTGATCAGCGCCATCGCGCCGCCGGCGACGTTCTTCGGCAGCAGTTCCGGCACGATCGCGAAGAACGGGCCGTACGGCGCGTACATCGCGGCGCCGGCCACGACCAGCAGCGCATACGAGATCCAGAAGTGCGACGAGCCAAGTGCGTACGATGCGGCGAACGCAGCCGCGCCGATCAGCAGGAACGGCCACACGAAACCGCGGCGGGAGCCGACCTTGTCGGACGCCCACGACGCGGCAATCATCGCGATCGTCGCGGCGAGGTACGGCAGCGCCGACAACCAGCCGGTCGCGACCATCCCGAGGTCGGAGCCGTTCTTGACGATCGACGGCAGCCACAGCACGAAGCCGTACACGCCGATGCTCCAGCAGAAATACTGGGCGCACAGCTTGATCACGGCCGGCGAGCGGAACGCTTCGCCATAGTTGCGCACGGGCTTGATCGTTGCCTGCTCGGCCGCGAGCGCGGCGTCGAGGTCGCGCTTTTCCTGCGCGTTGAGCCACGGCGAATCGGCCGGCTTGTCCTGCACGAGGAACCACCAGCACACGGCCCAGAGCACGGCCGGCACGCCTTCGGCGATGAACATGTGGCGCCAGCCGAATTCGTGCACGAGATAGCCCGACACGATCGACATCCACAGCACGGTGACCGGGTTGCCGAGGATCAGGAACGTGTTCGCGCGCGAGCGTTCGTTCTTCGTGAACCAGTTGCTGATGTAGATCAGCATCGCCGGCATCACGGCCGCCTCGACGACGCCGAGCACGAAGCGGATCGCCATCAGCGACGGGATGTTGCTGACCACGCCTGTGAGCGCCGCGCACGCGCCCCACAGGATCAGGCTGACGAACACGAGCTTCTTCACGCTGCGGCGTTCCGCATAGATCGCGCCGGGAATCTGGAAGAAGAAATAGCCGAGGAAGAACAGCGCACCGATCAGCGACGACAGGCCCTTGCTGATCCCGAGGTCCTGGTTGATGCCGGCCGCGGCCGCGAAGCCGTAGTTCGCGCGGTCGAGGTAGGCGAGGCTGTACGTGATGAAGACGATCGGCATGATCGTCCACCAGCGGCGGGCAGCGAGTGTGTTGGCCATCAGAATGTCTCCTGTGTCGATCCACGTTAGCGCTTTAGCGCTTACGTGGATCCCATGCTTCGCGGTCGATCCACGTTAGCGCTTTAGCGCTTACGTGGATCCCATGCTTCGCGGTCGGCCGAAGTTAGCGCTTTTGCGCTTATTCCGGCCCCACGCTTCGCAGTCGACCAGAACAAACGCTTTAGCGCTTACTCCGGCCCCGTACCTTGCCGTGCGCATGCACGACGAAATGAGTCCGCGGATTGTGCCGTGTCCGGCCTCTCATTGCGCGGTGAAGCTTTCCTCTAAGCGATCGGTGCGATTGCTGACGTTTTCGAATCGATCGAGCGCGGCGCGGGTCGGCAACCCTTCCGAGTCGCCGATCACCTGGATCGCGAGCGCACCGATCCGGTTGCCGCGCGCCACCGCCTGCTCGACCGTCCTGCCCTCCAGCAGCGCGCTGACCACGCCGACCGCGAAGCCGTCGCCGGCGCCGACCGTATCGACGACGTTCTGCACGCGCTCGCCCGCCACGGTTCCGTCACGGCCGTCGGCCATCCGGTAGTACGCGCCTTCCGCACCGAGCTTGATCACGACACCGCGCGCGCCCTGTGCAAGATAGAAGCCCGCGATGTCGGCCGGCGTGTCGTGCCCGGTCAGTTGCCGCCCTTCGGCGATGCCCGGCAACACCCAGTCCGCGAGCGACGCGAGCGCGTTCAGCGTCTTCGCCATCACGTCGGCGGACGGCCACAGCGTCGGGCGCAGGTTCGGGTCGAACGAGATCGTCTTGCCGGCCGCGCGCATTTCGCGCGCGAGCTTGAACGCGAGCTCGCACGACGTCGCGGAGATCGCCGGCGCGACGCCCGTCAGGTGCAGGTGGCGCGCGCCGAGCACGTAGTCGGCCACGTAGTCGTCGCACGACAGGTGGCTCGCGGCCGAGCCCTTGCGGAAATATTCGACGGTCGGGTCGCTGCCGTCGTCGTTGCGCGACTTGAGCTGGAAACCGGTCGGGTAACGCGGATCGACGCTCACGCACGACGCGTCGATGCCCTCGCGCGCCAGCGTGTCGAGCACGTAGCCGCCGAACGAATCGCGGCCGACACGGCTCATCCAGCCGACCCGGAAGCCGAGCCGCGACAGGCCGATCGCGACGTTCAGGTCGGCGCCCGCGACCCGCTTCGTGAACTGCGTCGCGTGCGCGAGATGGCCGGGCTCGGTCGCGACGAACATCGCCATCGCTTCGCCGTAGGTCACGACATCGAGTGCTGCTTTCATGAATGTACTCTCCAGGATCCTTCCGCCGTCACGCCGTGGCGAGCCACGCAACGCGCCGGCATGCATCGCCCGCCAGGTCGGCCGCGTCGAACGGGAACTCGATGCCGCGCGGCGCGTGTTGCGGCAGCACCGCGAGCACGCCGGTCACGAGCGGGTCGTTCGGGGCCGGCGCGGTGGCGAAACGGCGCGCGCCCTCGCCCGCGACTGCCTTGCAGTGAATGTATTCCACATGCGGCGCGAGCACTTGCGCGCAATCAAGCGGCGCTTCGCCCGGCCACTGCCAGTTGCCGATGTCGAACGTCATCCCGAGCGCATCGGGCATGCCCGCCGCGGCCAGTGCGTCGAACAGCCCGCGGAACTGCGCGAGCGCGCCACCGGCCGGAAGCTGACCGTTCTCGACCACCACGCGGGCCCGCGCGCCGCGCGACAGCGCGACGATCTCGGCCGCGTGCGCGTCGCCGGCGAAGCCGCCGAGCTGGAATTTCACGAAGCGCGCGCCGAGCGCGTCGGCTTCCGCGAGCGCGCCGCCCAATGCGTCCGCATCGAGCGCGCCCGCTTCCGTGTACAGGTTGGCCGGCGTCGAATAGACCGACCACAACCCGTGGCTGGCCAGTTGCGCGCCAAGCGCGGCCAGCGCGCCGGGCGCAGTGTCGTCTTCCGACGCGAACAGTTCGCGCCGCACCTCGAAACCGGTCGCACCGGATGCCGCCGCGGTCGCGACGAATGCACGGTGGCCCTCCTGTCGCACCCGGTCCATCCCGAATGCGCTCGCCACGATCACGATGTCTGCCATATTGCCCTTCTATTTCCGGAATGGAACCGGTTCCATTCATTTGAGACGGATGGTGCGCCTCGGGCGGGGTCCGCACCATAGTGGAAATCCCTAGCAGGCTGTTCATCGCGGGACGGCCGGCGCCATCACGCTGCGTGGCCGCCGCGGACTGGATCGACGGATACTCGACCGCGCGCACGATGATCCGCCGGGCCGGTGTAGTCATGGCGAAGGCCCGGCGCGCGCGTTGTCCGACCACGCGAAGCCGGCAAGCGCGAGGTTGTTCGCTTCGGTCGCGCCGCTCGTGAACACGATCCATTCGGGCGTGACGCCGACGCGTGCCGCGACGGCCGCCCGCGCGCCGTCGAGCGCATCGCGCGCGAGCCGCCCCTGCCGGTGCGACGCCGACGGGTTGCCGTACACGCCGCGCCAGTACGGCGCCATCGCATCGATCACTTCCGGCGCGACGGGTGTGCGCGCATTGAAGTCGAGGTCGACGAACCGTTCGCCCGCGCCCCGCCCTGTCGCGTCGGCCCCGCTCATAGCGAGAAGAAGTCGACCTTCAGCCGCGGCACGTAGTTCGACATGTCGGTGTAGTACTGGATCACCTGGTCATGGAACTGATCGAACGCGTGCTTCACGTCGTGCATGTGATTGATCGCGACGTGCGCGGCGTCGGCCGACACGTCGGGCGTGCGCGCGAGCGCCTGCTCCAGCAGGCCCGCATGGCCCGCGCCGACGTCGATGCGCATATGGCGCATCAGGCCGTCGAACACGTCCGCGTCGAGCCCGGCGGCGCGCGCGATCTCGCCCCACGCGCCGCGCGCGCCGGCCTCGTCCTCCGGGCTCGCCTCGATCAGCTTCAGGCAGCACAGGTAACCGAGCGACGACGCGCGGCCGACCTCGCACAGCATGTTCACGAGCGACAGCGTACCGATCACGGGATGCGCGTCGCGGATCTGCTCGCGCGGGATGCCGAGCTTCTCGACCGATGCGGCGATCAGCCCGTGATGCGCGTACTCGTCGGCCAGGTAGCCGCACAGCAGCTCGGCCGTCGCCTGGTCGCGGCAGTGCGCGATCGCCGCGCCGACGTGACGCGGCGCGAGCCGCACGAAGTGGTAGGTCTCGAGCAGCAGCCCGGCGATCAGGTCGCGGCCGGCCTCGCCCCGCTCGAGCATGCCGAACAGCCGGTGATAGCCGATCTGCGCGCGCCACATTCGGGCGCTGCGCTCGACCCGCTCGAGAAAGTCCGCCGCGGCGATCGTGGCGGCCGGCCGTTCGCGGCGCAGCAGGCCGAGTTCTTCCAGTTGCCCGACGATCGTCCGCACGCTGCCGAACGACACGTCCGAGCGCTGCGCGATGTCCTCGAGCGTGTGCCGCCCGTCCAGGTAGCGCTTCATGCGCAGGAACGCGTCGCGCGTGCCCTGCACCTGCTCGAGCTCGAAGCGCTCGTCGCCCACGATCATTGCCAGCCGCTCGCCGGCCAGCGCGACGAGCGTGCAATGCCGCAGCCTCGGCCGCGCGCCGGTTTCCGTCGTCTCGCCCATGTCTTGGTCTCCTGGTTCGCTCGACCACCCGTCGATGCATTTTTCGAAACGATCGACGCATGTGCTGATTCAGGGAAAATAATCGCACATGCCATTAAATCGATCTTGAATCGCGCAAACGTTGTACTAGATTATCTCCAGGATTCCGGTAATTCAAGAAATCCGCAGATGCTTAAAATAACTTTCACTTTTACAAGAAGATAAAACGGGGCTCCATTCCAGCGAATCATTCCACCATATTTGAAGATCGGAGATGCCGCCGCTCCGGTGCCGCCTTGGCCGCGGCATGGCTGCGTGCCGCGCTAATGGCGGCTGGGCGCTTGCGCCCGTTCTCATCGTCGGAGGTTGCTATGAGTGAACCGCTTACTGTCATCGTGCCGCGAGGCACCAAGGTCGCCGTCAAGGAGGTCGACGCGTTGCAGACCGTCGACCCGCGCGCCGGCGCCGATCGCCACGCGCTGATCGTCGGCGGCGCGGATCTCAAGGTCGCGATCGCGAAACAGGCGGACGGCTTGCCGCTTTCGGCACGGGCCGCATTCATGACCATGTGCGGATGAATATCGACCAATTAATCATCCGTACAACGGATGAAAGGAAATAAACCAGACATTCTCATTTCGTTCCGGATTTCTCTGCAAATTCTCCAGCCCGATTATTCGAATCAGGCCGGATGCCCTTTCATTTTTCAAACGGTGATCGATATGGCAAATACTCAGCAGGCAACGGTTCATGAAGTGAAAAACGCCGAACCGGGCAAGAACGTGTTCGACGGCCACAAGGTGGATCTCTACATCAATACGGGCACGCTCGGCGGCAAGCACTACCTTGTCACCGTCAACAAGCCCGATGGCACGCCGACGCTGATCGCGATCCACCTGTAATCGCCGCCGCACCGGTTCAGCTAGTTGCGGGGCGAGCCGCACGCCCGCCCCGCGCGCCCACTTCGGGAGCCTCATCATGGAACGGATCGAATCGCCCGCGCCCCGCCCGCGGCTGGTGGCGCCCGTGGCGCTGCGGCACGTCGACGCGCTGCCCGGCAGCCCGCATGCCGCCGTCGCGCTGGCCCGCACGCTTGACCAGTTCGACGGCCGCCACGATCTCGACGAGATCGCGCGCGACGAGCCCGAGCTGCCGCGCGCGCTGCTCGACGAACTGGTCGGCACGCTCGACGAGGCCGGCCTGATCGACGACGACGCGCCGGTCGCGAGCCGCGCGGGCTCGGAAGTGATCCTCGAGATCGAGGATCTCGTCGAGCAGTACTGCGAGCAGACGCTCTACCGCAATCCGTTCTGGCGCGCGTGCCTCGACACGCGCTCGCCGGGCGACCTGCCCGAACGGCTCGCGATCGGCATGGTGATCGAGAACTGGCACTTCCTGTTCCGCGAAAGCTATTTCGATGCGCCCGTGCTGTCCTACGTGCCGAGCACGCCGGTGCGACTGACGCTCAACCGTTTCTTCTCCGAGGAGTACGGGCACGACGAGATCCTGCTGCGCGCACTGAATTTCGCGGGGCTGAGCCGCGCCGACATGCTCGATGCGATCCCGCTGCCCGAGACGATGGGGCTGTGCAACGCGCTCGCGTACTGGTCGCACAGCGATCCGCTGTTCTTCTTCACGACGCTCGGCCTGCTCGAAGGCCAGGGCATGCAGCACGACAGCTTCATCCAGGCGTGCGAGCGCGCGCAACTGCCCGACGGGCTCGTCGGCCCGCTCAAGACACACGCGAACATCAACCTCAACGCCGCGCACGGCAGCCTGACACGCGCGATCTTCCAGGACGTCCCAGTGCTCGACGCCGCCACCGTCGCGCGCGTGAAGGCCCAGCTGCGGCTGTTCGTCGAGCTCTACGACGACTTCTACACGGCCGTCTGGCATTACTACACTTCCGACGCGCCGCTGCTGCGGCGCGTGTCCGACCTGTGAGGCGACCACCATGGACAGCTCGCTAGCAGCTCCTGCGATGCCGAAATTCCGCGGCATCGTCACCTCGCAGCTCACGGATACCGACGCCGTGCTGTGTGCCGGCGCCCGGCAGTGCACGTTCCGCTTCGCGCCGGACGAGGCGACCGACGTCGCACGCCTGATCGGCGACCTGCACGTGGGCGGCCTGACGCCCGAGGAACTGGCCACGCGCTCGCGCCGCATCGCCGACAAGATTCCGCCTCTGCTCGCCGATTTCAACGCGCTGCGCCTGCTGATCGAATCGGATCCGCGCCGCGCCGCGGTCGCGACGAGCGGCGCGCAGCTGTACCGCGACATCCGCCGGATCGCGGATCGCACCGCCGCGCGCAGCGCGCGCTCGGCATTCCTGCGCGCGCTGGTCGAACAGCGCGCGACACGCCGCCAGCTGATCGGCTATGCCCTCGAGTATTACTGGATCGTGCGCGCGGCGCCGGGGCTGATCGGCCCCGCGCTCGGCTGGGCCGCCAGTACCGCGGAGCGCACGCTGCTGCAGGACTTCCTGAAATCGGAGCTCGGCCACGACCGGTTTCTCGCGGCGGCGCTGAAGGCCGCGGGGCTCGCCGATGCCGAGATCGAGCAGCACCAGCCGCTGCCCGCGACGTTTTCGCTCGCGGCCGCGCTCGGCGTGCACGCGCGCCAGCATCCGCTGTCGTTCAAGGCGAGCCTGTTCCTGTTCGAGCGCGCGCAGCCCGCGTTCATCGACGCGTTCGACGCGCGCTGCGTCGCGCTCGGCCTGCCCGATGGGTTCTACCGGCCGCTGCGCGCACACGCGGACCTGAACGACACGTACCGGCACGAGGACATCTCGCGGCAGTTGATGGCGCTCGACACCGCGATCGATCCCGAAGCCTGCACCGTCACCAAGCGCAACGTCTCGCTGATAGTCGAGACGCTGGTGCGCCAGGAACACACCATCCTCGCCTACTACGCAGACGACAGCGCGCCGCTGCCGCGCATCTTCCACTGAGGGCCGCCATGGAGCTCTGGACATTTCAGCGTTATCAGTCGCCGCGCCTCGTCATCGACGCGATCCACCACGAGCCCGGTTCGGCGCTCGTCAGCATGCGCGCGGGCGCCCACGAATACCGGCTGGCGTTCGACGCGAGCGACGCCGCCGACCAGATCGCGGCGCAGCTCCACGGCCTGACCGACACGGCGTCGCCGCTGTGGTCGACGCTGCTCGACAGCGAACCCGACTCCGGCTGGCACGCGCTCGGCACGTTTCTCGACACGCATTCGCTGATTGGCGAGGCCGTCGATACGGCCGCCGATGCGCTCGCCGCGCAGGCCGCGCGGATCGACTCGTGCATCGCGCAGACGGTCGCCGCGAGCCTGGCCGGGCTCGACTCCGCGCGGCGCGATGCGATCGCGCGCGACGCCGCGACGCTGCGGCTGCACCTCGACCGGCCCGCCTCCGCGCGCACGCTGTTCGACGCGCACGACGATCCGTTCGACGCGCAGGTCGAACCCAACTTCCATCTCGCGCTGCTGCGCATCGAGTTCGCATACTTCCACCGCGCGGCGCCGCTCACGCTGGCAGCCGTCGACCTGATGCTCGACGTGTTTTCCGGCACGCCCCGCGCGAGCGCCGCGCAGGATCCGCGGTTCGACACGGCCGGACTGTACGACGAGCACGATCTGATGTCGCATCTGTGGCTCGTCGCGTCGAGCCTCGTCGCCGCGAGCGGCGACGACGCGCAGCGGCTGCCGTGCGCGGACCTGCCGGCCGTGTCGCTGTCGAGCGGGCTCGAGTTCATGCGCCAGACCGAACTGATCACGCGCGAAACGCTGAACCGCTGGGGCGCGAATCCGTACGTGAGCGCGATCGATGCGCTGCACGGCGACTATTCGCCGCTCGTCGCGGGCCCGTTCATCGAGCAGTACCACGTGACGCGGCGCTTCGTCGAAATCATCGCGCCGCTGCTGAGCATGCGGCTCAGCATCCCGCTGCGCGCGATGATGTTCCGCTACTACGGCGAGGAATACGGCCACGAGGCGCTCGAAAGCACGACCTGCGAGGCGCTCGGCGTCGCGCGCCACCTGCTCCCGCAGATCGTGCCGCTGCCGCTGCACTTCGCGTTCGTCGACACGCTCACGCTGCTCGCCGATGCCGATCCGGTGTCGTCGTTCGCCGCGATCATGGTCGTCGAGGGCATCTTCGGCGAGCCGCCGAAGATGTCGCTGCGCCTGATGGCCGCGGTCAAGGACAACGACGCGTTCCACAGCGTATCCAGCGATCACGAGGAGCTGAACGAATCGCTGAACCACAACAGCATCTCCCGCGACATGTTCGAGCGGATCGCCGCGATCGATCCCGCGCGCCAGGCGATCGCGATGCACCGCATCCTGTTCCTGCTCGAACTGAACCACCGCGCGTGGAGCGGCATCGCCGGCTTCTACGGCGCGCAGTCCACGCTCGCGCTGCACGGCCCGTACGGCCGGCTGCTCGACCCGCGCGGCTGACGGCACCGCGCCGGCTCACACGCACCAGGAGAACCCCATGGACGAACACTACGACTACATCGTCATCGGCTCCGGCTCGGCGGGCAGCATCGTCGCCGCGCGACTCGCCGCCAACCCGTCGATCAAGGTGCTGCTGCTCGAGGCCGGGCCGCTCGCGTCGCATTACCCGCCGATCCGCGACCCGAACCAGATCAACTGCCTGTATCGCATCGACGCGATTCACTGGGGCTACAAGAGCGTGCCCCAGACGCGCATGAACGACCGCGTGATGGACGTCTGGCGCGCGAAGGTGACGGGCGGCTGCACCGCGCACAACGACATGGTCTACGTGCGCGGCGCGCCCGCCGACTTCGACCAGTGGGCGAGCCAGTACGGCTGCGCCGGCTGGCGCTACCAGGACGTCGCGCCGCACTTCGAGCAGGTCGAAAGCATGCTGCAGCCGACCACCACGACGCGCAACGCGTTCGGCGAGGCGTTCGTCAGCGCGAGCGAGCAGCTCGGCCACCGCTACAACCCGAACTACAACGACGGGCGTCCGATGGCCGGCGTGTCGCCGCTGCGCTCGACGATCGACACGCGCTTCCAGCGCGTGACGAGCTACCAGCGCTACGTCGAGCCGCTGCTCGCGCGGCAGTCGAACCTGACGCTGGCCGCCGAATCGCTCGTCGAACGGATCGAGTTCAACGGCACGGGGCGCGCCGCCGCGGTGTTCTACATCCGTGGCGGCACGCGCGTGCGCGCGGCGGCCGACCGGGAAATCCTGCTGTGCGCCGGCGCCATCAACTCGCCGCAGATCCTGATGCGCTCGGGCGTCGGCGACGCCGCGCAGTTGCGGCGGCTCGGCATCCCCGTGCAGGCGGACCTGCCGGGCGTCGGCGCGAACCTGATGGACGCGCTGATCTTCCAGGGCATCTGGACGTCGCGGCAGCCGATCCTCGACCAGCCCGTCAACGAGGGCTACGCGATCGTCTGGGCGAACGCGAATGCCGACGGCCAGCCGGCCAATGCGGCCGAGATGATGCGCGGACGCTATACGTGCGGCCAGTCCGAGCAGGAGCTGCGCGGTTTCTATTCGGTCACGGGCGACATGATGCGGCTGCAGAGCCGGGGCCGCGTCGCGCTGCGCTCGGCCGATCCGGCCACCGCGCCGCTGATCGACATGAACTTCCTGTCGGCGCCGGGCGACTTCGAGCAATGCGTGCAGGGCTTCGAGCTGATGCGCTCGCTCGGCAACGCGCCGGGGCTGTCGGCCTGGCGCGGCGAAGAGCAGACGCCCGGGCCGTCGGTACGCACGCCCGCCGAGATCCGCAACTGGATCCTGAGCCATGCGGGCTCGCTCAGCCACCCGGTCGGCACGTGCCGGATGGGCACCGGCAACGACGCGGTGGTCGATCCGCAATTGCGCGTGCGCGGGGTCGAGGGGCTGCGGGTCATCGACGTGTCGATCATGCCGCGCATCACGTCCGGGCACACGCAGGGACCGGCGCTGATGATCGGCGAGAAAGGCGCCGCGCTGGTGCTCGCATACGCGTGACGGCGCGCGCGGCCCGTCACGCGGGCGTCTGCGCGAGGCTCATCGCGAGGAACTGCGCGGCGAGCCGCGACGGCGCGCCGCCATGCGGCACGAGGATCGAGAAGTGCCGCGTGAGCGGCTCGGGCGCGAGCGATCGCATCGCGAGCGCGGCATCGTCGTGACGCAGCGACATCGCCGATACGAACCCGACGCCCATCCCGGCCCGCACGGCTTCCTTCACGGCCTCGACGCCCGCGATCTCGAACGCGACGCGCATCGGCGCCGCGCCTTGCGCGAACGCGCGCTCGACGAGCTGCCGCACGGCGGAACCTGCCTCGCGCAGCACGAGCGGATGGGCCGCCAGCGCGTCGAGCGTGACCCCCGACGCGTATTCGGGCGCCGCCAGCGGATGCCCGGTCGGCACGATCGCCACGATCTCGTCCTCTCGCCACGCGTGCACCGCGGTGCCCGGCGGCAGCGCCTCGCCGGGCGGCCCTTCGATCATCGCGATATCGAGCGACGGCAGCGCCGCGACCACGTCGGCCGTGTTGCCGCTCATCGTCTGGATCGCCACGCGCGGCGCGCGCGGCTGGAACGCCGCGATCAGGTACGGCAGCAGGTAACTCGCGGGCGTCGTGCTCGCGCCGATGCGCAACGTGCCGGCCTCGAGGCCGCGTACCGCGTCACGAAACGCACGCGCCTGCGCAAACGTGTCGCGCTGCGCCTTCGCGTACTGCGCGAGCTGTTCGCCGACGGGGGTCAGGCGGATGCCGCGGCCGTCGCGCTGGTACAGCGGCTCGCCGAATTCGTCCTGTAGCAGCCGCAACTGGCCCGACACGGCCGGCTGCGACAGATGCAGCGCCACGGCGGCGTGGCTGATGTTCAGGTGCTCGGCGACGGCGGCGAACGTTATCAGTTGATCCGGGGTCATGGGGATAAATTATCGGCTTTCCGGATAGTTTACGTCACAAATCACAATTTTTCATATCGATATAACGAAATTAGGATTACACCATCGCCACACGCTCCATCACGGTGCTTCCATGTCCACTGCTCCGAGTCCCCATCTCAGCCCCGCCGCGCCGTCGATGCGCGGCCAGTTGAACGGCGTGCTGTTCGTCGCGCTGTTCGCCGCCGCCGTCACGAGCCTGTCCCAGCTTCCCGCGATCGCGGGGCTCGGCCTGTCGCCGCTGATCGTCGGCATCGTTGCAGGCGCGTTGTACGGCAACGCGCTGCGCGACGGCATGCCGGCCAGCTGGGCGGCCGGCGTCAATTTCTCCGCGCGCAAGCTGCTGCGCATCGCGGTCGCGTTCTTCGGGTTGCGCGTGAGCCTGCAGGAAGTCGCGCAGGTCGGGCTGCCGGGCCTGACGGTGTCGGTGCTGGTCGTCGTCAGCACGCTCGTGATCGGCACCTGGGCCGGCATCAAGATCATGAAGCTCGACCGCGATTCGGCCCTGCTGACCGCCGCCGGCAGCGCGATCTGCGGCGCGGCCGCCGTGCTCGCGTTCGAATCGACGCTGCAGTCGAAGCCGCACCAGAGCGCGATGGCCGTGGGCAGCGTCGTGCTGTTCGGCACGCTGTCGATGTTCCTGTACCCGATCGCGTATCACGCCGGGCTGCTGAACCTCGATCCGGCCGGCCTCGGCCTGTTCTTCGGCGGCACGATCCACGAGGTCGCGCAGGTGGTCGGCGCAGCAAGCGACATCAGCCCGCAGGTCGCGCACATCGCGACGATCGTCAAGATGACCCGCGTGATGCTGCTCGTGCCGGTGCTGCTGGTGCTCGGCGGGTGGCTGGCCCGCTCGGCACGTGCGACCGCCGGCGGCGCGCAAGGCAAGCGCAAGGTGGCCGTGCCCTGGTTCGCGCTCGGTTTCCTCGGTTTCGTGATCGTCAATTCGCTGAACGTGCTGCCCACCGACGTCACCCACACGCTGAACGTGCTCGACACCTTCGCGCTGACGATGGCCATGACCGCGCTCGGCATCGAAACCCGCGTCGCGCAGATCCGCGCAGCCGGCCCCCGGGCGCTGATGACCGGCCTGATCCTGTACGTGTGGCTGATCGCCGGCGGCTACGGGATCACCTGGGCCGTTCAGCACTGGCTTGGCTGAGTTGCCCGCCCGTGACACTTCGCGCGCCGCGCCCGACGGGAGGATCCCGCGGGCGCGGCGCAGTGCTATGCTTCGCGTCGTTTTCCATCGCCCTCTTTCAGCCGTGCTCTCGTTCCTGCTGAAGCTGCGCACTCGCGCCCAAACGCTGTTCCGCCTGTCGGACGCCCATACGATGCTGATCTGGTCGGCCATCGTCGGCGTCGGCGGCGCCTTTGCCACGATGGCGTTCCGCGAAGGCATCGACCTGATGCAGCACCTGATCTCCGGGCAAAGCGGCAGCTTCGTGCAGATGGCCAAGCGCCTGCCGTGGTACGTGCGGTTCTGGATGCCGGCCGCGGGCGGCTTCCTCGCCGGCTGCGTACTGCTGCTCGCGACCCGCGGCGCCAAGCAGGCCGCCAAGACCGACTACATGGAATCGGTCGCGCTCGGCAACGGCATCGTGCCGGTCCGCCAGAGCCTGTGGCGCAGCGTGTCGTCGCTGCTGACGATCGGCAGCGGCGGCTCGATCGGCCGCGAAGGCCCGATGGTGCAGCTCGCGGCGCTCGCCGCGTCGCTGGTCGGCCGCTTCGTGCACTTCGACCCGCCGCGCCTGCGCCTGCTGGTCGCCTGCGGGGCGGCCGCCGGCATCACGTCCGCGTACAACGCGCCGATCGCCGGCGCCTTCTTCGTGTCGGAGATCGTGCTCGGCGGCATCGCGATGGAAAGTCTCGGGCCGATGATCGTCTCGTCGGTCGTCGCGAACATCGTGATGCGCGAATTCGCCGGCTACCGGCCGCCGTACGAGATGCCGGTGTTTCCGGCCGTC
This sequence comes from Burkholderia sp. AU31624, assembly GCF_020420065.1. Classification (NCBI taxonomy): domain Bacteria; kingdom Pseudomonadati; phylum Pseudomonadota; class Betaproteobacteria; order Burkholderiales; family Burkholderiaceae; genus Burkholderia; species Burkholderia sp. AU31624. Next base: position 50,503 of record NZ_JAIZRT010000005.1, read on the forward strand.
ACCGGCCCGGAAGTGCTGCTGTTCGTCGTGCTCGGCGCGCTGTGCGGCGTGCTCGCGCCACAGTTCCTGCACCTGCTCGATGCGTCGAAGAACCAGTTCAAGCGGCTGCCCGTGCCGCTGCCCGTGCGGCTCGCGCTCGGCGGCCTCGTCGTCGGCGTGATCTCGGTCTGGGTGCCGGACGTGTGGGGCAACGGCTACAGCGTGGTGAACCTCATCCTCCACTCGCCGTGGACCTGGCAGGCACTCGTCGCGGTGCTCGTGTTCAAGGTGATCGCGACCTCCGCCACCGTCGGCTCCGGCGCGATCGGCGGGGTGTTCACGCCGACGCTGTTCGTCGGCGCGGTGTTCGGCTCGCTGTTCGGGCTCGCGATGCAAGCGGTGTGGCCCGGCCATACGTCGGCGTACTTCGCGTACGCGATCGTCGGGATGGGCGCGTTCCTGACGGGCGCCACGCAGGCGCCGCTGATGGCGATCCTGATGATCTTCGAGATGACGCTCAGCTACCAGGTCGTGCTGCCGCTGCTGGTGTCCTGCGTATTCGCGTACTTCGTCGCGCGCGCGACCGGCACGACGTCGATGTACGAGATCACGCTGCACCACCACCAGGATGCCGAGGAACGCAGCCGGATCCGCACCACGCAGATGCGCGAACTGATCCAGCCCGCGCAGACGGTCGTGCCGCTCACCGCGAGCGTCGCCGACATGACGCGCGTGTTCCTCGAATATCCGGTGAAGTATCTGTACGTGACCGACGACGCCGGGCGCTTTCGCGGCGCGGTCGCGCTGAAGGACATCACGTCGGACCTGCTCGACAAGCGCGACACGGCCGACAAGACGGCCGCGCACTATGTGCACACGCCGTTTCCGCTGCTCACGCCCGACATGCCACTCGCCACCGCGCTCGAACGCTTCATGGCGTTCCAGGGCGAACGCCTGCCGGTGATCGAAAGCGAAGCCGAGCCGACGCTCGCCGGGGTCGTCTACAAGACGTCGCTGCTCGATGCGTACCGGCGAATGACCGGCGAACGCTGACCGGCCGGTTCGCCGCCGGCAGCGTGACGAAGGGGGTTCGAGGCCGGGGCCCGCTCAGTCCGGCGCGCGCCCGAGCACCACGCGCGCGAAGAATCCCGCCAGCACCGACTCGGCCACCTCGGCCGACACGTGCTGCGGATCGGCCGAGTAGTACGACTGCACGCCATCGCACAGGCACATCAGCCCGAACGCCAGCGTCTCCGCTGGCAGCAGCAGCGGCGTGCCCGCGCGTTCGGAGAAGCGCCGGATGAACTCCGCCATCTGCAGGCGCTTGCCATGCAGGAACTGGTTGAAGCGCACGCGGAATTTCGCGTCGCGCGCGGCCTGCAGCTTCGCCTCGCCCCACAGCAGCGAATATTCGTCGTCCTGAAACAGCGTCCGGTAATACGCGAGCGACATCGACTCCATCTGCTCGCGCGTTCCGCCCCCGTCGAAGATCGCCTGGAAATCGGCCTGCACCTCCGCGTGATCGCGCTCCAGCAATGCCAGCAACAGGTCGGACTTGCTGCGGAAATTCGAGTAGAACGCGCCGCGCGTATAGCCGGCCGCGGCCGCGATGTCTTCGACGCTCGCGGCGACAAAGCCTTTCTTCAGAAAAATACGGTGTGCGGCAATCAGCAGACGTTCGCGCGTCTGGTCCCTGCTCTGCTCGCGAGTTAAGCGCTGAGGTTTCATGGCGCGCAGTCTAGCACCCTTTCCCTTACGGATTCATCTTTGCATTCAGATACAGGTGTGTATTAGAATTCGCCACAGTTTCTGAAAGATGGTGTCCGCACGCCCGTGCCGGCGCCGCTCGGGGCAAGCGCCCGCCGCGCTTGCCGGCTTCGTTCCGCTCTCGCTCTCACCTCATCTGGGGGTTTCGTGAATCGCTCCGGTTCCCGCGTCGCGCTGCTGGTCGGCGCCGCGCTCGTCGTCGCCGCCTGTCATCCGAAAGAATCCGCGTCGCCCGCCCCGCGCCCCGTCGTCGCGCTGCCCGCCCATGCCGACGACGCTGCCGTCGCACGCACGCTCCCCGGCGAGATCCAGCCGCGCTACGCCACCCCGCTGTCGTTCCGCATCGCCGGCAAGATCATCGAGCGCAAGGTGCGCCTCGGCGATACGGTCAAGGTCGGCCAGGTCGTCGCGCTGCTCGATCCGTCCGACGTCGAGAAGAATGCCGCGAGCGCGCAGGCGCAACTCGATGCCGCGACGCACAGCCTCGCGTTCGCGAAGCAGCAGCTCGACCGCGATCGCGCGCAGGCGCGCGAGAACCTGATCGCGACCGCGCAGCTCGAGCAGACCGAGAACAGCTACACGTCGGCGCTCGCGCAGCGCGAGCAGGCGCAGCAGCAGCTCGCGCTCGCGAAGAACCAGCTCCGCTACGCGACGCTCGTCGCCGATCACGCGGGCTATATCACCGCCGAACAGGCCGACACCGGCCAGAACGTGTCGGCCGGCCAGGCCGTCTACCAGCTCGCGTGGTCCGGCGACGTCGACGTCGTCAGCGACGTGCCCGAGGCCGCGCTTGCATCGCTCACGCCGGGCCACGCGGCCACCGTCACGCTGCCGTCGCTGCCGGGCCGCCCGTTCGCCGCGAAAGTGCGCGAAATCGCACCGGCCGCCGATCCGCAAAGCCGCACGTATCGCGTGAAGCTCACGCTCGCCGCGCCCGACCCGGCGATTCGGCTCGGGATGACGGCCAGCGTCGCGTTCGACGGCGCACCGGCCGCCGGCGACGCGCAGTCGATCACGCTGCCCGCGACCGCGCTGTTCCACGACGGCCCGCAACCGGCCGTGTGGGTCGTGCGCACGAAGGACGACACGCTCGAGCTGCGCCGCGTCGACGTCGCGCGCTTCAACGAGCGCACGGTAACGGTGTCGCACGGGCTGCAGCCCGGCGAGCGCGTCGTGCTGCAGGGTGTGCATACGGTCAGCGCGGGCGAGAAGGTCCGCGCGATCGCGCCGCTGCATCCGGAGGACTTCGCATCGTGAGCGTTTCCTACGAAGAAGGCCGCTTCAACCTGTCGGCGTGGGCGCTGCGCCACCAGGCGCTGGTCGTCTACCTGATCGCGCTCGCGACGCTCGCGGGCATGCTTGCCTACACCCGCCTCGCGCAATCCGAAGACCCGCCGTTCACGTTCCGCGTGATGGTGATCCGCACGTTCTGGCCCGGCGCGACCGCGCGGCAGGTGCAGGAACAGGTCACCGACCGGATCGGCCGCAAGCTGCAGGAAACGCCGGCCATCGACTTCCTGCGCAGCTATTCGCGCCCCGGCGAATCGCTGATCTTCTTCACGATGAAGGATTCGGCGCCGGTAAAGGACGTGCCGGAAACCTGGTACCAGATCCGCAAGAAGGTCGGCGACATCGGCTATACGCTGCCGCCCGGCGTGCAGGGCCCGTTCTTCAACGACGAATTCGGCGACGTCTACACCAACATCTGGACGCTCGAAGGCGACGGCTTCACGCCCGCGCAGCTCCACGATTACGCCGACCAGTTGCGCACCGTGCTGCTGCGCGTGCCGGGCGTCGGCAAGGTCGACTATTTCGGCGACCCCGACCAGCGGATCTTCATCGAGGTCGACAACGCACAGCTCACGCGCCTCGGCATCTCGCCGCAGCAGCTCGGGCAGGCGATCAACGCGCAGAACGACATCTCGTCGGCCGGCACGCTGACGACCGCCGACGATCGCGTGTTCGTGCGGCCGAGCGGCCAGTTCGACAACGTCGACGCGATCGCCGACACGCTGATCCGCATCAACGGCCGCACGTTCCGGCTCGGCGATCTCGCGACGGTGAAACGCGGCTACGACGATCCGGCCGTCACGCAGATGCGCGCGGGCGGCAAGGCGGTGCTCGGCATCGGCGTCACGATGCAGCCGGGCGGCGACGTGATCCGGCTCGGCAAGGCGCTCGACGCCGAATCGAAGGACCTGCAGGCGCAACTGCCGGCCGGCCTCAAGCTGACGCTGGTATCGAGCATGCCGCATGCGGTCGCGCATTCGGTCGACGACTTCCTCGAAGCCGTCGCCGAAGCCGTCGCGATCGTGCTGGTCGTGAGCCTCGTGTCGCTCGGCCTGCGCACCGGGATGGTGGTCGTGATCTCGATTCCGGTCGTGCTCGCGGTCACCGCCCTCTTCATGTACCTGTTCGACATCGGGCTGCACAAGGTGTCGCTCGGCACGCTCGTGCTCGCGCTCGGGCTGCTGGTCGACGACGCGATCATCGCGGTCGAGATGATGGCCGTGAAGCTCGAACAGGGCTACACCCGTGCCCGCGCCGCCGCGTTCGCCTATACGAGCACCGCGTTCCCGATGCTGACGGGCACGCTCGTCACCGTGTCGGGTTTCCTGCCGATCGCGCTCGCGAAATCGAGCACCGGCGAATACACGCGCTCGATCTTCGAGGTGTCGGCGATCGCCCTGATCGCATCGTGGTTCGCGGCGGTCGTGCTGATCCCGCTGCTCGGCTTCCACCTGCTGCCCGAGCGCAAGCGGCAGGCACATGAAGCGCACCTGCCCGACGACCACGAGCACGACATCTACGACACGCGCTTCTACCGGCGGCTGCGCGGCTGGATCGACTGGTGCATCGAACGGCGCTTCGTCGTGCTGCTGATCACGGGTGCGCTCTTCGTCGTCGCGCTGATGGGCTTCACGCTCGTGCCGCAGCAGTTCTTCCCGAGCTCCGACCGCCCCGAGCTGCTGGTCGACCTGCGGCTGCCCGAAGGCGCGTCGTTCGCGGCGACGCTGCGCGAGACCGAACGGCTCGAGAAAGCGATCGACAAGCGCCCCGAGATCGATCATTCGGTGAACTTCGTCGGCAGCGGCGCGCCGCGCTTCTACCTGCCGCTCGACCAGCAGCTTCAGCTGCCGAACTTCGCGCAGTTCGTGATCACCGCGAAATCGGTGAAGGACCGCGAGAAGCTCGCGACCTGGCTCGAAACCACGTTGCGCGAGCAGTTCCCGGCCGTGCGTTCGCGGCTGTCGCGGCTCGAGAACGGCCCGCCGGTCGGCTATCCGGTGCAGTTCCGCGTGAGCGGCGACAGCATCGCGACGGTGCGCTCGATCGCCGAGAAGGTCGCGGCGACGATGCGCGGCGACGCACGCACGGTCAACGTGCAGTTCGACTGGGACGAGCCGGCCGAGCGCTCGGTGCGCTTCGAGATCGACCAGAAGAAGGCGCGCGAGCTGAACGTCACGTCGCAGGACGTGTCGAGCTTCCTCGCGATGACGCTGTCCGGCACGACCGTCACGCAGTACCGCGAGCGCGACAAGCTGATCGCGGTCGACCTGCGCGCGCCGCGGGCGGATCGCGTCGATCCGGGCAAGCTCGCCGGCCTCGCGCTGCCGACCCCGAACGGCCCCGTGCCGCTCGGCTCGCTCGGCCGCTTCAAGCCGACGCTCGAATACGGCGTCGTGTGGGAACGCGACCGCCAGCCGACCATCACCGTGCAGTCGGACGTGCGCGCCGGCGCGCAGGGCATCGACGTCACCCATGCGGTCGACGCGAAGCTGAACACGTTGCGCGCGCAACTGCCGGTCGGCTATCAGATCAACATCGGCGGCTCGGTCGAGGAAAGCGCGAAGGCGCAGAAGTCGATCAACGCGCAGATGCCGCTGATGGCGATCGCCGTGTTCACGCTGCTGATGATCCAGCTGCAGAGCTTCTCGCGCGTGCTCATGGTCGTGCTGACCGCGCCGCTCGGGCTGATCGGCGTGGTCGCGACGCTGCTGCTGTTCGGCCAGCCGTTCGGCTTCGTCGCGATGCTCGGCGTGATCGCGATGTTCGGGATCATCATGCGCAACTCGGTGATCCTCGTCGACCAGATCGAGCAGGACATCGCAGCCGGCCACGGCCGCGTCGACGCGATCATCGGCGCAACCGTGCGGCGCTTCCGCCCGATCACGCTGACGGCCGCGGCCGCCGTGCTCGCGCTGATCCCGCTGCTGCGCTCGAACTTCTTCGGGCCGATGGCGACCGCGCTGATGGGCGGCATCACGAGCGCGACCGTGCTGACGCTGTTCTACCTGCCCGCGCTGTATGCGACGTGGTTCCGCGTGAAGCACGACGAACGCGACCCGCAGGACGGCCCGCCGCCTGGCGGCACGCCTGCCGCGCCGTCGGGAGCCTGACCATGGATCGATCGATGAACCTGAAAACCCAAGCCGTGCGGGCACTTGCGGTGGCGAGCCTCGCCGGCCCGCTCGCGGGCTGCGCGTGGTTCGCGCCGAGCGGCGAGCCGCCCGCGATGCCGTCGCCCGCGCACTACGGCGCCACGCCGCAAGTGCAGCAGACCGTGTCCGCGCAAGGCGTCACGCAGCAGTTCGAGGTCGGCGCGAAGCCGGTGCCCGACTGGTGGAAGCAGTACCGCTCCGACGCGCTGAACGCGCTCGTCGACGAAGGGCTGCGCAACAGCCCGACGTTGAGCGCGGCATCCCACTCGCTCGATGCCGCGCGCGAACAGTTGCGCGCACAGATCGGCAGCTCGATGCTGCCGTCGATCGACGCGGGCGGCCAGGCCACACGCCAGCGTGCGCTCGGCGTGCCGATTCCCGCGCTCGGAGCGCCGACGCTGCTGTACGACACGTTCGTCGGGCAGCTGCAGGCGAGCTACACGATCGACCTGTTCGGCGCGTCGCGTTTCGCGAACCGCGCGCTGGCGCGCCGCGTCGACGTCAGCGCGTTCCAGCTCGACTCCGCACGACGCGCGCTGGCCGCGAACATCGTCACCGCATCGATCACGGTGTCGGTGCTGAATGCGCAGATCAATACGACCGAGCGGCTCGTCGCGCTCGCCAACGACCAGGCGCACGATGCCGAACGCCGTTACGCGCTTGGTTCCGCCTCGCGCAGCGACGCGCTGAACGCGCGGCAAAGCGCCGAAACGTTCGCGGCGAGCCTGCCCGCGCTGCGCCAGCAGCGCGACTCGGCACGCCACGCGCTCGCGGTGCTGGTCGGCCGCACGCCTGACCAGCCGCCAGCCGATCTGACGCTCGCCGATCTGCACCTGCCCGAGCAGGTGCCCGTCGTCGTGCCGTCGGACTTGCTGCAAAGCCGCCCGGACATCCAGGCGGCCGACGCGGGGCTGAAGGCGGCCGCGGCCGAAGTGGGCCTCGCGACCGCGCAGATGTTCCCGCAGCTGTCGCTGTCGGCCGCGATGGGCAAAGGCGGCTTCAGCTGGCCGACGATGCTGTCGGGCGCCGGCGCGATCTGGAACGTCGGCGCGTCGCTGAGCCAGCCGATCTTCCATGGCGGCGCGCTGCTCGCGCAGCGCCGTGCGGCGAAGGCGACCTACGAGGCCGCCGTCGACCAGTACAAGCAGGCCGTGCTCGGCGCATTCCAGAACGTCGCCGATTCGCTCGCCGCGCTCGAGCACGATGCGGAGGCGCTCGACGCGTCGTCCCGTGCCGCGCTGTCCGCGCGCGGCGCGTACGACGACGCGGCGGCCCGCGTGCGGCTCGGCGCGCTGCCGCCGTCGGCCGCGCGCGCCAGCGAGCTGCAGTATCGCAACGCACGGCTCGACGAGATCCGCGCGACCGGCGCGCGGTTCGCGGATACCGCGCGGCTTTACCAGGCGATGGGCACGCCACCGGTCGACAAGACTGACAAGGCCGACCAGTCGGGCAAGACCGACAAGTCGGCCGACGCTTCCGCCACCGGCCAGCCAGCGCGCACCGCCGGCGCCGACACCCCGCCTTCGCCGCAATAGGCCGGCCCTGCCATCGGGTGCGCGGAATTCCCCCGCGCACCCGATTCCCGATCTTCCGCTTGACCCTCACGTAGCGTAACGTTCGAGACTCCCGTGTGCGACCCGAATGGAGGAACGAATGCGACTGAAAGTGGGAGAACTGGCGAAACGCAGCGGGCTGACCGTCCGCACGCTTCATCACTATCACGCGATCGGTCTGCTGACGCCTTCGGCGCGCGCCGACAACGGCTACCGGCTGTACGACCGCCACGACATCGCCCGGCTCCATCAGATCCAGGCGCTGCGTCGCTTCGGCCTGTCGCTCGCCGAAATCGGCGACCACTTGAACCAGCCCGACACGCCGCTCGTCGAGATCGTCGCGAAGCAGATCGCGCTGCTCGACCGTCAGCTCGCGCAGACCGCGCAGTTGCGCGAGCGGCTCGTGAACCTGCACGCGCAGCTCGCTGCGGGCACGGAGCCGGAGCTGGCCGATTGGCTCACCACACTGGAGTTGATGACCGTGTACGACAAATACTTTTCCGAGGAAGAACTCGCGCGCCTGCCGATGTACCAGAAGAGCCAGACGGGCGACGCCGAATGGATCGCACTCGTCGATGAAGTTCGCGCGCTGCACGACGCGGGCGTGCCCGCCGAGGACGAACGCACCCGTGCGCTCGCCAGCCGCTGGATGGCGCTGCTCGTGCGCGACACGAACAACGATCCGCGGCTGCTGGCGAAGCTGAACCTGATGCACGAACACGAACCGGCGATGCAGTCGAAGATCGGCATTTCGACCGCGCTGCGCGACTATGTGTTGCGCGCGTCGTCGGAAACCAAGATGAGGATCTTCGAGAAGTATCTAGCGCCGGACGAGATCCGCTTCATGCGGGCCCACTACGGCGAAAGCGCGATGGCATGGCCGCAACTGATGGGCGACGTGCGCGACGCGATCGATGCGGGCGCCCGGCCGGATTCACCGGAAGGCCGCGCGCTCGCGCAGCGCTGGCTCACGCTGTTCTGCAGCTATGCGGGCAACGATCCGGCCACGCACGCGAAATTCCGCCACGCGATGATGAACGAGCCGTCGCTGACGAAGGATTCGTGGATCGACGACACGTTGATCGGCTTCGTGCGGGAGGCGATGGCGCAGCTGGCGCCGGCGCGATGAGCAGGTTGAGCGCATGAGGTTGCGGGCGGCAGGCGGGTTTTCCGCGTGTCGCCCGCTTCACCTTTGCAACCCGTGCGCGGCGCGGGACCGGCGGCACGCCGCCACCACGTCACCTCGGCACCTGGAAGTCACGGTGTGTCAGTCCGCCTCGCCGACACCGTCATCGCTGAACGCGAGCAGGTCGCCTGGCTGGCAGTCGAGATAGCGGCAGATCGCCTCGAGCGTTGCGAAGCGGATGCCCTTGACCTTCCCTTGCTTGAGCAGCGACAGATTCTGTTCGGTGATGCCGACGGCCGCCGCGAGATCCTTCGAGCGGACCTTGCGCGTCGCGAGCATCACATCGAGCCTGACCACGATTGACATGGCGCGCCTCAGACGAACTGCCGATGCTCGGCGTCGAGCGTACTCGCCTGCCGGAGGATGTGTGCGATCACGGCAATGCAGGCCGCGGTGAACAGCGCGACGACGTACGGCAGACCGAAGCCGATGCTGACCATCCGCTGGCCGACCGGTTCGAGCATCGTCGCCCACATACTGAGGAGCGGTTCGCACAGTACGCTCAGCAATACCCACAGGCCGATCGCACGCCCGGTCTTGCCGAGATGGCCGGCCGCTTGCGCGGAGAAGTAGTCGCGCTGCGCATACGTGCGGAACAGCAGACGCAGGTGACGCAGGCCGTTCGCAAGCGCGACGAGCGGTACGCCCGACAACAGAAAGCCGCCGACCTTCTGCCACCACGGGAACGCAGCGACGTCGACGTTCAGGTTGGAGATCACCGAGTCGGACAAGCCGAACGCAAACCCGGGCCCAGTTCGACTCAGGATCAACGACGGAAAGGCCCAGAACGCGGCGTTAAGCACCAACAAGCCGACGATCAACGACAGCGTGACGGCAGCCATGCACTGGCTGATACGGGCAATGCGATCGGAATGCATGCGAAGTCCTCGGCGGGAAATGAACGTGCGTTGAGTGTACACCAAAAATTATCGTAAAACGATAATTAATCATCGCACACCCATGATTTCTTATCGTACAGCACGCTCGATTCACCTCGACAGGCGCAGGTCGAACGCACAGTCACGACCGCCGCGCGCGTCCCTACCGATAGTCGCGCACGCTGATCCCGTGCCAGTGCTTCGTCATGTAGCGCAGAAACGCGGGTTGGGCTTTCAGGTCCGCATTCGGCACGGGCGCCGCGCCGCCGTCCATGAACTTGCCGTTGACCGTGACCGTTTCCTCGCCGCGCAGCACGTACTTCGTGCCCTGGTCGATCAGGAAGTATTTGACCTGGTCGGCGCTCACATCGCCGCGGCAGCCGATCTTGTACGCGAACAGGAACTGCTTGCGGCCGTTGCCGAGCAGGTCGCGCATTTCGATCGACGCGGGGACGACGTCGAGAATCACGTCGACCGGGCAGGCCTTCACGTAGTCGCGCACGGTCCAGTCGGGCCGGCCGTCAAGCGTCGCGGCGACCTTGAGTTCGACGTCGTCGCCGGACTCGGTTCTCGCGAGCGTCACCGCATGCGCGCCGGCCGCGTCGGTCCACGTGTACTCGGCGGCGGCCTGCGCCACGTTGCACAGCGCAGAGGCTGCTAGAAACAGGCAAGGCGAAAGGAGGCGTCTCTTCATCGGCGAGGGGGAGGCAGATTCGAACGCGCCATTATCGACAAAGCCGCCTGCCGCTGCCAGCGACCCGTCGCGTGCGCACGCTCAGCGCTCGCGCGCCCCGAGCCCCAGTGCCTTCATCCGCCGGTACAACGTCCGCTCGCTCATCCCGACCTGCTCGGCGAGCGCCTTGCGCGTGCCGTCGAACGTGCGCGCGATCCGCACGAGTTCCGCGTCCGACACGCCGCGCGCATCGGCAGCCCGGTCCTGCGGCGCGACCGATGCGGCGACCAGCTCGGCCGGCAGATGCTCGATCCGGATCGTCCCGTCGTCCGCGAACAGGCACGCGCGTTCGAGCACGTTGCGCAGCTCGCGGATGTTGCCCGGCCACGCATACGCATCGAGACACGCGAGCGCGCGCTCGGTCAGCACGAACGGCCGGGCCGCGAACGGCCGCGCGCCCGCATCGCCCGCACTGGCGCGCACGTTCGCGATCCGCCGCAGGATCGATTCAGCCAGCAGCGCGACGTCCCCGCGCCGCTCGCGCAGCGCCGGCAACGGAATCGGAAACGCGTTGATCCGGTAGTAGAGGTCCTGCCGGAACCGCCCGTCGTCGATCATCTCGCGCAGCGGCTTGTGCGTGGCCGCGACCAGCCGGAAATCCGCGCGCAGCGCCTCGACGCCGCCCACGCGGCGGAACGTGCCCGACTCGATCAGGCGCAGCAGCTTCACCTGCATCGGCAGCGGCACGTCGCCGATCTCGTCGAGAAACAGCGTGCCGCCCTGCGCGGTCTCGACGAGGCCCGGCTTGCGCTGGTTCGCGCCGGTGAACGCGCCCTTCTCGTAACCGAACAGTTCGCTCTCGAACAGCGTCTCGGCGATCCCCGAGCAATCGACGACGACGAACGGCCCCATCGCGCGGTCGCTCGCCTCGTGCAGCGCGCGGGCGAACAGCTCCTTGCCGGTGCCCGATTCGCCGAGCAGCAGCACCGGCAGCATCGAGGGCGCTACGCGCTGCAGTGCGCCGAGCGCCGCATTGAACGCGTCGGCGCCGCCGACGAGCCCTTCCGCGCTCGGCTGCGCTGATGCACTGCGCACTGTCGTCAGGCGCTCGACATAGGCAATCACGTTGCCGTCGGCATCGAAGATCGGCCGCAATTCGACGTCGACATGCTCGGGGCCGCGCGGCGTGTGGTGGATATGCAGCACGCGGTTCAGCCCGCGCGATTCGAGCGCCTGCTTCATCGGGCAATGCTCGCCCGCCTGGTCGCACGGCACATCGTAGTGATGCGAGACCTGGAAGCAGTGCCGGCCCACGTGCTCGACGCCCGCGACGCCGAACTGGCGCCGGTACGCATCGTTCGCCGCGAGGATGCGGTAGTCGGGATCGACGACGATCATCGGCTGCGGATCCTGCTCGAGATACGCGACGAGCGCGCGCACGTCGGGCATGGCGTCGCGGCGCGGCGCGGGGACGATCGGGATGGTGTCGTGCGGATTCATGCGGACGCTCGGTGAAGGAGTGCCTGACGAACTGCCAGGCAGACTGCCAATTCTGCCACGACACTGCCAAACATGGCAGTCAGCAGCCGCAGCCGGGTGCCGCCAACACCCGCGCATCGCTGCAACCGCACCGAAAACCCGAGCCGAATCAAGCCCCTGGCGGATCGGCCGGTGCGTCGGCGCACGCTGGCACGCTTCTTGAGTGACCCATCCCGATTGCAGATGCAGAACCCGATCGAGGACACCCCGTGAGCCATGCCACCACGCTGTCGGTCGAAGGCTTTTTCGACCCGGCGACCCACACCGTCAGCTATCTGCTGCTCGATACCGTGAGCCGCGCGTGCGCGCTGATCGACAGCGTGCTCGACTACGACCCGAAATCCGGCCGCACGCACACCGCGAGCGCCGACCGGCTGATCGCCCGCGTCGCCGAACTCGGCGCGGACGTGCACTGGCTGCTGGAAACCCACGTGCACGCCGACCACCTGTCGGCCGCGCCATACCTGAAGGAACACGTCGGCGGCCGGATCGCGATCGGCTCGCACGTGCGCCGCGTGCAGCACGTGTTCGGCACGCTGTTCAACGCGGGCCCCGGCTTCGCGCAGGACGGCCGCCAGTTCGACCGGCTGCTCGACGACGGTGACACGCTCGCGCTCGGCGCGCTGACGATCCGCGCGTTGCATACGCCGGGCCACACGCCCGCATGCATGACCTACTGCGTCGACGACGCGACACAGCGCGCGGCATTCGTCGGCGACACGCTGTTCATGCCCGACTACGGCACGGCCCGCTGCGACTTCCCGGGCGGCGACGCGCGCACGCTGTACCGCTCGATCGCGCGCGTGCTCGACCTGCCGCCCGACACGCGCCTGTACCTGTGCCACGACTACCAGCCGGGCGGCCGCGACGTGCAGTTCGAGACGACCGTGGCCGAGCAGCGCCGCGCGAACGTGCACGTGAAGGACGGCGTGACCGAGGACGATTTCGTCGCGATGCGCACCGCGCGCGACGCCACGCTCGCGATGCCCGTGCTGATGCTGCCGTCCGTGCAGGTCAACATGCGCGCCGGCCATCTGCCCGAGCCCGAAGACAACGGCGTGCGCTACCTGAAGATCCCGCTCGACGCGATCTGAGCGACACGCCCCGCCCCATCCGGAGACCCCCGACATGACCATCCGCAAGCTGACCGACACGCTGTCGGTCTCGCCGCAGATCGCGGCGGCCGACCTGCCCGCGCTTCACGCGGCCGGCATCCGCGCGATCATCTGCAACCGCCCCGACGGCGAAGGCCCCGACCAGCCGACCGTCACCGAGATCCGCGCGGCCGCCGCGTCGCTCGGCATCGACGTGCATTACCTGCCGGTCGATACCGGCAAGGTGACCGACGATCAGGCCGCACAGTTCGGCGCGCTCGTCGCGTCGCTTGAAGGGCCGGTGCTCGCGTACTGCCGCAGCGGTACGCGTTCGGCCACGCTGTGGGCGCTGTCGCAAGCCGGCCTGCGTCCGCTGAACGACATCGTCGCGACGGCCGCTGCGGCCGGCTACGACCTGCACGCGATCGCCTCACGCGTCGCGCACGGCGGCAGGCTGGCGGCACCGGCGGTCGACGCGCGGCACGACATCGTGATCGTCGGCGCGGGCGCAGCAGGCATCGCGGTTGCATCGAGCCTGCTCGCGCGTGACGCATCGCTCGACATCGCGGTGATCGATCCGGCCGACGTCCACTACTACCAGCCGGGCTGGACGATGGTCGGCGCGGGCGTGTTCCGGCCCGAGACCACCGCACGCCGGATGACCGACGTACTGCCGCGCGGCGTGCACCGGATCCAGGCCGCCGTCGCGGGCTTCGAGCCCGACGCGCACACGGTCGTGCTCGACGGCTGCCGCCGCATCGGCTATCGCAAGCTCGTCGTGTGCCCGGGGCTCAAGCTCGACTGGCACGGGATCGAAGGCCTGGCCGACACGCTCGGCCGCAACGGCGTCACGTCGAACTACCGCTACGATCTCGCGCCGTACACGTGGGAACTCGTTCGCGCATTCCGTGGCGGCAACGCGCTCTTCACGCAGCCGCCGATGCCGATCAAGTGCGCGGGCGCGCCGCAGAAGGCGATGTACCTGTCGTGCGACCACTGGCGGCGCGCGGGCCGGCTCGAAGCCGCGAACGTCGAGTTCCTGAATGCGGGCGCCGCGCTGTTCGGCGTCGCCGACTACGTGCCCGCGCTGATGGAATACGTGAAAAGCTACGACATCGCGCTGTCGTTCGGCCACAACCTCGTGTCGATCGACGGGCCCGCGCGCCGCGCGACGTTCGCGCGCGCGCTGCCGGACGGCGGCAAGGAAACCGTCGTGCGCTCGTTCGACATGATCCACGTCGTGCCGCCGCAGAAGGCGCCCGACTTCGTGCGGTCGAGCCCGCTCGCCGATGCGGCCGGCTGGATCGACGTCGATCCGGCGACACTGCGGCACAAGCAGTATCCGGACGTCTACGCGCTCGGCGACGCCACCAACACGACCAACGCGAAAACGGCCGCGGCCGCCCGCAAGCAGGCGCCGGTGGTCGCGCACAACCTGCTCGCGTCGCTCGGCCGCGCGCACGGCGACGCGGCGTACGACGGCTACGGCTCGTGCCCGCTCACCGTCGAGCGCGGCAAGATCGTGCTCGCCGAATTCCTGTACGGCGGCAAGGTCGCACCGACCTTCCCCGCGTGGCTGATCGACGGCAAGCGCCCGTCGCGGCTTGCCTGGCTGCTCAAGGAACGCGTGCTGCCGCCGCTCTACTGGAAGGCGATGCTCAAGGGCCGCGAATGGCTCGCGAAGCCCGCGATCGCACGTTGACCGGAGCGCGCTGACGCCATGCTGATTTCCCTCGTCCTGGGCGGTTTCGTCGGCGCCGTGCTCGGCCTGACCGGCGCCGGCGGCGGCATCCTCGCGGTGCCGGCGCTGGTCGTCGGCATGAGCTGGCCGATGCAGCAGGCCACGCCCGTCGCGCTCGTCGCAGTGGCCGGCAGCGCCGCGCTCGGCGCGCTCGAAGGTTTCCGCCGCGGGCTCGTGCGCTATCGCGCGGCGCTGCTGATGGCCGTGGCCGGCGTGCCGCTGACCACGCTCGGCGTACGGCTCGCGCACGTGCTGCCGCAACGCCTGCTGCTCGCGTTGTTCGCGCTGACGATGCTGGTCGTCGCCGGCCGCCTGTTGCGGCAGGCGCTGCGACACGCGCCGGTCGACGCGGAAGCGTCGCCGCTGTGCGTCGGCCGCGTGAATCCCGATACGGGCCGGCTCGTGTGGTCCTGGCCGGTCGGCGTCGCGCTGGCGTCGACCGGCGCGATGACGGGCCTGATGACGGGGCTGCTCGGTGTCGGCGGCGGCTTCGTGATCGTGCCGATGCTGCGCAAGTTCACGAACGTGTCGATGCACGGGGTCGTCGCGACGTCGCTGATGGTGATCGCGCTCGTCGGCACCGGCGGCGTGTTCGCGACGCTCGTGTCGGGCACGCGCGCACCGCTCGACGTGACGCTGTGGTTCACCGTCGCGACCGCGCTCGGCATGGCCGCCGGTCGCGGCGCGTCGCGCCACCTCGCCGCGCGGCACGTGCAGGCCGGGTTCGCGGCCGTGCTCGTATGCGTCGCGCTCGGGCTGCTGGCGAAGGCGGCGGTCGGCGCGTAGGGCGGCGCGCGACCGGGCGCGGGAATCGAACCCGCGTCCCGTCTACGATGCCGTTCATCTGTCGCAATCGCGTATAGACCGGCACCGATCCACACGCAGCGCCCCCCAAACAAAACGCCCGGCCCGACTCGTCGTCGGCACCGGGCGTTTTTTACGGCAGCAATCCCGACCCGAACGTCAGGCCGCGAACCCCGCCATCCGCTTGCGCTCCTGGCGCAGCATCACGAAGTTCGCGATCACGACGCCGGCCGTCACCGCGACGATGAACAGCGTCGCGAGCGCGTTCATCTCCGGGTTCAACCCCAGCCGCACACGCGAGAACACCACGAGCGGCAGCGTCGTCGAGCCGGGGCCCGACAGGAACGCCGACAGCACGAGGTCGTCGATCGACAGCGTGAACGACAGCAGCCAGCCCGCGATCAGCGCCTGCGAGATCAGCGGCAGCGTGATCGTGAAGAACACCTTCAGCGGCGTCGCGCCGAGATCGAGCGCGGCTTCTTCCAGCGACGGGTTCAGCTCGCGCACGCGCGACTGCACGATGATCGCGACGTACGAGATGCACAGCATCACGTGGCCGAGCCAGATCGTGAATACACCGCGCTCGGCCGGCCAGCCGATCCACTTCGCCAGCTCGATGAACAGCAGCAGCAGCGAGATCCCCTGGATCACCTCGGGAATCACGAGCGGCGCGTTGATCATCCCGCTGAACAGCGCGAAGCCGCGGAAGCGCCCCATCCGCGCGAGCACGAAGCCGGCCCACGTGCCGATGAACACCGACGCGAACGCGGTCAGCACGCCGATCTTCAGCGACAGCCATGCGGCCGTCAGCAGCTCGTCGTCCTCGACGAGCGCCGCGTACCAGCGGAACGAGAAGCCCGACCACACGGTGACGAGCTTCGACTCGTTGAACGAATAAACGATCAGGCTGATGATCGGGATGTACAGGAACGCGAAGCCGGCAAACAGCGCCGCGAACTGCAGGTAACGATTCGGCTTCATCGGCGGCCTCCCTGCTCCTTCGCCTGGAAGTGCTGGAACATCGCCATCGGCACGAGCAGCAGCAGCACCATCGCGCAGGTCACCGCCGACGCCATCGGCCAGTCCGCGTTGTTGAAGAACTCGTTCCACATCACGCGGCCGATCATCAGCGTGTTCGCGCCGCCGAGCAGTTCGGGAATCACGTACTCGCCGACCGCCGGGATGAACACGAGCAGGCAGCCCGCGATGATCCCGTTCTTCGACAGCGGCAGCGTGATCTGCACGAACGCCTTCCACGGCTTGGCGCCGAGGTCGTACGCGGCTTCGAGCAGGCGCAGGTCCATCTTCACGAGGTGCGCGTAGAGCGGCATCACGAGGAACGGCAGGTACGAGTACACCATCCCGATGTACACCGCGTAGTTGGTGCGATACAGCTCGATCGGCGTATGCGTGAGGCCGATCCACATCAGGAAGTTGTTCAGCAGCCCGTTGTTCTTCAGGATGCCGATCCACGCATACACGCGGATCAGGAACGACGTCCAGAACGGCAGCATCACGCCCATCATCAGCAGGTTGCGGGTCGCCGGGTTCGAGCGCGCGATGTAGTACGCCATCGGATAGCCGATCAGCAGACACAGCAGCGTCGTGATCGCGGCCACCCACACCGAATTCACGTAGGTCGCGAAATACAGGCTGTCCGTGAACAGGAACGCGTAGTGCGACAGGTTCAGCGCGACGTGCACGACGCCGTCCGCGTACGACGCGAGCTCCGTGTACGGCGGGATGCCGAGCTGCAGCTCCGCGAAGCTGATCTTGACGACCAGCACGAACGGCACGAGGAAGAACAGCACGAGCCACGTGAACGGCCCGGCGACGACCGCCGTGGCGCCCGTCAGGTTGAAGCGCCGCACCGGCCACTCGAGCAGGGACTTGAACGCGGTCATGACGTCAGCACCACGCCGGCCGTCGCGCTCCAGCGCACGTAGATCTCGTCGCCGAGCGCCGGCGTCTCGAGCTCCGAAATCGCGAGGCTCGACACGTTCGCGATCACCGTCTTGCCGCCGTCGAGCTTCACGTGATACAGCGAGTAGCCGCCCATGTAGGCGACGTTGCTGATCCGGCCGCGCGCCCAGTTGAACGCGCCTTCGGGCGGCTTGCGCGTGAGCGCGATCCGTTCGGGGCGCACCGACACGGTGACCGGCATCCCGAGCGGGCCCGAGATCCCGTGGCTCACGTACAGCCGGCTCGGCAGCTCCGGCGACTCGATGTACACGTGGTCGGGCTCGTCCTCGACGGTCACGCCGTCGAACAGGTTCGTCGAGCCGATGAATTCGGCCGAGAAGCGGCTGTTCGGATATTCGTACACCTCGTTCGGCGAGCCGATCTGCACGATCTGCCCTTCGCTCATCACCGCGAGGCGATTGGCCATCGTCATCGCTTCTTCCTGGTCGTGCGTGACCATGATGCAGGTGACGCCGACCTTGTTCAGGATGTTGACGAGCTCGATCTGCGTGCGCTGGCGGATCTGCTTGTCGAGCGCGGACATCGGCTCGTCGAGCAGCAGCAGCTTCGGCCGCTTGACCAGCGAGCGCGCGAGCGCGACGCGCTGCTGCTGGCCGCCGGACAGCTGATGCGGCTTGCGCTTCGCGTACTTGCTCATCTGCACGAGTTCGAGCGCCGAAGCGACGCGCTCTTTCAGCTCGGCCTTCGGCGTGCCTTCCTGCTTGAGACCGAACGCGACGTTCGACTCGACCGACATGTGCGGGAACAGCGCATACGACTGGAACATCATGTTCACGGGCCGCTTGTACGGCGGCATCTGCGCGAGGTCCTCGCCGTCGATCAGGATCTTGCCCGACGTGACCGTCTCGAGGCCCGCGAGCATCCGCAGCAACGTCGACTTGCCGCAGCCCGAGCTGCCGAGCAGCGCGAACAGCTCGCCCTGGCGCACGGTCAGGTTGACGCTGCGCACGGCTTCGGTGTCGCCGAATTTCTTGACGACGTCGACGATCTGGACAAAGGACTCGGCGCGCGCATCGGCGCCGGAGGAGGAAACGGAGGACGGCGCGCCCGCGACCGGCGCACCCGACTGGCTATTCATGATGTGCTGCTTCTCTCCTGCGTTGAACGAACAAAGCCCCCGGGGGTACCAGGGGCTTCATGACTGCCGGGAACATCGGCTCGCGTCAGCGGCCCGACTTCAGCTCGGTCCACAGACGCGTCTGCAGACGCTGGATTTCAGGCGGCAGCGGCTTGAGCAGGAACAGCGTCTTCACGACGTCGGCCGGCGGATAGACGGCCGGGTCGTTCGCGACGTCGGGCCGCACGTACTTGCGGGCCTCTGCGTTGGCGCTCGGGTAGTACACCGCGTTCGTGATCGCCGCGTGCACCTTCGGATCCTCGATGTAGTTGATCCACTGCAGCGCGGCATCCTTGTTCTTCGCGTCCTTCGGGATCGCCATCACGTCGAACCACACCGGCGCGCCGCCCTTCGGAATGTAGTACTCGACCTTGTACGGCTTCTTCGCCTCGATCGCGCGATGCTTCGCGATCACGACGTCGCCCGACCAGCCGAACGCGAAGCAGATGTCGCCGCCGACCAGGTCGTTGATGTAGCCCGACGAGTTGAATTGCGTGATGTACGGGCGGATCTTCTTCAGCACGTCCATCGCGGCCTTGTAGTCGGCCGGGTTCGTGCTCATCGGGTCCTTGCCGATGTAGTGCAGCGTCGCCGCGAACATCTGGTCGGGGGCGTCGAGCACCGACACGCCGCAGGTCTTCAGCTTCGAGATGTTTTCCGGCTTGAACAGGATGTCCCAGTTGTCGAGCGGCACCTTGCCGAGCGCCTGCTGCGCCTTCGTCAGGTTGTACGCGAGACCGGTCGTGCCGTACGCCCAGGGCACCGAGTACTTGTTGCCCGGGTCCGCGCCGGCGACGAGCGCCATCAGTTGCGGATCCAGGTACTTGAGGTTCGGCAGCTTCGACTTGTCGAGCGGCGCGAAGATGCCGGCGGCGATCTGCTTGCCCGCGTAGTTGCTGGTCGGCACGACGATGTCGTAGCCCGAGCTGCCCGTCAGCAGCTTCGCCTGCAGCGTGTCGTCGCTGTCGTAGTTGTCGTAGCGGACCTTGACGCCCGTCTGCTTCTCGAAGTTCGGGATCGTGTCCTTCGCAATGTAGTCCGACCAGTTATAGACATTGAGCTGCGTATCCTTCGCCGCTGCCGCCGATGCACCCACGCACAGCGCGAGCGCTGCGAACCGGCCCACTACCTTTGCTTTCATCCCGTTCTCCCTCCGGCCGGACCGTGTGTCCGGCTGCCGTCTGCCTCGTCATGACGGCGCATTCTGGCGCGCCGCCCCTCGAAAACCCCGAAAACTACCATCATTCGCGCCCCGTCACAAAAAAATCATGCCGGTGTCGCGCAAACGGAACAGATTACCGCCGCCGGCCAGGCTGGCCGCCCGTGCGGCGGGGCGTTCCCGGGGAATTCTATCGGGTAATCGGCGGCTGTCCACCGGGAAAAACGGGCGGCGGCGCACCCGCGTCCGCCGGCCGGACGCGAACCGCCCGGCGGCCGTGCCCGAACCCCGCCGTACTGTCACGCCGCTGCACCGGTACGGCATGCCGGCGGCGCCCGTCCGACCGTTCGGCCGCGATGCATTAAAATGGCGGCTGACGATTCAACTGCGTGAACCCTTCCGATGGCCTCCAATCTCCACGACCTGCCCGACAGCCCCTGCATCGGCGTGTGCTCGACCCTCTTCGACGAAGTCTGCAAGGGCTGCGGCCGCACGGCTGCCGAAGTGTCGAACTGGGTGTTCCTGAGCGACGACGAAAAGCGCGCGGTGTGGGAGCGCATCTCGCGCGAAGGCACCGCGATGCGCTTCCAGTACGACAAGCTGTAAATCCGCCGCCGCCGCGCATAAAAAAAGCGGCATGCCGACCGACATGCCGCCAACCCCAACTCTGTTCTTTTCCCGCCGCGTCTAGAACTTCATCCCGACGCCCACGCCGACGATCAGCGGATCGATGTGCAGCGTGCCGATGCCCTTGTCGCCCAGCGTCGCATCGGTGCTCATCCAGATCTTCTTCACGTCGACGTTCATGAAGACCTTCTTCGTCAATTGCACGTCCACGCCGAACTGCAGCGCGGGGCCGAAGCTGCTCTTGTTGATCGACACGCCCTCGCCGCCGACGTTGAGCCCGTTGTTGTAGAAGTACGTGTAGTTCACGCCCGCGCCGACGTACGGACGCACCTTGCCGGCATGGTTGAAGTGGTACTGCAGCAGCAGTGTCGGCGGCAGCACGCCGACGCCGCCGAGATTGCCGACGCTCGACGTCAGCTGGTGCCGCGACGTACCCAGGATCAGCTCCACGCCGAGGTAGTCGCGGATCATGTACGTGAAGTCGAGCTCGGGCACGATCGCGTTGTTCACCCCGACGTTGAGCGCGCCCAGCGTATCGCTCGCGCGTTCGTTCGGCTGGATGCTGATCGCGCGCAGCCGGACCAGGACGTCGCCCTGGTTGATGCCGTCGCCCGGCGAGGCTGCGTGCGACAGCGAAGGCAGCGCGGCGAAAGCGGCCGCAACGGCGGCAGCGGTGACACAAGTTCGAATCGTTTTATGCATGGTACGGACCCCCAAAGAATGGTTTCCATTCTCCCTGTAGGGTCTTTTCTTCATCTTGATATTCGTCAAGCCAGCGTAAACGTGGGGCGGTTTGCCGCAGGCTCCGTCGCAGCGCCCGTCAGCAACAGGTCGAGCAGATCGCGCACGCTGCGGATCGCACGGCCGAACGGCAACGCTTCGCGGCCGCGGAAGAACAGCCCGTTCGCGACGTCGCCGCGCAGCGCGGCCGCGAGCCGCGTGTCGATGCAGAAATGGCCGAACTTCTCGATGCCGTCGCGCAAGCCGCATACGCTCAGGCATTCGAGCGCGGTCGGGCAGCGCTGCTTCAGCGCGCCTAGCTTGGTGCGGATGCGCGTCTCGTTGCGCAGGTAACGATCGAGCCACGGCGTCTTCACCGCGCGCGCGGGCAGCCCCGTCACGCTGACGAAGTCGACGATGTCCTCGGGCGTCGCGTCGGCCAGCACGCGCTTGAAGTGCGGATGCGCATCGCCCTCTTCCGTCACCGCGAACGGCGTCCCCACCTGCACGCCGTTCGCACCGGCGTCGAACGCCGCACGCACCGTGTCGTGACTGTTGATCCCGCCCGCAACGATCAGCGGGATCGTTTCGCGTGCGAGGCCGAGCGTCGCCATCACCTGGGCGGTCTCGTCGAGCACGCGCGCGAAATCGAAGCGAGGGTCGTGCATGTCGTCGATCTGCGTGACGCCGAGATGGCCGCCCGCATGCGCCGGATGCTCGATCACGATCGCGTCGGGCAGGCGCCCCTTCTTCATCCACTTCTTCAGCACGAGCGCGATCCCGCGGCTGTCCGACAGGATCGGAATCAGCGCGATGTCGTGTCCCTGCGTGAGGTCGGGCAGGTCGAGCGGCAGGCCCGCGCCCATCACGATCGCGTCCGCCCCCTCGTCGCACGCCACCCGCACGTAGTCCGCATGCGCGCTCACGGCCTTCATCACGTTGACCGCGATCATCCCGCGCCCTTCGCTGTAGGTCTTCGCGAGGCGGATCTCGCGTGCGAGCGCCTCGAGGTTCGCGGCCTCGAGCGTCGCGCGATCGGGTTGCGCGCGGCAACGCGCGAGCAGGTCCGCATGATGGTGGCGCAGGTCGATGCTCGCGATCGTGCCGACCGCGCCTTCGCGCGCGACGCTGCCCGCGAGCCGGTGCGCGGAGATGCCGACACCCATGCCGCCCTGCACGACGGGCAACAAGGTGCGGCCGCGAATCGTCAGCGGCGGAAAGGAAGTGCGTACGGTCATCTGAAACCTCGTCGGAACATCGGAACCGCGATGATCGACGATCCACCGACGCGCACCTTGACGGCCGTCAATAAAAAAACGGCACGCGAGCGTGCCGTTTCCGGTTCAGGCCGTGACAAACGCTCAGGCCGGCTTCGCGGGCTTCAGTTGCATCGACTTGTACTCGAGATATTCTTCGAGCCCGTACACGCCGTTCTCGCGGCCGTGCCCCGACTGCTTGTAGCCGCCGAACGGCGCGGCCATGTTCCATGCGCCGCCGTTGATGTCGACCTGCCCGGTGCGGATGCGGCGCGCGATGCCCATCGCGCGTTCGTCGCTGCCGGCCCACACCGCGCCGCCGAGCCCGTACGGCGAATCGTTCGCGATCCGCACGGCCTCGTCTTCATCGCGATACGTGATGATCGACAGCACCGGCCCGAAGATTTCTTCCTGCGCGATCGTCGATTTCGGATCGACGCGGCCGAACACGGTCGGCTTCACGAAGAAGCCTTTATCCAGCCCTTCCGGCAGGCCCGTGCCGCCCGTCACGAGTTCAGCGCCTTCGTCGATCCCGCGCTGGATGTAGTCCTGCACGCGCTGCTGCTGCACGGCCGATGCCAGCGCGCCCAGGCGCGTCGCATCCTGCCGCGGATCGCCGGCGACGTAGGTTTCGGCCGCCGCCTTCGCGAGCTCACGTGCCTCGTCGTAGCGCGCTTCCGGCACCAGCATGCGCGTGTGCGCGGAGCAGGTCTGCCCCGCGTTCAGGTAGCACGCGTTGACCGTGCCCTTCACCGCCGTCGCGAAATCGGCATCGTCGAGGATCACCGACGCCGACTTGCCGCCCAGCTCGAGTGCAACGCGCTTGACGCCCGCGGCCGCCAGCTCGGCCACGCGCTTGCCGGCGCGCGTCGAGCCCGTGAACGACACCATGTCGACGTCCGGATCGGTGGCCAGCACTTCACCGACCACCGGGCCATAGCCGCACACGAGGTTGAACACGCCGGCCGGCAGCCCGGCTGCGTGAATCGCTTCGGCGAGCATGAACGCGTTCAGCGGCGCGACTTCGGACGGCTTCAGGACGACCGTGCAGCCGGCCGCGAGCGCCGGCGCAACTTTCAGCGTGATCTGGTTGAGCGGATAGTTCCACGGCGTGATCGCCGCGACGACGCCGACCGGCTCGCGCACGACGAGCGAGTTGCCGACCTGTGCCTCGAATTCGAACGACTCGGCGAGCTTCGCATACGCCTTCCAGTTGTAGATCGGGCCGCCGACCTGGATCGCGCGCGACAGCTTGATCGGCATCCCGACTTCGCCGGTGATCGACTGCGCGAGTTCCTCGCTGCGCGCCTGCAGATGCTCGACGATCTTGCGCAGGTAGCCCGCGCGTGTCGCGGGCGGCGTGGCCGCCCACGCGTCGAAGGCTGCGCGTGCCGCGCGGATCGCGTCCTGCGCGTCGGACGCGACGCCTTCCGGGATCCGGCCGATCACCGCCTCGGTGCCCGAGTCGATCACGTCGATCGTGCCGGTGCCGGCCGGTTTGCGCCATGCGCCGTCGATATAGAACTGGTCGTAGATTTTCATCGCTTTCCGCCTCCAGGAAAGCCGCCATTCTAGCGAGCGTTCCGGTCCGCGGGTGTGACGCGGCGTGACGATTGACAGCCATTCGAAAGGTCTTTAGCCTCGGCGCCTCATTCATCATAAGAAAGGAGAATGCCTTGAGCATCCTGACCAAAATCGAGGGCGGCTATCTTCAGGTATTGCGCGTGATCGTGCTGTTGTTCGCGACCGCAGTCCTGATCGGCGGGGTCATATTCGGCGTGGTCGCACTCGATGCGCGCCTGTCGAAACCGCCGAAGGTTGATTCGGCCATCCAGGTCGATCCTGCATCGTTCGCGTGGGAGAACGATGCGCCCGCCAAGGCCGCGCCGGCCGCCGGCGGCGCCGCAGCCAAGGACGACGATGCGTCGCCCGCGCTGCGCCTGTCGACGCAACTGTCCGGCATCGTGCAGAAGCACGGCCGGGCGGCCCTGTCGCCGGACTACGCGGTCGATCGCGACGCGTACGAGCCGTCGTTCCAGCGCGTGCTCGGCGACGACGACCATCCGGACGTCGCGTACTACGAGCAGCAGATCGCGTATCTCGACAACGTACTGTCGCGCCCGGACGTCGCGGCCAGCGTCAAGAAGAAGGTCACCGGGCACGGCGACGAATATGCGCGCGAGCAGGCGTACACCGACGTCGTGTCGGCGATCATGCGCGACTTCTCGCAGCGCTACGACGCACGCCGCACCGCGATCGACGACGAAAAGAAGGCCGCGGAAGAAACCGCTGCCGAGAACGGACAGACCGCGCGCTTCGCGGGCGTCGCCGCGCTCGTCGCGCTGTATTCGTTCGTGTCGCTCGCGGTGCTGATCATCCTGATCCGCGTCGAGCGCAGCATCCGCTCGATCGCGCGCGCCACGCACACGACGACCTGAGTTCGCTCATCGGCAGCCGGGCCCGCGCGCCGGGCTGCGGCGGGCCCGGCAACGGGCCCGCTTCATGGCGCCGGCGGCCGTTCCCCGGCCGCCTCATCCCGCGCCGCGCCTCACGCGCTTGCGCACTTTCCGTTCCCGCTGCCCGCTCACATCGCCGTCGGCGATCCTCGCCGGCGCGGCGTCCGTTTCACCACCGCGATGTCAGCATCCGCCCGGGTGCGCGGTCGGGCCCGCATCGTGCTATGTTTTTATTATCGGCACCGGCCCAATGCAACCGGCGCCGCCCGGAATCGACGTATTTCGTGAGCGCTGCCATGTCCGACGCACCCCATATCCTCGGCTCGCAAGACCGCCTGGAACTGCTTTGCTGGCTCACCTGCGGCAATCTCGGCGCGTTTTACCTCAACGAATCGTGGCCGGACGCCACGTTCCAGGTCCAGGCCGCTCACCGCTGGCTCGACCGCCATCATCGTCAGGCCGACTGGCTGGCCGTTGCCAAGCTCGCGGCGCTCGCGCAGGACATCGCGAAGCGGCATGCCGGGTTCGTCGATGCGTCATGGGCGCGCGACGCGGTCGAGGAAATCGTCGATACCGACGATCTCGACTATCGGGCGAAACTCGTGCAATGGGTCTACGAAGACTGCTGCAAGGCGCTCGCCGACAAGCGGCTGGCCGATTGAGTCCGTGCGTGCGGGCCTCGGCATCGCGCGGCCGCCCGCTTTCTCCTCGATGACGTGCGCGGGGCGGCCGGAATGGCATGCGGAAGCGGTACGCATCGCACCGCCCCCTGCACCGCCCCGCGACGAATCGCTTACAGCAGTGACTTCGCCTGCGTCAGCACCTTGTCGCAGATCTGCTTGGTCACCTGCTGCTTCAGGCCGCCGCCGCTCAGGTCGAGCTTGCTGCCGTTGCCGGCATCGAGGACCCCGCTCGCGCCGCTGGTATAGCCGCTGTCGGACGATGCGTTGCCGCCGAGCTTGCCGATCAGCGCGTCCTTCACCGACGACGCACCGCCGGACGCCCCGCCGAGATAGTTGTTCTGGATGCAGAACTGCAACAGGCCGGCGACGTTCCCGGTGCTGCCCGGCGTCAGCGACGCACCGCCCCCGCCCGTCAATGCACCGCCGAGGCCGCCGAGATTGCCGAGCGCACCGCCCGCGCTGCCGCCTGAGTCGCCACCGCCGCCGACCTGCTTCAGGACATCGCCCAGCTGCGCATGCGCCACCGAAAACGGTGCGAGCAATCCGATCAGCGCGCCGGCAACGGTCGCGCGGTATAGACGTGCATTCATGTGAAGCCTCCCGGTTGTGATGGCATGAGTACCGCGAATCGAATCCAAGGATACTCAATCGAACCGTGCATGACAGCCTTCGAAGGCGGCCTGAAACGTCAGGCATCGTGATATCGCCGCAATTTGACAAAGCTTGACGGCGCACCGTGTGCGGAACGTCGGTTTGACGCAGGCTCGCGATCGCTGTGCCGGGTCGCCGGCGCACGTGAAGCGTCATAGAATCGTCGGGCCGGCCGTTCGGACCCTCCGGCCCGATCCCCATCCCGAACCTGAAGGATGCTCGCGTGATGCTTGCCCATCGACTTCTGCTGATCGCCGGCGCGTCGGCCGCGCTGCTTTGCGGTTCCGGCACCGCCCGCGCGGCGACGGCGACGGCCGCCGCCGCATGCCCGTCGCCTTCGTTCGACCGCTATCCGGCACTCGCGGCGAGCGCGCCACGCAAGCCGGCTGCGGCACCCCGCCTGACCACCAGGGAAACCCGCCTCTACCGCACCGTCATTCGCGACGAATTCACGCAACCGGCCAATTTTGCCGGCCACTACCGGGTCGCGATCTGGGGTTGCGGAACGGATTGCCGGAATTTCGCGATCGTCGACAAGTACACGGGCGCGACGTACACGATGCCCGGCGTGCAGGCCATCGCAGGCGTGATGGGCAACGACGAGGAGCGCGTCGATTTCCGCCCCGGCAGCAGGCTGCTGATCGTCGCGGGCTGCTTCAACGACGAATGCGACGACAACAGCGCGAAGGCCGCCCGGTTCTTCTACGAGTGGACCGGCACGCAGTTGCGTCGGATCGGCACCTGTCCGCTGGCGATCGAGCCGCTCCAGTAGCTGGCCGATGAGCGCGCCGGCCGCCGCTCGCCGCGACTTGCGCTATCGTTGCTCCGGTATAACTTGAACGGCGCCCCCACCCGCAATGTCCATTCGCCTCAGTTTCGACGATGGGCCCGGCCCCTCGACACGCCCCTTGCTCGATGTCCTGCGCGCTGCGTCATGCCAGGCGACCTTCTTCCTGCTCGGCCAGAATCTTAAAGACGCACTCGATGTCGCGGCAAGAATGGTGAGCGAAGGCCACCCACTCGGCAATCACACCCATTCGCACGCGAGGCCGGGCGCGCTGACAGACGACGCGCTAATCGACGAAATCGACGCAACCGACGCGCTGATCCGTGAAGCCTATCGTCGAGCCGGCGTTCCGGCGCCAGCCACGATTCCATTGCGCCTGCCTTACGGCCTGATGCCGCAGGACAGTCGCGCCGGCGTGCTGGCGCGGCTGCAGCGCGAACACACGGGCTGGACCGCGATACTGGACGACTGGCAGCGGCCGGCGCCGTCGCCGCAGGCGCTGTTCGACGCGATGTGCGCGCACGTCGACGCCAGCGCGGCACGGCAACATGACGTGCTGTTCTGCATGCACGACGGATCGCGGCGCGGCGAGGCGCGGCCCCATACGGTCGAAGCGGTGCGCCTGTTCCTGAATCGGCCGCGCTGACGAAGCAGCCGGTTAACGTCCCGGCGCCGCACCCTCCAGCAACTGCCACCAGCCGCCGAGAAAACCGATGCCCGCCCCCGGCGTCCACAGCCCGCGCTGTGCAGCTTCGAGATGGATCAGCGTCTGGTCCGCGCAGAACAGGGCCATCAGCGCATCGCGTCGGTCGTGCATCCAGTCCGGCACGTCATCGGGCCGCGTCGCGGCATAGGCTTGCAGGCCGGCGTCCCAGCGCCGCGCATCGAATACGAAGCGGTCGTCCCTGCCCGCATCGCGCGACAGCGCAAACAGCGCAAAAGCCGCTTCGAGCCACTGCGCGCCCTGCCCGACATCGTCGAAATCGAGCACGCCGTTCACCGCGTGCCCCACGTACAGCAGATTGCCCGCGTGATAGTCGCCGTGCAACCAATGCACCGTCCCCGTCAGCCAGCGAGCAGCAGCGTCGAGATGCGCGCCGATCCGACGCATCGTCGTCTCGTAGTGGCCGCTCAAGCCACCCGGCAACGACGGCGCGGCACGCGCCGCTACACGTGCGTGGCGTGCCGACAGCCAGGCCAGCGGCGCCGATTCGGTCACGGGCATCGCCGCCATCGCCGCATGCAGATGCGCGAGTGCACGCATCGCATCGATCGCGCCCGCCTCCGCATCGTCCGGCAGGCCGGGGCGGCCGTCGATATGCTCGAACAGATGCAGCCAGCTTCCATCAGGCAGTTGCACACCGGACTGGGCGTCCACGGTCGGCCGCTGCTTCGGCAGCGCAGGCAGCATCGGCGCCGCACGCGAGCGGCCGAGATGGCCGAGCATCGCCGCCTCGCGATGCACCTGCTCGATCGCCTTGCCGGGCCACGACACGCGCAGCACCGCGCGCCCCGCATCGCACTCGACGAGATACGTTTTGTTAGTATGGCCCGACGCCAGCGCCTGCAGGTGCGCCGGCCCGATGTTCCAGTACCGGTGAAGCCACGGTTCCAGCGTTTTCACGTCACTCCTACTCGTTGCATTGACCATGTCAGAGCGTCCCTCGGCCCGCATGCGGGACATCAATATCGAATGGCTGACGCGCGCTGCCGAATTCGACCATCTGTTCCAGACGCGCTGGCTCGGCGATCGCTTCTTCCACCTGCCCGGCGACATGCTCGCCCTCCAGGAGCTGATCTGGCGCGAGCGTCCCGACTGCATCGTGCAGACCGGGATCGCGGCGGGCGGCGGCGTCGTATTCTCCGCGTCGATGCTGGAGCTCGCTGGCTTCAGCGGCCGCGTCGTCGCGATCGAACCGCGCCTGCGCGACGAGGTCAGGCAGCGCCTCCAATCGCACCGGCTCGCCCATCGGATGACGCTGATCGAAGGCGAATCATGCGCGGCCGACACGCTCGCATCGGTGCGTGCGCACATCGATGACGGCGCACGCGTGATGGCGATCCTCGATCTCACGCACACCCACACGCACGTGCTGCGCGAGCTCGAATGCTATGCGCCGCTCGTGACGCCCGGCAGTTACGCGATCGTGATGGACACCATCATGGAGTACCTGCCCGCGTCGATGTTCGACGGCAAGCCGTACGGCAAAGGCAACAACCCGGCCACCGCCGCGCATGAATTCCTCGCTCGCGACAAGCGCTTCGAGGTCGACTACGACATCGAGGACCGCGTCCTCATGACGCTGTCGCCCGGCGGCTTCCTGAAGCGAGTGCGCTGATCAGGCGCGCCGCCTCGGCAGAACCGTCGCACGACGCGTAGCTCGCGCGGATCCGCGCCGCCTGCTCGCGCAACGTCCCGGGCCGCAACAGGCGCTCGAGCGCAGCGGCGATGTCCGCCACGCCGGCCTGCTGCAAATCCAGCACGCACCCCGCGCCGGCCTGCTCGACGAAGTGCGCCGAATGGAACTGGTCATTGCAGAACGGCGACAGCAGCATCGGCACGCCGCACGCAAGCGACTCCATCACCGAATTCGCGCCGCCGTGACTGACGAACGCGTGCGTGCGCTGCAACAGCGCCAGTTGCGGCACGTAACGCACCGCGATCACACGCTCGTCGTCGGCCGGCAGCAGATCCGAATCGACCAGTTCGCCCACCGACAGCACCAGTTGCGCCGACGTCGCGCGCGTCGCCTCGATGACCTTCGCAAACACGTCGGGATGGTAGTAAAGCTGGCTGCCGAGCGACATGTAGACCAACGGACGATCCGCATCGACGCGATCCCACGGAAACGGCGTCTCGTCGCCGCGCGGGCCGGACGGCATTGCCGGGCCGACCAGCTCGACACCCGGCGGCGGCGCACCGACCAGCGCGTCGGTCGTGAACGCGAGCGTCAGGTGCGGCGAAAGGATGTCGCAACCGCGAAAGCGCGCATCGAGCCCGTAGCGCGCGAACAGCCGCGTGCGTTCCGGCGTGAGCCAGCGCACCGTGCGCAACAGTTCCGAATCGAGATCGTCCGGCAGCACCGGATTCAGCGAATTCGACATCGAGACCCACGGCAGCCCTTCCACCTCCGCTGCGATCGCCGCCGCATAGAGCAGCGGATCGATCACGACCACATCGGGCCGCCAGTCGCGCAGCACCGTGCGGATACCGTCCACCTGTGCGGGCGCGAGATCGATCAGCAGCGTGCGGATCCAGTGCCGCAGCCAGTCCGCGTCGCGGATGTTCGCGGCGAAGCTCGCGCCGCGCGACAGGTCGTGGCGCTCGGGCGTCTCGCGCGGCCCGACGAATTCGAAGCCGCCGGCACCGTCGAGCTGTGCGCTGAGATCGGCCGGCGCATAGAACGCGACGTCGCACCCGGCGGTACGCAGATGCTGGGCCGGGCCGATACACGGATTGACGTGCCCCTTTTCGGGCACCACGCAGAACAGGATGCGTTTCATGAACGATTCAGGTTGGGCGATGCGCGGCATCGAGGTGGTCGAAATGATCGAGGATCAGCGACAGCGTCGTCCACAGCACGCGTTCGGTATCCGCCTGCAGCGTGGGCGCGGCCAGGCCGAGCGTGTCGGCCAGTGCGTGTGTGCGGTCGCGATCGAGCAGCGCCGTGAGATCCATCGCCGGGGCGAGCCGCCCGCGCTTCGGGCCGTGCACGAGACGGTCCGGCAGGTTCAGGCGCGCACCCAGGTCGCGCAGGCATTGCTTGTCCGGGTCGGGCGCGATGCTCGTCAGATGCGCGACGACGGCAGCGTCGACGAACGGCGGATGCAGGTCGACCGACGCCGCATCGAACAACGCACGGCACAGCGGCAGATAGTTGGCCGACTGGTCGCGGCGCAGCACCTGGTCCGCGCCGTCGCCGGTGATGGCCACCTCGACGCCATCCCCGGCCATCGCCTCGGCGAGCAGCAGCTTCGCGACCGGATGCAGGTTGAACATCGGCTCCTCGACCGCATGCGTCGTTCTCGGCAGCGCCGCGACGAAATCGGCCTCGTTCGCGCGCACGATCTTCACGTTCGCCTGCATCTGCGCGGCCAGTTCGAGTGCGGCATCGCGCTCGCAATAGTCCGGCATGTCGGTCACGAGGACGTAGGACGTCACGTGCCGCTGCGCGCCGAGTTCGCGCAGCAACGCGAGCAGCAGCGCCGAATCGAGCCCGCCGCTCAGCGCCAGCGCAACGCGCTTGCCGCTGTCGAGCGCGCGCTGCAGCGATGCGCGCAGCACGGTTTCCAGATCGGCGTGCTGCGGCTGCCCGGGTGCCGGCTGTACGGTCAGCCCTTGCGGCGAACGGATCAGCGCATGGCCGGGCGGCACCGCGCGCACGTCGCGCAACACGGTGCGGCCGACCAGCCGCTCGCCGCTCAGGTAACCGGCGATGGCCGCCGCGTCCGGCTCGCCGGCCGGTTGCCCCGACGCGTGCAGGACGGCCCGGATGCCGGACGCCGCCGCACCGCTGCGCGGATGGTAGTGAAGCCGGTCGAAGCCGAACCGGTCGCGCGTGCCGACGATCATGGATAACGCGCCTTCAAGGCGTCCACTTCGATACGTTTGAGGATGCGATGCGGCGCCACCGGCGCGCTGCCGCCCTGGCAATGCAGGCACGCTTCGAGCGGCGCCTCGCGTTGCAGATAGGCGAGCATCGCGTCGAGCATGCCAGCGTCGTCGCGCAGCGGCAGGCCATCGGACTGAAAATCCTTCTCGCCCTGGTAGAGCGTATGGAAATGCGCGGGACGCGTGCACGTGTAGAACATGCCGTCGCGAATCATATGGCAGCGCTCGCGGATCCAGCAATCGTGATAAAGGCGCTGCGCTGCGTCGCGATCGGTGCCGGGCTGCGCGCGGTTCATCGTAGTGAACACGTCCTGCACCTTCCAGTTCAGGCGCACGTCGAAGCGCGCGGCCTGGCGCTCGATGTGCGCGACCAGGTCGGGCGACAGCGACGGCTTCGGATAGCGCGAGATCGTCAGCGCATCCACCGCCTGCCAGAACGCGTCGCGCATCTCGCCGAGCTTCAGGCCGTTCGTCGTGACGGAGATCACGGGCGCGATGCCCGTGGCGCGCACGCGCCGGACGAGTTCGACGAGCGCCGGATGCAGCAGCGGCTCACCGCCGACCAACTTGAACATGCGCGGGCGCAGCACCTTCGCGGCGCGGCGCAGATCGGCTTCGATCGATTCGGGGCGCGCATACCACTCGGGCAGCAGCGGCGACAGCGAGCAGCATTCCGCGCAGGTCAGGTTGCAGTGATCGACGATGTGCGTTTCCAGCGAGCGCGTCAGCACGCGCCCGTCTTCGACGCGGTAATCGCGATCCAGCGGCGGCGGAAACACATGCTGCCGCTCGGTGGGCGGCGTCGGATTCGACATCCGGTTCAGATTCGCATTCACTTCAGCGTCCTGCTTCCACACAACGGGAAAAGAAATCGACCAGACGGTCGCGCGCATCCACCATCGCGGTGGCCATCGCCACCGCGCCGTTCAGATGCGATGCAAAGCGCGACGGATCGTCGTGCCAGCCTTGCACGATCCAGAGCTTGAGCGCGTGCTGCAAGCACGCGGCATCGACCGCCCATGCAAGGCGCGCGGGATCGACCGGCCGCGTCCGCCGATAAGCCAGCACGAACGCTTCCGCCCGATGCGGCGCCTCCAGCGGCAGATGGTTCAGGCAACGCACCAGCTCGTATTCGCGCGGCGCGCCGATCGACGCTTCCCAGTCGAGGATGAGCGGCGGCAGCGTGCCCGTGAACAGATAGTTGAACTGGTTGTAGTCGTTGTGGATCGGGTGCTGCGGATCGTCGGCGGGAAACGCGTCGATGCTGCCCGGATAGTAGCGGTCGAGCATGCGCAGCGCGAGATCGACGTAGCGGCGCAGGTCGTCGGCGGCGTGGTTCGAGCGTGCGCGATCGAGTGCGTCGTGCAGGCTGCGGCGCACCGCGTCCGCATCGATCGCGGTCAGGCGCGCGCGGATCGTGTCGATCTGCGGCAAATGAAGCGGCTCGAGACTCAGATGCAACGCAGCCAGGCTCGCGCCGAGCGCATCCCATTCGGCCGGCGAAAACGTGTCGTAGGTTCTGAACTGCCCGGCTTCCCAGTGCGTGAGCATCGCGTGCGAGCCTTGTCCCGTCCACAGCGGCTCGCCGGACGTCGTGCGTTTCAGCGCCTGCACATGGAAACGCGCATCGCGATGCGTCTCGAAGTGCGCGAGCACGGCGGCCTCCTTGGCCGCACGCGCATGATGTTCGAGCGCGTAGAGCTTGACCGCGACGCCGCCGTCATCGGTCGGCAGGTGCCATACGCGTTCGCCGACCTGGCGCGGCGGCCCCATGCGGCCCAACGCGTAGGCCTCGCGGATCTGGTCGAAGGTCGCGGCGAGCGAGTCCATTCAGATGTGCTCGGCCGGCCCGTATCGATACGGATGACCGCTCAGGAACGTGTTGTGACCGACGTAGCGCACCTTGTACATCGCCGGGCGGAACAGCACCGAAGGATCGTTGTTCGCGATGCCGAGCAGCGAGTACAGGTCCTGCCGCACGAAGAACGCGTTGTTGCCCATGTCATCGCAACAGACGAGTTCATAACCCTTCTGCCTGCCGAGATGGACGAGCGATTCGAGGCTCGCGCCGTAATAGGTCGAGCCGTCCCATTCGTGGTCCGGGTTGAAGCACATGACCCAGCGCTCGGGCGGCGTGTAGTACGGGTTGTATTCGATCACGACGATACGCGGCTGGAACGCTTGCAGGCCGCGCCAGACCCAGTAGTCGTTGCCGTCGATGTCGATCGACAGCAGGTCGAAGTCGGTTGGCGTGTCGGCATCGGCGAGCAACGTGTCGATCGTGTCGGGCTGAACGCGGTCGTGATGCAAGCGAACGCGGTCTACACCTGCGTAGTGGGCGGCCAGCTTGCCGAAGCGGTACGCACTCCCTTCCACCAGCACCCCGGCCCAATCCCGTTCGCGCAGCAGCCGCGCGGTGTTGCTGTTGCGCAGCCCGTCGCTCGCGCCGATATCGACGCAGAAGCGGTTGGTCGGCGCGATCCGCTCCATCAGGCGCGACAGGATGCCTTCCTCGGTGCCCTGTGCATAGAGGCTTGGCGCAAGGCCGGATAAATCGAGCGGGAGAGGATGGTCCTGCATCGAGGGCGGCTCCGGGTCGGAATTGAGGGTGGTATCCGGAGCGTAATTTACCCGAAGTCGATTGACGGGAGGAAACGGGAATCGCGACACTGCCGGGCGTCACCGGAGCGGAAATGAAAAAGCCCGCATCGACAACACTGTCGATGCGGGCCCAATGCGTTTTTCGCGGCTTCGCGCTGCTATACGCTCCGGCTTCGTACCACCGCCAGACCTCAACACACGGACGGAAGCGTCAGGACAATTACTCCTGCCCCTGACTCGTCAGGAACTCCTCGTAATTGCCGCCGAAGTCGAACAGCGTGCCATCCGTACGCACTTCAATAATCCGGTTCGCCAGCGCTCACGAACTCGCGGTCGTGCGACAACCATACCCAACCTGATTTCCTATCATTATCTGGAGGCCAGAATGGCAACTATCATTCAACGTGGGTACAAATTAATCGGGTGCCCGTGAGTCGCAAGATTGCCGGTGCTCCCTTGGGGACGCCGTGTTGGGCTATGCCGCCTCAGCGGCCGTCCCTTTGGCGCCGCGATTCGCCCACTGCCCCACTTTGATACCCAGGGCCGTAGGGGATTTCCGGTTCGTATGTGCGGGACACCGTGTTACGAATTTTCTGAGAAAAAATGAGGTAACGGTGGGAACGGGCTACCGCGACGGAGCGCTATGATTCCCACTTCGGCAACTCCAACACTTTCTTTGAGCGCATTGTACGGGATACGGCCTTTTTAATATCTTCCAATAGAGACTCAAAGTTGGCGAGCGAGCAAACAATTATTTGTGAAAAATATTTTGTGAGCTTTTCACCCGAATTAATAGCCAACCGCCTGCACTCACTTGTTGGGAGGTGAACGCGAGGAACTCCCGCTTGCTCACGGAGATATTCAATTAACATTGCACCATCATCCTTCACTGATTCAAGAAGTGACGCACATGCCTGCGCTCGATGTCTCTGGAATTCCGGGGTCTCATCTGCATATACGACAACGTAGGGAACAGGCGATGCAAAATCTGCAAGGGTGTCTGCATGTTCCACATCATTCATCGTCAACCCATCGGCGGCGACAAGAATTTCAGAGGTAGTTAAAAGTATTGGACAGAAAAAGAACGGTACATTTTCCTCGGGAAGCATACCCAAGTTCCATTCAATGTATTGAGTAACCAATCGCGGCAGTGCGTATTGAAGCTGTGACAAACCATGTCTGATCTCCGCGTCGTGAACATTGCCGCTACCAACATCAACCTCAACTCCTTTAAGGCAGAAGGTTGATTTTTTGTCGAAAGCTGTAGAGTAGTCACTCTTTAGAAAAATCGGCGAAAAATCGTCGACGACTCGCAGTGTATGACCGAGCGTAAATGGCGACATTTCATCTTGATTTGGATCCGAGAAGAACAACCATTTGTTTCCCCTTTGGCGATACTTACACTCCACCAATAGTTCAAGAGACGCCTTTATCTCGTTCGCCCGACGAAATGGAACGTAAATAGATGCATGAAGGTCAACAGAAAAATCTGCGGCAGTTTTTGCATCGAATCGCGTGTACGAGTAGTCAGCATGTATGGAAAAACCTTTATTCACGAGCAGCTTCGATACTTCATACTCCATCGGTGCACTCGAAGACAGCAGTTTGCTCTTCCATTTACTTGATTCCGACATCTTACCCCCTTATTTATCAAGCATGCTAACACAGAGGTATGCCTCTGCTTGACTCGTAGGGCGCCTCTATATGGATTGCGCCGCCCGTGGTATTCCCTGCCCCTAACCGATGTGCCTCCCCTTGCTAATGACTCTTTCCCGTGGTCAATGTGTCAAGTTGAAGTCCAAGACCATGACGCCAGAGCGTCAATAAAAAACTAAACCACCCTAATCTGACAATCCAGTGCTATCCACCCGACAGTCAGGATGGGGTGTACCCAAAGCTGACGCGAGGAATCAAGAGCAACTCTTTTCTGCTGGTGTCACGACGACCGGCTTACGTACCATTGATTCATCTTCAAAGGGGTGCCGATATGAATACGTACAAGGCGTTGCAAAGCTATGTGAGGGCCACTCACGGGCGGGTCATGCAGCGGTGCTGGATTGCCCACGTTAAAGAGCTGAACGGCTTCACGGTACAGTCGCGACGAATAGCAGCAAGGATAAAGCCATGCCCGCCCCAATGGCGTCCCGTAATCGAAGCTGCCATGCGCGACCTTGGGTGGATGTGAGGGTAAGTGTCTGCCCCTAACGAGCTAACAAGACGCGCCCGCCCGCGTCAGGGTATCGCGCGTGTTACCTGATGCGCGTCAAAGGGGCTGCGCGTGACGACGTGCTCGCGAGAATCGGGAGGCCCACCGGGGGGAATTCCGTGGCGGGACTCTATCAGATACCCTCTGAGATTTTCCCGGCCAACATTTGAGCCCGCTCGGCCGCAACTGCCCAGCCCAAACTAACCCTTCTTGCTTGCGTCTTGTTTTGCCATCGCCACGCGGAAGCCAATCACACCGTATGGCCCAAACCTATCTAGCGTGATACATGCGACATCGCTGAGCATCGCCACGTGCCGCGCAAATGCCTCAACCACCGAGGATACGGAATTTTCGTCAAAATCAGGGGAGAATGGTAATCGCTTGATAGCAATAGCTAACGGTGCCACGTCGATTGGCGCAATGCTCTCATGCAAGTTGTGCGCAATGCGATTCCTCACATTCCCCAGCACCTTCAACGCAGAAATCATCTCCGGAAGATGTGGATGAAGTGATGGATCTATTAATTTAATTTTCCTCTCAAATGACAGCCGAAGCTCAGAAAACGGGAGTCCGGGATAGCTCTTTTCAAGCAACCCATCAATGAAATGCTCAGCAACCAAATGTGCCGAAACAACATGAACCAGTCTTTTGTTTTGGGAATACGGCAATGCATCGTAACGCTTCCGAAACTCAATATACTGAGGATCATCAAGTGGATCATCGTTATTCATATGGATTCCCCAGATATGCCATCAGAATTCAATACTTCATTTCCTCAAAACTCAACAAATCACTTTCGCGACCGAGATTCAAGAGTAGCCAAGAGAAACAGCGCCACCGACCCAGCGAGATTCACAGCAAGTTCCGCATGCCTCGGGGCAGGTTTCACCGCAACCTTTCCCTTCCCGTGAGAATCGCCTAGGCGATTGCGAACAGCACCGAGTCCCTCCACAACGGATGTACACCCACCAAGAATCTGTTTGAAGACGGGTTCCGTATGCTGACTAGGCGAGAGATTAAGGGCCTTTGCCGTCAGCCCATATAGCTTGTTGAGTTCTGGCGTCTCAGGATACTCCGTAGCCGTCTCATCAAGAATATGCTTACATACGCTCTCCAGGAGAGTCCGAGCACTTGTAATAGCCCCTTCTGGGTCCGTCTCGCGTCGTTCTAGTGCTTTAGTCCAAACGTTCTTTATGTACTGCGCATCAAACTTGTCGATTGCAGCAGATACGATTTGATCGGCCGGAGCGTTTCCGCCTGCCTCTAGGTAATCCAGTAGCGGTCGAAACTCATCCCAAATATATGTTCGACGCTCTTGGTAGGTCGGAAACTTATGCTTTATGAACTGCCAAAATTCGCCGGTAGAGCGACATGTTTTGACGAATCGAGGGACCAAGTGGGCTAGGCCCGGTCGTTCCAGCAGATATGTCCGCTCGGACCTGTAGTCTGGGTCTCTTCCGACACCACCAGTGGCGACATTGATAAGATGATTTTGCAATCCTTCGATTGCATCGAATGCTTCGTCGCTCACACCCGCTCCTTGGTTAGTTCTTATGTTTCCTGGATGTTCAACTGTACTCGAAATAGTACTACTCGATGAAAGCGCACAAGCTCAAAAAAGAAGGGCCCACACCGACAAACAGCCGATGTGGGCCCTTCAATATTTACACCAGTACGCCCCAAGCGCTCAGCGGTGAGTCTAGTGTGCGGTAGAGGTCTTGTCCCAACGGGACAATTCCGTGGGACAATCCGGGACACATGAACGGTGGTCTTGGGACAAACCGGCGGCTTTTACTCCTGCCCCTGACTCGTCAGGAACTCCTCGTAATTGCCGCCGAAGTCGAACAGCGTGCCATCCGTACGCACTTCGATGATCCGGTTCGCCAGCCCGCTCACGAACTCGCGGTCGTGCGACACGAAAATCAGCGTGCCTTCGAACTGCTCGAGCGCGATCTGCAGCGACTCGATCGACTCCATGTCCATGTGGTTGGTCGGCTCGTCCATCAGCAGCACGTTGTGGCGGCCGAGCATCAGCTTGCCCCAGATCATGCGGCCCTTCTCGCCGCCCGACAGCACCTTCACCGACTTCTTGATGTCGTCCGACGTGAACAGCAGGCGGCCCAGCGTGCCGCGCACCATCGTTTCGTCGTCGCCGTCCTTGCGGTACTGGTCGATCCAGTCCATCAGCGTGATGTCGTTCGGGAACTCCTCGTACGTGTCCTGCGGCATGTAGCCGACGTTCGCGTTCTCGGACCACTTCACCGTGCCGTGCTCGAGCTCGAGCGCGCCGAGCAGCGAACGCAGCAGCGTCGTCTTGCCCGCGCCGTTCTCGCCGATGATCGCGATCCGCTCGCCCGGCTGCACCGACAGGTTGAAGTTCTGGAAGATCGTGCGCTCGTACTTCTTCGTGATCTCTTCAGCGACCACCGCGACGTTGTGCAGCTTCTTCTCGAACTCGAAACGGATGAACGGGTTCTGGCGCGACGACGGCTTGAATTCCTCGATCTTGATCTTGTCGATCTGCTTCGCACGGCTAGTCGCCTGACGGGCCTTCGACTTGTTCGCCGAGAAGCGGCGCACGAAGTCCTGCAGTTCCGCGACACGCTCCTTCGCACGCGTGTTCGCCGCGGCCTGGCGCTCGCGCGCCTGTGCCGACGCGAGCATGTAGTCGTCGTAGTTGCCCGGCCAGACCTTCAGCGTGCCGAAGTCCATGTCGGCCATGTGCGTGCACACCGAGTTCAGGAAGTGACGATCGTGCGAGATGATGATCATCGTCGAGTTGTACTCGTTGAGCGTTTGCTCGAGCCAACGAATCGAGTTGATGTCGAGGTTGTTGGTCGGTTCGTCGAGCAGCAGCACGTCCGGCTTCGAGAACAGCGCCTGCGCGAGCAGCACGCGCAGCTTCCAGCCCGGCGCGACGTCGCTCATCGTGCCGTTGTGGAATTTCTCCTCGATGCCGATGCCGAGCAGCAGCGCGCCCGCGCGCGCCTCGGCGTCGTAGCCGCCGTATTCGGCGAACTTGCCTTCGAGCTCGGCGGCGTGCATGTAGTCGTCGTCGGTGGCTTCCGGGTTCGCGTAGATCGCGTCACGCTCGGTCATGGCGGCCCACATTTCGGTGTGGCCCATCATCACGACGTCGAGCACGCGCACGTCTTCGTACGCGAACTGGTCCTGGCGCAGCTTGCCGAGACGCACGTTCGGCTCCAGCGCGACGTTGCCGGCGCTCGGCTCGAGGTCGCCGCCGAGGATCTTCATGAACGTCGACTTGCCACAGCCGTTCGCGCCGATCAGACCATAGCGGTTGCCCTCGCCGAATTTGACCGAGATATTCTCGAACAAGGGCTTCGGCCCGAATTGCATCGTGATGTTGGCAGTAGAAAGCACGGCAGGTCCCGTTAAAGGATAAATCGACGGAAAACCGTGTATTTTAGCAGGTGTCGGAGAAACTGCCGACCACGCCGTTCCGGCAGCGCATTTCCGGCCTCCCCGGCCTGCCGCCCGACGGCCCGCCAACACGACGGCACGCGCCCCACCGCCGCCTTACCGGAATCCCGCATGCTTGCCAGCCAGCTTCGCGAACAACTCGTCGGCGCATGGCGCCTCGTATCCTACGAAGTCCGGCCGCGCGACGGCAGCGCGGTCACCTATCCGCTCGGCCGCGACGCGCGCGGCTGGATCCTGTACACGCCGGACGGCTACATGTCCGCCCAGCTGATGGCCGCCGGCCGGCCGCCCTACGCGGACGGCGACCTGCAGGGCGGCACCGCCGACGAGCGCGCGGCGGCCGCCGGCGGCTACATCGCGTATTCCGGCCCCTTTCAGGTCGCCGACGACGGCACGCTGACCCACGAAATGGACGTCAGCCTGTTCCCGAACTGGATCGGCAACGTCCAGCAGCGCGCCGTCAGGCTCGACGGCGATCGCCTGCAGCTCGGCACGGCCGCCCCGGTACGGATCGACGGCCGGGAAGTCGATGCCGTGCTGCTCTGGGTGCGCGCGGGCCGCTGACGCGCACGCGCGTCACTTGCCGGCCTTCGCCGCTGCCCGCTGGGCCGCCTTCGCGTTCATCTGACCGAACAGCTCCGAACACGGCACGTCGCGGTTGTTGCTCGGCGCGATCAGCGGAATCAGGGCCGCGAACGGGTTGATCAGCCCGAGGCCGACCATCGCACCGGCGCGCAGCGCGAGCGCGCCTGCATCGACGCCGACGTTCGGGTTCTTGAACGTGCCCTTCGCGTACAGCGGCGAGCGCAGCGAGAAGATCCGGAAGCCCTTCGTGTGCGGATGGATCTTCAGGTTCAGCGTTTCGTCGCGCAGGCTGATCGGGCCGTCGACGTTGATCAGCGCGTCGTCCGTATCGAGCGCGAACACCTTCGGGTCGAGAATGCCGTTGGTCGCGACGAAGTCGATTGCTGCGCAATTGATCTTCACGTCGTTGTTGCCGAACAGCTTCTCGTAGACGACGTTCGCGACGTTCAGCCCCGCCGCTTCCATCAGCAAGCGGCTGATGCGGCCGTCGGTCACGAGCGCCTTCACCTCGCCGGTCGACGTCGCGGCCAGCGCGGCCGGCGAGTTGCCGGTCGCCGACAGCGACGCATCGCCGTTGATCTCGCCGAGCGCCGACTGCATGACCTTCTGCGCCGGGAACAACTGCTTGAGCTTCAGGTGCCGCGCCGCCACCGTGAAGCGGCCCTTCAGCGGTGCACCGCTGCCGTCGAGATGCGCGGTCGTCGCGAGCGTGCCGCCCGCGACGCCGAACTGCAGCGGCTCGAGCGACAGCACGCCGTCCGTCATCACGATGTGCGTGTACAGGTTGGTGATCGGCAGGTCCGAACTCTTGATCAGCTTGCGGCCGGTGAACTTGACGTCCGCGTCGAGCGCGCGCCAGCGGTCGGTGCGGAACGTCTCGACCGGCAGCACGCGGCCCGACGGCTGTTTCGTCGTGTCGCCGCGCTTGGCCTTGCTCGCGGCCGTATCCGCGCCGATCACCGGTGCGAGATCGGAGAACTGCAGCAGGTTCGACACGAGTTCGCCCGACAGCTTCGGCCGCGGCTCGCGCTGCTCGTAGACGAGCGTGCCGCCGAGATCGCTGCCGCCGACGCGGCCGTTGAAGTTCTCGTAACGGAAGGTGCTGGCCTTGCGCTTGAAGTTGCCGATCAGCCGCCCTTCGGTCGCGTAAGGCGGCGTATCGGGCAGCGTGATGCCGCTGAGCTGATAGAGATGCGACATCGACGTGCCCTGCAGCCACAGCCGCAGGTCGATGGCCGCGAGATGCATCGGGTCGGTCAGCGTGCCGACGATCGCGAGCCGCGTGTCGCCGGCCTTCACGTCGGCCTGCAACGGGAACGGCCGCGACGCGTCCTGGATCGCGAGCACGCCGCCCAGCTTGCCGGTGCCGCTGATCGGCACGTTCTTGTAGCGGCCGTCGACCTTCAGCCCGAACGCATAGGTCGGGCCGGACGGCTTCGCGGGCGTTGCGACGCTGCTTGCACCAGACGCGGCAGCAACCGTCGATGCAGAAGAGGTGGCCGAAGCAGACGAAGCCGACATCACGGCAGACCCGGCCGAAGCACCGGTGGCCGAGGCCGAACTCGCAGCCTGCGCAGCGGACGCACTCGACGCAGCCTCCGCGTTGGCCTTCGCGCTCAACTGCGCGGCGCCATGCTTGCCGACCCGCTGCGCCGATGCCGCGCGCGACGTCTGCTCCTGCTCCTTCAGCACGTCGCCGAGCGGAATCGGCTGCCCGAGCGTATCGATCGCGACGGTCAGGTCGGCCTTCGTGATCGCGTCGCGGTACGTGACGGTGCCCTTCGCGAAGCCGAAGCTGTCGAGCCGCACCTTCCACGGCGACGGCTGCGACGATTGCTTGAACTGGAAGGTCCACGTGTTGCGGCCGTCGGCGAGCCGCTCGAGGTCGACGGCCGGATTCACGACGTCGATCGACGGGATCACGATTTCATGCGCGAGCAGCGGCAGGATCGCGAGATCGAAGTGCGCGGCGTCGAGCGTGACGAACTTGGGCATCTTCGCCCAGTCGGGGTTGCCGATTTCGAGCTGCGTGGCCGTGAAGCTCGGCCAGGGCACCCAGGCGCGCCAGCCGGTTTCGCCGTCGGGGCGACGCCAGCCCACCTTCAGGTCGCCGTTGATCGCGAACGGGCGGCCGAGCGCGGCCGTGACCTGCTCGTTGACCCACGGCTTCGCGCGGTTCCAGTCGAAGATAAAGAGAAAGACGCCGGCCGCCGCGATGAGCACCGCGACGATACCGACGATCCATGCAGCCGATTTGCCGATGGCTCGGGCTAGCGTCATGGCGGTTCCGTTGTTGTTCTGAAATGTTGCCGCACCATGCCGGGCCGCTTGCGTGGACGAACGGCGCACGACACCCGCGGCTTTTCAATCGGTATTATGACGCACGCCATGGTGACGTTTCGGCGCCATTAACGCTTTTTTTCATTTGTGACATGACAGCCCCCACCGGCCTCATCGATGCAGCGCGCATCACGCGGCGCGATGCCAGCAGCGGCAAGACCCTGCTCGCCCCGACCGATTTCAGCCTCGCGGCGGGATCGCGAATTGCTATCACCGGGCCGTCCGGGTCGGGCAAGAGCGTGCTGCTGCGCGCGCTCGCGCTGCTCGATCCGCTCGACGGCGGACACATCCTGTGGCGCGGCAAACGGATCCGGCGCAATGCGATCCCGCGTTACCGGCGCAGCGTCGCCTATGTACGCCAGCGCCCCGCGCAGATGGACGGCACCGTCGAATCGCAGCTGCGCTATCCGTATTCGCTCGCGATCTATCGCGACGTGGCGTTCGATCGCGCGCGCGCCGAAGCGCTCGCCGCGCAGGCCGGCCGCGGCCCCGACTTTCTCGACAAGCGCGCGAGCGACCTGTCCGGCGGCGAAGCGCAGATCACCGCGCTGCTGCGCGTGCTGCAGCTCGATCCCGACGTGCTGCTGCTCGACGAGCCGACGTCCGCGCTCGATCCCGAATCGGCGCGCGCGATCGAGGCGCTCGTCGGCGCGTGGTTCGACGCGGCACCCGACGCCCGTGCATACATGTGGATCTCGCACGATCCGGCCCAGGCCGCGCGAATCGGCACGATGCAGCTCGTGATGCAGGCCGGCGTGATGCACGCGGCCAACCCGACGGAGGCCACGCAATGAGCCCCGCCCTGCAGGACCTGAGCCTCGTCGACGTCGGCATCGCCGCCGCGCTCGTCGCGGTCAACGGCGCGATCTCGATGGCCCTGTCGCTCGGCCTCGGCCGCAAGCTCGCGCTCGCGGCCGTACGCACCGTCGTACAGTTGCTCGCGATCGGCTACGTGCTCGGCTGGGTGTTCGGTCATCCTCACTGGTACATCGTGTTGCCGCTCACCGCGCTGATGACGCTGATCGCCGGGTTCGCCGGCGCGGGGCGCGGCAAGCGCACGTATCGCGGCCAGCGCATCGACAGCATCGCGTCGATCTGGTTCAGCAGCTGGTTCGTCGCGGCGGTCGGCCTGTTCGTCGTGATCCGCATCCACCCCTGGTACGCGCCGCAATACGCGATTCCGATCCTCGGGATGATTCTCGGCAATACGCTCACGGGCGTGTCGCTCGGGGTCGAGCGGATGATGGAAGAACTCACGGCGCGCCGCGACCGCGTCGAAACCGCGCTG
Source organism: Burkholderia sp. AU31624 (assembly GCF_020420065.1). Taxonomy (NCBI): domain Bacteria; kingdom Pseudomonadati; phylum Pseudomonadota; class Betaproteobacteria; order Burkholderiales; family Burkholderiaceae; genus Burkholderia; species Burkholderia sp. AU31624. The sequence continues at coordinate 94,674 of NZ_JAIZRT010000005.1, forward strand.
GCGCTTGGCGCGACGCGCTGGGAAGCCGCGCAGGACGCCGCGCGCCAGGCCGTGCGCGCCGGCATGCTGCCGACGCTGAACCAGATGGCCGTCGTCGGCGTCGTGAGCCTGCCGGGGATGATGACGGGCCAGGTGCTGGCCGGCCAGTCGCCGCTGCAGGCCGTGCGCTACCAGATCGTGATCATGTTCCTGATTGCCGCGGCCTCCGCGCTCGGCACGGTCGGCGCGGTGCTGATGACCTATCGCCGGCTGTTCTCGGCAGATCACCGCTTTCTCGCGGCGCGACTCGAAGAACGCGCGCACTGACACGCGGCGCCGTCGCGCGATGCGTGCGCGCGGTTCGCCAGTCGGCGCGCGCTGCGGCGCTTGCCGAGCGCCTGACGCAACGCGGCCGTGATGTCCGCGTCCGGCGCGAGCCCGTCGACCGACGCGACGAGCCTTACCGCGCGCGATGTCGTCACATAGGCCTGCGCGCCGACATAGCCGCCGCTGCCGGCCGAGCGCGTCGTCACGACGAGCGCCTGCGGCGCACGTGCACCGAGGTCGGCCGTGAATGCATCGGTGACCGTACCATCACGCGCATGCAGCGCACCCGTCACGTAATCGTCGGTATCGAAGCCGGGAGCGGCATGCGCGGTCGAATACACGCGCACCGCGTAGCTGCCGGTCGAGCACGGTTCGAGCGCGCCGCTCGACACGACCGCCACCTGCTGCCGCGACGACAGCTCGACTTTCTTCACGAAGCCGCAATCGTCGGCCGCGTGCGCGTGTGCGGCAACGAACGCAATGGCATACAGCAACGCGCGCATTCGGTATTTCATCGGGATGTCGTGACAGGAAGGTGATGACGCGGGCGAGCATAGCGTGACATGCTCATGACGTCACGCGGGTCGCTACGCGACGCCACCGCACGGCGAACGGCCGCCATGCCGCTGAAGCAGGTCGCGAGAAAGCACTGTGACGGCGACACGAAACGGTCACGTGTCGCCGCGTGGTACCGCAAGTCGAATCCGTTGCGCGCGCACCGGCTCCGACGCCGGCCCATGCGCACCGCTCAACGCTTGATCGACACCGTCACCTTCGAGCCATCGCTCATCGTGACGGACTTCGACCCGCCGTTGGTCGGGATCGACACCCACTTCACCTGGCTCACCGACACGACGTCCGGACACTGCAGCGACTTGCCGCCGGCCGTCACGTTGCGCGTGCCTTTCGGCGCGGCCGCCTGGAAGCTCAACTGCACGTTGGCGATCCCCTTCGCGTCGATCGACGGCGCGAGCCGCACCTGGGTCTGGCGCACCATCGCGCCGTTCTCGTCGCGTGGCAGGTTGTCGGCGTTCGGGCAACCTTCCGGCATCGCGACCGCCCCGCTCGGCGGCACCGACTTCCAGTTGAAGTCGTCCGTCTCGCCCGAGCGGATCTTGCGGGTCTCCTGCGTATTGCCGAAGCTCTTCGAGTCGACCTTGACGGTGTATTCGAGCTGTCCGGTGCCGCCCCCCTTCAGGCTGCCCTTGACCGGCGGCGCCGCGAATACGCTCGCGCTGACGCACGCCGCCGCGAACACGACCGACCACGTTGCGGCGACTGACAAGCTGCGTTGGCTCATGCTGACCTCCTTGGTATGCGGCGGCACGCGCGTGCCGCGCGGTTTTCGATGCATGATGCGCTGCCAGTCTACCGCCAAGCGGCATGCAATGCGCCGCAAACGCATCGGGTGTTACCCCGCTTGCGTTCGCGGCGCCGCAACCTTACACGCGAGGCCGGCTCAGAAGCCGCTCAGCACGAGCTTGCCGATCGAACGCCCGGCCTCGAGCAGCTGGTGCGCGCGCCGCACGTTCGCCGCGTTGATCGTGCCGAGTTGTTCGCCGACCGTGGTGCGCAGCGTGCCGCCGTCGACGAGCCGCGCGACTTCGCCGAGGATCCGGTGCTGTTCGATCATGTCCGGCGTCTCGAACATGGCGCGCGTGAACATGAATTCCCAATGAAACGCCGCGCTCTTCGCCTTCAGCAGTTCGACCGGCACCGGCTTGTCGTTCTCGACGATCGTGCAAATGCCGCCCTGCGGCCGGATGACCTCCGCCGCGGCAGGAAAGTGACGATCCGTGTCGTTGAAAATCAGCACGTAGTCGACGTTCGGATACCCGGCCTCGCGCAGCTGCGCAGGCAGGTCGCCGAAATGGTCGACCACCGCGTCCGCGCCCAGCGAGCGCACCCACTCGGCCGACGCCGGCCGCGACGCGGTCGCGATCACGTGCAGCTTGCCGAGCGTCTTCGCGAGCTGGATCGCGATCGAACCCACGCCCCCCGCGCCGCCGATGATCAGCACCGACTTGCCGGCGTCCGCGCCCTGCGGCGACACACGCAGCCGGTCGAACAGCGCTTCCCACGCGGTCAGCGCGGTGAGCGGCAGCGCGGCGGATGCGGCGAAATCGAGCGTGCGCGGCTTCAGCGCGGCGATCCGCTCGTCGACCGTATGGAATTCGCTGTTCGCGCCCGGCCGCGTGATGCTGCCCGCGTAGAACACTTCGTCGCCGGGCCGGAACAGCGTGACGTCGGCGCCGACCGCGACCACCGTGCCGGCCGCATCCCAGCCGAGCACGCGCGGCGTGTCCTCGACCTGCGGCTTCGGCGCGCGCACCTTGAAGTCCACCGGGTTCACGGAAATCGCCTCGACCTTCACGAGCAGGTCGCGCGGGCCCGGCACGGGCTGCGGCAGCTCCACGTCGAGCAGCGCTTGCGGGTCGTCGATCGGCAGATAACGGGTCAGTCCAACGGCTTTCATCACGACACTCCTTCAGGAAATCCTGTGGGCCGCGGCGCAGCCCCATGAACGTCATCGTAGGCAACCCGATCATTCGAGAAAAGCGCTATATTTCCTGAAACATTTTCAGGAATTTCAGAATAATGGCCTCCGATCCGATTCCGGCCCCCGACAAGCCACTCGACCTGCTCGACGTCGCGCTGTTCGTGCGCGCGGCGCTGCTCGCGAACGTCACCGCCGCCGGCCGTGAATTCGGTGTCTCGGCCGCGGTCGCGAGCGCGCGCATCGCGCAGCTCGAACGCCAGCTCGGCGCGCGGTTGCTGCACCGCACCACGCGCCGCATCAGCCTCACGCAGGACGGCGAAGTCTTCATGGCGCACGCCGACACACTGCTGTCGGCCGCCGATGCCGCGCGCGCATCGGTCGGCCACGGCCGCTCCGAGCCGTACGGGCGGCTGAAGGTGTCGATGTCGTCGTCGTTCGGCCGCCAGCATGTCGCGCCGGTGATTCCCGCGTTCCTGCGCCGCTATCCGTCCGTGTCGCTCGACCTGCGGCTGTCGGACGAGATCGTCGACCTCGTCGACGACGGCTACGACGTCGCGATCCGCCTCGGCGCGCTGAAGGATTCGACGCTCGTCGCGCGCAAGCTCGCCACGAACCGCCGCGTGCTGTGCTGCTCGCCCGCGTATCTCGCCGAACACGGCACGCCGCGCCATCCGGCCGACCTCGCGCGGCACGAGTGCGTGATCCTCGGCGACCAGCGCGACTGGTCGTTCGCCACGCCGCAAGGCCCGCTCACCGTGCGGGTGGGCGGCCGGCTCGTCGCGAGCAACGGCGAGGCGATCCGCGAAGCACTCGTCGACGGCTTCGGGATCGCGATCAAGTCGACCTGGGACGTCGGCCCGCTGCTCGCGAGCGGCGCGCTCGTCACGGTGCTCGACGACTATCCGTTCGCGGAAGACATCGCGATCTGGGCCGTCTACCCGAGCCGCGCGCACGTTCCGCTGAAGACGCTCGCCTTCATCACGTTCCTGGCCGAGCATTTCGGCGATCCGCCGTACTGGGATCGCGCGGACGGGCCATGACCGTCCCGCCGCGCACGCTTTCGATCCGCCCCTGCCGCCGCGTGCGGCCAACCGGCTACAATGGCGCGTTCGCCACGCAAGGGCCCGACGCCGGACGGGGCCCGCATCGGCAGGCGGCTGCCCGTTGGCCGCAGACGCATTTCATTCGCTTCCCAACCATCCCGTCATGACCCACAACCTCGTCATCCAGAGTCTTGCGCCGCTGTCGGACACCCATCACAAACCGCTGCTCGCGCTGTCGCGCGGCACCCGCATCGTGCAGACCGACGATCATGCGCTGCGGATCGACAACGCGAACCCGGCGCAGCGCCTCGACATCGATGCCTACTGCGGCACGCACGCGCTCGACTTCGCGTTCGTCGAGGCCGGCCTCTCGCTCGGCGATTTCGGGCTCGCCGTGATGGACATGGATTCGACGCTGATCACGATCGAGTGCATCGACGAGATCGCCGATTTCTGCGGGCTGAAAACGCAGGTCGCCGAGATCACCGAAGCGTCGATGCGCGGCGAGATCCGCGACTTCAACGAAAGCCTCACGCGCCGCGTCGCGCTGCTGGCCGGGCTCGACGCGCACGCGCTCGAACGCGTGTACGAGGAACGGCTGCAACTGTCGCCGGGCGCCGAGCAGATGCTCGCCGGCGTGAAGGCCGCCGGCATGAAGACGCTGCTCGTGTCGGGCGGCTTCACGTTCTTCACCGAACGGCTGAAGGCGCGCCTCGGCCTCGACTACGCGCATGCGAACACGCTCGAGATCGTCGACGGCAAGCTGACCGGCAAGGTGCTCGGCGAGATCGTCAACGCCGACGTGAAGGCGCGTCTGCTGCGCGAGACGTGCGCGTCGCTCGGCCTCGAGCCGCGCCGCGCAATCGCGATGGGCGACGGCTCGAACGACCTGAAGATGATGGCCGAAGCCGGGCTGTCGGTCGCGTACCACGCGAAGCCCGTCGTGCGCGATGCGGCGACGGTCGCGTTCGATCACGTCGGCCTCGACGGGCTGCTGCGACTGTTCTGATCCCGCGGCAGCCGAAATGAAAAACGCCGGCGCGATGCAACATCGCGCCGGCGTCTTGTTTTTCTGCCGAACGTTGTCGGCGCGCGATCAGCCCAGCGCAGCCTGCAGCGCGCGCTCGATGTCCGCACGCAGGTCGGTTTCGTCTTCCAGGCCGACATAGAAACGCACCAGCGTGCCGCGATGCGCCCAGTCCGGACGCATCGACGCGACGTCGTAAGGCATCGCGAGGCTACATGCGCCGCCCCAACTCCAGCCGATCGCGAACAGCTCGAGCGACTCGACGAAGCGGTCGACCTGCTCCGCACTGTAGCGTTCGTCGAACACCACCGAGAACAACCCGCCCGCGCCGGTGAAATCGCGCATGAACGACGCGTGCCCCGGGCAATCGGCGATCTGCGGGTGCAGTACCGCCGCGATCTCCGGCCGCGCCTTCAGCCATTGCGCGAGCGCAAGCGCGCTCTTGCTGTGCGCGTCGAAACGCACCTGCATGCTCGGCAGGCTGCGCAGCACGAGCGAGCAATCGTCGACCGACACGCCGATGCCGCAGCGCATCCGCGCGAGCTTCAGCTGCGCATGCAGCGCCGCGTTCGCGGTGATCGTCGCCCCCATCAGTACGTCGCTGCCGCCCGACTGGTACTTGGTCAGCGCCTGCACCGAGATGTCGACGCCGTGTTCGAACGGCTTGAACGCGAGCCCGGCCGAAAAGGTGTTGTCGATCGCGGTGACGATGCCGCGCGCCTTCGCGGCCGCCGTGATCGCCTGCACGTCCGGCACTTCCATCGTCACCGAGCCGGGCGCCTCGATCCAGATCAGCCGCGTGTTCGGCTGGATCAGGTCGGCGATGCCGGCGCCGATCAGCGGATCGTAGAAGCGCGCGGTGATGCCGAAATCCTTCGCCAGCCAGTTACCGAAATCGGCGTTCGGCCCGTACACGTTGTGCGGAATCAGCACGTCGTCGCCGGCTTTCACGATCCCGAAGTAGACATTCATGATCGCCGCGAGGCCCGAAGGCTGCAGCAGCGCATGCGTGCCGCCCTCGATCTCGGCCAGCCGCTGCGCGAGCGCGAGCGACGTCGGCGTCGCATGCAGGCCGTAGCGCCACTGGTTGTCGTTGTGCCAGACGAGCGCACGCATCGTCGCGAGATCGGGAAACACGACCGTCGACGCGCGCGCGACCGGCGGCACGAACGAACGGAAGCCTTCCGGGATCACGTCGTCGGGTTGAACGATGCGGGTTTGCAGTGCGCGCTTGGGAGTGGATGCAGTCATGACGGGAAGCCGGGCACGAGGCCGTTCGGTTGCGGAATATGCAGCTAGATTAGCCAAAATCGGCGCAATTGGCCCGGTACAATGCGCGCCGCGCGCACCGAGCCAGCGCGGGTTCAGTCGTCGGTGCGCAGGTTGACGACGCCGCCCACCGTCTCGATTTCCTGTACGCGGCCGTCGCGCACCTGCAGCGCCGCACGCTTGCCCGGCGCGAGACGCAGCACGACGGGCTGCGGATCCGACTCGTCCGAATTCATCCGGTCGGCCTTCAGGGCACCCGTCGCGTCGAAGCGGCCGATCCACACGCCCGTGATGTTCGTGCCGTCGTTCGATTCCTCGATTTCGAGCGTGTCGCCGTCGCGATCGCCCGCGAGCAGCACGACCTCGCCCGTATCGGCGAACTGGTATTCGCCGTGCACGCCTTCCTCGTCCGTCTTCGGGCCGAGATGCACGACGATCGGCCGGTCACCGAGCGTGCCTTCGTAGCGCGGCAGGCGGGCGAACTCGGGATTCGGCTTCAGCGGCCGCGCCATGGCCGGTTCATCCTGCTGCGCGCCCGGCGTGGCGGCCTGCGCTGCCGAGACGCCCGGCATCGCCATGCCCGCCGCCAGCGCGCCCGCGACGACGAGCGCCCGTTGCCATTGCGAATATCGACCCACCGTGTGTTGCTCCTTGCTTCAGATTCGCTCGAAAACCGCGGCGATGCCCTGCCCGCCGCCCATGCACATCGTCACGAGCGCATTGCCGTGGCCGGCATGCGCATGGCGCGTCAGCCCTGCATCAGGCGCTCCACCGCATCGCGGTGCGGAATCGGCGCAACCGCGCCGTAGCCCGTCGTCGACAGCGCCGCCGCGGCGTTCGCATAACGCGCTGCCGCGAACGGATCGTCGCCCGCGACGATCCGCGCGACGAAGGCCCCGCCGAAGCAGTCGCCCGCGCCCGTCGCGTCGACGGCTTCGACCGCGAAGCCCGGCACGACGCGCCGTTCGTTCGGCGTCGCCACGTAAGCGCCTTCCTTGCCGAGCTTCAACGCGACGACCTGCGGCCCGTGTTCGAGCATCGCATCGACGATCGCATCGCGATCGTTCGCGCCCGTGAGTGCCGTCACGTCGTCCCAGCTGGGCAGGCAGATGTCGGTCTGGCGCAGCGCCTCACGCATCACCGCGCGGGCGCGCGGCAGCGGCCACAGCTTCAGCCGCAGGTTCGTGTCGAAGCTGACCTTCGCGCCGTGGCGGCGCGCGTGGTCGATTGCCGCGAATGCGGCGTCGCACGCGGCCGTGCTGATCGCGAGGCTGATGCCCGACAGGTGCACGGCTTTCGCGGCAGCCAGCGCATCGAGCGGCAGATCACCCGTTGCATAACGGCTCGCCGCCGAGCCCGCGCGCAGGTAGTCGAACTGGTGACCGTCGGCGCCGTGCGTGACGAAGTACACGCCGGTCGGCGCCGCGCGGTCGATCCGCACGTACGTCGTGTCGACGCGTTCCGCGCGCCACATGTCGGCCAGCAGGCGGCCGAACGGATCGTCGCCGATCGCCGACACGAAGCCCGTCGACGCGCCCTGGCGCGCGGCGGCGATGCAGAAGTTCGACGTGTCGCCGCCGAAGCCTTGCAGGAATTCAGGCCGGCCCGGCTGCGACTGGTTGAACTCGATCATCGCCTCGCCGAGCGCGAGGATCTCCGGAAATGCGGCGGCCATCGCTTACACCTCGCCCCACAGATCGTGGCCGTCGGCGCCCGTGATCTTCACGGACACGAAATCGCCGACCTTGTAGCGCTTCGATGCCTTCGCCGCCGGCTCGACATAGACGACGCCGTCGATCTCCGGCGCATCGGCGGCCGTGCGGCCGATCCCGCCTTCGTCGCTGACTTCGTCGATCAGGACCTTGAGCGTCTTGCCGACCTTGCGCTGGATGCGGTTCGCCGACACTTCCTCGGCGACTTCCATGAAGCGCGCGCGGCGTTCCTCGCGGACTTCATCCGGAAGCGCGCCGTCGAGTTCGTTCGCGGTCGCGCCTTCGACCGGCGAGTAAGCAAAGCAGCCGACGCGATCGAGTTCCGCCTCGCGGATGAAGTCGAGCAGCGTTTCGAACTGCGCTTCCGTCTCGCCGGGGAAGCCCGCGATGAACGTGCTGCGAATCGTCAGGTCCGGGCAGATCTCGCGCCACTTCTGCACGCGCTCGAGCACCTTCTCGGCGTTCGCCGGACGTTTCATGCGCTTCAGCACTTCCGGGTGCGCGTGCTGGAACGGCACGTCGAGGTACGGCAGCACGTGGCCCTTGAACGGGCCTTCAGCCATCAACGGAATCACTTCGTCGACGCTCGGATACGGATACACGTAGTGCAGGCGCACCCATGCGCCATACTGCGCGGCGAGTTCGCCGAGCGCGGCGACCAGGTCGGACATGCGCGTCTTGATCGGCTTGCCGTTCCAGAAGCCCGTGCGGTACTTCACGTCGACGCCGTACGCGCTCGTGTCCTGCGAGATCACGAGCAGTTCCTTCACGCCCGACTTGAACAGGTTCTCGGCTTCCAGCATCACTTCGGCGACCGGGCGCGACACGAGGTCGCCGCGCATCGACGGGATGATGCAGAACGTGCAGCGGTGGTTGCAGCCTTCGGAGATCTTCAGGTATGCGTAGTGGCGCGGCGTGAGCTTGATGCCGGCGGCAGGCACGAGATCGGTGAACGGGTCGTGCGGCTTCGGCAGGTGCGAATGCACGGCCTGCATCACTTCGCCCACTGCGTGCGGGCCGGTGACGGCGAGCACCTTCGGGTGGACTTCCTCGATCAGGTTCGACCCGCTGGCGCTCGACTTGGCGCCGAGACAACCGGTGACGATCACCTTGCCGTTCTCGGTCAGCGCTTCGCCGATCGCGTCGAGGCTTTCCTGCACGGCTTCGTCGATGAAGCCGCAGGTGTTCACGACGACGAGGTCGGCACCGTCGTAGGTGCCGGAGATTTCATAACCTTCGGCGCGCAGTTGCGTGATGATCTGTTCGGAGTCGACGAGCGCCTTCGGGCACCCGAGGGATACGAACCCTACTTTGGGGGATTGGGACATCTGGAATGTGGGGGCGTGGCAGCAAAAGCGTGAGTTTACAGCCATTTAGGGGTGGCGAGGCAAAACAGGCGATCGGCGGCGGCATCGACAGTCGAATCGGATGCACGACGCGCCGGCGGGCCGTCATGCGACGGCTGCCCGATGCGCCCCTTTCACTTTGAAACGGTGCATTGCCGCGCGACCCGCTCACGCGATGTCCGAAACCAACGCATTTGAAGCGCTGATGGCGCCGCGCTTCCTTTGATCCCGGTGAGACTCTCGATCGAGCGGAAGGCAAAGCGCACCTGCATGCACGATCTTTCATGGCCGGGGCCTGCCGACGAGTGCGCCGGCTCTGCCCCAAACATTCGAACTCGTCTCATTTCACGATAATGGGGCGCAAAGTAGCATTGCGCATGCGTCGCCCTGCCCCTCGGCTGCACTGCCGCATGGGGTGAAATCTGGCGCATCGGCTTCCTCCCGACGTCGTTTGCCGGCAAACCCAAGGACGATGCGCCACTGAAGAAGTCCAGGCCCGACAATCGCTTTCAGGTGATCTGCACGTTCAACGGGGATCGCGCCGTCCGTCGCTACACGTCGACGGTCAAGCAACGTACGGCCGTCGACGAACGCATCACGGCTGCGACGCCCCCGCAACGCGCCATCGGTCTACACGCATCGAAAAGTATGAAAAACTTCACGCTCGCCGCGCTCGACGCATCGCAGTCAACTGACCGCCGGGCCGGCACCCGATCTTCCGCGTTCATCCTGCCTATACAAAAGGACGCTACATGTCAGTACGACGTTTGATATACACGTGGCTCTCGCTGTGCCCGTTGATTGCAGGCACGGCGATGGCCCAACCCGTCGAGGTACCGGGCTTTACCCACGTGCGCTCCCTGGGCGGCATCGACGAATACCGTCTGGAGGCCAACGGCCTTACCGTGCTTGCCGCGCCCGATTCCGCTGCGACGGTGGTCAGTTTCCAGGTGTTGTACCGGGTGGGTTCACGCAACGAAGCCGCGGGCACGACCGGCGACACTCACCTGCTCGAGCACCTGATGTTCAAGGGCAGCCAGCACTACAACAAGGCGCTCGGCAATGCACTGAACAGCTACATGGAGCGAGTGGGCGCGTCCTTCAACGCCACCACTTCGATGGACCGCACCAACTACTTCGGCACGCTCGGGCGCGATGCGCTGGAAGGCTACATCGCGATCGAGGCCGACCGCATGCGCAACCTCCTGCTGCGCCCGGAAGACCTGGCCAGCGAGATGACGGTGGTACGCAACGAGTACGAGCGAGGCGAGAACAGTCCTTTCACCGCCTTGTTCCAGCAGGTCATGGCCACGGCTTACCAGGCGCATCCCTACCACCATCCCACCATCGGCTGGCGTAGCGACATCGAGCATGCGAGCGTGGACAAGCTGCGCCGTTTCTACGACACGTTCTACTGGCCGGACAACGCCACCGTCATCCTGGTCGGCGATTTCCGGCCGGACCAGGCGTTGGGGTGGGTCAGGCAGTATTACGGCGGCATCCCGCGCGCGCCCCAGGCCATTCCCGCCGTCACGACCGAAGAGCCGCCGCAGCAGGGGCCGCGACGGCTGGTGCTCAAACGCGCGGGCGCAACGGGCAGTCTGATCATCGCCTTCAAGGGGCCGCGCGCGCTCGATCCGGATGCGCCTGCGTTGACCGTACTGGGCCTGGTATTGAGCCAGGGCAAGAGCAGCCGGCTGTACCGCGCACTGGTCGACACGACGGTTGCCACGCAAGCCGGCGCCGGCTTCCATGCACTGCGCGATCCCGGCCCGTTCGTCGTGACGATCAGCCTGCCGCCCGACGCGAAACACGAGCAGGCCGAGAAAATCGCCTGGACCGAACTGGAGCGGATCAAGACCGAGGGCGTCACTCGCGAGGATATCCAGCGGGTGCTCGGCCCTTACCGGGCCGATCAGGTCTACCAGCGTGACGGCGTCCGCGCGACGTCCGCCCGATTGGGCAACGCGGTCTCGCAGGGCGACTGGACACGGTTCGTCACCGAGCTCGAAGAACTCGAAAAGGTGACGCCCGCCGACGTGCAGCGCGTCGCCCGCAAGTACCTCGTTGAAAACCAGAGCACCACCGGCTGGTTCGTCCCGGAGAAATCGTGATGAAGCATGTTCGTTTCAACCCTCTGCGGACGTGGTTCGTGTGGTTCGCCATGCTGTGCCTGCCTGTTGCGGCTCAGGCAGGCATCGCCGACCGTATCGTGCGCGCCCAGGCCGGCAGCATCACGCTATTGACCTATTCGATGTCGCCGCAGGAAATGGTGTCCGTGACCGGAGTGATGCCCCTGGGCGATGCCGACACGGCCAGCAAGGCGGCCAATCCCGCCGTGCCGTTGCTGACCGGCATGTTGCTGCAGGAGGGCACCACCCGTCGCGACAAGGTGGCCATCTCCGCGCTGCTGGAAAGCCTGGGCGCCCAGTTGTCGTTCCAGACCGACGGCGGCTATGTCGGCATACACGGCCAAAGCCTGACCAAGGATTTGCCGACGCTGATCGACCTGATGGCCGAGCAGTTGCGCCTGCCGGCCTTCAAGCCGGAGGAGCTGGCCAAGGCCAAGAGCCGGCTGGAGGCCGCGGTCCGTCACGCCGGAGAAAACCCGTCGGTTCGGGCCACCGAGGCGCTGGATCGTTCCATTTACCCCGCTGCCCACCTCAACGCACCGGTGCCACGCGAACGGATGCTCGACGCAATCGCCGCTGCCACGCTGAACGACATCAAGGCCTTTCATCAAGCCTATTACGGGCCCGCCCACATGACGCTCGTCGTGGTCGGCGGCGCGGACCCTCGCCGCCTGCAGTCCATGGTGACCGAAGCCTTCGCGGGCTGGAGCGGGGGCCGGGCACTCGTGCGACAGGGCCCGCCACGCAAGGCAAGCCGGCCCGACACGCAGCGCATCGCCATGGGGGACAAGGAATCCGTCAGCGTGATGCTGGGTCAGGCCATCGACCTGCGCGCCAACGATGCCGACTATCTGCCCCTCAGCGCGGGTGTCAACATCCTGGGCAACGGCTTCACCGGCCGCCTGATGGCAGGAGTCCGCGACAAGGAAGGCCTGACCTATGGCATCCGCGCCGGCCTGTCCGGGCTCTCCCTGATGGACGGCGGATTCGTCATCACCAGCAGCTTCGCCCCGCCCCTGCTGAACAAGGGCGTCGCCAGCACGCGCCGGATTCTGGATGCCTGGTGGAAACAGGGCGTGACCCAAGCGGAACTGGATGCACGCAAGGACGGCATGATCGGCCGCCATCAAGTCGCGATGGAAACCACCGGGCAGATGGCCGCCATGATCGCCCAGACGGTGCTCCAGGATCGCCCGCTGAGCGACCTGGACACCTATCCCGAGCGCGTCCGCGCGTTGACCGTCGAGCAGGTCAACACCGCCATCCGCAGGTACCTGGCCCCCGACAAGATGACGTTGGTGGAAGCAGGCACGTTTGCGGAGAAATAACCGCCGCCTCGCTTCGTGCCGTGCCCCGCCCGGCTTCGGCCGGGCCGCTGCCATTGCACGATCGTGCGTGCGCCTGCGCTTCGCAGAACGCCACCGGATGCACCTTCGCGCCGATGGTCGCACTCACCGACTGGTCTTGATCATCCGCGCCGGTCGCCCAGTCCTTGCTCTGGCTGCCGATCCGTGCACGATGACATGGATCGCGCCGAAACACGCATGGGAAACATGCGTGCCGCTCACGTCGGTTTGATGCGGGATGACGGGCTGTCGGCTTACCGTCAACGCCACGTGCGGCAAGATGCGTGGCCACTTCCCGAACGACGAGGCGGCGATCAAGCTGCTCTGGCTGGGGCTGCACAACGGGCTGGCCAGGACCGTGCAGTCCGCCTTCGACTGGAAATCGGCGAAGTGACGGGATCCACGCGCACGCGTCACTTCCCGACAATTCCGGCGGAACCGCGCCGTCGCTATGCGAAAATCGCAGCGTCCACGCTCTTCCCTCTCTTCCATTACCCAACGGGGCTCGCATGACCACCCACATCACGATCGAATTCACCGAACACGCAGCCGAAACCATTGGCGAGCAAACCAGCACGAGTTTCTCCTACGACCAGGGCGCGCACGTGCCGCAACCGGGCGACTTCGTCGAGCTCGAGAATTCGCGACAGACGTTCCTCGTGATCGGCCGCGTGTTTTCGCTCAAGGCGAACTACTGCGCGGTCAAGCTCGTGCTCGATCTGCCGCCGCACGACGACGAGCAAGGATTCCCGGCATAAGACAAGCCGGGCCGGTAACGTCGGCCATTGCGCACACCTGGCCCGCCTCGTAGTGAACCGCCAATCGCGAGCACGTAAAAACGCCCGCCGAAGCGGGCCCACACAACAGACCAATCCAATCCGGCGCTCACGGAAACTTCGCAGCGGTCAAGCAGCGCTCGAACCACAAAGCATCGTCGCCATCGCCGATCGGCCACATTTCCGCATCGAGTTGCGGCAGCCCCGCTACCGGCGCTGACGCGTGGTTATCGCCACCGGATGCCCCCGCACGCATCCACGCCGATTGCGCGCCACCGGTGTCGCACGCACTCCCATGGGCCTGCGCTTCGCAATACGCAACGGGTCGCACCTTCCCGCCATCAGCCGTGCTCACCGACCGGTACTGATAGACCGCCCCGGTCGCCCAGTCCTCGCTCTGGCTGCAGACCCGCGCACGATGCTGCACATGGACCGCGCCGAAACATGCGTAGGAAACGTGCGCGCCAGTCGCATCGTCGGGAATGAAGTCGCAGTTTGCATCGAAACCGGTAAGCGGGCCGCCCGTGTATTTCGCGAGCCACTGGCGCTCGGCCTGCGCGCGCGCGATCAACCCTTTGTTCGATTGATCGGCCAGTACGGCGGTGCGCCGATCGATTGCCTTGCGCACTTCGTCGACGGCGAGCGGACGACCCTCGTAATCGGCGTCGAGACGATTGTTGCGCGCGCTGATCCAGCGGCGCTGGCTGCGTACCAGCATGTCGCGGGTCGCCGTGTCCGGTGCAGCCTTCAGCGCACCCGTGTACGCCGAATTCATCCGCGCGTCGGCTGCGCGCAGGATGGAGCTCGCGCAGATGCGCTTCTCGATCGACTGCACGGTTTTCGCGCAGTCCATCGCAAAGGCAGGCACCGCCATGCCAACGCCCAGCATGAACATCGAAGCTAAACCAGCCAGCCGGCCGGCTGGTGCCACTCGAATCCCACGCATGCTTTCTCTCAGTCGGTTTTTTCTTGGTCGCATTGCCTCGACGCGGCATCGCGAATCACGGCCTGTCGTGCCCGGGCGGCGTCATTGCATTTCGCCGAACGCAGCTTCCACGCCACACCGCGCAGCGCCGCTCATGGTACGCGTGCCCGCACGAACGCGCACCATGAGGCACGACACGCCCCGGTATTTCTTCGCAAGTGACGGGATCTCGATCGACTGAACGACGGCCACGCACGCCCGAACCCGGGATGCGCATTCGGTGCCGACGGTCATGAACGACCGTCGGCGAGAGGATCCGGCAGGCGGCGGCCACACACATCGTCGCGCCCGAATGCACGATCGGCCGACCCGCGCCGCGCCGCTTCGCGGCACCGACGCCCGGCGGGTTGCCCGCCGCGGTCGGCCTGCCGCGAGACCGTTACTTCTTTTCCGGCTCCGACGCGCCCGGCTGCTTGAACGGGAACGTGCTGAACATCGACTTCGCCTGGTTCTGCATCTGCTCCTGCATCTGCACGAACATGTTCTTCGACTGCTCGATGTAGCTGGTCATCATCCCTTGCATCATCGGCGCCTGCATGTTCATGAACTGCGACCAGACTTCCGGATTCATCGCATTGCCTTCGTACAGGTTCTTCGACTGATCCGCGAGCTTGTTCTGGATGTCGATGAACGCCTGGATGTTCTTTTCCAGGTACGTGCCCATCATGCCCTGCATCGCATGCCCGTAGAAACGGATGATCTGCGACAGCATCGACGACGAGAACATCGGCACGCCGCCGCTTTCCTCTTCGAGGATGATCTGCAGGAGGATGCTGCGCGTCAGGTCTTCGTTGGATTTCGCATCGACGACCTTGAAGTCCTCCTGCTCCAGCACGAGTTGCTTCACGTCGGTCAGCGTAATGTACGTGCTTGTCTCGGTATCGTAGAGCCGACGGTTCGGGTACTTCTTGATGAGCCGTTCGGCCGTCTTCTTTGTAGTAGTCATGTAACGCCTTTGAGTGCAGCGTAGCGGAAGTGACGAATCCCCGCCGCCCGAATCCGGGAGGCGGGGGCCTTCGGAAAACGTCCGGCTGCGCGGCCACCCGGCCCGCGCAGCGCGGACGCTCAGCCCATGTGCAGGCCGCCGTTCAGCGAGAAGTCTGCGCCCGTCGCGAAACCGGAATCGTTCGACGCGAGCCACGCGACGATCGAACCGATTTCCTCCGGCCCGCCGAGACGCCGCACCGGGATCGTCGCGACGATCTTCTCGAGCACGTCCGGGCGAATCGCCTTCACCATGTCGGTGCCGATGTAGCCCGGCGACACGGTGTTGACCGTCACGCCCTTCGTCGCGACTTCCTGGGCGAGCGACATCGTGAAGCCGTGGATACCGGCCTTCGCGGTCGAGTAGTTGGTCTGGCCGAACTGCCCTTTCTGGCCGTTCACCGACGAAATGTTGATGATCCGGCCCCAGCCGCGTTCGACCATCCCGTCGATCACCTGCTTCGTCACGTTGAACAGGCTCGTCAGGTTGGTGTCGATCACGGCGGTCCAGTCTTCGTGCGTCATCTTGCGGAACACGACATCGCGCGTGATGCCCGCGTTGTTGACCAGCACGTCGATCTCGCCGACTTCGGCCTTGACCTTGTCGAACGCTTCCTTGGTCGAGTCCCAGTCGCCGACGTTGCCTTCCGACGCGATGAAATCGTACCCGAGCGCCTTCTGCTCCTCGAGCCATTTCACCCGGCGCGGCGAGTTCGGGCCGCAACCTGCGACCACCTTGAAGCCGTCTTTCGACAGGCGCTGGCAGATGCTGGTGCCGATGCCGCCCATCCCGCCCGTTACGTACGCAATTCGCTGAGACATAAATCTCACTCCATTTTTTGGTTTCGAGAGCTGCCGGAGGCCCCCTCTGACTTCACGTGACGCCGACCGAAGCCGCAATCGGCCGGCACACGAATTCGGTTCGCTTGTGGCGAATGACCGCTGACGGACAGCCGCTTACGGAGGGCCGCTTACGGACGCTCGACCGCGAGCGCGACCCCCATCCCGCCGCCGATGCACAGCGACGCCAGCCCGCGCTTCGCATCGCGCCTGGCCATCTCGTGCAGCAGCGTCACCAGGATCCGGCAGCCCGACGCGCCGATCGGGTGCCCGATCGCGATCGCCCCGCCGTTCACGTTCACCTTCGACGTGTCCCAGCCCATCTGCTTGTGCACCGCCAGCGCCTGCGCCGCGAATGCCTCGTTGATTTCCATCAGGTCCAGGTCGCCCGGCGTCCAGCCCGCTCGCTCCAGGCACCGGCGCGATGCCGGCACCGGGCCCATCCCCATCACGCTCGGATCCACGCCCGCGTTCGCGTACGCCTTGATCCGCGCCAGCGGCGTCAGGCCCAGTGCCGCCGCCTTCTGCGCCGACATCACCAGCACCGCCGCCGCGCCGTCGTTCAGCCCCGACGCGTTCGCCGCCGTCACCGAGCCGTCCTTCGAGAACGCCGGCTTCAGCCCGGCCAGCGATTCCGCCGTCACACCGTGACGCACGAATTCATCGGTGGCGAACTGCAGCGGCTCGCCCTTGCGTTGCGGAATCACCACCGGCACGATCTCGTCGTCGAAGCGGCCGGCCTTCTGCGCGGCTTCCGCCTTGTTCTGCGACAGCGCCGCGAACGCGTCCTGCTCTTCGCGCGTGATCCCGTATTCCTTCGCGACGTTCTCCGCCGTGATGCCCATGTGGTACTGGTTGTACACGTCCCACAGGCCGTCGACGATCATCGTGTCGACCAGCTTCGCATCCCCCATCCGGAACCCGTCGCGCGAGCCCGGCAGCACGTGCGGCGACGCGCTCATGTTCTCCTGGCCGCCTGCGATCACGATGTCCGCGTCGCCCGCGACGATCGCGTTCGCCGCCAGCATCACGGCCTTCAGGCCCGAGCCGCACACCTTGTTGATCGTCATCCCCGGCACTGCCGTCGGCAGCCCGGCCTTGATCAGCGACTGCCGCGCCGGGTTCTGCCCGGAACCGGCCGTCAGCACCTGGCCCATGATCACTTCGCTGACCTGCTCGGGCTTCACGCCCGCACGCTCCAGCACCGCGCGGATCACCGTCGCGCCCAGCTCGGGCGCCGCAATCTTCGCAAGCGAACCGCCGAATTTGCCGACCGCGGTCCGCGCGGCCGATACGATCACTACGTCCGTCATTTCCCTTTCCTCCAGGCCCGCACGACACGGCGCATCGCTACCGGCCCTGTTAAAAAAACTGCGGTGCACCGGACAGCCTGCGCCGCTGTCCGGTTTTCGTCAATCGCGCTGCAATACGTAGCGGCCCGGCGCCGGCTCGATCACCGGGAACTGCGCGGTACCGGGCTGGGCAGGCGGCTCCACCTTGCGGCCGCCGTACTGGTCGAGCCATTCGACCCAGGTCGTCCACCAGCTTCCCGGGTGCTCGGTTGCACTGGCGAACCAGTCGTCCGCCGATTCGGGCAGGTCGCTGTCGTTGACCCAGTAGCTGCGCTTCTTCTTCGCCGGCGGATTGATCACGCCCGCGATGTGCCCCGACGCGCCGAGCACGAACTTCAGCGGGCCCGACAGGATCGACGTCGACGCATAGGCCGTCTGCCACGGCACGATGTGATCCTCGCGCGAACCGTAGATGAAGGTCGGCACGTCGATCAGCGTCAGGTCCACCGATTCGCCGCACACGGTCAGCGCGCCCGGTTCGCGCAACTTGTTCTCGAGATAGGTATTGCGCAGGTACCACGCGTACATCGGGCCCGGCAGGCTCGTCGAATCGCTGTTCCAGTACAGCAGGTCGAACGGCGCCGGCGTGCGGCCCTTCAGGTAGTTGTCGACGACGTAGTTCCACACGAGGTCGTTCGGCCGCAGGAACGAGAACGTGTTCGCGAATTCGACGCCGCGCATCAGCCCCGGCTGCGCGCCGTTCTTGCCGCCGATGGTCTGCTCGCGCATCTGCACGTGCGCCTCGTCGACGAACACGTCGAGAATGCCGGTGTCGGTGAAGTCGAGCATCGCGGTGAGCAGCGTCATCGACGCGGCCGGATGTTCGCCGCGCGCGGCAAGCACCGCGAGCGCGGTCGCGAGCATCGTGCCGCCGACGCAGAAGCCGAGCGTGTTGATCTGCTCGCGGCCGCTCACCTGCTGCACGGCGTCGATCGCCGCGAGCAGCCCTTCGTTCATGTAGTCGTCCCACGTCTTGTGCGCGACCGATGCGTCCGCGTTGCGCCACGACACGAGGAACACCTGATGGCCGTTCGACAGCGCATGCGCGACGAGCGAATTCTCGGGCTGCAGGTCGAGGATGTAGAACTTGTTGATGCAAGGCGGCACGATCAGCAGCGGCCGCTCGAACACCTTGTCCGTCTTCGGCGTGTACTGGATCAGCTGGATCAGGTCGTTCTCGTAGACGACCGCGCCTTCAGTACACCCGAGGTTCTTGCCGACCACGAACTGCGATTCGTCGGTCTGCGAAATCTTGCCGCGCTGCATGTCGCCGAGCAGGTTCATCATCCCTTGCCGCAGGCTTTCGCCCTGCGTTTCGAGGATCGATTTCTGCGCGTCGGGATTGAGTGCGAGGAAGTTGCTCGGCGCGGCTGCGGCCGTCCATTGCTGGACCGTGAAACGAATGCGCTCGCGCGTCTTCGGATCGGTCTGCAGCGCATCGGCCAGTTCCTGCAGATAGCGCGCGTTGAGCAGATACCAGGCCGCCGCGAACGCATGCGCCGGCGACGCCTTCCACGCATCGCCGCTGAAACGGCGGTCCTTCAGCTCGGGCGACTCCAGCTTCGCCGCGGCCGCCTGCTGCATCAGCGCCATGCAATCGCGCGCGTAGTCGGCCTGCAACGCCTGCAGCCGCTCGGGCGGAATCGCGGCGGCCGGCAGCTTCAACCCGGCGAACGGCGACGCCATCGCGCCGAAATCGGGCATCGACGGCATCTGGAACGGGAACGATGTCGGAAACTGGAATGTGGCGAACGGATTCACGGTGGCCGACGCAGTCGCGGCGCGTGCCGGATCCGCAAAACCGCGCCACGCGTTCAACCACGACTCGAACATCTGCTGCATCGGCTGGGCGGCCGGATCGAAACCAATGCTGCCCGGGGAAGTGCCCGCCTGAGCGGACGTCGACGATTTTTTCGATGCTGTCATTACCTGCCTTACCGGTGATTCGTGAGCGTCTATCGTGAAATCCTGCTCGCGCGCGGCATGCCGGCTGCGAGCCGGGCCGTCATGCTCTGGAGAGGCGTCTCCAGATTCTGCCGCAGTGCGGTATTTTTATCATTATCGTTTTCCCCATGTGAAGCGCCATGTCAAACCACTGAACATTTCCGTACGGAGATAATCCTCGCACAACAGACGGGACAAGGGTTCCGGCGAAACATAAAACATTTTGGTTGACTTGACTTCGGGATTTTTCATTCAATCGCGCATGCAGCGCGGCATCGCGGCCGAAATATCGAGATAACCCGATTTTGCGGCGCAATAAACTCCACGCGCATGCGCATGCCGTCAATCGGCCAGCCAGATCGCAGCTGCCATGCGGCCCGTCACGCGATCGCGCCGGTACGAATAGAACCGTGTCTGTTCGGTGACCGTGCAGGCCGTCCCACCGCTCACGTGCGCAACGCCAGCACGAGCGAGACGCAGGCGCGCGAGCGCATAAAGATCGGCGAGAAACTTGCCGGGCGCGCCATCGATCGCGACGAACGCAAGCCGGGTTTCATCATGCTCCGACTGCGGGGCCGTGTCGAGAAACGCGTCACGCACGTCAGCGCCGACCTCGAACGCCCGCGGGCCGATCGCCGGCCCGAGGTATGCATGAAGCGTGTCCGTCGCACCGCCCGCGAGTGCCGCGACACGCGCCGCGGCCTGCTCGACGATGCCGGCCGCCAGCCCGCGCCAGCCCGCATGGGCGGCGCCGACGGCGCGGCCCTGCGTGTCGCACAGCAGCACGGGCAGGCAATCCGCGACCATCACGACACAGACGGCACCCGCCCGGTCGGTGACGCTCGCGTCGGCCTGCACCGGCGCCGTCGCCATCGGCGCCGTCGCGATCACCTCGTCCGCACGCACGATCTTCGCGCCGTGAACCTGCTCGAGCCACGCAGCGCTCGACTGGCCTGCCAGCGCCAGCAAGCGTACGCGATTCCCTGCCACATGGGCCGGGTCGTCACCGGTATGCAGACCGAGATTCATCCCGCCCGGCAGCGCGTCTCCGCGCTGCCAACGCCCGTACGGGCCTTCGCTCACCCCGCCGTCGCGCGTCGTGATCAGCGCGCGCACGCGCGGCGACACCTGCCAGTCGGGCTGTATGCAGTCCTGCCACGTCAACGGCGCCAGGTTCGTCATCGGCACTCACTCCTCCTCATCGTCCAGGTCCGGCTCGTCGTCGTGATACTCGCCGCCGAAATCGTCATCGTCGTAGACACCGTCATCGTCGTCGAATTCCTCGTCGCCCTGCCCGAAGCCGAGCGCCGCGACGAGTGTGTTCAGGTCGTCCGGCAGCGGGCAACGCCACTGCATCGCCTTGCCCGTGACCGGATGCACGAGGCCGAGCCGCCACGCATGCAGCGCCTGTCGCGCGAACCCGTCCGGCAGCGGCGTGACCGAGCGCTTGCCGCGCGCACGTCCGTACACGGGATCGCCGAGCAGCGGATGCCCGGCGTGCGCGCAGTGCACGCGGATCTGGTGCGTGCGACCGGTCTCGAGATCGCACTGGATCGCTGAAACCGGCTGACGTTGCCACAGGCATGTGTCAACCGTGCGGAAATGCGTGCGCGCGGGCTTGCCCGATGCGCCCGTGACGACGGCCATGCGCGTGCGTTCGCGCGGATCGCGGCCGATAGGCGCGTCGATCGTGCCTTCCTCGGGCATCGTGCCCCACACGAGCGCGAAATAGCGGCGCTTCACCGTGCGCGCCTGCAACTGGCGTACGAGGTCCGTCTGCGCGGCCAGCGTGCGCGCCACCACCATCAGGCCCGACGTTTCCTTGTCGAGCCGGTGGACGATCCCCGCGCGCGGCAGGCCGGCCGCCGCGTCGCCGTAGCGATGCAGCAGCCCGTTGAGGATCGTGCCGCTCCAGTTGCCGGCGGCCGGATGCACGACGAGGCCGGCCGGCTTGTTGATGACGACGAGCGCGTCGTCCTCGTAGATCACGTCGAGCGGCACCGGCTCCGGCGTAAAGGCGAGCTGCTCGGGGAGCAGATCGGGCACGAGCTCGATCTTCGCGCCGAGCGGCACCGGCTGGCGGATCTTCGCCGGCGCGCCGTCGACGAGCACGCGCTTCGCCTCGATCCAGCTCTGCAGGCGGCTGCGCGAGAATTCGGGGAACAGTTGGGCGAGCGCCTTGTCGAGGCGTTCGCCCGCGAGCGACATCGGCACTTCGACGATGCGCGGCGCTTCATCGACCGCCGCGGACGGCACGACGGGCGGCTGCATTGCGTCGCCGGTCAGATCGTCATCGAGGGAATCCCCCGAGGCGGCGTCGGCGGGCCGATCGCTTGGGCTATAATCTTCGCGATTTGGTGTGCCCGGCTGGGCATTCTGCGAACTTGAACGGGTCATTTAGACTGGGTCACCGAGACTTGAAGCTAGGACATGCGAGCATGATGAATTCGACCAAACGCACGGCCAGAACCGTCGCCGCCCGGGCTGCGGCGGTAGCGGCCGCGGCCCTCATCGCCGGCTGCCACGGCTTGCCGCAGAAGCAGGACGAGACGGCTACCTGGTCGAACAACAAATTATACTCAGAGGCCCAGGACGCACTGTCCGGCGGCGACTGGGGCAAGTGCGCGAAATATTTCGAATCGCTGCAAGGTCGCGATCCGTTCGGCCATTTCGCGCAGCAGGCGCAGATCAACGTTGCATACTGCAACTGGAAGGATAACGAAGCGGCCGCCGCCGACCAGGCCGTCGACCGCTTCATCCAGCTCCACCCCGATCATCCGGATATCCCGTACGCGTACTACCTGAAGGGGATGATCCACTTCAACGACGATCTTGGCCTGTTCGGCCGCTTCTCTGGCCAGGACATGAGCGAGCGCGATCCGCAGGCACTGCGCGAATCGTACGATGCGTTCAAGGTCGTCGTCGACCGCTTCCCGAAGAGCAAGTACGCGCCCGACGCCGCCGCGCGGATGCGCTACATCGTCAACGCGCTCGCATCGCACGAAGTGCACGCGGCCGACTACTACTACCGGCGCGGCGCCTACGTCGCGGCCATCAACCGTGCGCAGCTCGCGATCAAGGACTACAAGGGCGCCCCGGCGATCGAGGACGCACTGCACATCATGATCCTGTCGTACGGCAAGCTGAACCAGCCGGAACTCGCCGAGGACACGAAGCGCGTGCTCGCCGGCACGTTCCCCGACAGCCCGTACGTCACGGGCCACTCGCGCCCCGGCGCGAAGAAGTCGTGGTGGCAGTTCTGACGACAGCACCGTGCGGCACGCGCTGCACGCACAAAAAACCCGGCCATCGAGCCGGGTTTTTTTATGGGCGCCACATTCAGGCGGCGCCGGTGCGATCGCGCGACGATCGCCGCACGCACCGTCACGTGCGCTTTGCCGAACGGTGCTCGTCGAAGAAGTCCTGGACGACCGCGATCTCGCGGGTCCGCTTGAACGGCGGCAGGCTCTGCCAGATCCGGCGCCCGTAGGGCTTGTCGACGAGCCGCGTGTCGCAGATCATCAGCACGCCGCGATCCGTCTCCGCACGAATCAGCCGGCCCGCGCCCTGCTTCAGCGTGATCACGGCCTGCGGCAACTGGTGCACGGCGAACGGGCTCAGCCCCTTCTTCGTCAGCGCGTCGAGCCGCGCGGCCAGCACCGGATCGTCCGGCGGCGCGAACGGCAGCTTGTCGATCACGACGAGCGACAGCGCGTCACCGCGCACGTCGACGCCTTCCCAGAAACTCTGGCTGCCGACCAGGATCGCGTTGCCATACGCACGGAAACGGTCGAGCAGTTCGGTGCGGCTTGCATCGCCCTGCACGAGCAGCGGCATGTTCCAGCCGCGCGATTCGATCACGTCGCGCAGCTTCGACGCGATCCGGTCGACCGCGCGCAGCGTCGTGCACAGCATGAACACGCCGCCGCCGGACGCCTCGATCGCCGGCAGCGCGGCATCGAAGACGGCATCGGTAAACGCCGGCGAAGACGGTTGCGGCAGGTTGCGCGGCACGTACAGCAGCCCTTGCGACTGGTAATCGAACGGGCTCGCGAGCGTCATCGAGCGACGCGAGCTGAGGCCCATTTGCGCCGCATAGTGCGTGAAGTCGCCGCGCACCGACAGCGTGGCCGACGTGAACACCCAGGCACGCGGCACGCCCGCGCGCTGCTTGGCAAAGATCGGCGCGACCGACAGCGGCGTTTCGTGCAGCTGGACCGTATGCGCGAACACTTCGACCCAGCGCACCTTCTCGTTCGGATCGCCGTCGGCGGCCGCCTTGTCGCCGGCCGCCGTTGCGTCGGCCTTCGCCGCCGCTTCCGTCGCGCCGGGTGCGACCCAGCCGGCCAGCAGGTCCTGCAGCTCGCGTGCGCGCCGCAGGCATGCGCCGAGCGATTCCGCCCGTTCGGCCTGGCTGGCAAGCGCCGACGCCAGCGCGTCGAGCGCAGCCTCGAGCGCGTCGAGCGCACCGAACATCGGGTGATCGTCGCCGAGCTGGGCGAGCGACATGCGGACGATCTGGTCGTTCGCGAACGCCAGGCGCAAGTCGCGCGCCGCGCGCTCGAGATCGCCGCCGAGCTTCACCCACTCGACCGCGTCGCGTGCATGGCTCAGGCCTTCCGCCACCGTGTCGCGGGCGAGCTCGAGAATCTGCGTCGTCGACAGCGTTTCGCCGAAGAACAGCGTCGCCGTTTCCGGCAACTGATGCGCTTCGTCGAAGATGACCGTGTTCGCGTTCGGCAGCAGCTCGGCCATCCCCGTATCGCGCAGCATGATGTCCGCGAAGAACAGGTGGTGGTTGACGACGACGACGTCGGCCTGCTGCGCCTCGCGCCGCGCCTGCATCACGAAGCAATCCTTGTAATGCGGGCATTCCTGGCCGAGGCAGTTGTCGCGCGTCGACGTGACCATCGACCACACGGGTGCCGTTTCCGGCACGCTCGCGAGCTCGGCCTTGTCGCCGCTCTTCGTGATCTTCGCGAAGCGGACGATTTCCTGCAGATACGCCGTATCCTGCCGCGACGGCAACCGGCCGTTGTCGGCCGTGCGCTGCAGGTAGTAGTGGCACAGGTAGTTGGCGCGGCCCTTCAGCATCGCGACCGACACCGGCACCGCCAGCGCGTTGCGCACGGTCGGGATGTCGCGCGCGAACAATTGGTCCTGCAGGTGTTTCGTGCCGGTCGACACGATCACTTTGCCGCCCCACAGCATCGCAGGCACGAGGTACGCATAGGTCTTGCCGGTACCCGTACCGGCCTCGACGATCAGCGTGTTGTCGCCGGCATCGCCGTCGACTTCGGCTGCCGCGGCGGCGTCCGCGCCCGTTTCGGCCGCCTTGTCGCCGTCGCCGAGGCGACGCGCCGGCCGCTTGCGGGTTTCGAAGATCTCGGGTTCGGGCATCCGGCGCGCGGACGCTTCCATCGCGGACGCGACGGCACGTGCCATCTCGATCTGCGACTGTCGCGGCCGATAGCCGTCGAGCGCACGCGCCAGCAACCCGCCTTCGCCGAAGATCGTGTCGAGTTCGTCGACGCGCTTGCGGCTCAGCTCAAAGGTGCCTTCGGGCGCACGAGCGCGCCCGGCGGGCGACACGTCGCGCCGGGCATCGGGGGTGGCTTCAAGCGGTGAATTCAAGGCAAGCGTTCCTGTGTCCAGCGCCCGGGCGGCGCCGGCGCTTGCCAGGCCGCGCTCAGGCGCGCTTATCCGGTTCCAGCTGCGATTGCAGCAAAATGATTTTGTCCTTGGCCGCCAGCTTTTCCTTCTTCAGCCGGTGCAGCGTGATGTCGTCGATGTCGGAGTGCCCTTCCTTCAGCTCGATCTCCCGAGCGAGCTGCTGGTGCTGCTCCTGCAATGCAGCCAAACGGTTGTGCAACTCCTGCTGCTGTTCCGTGTGACGGTTTTGCATACTTGCCTCCTCATCGAAGCAGCGCGCCGACTGGCGTGCCAGCGCGCCCGAGACTGATCTCGATCAATCCAACACGTTACTGCCCCTGCTGTTGCTTCTGCCGCGCCTTCTCGGCCGCTTCCTTCTGACGCTGCTCGACATCGGCCTTGTGCTGCACGGCTTCCTTCTGCTTCTGCTCGTAGCGCGCGGCGTTGTCCGCCCGCTCCTGCGCCTTCTGCGCGGCCTGCTGATGCGCCTGGTCGAGCTTGCGCTGGAAGTCGCCCTGCTTCTGGTCGTATGCCTGCTTGTTCGCCGCGCGCTGTGGCCCTTCCGCACCACGCTGCGCCTGCTTCAGCGCATTCTGCTCCTGCTTGTCGCGGAACGCAGCCGCGTTTGCCGCGTCGTTCGCCGCGCGCTGCGGTGCTTCCGCCGCGTTCTGCGCCGCCTTCAGCGCCTGCTGCTGGTCGCGCTGCTGCGCATGCACCGCCCGCTGCTCGTCGTTGAGCGCGAGTTGCTCCTGGCGGATGCTCGCCCGCTCGTCGCGCATCTGTTCACGCGCCTTGCCGAGACAGTGATTGACGAAGAACTTGCTGTAGCAATCGTGCTCGGCCACCGCATAACGATAATCGTTTTCTGCGGAGCGTTGATTGAGCACTTTTTGACGGGCGTCGAAATCCGGTGCGGCCGTGGCCGTCACGGGCGCAGCCGCGGCGGCGGCCGGCGCGGTGGCGTCCGACGCTTGCGCGAACGCGCCGGAAGGCCCTGCAGACAAAGCCGCGGCGAGCGCTGCGCCGAGCGCGACGAGAGAAATTCGGGAAGTTGGCAACGTCGTAGGAAAGCTGCGGGACATGTGTCAAATTCTATCACCCCCGGCTGGGCGCTCCGCCATTTATGGCAAAATGCCCCGCTTCACTCACCCGCGGCATCCGGCCCGTCGGGCCCGCCACGCAGCCCGCCGCCTCGGGCCTGCCGGCCCCCGCCGCGATTTCAGCAGGCAGATCATCCACGACATGACGGAAACCGTAGCACTCAAGATCGTACAGCGCATCGCCACCGAACTGTCCGTCCAGCCGCGCCAGGTCGCGGCGGCCGTGCAACTCCTCGACGAAGGCTCGACCGTTCCGTTCATTGCCCGGTACCGCAAGGAAGTGACCGGCAACCTGGACGACACGCAGTTGCGCCAGCTCGAGGAACGCCTCCTGTATCTGCGCGAACTCGAGGATCGCCGTGCGTCGATCCTGTCGAGCATCGACGAACAGGGCAAGCTGACCGACGAACTGCGCGCCGCGATCGACGCGGCCGACAGCAAGCAGGTGCTCGAAGACCTTTATCTGCCGTACAAGCCGAAGCGCCGCACGCGTGCGCAGATCGCCCGCGAAGCCGGCCTGGAGCCGCTTGCCCAGGCGCTCCTCGCGAACCCGCTGCTCGACCCGCAGGCCGAGGCAGCCGCGTACGTCGACGCCGAGAAGGGCGTGGCCGACGTAAGGGCCGCGCTCGACGGCGCGCGCGACATCCTGTCCGAGCAGTTCGGCGAGACGGCCGAGCTGCTCGGCAAGCTGCGCGACTATCTGCACAACCAGGGCGTCGTGTCGTCGGCCGTCGTCGAGGGCAAGGAAAACGAGGAAGGCGAGAAATTCCGCGACTATTACGACTACGCGGAAACGATCAAGACCGTGCCGTCGCACCGCGCCCTCGCGCTGTTCCGCGGCCGCAACGCGGGCGTGCTGACGATCAAGCTCGGCCTCGGCGAAGAACTCGACGCGCAGGTGCCGCATCCCGGCGAGGCGATGATCGCGCGCCATTTCGGCATCGCGAACCAGAACCGCCCGGCCGACAAGTGGCTGTCCGACGTATGCCGCTGGTGCTGGCGCGTGAAGGTGCAGCCGCACATCGAAAACGAGCTGCTCACGCAATTGCGCGAAACGGCCGAAACGGAAGCGATCCGCGTGTTCGCGCGCAACCTGAACGACCTGCTGCTGGCCGCGCCGGCCGGCCCGAAGGCCGTGATCGGTCTCGACCCCGGCCTGCGCACGGGTGTGAAGGTCGCGGTCGTCGACCGCACCGGCAAGGTGCTCGCGACCGACACGATCTACCCGCACGAGCCGCGCCGCGACTGGGATGGCTCGATCGCGAAACTCGCACGCATCGCCGCACAGACGCAGGCCGAGCTGATCAGCATCGGCAACGGCACGGCGTCACGTGAAACCGACAAGCTCGCGGGCGAACTGATCGCGAAGCACCCGGAGCTGCGCCTGCAGAAGATCGTCGTGTCGGAAGCCGGCGCTTCGGTCTATTCGGCATCCGAGCTGGCCGCGAAGGAATTCCCGGAGCTCGACGTGTCGCTGCGCGGTGCCGTCTCGATTGCACGCCGGCTGCAGGATCCGCTCGCCGAGCTCGTGAAGATCGAGCCTAAAGCCATCGGCGTCGGCCAGTACCAGCACGACGTGAACCAGCGCGAACTCGCCCGCTCGCTCGACGCGGTCGTCGAGGACTGCGTGAACGCGGTCGGCGTCGACGCGAACACCGCGTCGGCCCCGCTGCTCGCCCGCGTATCGGGCCTGAACGCGACGCTCGCGCGCAACATCGTCGACTACCGCGATGCGAACGGCCCGTTCCCGTCGCGCGAGCACCTGCGCAAGGTGCCGCGCCTCGGTGACAAGACCTTCGAACAGGCCGCGGGCTTCCTGCGCATCAACGGCGGCGAGAATCCGCTCGACCGCTCGTCGGTGCACCCG
Source organism: Burkholderia sp. AU31624 (assembly GCF_020420065.1). NCBI lineage: Bacteria > Pseudomonadati > Pseudomonadota > Betaproteobacteria > Burkholderiales > Burkholderiaceae > Burkholderia > Burkholderia sp. AU31624. The sequence continues at coordinate 122,855 of NZ_JAIZRT010000005.1, forward strand.
GAAGCGTATCCGGTCGTCGAGCGGATGCTCGCGAAGATCAGCAAGCGCATCGACGACGTGCTCGGCAACCGGGAAGCGCTGTCGGGCCTGTCCCCGACGGAATTTGTTGACGAACGTTTCGGCCTGCCCACCGTGCGCGACATCCTGTCCGAACTGGAGAAGCCGGGCCGCGATCCGCGCCCCGAATTCAAGACCGCGACGTTCCGCGAAGGCGTCGAGAAAGTGTCGGATCTCGTGCCCGGCATGACGCTCGAAGGCGTCGTGACGAACGTCGCCGCGTTCGGCGCGTTCGTGGACATCGGCGTCCACCAGGACGGCCTCGTCCACGTATCCGCGATGTCGACCAAGTTCATCAAGGATCCGCACGAAGTCGTGAAGGCCGGCCAGGTCGTCAAGGTGAAGGTGCTCGACGTCGACGTGAAGCGCCAGCGCATTGCGCTGACGATGCGCCTCGACGACGACGCGGCGGCACCCGGCACGTCGTCGCGCGGCGGCCAGGATCGCGGCAGCGCGGCGCGCGGCGCGGCCCGCCCGCAACGTTCGCGCGAGCCGGAACCGGCAGGCGCGATGGCCGCGGCGTTCGCGAAGCTGAAGCGCTGAGCACCCGCAAGCTTTCGTGACAGACAAAAAAGCCCGCCGAAAGGCGGGCTTTTTAACGACTACAGCAAACAGGCGCGCAGCCCGCGCGCCACACCTTGTGTCAGATCTCGATCTTCGTCCCGAGCTCGACCACGCGGTTTGCGGGAATCGAGAAGAAGTCGGTCGGCTTCGCGGCATTCTGGTGCATCCATGCGAACACACGCTCGCGCCAGATCGACATCCCGGGCAGATGCGTCGGCACGACCGTTTCGCGCGCGAGGAAGAACGACGTATCCATCAGCTCGAACGTCATGTCGTGCGTGCGGCCGAATTCCTCGAGCACGGCCTTCACGTCCGGCGTCTCGTTGAAGCCGTACTCGGCCTTGACGATATACAGCCCGCCGCCCGCATCACGCGAGGACTGACGCTTGTCGTCGCGCACGTAAGGAAAGTCGCGCGTGACGAACGTGAGGAAAATGGTGCGCTCGTGCAGCACCTTGTTGTGCTTCAGGTTGTGCAGCAGGCTGACGGGCACGAGCTTGTCGTTGCCGGTCAGGTAGATCGCGGTACCCGACACGCGATGCGGCGGATGCGCGAGCAGCCCCTGCAGGAACGGCTCGAGCGGGATACCGTCGGCCGCCGTGCGCTCCTTGACGATGTGACGCCCCTTGTACCAGGTCATCAGCAGGAAGAACAGCAGCGCGCCGATGCCGAGCGGCAACCAGCCGCCCTGCGCGACCTTCAGCAGGTTCGCGCCGAAGAAGCCAAGGTCGACTGCGAGGAACACCGCGATGATCGCGCCGACCAGCAGCCGGTTCCAGTTCCACACCTTCACCATCACGACCGCGGCGAGTACGGTCGTGATCACCATCGTCGCCGTCACCGCGATACCGTACGCGGCCGCGAGGTTGTCGGAGCTCTTGAAGCCGATGACGATGCAGAGGATCACGAACAGCAGCAGCCAGTTCACGACCGGCACGTAGATCTGGCCGATCGCGAGTTCCGACGTGTGCAGCACCTTCATGCGCGGCACGTAGCCGAGCTGGATGGCCTGCGACGTCAGCGAATACGCGCCCGAGATCACCGCCTGCGACGCGATCACGGTCGCGACCGTCGACAGCACGACGAGCGGCAGCAGCCCCCATTCGGGCGCCAGCAGGAAGAACGGGTTCTCGATCGCCTTCGGGTTCTGGATCAGCAGCGCGCCCTGGCCGAAGTAGTTCAGCACGAGCGACGGCATCACGAGCCCGTAAGCAGCGATGCGGATCGGCTTCGCGCCGAAGTGGCCCATGTCCGCGTAGAGCGCTTCCGCACCGGTCAGCACCAGCACGACCGAGCCGAGCACGACGTACGCCTGCAGCAGGTGATCGGCCATGAACGACGCCGCGTAATACGGGTTGATGGCGGCCATGATGCCCGGCACGCGCACGATGTGGTAAACGCCGAGCGCTGCGATCACGACGAACCACAGCACCATGATCGGGCCGAACAGCTTGCCGACCAGCGCGGTCCCGTGACGCTGGATCCAGAACAGCGCGATCAGGATCACGATCGTGATCGGCAGCACGAGATGGGACAGGTGTGGTGTCGCGATTTCGAGACCTTCGACCGCCGACATCACCGAGATCGCCGGCGTGATCACCGCGTCCCCGTAGAACATGCACGCGCCGAAGATCCCGAGCGCCATCAGCGCGCCCGCGACGCGGGTCTTCGAGTCGAGCGGCCGCAACGACAGCGCCATCAGCGCGAGCACGCCGCCTTCGCCGTTGTTGTCCGCGCGCATCACGAACAGCAGGTACTTGATGCCGACCACCAGGATGATTGCCCAGAACAGCAGCGAGATCACGCCGAGAATCGATCCTTCGGTGAGCGGAATGCCGTGTGCGGGGCTGAACGCCTCTTTGAGCGAATACAGCGGGCTGGTGCCGATGTCGCCGAACACGACGCCGATGGCTGCTATCGCTAGCGCCCGCATCGAATGTTGTTGCGTCGAATGCGGCGCGTGTGCTGCGTCGGTCGCGTGGATCGTGTCGTTCATATGAAGCGTAATAATCGGGTCCGGGTCGGACAAAACGAGCGCTATTCTACTCGCGCCCCCGTGAAACGCCGCCCTGCTCTGTTGCCTTGTCACCACGTGATCCACGCTGCGCATGCAATCCGGCGCAAGCTGTGGCAGGGCTGCCAATCATAGCCGGGGCAGCGCCGTCTGCCTACCCGAGCCACGGGACGCGCGGCGCCAGCGCGTATGACGCCCCAATGAAAAACGGCGCCGCAAGCGGCGCCGTACAAGGCTTTCCTTCGATTGGCCAGCCGCTTACGCGCCCGAGCCGTCGCGCTGTGCGCGACCGCGCTTGATCCACGCCTCGAGGTTGTGCGGGCGAACCGTGTCCCACTCTTCGAACGGCTGATGAATCCACGGATTCGTCGGCAGGAACTGCGTGTGATAGTCGGGCTTGACCTTCGAGCAACCCTTGTACCAGAGTACCGCCGAGCGCACGGCGGTCACCGACGGATAGCGCTCCTTCAGGTGCTCCTGCACGCGCGCAAGCGTGACGCCCGAATCGACGAGATCGTCGACCAGCAGCACGTTGCCCGCCAAGTTGCCGCGCGTCATCGTGATGTACTGCGCGATGTCGAGGTCGCCCTGCTCCGTGCCGGCCGCTTCGCGGTACGAACTCGTCGCGAGAATCGCGAGTGGCACGTCGTAGATGCGCGACAGTTGATCGCCGACGCGCAGGCCACCGCGCGCGAGGCACAGGATCTGGTCGAACTTCCAGCCCGATGCATGCACCTGGAGCGCGAGCAGCTCGATGAGACGGTGATACTCGTCCCAGCCTACCCACAGGTTCTTGTCGTCGTTGCGCGGATCGGTCATCAAGTCTGCCGCCGTCATCGTGATTTGCTGCGTCATCTGAAAATTACACCTTGAACGGATGGCGGAGCAGGATCGTTTCGTCGCGGTCCGGACCCGTCGACACCATGTCGACCGGCACGCCAGCCACTTCCTGGACGCGGGTCAGGTAAGCCTGCGCATTCGCCGGCAGTGCTTCCCACGTCTTGATGCCGACCGTGCTTTCCTTCCAGCCGGCAAACGTCTCGTAAACAGGCTCGCAACGGGCCACATCAGCGGCGCCGCGCGGCAGGATGTCCGCATCCTTGCCGTCAATCTTGTAGCCGACGCACAGCTTGACTTCGTCGAGGCCGTCGAGCACGTCGAGCTTCGTCATGCACAGGCCCGACACGCCGTTAATCTGGATCGAGCGGCGCAGCGCGGCTGCGTCGAGCCAGCCGGTGCGGCGCGGACGGCCGGTGACCGAACCGAATTCCTTGCCGACGTTCGCGAGCGTGACGCCAACCTGGTCCTGACGCTGCGGATTGTCCGCATCGTACAGTTCGCTCGGGAACGGGCCCGAGCCGACGCGCGTGCAATACGCCTTCGTGATGCCGAGGATGTAGTTGAGCTTCTGCGGACCCACGCCCGCGCCAGCCGACGCCGCACCTGCCACGCAGTTGCTCGACGTGACGAACGGATAGGTGCCGTGGTCGATATCGAGCAGCGTGCCTTGTGCGCCTTCGAACAGCAGGTTCTGGCCCGCATTGTTCGCGTCGTACAGGCGGCGCGACACGTCGGCCACCATCGGCTTCAGGCGGTCGGCATAACCAAGCATCGTGTCGAGCGTGGCCTGGAAATCGACAGCCGCGCCGCCCAGGTACTGGGTCAGCACGAAGTTGTGGAAATCGAGGTTTTCGCGCAGGCGGTCGGCGAAGGTCTTCGCGTCGAACAGATCCTGCACGCGCAGCGCGCGGCGGCCCACCTTGTCTTCGTACGCGGGGCCGATGCCGCGGCCGGTCGTACCGATCTTGCCCGCGCCCTTGCGCGCTTCACGCGCCTGGTCGATCGCGATGTGGTACGGCAGGATCAGCGTCGTGGCTTCGGAAATGAACAGGCGGTCGCGCACGTTCACGCCCGCTTCTTCCAGCTCGCCGATTTCCTTGAACAGTGCTTCGGGGGACAGGACGACGCCGTTGCCGATGTAGCAGGCGACGCCTTCACGCATGATGCCCGACGGAATGAGGCGCAAGATCGTTTTCTTGCCGCCGATGATGAGGGTGTGGCCGGCGTTGTGACCGCCCTGGAAACGCACGACGCCCTGAGCGTGGTCCGTCAGCCAGTCGACGATCTTGCCCTTGCCTTCATCACCCCATTGCGTTCCCACGACGACGACATTGCGCCCGGGAGTCACGTTCACTGCGCTGGCAGACATGTTGATTCGTTAGCTGGTTAAAAACGTATTCTACCTATGTTCGCGGGCGATTCCGAATTTTTCCGTTTCGCTTCAACGATATGCACGCCGAAGCACGTCCCGCGAACGCCTGTTTATCGGGGTTCGACCACCCATGCGCCGTTGCGCTCGACGAGCGAACGGTCGCATGCGAACTCGTCGAGCACATGATCGTGGCCCGGCAGCGCCTGGATCACGACCTCGCCCGCATCACGCAGCGCCGCGACGGCCGCGTTCAGCGCATCGTCCTGCGCCCACGGCGCGAGAATCGCGGTGCCGCGCGCCTCGACCGGCGAAATCCGCGCGAGCTCGCGCAGGTCGAGCGAGAAGCCCGTAGCGGGACGGGCGCGGCCGTACGCCTGGCCGACGTGGTCGTAGCGGCCGCCCCGCGCGATCGCGTTCGGCACGCCGTCGATGTAGGCGCTGAACATCGCGCCGCTGTGATATGCATAGCCACGCAGGTCGCCGAGATCGATCGCCACTTCGGCACCTTTCGCCTGTGCCGCGAGCTGTGCCAGATCGTCGAGCGCCCGCGTGATTTCGGGCAGCACCGGCAAGCGTGTGCGCGCCTCCGCGAGCACGCTTGCGTCGCCATAGAGATGCGGCAGCGCGCGCAGCGCGGCGCGCGTATCGGCGCCGAGATCGTCGGTGAGTTCGTTCAGCAGCGGCACGTCCTTGCCCGACAGCGCGTCGTACAGCGACTCGCCGCGCTCGGCGGCCTGCGCATCGCGCGCCAGCAGCGCCGCGAGCACGCCCGCATGGCCGAGGTCGAGACGGATGCGCGACAGGCCTGCGAGATGCAGCGCGTCGAGCATCAGTTGCTGGATCTCGAGGTCGGCTTCCAGTCCGGCATGCCCGTAGATTTCGGCGCCGATCTGGATCTGCTCGCGCGTCGCGTGCAGACCGCGCGGACGCGTATGCATCACGTGGCCCGCATAGCAGAGGCGCGTCACGCCCTGGCGGTTCAACAGGTGCGCGTCGATCCGCGCGACCTGCGGCGTGATGTCCGCACGCAGGCCGAGGGTGCGACCCGACAGCTGGTCGACCAGCTTGAAGGTGCGCAGGCGCAGGTCTGCACCGCCGCTCGTCAGCAGCGATTCGAGATACTCGAGCAGCGGTGGCATCACCATTTCGTAGCCATACGAACGGAAGCGGTCGAGCAGCCTGCGGCGCAGCTCCTCGATCTTGCGCGCTTCCGACGGCAATACGTCGGCGATATTCTCGGGAAGTAACCAGGTCGACATCGGTACGGTCCTACGACGGGAAACAGCGCGCGACACGCGCGCCGCGATGTGAATCGGAAATTCTGAATTCGGGCGGGACGAACGGCGGATGAGCCGTCCGGATCAGGTCTCCGGTCAGGTGGCGAGCAGCAGCAGTATGAGCCCGAGCACCATCACGATCAGCCCGCCGATCCGGATATGATGCGGCGGCCGCTCAGCTATTCTACGAAACGTGTCGCGCCAGGCGACGGGAAACACGAAGGGGAACGCCCCCTCGATGATCAGCATCAGCGCTACTGCGAGCAACAACGAGCCAGCCAGGTCCATGCGAGCGACGGCGCCGCTCGACGCGGCGCCCCAAGGTCAGTGTTTGCGGGGAGCAGGCGCCGCCGGTGCGGCACCGCCCGTCGGGCTGCGCATGAAGCGGAAGAACTCGCTGTCGGGATCGACGACGATGATGTCGTTGCGCTTGAACGTGTTCCGGTAAGCCTGCAGGCTCGCGTAGAACTGGTAGAACTGCGGATCGCGGCCGAACGCGTCGGCGGCAATCGTCGCGGCCTTCGCGTCGCCCTCGCCCTTGATCGTCTGTGCGGACTTGTACGCGTTCGCGAGCACGGCCTGCTGTTCGCGTTCGGCGTCCGCCTTGATCTGCTCGACGTCGGCCGCGCCTTGCGCACGCACCTGCGCCGCCTGATCTCGCAGCGCGCCGATCATCCGCTGATAGACGGCATCGGTCTGCGCGGCCGGCAAATCGACGCGCGTCAACTGGACGTCGACCACGTCGACGCCGAAACCGGACGCCTTCGCCTTCACTTCGTCACGGGCCGCATCGGCGATCGCACGCTGGCCGCCGAGCGCGTCGTCGAGCGCGCGCTTGCCGAACGCGTCACCGAGTGCGCTCTTCAGCGCGCCGGCGAGACGATCGCCGGCTGCCGACGGGTCACCGCCCGTCGTCGTGAAATACTTCATCGGATCGCTGATCCGGTACTTCACCGCGTAGGCGACGAGCAGGTCGCGCTTGTCTTCCGTTGCCAGTTGCAGCGGATCCGACGACTCGAGCGATTGCAGGCGCGTGTCGATCAGCGTGGCCGTCTGCAGCGGCGGCGGCAATTTGAAATGGATGCCAGGGCCCGCCAATTCGGGTTGCGCGCCGTCGCGCCCCGACAGCACGGCCGCATGGCGCGGATCGACGGTAAGGACGGTCGACGATGCCGCGAAGGCAACGATCACGATTGCGACGACGAGCGCAATGATTCGGTTCATGTTCTGCGCTCCCCGTTACTTCAGATCGTCTTCGCGCGACCGGCTGCGAAACGCCTCGCGCGATCGCAGCACGTCGGTGCCCGACGCCGCCACGGCCGACGCCGCACTTGCGGGCGCCGCTGCAGCCGGCGCGGCAGCCGCCGGTGCCGACGCGGCGTCGGGTGCGGATGCGCCCGTGGACGTCGCGGCGTTTTGTCGCCCCTGCTCGACGAGCTTGTCGAGCGGCAGATACACGACGCTGTTGCCGCCCTTGTTGCCGACGAACACCTTCGTCGAATTCGAATAGATTTCCTGCATCGTCTCGAGATACATTCGCTCGCGGATCACCGCGGGCGCCTTCGAGTACTGCGCATAGACCTGCTTGAAGCGGTCGGCATCGCCTTCGGCTTCCGTGACCACGCGATCGGCATACGCCTTCGCTTCGTCGACGAGCTTCGCCGCATCGCCCTGCGCCTTCGGCAGCAGGTCGTTTGCATACGCTTGCGCGGCGCGCTTCGCGGCCTCGCGCTCGTCGCGTGCCTTCGCGACTTCACCGTACGCGGCCTGCGTCTGCTCGGGCGCCGCAACGCTCTGCATCGTGACGGCCGTCACCTCGAGCCCCGACTGGTAGCGATCGAGATCGCGCTGGATCGCGGCCGCGAGCTGCTCGCGCAGCGCGTCGCGGTCCTGGTTCAGCACGTCGGCCGCGCTGCGCGTGCCGACGATCGCACGTACCGCGGCCTGGGCGGCCTGCGAGACACTGCGCTCGGGGTCGACACTGCGGAACAGGTAATCGGTCGCGGAACGGATGCGGTACTGCACGATGAAGCGCACGTCGACGATATCGGCGTCGCGCGTCAGCATCGCCGCTTCCTTCACGTTCGCGAGACGCACGACGTTGTTGCGGCCGATTTCGATCGAGCGGACCTGCGACGTATCGACGATCTCGTGCGACGCGAACGGATACGGCGCGCGCCAGTGCACGCCCTGACCGACCGTGCCCGACAGCTTGCCGAGCTGCAGCACGACGCCCGTCTGCCCTTCCTGCACAACGAACAGCCCGCTGCCTGCGTAGACCGCGACCAGCACGCCGATCACGATGCCGACGCCGACGCGCGCGGCTCGCCCGTTGTCAGGACGGAAGCCGTTGCCGCCCTTGCCGCCGAACAGGCCGTTCAGGCGCCGGTTGAAGTTGCGCCACATCTCGTCGAGATCGGGCGGACCATCGCCGTCGCCGCCTTGCGGACGCTTCGATTCGTTCGGGCGGGGACGGGATCCGTCTTTGCCATTGCCTTCGCCGCGTCCCCAGCGGGGATCGTTGATCGACAGCAAGGCGCGCATCCGCCGCCAGGTACTCCGCTCGTTGTATTCGTTCACCAGAGTTTGTTCACCAGATTAGACGCCGACGAACCGGCCGGGACCGGTTAGCGCCCGTGTTCGGAAATCGTGTGGTCTTCGTGTGGTTCAGCGGGGGCGCCGTCGAGCGCGCCGTTGGGTAACGTCGCGCTGGAAAGGTGTTCCGCGGAGGCGATTTCGGCGATGGCGGCACGCAACGCGTCAAGACCCTGACCGGTGCGCGCGCTCAAAAAGACGCGCGAAATATTACCATACTCGTCCCGCTCGACCGCGTCGCCGCGGGCCGCCAGTTCAGGCACGGCGTCGATCTTGTTGAACACCAGCACCTGGCGGATCGTGTCCGCGCCGATCTCGTGCAACACGCCATTGACCTGCTCGATCTGTTCAAGCCTGACCGCGCTCGATGCATCGACCACGTGCAGCAGCAGATCCGCGTGGATCGTTTCCTCGAGGGTCGCGCGGAATGCGGCGACCAGCTGGTGAGGCAACTCGCGGATGAACCCGACCGTATCCGACACGACGATCTGGCCGACCTCGTCGCCGAGGTACACGCGCCGCGACGTCGTATCGAGCGTGGCGAACAGCTGGTCGGCCGCGTAGGCCTGCGCTTTCGTCAGCGCATTGAACAGCGTCGACTTGCCCGCGTTCGTATAGCCGACGAGCGACACCGACATCGTGCCGCTGCGCGCACGCTGGCGGCGTTGCGTGCTGTGTTGCCGGCGCAGCCGGTCGAGCCGCGATTTCAGCATCTTGATGCGTTCGCCGATCAGCCGACGGTCGGTTTCGAGCTGGGTTTCACCGGGGCCGCGCAGGCCGATACCACCCTTCTGCCGTTCAAGGTGGGTCCATGCGCGAATGAGCCGCGTCGACAGGTACTGAAGCTGCGCGAGCTCGACCTGCAGCTTGCCTTCATGGCTGCGGGCACGCTGGGCAAAGATGTCGAGGATGAGGCTGGTGCGATCGACCACGCGCCTGTTAAGTGCCTGCTCCAGATTACGTTGCTGGGCGGGCGCCAATGCGTGGTTGAAGATGACGATTTCGACGTTGTGCGCGTCGCAGGCGAGCCGGAGTTCTTCGGCTTTGCCGCTGCCGATGAACATCTTGGCATCGGGACTGGCACGACGCCCCGTGAGGGTGACTGCGGGACGGGCTCCCGCGCTGGAGGCGAGAAGACTGAGTTCTTCGAGGCTGGCTTCGAAATCGGTCTTGCCGAAATCGATGCCGACGAGCGCTGCGTTGATCAAATTTTCAGGTGTCAAGATAAGGCGGCTGGCATCAGTCGCTCGCGGCGACCGGATGCCGGCCGCTGCGATAGGTTAGGACGAGGCTTCCGCGTCCGGGTGGAAATTCACCGGGCGCGCCGGCACGACCGTCGAGATGGCGTGCTTGTACACCATCTGGGTCACCGTATTACGGAGCAACACGACGTACTGGTCGAACGATTCAATGTTCCCTTGAAGCTTGATGCCGTTGACGAGGTAGATCGAAACGGGAACGTGCTCTTTGCGCAGTGCGTTCAAAAACGGGTCTTGTAACAATTGCCCTTTGTTGCTCATGGCGTACTCCATCTTTTTTTGCAGGTTGATCTGGACTGGCGGCGAAGAAAAAGAGATCCGGCGCCAATCGCTACACTATAGCCGATTTTGCCTGGCCCGCCGGGGGCATAGGCCTTGCGGCCAACCCCTTGCGTGACGCGTGTAACAGACGTCTTCAGCTCTTGTCCGCGTACGGATTGTTCGACGAACGGAACTCTATGCGCAATGGAGTCCCTGTCAGCGAGAAAGTTTCGCGGAACCGGTTTTCCAGGTAACGCTTGTACGTTTCCGTCACGGCGTCGAGCGCGTTACCGTGGATGACGATGATCGGCGGATTCTGGCCGCCCTGGTGCGCGTAGCGCAGCTTCGGACGCACCGGGCCGCGACGGCGCGGCTGCTGGAATTCGACTGCCTCGATCAGCGCGCGCGTGAGCTTCGGCGTCGGCAGCTTCGCCATCGCCGCGGCGTACGCGTCGTCGACCGAGCGCATCAGCGTGCCGATGCCCGTCTTCTTCGTTGCCGAAATGAAGTGCGATTTCGCGAAGTCGAGGAATTTCAGCTTGCGGGTCAAATCCGCTTTCGCGCGATCGCGCGCATGCTCGTCGAGCCCGTCCCACTTGTTGACGCCGATCACGAGCGCGCGACCCTGTTCGACGACGAAGCCGGCGATGTGTGCGTCCTGGTCGGAAATGTCCTGCTGCGCATCCAGCAGAAGAATGACCACGTTCGCGTCTGAGATCGACTGCAGCGTCTTCACGACCGAGAACTTCTCGATCGCCTCGAACACCTTGCCGCGGCGGCGCAGGCCGGCCGTGTCGATCAGCGTGTACTTCTTGCCGTTGCGCTCGAAGTCCACGTAGATCGAATCGCGCGTCGTGCCCGGCATGTCGAACGCGATCACGCGATCCTCGCCGATCAGCGCGTTCACGAGCGTCGACTTGCCGACGTTCGGGCGGCCGACGATCGCGATCTTGATACCGCGCGAAGGATCGTTCTCGTCCTCTTCCTCCGGACGGTCCGCGTACGCGACATCCAGCGCCTCGTTGATCATGTCGGTGACGCCGTCACCGTGCGCAGCCGAGATCGCACGCGGATCGCCGAGCCCGAGCTCGTAGAAGTCCGTCGCGACCGCCGTGTACTTCATCCCCTCGGCCTTGTTGACGACCAGGAAGATCGGCCGGCCGGTCTTGCGCAGGTAGTCGGCGATCGACTTGTCCTGCGGCGCGAGCCCGTTGCGGCCGTCGACGATGAACACGACGATGTCGGCTTCCTCGACGGCCTGCCGCGTCTGGCGCGCCATCTCGTGCAGGATGCCGTCCTTCGCGACGGGCTCGAAGCCGCCCGTGTCGACGACCAGGTACGGCCGCTCGCCCACGCGCCCTTCGCCGTAATGGCGATCGCGCGTCAGGCCCGGCAAGTCGGCGACCAGCGCATCGCGCGAGCGCGTGAGCCGGTTGAACAGCGTGGATTTCCCCACATTGGGGCGCCCAACGAGGGCAATGACCGGTTTCATCTGTGTTTTCTACGGTGAAGCGCAGCAGCGGGAGGCCCGCTGCTGCGGGCGGCTGCGCTGAATGAAAATATCACGAATTCGCGCCGCGCCGGATGCGCGCGCCTGGCGCGCGCTGCGCGCCATCGTCTTTCGTCTCGAACTGCCTTTCAAATACCGAGCGGCCGGGAGCACCGGCCGCCTTCAAGTCACGCGGCCGCGGCGCACGGGACAAGCCCGTCGCGCCGCGGCCGCGCATGTTTCCTGCGCGTCAGCGCGGACGGAATCCGTACAGGCCGCCGTCCTTCGTCTGCACGACGAGCGTATTGCCCGCGAGGACCGGCGCCGCCGTAATCGCGCTGCCGTCGGTCTTCATCCGTGCGATGAAGCTGCCGTCTTCACGCGACAGGAAGTGCACGAAGCCCTTGTAGTCGCCCAACACGACCGCATGCCCGAGCAGATACGGCACGCCGACGTCACGGCTCTTCAGCTTGTCGTTGCGCCACAGCTGGTTGCCCGACGCAGCATCGTACGCGGTCACGACCGACCAGTCGTCGCCGCCGGCGACCACCGAATCGTCCTGCGCGAGGCCGCTGCGGCTCGAGAACGCCTTTTCCCACAGCGGGCGGCCCGAGTTCGCATCGAAGCAGCCAAGCTGCCCCTGGAACGTCACCGCGCAGGCTTCCGCGCCCACGAGCGTCGGCGGACCGCTGACGTCGTTGATGCGCTCGACCTCGGTCACACCCTTCGGGAACGACACCGGCGTCTGCCAGAACGGCTCGCCCGTCTGCAGGTTGATCGCGACCAGCCCGCCGCCGGGGAAGCCCGCCAGCACCGCCGCGTCACCCGCGAACGTCATGCCGGCCGACACGCGCAGGTTCAGCGGCACCGCACGGTTGCGGTAGTTCCACTTCTGCTCGCCCGTCTGCGCATTGAACGCGATCACCTGGCCGTCGATCGTGCGGACGACCACGAGGCCGTTGCCGACGAGCGGCGGCGAGAAGATCTCGCCCTGCACGGTGGTCTTCCACAGTTGCTTGCCGTCCGGGCCCAGCACGAACACACCGCCCTTCAGCGCGCCGACCGCGGTCAGGTTGCCGTCGCTGCCGACACCGGCCGACAGGTCGGAGCCGACCTTCGCGCGCCAGAGCGTCTGGCCCGTCTTCGCGTCGATCTTCTCGACCGAACCGTTTTCGCCCGCTGCATAGACGGCGTCGCCCACGGCTACCGGCGAGAACAGGTAGCGCCCGCCCTTGCCGACGCTCGCCTTCCAGACCTGTTGCACGTCCATCACGGGCTTGAACTCGGTGAGCGGCGTCGGCACGCGGCGCGCGTCCTTCGACGACGAGCAGGCCGCCAGTGCAAGGACAGCCGCCGCGCAGGCAACGGGCACAGCGTAACGTTTCAGCAAATTCATCGGTTAGCGAAGCAGAGTTAAGAGGTTGAGGGGACCGGGGTTCAGCCGCCGAGCGCGTCCAGCTTGAACTGCACGAGCTGACGCGCGGACTGGTCGTCCTTCGACAGGCCGTCGAGCGCGAGCTTGTACGCCGCGCGCGCATCGTCGGTCTTGCCTTGCGCGGCAAGCAGATCGCCGCGGCGATCGGCCACGAGGCCCTTGAATGCATCGACCGGCGTACCCGACAGCAGCGCGAGGCCCGCATCGTACGCCTTCTCGTCGAGCAGCAGCGACGCGAGACGCAGCTTCGCGATCTGCTTGTACTCGTCATCCTTGGCGTGATCGACGGCCCATTGCAGCTGCGCCTTCGCACCGGCCGAGTCGCCGGCTGCGTACAGCGTCTTCGCAGCGGAGAGTGCGGTCATCTGCGCATACGGCGTGCTGCCGAACTTGTCTTCCATGTCGGCGGCCGCGCGCGCGATCGTCGCCTTGTCGTTCGCGGCGGCGGCCTTCTGGACCTGTTCGTACAGCCCGGACGCCTCGGCAGCCTGACGGCGCTGCCAGTAGTTCCAGCCGTTGAAACCGGCCGCGACGACGAGCGCCGCGAGCACGATCCACGTGGTGAGGTTGCCCCAGCGGGCCCACCACGCCTTGACACTTTCAATCGATTCTTGTTCGTCGTGGTAACTCATCGGCGAGCGATTCCTTCCTGTTCAGGCTTTTCTTGTCGAGCGGATGCCAGCGCGATCAGTCGTCGCCGTCTTCGGCGGATGCAACCATCGCATTGATTAGGAATTCGGTCAAGCCTTCGACCGGTACGGTCTGCTGAACGTTCTTTTCCCCGTCTCCGCCCGCACCGCGCAGCGCTTTCACGCCCACCGTGCCGTTTGCAACCTCTTCTTCACCGAAGATCACCGCGAACGCGGCGCCGCTTGCGTCGGCCCGTTTCATCTGCGACTTGAAGCTTGCCGGCGCGCCGTCGGCGCTGCAGTGGAAGATCACGTCGAGGCCCGTGTCGCGCAGGCGCTCGGCCGCGATGAACGCCTGTTCACGCGCGGTCTCGCCCTGGTGCACGACGTACACGTCGACGCCTTCCTGCTCGGGTGCGAGATCCTCTTCCTTCAACAGCTCGAGGATCCGCTCGATGCCCATCGCCCAACCGCATGCGGCGGTCGGCTTGCCGCCGAGCTGCTCGATCAGCGGATCGTAGCGGCCGCCGGCTGCGACCGTCCCCTGCGCGCCGAGCTTGTCGGTGACCCACTCGAACACGGTCAGGTTGTAGTAGTCCAGGCCACGCACGAGACGCGGGTTGATCTTGAACGGAATGTTGTTCGCGAGCAGCAGGCGCTGCAGCCCTTCGAAGTGCGCGCGCGATTCGTCGCCGAGGAAGTCGATCAGCTTCGGCGCGTTCTGCGCGATTTCCTGCAGCGCGGGGTTCTTCGTGTCGAGCACGCGCAGCGGGTTCGTATACAGGCGGCGCTTCGCATCCTCGTCGAGCACGTCGGCAAACTGCTCGAGGTACTTGATCAGTTCGACGCGATGCGCGGCACGCTCTTCGGCAAGGCCGAGCGAGTTGATCTCGAGCTTGATGCCGGTCAGGCCGAGGTCGTCCCACAGGCGCTGGCACATCATGATGATCTCGGCGTCCGCATCAGGACCCGCGAAGCCGAGCGCCTCGACGCCGACCTGGTGGAACTGACGATAGCGGCCGCGCTGCGGACGCTCGTGACGGAACATCGGCCCGATGTACCACAGGCGCTTCGGGCCGTCGTACAGCATGTTGTGCTCGATCGACGCCCGCACGACGGCCGCGGTATTTTCCGGGCGCATCGTCAGGTTTTCGCCGTTCAGCGCGTCGGTGAAGCTGTACATCTCTTTTTCGACGATGTCGGTGACCTCACCGATGCCGCGCGTGAAGAGCTGCGTGTGCTCGACGATCGGCGTGCGGATGTTCTGGTAACCGTAGGCGCGCAGCAGCGATTTCACCGTAGCTTCGAAGAACTCCCAAAGGCCGGCATCCTGCGGAAGGATGTCGTTCATGCCCTTGACGCCGGTGAGCTTCTCGATCTTGCGTTTTTGTTCAGTCATCGTGTGTGTGGACGAATTAGTTCGTGGCCTCAGCGCGGCCGTAGTTGCGTTCGACGTAGTCGCTGACGATCTGCTGGAATTCCTCGGCGATCCGCTCGCCGCGCAGCGTCTTGACCTTCTCGCCGTCGATGAAGACAGGCGCGGCCGGGTTCTCGCCCGAGCCCGGCAAGCTGATACCGATGTTCGCGTGCTTCGATTCGCCCGGGCCGTTGACGATGCAGCCCATCACCGCGACGTTCATTTTCTCGACGCCCGGATACTCTTTGCGCCAGACCGGCATCTGTTCGCGCAGGTAGGTCTGGATCTGCATCGCGAGTTCCTGGAACAGCGTGCTCGTCGTACGGCCGCAGCCCGGGCACGCGATCACCATCGGTGCGAACGAGCGCAGGCCCATCGTCTGCAGGATTTCCTGGCCGACGATCACTTCGCCCGTGCGCGACGCGCCCGGTTCCGGCGTCAGCGAGATGCGGATCGTGTCGCCGATCCCTTCCTGCAGCAGCACGCCGAGTGCAGCCGTCGACGCGACGATGCCCTTCGAGCCCATGCCGGCCTCGGTCAGCCCGAGGTGCAGCGCGAAGCCGCAGCGGCGGCTGAGTTCGCGGTACACGGCGATCAGATCCTGCACGCCGCTGACCTTGCACGACAGAATGATGCGGTCGCGGCCGAGACCGAGTTCGACCGCACGCTCGGCCGAGCCGATCGCCGACTGGATCAGCGCCTCGTACATCACGCTCTGCGCATCCCACGGCTGCGAACGCGCACCGTTCTCGTCCATCATGCGCGCGAGCAGGTCCTGGTCGAGGCTGCCCCAGTTCACGCCGATCCGCACCGGCTTGTCGTACTTGGCCGCCGCCTCGATCATCTGCGCGAACTGCGTATCGCGCTTCGCGCCCTGACCGACGTTGCCCGGGTTGATCCGGTACTTCGACAGCGACTCGGCGCAGCCCGGGTAGTCGCGCAGCAGCAGGTGGCCGTTGTAGTGGAAATCGCCGACGAGCGGCACGGTCACGCCCATGCGATCGAGCTGCTCGCGGATCGCCGGCACGGCGGCCGCGGCCTCCGGCGTGTTGACCGTGATGCGCACCAGTTCGGAGCCCGCGTTCGCGAGTTCCTTGATCTGGATTGCCGTGCCGATCGCGTCGGCCGTGTCGGTATTCGTCATCGACTGCACGCGCACGGGCGCGTCGCCGCCGATCGTCACGAGCTGCCCGCCCCAGCGGACATCCACCGCATGCGATACGCGGCGCGGCTGGTGCCCGCCGAACACCGGCTCGGTTGAACAAATCTGACTGCTGCGTGGGGATTGAGCTTCGGATTGCATCGATAGATCCATTTACGCGGAATGCGCCGCGACGCGGCGCATGAATTGAAAAAGCGCCGTGCCCTCGCGGCCTGTCGATATCGACGACAGGCCTTCGCCACGGCGCTTGACGTCAGGGCAACGTGAACCGCGCCACATTACCCCGCGCTGCCGAATATTTTGCCGGATCGACAGGTTTTCCGTCGAACGCGATCGCGTCGAGGCCCGCCTTGTTGCCGATCGTGACCTTGAACGGGCCGTCGCCGGCGACCTGCTTCGCCTCGCCGCCGTGCACCAGCCCGGAGAACAGTTCCT
This sequence comes from Burkholderia sp. AU31624, assembly GCF_020420065.1. Classification (NCBI taxonomy): domain Bacteria; kingdom Pseudomonadati; phylum Pseudomonadota; class Betaproteobacteria; order Burkholderiales; family Burkholderiaceae; genus Burkholderia; species Burkholderia sp. AU31624. The sequence goes on from NZ_JAIZRT010000005.1 coordinate 139,661, forward strand.
TGCCGCTCTTGTCGCGCACGCTGAACCAGCTGTCCTGCTTGACCTTCAGTTCGATCAGCGACTGGCCGGCCGCCACCGCGACGCTCGCCGGCTGGGCCGGCACGGCGGCGCTTGTCGCCGTCGTTGCCACGACGGGCTGCGATGCGGCTGCCGTCACGACCGGTGCCACGGGCGCAGGCGCCGGAGCAGCCGACGCAACCGCCGGCGCCGGGGCTGCAGACGCAACAGCCGGGGCCGGAACCTCATTCGCGACGACGGCAGACGCACCGCTCGAGGCCGCCTCTTCGACGGAAGACGATGAGGCGGCAGGCGCGCTCGCGGCCGACGCATGCTCGGCATCGCCGCTCTTGAAGCGCGCGAGCAGGCTCGACGAATCGCCGCCAGTGTGCCACATCAGTACGGCAACCACCGCGACGACGACGATCCCCGTGCCCCAGAGCCACGGGTGATGCCGCGACGACCCGCCCAGCGGAATCGACACGCGACCGCGCGGCAGATCCGTGCCCGACGACGCGGGCATCGACAGGTCGACTTCCGGCACCCCGCGCTCGCGGCGCAACGCCTGCGCGAACGGTTCCGGATCGACGCCGAGCATCTTCGCGTAGCTGCGCACGACACCGAGCGCGAACGTCACGCCGGGCAAATGGCTGATGTCACCAGCCTCGAGTGCCCGAAGCTTCTGCGGTGCGACCTTGAGTCGCGCCGACACGTCGTCGACGGTCCAACCCCGTGTCTCCCGAAGCTGCGCCAGTCGGCTGCCGACTGCCGCAAGCGATTCCAACCCTGCCGGTGCCGGCTTCGCGCCATTCGTCTCTGCGCCGTTAGACGGCTGCGGCTCACTCATCCTTGTCCTCGCGTCGATTCTTCTTCACTGGCGGCCGCCGCCGGTTCCCGCCGGCCGGCACCCGCAACTGTCCATACCATGCGCGACGCCGAGGCGCCGCGACCGATCGCTATTCGCGTGTTGTACCGCTTAAAGACCCTGGCATCCCCGGCCAGGCATCCCTGTCAAATCGCCCGAACTTCGATGATTTTTCCTGCTGCGCCCGTCCGTTCCGCGAGGCGCGTGCGGTCCTTCACTGCGCCGGCCAGCTGACCGCACGCGGCATCGATGTCGTCGCCGCGCGTCTTGCGCACGGTCGTGACGACACCCGCGTCGATGAGGACCTGTGCAAAGCGCTTGATCTGCTCCGGCTTCGAGCGGATGAGGCCCGATTCCGGAAACGGATTGAACGGGATCAGATTGAACTTGCACGGCACGTCGCGTGTGACGGCCAGCAGTTCGCGTGCATGCGCTTCGGTGTCGTTGACGCCGTCCAGCATGCAGTATTCGAAAGTGATGAAGTCGCGCGGCGCGACTTTCAGATAACGCTGGCAAGCCGCCATCAGCTCGCGCAGCGGATACTTCTTGTTGAGCGGCACCAGCTCGTCGCGCAACGGATCGTTCGGTGCGTGCAGCGACACGGCCAGCGCAACCGGCAGCTCGGCGCCGAGGCGGTCCATCATCGGCACCACGCCGGACGTCGACAGCGTGACGCGGCGGCGCGACAGGCCGTACGCGTTGTCGTCGAGCATCAGCCGCATCGCCGGCACGACCGCGCTGTAATTCAGCAGCGGCTCGCCCATGCCCATCATCACCACGTTGGTGACGACCCGTTCGGCCTTGCCGTTCGGGCCGGGCGCGCGGCCCAGGGACGCTCGCAACGCAAATTCGGCCATCCGGAGCTGGCCGATGATTTCGGCTGTCGACAGATTGCGGGAAAAGCCCTGCTTGCCCGTCGAACAGAAGCGGCAGTTGACCGCGCACCCGGCCTGCGACGACACGCACAGCGTGCCGCGCGTCTCTTCCGGGATGAACACGGTTTCGACCGCATTGCCGTTTCCGACATCGATCAGCCACTTGCGCGTGCCGTCGGTGGAAACGTGATCGCTGGCGATCTCGGGCATGCCGATCGACGCGCGGCCCTTGAGTTTTTCTCTCAAGGACTTCGCGAGATCGGTCATGCCGTCGAAGTCGCCAGCGTTGTACTGGTGGATCCAGCGCTGCAACTGCTTGGCGCGGAACGGCTTCTCGCCGAGGCTGCCGCAGTACGCGACAAGACCCTCGGCATCGAAGTCGAGAAGATTGACGGAAGTTTCGCTCGTCATGATGTGCTGCCTTGCCGCGTGCGCTGAATCCTGCCTACTTGCTGCCAGCCAGGGCTTAGCGCGAGTAAACGTTCATTTCCGGGAAGAAGAACGCGATTTCGACCGCTGCCGTTTCAGCAGCGTCCGAGCCGTGCACGGCGTTCGCGTCGATGCTGTCGGCGAAGTCGGCGCGGATCGTGCCCTTTTCTGCCTTCTTCGGATCCGTTGCGCCCATCAGGTCGCGGTTCTTCAGGATCGCGCCTTCACCTTCCAGAACCTGGATCATCACCGGGCCCGAGATCATGAAATCGACGAGGTCCTTGAAGAACGGACGCGCTGCGTGAACCGCGTAGAACTTCTCTGCGTCAGCACGCGACAGGTGCGCCATGCGCGATGCGACGATCTTCAGGCCGGCGCCTTCGAAACGGCTGTAGATCTGGCCGATCACGTTCTTTGCCACCGCATCCGGCTTGATGATCGACAGGGTGCGCTCGATTGCCATAAAAACTCCAAAAAATTAAGAAGTTACAGGTTCAAATGAATCCGCTATTGTAGCACGATCCCGTGTATCATTGCGATTGAACCCTTACACACGTGAAAGGTTCCGAATCCATATGTTTTGTGCTGCCTGGCCATTGAAACCTCCCGGCACGGAACGTATCTTAGCCATAGCTGCTCCGGTTTGCTGCGCCGCACACCGCGTGTGCCGAACCGGCCCCGGACGCCCACGCGTTCAATGTTAGGAGAAACCATGAACGACTATCCGTACAATTTCGGCCGCGGCGGTTCCGTCAGCACCGCCGAGGTTCGCAACCGCGTGCTGCGGAACACGTACTGGCTGCTCGCGCTGTCGATGGTGCCGACCGTGCTGGGCGCCTGGGTCGGCGTCGCGACGGGCTTCTCGCTGTTCGCGGCCACGAGCCCGATGATGAGCCTGCTCGCGTTCTTCGCGATCGCGTTCGGCTTCATGTTCGCGATCGAGCGGACCAAAAACAGCGCGGCCGGCGTATTCGTGCTGCTCGGCTTCACGTTCTTCATGGGCCTGATGCTGTCGCGGCTGCTGAGCTTCATCCTCGGCTTCTCGAACGGCCCGTCGTTGATCATGCTCGCGTTCGGCGGCACCGGCATCATCTTCGCCGCGATGGCGACGATCGCCACCGTCAGCAAGCGTGACTTCTCGGGGCTCGGCAAGTGGCTGTTCATGGGCGTGATCGTGATCCTGCTCGCCTCGGTCGCGAACATCTTCCTGCAACTCCCGGCGCTGATGCTCACCGTGTCGGTACTCGCGATCGCGATCTTCTCCGCCTACATGCTGTTCGACGTCCAGCGCGTCGTGAACGGCGGCGAGACGAACTACATCTCGGCCACGCTCGCGATCTACCTCGACCTGTACAACGTGTTCACGAACCTGCTCGCGCTGCTCGGCATCTTTGGCGGCAACCGCAACTGACGTTCGCTACCCCCCATGAAAAAACCGGCCCGCGGGCCGGTTTTTTTACGTCCGCCGCCTGACTCAGTCGCGCTCGAACAGCGCGATCGATTCGACGTGCGACGTATTCGGGAACATGTTCACGACACCGGCGCCCTTCAGGCGGTAGCCGGCCTCGTGCACGAGCAGGCCCGCGTCGCGCGCCAGCGTCGACGGGTTGCACGACACGTAGACGATGCGCTTCGGCAACGGGCCTTTACCGCTCTGCGCGATCTCGGCCAGCGCCTTCGACACCGCGAGCGCGCCTTCGCGCGGCGGGTCGATCAGGAACTTGTCGAATGCGCCGAGCGCACGCATGTCGTCGCCCGTCACTTCGAACAGGTTCCGGCATGCGAACGTCGTGTGGCCGTCGACACCGTTCTCGCGCGCATTCGCCAGCGCGCGCGTCGTCAGCGTATCGCTGCCTTCGATGCCCATCACCTCGCGCGACAGCCGCGCGAGCGGCAGCGTGAAGTTGCCGATCCCGCAGAACAGGTCGAGCACGCGGTCGTCGCGCGACGGCGCGAGCAGGCGCAGCGCGCGCCCCACCAGCACGCGGTTGATTTGATGATTGACCTGCGTGAAATCGGTCGGCTTGAACGGCATGCGGATGCCGAATTCCGGCAGCGTGTAGTCGAGCGATACGTCGAGCGGATAGAACGGCGTCACCGTGTCCGGCCCTTTCGGCTGCAGCCAGAACTGCACCTTGTGCTCGTCCGCGAACGCGCGCAGCAGCGCTTCGTCGTCCGCGTTGATCGGCTCCAGCACGCGCAGCACGAGCGCCGTGACTTCTGAACCGACCGCGAGCTCGATCTGCGGCATCCGATCGCGGATCGACAACCCCTCGACCAGCCGGCGCAGCGGCACGAGCATCGCCGACACGTGCGGCGGCAGCACTTCGCAGCTCGTCATGTCGGCGACGTAGCTGCTCTTCTTCTCGTGGAACCCGACCAGCACGCCGCCCTTCTTCGCGACGTTGCGCACGGTCAGGCGCGCGCGGTAGCGATAGCCCCACGACGGGCCGTGAATCGGCGCGAACATCGTTTCCGCGCGCAGCTTCGCGAGGTGCCACAGGTTGTCTTCGAGCACGCGCTGCTTGACCGCCACCTGCGCACGCATGTCGAGATGCTGCATCGAGCAACCGCCGCAGGTGCCGAAGAACGCGCATTTCGGCTTCGTGCGCATCACGCTCGGGCGCAGAATGTCGACGACCGTCGCCTGCTCGTAGCTCGGCTTGCGGCGGAAGCTCGAATAGGTCACACGCTCGCCCGGCAGCGCGCCCTCGACGAAGATGACCTTGCCCGGCTCGCCGTCCGCGGTGATCGTGCGGCCGACACCGCGCGCTTCCATGTCGAGCGATTCGATCTCGAGGACCGGGGCGATTCCGGGCGCGACGGGCGCGTTTCTTGATTTGCGCGCAGAAGTGGGGACGGCTTCGGACACCAGCTTTTCCTGACAAACGTTGAAGAAGGCGAGATTGTAGACGACGCAGGCCCGCATCGCCCGCTTTGCATGCGCCAAGCGCCGATACTTAAGCATAGACGGCCCGGCATTGCGCCGGAACGGCCAGACAGGCGGGCCCCCGAGAGCGCCAGCGGCCACGTGGCCCGTGGCGCCGACTCAGGTAAGCCCGGGCCCGAGATCCCCCCGACAGGAGATTCGACCATGCAACTGATCGACTGGAACATCCAATGGGGTCGGGACGCGGACGGCGGCGTCGATCTTGCGCGCACCGTCGCAGCGATCCGCGCGCTCGGCGACTTCGACGTGCTGTGCCTGCAGGAAGTCACGCGCGGCTTCGGCGCACTGCCCGGCCGGCCCGGTGCCGACCAGTTCGCCGAACTCGCAGCGCTGCTGCCCGGATATACGATCGTCGAAGCGATCGGTGCCGACTTGCCGCCCATTGAAACCGGCGCACCGCGCCGCCAGTTCGGCAACGCAATCGCGACCCGGCTGCCGGTCGGGCGCGTGCTCCGCCAGTTGCTGCCGTGGCCGGCCGACGCCGGCGCGCCGTCGATGCCGCGCGTCGCGCTCGACGTCGCGTTGCAGGCGCCCTTCGGGCCACTGCGGGTGGTCACCACGCATCTGGAATATTATTCGGCGCGCCAGCGGCTCGCCCAGGTCGACGCGTTGCGCGACCGGCACCGCGAGGCGTGCGCGCACGCGGCACGACCGGCGCCCGCCGAAAACGCAGAGGGGCCGTTCAGCGCAACCGGCCAGCCATGCGATGCGATCGTCTGCGGCGACTTCAACAGCGCGTTCGGCAGCGACGCCTATTGCCGACTCCTGGAGCCGATCTCGGACGCGCCGTGCTTCATCGACGCATGGGTCGCGCGACACCCGGGCCGCATGCCACCGCCGACGGCGGGTGTCTACGATACGGTGCAATGGTCGGAGGGGCCGCTCGCGTGCGACTTCGTGTTCGTGACCGATACGCTGCTGCCGCGCGTCATGCGCTGTGAAATCGACGGCGACGTGCGCGCGTCCGATCACCAGCCGGTGCTGCTCGAACTGGCCTGATCGCGCCGCCGGCCGCAGCGCACTCGCCCTCGCTATGCGTCGAAACCGGCCAGGTATTCGGCCCAGTGCGACGCAGGCTCCTGTGCAAGCGAGTTCTTCACGAGCAGGATCTCGTCCGCATACTCGCTCGGCGTCAGGCCGCCGCGCATCAACTGGAACCGGCAGTACAGCAGGTAGGTATTGACGACGTCGGTTTCGCAATAATTGCGGATTTCCTCGATTCGCCCGGCCTGGAACGCCGGCCACACCTGGCTGCCGTCCATGCCGAGCTTGCCCGGAAAGCCGCACATCTTCGCGAGCGCGTCGAGCGGCGCATTCGCGCGCGCCTGATACATCGCGAGCACATCCATCAGGTCGGTATGCCGGGAGTGGTAACGCGAGATGTAGTTGTTCCACTTGAAATCGCGGTCATCCTCGCCGAGATCCCAGTAGCGGCTCGCGGGGATGCCGTGCACGAGCGCGCGGTAATGGAGCACCGGCAGATCGAAGCCGCCGCCGTTCCACGACACGAGCTGCGGCGTGTATTTCTCGATCACGCGGTAGAACGACTGGATCAGCGTCGCTTCGTTGTCCTGCGGCGTACCGAGCGAGCGCACACGAAAACCGTTGTTGTCGCGGAACACGCAGGAAATCGCCGCGATGCGCTGCAGGTGGTGCGGCAGGAAATCGCCGCCGGTCTTCTCGCGACGGGCGGCGAATGCATGCTCGGCCACCGCGGCATCGTCGAGCGTCGCGGGCAGGTCTTCCAGACGGCGAATGCCGTCGACATCGGGAATCGTCTCGATGTCAAACACAAGAATCGGAGTCATCAGTTACAGAACGGCGTCCTTGCGCACACCGTTGGAGGCGAAAAACCGCTTGAGGCGCACCAGCGCTTCCTGCTGGATCTGGCGCACGCGCTCGCGCGTGAGCCCCATCTCGTCGGCCAGCTCCTCGAGCGTTGCCGGTTCGATGTGGTTCAGGCCGAAGCGGCGCTCGATCACATGCCGATGCTTGTCGGACAACCGCGACAGCCACGCGCGCGTCAGCGTCTCGAGCTCGCGGTGCTGAACCTCCGCGTCGGGCGACTGGCTCTGGTCGTCAGGCAGCAGGTCGAGCAGGCTGCTCGCGGGATCGAGGTCGAGCGGCGCGTCGAGCGACGCCGTGTGCTCGTTGAGCGCAAGGATGTCGGTGACTTCCTCGGCGGTCTTGCCGGTGAGATAGGCGATGTCGTCGATGCTGGCTTCGCGGCGCTCGGCCGCCTCGCCCGTCGACATCGAGTTCTTTTCGAGGTGGCGCTTCGCGCGCAGCACCTGGTTCAGTTCGCGGATCACGTGCACCGGCAGGCGCACCGTGCGGGCCTGGTTCATGATCGCGCGCTCGATGCTCTGCCGGATCCACCACGTCGCGTAGGTCGAGAAGCGGAAGCCGCGCGTCGGGTCGAATTTCTCGATGGCATGCATCAGGCCGAGGTTGCCTTCCTCGATCAGGTCGAGCAGCGGCACGCCACGGTTCAGATATCCCTTCGCGATGCTGACGACGAGACGCAGATTGCGCTCGATCATCACCTGCCGCGCCTCGAATTCGCCGGCCTTGGCCAGACGCGAATAGCGCTGCTCCTCCTCGACGGTGAGCAGCGGCTTCACGCTGATGCGGTTCAGGTAATGCTGGATCGTGTCGGCCGTGAGCTCGGCCTGCAGCATCGTGCGGAAATCGTCGACATCGGGCGCCGCCTCGACACGGCCTTCGCGCTCGTCGTCGCCACCGTCCGCGTCGGCGTCGCGTGCCTCGAGATCACGCTCGTTGTCCGCGACGTCGTCTTCGTCGTCCGTCGAAGCACCAGCTCGCCCCACCGATGCTTGCGTGGCTCGACTGATTTTCTCAGACTCGGCTTGCGGCTCGTGGCGCTTCGATTTCGGCATGGTCGTCTCGGTTATTGAGGCGGCAAATACTTCAGCGGATCGACAGGTTTACCCTGCCGGCGAACCTCGAAATGCAGCATCACGCGGTCGGAATCGCTGTTCCCCATCTCGGCGATCTTCTGCCCCTTCGTTACCGCGTCCCCCTCTTTTACCATCAAAGCGCGATTGTGTGCATACGCCGTGAGGTAAGTTGCATCGTGCTTGATGATAATGAGGTTGCCGTAGCCGCGCAGGCCATTGCCCGAGTAGACGACGCGACCGTCGGCCGCCGCCTTCACGGTCTCGCCGGCCGACCCGCCGATATTGACGCCCTTGTTCTTCGCGTCGTCGAAACCGTTCAGCACGGGACCGCGCGCGGGCCATGCGAACGTCACGGGGCCGCTCGGCGCGGCTGCCGTATCGCTCGATGCGGCTGCCGCGGCAGGCGGCGTCGCGACCGACGACGACGTGCCGGCGGCCGGCGTTGCCGGGCCGCTGCTGAGCGGCGCGGTCGCAACAGCGGCGCCCGCGATCGGTGCGGCGACCTGCGTGCCCGTAACGGCGGCACCAGCCTGCGGCGAAACGCGCAGCAGCTGGTCGACTTCAATCTGATTCGGGTTCGCCAGGTTGTTCCACGCGGCGATGTCGCGATAGTTCTGCCCGTTTTCGAGTGCGATCCGGTACAGCGTGTCGCCCGGCTTCACCCGGTAGTAACCCGGCGGCGCCGGAGGAAGCGGCGCCGCGGGCTGCGCGGTGCCGGTCGTGCCGAGCGAACCGGAGCGATCGACGACGGGCGCGTTGTCGAGCCGCGTCGCACAGGCGGCCAGAAGCGTGGAGAACGCAGCTACGCAGATCGCCCGCTGGGCGAGCGTGAGCGGTTCCCTGGAACGGTTGTTTTGCATCGCGCGCAACATACTCATCGGTTTCAAATTACTCCGGATTTTAAAGGGACAAAGAAAACGCGATCAAGCCGTGACTCTCGCCATTGCGCGTGCGCGACGCGCTCGACGAGCGTGAGCACCTGGTGCTGCCCGCTCTGCGCGCCGACCGGCGCGACGAGCCGCCCGCCGATCGCGAGCTGCTCGAGCAGCGCCTGCGGCACGTCGAGCCCTGCCGCCGCGATCACGATCGCGTCGAACGGGGCTGCGGACGGCAAGCCGACACGCCCGTCGCCGTAGTGCAGACGGATGTTCGGCACGCGCAGCGGCCGCAGGTTCAGCTTCGCGCGCTCGTAGAGCGGCTTGATGCGTTCAATCGAATACACGTCGCGTGCCACGTGGCTCAGCACGGCGGCCTGATAGCCGCAGCCCGTGCCGATCTCGAGAACGCGCTCGAGCGTGCGGCCGGCCATCGCGAGCTCGATCATGCGCGCGACGACCGACGGCTTTGAAATGGTCTGCTGGTGGCCGATCGGCAACGCCGAATCCTCGTAGGCCTGCGTCGCGAGCCCCGGATCCACGAACATGTGTCGCGGCACCGCGGCCATCGCTTCCAGCACACGCGCGTCGGTCACACCGTTCGCGCGCAGCCGTTCGACCATCCGTTCGCGCACGCGTTCCGACGTAAGCGCGAACGCGCCGGCCGGCGCGACGCTCGGTGCGGCCGGCTTCGGCATCGCCGGCTTCAGTGCGGTCGGCTTCGGCGCGGTCGCCGGCTTCGCGGCGGCGGAGCCGGGCAACGCCGATCGCGTCGCAGCGGGCTTCACCGCAACCGGTTTCAGCACGGCCGCAGGCTTGTCGGCGGCCTTCGATGCCGCAACCGCCGCATGGCGTTCGCCGGCCCGACCTTCCGACTTGCGTGGCGCTCGCTTGAGATCTTCGAGCGCGAGCGGGAACCGCTTCGCGCGCTCGCCGCTCATGAAGCCCGCCCTCCGGCGCGCGCCCATTCGCGCGTCGCGGACAGCATCTGCGTGTGCGTGAGGTCCAGCTGCAGCGGCGTGATCGACACGAAACCGTTTGCCACTGCATGAAAATCGGTGCCGTCGCTGGCGTCCAGCGCTTCGCCCGCCGCGCCGATCCAGTAGATCGGTTCGCCGCGCGGGTCGGTCTGGCGAATCACCGGCTGCGACGGATGACGCTTGCCGAGGCGCGTGACCTTCCAGCCTTTCAGTTCGTTATACGGCAGGTTCGGAATATTGACGTTGAGCAGCGGCTGGCCCGGCAGCGGATGCGCGAGAGAGTGCTCGACGATTTCCGCGGCGACGCGCGCGGCGTCCGCCAGATGGGCCCAGCCCTTGTCGACCAGCGAGAATGCGATGGCCGGCACGCCGAACATGATGCCCTCGGTGGCGGCCGCAACTGTCCCCGAATAGAGCGTGTCCTCGCCCATGTTCTGGCCGTTGTTGATCCCGGAAACGACGAGGTCCGGCCTGGCGTCGGCCATCCCCGTCAACGCGACGTGTACCGAATCGGTCGGCGTGCCGTTCACGTAGAAGAAACCCGTACTCGCCGCGCGCTGCACCGACAGCGGCCGCGACAGCGTGAGGGAATTCGACGCGCCGCTGCAGTTCTGCTCGGGCGCGATCACCGTGAGCTCGGCCAGCGGCTGCAGCGCGTCGCTGAGCGCGGCGAGACCGGGGGCGAGATAGCCGTCGTCGTTGCTGAGTAGGATTCGCATCCGGCGATTGTAACCGAGGAAAGATGGCGCGAGAGCGACAGTCCGGCGACTGCGGAGCGACGGCTGCGGGCACCCGGACACGCTGCGCCGCCGCGTTGCGGCGCGGCGTTCCGCGTGCTCAGGAAAACGTCGCGCCGCCCCGGGTTTCCCCCCGCCAACGGAGCGCCCTGGCAGAATGCGCCGTTCCGGAAGCCCGGCGCGAAGCGACAGGCCCGAGGGTGGTCAAATCGCGCCCGCTTCGCGCAGTGCGGCAATCGCCGGCGCGTCGTAGCCGAGGCCGCGCAGCACCTCGTCCGTATGCTCGCCGAGCTCGGGCCCGAGCCAGCGCGTTTCGCCCGGCGTGTCGGACAGCTTCGGCGTGATGTTCGGCAACGGAATGTCGGTGCCGTCGGCCAGCTTGAAGCGCTGGATCATCTGCCGCGCGACGAACTGCGGATCGGTAAACATGTCGGCGGCGCTGTAGATGCGGCCGGCGGGCACGTCGGCCGCGTTGAGCACGACGAGAGCTTCTTCGATCGTGCGCGGCGCAAGCCACGCGGCAATCGCGTCGTCGATCTCCTGCGTGCGCGGCACGCGCCCGTCGTTTTGCGCGAGCGCAGGATCGTCCGCGAGGTCGTCGCGCTCGATCGCCTTCATCAGCCGCTTGAAGATCGGGTCGCTGTTGCCGCCGATCACGATGCTGCCGTCGCGGCACGCATACGTATTCGACGGCACGATGCCCGGCAGCGACGCGCCGGTGCGCTCGCGCACCATCCCGTACACGCCGTATTCGGGCACGACGCTTTCCATCATGTTGAAGACGGCTTCATACAGTGCAACGTCGACCACCTGCCCCGCCCCGCCGTTGACCTTGCGGTGATGCAGCGCCATCAGCGCGCCGATCACGCCGTGCAGCGCGGCGATCGAATCGCCGATCGAGATGCCGATGCGCGGCGGCGGCAGTTCGGGATAGCCGGTGATGTGACGCAGCCCGCCCATCGATTCGGCGATCGCGCCGAAGCCGGGCCGGTCGCGGTACGGGCCGGTCTGCCCGTAACCGGACAGGCGCACCATCACGAGGCCCGGGTTCTCGGCCGACAGCACGTCGTAGCCGAGCCCGAGCTTTTCGAGCAGGCCCGGGCGGAAATTCTCGATCACGATGTCGGCCTCGCGCGCGAGTTGCCGCGCGATCGCCTTGCCGGCGTCGGCCTTCAGGTTGAGCGTGACCGATTTCTTGTTACGCGCCTGGACGGACCACCACAGCGACGTGCCGCCCTGCTCCGGATGGAGCTTGCGCCACTTGCGCAGCGGGTCGCCACCGTTCGGATCCTCGATCTTGATCACTTCCGCGCCGAATTCGGCGAACAGCCGCGACGCGAACGGTCCCGCGATCAGCGTTCCGAATTCGAGCACTTTGACGCCCGCGAGCGGGCCCTGGCTGGTGCTCATGTGTCTCCTAGGGTCTGTTTACATATGGAACGTGCATGCGTTGCCACGAGAACGGCCGCTCGCGAGGCGCGCGACGCCGCGAATACTGACGTATCGCCAAGGAGCGCAACGCGGCGAGCGGCCGGCGGCGCCCGGCTTACATCGTGCGGCGGTCGAGCATTGCGCGGGCGATGGTGCCCGCGTCGACGTATTCGAGCTCCCCGCCCACCGGCACGCCGCGCGCGAGGCGCGTGACCGCGAGCCCGCGCGCCTTCAGCGTCTGGCCGAGGTAGTGCGCGGTGGCTTCGCCTTCGTTCGTGAAGTTGGTCGCGAGCACGACTTCCTTGACGACACCATCGGACGCGCGCCGCACGAGGCGGTCGAAATGGATTTCCTTCGGGCCGATCCCGTCGAGCGGGCTCAGCCGGCCCATCAGCACGAAATACAGCCCGCGGTAAGTCATCGTCTGCTCGAGCATGATCTGGTCGGCAGGCGTCTCGACGACGCACAGCAGCGTCGGATCACGCTCTTCGTCGCTGCAGACCTCGCAGATCTGCGCTTCGGTGAACGTGTTGCACTTTTCGCAGTGCTGCAGGTGCTCGGTCGCGAACAGCAGCGACCGGCCGAGCCGCTCCGCACCCTCCCGATCGTGCTGCATCAGGTGGACCGCCATGCGCTGGGCGGATTTCGGCCCGACGCCGGGCAGCACGCGTAACGCTTCGACGAGCGCGGACAGGGCGGACGGCTGTTTCATACGGCAGCAAAAAGTGACACGGACGCTACGCTCAGAACGGCAGCTTGAAGCCCGGGGGCAACGGCAGGCCCGACGTCATGCCGCTCATCTTTTCCTGCGACGTCGCTTCGGCCTTGCGCACGGCGTCGTTGAACGCAGCCGCGACGAGATCCTCGAGCATGTCCTTGTCGTCCGCGAGCAGGCTCGGGTCGATCGACACGCGACGCACTTCATTGCGGCACGTCATCGTCACCTTGACGAGGCCGGCGCCCGACTGCCCTTCGACTTCGATCAGCGCAAGCTGCTCCTGCATCTTCTTCATGTTTTCCTGCATTTGCTGCGCTTGCTTCATCAGTCCGGCGAGGTTGCCTTTCAACATGGGAATACTCCTTCTTGATCGTGTGAAAACCGGCACGCGGCGCGTGCCGGCCAATGTGTGGGCGTGATTGTGCCTGTCGCGGGGCGCTCAGTTCAATGCAGCGTCGGCGGCGGGCCGTCCGGCGCCGCGTCGGCGAGCGGGCGCACCGAACCCTCGACGATACGCGCACCGAAATCGCGCACGAGCTGCTGAACGAACGGATCGCCGTGAATCTCCTGCTCGGCCTCACGCTGGCGTGCCGCGCGCGCGGCCGCATCGAGCGCCGCCGCCGTACGCCGCGCGGGCCCGACTTCGACGGCCACCTCGACCGGCTTGCCGAGCGCATCGGCCAGCGCGGCCTTCAGCTTCGCCACCTGCGCGGCGTCCGCATATTGCGGCACCGGCACGGAAAGTTTCAACGTGGTCGCATCGACCGCCGTCAGTTCACTGTTGAACGCGAGCTGGTAGGCGACGCCCTTGAGCGGCAGCTGTGCGGCCAGCGCCGGCCATTCGCCGTCGAAACCGACCGGATCGAGTGCGATCGCGGGCGGCAACGGACGCGTGTCGACCGGTGCGGACGGACGGGTTTCCGCCGGCTTCGGCGTGACGCGCACGTCGTCGGGGCCGCTGTCGAACACCGGCACGAAGCCATCGTCGGGCGGGCCGCCGAACATTTCGTCGGCACTGAGCGGCACGTAGTCGTCGGGTGGAATGTCCTCCCACGGCGGCGACGCCTGGCGCGAATCGGCCGCCTGCGGCGCACGGGCCGCAGCGCGCGGCGTCGGCACCTGGACGGCGGCGGGACGCGGCACGGCCGGCTTCTCGGCGGCCGGCTGGGCTGCCGGTTTCGCGGCGGCGGCGCCTGCGCGCCCGCGATCGGACGACACGCGCATCCCCGCATTGCGCAGCACGTCGAGCGCGGCGGCGGCGCCTCCGGAACGCGCCGACGGACGCGCGGCGGGCTCAGGCGGCGCAGCGCGCGGCATCGGTTCGGCCGGCGCAGCCGGCTCGTCGCTTCGCTGCGCAACGGCGGCGGGCGGCTCGGGTTCCTTGCGGACAGGCGTCGGGTGATCGCCGGCCGGCTCCGCTTGCGGTACTGCAGCCGTCTGCGGCTGCGGCGTTTCGATGACTGGCGCGTCAACCGGGGCCGGCGCGGCTGCTTCGACGACAGCCGGTTTCACGGCCGGCCGGTCTGTTTCGTCGCCGGACTGCACCGGCGCTGCGCGCACAACGGGTGCCGCCGGCGCTGCCGGGGCAATTGCCTGCGGCCGCGCTGCTGCGGCAGGTGCAGCCGATACCGGCTTCGCCGTAGCGGCCGATGCCGCCGCCACGCGCGAGCCAGGCACCGCGCGCGGTGCGGACGGCTGGCCGACCGGCGCACTGCCGGCGGCAACCGCCGGCTCGAACGCAAGCATCCGCAGCAGCGTCATCGTGAAACCGGCGTACTCGTCCGGCGCCAGGCCGAGCTCGGCGCGACCGACCGTCGCGATCTGATAGAACAACTGGACCTGCTCGGGGCTCAGCGTCTCGGCGAAGCGGCGCAGGTCGCCCGCTTCGGGCCATTCGTCGAGCACCGAGCCCGGTGCGAACTGCGCCCACGCGATGCGATGCAGCAGGCTCGCGAGATCCTGCAGCGCGGTCGAGAACGACAGGCTGCGCAGCGACATCTCATCGGCAATCGCGAGGATTTCCGGGCCGCCGCCTGCGGCGAGCGCGTCGAGCAGACGCACCATGTAAGTCTGGTCGAGCGCGCCGAGCATGCCCGACACGGCCGACTCGGTCACCTCGTTCGCCGAATAGGCGATCGCCTGGTCGGTGAGCGACAGCGCATCGCGCATGCTGCCCTGCGCGGCGCGCGCGAGCAGGCGCAGCGCCTGCGGCTCGAACGTGATCTGCTCTTCGCCGAGGATCCGTTCGAGATGCGACACGATGTGCCCGGCCGGCATCTGCTTCAGGTTGAACTGCAGGCAGCGCGACAGCACGGTGACGGGGATCTTCTGCGGATCGGTGGTCGCGAGGATGAACTTGACGTGCGGCGGCGGCTCCTCGAGCGTCTTCAGCATCGCGTTGAACGCGTGATTCGTCAGCATGTGCACTTCGTCGATCATGTAGACCTTGAAGCGCGCATCGACGGGCGCGTACACCGCGCGCTCGAGCAGCGCGGCCATTTCGTCGACGCCGCGGTTGCTCGCGGCATCCATCTCGACGTAATCGACGAAACGCCCTTCGTCGATTTCGCGACAGGCGCGACACACGCCGCACGGCTGCGACGTGATGCCGGTTTCACAATTGAGTGCCTTGGCAAAGATCCGCGACAGCGTCGTCTTGCCGACACCGCGGGTTCCGGTAAACAGATAGGCGTGATGGAGACGCCCGCCGTCGAGCGCGTGCGTAAGCGCCCTGACGACGTGCTCCTGGCCGACGAGCGAAGCGAAATCCTTCGGACGCCACTTGCGTGCGAGAACTTGATAGGTCATCGGGAAATTGTATCAGTAACGCTGCGTCGCGCCGACACGCGAAACGGTGCGGAAGACAGGCAAACGCGCAGGTAAAACGGAGTGGGGTGCAGAAATAAAAAACGCCCGGCGAACGGGGCGAGATGGAAGGTGACGAGCCCAACCCTCGGCACTGGCGGAAAACGATTGTGGCTGCTTCGTTCCCGACCTGACCAGGTTCACCGCCCCACCATGCGAGGAGGCCCGTCACGGCATATTCTATCACCGCTTCCGGATGAATGCGACCGTTTGTTCGCATCAATGCGAATATGACCCGACAAACCGACGCGCATCGGGCCATGCAGCCCACCCGACGCGAATGACCTGCGCGTCCGCCCCTTGTAATTTGCAAGCCGGCCTCCACCTGCTGGACACAACGGTCGAACGCCGCGTCGTACCCCTACTCGCGTAGCGGCTACTATCGCCGCCCGCAGCAGATAGCAATTTAGGCTAATATGACGCCCGAACGACCCGCGAGCCGCGGCATGCAGCGCTTACACGCCTCCTTTCCGGAGAGTGGAGTGACCTGCCGCAGCGGCCGGCCCCCCAACGGCGGCCGGTACGCCGCAACGCGCAAGCAGGCAGTCCCCGAACCGTAAGAGGTATTGACCCAATGAGCGAACAGATCAAACACATCAGCGACGCATCGTTCGAACAGGACGTCGTCAAATCCGACAAGCCCGTGCTCGTCGATTTCTGGGCCGAATGGTGCGGCCCGTGCAAAATGATCGCCCCGATCCTGGATGAAGTCGCGAAGGACTACGGCGACAAGCTGCAGATCGCGAAGATCAACGTCGACGACAACCAGGCGACGCCTGCGAAGTTCGGCGTGCGCGGCATCCCGACGCTGATCCTGTTCAAGAACGGCGCGGCCGCCGCGCAGAAGGTCGGCGCGCTGTCGAAGTCGCAGCTCACCGCATTCCTGGACAGCCACCTGTAATACAGGCCGTTCCGCGGACGTGTTGTCAGCCGGCAACACGTCCGTCGACAAGCCGCCGATCGCTCGCTCAAGCGCGAATCGGCCTATGCTAGAATTAAAAAACGTCTACAAGACGCATTTAAGTCTCTGAGCGCTTCCGCTCGCCCTCCTCCCTTTATTTCTTTCGTCGTCTCCTCCCTGGCGGGTTCTCCGTATGCATTTATCCGAGCTCAAGTCTCTGCACGTCTCCGAACTGATCGAAATGGCCAATGGCCTGGAGATCGAAAACGCGAACCGCCTGCGCAAGCAGGAGTTGATGTTCGCCATTCTCAAAAAGCGCGCCAAGACGGGTGAGACGATCTTCGGCGACGGTACGCTCGAAGTGCTGCCGGACGGCTTCGGCTTCCTGCGCTCGCCGGAAATGTCGTACCTCGCGAGCACCGACGACATCTACATCAGCCCGTCGCAGATCCGCCGCTTCAACCTGCACACCGGCGACACCATCGAAGGTGAAGTCCGCACGCCGAAGGACGGCGAGCGCTACTTCGCGCTGGTGAAGGTCGACAAAGTCAACGGGCAGCCGCCCGAGGCCTCGAAACACAAGATCATGTTCGAGAACCTCACGCCGCTGCACCCGAACAAGCCGCTGTCGCTCGAACGCGAAATGCGCGGCGAGGAAAACGTCACGGGCCGCATCATCGACATGATCGCGCCGATCGGCAAGGGCCAGCGCGGCCTGCTCGTCGCGTCGCCGAAGTCGGGCAAGACCGTGATGCTCCAGCACATCGCACACGCGATCAAGCAGAACCACCCGGACGTGATCCTGTTCGTGCTGCTGATCGACGAGCGCCCTGAAGAAGTGACCGAAATGCAGCGCTCGGTCGCCGGCGAAGTGATCGCATCGACGTTCGACGAACCGGCCACGCGCCACGTCCAGGTCGCCGAAATGGTGATCGAGAAGGCCAAGCGCCTCGTCGAAATGAAGCACGACGTCGTGATTCTGCTCGACTCGATCACGCGTCTCGCACGCGCATACAACACCGTGATCCCGGCATCGGGCAAAGTGCTGACGGGTGGTGTCGACGCGAACGCACTGCAACGTCCGAAGCGCTTCTTCGGCGCGGCGCGCAACATCGAGGAAGGCGGTTCGCTGACGATCATCGGCACCGCGCTGATCGAAACCGGCAGCCGCATGGACGACGTGATCTACGAAGAGTTCAAGGGCACCGGCAACATGGAAGTGCACCTCGAGCGCCGTCTCGCGGAAAAGCGCGTGTATCCGTCGATCAATCTGAACAAGTCTGGCACGCGTCGCGAAGAAATGCTGATCAAGCCCGAGATCCTTCAGAAGATCTGGGTGCTGCGCAAGTTCATCCACGACATGGACGAAGTCGAAGCGATGGAATTCCTGCTCGACAAGATCCGCCAGACGAAGAGCAACTCCGAGTTCTTCGACCTGATGCGCCGCGGCGGCTGATCACCGTCGCTCCGCGCCCCAAAAACGGCCGCCCGCGCATCTTGCCCGGCGGCCGTTTTTCGGCGCCAACCTGAACGTGAACGTACAGGTTGATCTATAATCGCGCCATCGCTCGAACCCCATCCTCCTCCCGATGCCGAATGACACCTCCACCCCGCTGCTGACCGTGAGCGATGCGGCGTCACGGCTCGGCGTCACGCCGCGCACGCTGAAGTATTACGAAGAGCGCGGGCTCGTCACGCCGTCGCGCAGCGAAGGCCGCTACCGCCTGTACGACGAGGCCGACCTCGAGCGCTTCGCACGCATCCTGCGGCTGCGCGCGCTCGGTTTTTCGCTGCACGGCATCACCGAGATGCTGAAGCGCCCGCTGGAAGAAACGGGCGACGGCCGGCGCCGCTATTCGGACGCGTCGCTGCGCGAGATCCGCGCCGGCCTCGCCGAGCAGGTCGACACGCTCGACCGGCGGATCGCGGCCGTCCAGCGCGAACTGAAGGAAGCCGTCGCGCTGCGCAAGGAACTGCAGCACGACATCGACTACGTCGAACGGCGTCTTGCCGGCGAAAACGCCGATGCGCTGATCGCGCAGCGGCAGGCCGAAGCCGGCACGCGGCGCGCGCGCAAGGCGCGCGAGTGAGCGCGATGCCCGGTCGCTCGCCACTGTGGAGCCGCGCGAACCTGCGTGCGGACCTGTTCCCGTGGGCGCTCGCACTCGTTACCGGCATCGACTACTTCGACAACGCGATCTTCTCGTTCTTCGCGAGCTACATCGCGGGCGGCATCAACGCATCGCCCGATGAACTCGTGTGGTCGTCGAGCGCCTACGCGGTCACCGCCGTGCTCGGCATCCTGCAGCAGCAATGGTGGGTCGACCGGCTCGGCCATCGCCGCTACGTCGCCGGCTGCATGCTGATGTTCTCGTTCGGCGCGATCGCGGCCGCGCTCGCCGACACGTCGCTCGAGCTCGCGTTCGCGCGCGGCTTTCAGGGTTATTTCATCGGCCCGATGATGGGCGCGTGCCGGATCCTGATCCAGATCAGTTTCAAACCGCAGGAACGGCCGCCCGCAACGCGCGCGTTCCTGATCATGATCCTGCTCGGCAGCGCGCTCGCGCCGATCGTCGGCGGCCTGCTCGTCGCGCACTCGACGTGGCGCGCGCTGTTTGCGTGCTCGGCGCCGGCCGGCATTGCGTTCGCGATCCTCGCGCTACTCACGCTGCCCGATTCGGGCCGGACACCCGACGACGAACGCGGCTCCGGACACTTCTGGCCGTATGTCGTGTTCGCGCTCGCGCAAGGTGCGCTGCAGATCGTGCTGCAGCAGGTGCATTACCAGCTCTATAGCGGCTCGCCGATGCTGATCCTGCTGACGATCGCAGGGATCGGCGCGCTTGCGTGGTTCGCGTATCACCAGTGGCATCATCCGACGCCGCTCGTGCGCCTGCACGCGTTCCGCGAGCGGACGTTCCAGGTCGGGCTGCTGCTCTATATGTTCTATTACTACGAGTCGACGGGCTTCAGTTACCTGACGTCGCGTTTTCTCGAAAGCGGGCTCGGCTATCCGGTCGAAAACGCCGGGCGACTGGTGGGCACGATGTCGCTGATTTCGGCCACCGCGCTGTTCGCGTACCTGCGTTACGCGAAATTCGTCACGCACAAGAAGTGGTTCGTCGTGCCGGGGTTCGCGGTCGCGATCACGGCCGCGCTGTGGATGACGCGGATGACGCCGCAGGTCGGCGAAGCCGCGCTGATCGTCCCGCTGCTGCTGCGCGGATTGCTGCTGCTCTTCATCGTGCTGCCCGTGGCCAACCTGACGTTCCGGATCTTCGCGATCGACGAATATACGCACGGCTACCGGTTGAAGAACATCGTGCGGCAACTGACGATCTCGTTCGCGACGTCGTCGGTGATCATCGTCGAACAGCACCGCGTGGCCGTGCACCATACGCGGCTCGTCGAGCGTGCAAATGTGTTCGATCCGCTGTTCCAGCAGACCGTCGATGCGCTGACGCACAGCTATGCCGCCGCCGGTCATGCGCTGAGCGAGGCGCACGGCCTGGCGATCGCGTCGATCGCGCGCATGGTCGCGCAACAGGCGTCGTTCCTCGCGTCGCTCGACGGCTTTTACTTCCTGGCGGGCGTGGCGCTCGTCGGCGGCCTCTTTGCGGCATGGCAAAAAGAGATCGATTGAGTTAAAAGACAGGCTTTGGATTTCCGCGAGCCGCCTTCATGCTCTCGAAACTGACCCGCTGGTTCGACGACCGCCGCCGCGACCGCGCGCTGCGCAGCCACCCGATTCCCGACGCGCTGTGGCAGGACACCGTCGAGCGCCTGCCGTTCCTCGCGGCACTGCCTCCCGACGCGCTCGGCCGGCTGCGCGAACTGACGAGCCTGTTCGTCGCGAAGAAATCGTTCTCGACCGCGCACGGGCTCGAGTTGACCGACGCGATGATCGTCGCGATCGCCGCGCAGGCCTGCCTGCCCGTGCTGAATCTCGATCTGTCCCTGTACGACGGCTGGGTCGGCGTCGTCGTGTATCCGGGCGAATTCGTGATCCGCAAGACGGTGCAGGACGAGGACGGGGTCGTGCACGAAGTCGAGCAGGATGCGAGCGGCGAGGCCTGGGAAGGCGGCCCCGTGATCCTGTCCTGGGAAGACGCGCAGATGACGGACGGCCACGACGCGTACAACGTCGTGATCCACGAGTTCGCGCACAAGATTGACATGGTCAACGGCGCGGCCGATGGCTATCCGCCCCTATTTCGCCGCTGGCACGCGCCGCACCTCGATGCGCAGGCGTGGGCCGACGTGTTCGAGCACGCGTACGACCAGTTCTGCGCGCGCGTCGACGCGGTGCCGGACCGTGCGTGGGCGCGCTTCGAGCGGGAGTCGCTGATCGATCCCTATGCCGCAGACCACCCGTCGGAATTCTTCGCGGTATGCAGTGAAGCGCTGTTCGTCCGGCCGAAAGCGTTCGAGTCCGAATTTCCGGAGTTGTACCGGCTGCTCGCGCGTTACTACCGGCAGGATCCGGCCGGTACCGGCGCGCTCGACGCACCGTGAAAATTATTCGTCAACCATCTGATTTTCTGGCATAATCGTCGTTTTTCGACCTTAGGCAAGTGGCTCGCGCCGGGCTTGGCGTCGTCTGGTTGGCGCAATGTGCGCGTTCCGGCACGGCAAGCGGCGGGTTGGCTACCGCTCTCACCAAGGAAAGACCATGAAAGAAGGCATCCACCCGAACTACCGCGAAGTCGTCTTCCAAGACATGTCGAACGGCTTCAAGTTCATCACGCGCTCGACGATCCAGACGCGCGAAAACATCGAACTCGACGGCAAGACCTACCCGCTCGCCAAGATCGAAGTGTCGTCGGAATCGCACTCGTTCTACACGGGTCAGCAAAAGATCATGGACACGGCAGGCCGTGTCGAGAAGTTCAAGAACAAGTTCGGCGTTCGCGCCAGCGGCAAGGCGAAGTAAGCTTCGCACTGCATCCGGTGGTTGCATTGCACCGGTACCGCACAAAAGGGCAGCCCAGGCTGCCCTTTTTTGTCTCTGCTCGCCCGGCAGGCGCCAGCCGGCGCACGGGCATCGACCTGACGCGCAACAGCGGGCGCGTCTACAATGCCGGATGCTCGAAACCGGCTCGACCGCGCGCATCCGCGCCGGCCACCCGCCCATAACAAATCGCTCATCTGCATGAAGCCTGTCGTCCGTCTCACCGCCTCCGCCACGCGCGCGCTGCCGCGCTGGCTGCTGCTCACGCTCTGCTTCGTCTACGCCGCGTTCGGCCTGTTCGGCCGCGACCCGTGGAAGAACGAGGACGCGGCAGGCTTTGGCGTGATGTGGACGATGGCCAAGGGCGGCTGGCACGACTGGCTGCTGCCGAACCTGGTCGGCAAGTTCATCACGACCGACGGCCCGCTCGGCTACTGGCTCGGCGCGCTGTCGATCCGCGGCCTCGGCCCGTGGGTCGACGCGAGCAACGCGTCGCGCGTCGATACCGGCGTGCTGTTTTGCGTCGCGTGCGCATTCGTCTGGTATGCCGCCTACCTGCTCGGCCGGCGTGCCGAGGTCCAGCCGTTCAAGTACGCATTCGGCGGCGAGCCCGAGCCGCGCGACTACGGCCGCACGCTCGCCGACGGCGCGCTGCTGGTGCTCGTCGCCTGCTTCGGTCTCGCGGAGCGCGGGCACGAAACGACGCCGCAGCTTGCGCAGTTCGCGTGGATCGCGATGCTCGTCTACGGGATCGTGCGCGGCATCGACAAGCCGATGCAGGGCGCGCTGTGGTGGGGCCTCGCGATGGGCCTCGTCGCGCTGTCCGGCAATCCGGTGCTGGTGGTCGCGCTGCTCGCCGGCACGGCCGTGCTGTGGCTCGTCACGCCCGAGATGCGCAACCTGCGCCTGCCGCTGGTCGGCGTGCCGCTCGCGGCCGCGATCTTCGCGCTGTGGCCGCTGGCCGCGTTCGTCGCGGCGCCCGACGATGCCGCATGGTTCTTCAACCAGTGGATTCACGGCAGCCTGATGCGCTTTTCGGGCCCGCCGACCGCGGTGCTCGGCTATGCGGCGAAGAACCTGCCGCTGTTCACCTGGCCCGCGTGGCCGCTCGCGATCTGGGCATGGTGGAGCTGGGCCGGTATGCGCCGCCGTGCGCACGTCGCGATTCCGCTGTCGGTCGCGGTGCCGCTCGTCGCGCTCGTGATCCTGCAGAGCCAGCAGTCGAACCGCATGTACATGCTGCTGCTGCCGCCGCTCGCGGTGCTCGCGACGTTCGCGCTGCCGACCCTCAAGCGCGGCGCAATCAACGCGATCGACTGGTTCGCGGTGCTGAGCTTCACGATCCTCGGCACCTTCGTGTGGCTCGTGTGGCTCGCCTCGATCACGGGCTTCCCGCATCCGCTCGCGCGCAACCTCGCCCGCCTCGTGCCCGGCTACGAGCCGCACTTCAAGATCCTGTCGTTCATCTGCGCGGTGATCGCCACCGTATGCTGGTGCTTCCTGGTGCGCTGGCGCATCTCGCGGCAGCCGAAAGTGCTGTGGCGCAGCGTCGTGCTGTCGGGTGCGGGCACCACGCTGATGTGGGTGCTGCTGATGACGCTGTGGCTGCCGATCGTCAACTACGGCCGGACCTATCGCGACGTCGCGCAGCAGATCGCGGTGCACCTGCCGTCCGACTACGAGTGCATCTCGCCGGTGCGGCTCGGTGACGCGCAGATCGCGACCTTCGCGTATTTCGGCAACATGCGCTTCGATTTCTCCGGCGACTGCGACGTGATCCTGCGCCAGGACCGCTCGGATTTCGGCGAGCCGAGCTCGATGTCGCAATACGTGTGGCGTCTCGTGTGGGAAGGCCGCCGCGCCGCCGACCGTGACGAGCGGTTCCGCCTGTACGAGCGCATCGAACGGCCGAAGACGCCCGTCAAGCGGCGCCCGCCGCGCCGCCAGCCGGCCGATTGACGATGTTCGGCGACATCCGCCGGATCGTCGGTCTCGCGTGGCCGGTGCTTGTCGGCCAGCTCGCGATCATCGCGTTCGGCGTGATCGACACCGCGATGGTCGGGCGCTACTCGGCCGTCGATCTCGCCGCGCTCGGGCTCGGTTCGTCGATCTACATTTCGATCTATATCGGCCTGACGGGCATCCTGTCCGCACTGCAGCCGATCACCGGGCAGCTGTACGGCGCGCGCCGCTATGCCGAGATCGGCGAGGAAGTGCGCCAGGCGCTGTGGCTCGCGCTGCTGCTCGCGGTGCCCGGCTTTCTCCTGCTGCATTTTCCCGAACCGCTGCTGCGCGTCGCGCACACGCCCGCCGCGCTGCACGACCGCACCGTCGACTACCTGCGCATCCTGTCTTACGGGCTGCCCGCCAGCCTCGTCTTTCGCATCTACAACGCGCTGACCAATGCGGCCGGCAAGCCGCGCCTCGCGATGATCCTGCAGATCGGCGCGCTGCTGCTCAAGTTTCCGCTCAACGTGTGGTTCATCTTCGGCGGGTTCGGCGTGCCGGCGCTCGGCGGCCCCGGCTGCGGGCTCGCCAGCACGCTGATCAACTGGGCGCTCGCGCTGATCGGCTACACGCTGCTCGCGAAGCTCGACGTATTCGCGCCGCTCGCGATCTTCTCGCGCTTCTGCTGGCCGGTCTGGGCGCGCCAGAAGGCGATCCTGAAACTCGGCGTGCCGATGGGCCTGTCGTACCTGATCGAGGTCACGTCGTACACGTGCATGGCGCTGTTCATCGCGCAGTTCGGCACGACGACACTCGCCGGCCACCAGATCGCCGGCAACATCGGCGCGGTGCTGTACATGACGCCGCTGTCGATCGGCGTGGCGGCGTCGACGCTCGTCGCGCGCGCGCTCGGCGCCGGACGGGCCGAGGAAGCCCGCCTGCTCGGCCGGCACAGCGTGATCTTCGCGTGCGGCATTGCCGCGACCTACGGCCTGCTCGTGTTCGTGCTGCGCCCGCTGATCATCGGCGGCTATACGCCGAACCCGGCCGTCGCCGCGGCCGCGATGCCGCTCGTCGCGATCGTCGCGTGCTACCACGTGTTCGATGCGCTGCAGGTCACGTCGGCGTTCGTGCTGCGCGCCTACAAGGTCGCGGTCGTGCCGACCGTGATCTATGCGGTCGCGCTGTGGGGCGTCGGGCTCAGCGGCGGCTATGCGCTCGGTTTCGACGTGGGCGGCATCGCGCCCGCGTGGCTGACCGGCGCGCGCGGCTTCTGGTTCGCGAACACGATCAGCCTGATGCTCGCGGGCGCCGGGCTCGTGCTGTACCTGCGGCGCGTCAGTCGTGCGCATGCCGCCGCTTCCACGTCCGCCTGACGCGCCGCCCGTTACGTCTCCTCCAGCACGTCGGCCGCGTGATACGACGACCGCACCAGCGGGCCGGCGACGACTTCCCTGAAACCGAGCAACAGCGCCTCGTCGCGCCACGCGGCGAATGCGTCCGGGCTCACGTAGCGCCGCACGGGCAGATGGTGCGCGGACGGCGCGAGATACTGGCCGAGCGTCAGCACGTCGACGTCATGCGCACGCAGGTCGCGCAGCGTGTCGCGCACTTCGTCGTCGCACTCGCCAAGGCCGAGCATCAACCCCGATTTCGTCACCAGCTCAGGCCGTGCCTGCTTCGCCTGCTCAAGCAGTTCGAGCGAGCCGCGATAGTCGGCGCCCGGCCGCGCCGCGCGATACAGCGACGGCACCGTCTCGATGTTGTGGTTGAACACGTCGGGCCAGGCCGTCGACAGCGCATCGAGCGCGCGGGCCACGCGACCGCGGAAGTCCGGTGTCAGCACTTCGACGCCGATGCCCGGCACGCTCGCGCGCACCGCCGCGATGCAGGCGGCGAAATGCGCGGCGCCGCCGTCGCGCAGATCGTCGCGATCGACCGACGTGATCACGACGTAGCGCAGCCCGAGCGCCGCGGCCGCGTCGGCCAGCCGCGCGGGCTCGTCGGCGTCGAGCGGCTCGGGACGGCCGTGCGCGACGTCGCAGAACGGGCAGCGCCGCGTGCACAGGCCGCCCATGATCATGAAGGTCGCCGTGCGCTGCGCGAAGCATTCGCCGATGTTCGGGCACATCGCCTCCTCGCATACGGAATGCAGCCGATGGTCGCGCAGCACGGCCGCCATGTCGGCGACCGCCGCGCTCATCATCGGCCGCGCGCGCAGCCACGGCGGCTTCGGCAACGCCGCACCGGCCGCGGGCTCGACGCGCACCGGAATGCGCGCGAGCTTGTCACGGCTTCTCGCGCCCGGCTGGCCGAGCGCCGTGAGGCTGGGTCGTTCGAGCGCGGCGGCCATCGTCAGTCTCCGAGAAACGCGACGATCAGGCGGTTCACGTCGGCGGCCGCCTCCATCTGCACCATGTGCCCGCTGCCGGCGAGCACCTCGGCACGCACGCCGTCAGGCAAGCCCCGCGCGTGCTGCGCCGGGATCACCTGGTCGTGCTCGCCCCAGATCACGAGCGTGCGCGGCGCAAGCGTCGCGAGCCGGTCGCGGAACACGCGCCGCTGCGCGGCGCCGTCGAACGCGGCATGCGCGATCTTCTCCAGCGCGGCCTGCACGCCTTCGAGCCGCTTGTACTTGACGAGATCCTCGACGAGCTGCCGCGTGACCAGCGCGTTGTCCGCGAACAGCGCGCCAAGGTGCGGCTTCAACGTATTGCGGCTGTTGCCGGCGACGAAGCCGTCGATGTAAGCGCGGTTGATGTCGGTGCCGAGCCCCGCGCTCGCGATCAGCGTCAACGACGCGACCCGTTGCGGCGCGCGCTCGGCCGCCGCCATCGCCACCGCGCCGCCCATCGAATGGCCGATCAGGTGGGCCTGGTCGATGCCCTTCGCATCGAGCAGCGCGAGCACCGCGTCGGCCAGCTCATCGAGGCTGCCCGTCTCGACCGCCTTGCCCGACTCGCCGTGACCGGGCAGGTCGAGCGCCCACACCGGCCGGTGCGCGGCGAGATCCGCGTGATTGAACAGCCAGTTGTTGAGATCGCCGCCGAAGCCGTGGATCAGCACGGCGGGTGTGCCGCTGCCTTCGCCGAGCTTCAGGAAACGCACCGTCCGGCCGCCGATCTGCGCCTTCTCGGGCTGCGGGCCCGCGACTTCGTTGGACGCCGCGCTCGGCACGAAATCGCGCTGGAATTCGGCGATCGCCGCGTCGATGTCGGCATCGCTCGCGTCGGCGGCCGCGACAACGCCGAGCAGCGCGCCGACCGGCAGCGTCTCGCCTTCCTGCGCGACCTGCCGGCGCAGCGTGCCGTCGAACGCGCATTCGACGCCCGACGAGATCTTGTCGGTCTCGACGTCGAGCACTTCGTCGCCCTTCGTCACGCGTTCGCCGAGCGCCTTCAGCCAGCCGTTGACCTGCCCCTGCTCCATCGACAGCCCCCACTTGGGCATCGTGATCATGTGAATCGACATCGTGTCAGCTCCTCGTTTTCAGGACCGCCTGCGCAATCGCATCGGCGGACGGGATATACAGGTCTTCCAGCACGCTCGCGAACGGCGCGGGCGTATGCGGCGCGGTCACGAGCTCGATCGGCGCCTTCAGCGCATGGAACGCACGCTGCGCGACGAGTGCGGCAATATCGGTCGCGATCGAGCAGCGCGGATTCGCTTCGTCGACGACCACCACGCGCCCGGTGCGCTCCGCGCTTTCGAGGATCGTGTCCTCGTCGAGCGGCGACGTCGTGCGCAGGTCGATCACGTCGACCTGGATCCCGTCCTTCGCGAGTTTCGCGGCCGCGTCCATCGCGAGATGCACCATCCGGCCGTACGTGACGATCGTCGCGTCGTCGCCGTCGCGCATCACGTTCGCTTCGCCGAACGGAATCGCATAGGACTCCTCCGGCACGTCGCCTTCACGGGTATAGAGCAGCTTGTGTTCGAGGAAGATCACGGGATCGTTGTCGCGGATCGCCTGGATCAGCAGCCCCTTCGCGTCGTACGGCGTCGACGGGCACACGACCTTCAGCCCCGGAATGTGCGTGAACAGCGACGTCAGCATCTGCGAATGCTGCGCGGCTGCGCGCAAGCCGGCACCGTACATCGCGCGGATCACGACCGGCGTCACGGCCTTGCCGCCGAACATGTAGCGGAACTTGGCGGCCTGGTTGAAGATCTGGTCGAAGCACACGCCCATGAAATCGATGAACATCAGCTCCGCGACGGGCCGCATCCCGCACGCGGCGGCGCCGACCGCCGCGCCGATGTAGCCGCCCTCCGACAGCGGCGTATCGAGCACGCGGCCCGGAAACTTGTGGAACAGCCCCTTCGTCACGCCGAGCACGCCGCCCCACGCGTCGTCCTCGCCCGGCGCGCCCGCGCCGCCCGCATTGTCCTCGCCCATCACGATCACGCTGTCGTCGCGCGCCATTTCCTGCGCGAGCGCCTCGTTGATCGCCTGCGAATAAGTGATTTTCCTTGCCATGTCTGTCTCCTGGAATGTTCGGTTCGCCGTGTCGGCCGTGGTATCAGGCCGCGCTCACGGGTACGACACGTAGACGTCGGTCAGCAGGTCGGCGGCGTCGGGTACCGGCGCGGCCTTGGCCTGCGCGACCGCATCGTCGATCAGCGCCTTCACCTGGGCATCGACCGCGCGCAGGTCGGCGGTCGTCAGTGCTTCGGCCCGCACGACGCGCGTTTCGAAATGCTTCAGGCAGTCCTTCTCGTCGCGCAGCTTCTGCACTTCGCCGGGTGCGCGATAGGTTTGCGCATCGCCTTCGAAGTGGCCGAAATAGCGCGTGAACTTCACCTCGACGAGCGTCGGGCCGCCGCCGTTGCGCGCGCGCTCGACGGCTTCGCCGAGCGCTTCATGTACCGCGAAGAAGTCGAAGCCGTCGACGATCACGCCCGGCATCCCGAACCCGTTCGCGCGATCGGCGATGTTGTCGGTCGCGACCGACCAGCTCGACGACGTCGCTTCCGCATAGCCGTTGTTCTCGGCCACGAAGATTGCGGGCAGCCGCCACACCGACGCGAGGTTCATCGATTCGAAGATCACGCCCTGGTTCGATGCGCCGTCGCCGAAGAAGCACACGCCGACGCCGCCGGTCTTCCTGTGCTTCGCCGCGAGCGCGGCGCCGCAGACGAGCGGGCCGCCCGCGCCGACGATCCCGTTCGCGCCGAGCATCCCCATCGACAGGTCGGCGATGTGCATCGAACCGCCCTTGCCGTGGCAGACGCCCGTCTTCTTGCCGTAGATCTCGGCCATCATCCCGTGTACGTCGACGCCCTTCGCGATGCAATGGCCGTGACCGCGGTGCGTGGTCGCGACGTAGTCGTCGAGGCCGAGGTGCAGTATCGTGCCGACCGCGGACGCCTCCTCGCCCGCATAGAGGTGAACGAAGCCGGGGATCTCGCCGGTCGCGAATTCGACGTGCAGGCGCTCCTCGAATTCGCGGATCGTGCGCATCAGCCGGTAGGCGTCCAGCAGCTTGTCCCTGCTGAGCTGTGTCGAAGCGGTCATGTGTGTCTCCTGAGTAGGTCTGACTGCGAATGCCGCCGCGGCCGGGCCGCGGCGACGGATTGCACGGCCGGCGGCCGTCAGTGGAACGTGAAGCCGCCGTCGACGTTCACGGCCTGGCCCGTCACGTTGTCCATCGTCGCGAAGAACAGCGCGAGCCGGCCCATGTCCTCCGGCGTCTGCGCACGGCCCTGCGGAATCAGCGTCAACTGGTGCCGCTGCCACGATTCCTCGACCGATTCACCGTCGGTCTTCCATTCGTCGGACAGCCGGTCCCACATGTACGTCCGCACGATGCCGGGGCAGATCGCGTTGACGGTCACGCCGTCGCGCGCGACCTCCTTCGCGAGCGCGTTCGTGAAGCCGACGACCGCGAATTTC
The DNA here is from genome assembly GCF_020420065.1 of Burkholderia sp. AU31624. NCBI lineage: Bacteria > Pseudomonadati > Pseudomonadota > Betaproteobacteria > Burkholderiales > Burkholderiaceae > Burkholderia > Burkholderia sp. AU31624. Next base: position 168,999 of record NZ_JAIZRT010000005.1, read on the forward strand.
GATGCGCTGTAATGCGCGAGATTCGGAAAGCCCTCCTTGCCGGCGATCGACGCGACGTTGATGATCCGGCCGCGGCCCTGCGCCTTCAGCGGCGCCAGCGCCGCCCGGCAGCCGAGGAACGTGCCCTTCGCGTTCACGTCCATCACGAAATCCCAGTCGCGCTCGGTCAGTTCGCCGACCGGATGAATGCTGATCACGCCCGCGCAGTTCACGAGGATGTCGAGCCGGCCGAGGTCGGCGAGCGCCTGCGCAACCATCGCGTCGACCTGCGCGGCCTGCGTGACGTCGACCTTCGCCACCGCCGCCCGGCGGCCGAGCGCGCGTACTTCGCGCGCGGTGGCGTCGAGTGCGTCGTCGAGCAGGTCGGCCAGCAGGATGTCGGCACCCGCGCCGGCAAGCGTCAGGGCAATGCCGCGGCCGATGCCGCGCGCGCCGCCCGTGACGATGGCGACCTGTCCTTCGAGTGGGGCTGTCATGGCGATGTCTCCTTGATGATCGTTATGGATGTCGAAATGTCACTCGGTAAAACATTGCTCAATAGCGCCACTCGCCGGCATCGCGCAGCAGCTGGCGTGACGACGCGTAGCGCAGCGTGCGGCCGACGTCGACCGTCAACGGCCCGCGCCAGTCGAGCGAGATCTCGTAGCGATCGCCGCGCGCGACCTCGATCTCGCGCTCGCCGTCGAACGCGAGCGTGCCGTGCTCGAACGGAATCGTCTGCCATGCACCCGGCTCGAGCCGCTCGCAGCTGCGCATCACGACGCGATCCACGCGGCCCGGTGCAATCGGCGCGACGAGCGGCGTGCCGGCGGTCTTGCCTTCGGCCGCGAAGCGCATCGCGAGCCCGTGCGGCGCGCTGCGCTCGAGCGGCGCCCACGCGCCGCCGAGCGCGGACAGGCCGATCCCGTCCGGTTCCGCGAATGTCAGGTAGAGCGAATCGATGTCGTCGGACCCCGAGATCGCGCGGGCGCCGATGAAGCGCTGCCGCGCGGCGCACACGTCGACGAGTGCGATCTCCTCGCGCCCCGGCTGCGCGCCTGCCACGCAGCGCACGACGAGCCGCTTGTTGCGCGTGAACGCGACTTCGGCCGGCACGGCGCCGGTCGCGGCGAGTCCTGCCGCGACGCCGGCGACGGTGGCTTCGCGATGTTCGGGAAATGCGTTGTTGGTGCCGGTGGACAGCGCGACGAGCGGCGTCGCGCCGCAGTGCGCGGCAACCGCACGATGGGTGCCGTCGCCGCCGAGCACGACGATCAGCGCGACTTCCATCCGGTGCAGGTACGCGGCGCCGGCCTGGGTATCGGCGACGGTGTCGGTGATCGGCAGGTCGACGAATTCGACCTCGGGCCAGCGCTCGTGCGGCGCGACCGCACGGTGCGTGTCGATCGCACGCAGCAGCAGCGTCGCGATGCCGGTCCGGTCGCGCAGCGTCAGCACGCGTTCGACGCCCATCGCGCCGAGGCCGGCCAGCAGGCGCACGATCATGTTCGCCTTCTCCGCCGTCGGAAACACGGAGGCATGCGTCGTGAGGCGGCGGATGTCGCGCCCCGATGCGGGGTTCGCGATCACGCCGACGGTAACGGGCGTCGTCACGGGTTCGTCTCCATCCAGTTGGCCGGCCGCGGCGCGTGGGCGTGCCGCGGCTCTGCCTGTCTCGTCCGCTGCCATCGCCGGGCGGCGGATCGTCGTCGACGCGACCGCGCCGACTTGCCCGTGATCTCTGCAAGCGGCGTGCCACCCTACGTGCGATGAACGTGAAACCCTTGTGAATGCTGACGCGACTGGGATGCCCGTGATCCGGAATCGCTGCTGGAAGGACGGCGCGCGCGGCCATTCGGCCCGCTCGTCTCACGGCGTCGATACGACGAAACGGTCACCGCGACGCCGGTGCAAGCGCACCGCCCTGCCCGCAAACCCCGCCATGTCGCGGCGCCGCGCAGGCCGCGTCATGCCGGACGATCTCCGCCTGTCGCACACCAACGCGTCTCAACGACACGAGACAGCCCGCGATACCGTGAGACGAACGTCTCAGGCTCGCCGCGTGCTGCGATGCAATGTGATCCGTCGAACGGGATGTGCTACAAGAACATCGCATCCCCGCCGTACGGAACCGGAGCCGACCATGCCCTACGCCGTCCCCCAGGCCCAGCACGCCGACCGCGTGCTCGGCGCGCTCGCCGGACGCCTGCCCGCGCCGGCCGACTCCACGCGCCTCGTGTCGTCGTGGCAGCGGTCGCTGGAGCGTTACAGTCTCGACCCCGCTTCGTCGATCGGCCCGCGCGTGCTGACCGCGGCCGAGCTGCGCGAAGTACGCGACAAGGAGGAGGCCTTCCTGCGCGCGTCGGGCCAGTGCCTGACGCGGCTGCACGACATGATTCGCGTCGCCGACTACTGCGTGATGCTGACCGACGCGCACGGCGTGACGATCGACTACCGGATCGACCGCGAGCGCCGCAATGACTTCCGCCACGCGGGGCTGCACATCGGCTCGTGCTGGTCGGAAAGCGAGGAAGGCACCTGCGGCGTCGCGAACGTGCTGACCGATCTCGCGCCGATCACCGTGCACAAGACCGATCACTTTCGCGCGGCGTTCACGACGCTCACCTGCAGCGCGGCGCCGATCTTCTCGCCGGGCGGCGAGCTGATCGGCGTGCTCGACGCGTCGGCCGTTCATTCGCCCGACGGCCGCGACAGCCAGCGTCTCGTCTATCAGCTCGTGCGGCAGAGCGCGGCGCTGATCGAGGACGGCTACTTCGTGCACAGCACCACGCAGCACTGGATCCTGTTCGGGCATCCAAATCGTCACTACGTCGAAGCGCAACCCGAGTGGCTGATCGCGTTCGACGAATGCGGCAACATCGTCGCCGCCAACCGGCAGGCGCGCGACGCGCTGCCGGCGCTGCGCGAACCGCGCCATATCGACGAGATCTTCGATGCGACCGAGATGCCGCTGCGCGATGCCGCGCGGCTCGATGCGATCGTCGCGCTGCGGCTGCGCGCGACCGGCGCGCCGCTCTATGCGCGGCTGCGCGCGCCGCTACGGCGCACCGGCCGCGAGCCCGGCACGGCCTCGCGCCGCCCGGGAAGCGCGCAACGCCACGTCGGCGCACTGACGCCGTTTCTGCACAGCAGCGACGCGCATATCGCGCAGCAGGCCGAACTCGCGCTGCGTGTCGCAAGCAAGCGGCTGCCGATTCTCGTGCTCGGCGAAACCGGTGCGGGGAAGGAAGTATTCGCGCGCGCGATCCACGATGCCGGCGCGCGGCGTACGCGACCGTTCGTCGCGGTCAACTGCGGCGCGCTGCCGGAAGCGCTGATCGAGAGCGAACTGTTCGGCTATGCGGCCGGCGCGTTCACCGGCGCACGCAAGCATGGCGCACGCGGCAAGATCGCGCTCGCCGACGGCGGCACGCTGTTCCTCGATGAAATCGGCGACATGCCGCTCGCGCTGCAGACGCGCCTGTTGCGCGTGCTCGCCGACGGCGAAGTCGTGCCGCTCGGTAGCGATACGCCCGTCCGCGTCGATCTCGACGTGATTTGCGCGACGCACCGCGATCTCGCGCGGATGGTGGCCGAGGGCACGTTCCGCGAGGACCTGTACTACCGGCTGAGCGGCGCGACGTTCGAACTGCCGCCGCTGCGCGAGCGTGCCGACGTGCGCGACGTGATCGCCGCCGTATTCGCCGAGGAAGCGCAGGCCACCGGCCACGTGCTGACGCTCGATGCGACGCTCGCCGAACAGCTCGCCGCGTATCCGTGGCCCGGCAACGCGCGGCAATTGCGCAACGTGCTGCGCTATGCGTGCGCGGTGTGCGACGCCGCGCGCGTGACGCGGCGAGATCTGCCGGCCGAGATCGCCACGCAACTCGGCGGCGTCGTGCCCGGCGCGCTGCCCGACGACGAACGCGGCCGCATCGTCGCGGCGCTCACCGCGCATCGCTGGCGGCCCGACGCGGCCGCGCAGGCGCTCGGCATCTCGCGCGCGACGCTGTACCGGCGCATCGCGAAGCACCGGATCGTCGCGCCGCACCGCGCGTGACGCGCCGGCGCGCGCTTCGTCATGCGGGCTGCCCGGCCGCTTCGTTCGCGCCTGCCGCGTTGCCGGCCGCCTCATCGCGCCGCGTGAACACTTCATGCGCGGCGAACAGCGCGTTGAGCGCGGCCGGCATCCCCGCGTACACGGCCATCTGCATGAACACCTCGACGATCTCGTCGCGCGTGCAGCCGACGTTCAGCGCGGCCTCGATATGCACCTTCAGCTGCGGTTGCGCATTGCCGAGCGCGGCCAGCGCCGCGATCGTCGCGATCTCGCGCGCTTTCAGGTCGAGTTGCGGCCGGCTGTAGATGTCGCCGAAGCTGAATTCGACCAGGAGCCGCCCGAAGTCCGGCGCGATCGGCGCGAGCGCCGCGATCACGCGCTCGCCCACTTCGCCGTCGATTTCCTTCAGTTTGTTCCAGCCACGCGTGTAGCGGTCTTCAACGAGTCGTTCCATTGTGTCCGTCCTGTTCCGATAGAGAGTGAGAAAGTCTTGCCCGTCGTGCCATCTCCCGCTCCTGTGCCTCATAGTTCACGATCTTGTCGCTGATCACATCGAGGCTCGCCTGCAGCTCCGCGATATGCGCGCGCACTGCCTCGTAATGTGCGATGAGCAGGCTGCGCCGCGCCCCGAAGGTCGACTCGCCTTGCGCGCGCAGCGCCGCGAACGCCTGCATTTGCGCGATCGGCATGCCGGTCGCCTTCAGGCGCATCACGAAGGCCAGCCAGTCAAGGTCGGCCGGTGCATAGAGCCGGTGCCCGGCCGCCGTGCGCGAAATCGCGCGCAGCAGGCCGGCCTGCTCGTAGTACCGCAGCGTATGCGTCGACAGGCCGGTCATTTCGGCGACCTGGCCGATCGTCAGCGGGCCGGCGGGGGCAGAGGAAGGTCGGGTTACGATTTTCGACATGGCAGGAACAAGGTTAGGAGTTAGAGTTCACTCTAAGTCAAGCCCTGTCGAACAGCCAGTGCAACGTCCATCGGCGACACCGTAAAGAATGGTCAAAACCGCCGCCCGGCGCAGGTTTCGGTCTTTACAGCGCCGCAAGCCTTCAGCAAGATTCGGTCAGCCTGTCTTAAAAAGGGCACGCATTTGTCCTATGCTTAACGGCGACGCCCGGCCGGGCGTCACGCCGCCGTCCGTTGCAACAGCCATTCATCCGTCAGAACCAGGGAGCCTTTGCCATGCTGAAAAAGCTGCTGATGCTGTTCGTCGCGCTATCGCTGTCGCTCGCCGCAGGCCTTGCCGCGGCCGTCGAAGTCAATACGGCTGACCAGGCCGCGCTCGAATCCGTGAAGGGTCTCGGACCCGTGAAGTCGAAGGCGATCATCGACGAACGCACCAAGAACGGCCCGTTCAAGGACGCGGACGATCTCGCGAATCGCGTCAAGGGCCTCGGCACGAAGTCGGTCGGGCATCTCGAGGAAAACGGCCTGACGATCGGCGGCGCGTCGACGCCGCCGAAGGGCGTGAAGCTGTCGAAGCCGGCCGCGACGACATCGACCACCACGTCGGCCACGACGTCGGCAGGCACGGCGTCGACGTCCACGACCGCGACGGCCGGCACGACGGCCACCGCGCCGGCACCGGCCGCAAGCGCGCCGGATACGGCGGCGAAGCCGGCCAAGACCAAGCGCCTGACGAAGAAGGAAAAAGCGGCCGCGGCAGCGGCGGCATCCGCCGATGCGGGTGCGAGCGCACCGGCCGCCGCGTCGTCGACAAAAGCGACGAAGGGTTCGAAGAAGAAAGGCAAGAAGGACAAGGCAGCCTCCGCCGCCGCGGCGTCGGGCGCCTGATGTGCGCCGCGCGCGCGACGGCGTGCGCGCGGCATTCGTTCAACGGGCGCCCACGGCGTGGCGCCCTTATCGGTAAAGGTGAAGAACCATGGGTCTCCTCGACATCGTTGGCGGTCTGCTCGGCGGCCAGGCCGGCGGCAACTCGCAAAGCGCGCTGATCACGACCGCGCTCGAATTCATCAACAACCAGCCGGGCGGCCTGAATGGCCTGATCGAGAAGTTCAAGGCCGGCGGCGCCGGCGACATCATCGGCTCGTGGGTCGGCACCGGCCAGAACCAGCCGATCTCGCCGGACACACTGCAGAACGTGCTCGGCTCGGACGCGATCGGTGCGCTCGCGAGCAAGTTCGGTGTCGATCCGTCGATGGCGTCGACCGTCCTCGCGCAGGTGCTGCCGCACGTCGTCAACCACGCGACGCCGGACGGTGCAGTGCCGGCCGACGGCCAGGCACAGGTCGACCCGTCGAACGTGCTCGGCTCGCTGTCGCAGATCGCCGGCATGTTCGGCGGCAACAAGCAGGGCTGACGCGCTGCGTCGTTGCGACGCGCCATAAGCAAACACCCCGCCGAGGCGGGGTGTTTGTTTTTGCGCGCCCGGCGCGAACCGGGCGGCGGCCGAAGGCCTGCGATCAGTGCACGACGCGGTCGAACACGAACTGGCCGTCGTTGACGTCGACCGGAATCACGTCCTTCGGACCGAAGCGGCCCGCGAGGATCAGCTTCGCGACCGGGTTCTCGATCTCCTGCTGGATCGCGCGCTTCAGCGGCCGCGCACCGAACACCGGATCGTAGCCGACCTTCGCGATCTGTTCGAGCGCCGCCGGCGACACGTCGAGCGCCATGTCGAGCTTCGCGAGCCGGTCATGCAGGCGTGCGAGCTGGATCTTCGCGATCGACTCGATGTTGCTGCGGTCGAGCGCATGGAACACGACGACGTCGTCGATCCGGTTCAGGAACTCGGGGCGGAAATGCTGCTTCACCTCGAGCCACACGGCGTCCTTGATCTCTTCCTGCGGCGCACCCGTCATCGCCTGGATGACCTGCGAGCCGAGGTTCGACGTCATCACGATCACCGTGTTCTTGAAGTCGACCGTGCGCCCCTGCCCGTCCGTCATGCGGCCGTCGTCGAGCACCTGCAGCAGCACGTTGAACACGTCCGGATGCGCCTTCTCGATCTCGTCGAGCAGGATCACGCTGTACGGCTTGCGGCGCACGGCTTCCGTCAGGTAGCCGCCTTCCTCGTAGCCGACATAGCCCGGCGGCGCGCCGATCAGCCGCGCGACGCTGTGCTTCTCCATGAACTCGCTCATGTCGATGCGGATCAGGTGCTCTTCCGAATCGAACAGGAACGACGCCAGCGCCTTGCACAGCTCGGTCTTGCCGACACCCGTCGGGCCGAGGAACAGGAACGAGCCGTACGGACGGTTCGGATCGGCGAGACCGGCGCGCGAACGGCGGATCGCGTCGGCCACCGCGCTGATCGCCTCGTGCTGGCCGACCACGCGCTCATGCAGCTTTTCCTCGATGTGCAGCAGCTTCTCGCGTTCGCCCTGCATCATCCGCGACACCGGGATCCCGGTCGAACGCGACACGACTTCCGCGATTTCCTCGGCGCCGACCTGCGTGCGCAGCAGGCGCGGCCGCGTCGGGTTGTGCTGCTCCTGCTCTTCGGCCTGCGTGACCTGCTTCAGTTGCGCCTCGAGCTGCGGCAGCTTGCCGTACTGCAGCTCGGCAACCTTTTCCAGCTTGCCGTCACGCTGCAGCCGCGCGATGTCCGCCCGCACCTTCTCGATCTCTTCCTTCAGCTGCGCGCTGCCCTGCACCGCGGCCTTCTCGGCGGTCCAGATTTCCTCGAGGTCCGCATATTCGCGGCCGAGACGCTCGATCTCTTCCTCGATCAGCTGCAGGCGCTTCTGCGACGCTTCGTCCTGCTCCTTCTTCACGGCTTCGCGCTCGATCTTCAGCTGGATCAGGCGACGATCGAGCTTGTCCATCTCTTCGGGCTTCGAATCGATTTCCATCTTGATCTTCGAAGCGGCTTCGTCGATCAGGTCGATGGCCTTGTCCGGCAGGAAGCGGTCGGTGATGTAGCGATGCGACAGCTCGGCCGCGGCGACGATCGCCGGGTCGGTGATGTCCACACCGTGGTGCAGTTCGTACTTCTCCTGCAGCCCGCGCAGGATCGCGATCGTCGCCTCGACGCTCGGCTCGTCGACGAGCACCTTCTGGAAGCGGCGCTCGAGCGCGGCATCCTTCTCGATGTACTTGCGGTATTCGTCGAGCGTGGTCGCGCCGATGCAGTGCAGCTCGCCGCGCGACAGCGCCGGCTTCAGCATGTTGCCCGCATCCATCGCGCCTTCGGCCTTACCCGCGCCGACCATCGTGTGGATTTCGTCGATGAAGACGATCGTCTGGCCTTCGTCCTTCGCGATGTCGTTGAGCACCGCCTTCAGGCGCTCCTCGAATTCGCCGCGATACTTCGCGCCGGCGAGCAGTGCGGCCATGTCGAGCGACAGCACGCGCTTGCCCTTCAGCGTCTCGGGCACTTCGCCGTTGACGATCCGCTGCGCGAGCCCTTCGACGATCGCCGTCTTGCCGACGCCCGGCTCGCCGATCAGCACCGGGTTGTTCTTGGTGCGGCGCTGCAGGATCTGGATCGAACGGCGGATTTCGTCGTCGCGGCCGATCACCGGATCGAGCTTGCCCGCACGGGCGCGCTCGGTCAGGTCGACCGTGTACTTCTTCAGCGCCTCGCGCTGGCTTTCCGCGTCCTGGCTGTGCACCTGCGAGCCGCCGCGCACCGCGGCGATCGCGGCTTCGAGCGCCTTGCGCGTGAGGCCGTGCTGGCGGGCGAGCTTGCCGGCGTCGCCCTTGTCGTCGGACACGGCGAGCAGGAACATCTCGCTCGCGATGAACGTGTCGTTGAGCTTCTGCGCTTCCTTGTCGGCCTGGTTCAGCAGCCCGGCCAGTTCACGGCCGATCTGGATGTCGCCGCCCGTGCCCGTCACTTGCGGCAGGCGCGAGATGGCCTCGTTCAGCGCGCCTTGCAGCGCCTGAATGTGAACACCCGCGCGCGACATCAGCGAGCGGGCGGAACCGTCCTGCTGCGCGACCAGCGCCGCGAGAACGTGAACGGGTTCGATGTATTGATTGTCGCGGCCTGCCGCGAGGCTTTGCGCGTCCGCGAGTGCTTCCTGGAACTTGGTGGTGAGCTTGTCGATTCTCATTTAGTCGAGACCTCCAATTTTCGATTAACACCAAGATGAGGATGGTTATGCGGCTTTCAAGCGAAATTCGGGTTGATTCAGCGCAAAAATCGATGGATATCCTTGAAGCGGCCCCGGGACGGGCCACGGCCGGATCGAGACGCGCGGCGAGCGCGTATCAGCGCGCCGTCGACGGCGGCTCGACGGACGCCGGTGCGTCTTCCGGCAAAGGCTCGGCATGCAGGCGCACGACCGGGCGGATGCCGAGCAACGCGGCGAGCGGCGAAGCGGGCTCGATCAGTGCGCCGAGCGTGTGACGGTCGAGTTCGGCGAAAAACGCATCGCGCGCGGCCGCCAGTACGCCCTTCAACCGGCAATGCGGCTCGATCACGCAGCCGCGCGATTCGCCATCGGCCGAGAAGCAGCCGACCAGCGCGAAATCGCTCTCGGTCGCACGCACGACCTCGCCGACGGTCAGTTGCAACGATTCGGGGAACAGCCGCAGCCCGCCATTGCGACCGCGGACGGTGTCGACCCACCCCAGCTCGCCGAGCTGCTGCACGACTTTCATCAGATGGTTCTTCGAGATGCCGTAGGCGTCCGAGATCTCCTGGATCGTAGCGAGCCCCTCGCCGCGCACGGCAAGGTACAGCATCACGCGCAGCGAATAGTCGGTGTAGTCGGTGAGTCTCATGGGCGAATACGGAAAAAATCGATCGTACCCCCGATTACGTGAGCCGGGCCGACCGGGATGCGCACGAGGCCGGTTGGCGGCCCTGCACCGCGGCCCCGGGTTGCCGGGATGACGCGCGCGCAATAAGATGCGTGACACTTACACGTTTTTCAGGGGTGTTGGACGCTATTTTGCGTCAAAATTCGGCCGGCGTCCTACTCGATGCCCGCGCCGCCCCTGTCGTTGCCTATTTCTGCCGGCCCTTTTGCCATGACCGTCCTGCCCGCCTCGCCCGATACCGCCCCGGCCCGCCCTCGCGACACCGAGCCGACCGAAGCGAACATCCGCGATCTCGTCTACGCGTTCTACGACCGCGTGCGCGCCGATCCGCTGCTCGGACCCGTGTTCGACGCAAAGCTGGCCGGCCGCTGGGACGACCACCTGCCGAAGATGGTCACGTTCTGGTCGAGCCTCGTGCTCGGCACCAAGGGCTATCGCGGCAACGTGCAGCAGGCGCACCAGCCGCTCGACGGGATCGAGCCGGCCCATTTCAGCCGCTGGCTGTCGCTGTTCCTGAATACCGTCGAGGCGCGCTACGCGCCGCCCGCGGCGATCCGCTTCATGGAGCCGGCGCTGCGGATCGCGCAGAGCCTCCAGTTGAGCCGGTTCGGCTGGGACTACCCGATTCCGCCCGAGCAGCAGGCGCTGCTCGACGCGATCGCGCCACGCCGTCGCGATGCAGGCGACGATCCGCACGCGTTGCCGTCGCGTGCCCGCGGTGAGCCGTTTCCGACGAAGATCATCGGGCGCAGCAGCGATCCGGACGCGTAACGGGCAGCCGGTGCGCGCGAGGCTTGCGCGCATGCGGCATCGCGCCGCATTACCCTGGCGCTACGCTCAGCGCCGCGTATTCCCCGATTCGATGCCCCAGCGCGCGAGCGCGGCATCGTCGGTGCTGCGCGCATCGACCCAGCGCTCGCCATCAGGCGTCGTTTCCTTCTTCCAGAACGGCGCTTCGGTCTTCAGGTAGTCCATCACGAACTCGCACGACGCAAACGCATCGCCGCGGTGCGACGCCACCGTTGCGACCATCACGATCTGGTCGAGCGGCAGGAGCCGGCCGACACGATGCACGATCGCGACGTCGATGCCCGGCCAGCGCCGGCCGGCCTCGGCGGCAATCTTCTCGAGCGCCTTCTCGGTCATCCCCGGATAGTGCTCGAGTTCCATCGCGGCCACCGAATCGCCTTCGTTCAGGTCGCGCACCGTGCCGACGAAGCACGCGACCGCGCCGATCTTCGGGTTACGCGCACGCAATGCCGCGACCTCGGCGTTCAGGTCGAAGTCGTCGGTCTGGATTCGTACCGTTGCCATCGCCCTCGCCTCAACCGCCCGTCACCGGCGGAAAGAACGCGACTTCGCAGCCTTCGGTCAGCCGCGTATCGGGATCGGTCATTTCGTGATTGCACGCCATGCGCAGTGCGCGCCCTTCCGAGAGCGTCTCGGCCCACGCCCCGCCGCGCACGCGCAGCCACGCGCGCACGTCGCCCACCGTCGTGACGCTGTCCGGCACGTCGGCCTGCTCGTCGGCCACGCCCAGTGCCTCGCGCACGCTTGCAAAAAATTTCAGTTGAATCTTCATGGTTCGGGAAGCCGTCGCGTTACGACAGCAGTTCGGAAAACGGAATGAAACGCACGGTCTCGCCGGCGCTGATCGCGTGCTGCGGCGGATTGTCGATCAGGCCATCGCCCCACACCGTCGACGTCAGCACCGCCGAGCTCTGGTTCGGGAACAGGTCGAGGCCGCCGGCCGCGTTGACGCGCGCACGCAGGAATTCGTTGCGCCGGTCGCCCTTGTTTTGCGAAAAGTCGGCGCGCAGCGACAGCGCGCGCGGCGCGACATCGCGCACGCCCGACAGGCGCAGCAGGAACGGCCGCACGAACAGCAGGAACGTGACGAAGCTCGACACCGGGTTGCCGGGCAGTCCGATGAAGTGCGCGTCAGGGCGATCGTCGCCGCGGCGCACCGCACCGTACGCAAGCGGCTTGCCGGGCTTCATCGCGATCTGCCACAGCGCGAGCCGCCCTTCGGCCTCGACGGCCGGCTTCACGTGATCCTCGTCGCCGACCGACACACCGCCGCTCGTCAGGATCACGTCGTGATCGCGTGCAGCCTCGCGCAGCGTGTCGCGCGTCGCGGCGAGCGAATCGGGCACGATCCCGTAGTCGGTCACGTGGCAGCCGAGCCGCTCCAGCAGCCCGCGCAGCGTGAACCGGTTCGAGTTGTAGATCGCGCCCGGCTTCAGCGGCTCGCCCGGCATCGTCAGTTCGTCGCCGGTGAAGAACACCGCGACGCGAATCCGGCGCGCAACCGGCAACTGCGCGCAGCCGACCGATGCGGCCAGGCCGAGCGCCTGCGGCGTGAGCCGCGTGCCGGCGGGCAGGATCACCGAGCCCTGCCGGATATCCGCGCCCTGCGCGGTGATCCATTCGCCGGCCTTCGGCGTGTGCAGGATCTCGACCGCATCGCCGTCGGCCGACGTCTGCTCCTGCATCACGACGGCGTCGGCGCCGGGCGGCACCGTCGCGCCGGTGAAGATCCGCGCGGCCGTGCCGATAGCGAGCGGCGCGGCCGGATGACCGGCCGGAATGCGCTGCGACACCGGCAAGCGCCGCTCGCCATGCAGCAGGTCGGCGACGCGCACCGCATAGCCGTCCATCGCGCTCGTATGCATCGGCGGCACGTCGAGCGGCGAGCTCACGTCGGCCGTCAGCACGCGGCCGAGCGCGTCGAGCGTGGCGACGGTTTCGGCACCGGGCAACGGCTTCGCGGCATCGAGCAGCGCAGCGAGCGCCTCGGCGGTCGACAGCATCGGCGCGCGCGGCGCCGCGGGATTCGGGTTCGACATCGATGGAATCGGGGATCGTTGGATTCAATACGTCATTGTAGCGACGCCGTCGCGCGGGCGCGCGATATGGCCGATATGCGGAAACTGTGATTCGCGCGAGCACGCCGGTCTGACACTTGTTTCGGTGTAGCGCGTCTGTCGCCGCGCGGCACCGCCAAACGAAACGGCCGGAACCCCGATCCGTTCGACGAATCGGCGTTCCGGCCGTCCTGCGCAACCGGGCCCGCAGGCCCGGCCGTGCGTCATGCGCCCGTATGGGCGGCGATGAAGTCCTTCACCTGCTGCGCGTCGGCCTTCACGACCTCGAAACGCTGCGGCAGCGCCTCGAGACCGTCGAATGCGGCCGGCCGCTCGGCTTCGCGATCGAGTGCTTCGCGAATCGTCTCGCCGAACTTGATCGGCTGCGCCGTCTCGAGCACGACCATCGGCACGCCCGCGTCGAGATGCTCGCGCGCGACTTTCACGCCGTCGGCGGTGTGCGTATCGATCATCGTGTCGTAGCGCGAGAACACGTCGCGGATCGTTGCGATGCGGTCCGCGTGGCTGCTGCGGCCCGACACGAAACCGAACTCGGCGACGCGCGAGAAATCGCCGCTCGCCGCGAGATCGAAGCCGCCCTTCTCCTCGACGTCGCGGAACAGCTGCATCACGCGCGCCGGATCGCGGCCGAGCAGGTCGAACACGAAGCGCTCGAAGTTCGACGCCTTCGAGATGTCCATGCTCGGGCTGCTCGTGTGATAGGTGTTCTCGGCGCTGCGCACGCGATACGCGCCCGTGCGGAAGAACTCGTCGAGCACGTCGTTCTCGTTGGTCGCGACCACGAGCTTCGCGATCGGCAACCCCATCATCCGCGCGATGTGGCCGGCGCAGACATTGCCGAAGTTGCCCGACGGCACCGTGAACGACACGCGTTCGTCATTCGACCGGGTGGCCGCGAAGTAACCCTTGAAGTAGTACACGACCTGCGCGACGACGCGTGCCCAGTTGATCGAGTTGACCGTGCCGATCTTCTGCTGCGCCTTGAACGCGTGATCGTTCGACACGGCCTTCACGATGTCCTGGCAATCGTCGAACACACCTTCGACCGCGAGGTTGAAGATGTTCGGATCCTGCAGGCTGAACATCTGGGCCGTCTGGAACGCGCTCATCTTCTTGTGCGGCGACAGCATGAACACGCGCACGCCGGCCTTGCCGCGCATCGCGTATTCTGCCGCGCTGCCCGTGTCGCCGGACGTCGCGCCGAGAATGTTCAGCGACTGCCCGTGCTTCGCGAGCGTGTACTCGAACAGGTTGCCGAGCAACTGCATCGCCATGTCCTTGAACGCGAGCGTCGGGCCGTTCGACAGTTCGAGCAGCGAGAGCGACGCGCCGTTCTCGGTACCGAGCGTCTTCAGCGGCGTGATGTCGGACGCGTTCTCGCCATGGCGCGTGTTGCGGTACACCTCGGCCGTGTATGTGCGGCGCGTGATCGCGCGCAGGTCGTCGGCCGGCACGTCGTCGCAGAACTTCGACAGGATCTCGAACGCGAGATCCGCGTACGACAGCGTGCGCCAGCGTGCGAGCTCGTCGGCGGACACCGTCGGATACTCGGCCGGCAGGTAGAGCCCGCCGTCCTTCGCGAGACCGCCGAGCAGGATGTCGGAGAACGTGTGGCGCTCGCCGATGCCGGCACCGCGCGTGGAGATGTAGTTCATGTCGTCCTCAGCTCAGTTCAGCGCTTCCATGCGCAGCTTCGTCACCTTCGAGACCACCGTCGCGAGGCTCTCGATCTGCGCGATCGCCGCATTCACATTCTTCTCGACCGTGACGTGCGTGATCAGGATGATGTCGGTTTCGCCGTTCGCACCGTCGACCCGCTCGGACTCCTTCTGCAACAGTGCGTCGATCGAGATGCCCGATTCGGCGAGGATGCGCGTGATCGCGGCCAGCACGCCGGTCTGGTCGGCGACGCGCAGGCGCAGGTAGTAGCCGCTCGTCACTTCCTCGATCGGCAAGATCGGCGTGTTCGACAGGCTGTCGGGCTGGAACGCGAGGTGCGGCACGCGATGCTCGGGATCCGCCGTGTGCAGGCGCGTGACGTCGACGAGATCCGCGACCACGGCCGATGCGGTCGGCTCCGCGCCCGCGCCCTTGCCGTAGTACAGCGTCGTGCCGACCGCGTCGCCGTGCACGACGACCGCGTTCATCGCGCCTTCGACGTTCGCGAGCAGGCGCTTCTCCGGGATCAGCGTCGGGTGCACGCGCAGCTCGATGCCGTTTTCGGCGCGGCGCGTGATGCCGAGCAGCTTGATCCGGTAGCCGAGTTCTTCCGCGTAGCGGATGTCGGTCGCGTCGAGCTTGCTGATGCCCTCGACGTACGCTCGCTCGAACTGCACCGGCACGCCGAACGCGATCGCGCTCATGATCGTCGCCTTGTGCGCGGCGTCGACGCCTTCGATGTCGAAGGTCGGATCGGCTTCCGCGTAGCCGAGCTCCTGCGCGGCCTTCAGCGCGGTCGCGAAGTCGAGCCCGCGATCGCGCATTTCCGACAGGATGTAGTTGGTCGTGCCGTTGATGATGCCCGCGATGTACTGGATGCGGTTCGCGGTCAGGCCTTCGCGCAGCGCCTTGATGATCGGGATGCCGCCGGCGACGGCCGCCTCGAACGCGACCATCACGCCCTTCGCGCGCGCGGCCTCGAAGATCTCGGTGCCGTGCACCGCGAGCAGCGCCTTGTTGGCCGTCACGACGTGCTTGCCGTTCGCGATCGCGCGCAGCACGAGCTCGCGCGCGATGCCCGTGCCGCCGATCATCTCGGCGATGATCGCGATCGACGGATCATCGACGACCGAATTGAAATCGTCGGTGATCTGCGCGGCGCCGGCGTCGCCGCCGAGCGCGGCCAGCGCCTTCGCCGGGTTGCGCACGGCAATGCGCGTCACCTCGATGCCGCGCCCCGCGCGTCGCTTGATTTCTTCCTGGTTGCGGCCCAGCACCGTGAAGGTGCCGCTGCCCACCGTGCCGAAGCCCAACAGGCCAACTTTGATCGGTTCCATGCTGCGTGTGATCGAATGAGTAAGTAGTAGTGAGTCCGTGTGGCCGCGCCGCTCAGGCCGAATGGCGCTTGCGGTAGCCGTCGAGGAAGCGAGCGATCCGGTTGATCGAATCGGTCAGGTCGTCGAGGTTCGGCAGGAAGACCACGCGGAAGTGATCCGGCGTCGTCCAGTTGAAGCCCGTGCCCTGTACGAGCAATACGCGCTCCTCGAGCAGCAGGTCGAGAATGAACTGCTGGTCGTTCTGGATCGGATAAAGCTTCGGGTCGAGGCGCGGGAACATGTACAGCGCGGCCTGCGGCTTCACGCAGGTCACGCCCGGGATCGACGTGAGCATGTCGTACGCGAGCTCGCGCTGCTTGTACAGGCGCCCGCTCGGCACGATCAGCTCGTTGATGCTCTGGTAGCCGCCGAGCGCCGTCTGGATCGCGAACTGGCCGGGGACGTTCGCGCACAGGCGCATCGACGACAGGATGCCGAGCCCCTCGAGATAATCCTTCGCGTGCCGGCGGTTGTCGCCGCCGAGGCCCGACACGGCCATCCAGCCCGCGCGATAGCCGCACGAGCGATAGCTCTTCGACAGGCTGTTGAACGTGACGGTGATCACGTCCTCCGACAGCGAACCCAGCGCCGTGTGCTCGAGGCCGTCGTAGACGATCTTGTCGTACACCTCGTCGGCGAACACGATCAGCCCGTGCTGGCGCGCGATCTCGAGCAGCTCGAGCAGCAATTCGTCCGAATAAAGCGCGCCCGTCGGGTTGTTCGGGTTGATCACGACGAGCGCCTTCGTGTTCGGCGTGATCTTGCGGCGGATGTCGTCGAGATCGGGCATCCACGCGTTCTGCTCGTCGCAGACGTAATGCACCGGCGTGCCGCCCGACAGGCTGACCGCCGCCGTCCACAGCGGATAGTCGGGCGCGGGCAGCAGCACTTCGTCGCCGTCGTTCAGCAGCGCCTGGGTCGCCATCACGATCAGCTCGGACGCGCCGTTGCCGATGTAGATGTCGTCGAGGCCGACGCCCACGACGCCCTTTTCCTGCGTGTAGTGCATCACGGCCTTGCGCGCCGAGAACACGCCCTTCGAATCCGAATAGCCGGACGACGTCGGCAGGTTGCGGATCATGTCCTGGATGATCTCGTCCGGCGCGTCGAAACCGAACGGCGCGAGGTTGCCGATGTTCAGCTTGATGATGCGGTGGCCTTCTTCCTCGAGGCGCTTCGCGTGCTCGAGCACCGGGCCACGGATGTCGTAGCAGACGTTGAGCAGCTTGTTCGACTTCTGAATCGGTTTCACGACGACACGGTTCCTGGGTTGGCCTTGCGGCCGGGGGACGGGATCAAAACTGGAAAGCGGCCGGTCTGTGCGCGCTGTCTAGACTGGGGAAAAAGCGGGCGGTCGGGCGCGGCTTGTGGCGACGCGCGACGCAAGTGGCGCCCGGGGGCGACCAAAAAGTTATAATTTAGCGGATTTTGGCTGACTTTCGCAATGCACCATAGCCGCGCCGGGCCCGCGCCGTCAGGCGTCCCGCGTGCTCGGGCAAGCGAAACCGGCCATCCGGGCCCGTGTGGCCCTGCGATACATTCCCCCTACGGAACCGCGGAATACCGATTTGAAACTGCACCAGGACGCGAGCGGCGCGCTCAACACCGTCACCGGCTACGGCCCCGATTATGTCGACGTCAACCTCGAACGCCATGAAACGAGCGTCATCGTGCTGCCCGGCGCGCCGGTCCAGGCATGGCCCGTGTCGTCGTTCGACGCGCTCGCGCCCGAGCATTTCGCGATGCTGCTCGACCCGACACCCGAACTCGTGATTTTCGGCAGCGGCGCGCGGCTGCGCTTCCCGCACCCGCGGCTCGTCGCGGCGCTCACGGCGAAGCGGATCGGCGTCGAGACGATGGATTTCCAGGCTGCCTGCCGCACCTACAACATCCTGATGGCCGAGGGCCGCAAAGTCGCCGCCGCGCTCTTAATTGAACGTTAATCCCGGATGCGGTAAAACTCGGGCCGGCGCAGCGGGTCGATCCCCCGGATCGGCCCGGCCAGGCCGCCCGCCCCCGGCGCAACCCGCCG
This sequence comes from Burkholderia sp. AU31624, assembly GCF_020420065.1. Lineage (NCBI taxonomy): Bacteria > Pseudomonadati > Pseudomonadota > Betaproteobacteria > Burkholderiales > Burkholderiaceae > Burkholderia > Burkholderia sp. AU31624. Next base: position 186,724 of record NZ_JAIZRT010000005.1, read on the forward strand.
GCGGCCCGTCACAACAACCAACAGGCTGAAAATCCATGAACGATACGCCGTCGAGGCTACCGCTCAATCGCATCACGCTCGTCCTCCTCGTCATCGCGCTCGCGATCGTCTGGTTCGCGCCGCTCGGGCTGCGCCACCTGATCCCGAGCGACGAAGGCCGCTATGCGGAAATGGCGCGCGAGATGTTCGTCACCGGCGACTGGATCACGCCGCGCTACAACGGCTACAAGTATTTCGAGAAGCCGCCGCTGCAGACCTGGCTGAACGCGCTCACGTTCGCGTGGTTCGGCATCGGCGAATGGCAGGCGCGCCTCTACACGGCCGTCGCGAGCTTCGCCGGCATCCTGCTGGTCGGCTACACCGGCGCGCGCCTGTTCAACCCGCTGTCGGGCTTCCTCGCCGCCGTCGTGCTCGCGTCGTCGCCGTACTGGAACCTGATGGGTCACTTCAACGCGCTCGACATGGGGCTCGCGTTCTGGATGGCGCTGTCGCTGTGCTCGCTGCTGCTCGCGCAGCGGCCCGGGCTGCGCCCGGCCGCGGCACGCGGCTGGATGTGGGCATGCTGGGCCGCGATGGCGTTCGCGGTGCTGTCGAAGGGCCTCGTCGGCCTGATCCTGCCCGGCGCCGTGCTCGTGCTCTATACGCTGATCGCGCGCGACTGGGCGCTGTGGAAGCGCCTGTACCTGGTGAGCGGCCTCGTGATCTTCTTCGCGATCGTCACGCCGTGGTTCGTGCTCGTCCAGCAGCGCAACCCCGAGTTCTTCAATTTCTTCTTCATCGTCCAGCAGTTCCGCCGGTACCTGACCCCGGAACAGAACCGCCCGGGCCCGCTCTACTACTTCGTGCCCGTGCTGCTGGTCGGCTTCCTGCCGTGGCTGTCGGTCGCGTGGCAGAGCATCCGCCATGCGCTGCGGATGCCGCGCCAGCCGAACGGCTTCTCGCCGATGCTCGTGCTGCTGATCTGGAGCGCATTCATCTTCGTGTTCTTCAGCGCGTCGCATTCGAAGCTGATCTCGTACGTGCTGCCGGTCGCGCCGGCGCTCGCGCTGATCATCGGCGCGTACCTGCCGCTGATCAGCGCCGACCGGTTCCGCCGCCACCTGCTCGGCTACCTCGTGTTCCTCGTCGTCGCGGCGTTCGGGATCATCTTCCTCGCGTACCAGGGCGATGCCCGTACGCCGAACGCGCTGTACCGCGCGTTCCAGATGTGGCTGTACGCGGGCCTCGCGGTCGCGGCCGCGCTGACCCTCGCGGCCGCATGGCTGAACCGCCGCGCGGGCGTGGCCGCCGCGCTCGCGGCCTTCGGCGCCGCCTGGCTCGCGTTCGGCACGATCGGCGGCACCGGTCACGACGAATTCGGCCGCTACAGCTCCGGCGCGCTGCTCGCGCCCACCGTGCGCGCCGAACTGGCGAAACTGCCGGCCGACACGCCGTTCTACTCGATCGAGATGCTCGATCACACGTTCCCGTTCTACATGGGCCACACGACGATCATGGTCCAGCGCCAGGACGAGCTCGCGTTCGGGATCTCGATGGAGCCGAACAAGTGGATTCCGACCGTCGACGAATGGATCACGCGCTGGAAGCAGGAAACCCATGCGCTCGCGATCATGCCGCCCGGCGAGTACGACACCCTGGTCAAGCAAGGCGTGCCGATGCGCGTGATTGCACGCGACAACCGCCGCGTGATCGTCGAGAAACCGCAATCGTAAGGACGCCCGCTGCATGAATCCCGTTTCGTTCGTCTGCATCATCACCGGCGTGATGCTCAACGCCTGTGCGCAACTTCTGCTGAAAGCCGGCGTCAACGCCGTTGGACACTTCGAATTCAGCCGTGCGAACATCATCCCGGTCGGCCTGAAGATCGCGACCCAATTGCCGATCATCGGCGGCCTCGGCTGCTACGTGCTGAGCGTCGTGGTCTGGATCGTCGGGCTGTCGCGGGTCGACGTGTCGATCGCGTACCCGATGCTGTCGCTCGGCTACGTCGTCAACGCATTCGCGGCCTGGTACCTGTTCGGCGAAGTGCTGTCGGTCCAGCGGCTCGTCGGCATCGGCATCATCCTGATCGGCGTGCTGGTGCTCGCGCGAAGCTGAGCCCGCCCGCCGCGCGCATTAAGCGTCTGCCTACAAAAAATCACGGTGCGATTGCGCCAACCGGTGTTTAATGCCGGTTTCGGCCGGGATCGCCCGACCCTTTTATTACACGCCATTACAGGCCAAAACGTACATGAGCCAGACTACCGCTCCGTTTCTGCCGTTCACCCGCCCCGAGATCGATGAGGAAACCATCCAGGGCGTCGTCGACGTGCTGCGCTCGGGCTGGATCACCACCGGCCCGCAGAGCCAGAAATTCGAAGCGGCGCTGTCCGAATACTGCGGCGGCCGTCCGGTCCGCGCGTTCAATTCGGGCACCTGCACGCTGGAAATCGGCCTGCGCATCGCGGGCGTCGGCCCCGGCGACGAAGTGATCACGACGCCGGCGTCGTGGGTCTCGACCAGCAACGTGATCCTCGAGACGGGCGCGACGCCCGTGTTCTCCGACATCGATCCCGTCACGCGCAACATCGACCTCGACAAGCTCGAGCAGGCGATCACGCCGCGCACGAAGGCGATCATCCCCGTGTTCCTGTCCGGCCTGCCGGTCGACATGGACCGCCTGTACGCCATTGCGCGCACGCACAAGCTGCGCGTGATCGAGGATGCGGCGCAGGCGTTCGGCTCGACGTGGAACGGCAAGCGCATCGGCGCGATCGGCGACATCGTGTCGTTCAGCTTTCACGCGAACAAGAACCTGACGACGATCGAAGGCGGCGCACTCGTGCTGAACAACGAGGAAGAAGCGACGCTCGCGCAGAAGTACCGGCTGCAAGGCATCACGCGCACGGGCTTCGACGGGATGGACTGCGACGTGCTCGGCGGCAAGTACAACCTGACCGACGTCGCCGCGCGCGTCGGCCTCGGCCAGTTGCCGCACATCGAACGCTTCACCGCGCAGCGCCGCGCGCTTGCGCGTGCCTACTTCGCCGCATTCGACGGCAGTGCAGCCGTGAAGCTCGGCGTCGGCCTGCCGATCGCCGAATTCGATAACGGCAACTGGCACATGTTCCTGATCACGCTGCCGCTCGAGCGCCTGACGATCACCCGCGCCGAGTTCATGGCGCAGATGAAGGAACGCGGCATCGGCACGGGCATCCACTACCCGGCGATCCATCTTTTCACGCTGTACCGTGCACGCGGCTTCAAGGAGGGCATGTTCCCCCACGCCGAACGGTACGGCGCGTCGACCGTCACGCTGCCGCTCTTCACGCAGATGACGGAAGGCGACGTGCGTCGCGTGGTCGACGCCATCAACCAGATTTGCGAACAATACGGAAAATAAGCGTACATGAGTCACCTTGAAGCACGCGCCGGGCATCCGGCCGCCGGGCACCTGGACGCCGGCCGGCCCGAAGTATCGGTCATCATCCCCGTGTACAACGAGGAAGACGGCCTCGCTGCGCTGTTCGCGCGGCTGTATCCGGCGCTCGACGCACTCGACACGTCATACGAAGTGATCCTGATCAACGACGGCAGCCGCGACCGCTCGGCGGCGATGCTCGCCGATCAGTTCCACGTCCGTCCCGACACGACACGCGTCGTGCTGCTCAACGGCAACTACGGCCAGCACATGGCGATCCTCGCCGGCTTCGCGCAATCGCGCGGCGAGATCGTCATCACGCTCGACGCCGACCTGCAGAACCCGCCCGAGGAAATCGGCAAGCTGATCGCGAAGATGCGCGAGGGCTACGACTACGTCGGCTCGATCCGCAAGCAGCGCCAGGACAGCCTGTGGCGGCGCAAGGCGTCGCAGATGATGAACCGCCTGCGCGAGCGCATCACGCGCATCAAGATGACCGACCAGGGCTGCATGCTGCGCGCGTACAGCCGCCGCATCATCGACACGATCAACGTGTGCGGCGAAGTCAACACGTTCATCCCGGCCCTCGCGTACACGTTCGCGCAGAAACCGACCGAGATCGAGGTCGCGCACGAGGAGCGCTTCGCCGGCGAGTCGAAGTACTCGCTGTACAGCCTGATCCGGCTGAACTTCGACCTCGTGACGGGCTTCTCGGTCGTGCCGCTGCAGTGGCTGTCGTTCATCGGCGTGATCCTGTCGCTCGGCTCCGCCGCGCTGTTCGTGCTGCTGCTCGTGCGACGCTTCATCGTCGGCGCGGAAGTGCAAGGCGTGTTCACGCTGTTCGCCATCACGTTCTTCCTGCTCGGCGTGATCATCTTCGCGCTCGGCCTGCTCGGCGAATACGTCGGCCGCATCTACCAGCAGGTGCGTGCACGGCCGCGCTACCTGATCCAGGCCGTGCTCGAGCAGCACGACGGCGTGCCGCCGGTGCCGGCCGGCGCGAATCGCACGGGTACCGTGCAATGAAGCCGCGCGCAGTCGTCTTCGCGTATCACAACGTCGGCGTGCGCTGCCTGCAGGTGCTGCTCGCGCGCGGCGTCGACGTCGCGCTCGTCGTCACGCACGAGGACAACCCGAACGAGAACATCTGGTTCGGCAGCGTCGCATCCGTCGCGGCCGAGCACGGCATTCCGGTGCTCACGCCGGCCGATCCCGCCGATCCGGCGCTGCGCCGCGCGGTATCCGACGCGCAGCCGGACTTCATCTTCTCGTTCTACTACAGGCACATGCTGCCGGTGGACCTGCTCGCGATCGCGCCGAAGGGCGCGTACAACATGCACGGGTCGCTGCTGCCGAAATACCGGGGTCGGGTACCGACCAACTGGGCGGTGCTAAACGGCGAAACCGAAACCGGCGCGACGCTGCACGAGATGGCGGCGAAACCCGACGCCGGCGCGATCATCGGCCAGACCGCGGTGCCGATCCTGCCGGACGACACGGCCACGCAGGTGTTCGACAAGGTCACGGTAGCCGCCGAGCAGACGCTCTGGCGCGTGCTGCCCGCGCTGCTCGCGGGCGAGGCGCCGCACCTGCCGAACGATCTCTCGAGCGGCAGCTACTACGGCGGGCGCAAGCCCGAGGACGGCCGCGTCGACTGGTCGAAGCCGGCCGCGCAGGTCTACAACCTGGTGCGCGCGGTCGCGCCCCCGTATCCGGGCGCGTTCACGGACGTCGACGGCGCGCGTTTCGTGATCGCGCGCGCGCGCCTGGCGGCACCCGGCAGCGCGGCGGCGGCCGCGGCGGCAGATTTGCCGCCCGGCCTGCACGTAAGCGATAATGCGCTATTCGGCGTCTGCGGCGACAGCCGCGCCCTATCCATTCTCGAGCTGTGGCAGCAGCGCGACGGCAGCGAAACCGTCGTGACGCCTGCGGAATTCGCGCAGTTCATTCATTCTTCCCGTCATTCATGAAAGCAAAAAAAGTCCTGATCCTGGGTGTGAACGGCTTCATCGGCCATCACCTGTCGAAGCGCATTCTTGAAACCACCGATTGGGAAGTGTTCGGCATGGACATGCAGACCGATCGGCTGGGCGACCTCGTCAACCACGAGCGGATGCATTTCTTCGAAGGCGACATCACGATCAACAAGGAGTGGGTCGAGTATCACGTGAAGAAGTGCGACGTGATCCTGCCGCTCGTCGCGATCGCGACGCCCGCCACCTACGTCCAGCAGCCGCTGCGCGTGTTCGAACTCGACTTCGAGGCGAACCTGCCGATCGTGCGTTCGGCCGTCAAGTACGGCAAGCACCTCGTGTTCCCGTCGACCTCCGAGGTCTACGGCATGTGCTCGGACGAGCAGTTCGACCCGGATGCATCGGCCCTCACCTACGGCCCGATCAACAAGCCGCGCTGGATCTACGCGTGCTCGAAGCAGCTGATGGACCGCGTGATCTGGGGCTACGGGATGGAAGGCCTGAACTTCACGCTGTTCCGTCCGTTCAACTGGATCGGCCCGGGCCTCGACTCGATCTACACGCCGAAGGAAGGCAGCTCGCGCGTGGTCACGCAGTTCCTCGGCCACATCGTGCGCGGCGAGAACATCAGCCTCGTCGACGGCGGCTCGCAGAAGCGCGCGTTCACCGACATCGGCGACGGCATCAGCGCGCTGATGAAGATCATCGAGAACAAGGACGGCGTCGCGTCGGGCAAGATCTACAACATCGGGAATCCGAAGAACAACTTCTCGGTTCGCGAACTCGCGCACAAGATGCTCGAACTGGCGGCGGAATTCCCCGAGTACGCCGATTCGGCCAAGCAGGTGAAGCTCGTCGAGACGACGTCCGGCGCCTACTACGGCAACGGCTACCAGGACGTGCAGAACCGCGTGCCGAAGATCGACAACACGATGCAGGAACTCGGCTGGGCGCCGCAAGCGACGTTCGACGACGCGCTGCGCAACATCTTCGAAGCGTATCGCGGTCACGTCGCCGACGCACGCGCGCTCGTCGAACAGCAAGGCTGATCGGGACGTTCGCTTGGCTCGCATCGTCCTCAAGATCGACGTCGACACGCTGCGCGGCACGCGCGAAGGCGTGCCGAACCTCGCGCGCATCTTCGACCGCTTCAATGCGCGCGCGACCTTCCTCTTCAGCCTCGGGCCCGATCACACGGGCTGGGCGCTGCGGCGCGTGTTCCGCCCCGGCTTCCTGAAGAAAGTGTCGCGCACGTCGGTGGTCGAACACTACGGCGTGAAGCAGCTGATGTACGGCGTGCTGCTGCCGGGCCCCGACATCGGCCGCCGTGCAATCGCCGACATGCGTGCGATCCACGAGGCCGGTTTCGAATGCGGGATCCACACGTGGGATCACGTGTACTGGCAGGACAACGTCCGCGCGCGCGATTGCGACTGGACCGCGCGTGAAATGCAGAAGAGTCACGCGCGCTTCATCGAGGTCTTCGGCGCGCCGCCCGTCACGCACGGCGCGGCCGGCTGGCAGATGAACGATTCCGCGTTCGAGCAGATCGACGCATGGGGAATGCGCTACGCCTCTGACGGTCGCGGCCATTCGCCGTACCTGCCCGTCGTCAACGGCCGCACGCTGTCGCACGTGCAGATGCCCACCACGTTGCCGACGCTCGACGAAGTGCTCGGCATCGACGGCATCGACACGCACAACGTCGCCGCGCACATCCTCAAGTTCACCGAAACCAATCCGCACGACCAGGTGTTCACGCTGCATGCGGAACTGGAAGGCCAGAAGCTCGCGCCCGTGTTCGAGCAACTGCTCGCCGGCTGGCGCGCGCAAGGCCACACGTTCGCGACGATGGGCGACTACCACGCGACGCTGGACCGCGACTCGCTGCCATCGTACCCTGTCACGTGGGGCGAAATCCCCGGCCGCTCCGGCGAACTGATCGTCCAGCCCGACTGAGTTCGCACGAGCCGGCGTCGCCCGCTGCGCCCTTGCGGCGCGCGGCCGCGACGCCCCGCCGAACCGCGCCGCCGCAGCGGCGCCTTTCCATAACAACAGGAGAAACACGTGTCCGTCGAAGTTGACCGTCAAGTTCCCGATTTCACCGCACCGGCCACGGGCGGCGACATTTCGCTGTCCGACCTGAAGGGCAAGAAACTCGTGCTGTACTTCTATCCGAAGGACAACACGCCGGGCTGCACGACCGAAGGGCTGCAGTTCCGCGATCTCTATCCGAAGTTCAAGAAAGCCGGTGCGGAAGTCATCGGCGTGTCGCGCGACAGCCTGCGCTCGCATGACAATTTCAAGGCAAAGCTCGAACTGCCGTTCCCGCTGATTTCCGATGCCGACGAAGCGCTGTGCGCGCTGTTCGATGTCATCAAGATGAAGAAAATGTATGGCAAGGAAGTGCGCGGAATCGAGCGCTCCACGTTCCTGATCGACGCCGACGGCGTGCTTCGCCAGGCATGGCGCGGCATCAAGGTACCGGGTCATGTGGACGACGTGCTAAGTGCTGTACAAGCGCTTTGAGGCGCGTTATATTGGGCCGCAATGAATGCCAGTTCGCCCCATATTTCTCGTAGCTGCGCCGGTGCTCGTTGCGATGCTTGCCGGCACCTGACGCGCATTACGACCGTATCAGCCAAGCCGCATGCCTCTATCGACGAGGCAGCGGCTTTTTTTATGGATTGCGCGCCGGGCCTCGGTCCGGCCCTCACCGCGTCAAGGAGCTGATCGACACTTAGGCGAACCGGCTAGACGAACTTCCTGTGCGCCACCGCGCGCAAACTGCATGCGTCTACGTCACGCAGGATGCGATCAGCGGCGCACGCCATGCGACACGATTCCTCCCGAGGGACACCATGCCTTTGCCTACTCCCCCCAGCAAGCTCGGCAGCCTGCTGCCGCCCGACGAATACAAGGCGAAAGCGCGGCCCGCGAAAGCCGCGAAGAAATCCGCCGAAGGGGACGCATCCACAGCCGGTGACTTTGGTCCGGCGAGCGTGGCCCAACCGATGACCGAAGCCGCGAACACGGCCGCGCCTTTGCGCGCCGTCGCGTCTTCGGCGCAAGATGCCGCGAGCGCACCCGCTCGCGGCCGCAAGACCAAACAGACGGCGGCCCTGCTGCAGCCGATGCCGGCGCCCGCCGAACCCGCGGCGCCCGTCGTTGCACGCAACGACAAACCGGCTGCCGACAAACCGGCCGCCGCACCGGCGCGCGATACCGGCGCCGCGACGAAGTCACGCAGCCGCAAGCCCGCCGAAGCCGAACTGCAGAAACTGTTCGTGCTCGACACCAACGTGCTGATGCACGACCCGAGCAGCCTCTTCCGCTTCGAGGAACACGACGTCTATCTGCCGATGATGACGCTCGAGGAACTCGACAACCACAAGAAGGGGATGTCCGAAGTCGCGCGCAACGCACGCCAGGTCAGCCGCACGCTCGACGCGCTCGTCGCCGATGCCGGCCCGATCACGGCCGGCATCCCGCTGTCGCGCCTCGGCAGCCGCGAGGCGCTCGGCCGCCTGTACTTCCAGACGAAGCTGGCGGACATCGCGCCCGTCGAAGGCTTGCCCGAAGGCAAGGCCGACAACCAGATCCTCGGCGTCGTGCGCGCGCTGCAACGCGACCGCCCCGATCGCCAGGTCGTGCTGGTGTCGAAAGACATCAACATGCGGATCAAGGCGCACGCGCTCAGCCTGCCCGCGGAAGACTACTTCAACGACCAGGTGCTCGAGGATAAGGACCTCCTGTACAACGGCGTGCGCGAACTGCCGCAGGACTTCTGGACCAAGCATGCGAAGGGCATGGAGAGCTGGCAGGACACGAAGACGGGCACCACGTACTACCGCGTGACCGGCCCGCTCGTCGCGTCGATGCTCGTCAACGAGTTCGTCTATCTCGAGCCGCAGAACGGCGAGCCGACGTTCCATGCGATCGTCCGCGAGCTGAACGGCAAGACGGCGCTGCTGCAGACGCTGCGCGACTACAGCCACCACAAGAACAACGTGTGGGGCATCACCGCGCGCAATCGCGAGCAGAACTTCGCGCTGAACCTGCTGATGAACCCCGAGATCGACTTCGTCACGCTGCTCGGCCAGGCCGGCACCGGCAAGACGCTCGTCGCGCTCGCGGCCGGCCTCGCGCAGGTGCTCGACGACAAGCGCTACAACGAGATCATCGTGACGCGTGCGACCGTGCCGGTCGGCGAGGACATCGGTTTCCTGCCGGGCACCGAGGAAGAGAAGATGCAGCCGTGGATGGGCGCATTCGACGACAACCTCGAAGTGCTGCAGAAGACCGACGACGCCGCCGGCGAATGGGGCCGTGCCGCGACGCAGGAGCTGATCCGTTCGCGCCTGAAGGTAAAGAGCATGAACTTCATGCGCGGCCGCACATTCGTCGACAAGTACCTGATCATCGACGAGGCGCAGAACCTGACGCCGAAGCAGATGAAGACGCTCGTCACGCGCGCCGGCCCGGGCACGAAGATCGTGTGCCTCGGCAACATCGCGCAGATCGACACGCCTTACCTGACCGAAGGCAGCTCGGGCCTCACGTACGTCGTCGACCGCTTCAAGGGCTGGGGCCACAGCGGCCACGTGACGCTCGCGCGCGGCGAACGCTCGCGGCTCGCCGACTACGCGTCGGACATCCTGTAACGCGGCTGGCCGGCCGATCGGCCGGCTGTCGACGCCTCGCGGCGCTCCTCTCAGGAGCGCCGTTTTTATTTGGGGTCGAAGACGTAAGTAACGCTTCGTCACGCAACAACGCAGTTTACGCGCGAAACTTCAAGTAAATTCTCAGGAATGGTTGCTTAAGCCCCGTCGGAGCGTCTACCATCGGGTCTGTCTGTTGTCATACGATTCGCGAGCGCGCCGCGCTCGCCCGCCTCGCCATGCTTCGAATTTGGGTCCCCGTCGCCGTCGTTTCCCTGCTTGCGGCCTGCTCCAGCGTGCCGCCGCAGTCGGCATCGCGCTCCGATTCGGGCATGAGGATCACAACGCCGCGCGCATTCCCCGCCCCCGCCAATTTCCCGAAATTCGTCGATCACAGCGTCGGCCAGGAAGAAATCTCGATCCAGGCGATGAGCCTCGTCGGCGTCCCGTATCGCTGGGGCGGCAACACGCCGACGAGCGGCTTCGACTGCAGCGGGCTCGTGCGCTATGTGATCGGCCGGGCGGCCGACGTGAACCTGCCCCGCACGACGGCCGACATGAGCGGCCGCGGCGTGTCGATCGAGCCCGACCAGATCGCGCCGGGCGACCTGATCTTCTTCAATACGACCGGACGGCCGCATTCGCACGTCGGCATCTATGTCGGCAAGCTGCGCTTCGTCAACGCACCGTCGACGGGCGGCACCGTGCGGCTCGACTACCTGACGAACCCGTACTGGGCCAAGCGTTTCGACGGCATTCGCCGCGTCGCGCCGCCGCGCGGGGCGCCAACGCCGTTCGATGCACCGACCTACGAGGCGAAGCGCGACGAGCCGCGCAGCGCGCCGGCGGCCGCACCGGCCCCGGTGGTCGTGACTGCCGCCGCGCCGCGGCCGCCTGCCTATGCGTCGTCGCAAGCGAGAACCGCGCAGGCGCCTGCGCCCGCGCCGGTTATCGCTGCCGCGCCGGTCGTGACGACCGCCGCAGCCGCACCCGCAGCCCCGGCCGCCGATCCGTACGAACCGCCGCCACCGCGCAGGCAGGCCGCGCAGCAACAGGCAACGTCAGTGAATGACGGGATGACCGCGATGACGGCCAATGCAGCGCCTGCCGCCCCGGTCGAGTCCGGCACGCAGATTCCGACGACGGCGCTCACGGCCGCCCAGGCCGCCGCGTTCGATGCCGAACCGCCGCCTGCCGCCGCGCCGGCATCTCCGCGCAGTATCGAGCCCGCACCTGTGCAGGTATGGCGCGCGTCGACGCAATCCGCGCCCGTCAGCCCGCGCACCGGTACGGCAGACGATCCGATCGCGCGGTTTGCGAACGGAAGCTACTAACCGGTTGCCCGAACCTCGACAGTCAATCACGTTGGCGGTATCTGCCGCCGCCCCGCCCGTTCCGCCGCGAACTCCCCGCTCCCAAAGAAAATGCGCCGCAGCCTTTCGGCTGGCGGCGCATCGGATGTCGATCCGGCTACGTCGGCGATCAGAAGATCTGGTGACCGAGCCACCATCCGCCGGCCGCGAACAACGCAGCCGCGGGCAGCGTCAGCACCCAGGCCCACACGATGTTGCCGGCCACCCCCCAGCGCACGGCCGACAGCTTCTGCGTCGCGCCGACGCCGACGATCGCGCCGGTGATCGTGTGCGTGGTCGACACCGGAATGCCGAGGAACGACGCGAGGAACAGCGTCATCGCACCACCGGTTTCCGCACAGAAACCCCCGACCGGCTTGAGCTTCGTGATCTTCTGGCCCATCGTGCGCACGATGCGCCAGCCGCCGAACAGCGTGCCGAGGCCCATCGACAGGTAGCACGCGCCGATCACCCACGCCGGCGGCGCATCGGCGGTCGCCGACGCATAGCCCGACGCGATCAGCAGCATCCAGATGATGCCGATCGTCTTCTGCGCGTCGTTGCCGCCGTGGCCGAGGCTGTACAGCCCGGCCGACAGCAGCTGCAGCCGGCGGAAGCGCCGGTCGACCTTGCTGGGCGCGGTGCGGAAATACAGCCACGACACCCCGAGCATGAACAGCGAACCGAGGATGAAGCCGAGCAGCGGCGAGATGAAGATGAACGCGATCGTCTTCAGCAGCCCGTCGATGTTCAGCGAGCTCCAGCCCGACTTGGCGAGCGCCGCGCCGACGAGGCCGCCGATCAGCGCGTGCGATGAGCTCGACGGAATCCCGTAGTACCACGTGATCACGTTCCAGCCGATCGCACCGACCAGCGCGCCGAAGATGACGTAGTGGTCGACGATCTCGGGGTCGATCGTGCCTTTACCGACGGTCTGGGCGACTTTCAGGTGGAAGATGAAGTACGCGATCACGTTGAACGCGGCCGCGAACACGACGGCCTGCTGGGGCTTCAGCACCCCGGTCGACACGACGGTGGCGATCGAGTTCGCCGCGTCGTGAAAGCCGTTCATGAAGTCGAATATGAGCGCGACGAGCACGAGTGCCGCGACCATCCATAGGGCGAGTTGTATCGAATGCATCGTGGTCCGCTCAGGCGTTTTCCAGCACGATGCCTTCGATGATGTTCGCGACGTCCTCGCACTTGTCGGTGATCTCTTCGAGCAGCTCGTAGATCGCCTTCAGCTTGATGAGCGTCTTCACGTCGTCTTCCTCGCGGAACAGCTTCGACATTGCGGCGCGCAACACGCGATCGGCTTCCGACTCCCAGCGGTCGATCTCCTCGCACTGCTTGAGGATCTGCGCCGACTGCTTCATGTCGGACAGCAATCCGACTGCCTGTTGCACGTGCTGGGCCGACTGCGTGACGATGTGCGCGAGCTGGCTCGCTTCCGACGTGACGGAACGTACGTCGTACAGCGACACGGCCGTCGCGACGTCTTCCATCAGGTCGAGGATGTCGTCCATCGTCGTGATCAGCTTGTGGATCTCGTCGCGATCGAGCGGCGTGATGAACGTCTTGTGCAGCAGATCGATCGCCTCGTGCGTAAGCTTGTCGGCGGCCTTCTCGGCGGTTTGCACGTTTTGCTTGTGAATCTCGGCATCGGCGAGATTGTCGATCAGCAGTTCGAGTTCGCGCCCGCCGGCAACGATGTGCTTCGCGTGCGCGTTGAAGAGTTCAAAGAACTTGCCCTCGGTGGGCATGAATCGACCGAACATGGGATTCCTGAGAGATTGTCAAACTACTGTCACGAAAACGGGCGGTATTGTACCGTTTCCGGTCGCGCCGCGCCGCGCGCATGTGCGCACGGCGGGATTGGATACAACGTTTGGCGATTTAGGACTTTACAACCGGCGTTACTCGCCGTAGAAGGTCTGCGCTCCAGCAAAGTTGTCGAACTTCGTGTATTGCCCCAGGAACGTGAGCCGAACGGGGCCGATCGGACCGTTACGCTGCTTGCCGATGATGATTTCGGCCGTACCCTTGTCGGGGCTGTCCGGGTTGTAGACTTCGTCACGGTAGATGAACAGGATCACGTCCGCGTCCTGTTCGATTGCGCCCGATTCGCGCAAATCCGACATCACCGGGCGCTTGTTCGGGCGTTGTTCGAGGCCGCGGTTCAGCTGCGACAGCGCGATCACCGGCACGTCGAGTTCCTTCGCGAGGCTCTTCAGCGATCGCGAGATTTCCGAGATTTCGGTCGCGCGGTTCTCGCCCTGCGACGAACCTGACATCAGCTGCAGGTAGTCGACGATGATCAGGCCAAGCTTGCCGCATTGCCGCGCCAGCCGCCGCGCGCGCGAGCGCAATTCCATCGGGTTCAGGCCGCCGGTTTCGTCGATGAAGAGCTGTGCCTCGCTCATCTTCTGCACCGCGTGCGTCAGTTTCGGCCAATCCTCGTCCGTCAGGCGGCCCGTGCGCATCCGGTGCTGGTCGAGCCGGCCGATCGAGCCGAGCATCCGCATCACGAGCTGGGTACCCGGCATTTCCATCGAGAACACTGCGACCGGCAGCCCGTACTCGACCGCGACGTATTCGCCGATGTTCATCGAGAAGGCCGTTTTACCCATCGAGGGTCTTCCGGCAACGATGATCAGTTCACCGCCGTGCATCCCGGACGTCATCCGGTCGAGGTCGACGAAGCCCGTCGGCGTGCCCGTGACGTCGCTCGGGTTCGCCGTGTGGTACAGCGTATCGATGCGCTCGACGACCTGCGTGAGCAGCGGGCCGATCTCGAGAAAGCCCTGGTTGCCGCGCGCGCCCTCTTCGGCAATCGAGAACACCTTCGACTCGGCCTCGTCGAGCAGCTGGCGGACTTCCTTGCCCTGCGGGTTGAACGCATCGGCCGAGATTTCGTCGGCAACCGACACGAGCCGGCGCAGCACCGCGCGGTCGCGCACGATTTCCGCATAGCGGCGGATGTTCGCCGCGCTCGGCGTGTTCTGTGCGAGCGCGTTCAGGTAGGCCAGCCCGCCGACGTCGTCGGCCTTGCCGGACGTGGTCAGCGCTTCGTACACGGTCACGACGTCGGCCGGGCGCGTCGACGCGATCAGGCGGCCGATGTGCTCGTAGATGATCCGGTGGTCGTAGCGGTAGAAATCGCCCTGCGACAGGAAGTCGGCAATCCGGTCCCAGGCCGCGTTGTCGAGCAACAGGCCGCCGAGCACCGACTGCTCGGCTTCGACCGAATGCGGCGGGACTTTCAGCGATTCGATTTGAGGATCTTGCGGCGCGTTCATGGGTTGGGATTATCGCGAATTACACAGGGCGGCGCCATACCGGCCACCGGCGAACGAGCAATAAAAAAGGCAGGCCCCGGTTGCCCGGGCGCCTGCCCTTGTCCGGACGGCGGAAGCCGCCCGGAAAGCTTGCGTACGCTTACGCGTGGTCGCCGATCACGTTGATCGTGACGTCGACGACGACGTCCGTATGCAGCGCGACCTGGACGTTGTGCTCGCCGATCATCTTCAGCGGGCCTTCCGGCATGCGAACTTGCAGCTTCTCGACTTCGAAACCTGCCTTCTTCAACAGTTCCGCGACGTCGCCGTTCGTGACCGAGCCGAACAGACGGCCGTCAACGCCCGACTTCTGCGTGATTTCGAACGACTGGCCGTTCAGCTTCTCGCCGACTGCCTGCGATGCCGCCAGCTTTTCAGCGGCGATCTTTTCGAGTTCAGCGCGGCGAACTTCGAATTCGGCGATCGCTTCCTTCGTTGCACGGCGAGCCTTGCGGTTCGGGATCAGGAAGTTGCGAGCGTAACCGTCCTTGACCTTGACGATGTCGCCGAGGTTACCCAGATTAGCGACTTTTTCCAACAGAATGATTTGCATTCGAATTCTCCTTATTGCGTCGCCTGGTTACGCCTTGTGCTGATCGGTGTACGGCAGCAGCGCGAGGAAACGCGCACGCTTGATGGCCGTATCCAGCTGACGCTGATAGTGCGCCTTCGTACCCGTCAGACGAGCCGGCGTGATCTTGCCGTTTTCGCCGATGAAGTCCTTCAGCGTTTCCGTGTCCTTGTAGTCGATCTGCTCGACGCCTGCAGCCGTGAAACGGCAGAACTTCTTGCGCTTGAAGAGCGGGTTTTGTTGCTGACGACGCTTGTCGAATTTCTTACCAGTCGGGCGGGGCATGATTTCAGTCCTTTCCAATGTCCTGCAATGCTGTGATGTGAAACACCAAGGTTCTCGCGTTGCGGCTTTTCTTTGCCAGGAAGCCCGTGAACAGCGTTTCGACGCCCATTTCACGACTTTCCAGCCTGCCGCTCGCCTCACCGGCCGCCACCGCCTCGATCGTCATTTCGACCTGACGGGGAATGCCTGCTTCGACGACTTCCGTGCGGTGATGCAATGTGGCGCTTGCGATCGGAACACCTGCCGGCGTATATCGCACCGGTGCGCGTTCGACGACGCTTGCCGTCAATTGCAACCTGTTCACGTGAGTGACGCGCTCCTTGATGGCTTAATGAATGACGAACTTAAGCCTGCGCTTCGGTCGGCTGAGCTGCAGCCGCCTTCTTGGCTTCTTCGCGCTGAACTTCCTTCATCATCGGCGACGGGCCGGTTTCGGCCTTCTTCATCTTGACGATGAGGTGGCGCAGCACGGCGTCGTTGAACTTGAACGCGTGTTCGAGTTCGTCGAGCGTCGTCTGGTCGCACTCGATGTTCATGCAGACGTAGTGAGCCTTCGCGAGTTTCTCGATCATGTAGGCCAGTTGGCGACGGCCCCAGTCTTCGACGCGGTGGATCTGACCGCCGTGCGACGTGATCGTGGTCTTGTAACGCTCGATCATCGCGGGCACTTGCTCGCTCTGATCGGGGTGCACGATGAATACGATTTCGTAATGACGCATTACACACTCCTTGTGGATTAAAGCCACCCGGGCGTCTGAACCGGTGTGGCAAGTGAGAAGCCGAAGATTCTAACCCGGATACGGGGCGCATGCAAGGCCAATCGACGGTTCGTGCGCGGATTCGGCCATGTTTTCAAAGACTTGAGGGGGCGAACCCGGGCAGGTCGGGCGCTCTTGGGCGCATTTCCCGGTCAGGGTCGGAACAGAAACGCGCGACAGGCGGCAGGCCGCAGCCCGCCGCCGTCATTCGGTGCGTGTCACGCCGAGTCGCGCATCGAGCGCGGTCCTGAATGCCGCGAGCGCCGACGGTTCGGCGTCGGTCACGGCCCACCAGGTCATGCCGGCCGCCTCCCAGCGGTCGAGCGCGTAGCCTTGCGACACGGTCGTGTACGGCGCCCCCGGCCCCTCCCCGGCCGGCCGCACGTAGACGTCGATCACGTGCTGCCGGTGACGGTAGACGAGCACCGCGACGCGGCGCCGCCCGACATAGTCGAGCCGGCCGCCGACCAGCGCGAAGCCGTCCGCCGCGAGATCCTCGACCGGCGGCGCATAGTCGATCCGGCCGTTGAACCACGGCTTGACCGTGTGCCGGTCGGTCGAGATCACGTCGATGTCCCGCGCCGACAGGTCGGCCCGCACGTGGCTCGACACGAGTTCGTCGACCGTGCGGTCGGTGTCGGCGTGGCGGGCGGACAACGTCATCCCGCCCGCCGCGGCAAGCGCCACCAGCAGCGCGACGCCCCAGCCGAGGCCGGGCAGCGCGGCCACGCGCGGCCCCATGCCGGCCGACGCCGGGCGCGCCGCCCCGCCTTGATCCGTCAGCCACGAAAACCAGCGGCGGCCACGCGGACGCGGCTGCGGCGTTGACCGCGGTTCGGGCTGCGGCTGCGCCTGCTCGCGCACGGGCGCATCGGCCGCCGCCGGCAGGCTCGCGAGAATGCTGGCCCGCAATGCATCCGGCGCACGGTGGTAGTCGGCCTGGCGCACGGCCTGCACCAGCGTGACGATCCGCGCGCGTTCGCGGCGGCACGCTTCGCATCCTTCGACATGCTGCTGGACCCGCAACGCATCGGGCGCCGACAGCTCGCGGTCGACGTCCGCGTCCAGCAACGCTCGCGCTTCGTTACAGTCCATCGATAGCCTCCGATGCGGTTCCGCCAGCCGGCGTACGGCCCTGCCTGCCTTCGGCCGCCGGTGCGGGCTCGCCGCGCAGCAGCGCGGCGAGCTTGCGCCGGCCGCGTGCGAGCCGCGACATCACGGTGCCGACCGGCACGTCCGCGATCGCCGCGATCTCGCGGTAGCTCAGGTCCTCCATCTCGCGCAGCACGAGCACCTCGCGGTATTCGGGCGCCAGCTTCGCGAGCGCTTCGTTCACGAGCCGCACGTTCTCGCCGCGCAGCAGGTGCGCGAGCGGATCGTCGGTCGCGGGTTGCCAGTCGTCGGGCACGTCGGTGTCGTCGAGCGTGTCGGGCAGCGCAACCTCGTGCGCATGCGTGCGGCGCCGCCATTCCGTGTACCAGGTGTGGCGCACGATCGTCAGCAGCCACGGCCGGGCGTTGTCGCCGCGACACGAATCGACGAAGCGCAGTGCGCGCATGCACGCGTTCTGGACGACGTCGTCCGCATCGCCGGCGTTGCCGCTCAGCCAGCGCGCGAGGTTGTACGCGGCGTCGAGATGCGGCAGCACGAGCGCACGAAACCGCTCGCCGCGCGCCACCGCGTCGTCCGCCGACCGCTCTTCGATCGCCTGTCCGGCTTGCCCCACATGGCCTCCCTGGTCCCGGCGGCCGAAGCCGCGCCCGTTCCGAGCACGGCGCCCGGACAGACTGGCAACGTGCACGCTTGATGACCTTACCGTCGTTGCGTCGAGTTTATTCCCGCGCCGCGCGCCCGAAGCGTAAAAAATCGCCGGACAGCCCTGCGGCCGGGCCGTCCGCGCCGTTACGGCGTGGTGCTCCAGTAGCCCGGACTCGCGTAAGCGGCGCGCAGGTAGTCGATGAAGTAGCGCACGCGCGCCGGCACGTAGCGCTGCTGCGGGTAGACCGCGAGGATGTCGTAGTCGGGCAACGCATATTCGTCGAGCACGGTTTCAAGCTCGCCCGTCTCGAGCTGGGCGGCGATCTCCCAAGTGGAGCGCCAGCCGAGCCCGAGACCTTCGGCCACCCAGCGGTGCAGCAGCTCGCCGTCGTTGCAGTCGAGATTGCCCGCCACGCGCATCGTCGCGATCTTGCCGTGGCGCTGGAAATACCAGCCGCGGTTCTGCCCGCCCTGCAGGTTGAACGCCAGGCAGTTGTGCTTGAGCAGGTCGTCGAGCGACTTCGGCCGGCCGTGCCGGCGGAAATACTCGGGCGTGCCGCACACGACACGCCGGTTCGACGCGAGCTTCACCGCGACGAAGTTCGGATCGACGGCCCCACCGATCCGGATCGACAGGTCATAGCCTTCGCGCACGAGATCGACGACGCGGTCGGTCAGGTTGAACGACAGCTGCATCTCGGGCTTGTCGGCCAGAAAGCCGGGGGCGTGCGGCGCGACGTGCTTGCGCCCGAATGCGGCCGGCGCGGACACGATCAGGTGGCCGCTGACCGCGCGCCCCCCGGCGGCCAGCTCGTTCTCGGCCTGGTCCCATTCGGACAGGAGGCCGCGACAACGCTCGAGGAACGCGGCGCCCTCCTCGCTGACCACCAGCCGCCGCGTAGAGCGGTACATCAGCTTCACGCCGAGACGCTTTTCGAGCGCGTCGATGCGCCGCCCGAGCACCACCGGCGACACGCCCTCCTCGAGCGCCGCCGCCGCGAGGCTGCCGGCATCGGCCACCCGCACGAACGTCTCGATCTGCTTGAAGCGATCCATCTCCCGTCTCCGTCTCTGCGGCGGCACCGGCGGAAAGCCCCGCCCGGCCGTCATTCCATACTTTTAGTTTCGAAAAAAGCGACTTCGGCTGATCTTATCAAACCTTTCCTGCATCCCTAAAGTGTCCCCAACAGACCCATTTGCAAGATCCACCCCATTCAAGGAGACATTCATGGCCAAGATGAGAGCCGTCGACGCAGCTGTGCTCGTGCTCGAGAAAGAAGGCATCCAGACCGCGTTCGGCGTGCCGGGCGCAGCGATCAACCCGTTCTACTCGGCCATGCGCAAGTCGGGTGGCATCAGCCACGTACTGGCACGCCACGTCGAAGGCGCGTCGCACATGGCCGAAGGCTTCACGCGTGCGGCCCCGGGCAACATCGGCGTGTGCATCGGCACGTCGGGCCCCGCCGGCACCGACATGATCACCGGTCTCTATTCCGCTTCCGCCGACTCGATTCCGATCCTCGCGATCACCGGGCAGGCACCGCGTGCCCGCCTGTACAAGGAAGACTTCCAGGCCGTCGACATCGAATCGATCGCGAAGCCCGTCACGAAGTGGGCCGTCACCGTGCGCGAGCCGGCGCTCGTGCCGCGCGTGTTCCAGCAGGCGTTCCACCTGATGCGCTCGGGCCGTCCGGGCCCGGTGCTGGTCGACCTGCCGATCGACGTGCAACTCGCCGAAATCGAATTCGACATCGACACGTACGAACCGCTGCCGGTCTACAAGCCCGCGGCCACCCGCGCGCAGATCGAGAAGGCGCTCGCGATGCTCAACGACGCGGACAAGCCGCTGATCGTGTCGGGCGGCGGCGTGCTCAACGCAGCGGCGGAAGACCTGCTCGTCCAGTTCGCCGAAACGATCGGCGTGCCGGTGATCCCGACGCTGATGTCGTGGGGCGCGATTGCCGACGACCACCCGCTGATGGCCGGCATGGTCGGCCTGCAGACGTCGCACCGCTACGGCAACGCCACGATGCTCGCGTCCGACTTCGTGCTCGGCATCGGCAACCGCTGGGCGAACCGGCACACGGGCAGCGTCGAGGTCTATACGAAGGGCCGCAAGTTCGTGCACGTCGACATCGAGCCGACGCAGATCGGCCGCGTGTTCGGCCCGGACCTCGGCATCGTGTCGGACGCGAAGGCCGCGCTGGAACTGTTCGTCGCCGTCGCACGGGAATGGAAGGCCGCCGGCAAGCTGAAGGACCGCAGCGCATGGGTCGCGGAATGCCAGGAACGCAAGCGCACGCTGCAGCGCAAGACGCACTTCGACAACGTGCCGGTCAAGCCGCAGCGCGTGTACGAAGAGATGAACAAGGTGTTCGGCCGCGATACGTGCTACGTCAGCACGATCGGCCTGTCGCAGATCGCCGCCGCGCAGTTCCTGCACGTGTTCAAGGCACGTAACTGGATCAACTGCGGCCAGGCCGGCCCGCTCGGCTGGACGATCCCCGCCGCGCTCGGCGTGCGGGCAGCGGACCCGAGCCGCCCGATCGTCGCGCTGTCCGGCGACTACGACTTCCAGTTCATGATCGAGGAACTGGCCGCCGGCGCGCAATTCAAGCTGCCGTACGTGCACGTCGTCGTGAACAACTCGTACCTCGGGCTGATCCGCCAGGCGCAGCGTGCATTCGACATGGACTACTGCGTGCAGCTCGCGTTCGACAACGTGAACGCGCCGGAACTGAACGGCTATGGCGTCGACCACGTCGCGGTTGCGGAAGGCCTCGGCTGCAAGGCGCTGCGCGTGTTCAAGCCGGAAGAGATCGAGCCGGCGCTGCGCCAGGCGCAAACGCTCGCGGAAGAGTTCAGCGTGCCGGTGGTCGTGGAAGTGATCCTCGAGCGCGTGACGAACATCTCGATGGGCACCGAAATCGACGCGATCAACGAATTCGAGGATCTCGCCGAAAAGGCCGAGCACGCACCGACCGCGATCTCGATGCTCGACTGAACCGCACGACATTTTTGACTGACCGACCGAAGAGGCTTAGCTCATGCCGAAGTTTGCTGCAAACCTGACCATGCTGTTCAACGAAGTGCCGTTCCTCGACCGCTTCAAGGCGGCCGCCGACGCGGGCTTCGACGCCGTCGAGTTCCTGTTCCCGTATCCGTACGCGAAAGAGGAACTCGCCGAGCGGCTCGAGACGCATCGCCTGCGCCTCGTGCTGCACAACCTGCCCGCCGGCAACTGGGACCAGGGCGAGCGCGGCATCGCGTGCCTGCCCGATCGCGTCGGCGAATTCCAGGAAGGGGTCGGCCGTGCGATCGAGTACGCGAAGGCGCTGAAGGTGCCGCAGCTGAACTGCCTCGTCGGCATCCCGTCGGCCAGCACGGCGCGCGACAAGACGTTCGTCACGATCGTCGACAACCTGCGCTTTGCCGCCGATGCGTTGAAGCGCGAAGGCATCCGCCTGCTCGTCGAGCCGTGCAACAGCTTCGACATCCCGGGCTTCGCGCTGAACCGCTCGTCGGAAGGGCTCGACGTGATCCGCGCGGTCGGCTCGGACAATCTGTTCCTGCAGTACGACATCTATCACATGCAACGCATGGAAGGCGAACTGGCCGCGACGATCGAACGCAACCTCGCATCGATCGGCCACGTCCAGCTCGCGGACAACCCGGGCCGCAACGAGCCGGGCACGGGCGAGATCAACTACGCGTTCCTGTTCGCGCTGCTCGACCGGCTCGGCTATGCCGGCTACGTCGGCTGCGAATACAAGCCCCGCACCACCACGACGGAAGGCCTCGGCTGGCTGCAAAGCGTCGCCGGCTGCGCACCGGGCTAGGCGCGTCGCGCCGCCTGAGATCCGCCCTTTCCGTTTTCAGCCCTATAGGAGACTTTCACATGGCAACCATCGGTTTCATCGGCCTCGGCATCATGGGCGCGCACATGGCGCGCAACCTGCTCAAGGGCGACCACCAGCTCGTCGTGAACGGCGCGTTCCCGATCCCGGACGACCTGCGCACGAGCGCGAAGGTCGTCGCGAACTCGACCGAAGTCGCGAAGAACGCGGACATCATCATCTCGATGGTGCCGGATACGCCGGACGTGCGTAACGTGCTGTTCGCCGACGACGGCGTCGCGAAGGGCCTCTCGGCCGGCAAGCTCGTGATCGACATGAGCTCGATCTCGCCGCTCGACACGCAGGAATTCGCGAAGCAGATCAACGCACTCGGCTGCGACTACCTCGACGCGCCGGTGTCCGGCGGCGAAGTCGGCGCACGCGAAGCGACGCTGACGATCATGGTCGGCGGCCCGGAGGCGGCATTCGAACGCGCCAGGCCGCTGTTCGAGAAGATGGGCAAGAACATCACGCTCGTCGGCGACAACGGCGCGGGCCAGACCTGCAAGGTCGCGAACCAGATCATCGTCGCGCTGAACATCGAGGCGGTCGGCGAAGCGCTGCTGTTCGCCGCTCGTTCGGGCGCCGATCCGGAGCGTGTGCGTCAGGCGCTGATGGGTGGCTTCGCCGCGTCGCGCATCCTCGAAGTGCACGGCGCGCGGATGACGAAGCGCACGTTCGATCCGGGATTCCGCATCGAGCTGCACCAGAAGGACCTGAACCTCGCGCTCGACGGCGCACGCAAGCTCGGCCTCGCGCTGCCGCATACCGCGAGCGCGCAGCAACTGTTCAGCGTGTGTGCGTCGCACGGCGGCAAGGCCTGGGATCACTCGGCGCTCGTGCGCGCGCTCGAGATCATGTCGAACTTCGAGATCGGCCAGACGCCGGCCGCGTAACACGGCTGCAACGATGCGCGTTTCCGCTGCGATGGCGGACGCGCGCGACAGACACACGTGACCGGCACGGCCGGTCGCATCGATGCGCGAGGCGCCACGCACTCGCGCATCACGGTGGGGCGCCCCGCCCTGCACTGCCGATGGCATGCGGGACGGGGCGAAAAACGCCGCTCTGGGCTGAGAGCGGCGTGGTGGGGTCCGCAGCGGCACCCGGCGACGCCGGGGAAGCCTTGGTCGGTCAGACGTCGTCGTCGGGTGTCCGCCTGTCGGATTTCGCGTATTACATTTCTTTACGTTCGAGCGTGCGATTTTTCATGCAATCGTCGTCATGAACGCCTACACTTTCGCCACGCCTTTCGAGAAAACCGCCGCGCTAGCGTTCACCTCCGGTGACCGCGCCCAGCGCGGTGTTTTTTTCGCCACTTCACGGCGCGTTTTCTTTTCAACCACCTAAGGAGTGCAACGATGGGTCTTCTTTCGTTTATCAAAGAGGCGGGCGAAAAACTGCTGGGTCATGCCGATGCGCAAGCCGCGGAAGATCCGAATGCCGCAAACCAGACCGCGGCCGATGCCATCAAGAACTACATCAACACGCAAGGTCTCGACACGTCGAACCTGACCGTGGCGTTCGACGGCGCATCGCGCACCGTGACGCTGTCGGGCAGCGTCGCCGACCTCGACACGAAGGCCAAGGTCAAGGTCGCGGCCGGCAACGTGCAAGGCGTCGCGGGCGTCAATGACGACGATCTGCAGCCGGACGATCCGGAAGTGCAGTACCACGACGTGAAGCCGGGCGACACGCTGTCGGCGATCGCCAAGGAAGTCTACGGCGACGCGAACAAGTACCCGGTGATCTTCGAGGCGAACAAGCCGATGCTGTCGAGCCCGGACCGGATCTACCCGGGCCAGAAGCTCGTGATTCCGCCGCAGTCCTGAGCATTGTTGCCGGACTGACGGACAAAAAAAGCAGGCCGATGGCCTGCTTTTTTCATGGTGACGCGCGCGGCCCGCGCCGCGCGTATCGGTCAGCCGGTCATAGCGTATCGAACACGCGCTGCAGCGCGTCGCGGCCGTGAATGCCGTTCGCGAGCGCGAGCATCAGCAGCACCCGCGCCTTGAACGGGTTCAGCGACCCTGCGCTCACGAAGCCGAGCGCATCGTCGCTCGCGGCGCCGTTGCGCATCACATGCCCGGACCCGACGCGCGACGCGCGAACCACCGCGACGCCCGCGTTCACCGCATCGGCCAGCGCCGCCTGCAGCGTCGCATGGATCGAGCCGTTGCCCGTGCCCGCGACGACGAGACCGCGCACGCCGGCCGCGACGAGCGCGTCGACGGCCGTCCGCGTCACGCCCGCGTAGCTCGCGACGACGTCGACAGGCGGCCACGCGGCGGCGATCGCCAGTGGCGTGTCGCGCGAACGCGTGACGCGGCGGGCGAATTCGACCCGGCCGTCCTGCACCCAGCCGAGCGCGCCGAGTTCCGGCGACTGGAATGCATCGACCGCATAGGTGCTCGTCTTCACGACGTCGCGCGCGCCGTGGATCCGGTTGTTGAATGCGACCAGCACGCCCTGCCCGCGCGCGGACGGATGCGCGGCCACCGTCACCGCATTCAGCAGGTTCAGCGGGCCGTCGGAAGACAGCGCGGTCGCCGGCCGCATCGCGGCCGTCAGCACGACCGGCTTGTCGCCGTCGACGACCAGGTGCAGCGCATACGCGGTTTCCTCGAGCGTGTCGGTGCCGTGGGTGATCACGATGCCGTCGACCGCCGGGTCGGCCATCAGCGCGTCGATCCGCGCGGCGAGCGTATTCCACAGCGGCAGCGCGAGATCCTTGCTGTCGATACTGGCGATCTGCTCGGCGTCGACGCGCGCGACGGACGCGAGCGCCGGCACCGCGTCGACCAGGAAAGTGACGCCCAGCGCGCCGGCCTGGTAGCCGGCCGTGCTGGCGGCGTCGGGCGCGGCGCCGGCGATCGTGCCGCCGGTGGCGAGCACGGCGATGCGCGGCAGGGCCGCCGCGGACGAAGGGGATGCGGAATTCGAAGTGTTCATGGCCGCGATTGTAAAGGCTTGCGGCCGGGTTCCGGCGTGGCGACCGAGGCCGGCCGCCGCGCATCATGGTTTGTCCCGATCGTCCGGTGACGCGTGCCGTCAACGGCCGTGGCGTCCGCAACGTTATAGAAAGTGCCGTTTTGGTGTTTTCACATTGATTTGCCATAATCGGAGCGCGCTGTGCGATGCGACCCTATCCTCATTGCACGGTGCTTCGTGGCGGCGTCGATAACACGCAATTCACCCCATGGGAGTGTCGAAATGAAAATCCAATCGCTCGTAGCCGCAGTGCTTCTCGGCGGCATGCTGGCTTCCCCCGCGTTCGCGGCGAACAGCCAGCAGGACAAGATGAAGGCCTGTAACACCCAGGCAGCCGGCAAGACGGGCGACGAACGCAAGGCGTTCATGAAGGACTGCCTGTCGGCGAAGCCCGCGAAGGCCATGTCGCAGCAGGAAAAGATGAAGGCGTGCAACACGCAGGCCACCGGCAAGAAAGGCGACGACCGCAAGGCGTTCATGAAGAGCTGCCTGAGCAGCCAGCCGGCCGCCTGAGTTCCGGCGCTCCCGTATCGAATGCCGCGCACCGCTTCGGCGGGCGCGGCATTTTTGTTTTCGTTGCACGCGCATCGACGCGCCCCGCCCGGCCCCGCTGCCGCGCCGTTGCAACAGTCTCCCGCCCCGCTTTTCCAGCCCGCCGTGCCGGCGCCGCCACATGGTGCGGCAATTCGCCGCGTTTTCTTCTATGATGGCTGCAACGCGGCCCATCCAAGTACAAGAAGCGCCATCGGGCCGCCCTCGAGACAGACGCGCACACGCGTCAAACGGAGGCATGGATGGCATGGAGACAACACCGCTGGTTCCGCCGCTGGCTGATCGTGATCGTATTCTGGGCCGTGCCCGTCGCGATCGTCGCCGTGCGCGAGATCCGCGAGGAGATGGCGTACAACAAGGCGGACCTGCAACTCGCGCTGACCACCTGGCAGCTCACCGATGCGCAGCAGGCCGCCGGCGCCGCCGCGAAGTGCCACGGGGAATCTGACGAGGCGCGCGCGGCCGGCTGCCCGGCCGACGTGCTCGCCGCCAATGCGCCGCGCCAGCAGGCGGCCCGCGACGAATACGTGGTGCGCCGCAATACGCTCGCAGGCTATCTGTGGCATGCGTTCGTCGGCTATTGGGTCGTGCCGGCCGCGTTCCTGTTCGCCTGCGGCGTCGTGATCGCGCTGATCCGCCGCGCGCTGCGCCGCCCGCCGATCAAGCCGCCTGTTCCACCCGTCACGCACTGATGCGCGCGGCAGGCGCCGCCATCCGATCGACCATCGTGTTTCCCGCATGCCGATACGACGTCGGCGCGCGGGTGCCGGTTCGTCCGTTGGCGCGCCGCGACATCCCCGAGCGATTTGACGCTTTTTCACGTCGCAACGAAAAGAGGCTGTAATCCGCTGTGATATAACTGCCGACGTGATCCGCTCCCTGAGCGAGACTCACTCCGAACATCATCCGATGGAGAAGAACGATGCAAAAACGGAATCTTGTGCTGAAAGCCGCCGCTGCGCTCATCGTCGGTAGCCTCGCGCTCACCGGTTGCACCACCACCCCGGACAAGCCGGACAACGCCGCAACGAACGCGTCGAAGCGTCAGGCAATCGACTCGAGCGTCGACGCCACGCTGTCGCGCATGTACTCCACGGTCAAGGGCTCGCGCGAACTCGTCGCGAAGTCGCGCGGCGTGCTCGTCTTCCCGGACGTCATCCAGGCCGGCTTCATCGTCGGCGGCCAGTCCGGCAACGGCGCACTGCGCGTCGGCGGCAGCACGGTCGGCTACTACAACACGTCGTCGCTGTCGGTCGGCCTGCAGGCCGGTGCGCAGTCGAAGGCGATCGTGTTCCTGTTCATGACGCAGGAAGCGCTCGACGAATTCCGCGGCTCGGACGGCTGGGCGGCCGGCGCCGGCGCATCGGTCGCGCTCGTGAAGATGGGCGCGAACGGCGCGGTCGACACGACCACGGCCACCGCGCCGGTCCAGGTCGTCGTGCTGACGAACGCGGGCCTGATGGGCGACGTGTCGATCAACGGCACGAAGGTCACGAAGCTGAAGATCTGACGCTCGCGCACCGCCCGTGCGCACCACGCGCAGGCCATGCACAAACGGCGATGTCCTTGCGGGCATCGCCGTTTTTCCATCCGCGCGCGTCGTGCGCGTCGCGCGTCAGGTCGTCGAGTCGATCACCTTGAAGCGTGCGCGCTTCTGCGCACGGATCACCGACTGGTAGACGTCGACATACTGCTGCGCCATGCGGCGCGACGTGAAGCGTTCCTCGAAGCGCTGCCGCACGCGCGCTCGCGGCAGCAGGTGCAGCCGGTTCACGGCGGCCACCGCGCTGATTTCGTCCTCGACGATGAAACCCGACACGCCCTCGTCCACCACTTCGGGCACCGCGCCGCGATTGAACGCGATCACCGGCGTGCCGCACGACATCGCCTCGATCATCACCAGGCCGAACGGCTCCGGCCAGTCGATCGGGAACAGCAGCGCATGCGCGCCCGACAGGAATTCGGCCTTCTGGTGATCGGCGATCTCGCCGATGAATTCGACGTGCGGCAGCGCGAAGAGCGGCTTGATCTCGCGCTCGAAGTATTCCTCGTCGGCCGCGTCGATCTTCGCGGCGATCTTGATCGGCAGCCCGCACTGGCGGGCGATGCGGATCGCCGTGTCGACGCGCTTCTCCGGCGAAATGCGGCCGAGGAACGCGAGATAGCGCGGCTCGACCGGCTGCGGCATGTACGGCGTATCGGGCAGCCCGTGGTAGACCGTCGTCAACCATTTCGCCTGCGGCAGCGGCTGGCGTTGCGCGTTCGAAATCGAGATCACCGGCGCCGTGTTGAACGTGTCGAACACCGGCTGCTGCTCGGGCAGGTCGAGCCGGCCGTGCAGCGTCGTCACGTAGGGCGTTTCCTGCCGGTTGAAGACCGAGAACGAGTAGTAGTCCATGTGGAAATGGAGCACGTCGAAGTCCTTCGCGCGGCGCGCGACCGTCTCCATCAGCAGCATGTGCGGCGCGACCCGGTCGCGGATCGACGAATCGAGCCGCAGCGCGCGCGGCCAGACCGGCTCGAGCTTCGCCCGCGTCGTCGAATCGCCGCTCGCGAACAGCGTCACATCATGGCCAAGCTCGACGAGCGCCTCGGTGATGTAGGACACGACGCGCTCCGTGCCGCCGTACAGCTTCGGCGGCACCGATTCGGTCAGCGGCGCGATCTGGGCAATTCTCATGGTCCACGTCTCCTGTGTCCTGTCCGTTGCGTCACGGCCGGCGGGCCTTCGGGCTTTCACGCCCCGGCCCCCCATGCAGCGCCAGCCGGATATCCCTTCATTATTCGCGATCCCGCTGCGCGGAACCGCCCGTCTTTCATTTTATGGGTGTTGTTACAGGCAGGATACATTCCGCGTTTCGGGCCGATCCGGCCCCCTATGCGACGATCGCGCCCGAACGCGTGCCGCCGCCCTGCCCGTCAGCGCGACGGCCACTTCCATGGCGGCAGGTCGCGCGTATCGGCATCGACGAGCCCGGTCGCGCCGAGCTGCTTGTCGAGCACCAGCGATTCGCAGCCGGCCTCGCGCTCGAGCGTCGCGATGAGCCGCGCCGCGTGCGACACGACGAGCACCTGCGAACGCTGCGCCGCCTGCGCGATCAGGCGGCCGAGCGCCGGCAGCAGATCGGGGTGCAGGCTCGTCTCCGGTTCGTTCAGCACCATCAGTGCCGGCGGCCGCGGGGTCAGCAGCGCGGCCGCGAGCAGCAGGTAGCGCAGCGTGCCGTCCGACAGCTCGGCCGCCGCGAGCGGCCGCAACAGCCCCGGCTGGCGCATCAGCACGTCGAAGCGGCCACGGCCGCCCGGATTGTCGATCTCGACCGACGCGCCGGGAAACGCGTCGTCGAGCGCCGCATCGAGTGCCGCGCCGTCGCCGATCTCGCGAATCGTCTGCAACGCGGCGGCCAGGTCGGCGCCGTCGTCCGCGAGCACCGGCGTATGGGTGCCGATGTGCGACTGTCGCGCCGGCGCCTGCGCATCGGTCCGGAAGTGATCGTAGAAGCGCCACGAGCGGATCCGTTCGCGCACCGCGATCATCTCGGGCGCGCCGGTTGGATCGGCGAACTCGGTCATCATGCTGTCGAAGCTCGCCACCGGCTGCGGAATCGTCTGCCAGTCGCCCGACGCGGTACGCGCGCGGATCTGCGCGCCCTGACGGTCGACCAGCAGCGTCGACGGGCGCAACATCGCACCGCCCCAGATGCACTCGCGCTTCACCACCGGATCGAGCGAAAACTGCGTCGCGTCGTTCTTCACCGGCATGCCGAGATCGATCGCATAGCCGAAATCGTCGCAGGCGAAGCCGAGCTTCAGGCTCACGGGCCCGCTGCGCACCAAAGGCGTCACCGGCATGTCGCCGTCCAGCATCGCCCGCGAAAAGCGCTCGGGGCCGGCCCACAGCGTCGACGGCAACCCGCCTTCGCGGGCGAGCGACGGGATCACGCGCCCCTGCGCGGTGTCGGCGAGCAGCCGCAGTGCGCGGTACACGCTCGACTTGCCGCTGCCGTTCGGCCCCGTGACGACGTTGAGCGCCGCGAGCGGCACGATCAGCTCGCGCAGCGAGCGGTAATTGGCGATGGCGAGCGTGTTCAGCGCGGTCATGACGATGGAGGGTGAGCGTGCGGGCCGCTGTCAGCGGCCTTCGGCGGTCTGCGGGTCGGCCGCGGTATTGGCCGCCGTGCTGGCGGCAGGCGAGCGCGCGTGCGGCCGTTCGGGATTCGGCGCATCCGGCGCGGCATCGTGCGGATACAGTTCCATTCGGCTGCGCGGCAGGCATTGCGGATAGCGATCCTGCAGGTACGCGATCAACCCTTCGCGCACGCGGCAGCGCAGGTCCCAGCACGACGACGAATCGGCCGCGCTGACGAGCGCGCGCAACTGCATCGTGCGCTCCGTCGCGTCGGTCACCTGCAGCACCTGCACGCGGCCGTCCCACTCCGGCGCCGCGTGGACGAGCCGCGCGAGTTCCTCGCGCAGCGGCGCGAGCGGCGTGCGGTAATCGACCGACAGATAGACCGTGCCGATGATTTCCGAGCTGCTGCGCGTCCAGTTCGTGAACGGGTTCTCGATGATCCACTGCAGCGGCACGACGAGGCGCCGCTGGTCCCACAGCCGCACCGACACGAACGACCCGGTGATTTCCTCGATGCGCCCCCACTCGCCCTGGATCACGACCACGTCGTCGAGCCGGATCGGCTGAGTGAGTGCGATCTGCAGCCCGGCGATCAGGTTGCCGAGCACCGGCCGTGCGGCAATACCGGCGACCAGGCCCGCGACGCCGGCCGACGCCAGCAGGCTCGCGCCGACCTGGCGCACGTTCGGGAACGTCATCAGCGCGGCGCCGGTGCCGATGATCACGATCAGCACCATCACGGTCCGCACGAGCACCTTGGCCTGCGTATGGATGCGCCGGGCCTGGAGGTTGTCGGCCGTATCGATCGGATGCGCCTGGATGATGGCGTCGCCGACGCCGGCCGCCAGCCGCACCAGCAGCCACGTGAGCGAAACGATGGAGCCGACCGCCGCCGCCGTGCGCATGCCGCGCACGAACGACATGCCGTCGTCGGCCTGGACCCACAGGAATTCGAGCGCAAGCAGCGCGAGCACGACGAGCGACGGCCGGTCGATGTAGCGCAGGATCGCGCTCATCAACGGATACGGCTGCGCGATGCGCTTGACGATGCGTGCGCCGAGACGGTGCACGACCGTGACGACCAGCAAGACGATGATGGACACGGCCAGCGTGCCGAGCCATGAATGCAGCGGCGCATCGGTGATGCGCTGCAGTTCCTCGATTGAAATCATCGGCGCCCTTGGGTAATGAGGCGCGCACGCCTCGTCCTGGATGCGTCGGCGACGCCCGGCCCGCGCGCGGGCCCGGACACGGCGTCAGGTCAGCTGCCGCTCCTGCAGGGAAACGCCTTGCCGAGACCGAGCGACACCGCGGTGCTCGCGTTGTAGTCGGCCAGCTTCGGATTTTCCGCGATGTACTTGCGCACCGCGTCGGTCATCTGCTGCGCCCGGATGTCGGGCGGCAGGCAGAAATACTGGCCGACCCGCGGCCCCGTCGTGCCGCCGATCGCATCGATGGTGTTGTAGACGCCGTCGGCGGCGCCTTCGATGTAGGCCGCGCACGACGCCCGCGACTTGACGTCCGTCTTCGCGCACAGCCGGTCGAGATCAGCGCCCGTGAAAGCCGCCGCCGACAACGGCACGGCAAACGCCGCGGCACAAAACATTGCGCGCAACATGGTGTTCCTTATGTCAATGCGGCCCGAGACCGCCTGCTGCCTTGGCCGGCGCGGCGCCGGGACGCCCTGCTCCGGCCGGAATCCGGCCGGGCGGGCACCGTCTGCCGCACCGAAAACCGTCATTTTGCACTCTTTTGCGCCTCTGCCGGCGTCGATGCCCCGATGCGGGTCGTCCGCTTGCTCAGGATCTCGATCGCGTCCGGCGCGTTGTAGTGCTTCGCGAATTCGAGCGCGGTGATGCCGAGCTGGTTCTTCACCTGCGGATCGGCGCCCTGGTCGAGCAGCAGCGTGACCGTCGACGGATGGTTGCCGCGTGCGGCCATCATCAGCGGCGTCGTGCCGTTCGGCGAGGCGGTATCGATGTACGCGTCGTGGTCGAGCAGCAGCTTCACCACTGCATCCTGGCCATTGGTGGCCGCGTAGTGCAGCGGCGCCCAGCCCTTCTTGCTGACTTCCGCCCCCTTGTCGATCAGCAGCTTCGCGAGGCCGACGTCGCCGTTCAGCGACGCGAGCATCAGCGCGGTTTCGCCGGCCTTGTCTTCCTTCTCGAGGTCGACGTTCGGCGTCGTGGCGAGCGCCGCCGCGACCTTGTCGGACTTCTCGCGCGCGGCGATCACGATCAGCGGGTCGCCGTTCGGCGCGATCGTGTTCGGGTCGAGCTTGCCGCTCTTGAGCTGCTTGCCGATGTCGGCGATGTCGTCGAACTTGACGGCCTTGACGATCGCATCGAGCGATTCGGCATGCGCGCCGGCTGCCGCGAACAGGCCGCTCGCGACGAGCGCGGCGGCAACGAGTGCACGTTTCGGCAGATGGTTGGTCGGCTTCGTCATTGTTGTGGGCTCCTTCCCTGGGTTGTCGGCTGCGCGCCCGTCGTTAGCGGGCGATCTTGAACAGCCGGAAAAAGTTCTGCGTCGTCGCATCGGCGAGCGCCTCGACGGCGATCCCGCGCTCGGATGCGATAAAGCGTCCGACATGGCTGACGTACGCAGGTTCATTCGGCTTGCCGCGATACGGCACCGGCGCGAGGTACGGCGAGTCGGTCTCGATCAGCAGCCGGTCGAGCGGCACGCGCCGCGCGACGTCCTGCACGTCGGTTGCATTCTTGAACGTGACGATGCCCGACAGCGAGATATGGAAGTTCTGCGCGAGCGCCTGCTCGGCCACCGGCCACGGCTCGGTGAAGCAGTGCATCACGCCGCCCGGCACGCCCGCACGCTCCTCGGCCATGATCCGCAGCGTGTCTTCCGACGACGAGCGCGTGTGGATGATCAGCGGCTTCATCGTCGCGGTCGCCGCGCGGATATGCGTGCGAAAGCGTTCGCGCTGCCATTCCATGTCGTCGATCGAGCGGCCTTCGAGCCGGTAGTAGTCGAGGCCCGTTTCGCCGATCGCGACGACCTTCGGGTGCGCGGCCAGCTCGACGAGCTCCGCGAGCGTCGGCTCGTGCATGTCCTCGTGATCGGGATGCACGCCGACCGACGCATAGACGTTGTCGTGCGCGTCCGCGATCGCCAGGACCTCCGGCAGCGTCTCGAAATCGACCGACACGCACAGCGCGTGCGTAACGTCGTGCTCGCGCATGTTCTCGAGAACGGCCGGCAGGCGGTCGGCCAGGCCCTTGAAATTGATATGGCAGTGAGAGTCGACGAACATCGTGTTTCCTAATACGTAAGGCGGGCGCTCATGCGCGCACCGGCATGCGGCAACGGGCGGCGTTCGCGGGCCGGACGGCCACGGTCGCGTCGCGGCGTGGGCCCGTCATCGTTTCGCAACCCGCGAGAAACAATGCCGGATCACGCGAACATTTCCCGATATCCGAGAAACAATTCCTCGAATACGAGCCGCGCGTTGAGCGGATGGTTCTCGACCGTCCGCTGCCGCGTCACGGCCTTCATGAAGCGGGCGAACGCGTTCGCATCGACCGCTTCCGCGCAGCGCGCGAGCGCCGCCGCGTGCATCGGGAAGTAGCGCGGCGCGCCCGCCATCCGCTGGGCGAGCAGATCGTACAGCCAGCGCTGCAGCCAGCCGAGCACCAGCGGCACCGGCAGCTTCTGCAGCGTCTCGCCGCATGCGAACGGGTCGCAGGCCGCCCCGGCCGCGAGCTGCCCGAGCGTGTAGTCGCGCAGCGGGCGGTTCTCGTCGCTCGCGAGCGCCAGCGCGGCGAGCGGCGCACCGCCGGCCTCGGCGAGCAGCGCCGGCGCGTGATCGACGCCCTGCGCGGCAAGCCAGGCCGCGGCCGCGTCGGGCGCCGGCACCGCCATCGGCCACTGCCGGCAGCGGCTGACGATGGTCGGCAGCAGGCGGTCGATGCGCGCCGACACGAGCAGGAACACGACGCCGGACGGCGGTTCCTCGAGCGTTTTCAGCAGCGCGTTCGACGCGGCGACGTTGAGCGCTTCGGCCGGATACAGCACGACGACGCGCGCGCCGCCGCGGTGCGAACCGACCCCGCAGAAGTCGAGCAGCGCGCGCACCTGCTCGATCTTGATTTCCTTGCTCGGCGCCCGCGTCTTCTTGCCGCCTTCGTCCGCGTCGGCCGCCTTCGCGTCGTCCGCGGCGCCCGGCGCCTCGCCCGCCAACGCCTCGGGCAGCACGATCCGGTAGTCCGGATGGTTGCCCTGCGAGAACCACGTGCAGGCCGCGCAGGCGCCGCACGGCTCGCCGTTCGGCCGCGGCGATTCGCACAGGAAGCCCTGCGCGAGATGCTGCGCGAACTGCAGCTTGCCGATCCCGGCCTGGCCATGCAGCAGCAGCGCGTGCGGCCATTGCGCGCGCAGTTGCTGCAGGCGGTTCCAGTCGTCGGTTTGCCACGGATAGATCATGGAGTGCGTTCCTTGCGAATTACAGCGCGGCGAGCACGCGTTCGAGCTGCTGGCGGATCTCGGGAATCGTCTGCGTCGCATCGACGATCGCGAAGCGGTGCGGCGCCTCTTCCGCGCGCCGCAGGTACTCGCCGCGCGTGCGCGAGAAGAACGCGTCGGATTCGCTCTCGAACTTGTCGGGCATGCGCGCGGCACCGCGGCGCTCGCTCGCGACTTGCGGCGCGACGTCGAACAGCACCGTCAGATCGGGTTGGAACCCGCCCTGCACCCAGCGCTCGAGCGTCTCGAGCTTGTCGCGCGGCAGCCCGCGGCCGCCGCCCTGGTACGCGAATGTCGCATCGGTGAAGCGGTCGGATACGACCCAGTCGCCGCGCGCGAGCGCCGGCTCGATCACGAGCGCGAGATGCTCGCGGCGCGCGGCGAACATCAGCAGCGCCTCCGTCTCGAGATCCATCGGCTGGTTCAGCAGGATCTCGCGCAGTTTCTCGCCGAGCTGCGTGCCGCCCGGCTCGCGGGTGACGACGACTTGCCGACCGGCCGCAGCCAGCTTGCCCTGGAGGCGTTCGCAGAACCATTGCAGGTGGGTGGTCTTCCCCGCCCCGTCGATGCCCTCGAACGTGATGAATTTACCGCTCGCCATTATTGACCTCGTATGTACTTGTCCACGGCCTTGTTGTGGTCGCCGAGCGTGTCCGAGAACACGCTCGTGCCATCGCCTTTCGCGACGAAATAGAGCGCGCTCGTCGGTGCCGGATTGATCGCCGCCTGCAGCGCGGCCACGCCCGGCAACGCGATCGGCGTCGGCGGCAGCCCGCGTCGGGTGTAGGTATTGTAAGGAGTGTCGGCCTGCAGGTCGCGCTTGCGCAGGCGGCCGTCGTACGCATCGCCGAGCCCGTAGATCACCGACGGATCGGTCTGCAGCGGCATGCCGATGCGCAGCCGGTTCGCGAACACGGCCGCGACGAACGCGCGGTCGGCCGCATGGCCCGTTTCCTTTTCGACGATCGACGCGATCGTCAGCGCTTCGTAAGGCGTCTTGTACGGCAGGCCCGGCACGCGCGCGGCCCAGGCCTCGTCGAGACGCGTCTGCATCAGATGGTACGCGCGCCGGTAGATGTTCAGGTCGCTCGTGCCCTTGTCGAACAGGTAGGTGTCGGGGAAGAACAGCCCCTCGCCGCTGCCGCGCTGCACCGCGCTGTCCGACGCGCCGATCGCGCGCAGCAGCTCGGCGTCGCTCATGCTGGCCGTCGCGTGCGCAAGATCGGGGTTCGAGTCGAGTTCCGCGCGCATCCGCTTGAAGGTCCAGCCTTCGATGACCGTCGCGACATATTCGTTCACGTCGCCGCGCGCGATCTTCTGCAGCACCTCGTAAGGCGTGATGCCGGTCTTGAATTCGTAGTTGCCGGACTTGAGCCGGCTCGACAGCCCGAGCACGCGCGTCATCGAGACGAAGCCGAGCGGCTCGACCGGCACGCCGCCACGCTTCAACTGCA
Source organism: Burkholderia sp. AU31624 (assembly GCF_020420065.1). NCBI lineage: Bacteria > Pseudomonadati > Pseudomonadota > Betaproteobacteria > Burkholderiales > Burkholderiaceae > Burkholderia > Burkholderia sp. AU31624. The sequence goes on from NZ_JAIZRT010000005.1 coordinate 222,321, forward strand.
GCGCGACGCTCTTCACGCTGCTGCGCGGCTTGATCGTGACGTCGAGCGATGCCGAACCCAGCAGCAGCGGCCGGGTTGCCCAGTAATACCCGCCGCCCGCGCCGGCAGCGGCCACAACGACGGCCAGCGCCACGATCGTCGCGGCGCATTTCTTCAGTAGGGACATGGAAACGTGACTCAGGTAAGACCCATATAATACTTGCTCGCCTCCGTCAAAGTCAGGGTTGACTGTTCCCTCATTCCATGAGCACACCGTTCGCTTCACCGGCAGTCCAGGCCGCACCCGCCTCGCTCCCCGTTTTCCCCCGTCCGTCCGCCGCCGATTTCGATGCGCCGGGCGCCTGCATGCCGTTGCCGCAGTTCGGCGTGATCGACGTGGCCGGCGATGATGCCGCGACGTTCCTGCACAGCCAGCTCACCAACGACATCGAACATCTCGACGCCGCGAGCGCGCGGCTGTCCGGCTATTGCTCGCCGAAGGGGCGCCTCCTCGGCTCGTTCCTCACGTGGCGCGCCGGCCACGGCGTGCGCCTGCTGGTGTCGAAGGACGTGCAGCCGGCCGTGCAGAAGCGGCTGTCGATGTTCGTGCTGCGTGCCAAAGCGAAGCTGACGGATGCGAGCGACGCGCTCGCGGTGGTCGGTTTCGCGGGCGACGTGCGCGACGCGCTGTCGGGCATCTTCGATGCGCTGCCGGACGGCGTGCACGTGAAGGTCGACGGCCCCGCCGGCACGCTGATCCGCGTGCCCGATGCAGCCGGCCGCAAGCGCTATGTGTGGATCGGCCCGCGCGCCGAAGTCGACGCGCGCATCGCCGCGCTCGGCGGGTCGCTGCCGGTCGTGTCGCCGGCCGTGTGGGACTGGCTCGACATCCGCGCGGGCGAACCGCGCATCACGCAGCCTGCCGTCGAACAGTTCGTGCCGCAGATGGTCAACTTCGACGTGATCGGCGCCGTCAACTTTCGCAAAGGGTGCTACCCGGGCCAGGAAATCGTCGCGCGCAGCCAGTACCGCGGCACAATCAAGCGCCGCACGGCGCTCGCGCACGTCGCGGGCGAGACCGATACCGTGCATGCCGGCGTCGAGCTGTTCCACAGCGACGATCCCGGCCAGCCCTGCGGGATGATCGTCAACGCGGCGGCCGCGCCCGCGGGCGGGGTCGACGCGCTCGTCGAGATCAAGCTCGCCGCGCTCGACAACGGCACGGTGCACCTCGGTGCGGCCGACGGCCCGGCGCTCGCATTCGATACGCTGCCGTACGCGTGGCCGACGGAAGCGTGATGCACTGACAACCCGTTCGGGCGCCGGCTCGCGAGTCGCAGCCGGCGCTCGATGTTTCCTGCGAGAGATTCGCCCGATGTGTCTGATTGCCTTCGACTGGCAGCCCGATGCCGCCGCCGGTCCCGTCTTTACCCTCACCGCCAACCGTGACGAGTTCTTTCGTCGAACCAGCGCGCCGCTCTCGTGGTGGGAAGATGTACCGGGCGTGCTGGCCGGCCGCGATCTCGAAGCGGGCGGCACGTGGCTCGGCGTATCGCGCGACGGCCGCTTCGCCGCGCTGACGAACTACCGCGCGCCGTTCGACATCCGCGCGGGCGCACCGACCCGGGGCAAGCTCGTGTCCGATTTCCTCGGCGGCCCGTCCGTCGCGCCGCTCGACTACCTCGGACAGCTCGCGGAGCATGCGGCCGTCTACAACGGCTTCAACCTGCTCGTCGGCGACTGGCGACGGCGTGAGCTCGCGTGGTTCTGCAATCGCGCGCCCGAAGGCGAAAGCAGTGTCGCCGCGCCCGTCGCGATCGCGCCCGGCGTGCATGCGCTGTCGAATGCGCGGCTCGATACGCCCTGGCCGAAAGTGGTGCGCAAGCGCGCGGAGCTCGGCACGCTGCTCACCGACAATCCGACCCCGTCGCTCGACGAACTGATCGCGCTGATGCGCGACCCGCATGTCGCGGACGACGACGCACTGCCGCATACCGGCATTCCGATCGAGCGCGAGCGTGCGCTGTCGGCTGCATTTATCGAGACACCCGAATACGGTACGCGCGGCACGACTGCGCTGCGCGTCACGATGAAGGAAGGCGTGCGGCTGACGGTCGAGATCAAGGAGCGCTGCGACGACGACGGCTCGCACCGCACCGTTCGCCCGGGCACGTTCGAGCGCGCGTTCACGTTCGACCTCGACGCGACGCCGCGGCGCTGAGCGCGCGAACAGGCGCTGCGCTACGGCGCGCGCGCCATCTCGACGTGCGGCACGCCGGCTTCGACGAACGGTTCACCGACCGCCGCGAAGCCGTGCCGCAGGTAGAACGACACGGCCGAATCCTGCGCGTAGAGCCGCACGACGATTTCGCCGCGGCGCCGCGCCGCCTCCAGCAGCGCGTTCAACACGGCTGACCCGACGCCCTGCCCGCGTGCATCGGCCAGCACCGCGACGCGGCCGATCGTACCGGACGGCAGCAGCCGCCCCGTCGCGACCGCGCGCCGCGCGCCGGTCGCCGCATCGACGCGGTACGCCACCGCATGGAGCGACAGCGGATCGTCGTCGTCGAGTTCCCATTCCGGCGGTATCTGCTGCTCGCGCACGAACACCGCGTCGCGGATCCGCGCGGCGTCGCCGCCGAGTACCGTCCAGTCGCCCGTTTCCACCACGCCATTCGTCATCGCAGCTCCCATGCGGCGCGGACGCCGCCAAACAACCACCGTCAAACGTCGTCGAATGCTGCCTTCAACGCCGCGACCGCGTCGGCATGCGCGGCTCGCACCTCGGGCACGTAGCCGCCCATCTTGAAGAATTCGTGGATCATCCCCGGATAGCAGACCAGCGTGACCGCGTTTCCCGCCGCGCGCAACTTCTCCGCATACGCGGCGCCTTCGTCGCTCAACGGATCGTATTCGGCCGTCGCAATCCACGCCGGCGCGACGCCCGCGAACGACGGCGCATCGCGCGTGCCGTCGAGCGGCGCGAAACGCCAGTCGTCGCGGTCCGCCCGATCGCGCACGTATTGCGTGAAGAACCACTGGATCGTGTCCTGCGTCAGCAAGTAGCCGTTCGCGAGCCGTGCGTGCGATTCGGTGTCCTGGAAGCCCGTCACACCCGGGTAGATCAGCATCTGCAGCGCAAGGCGGATGCCCGCATCGCGTGCGAGCACCGCGCAGACGGTCGCGAGCGTGCCGCCCGCGCTGTCGCCGCCGACGGCCAGCCGTTCGGCATCGATGCCGAACGTGGCCGCTTCGCGATGCAGCCATTGCAGCGCGTCGTCGGCGTCGTTCACCGCGGTCGGAAATCTGTGTTCGGGTGCGAGCCGGTAGCCGACCGACAGCACCGCACATTGCGCATCATGCGCGAACATCCGGCACAGCGCGTCATGCGTATCGACGCTGCCGACCGTGAAGCCACCGCCGTGGTAGTAGACGAGCGCTGGCAGCGGCTCCGCGAGGCTCGGCGCGACCGGCAGGTACAGCCGCGCACCGATCGTCCGACCATCGCGCGTCGGCACGATGCACGCCTCGACCGAATGCATCGGCGCCGGTGCGACGTCGAGGATCGGCGCGCTCTTCTCATACGCGGCGCGCGCCTGCTGCGGCGTCTGGTGGTGATAGGACGGACGTTTCGCGCGCTCGATCATGTCGAGCACCTGGGCGATCTTCGGATTCAGCGGCATCGGTGAGGACGGCGCCTGCGGGGCACCGTGAACGGACAAGCGTGCATGATGCCATGCGCGCGTCAGGCGGGCGTGATGCGCCGTACGTTGCGACATGCCGCGGTGGGCGATGCACACAGCAAAACAAAACGGCCCTGCCGGTTAAGAGGCAGGGCCGCCGTGCGTCCGGGCGCTTACGCGTCGCTCGGGCCGGGCTGGGCGTCCGGCGCGGTGCGCGAACGTTGCCGCTTGATGTCGCGGCCCACCGCGAGCCGCCGCATGTACTTGAACGTGCCGAGCGCCTTCGCGACGAAATTGCCGTCGCTGTCGCGCACTTCGCCTTCGCAGTAGGCCATCGTCGTCGAGCGATGCATCACACGCCCGTAAGCGCGCAGCTCGCCGCGCCCCGGCTGCATGAAGTTCACCTTCATCTCGACCGTGACGACGCCGATACCGTCGTCGGTCAGGCTGCGTGCGGCCATCGCGAGCGCGATGTCCGCGAGCGTCATCGTCACGCCGCCGTGCGCGATGCTCCACGTGTTCATGTGCCGCTCCTCGAGCGGTAGCACAATCTCGCTTGCACCGTCCTTCGCGGACACGAGCTGCACGCCGAGCATGTCGACGAACGGGCTTTCGATCGACGGGCCGTCCGTCGGGGTTGCCGCGTCGCTCATCGTGCGCTGTCGACGATGTAGTCGACGCACTCGCGCGATTCGGCCACCGCGACGACGAATTTCTTCACTTCCTGGTGAACCGGATGCACCTGGTAGGCATCGAGTGCGGCCTTGTCCGCGAAATCGGACACGAGCACGATGTCGGCGGTCGCGTCGAGGCCGGGCGTCGCCACGCCGACGTCGATCTGCAGCGTGCCCGGCACCAGGTCGCGGCAGCCCTCGAGCTTTTCCTTCAGCTTCAGCGCGTTCTGTGCGCGCGTCGCGCCTTCGGCCGATTCTTTCAACTTCCACATGACAATATGACGGATCACTTCGGTTGCTCCTGTTCGTTCCGGTTCGGCGACTTGCCTGTCACCCTTGCCAATCGGGCATCTTACGCCCTTCGGCCGTTCGCTTGCGTTCGCCGGACAATGCGTCTAGCCGAGAAAGCAGGGGTATTACCGGGGGTATCATTTCAAGCATCCGGGGACGATACCCCCTTCTTCACCGCGCCGCTTAGCGGCATCAGGATCCGACAAGCAAAGGCAGACAACAAGCCTACCAAACTTACTGATGGCTATGGACTGTATCTTGGTGAATCCGCCCAGCTCCAAACTCTAGCGATACAAGTACAGAATTGCCGGGAAGGCGAATCTCTTCGCGATCGACGTATGCCGATGTCCATCGGCTGATTCTCGAAGTGCCACACCTACGAATTGCGCTGCGTGAGATAAGCACCCTGACCGGCAATGCCACGAGAATGATCGCGTACCTCGATCGTGCCGACGAGCTGCAATACGCGGCCCCGCTGCGCCGCCTGTCAAACAAGCTCGACAAGGAGATCATGCGGGCCGGACGCATGGGTAATTCGCGCGCATCCGTTGCTCCGTTCTCTGACGAGTGGCGTGCACGCGAAACCATGAAATGCAGGCGCCACGACGTCCCCAGCGAACCCGATCGCGGCTCCGACAAGGCAACTAAGCTGCCTGAGTTCCAACGCCTGACATGGGAGGAGTTGCGCGACGCATGGAGCGCGACCGCCTACAAGAAAAATCGGGCACTCACGATCGAACAGCGCTTTGTGTTGGAAGTCGTGCACGTGCGCCGGACGCTGCGGCTCATGGAGAAAATGGTCTGCGCTGCCGAGCTGGAATTGAAGAAGAACGGCTATCCCGACTCGTTCGCGCTCGACCAGCTCCGGCATGATCGAGGGCACTCGCTTCGATTGGCGCTGCCGCCTGCCCGTGAACGCGATGCCGACACGATTAATCGCACCGGCATCATCACCCAGAACAGCCCCACGGGCCGCGCCGCATCAGTTGAAGTAGATAATGACCTGCGGTCGACCGGAACCTGCGTAGGCCGGAGTGCGTAGGCAATCAGTTCCGTCACATGTTGCCTTATAGGGCAGGCCCGGACCATTTATAGCTCCGCTGTCAATTTGTGAAGTCCACTGCCCCGGAAACCCCCAAACATTATAGTCGTGATGCCACTCAACCGGATTACTTGGCCCACCCACGGCAACAATGCTCCACTTCACATATTTCTGCGTCTGAGAACACGACGGCCACGAATCATTATCACTCAAATTTATTTGATATGCCGAACCAGCCGGAATATCAAGAGATTGGTTTCCGGGTCCATACATACACTGGTAGTCGCCTCGCGTGATCTTTAATTCGTAAGAGCCATTACAATTATTGAATGTCACATCATGATACGCTTGCTTCGAACGATGGGCATCGTTGCAATTTATCCAACCATCAAGATTTTGCTCTTTCGGGTTCGGATTTTTCGCCTGAACATCTTCACCTTGCCTCGACGCACTTGGCCCGCCTGCCTCCTCCGCATGCGCAACATTGATTACAAAAAATAAAGCGAAGATTAGCATCACAGACCAGCATGCACTGACTAGCAGAGGTGACCTCTTAACACTTTTCAATGACATTGATTTCGAACGGACATGCACTCCCTCGTTAGCCAACTCGAACACCAAGGCACTGACGTCGCCATATGAATTCATACATCCCCCGAAATGAAGCGTTAAATTTTCACAACCGCAAGACATTCAATCCGCTCAACCACCACTCAACATAAAAAGCCAATCCAAAGCCCCCCGATACACCGCCTTAAATTTAATAAATTCATTTATTAAAATAAAAAAACAATCACCTTCACCTTATCCACTGATTCCTCAACAATCAATTACAGGCCATTACACACCTTCAATCGCAGCAAAAATTGCCAGCAAATCTTTCAGAGAATCCGGTCCACCTACCCGTAGGTAGCATGGCCTCGGCCGATTCACTGACACAGACAGCCGAAAGGCAACCGGGAAGCGTATCGCTGCACACTTTCCGGCCGCCTTGTTTCTCTCGAGACCGCTCGGCCTCGATTGCCGCGCTACTGCGGCAGATTAGTTTGCGTGTCGCTGCTCAACGCGTCGTAACTCCGCTCGCACTGCTGGCCGGCGACGCCGCGCTCGTCAGCGATCCTCGCCAACTCTCCCGCGCGCTCGTCAGCCCGGCCGAACACATCGGCAAGCAGATTGAGGGGGCACCGGCTGTCGTGCTTCCACCGGCAGCGCCGGCACGCCGGACGTCGGCGATAAGCGCGGCGACCTGCTTACGCAGCCCATCAGCCGCTCCACCAGCAGCGGCGGCATCAGCCACCGCCTGATCACATTCTTTCGCAGCATCGGTTGCGACCGCGAACACGAAAGCTGCAGCAGCCGCTGCCGGTGCAACGTCGGCGGACCTGTGGACGACGCCTTACGAATCACTCCGCTATGACCCACGCGACAACGTTCGCCCGGTCGATCCGGAGTGGGTCAAGGAGCTGACCGCGTTGATGATGCAGAACGGATACGACAAGGCCGCCCCGCTGCACTGCTATGTGCGCAAGGCGGACGGGGAAGACTACTTCTACGTCTTCAAGGGGCAGCACCGCTACCTCTCAGCAGGCGCGGCGATTAAGGCCGGGAAGGATCTGGGAAAGATTCCGATTGTCGTGCTGGATTCTCGCGAAGTGAAGCGACCGAAGATGGTCGTCGACGGTTACTTGAGCAATCGCTCAAAGCCATCGTCGCCGCTCGATCTCGCGACCTCGATCGCTGAACTGCGGGACGTTCACAAAATGAACGCGGACGACATCTGCGCCCAGTTGAACATTTCCGAGCAGTCGATCCGTGATGCAGCACTGCTTGAAAAGGCACCCACCGAACTGCACGACCTCGTCCGCAACGGCTCGATCGCAGGCACCGTCGCGATCGAAGAGATCCACACGCACGGCGGCGACAAGGCGCTTGAACGCATCGTGTCCGGGCCGTCGAAAGCGAAGGAAGCCGGTAGGAACAAGGTCACGAAAAAGCACCTGACCGGCGGCACGTCGAGCACCGAGCCGGCAGCGGCCAAAGCAGCAAAGATCAACGACGCGTGTGCAAAGCAACTTTTGCAAGCGTTGCAGGCGGTCCTGCACGACCCCGTTTTCGGCAAGCTATCCCCCGGAACGATCCGGGGTGTCCACACAGCGCTCTCGCCGCTCGCCGATCTCCTCGACACTCCGCAAAAACCACGAATCTACCCCGTGACCGCACCGGATCAAGACGGCCGCTGTGTCGCGACCGATACGCTTCGATCACCCAACTGCAAGCGGACGAAGAAACCGATCGGCGAGATCTACGTGGCCCAACCGAAAGTGGATCAGTGGATTTGCGCGGCTATGTACAACTTCGACGACAGCTTCGCATCGACGCCACTGAAATATGGCCCCGGCACCACGAGCTATCCGACGCGGATGCAGGCGGTTCAAGAAGGGGCTCGGTGGCTTAGAAAGGTTCTCGCCAGTGAAAACATCAAGCGACAAAGAGATCTGCCGGTCGTTCTTCAGTGGCTCGACGACATCCTCCAGTTGCCCGACCCCGACTGGACGCCCGAGACGGCGCAGGAGGCCGCCCGATGACCTCGCGCCCGGCTAACGCACTGGCGAGCGTCAGCAGCACTTCGATGCAGTCGAACAACGTCGGGCTGACGCCCGCAAAAGCGATCCAGAAAGACGAAGCGCCGCTCGCGCGGCGCAAACCTATCCAGACGAACGAAGCCTTGGCGGATAGCCGCCAAGGCAGACTCGCGCAACTCGACGCCCTTCGCATCAAGATCCGCTCACTGATCAGCGAGATCTCGCACGCGGCCGACGTCGAGCTGCTGAACCTGATGGCCGACGAGATCGGATCATTCGCTCGCCACAAGGCGGCGCAGGATGCGCGCACCTGGGCCACGACCGCTACGATCACGCTTGAAACGGGGCTAATGCAACTCGCCCGTGCAACTCAGCCCGTCACCGAATAACGAGGTACAGAGAATTGAGCACCACCACCGAACGACTGTTGCGACTTCCGACCGTTCTGGACATGGTCGGCTTGGGCAAGACGACGATCTACGACATGATGAAGGAAAGTAGTTTCCCGAGACCACGAAAAGTTCGCAATCTCTCACTATGGGCAGAGACAGAAGTACAAGCATGGATTCGTTCCATCACATCGCACGAAACGTCCATCGCCCAATCATCTGCCTAAGTCGAGACCTGATCCGTCAGCCAGCATCGGATCAGGTCTAAAGCTACTTGGGTAGTCACCTCCCTTTGATCAGAAGCAGGACAACCAGGATCGCGACCAGCGCAGCGAGCCACTTCAAGCCAGCGAACACCTTGTCGAGCCGTTCCGTCAGCGCCACGACGGGATTCCTGCCGTCCGTGCGCAGCGGCATCTGCGCTGAGCGGCCATCTCCCGGCAGGCTGACCTTCGGGAAATCAATGGCGAGATACACGACATATCCGCTGGCAGTTGCCGGTGTTTCAAATGTGCTGCCATCCTCGCCGGGCCTGAGGAACGCGCGGAATCCACTCGTCAGCGCAGCACCGGACGGGATCGACGTGTAGACGTCCCGCAGGCACAGCCCGGCCCTGACGGCAGTGACCTGTCCCGCCTCGACGCCGTCGGCAAGTGCCTGCATGCTGCTCGCCGGCACGTCACACATTGCCCACCACTGAGCCGGTTCCAGCATCTCGTCATCGGACTCGTTGTAGCCGAGCCTTGCCGTGCCAAGCGGATCGTCCGAATGGGCGATGCCTAGTGCGTCCTGCAAGTTGCGAAGGCCTTGCCGTTCAGTCTCTCCGATCTCGCGAGCCGCGAAGGTGATGTGTACCGTGCGCGTGTCGTTCTGCCCATCCCCAATGATCGACAGACAGCAGTCGTCCAGACTCGCAGTCCCCTGGACATAGGTTGACAGCATCGAGTGTGTTGTCCCACCAGCCGGCTCCAGTCGCCTGATGACCTGAATGTCCTGCAGAGTGAGCCACAGCGACTTCGCCGGGTAGTACGTCTGCACGCTGCCATCGGTACTCACCTGCTGAAGCGTGTGGTCGTTGCACTCCCTGATTTCGATACCATTCTGCGCGTCCTCGCGCAATCGGCCACCGCTTTCATGCCGGCGCTGTTCATCGTATCCGGGAAGTTGACCAATATCGGGAAATGTCGCGCACGTCCTGGGCGCAACCTTGACGTTATCCAGAATGTCATCACGAGTGCGGATCTTCGTAACCAGCATTCCGTCGCGTCCGCCCGATGCAGAACAAGATCGTGAGAGCTTCCCGAATTGCGTAACGGTGACGGGAAGCACGTCGCGGGCACCCGGGCCGGGTGTTGCCTCGGTCACCTGCCGCGTGAACGGATCAACATGCTGGGGCCGAGGAGTGTCTGAAACCTTCACAAGCGCCGGAAGCAGCCGGCTCAGCAGGTCTGCGCATGGAGCAAGCAGTGGCAAGAACAGGCAGGCCAGCGACAGATTGAACAGGGTATAAAAATCGGCCACCACCCGCCCGTTGTCCGGCTCGATTCTGACCATGACGCAGCCGATCGGCGTGAGGGCTGCAAGAACAAGCACGACACCGACCGACATGATGAGCAGATTGCCAACCGGCACGCGCCTGGACACAGGATCGTGCGTGACGGTTCCGTCCAGCACCGGGTGGATGGCAGCGCCCAGATTCGCGCCCAACACCAATGCGAAAGCTGTATCGGGTGGAACCACGTTCTGCCCGCAGAGTGACACGATCAGGAGAACGGCTGCCACGTTCGAATCGGCGGCCCAAGTCAGGCCAGCCGCCAGCAGGAAATCGACCAGCGGTTCCGTCGAGGCGGCACCCAGCAACATCCGAAGGCTCGGCGCATCCTCGTAGTCTGTCATCAATTCCTGCAGGTGATGCAATGCGAGCAGCAACAGGCCCAGACCGATGAACATGCGCCCCAAGTCGTGCGCGCGCGTGTTGGATGCCTTGCGGAACATCAGCACGCCAACGAGGACCAGTGCAGGCGACACGGTCTCGACTGCGAACGAAAGCGCCTGCACGATCAATGTCGCACCCACGTTCGCGCCAAGCATGACGGCCAGCGAGGAAACCAGGTCGACGCGCCCTTCCGTTGCAAACTCCCGCGTCATGACTGCCGTTGTCGCACTGCCTTGCAGCACCGTCGTGACGCCCAGGCCGCCGAAGAAGGCAGGAAATCGCCCGTGAAGCGTCCGCCCCAGAAGTGCCCGAAGTTCAGCGCCGAATGCGCGCTGCACGCCGGTCTGGGCCATTTGCGTGCCCAGTAGCACCAGCGCAATTGAGCCCGCGAGATCAATCAGCGTAAACGTGAATGTCATAGTTCTTGCCCCCGACGCCGACCGGTTGTTTTTGCAACGTTCTCCGTACTGCGGTTCGCTCACGCCCGTAGCCGGTTCGCAAGGAAAGGCGAACTCGAATGCGTCTCGTCACGATGGAGAAACGGACGACCGAACCGTAGATCAGGCGACGCGACCTTCCCCCGAAGACTCCGTGCGCCAGGTTTCGGTCACCCGCGGCGGTTTTCATAAAATCACGCGCCTAAACCCCATTCTCCATTGCAAGTGGCGTGCCATCCATGCCGGATGGGCGTGCATGGCGACTTGAAGCCGGAAATACGGAAATGGGCACGCTGGCCGAATGAATGTGTTTCAGCACTGATACAGGTTGGCATCTATCGTGCGACGGCCTATGTCGATTGCCGCTGCTGCGAGCGCCCAGTGACCGTGCGGCGGCATCGCCGTCACGAACCGTCCGAGCGCATCGCTTTTCAGACGCATCGGATCGTTTCGAAATTGAAACGCGCGGTGCGACACGTCGACGAGTACGGCCAGGTAGGGGCAGAGAGCGCACCTGGGTGCGCCGGCCTTCATTGGTGGCTCTCCAACGTCAATTCCGCTAGCAGGAACGACAGGAAGGCAGGTCGACGACGCGTGCGGATGGCGCCTGGCGGCCGGTGGCCGCCGGTCGTGACCGCCGGGAACTGGCCGGACTACACATCAACCGTTGGAAGCGCAATCTCGTGCATCTTCCTCCAGCGGCCCGACGCGTTCTCCAGCAAGGCGACGGAGTGACAGCACGTTCGAATCACCTCACGCGCAGACAGACGATGTTCGAGCTCGACGGCCACCAGATGGGCTGTCGCGGCATCCCCGTGCGCGACAGTCAGATGCGGAACCATGCCATCGTGTGCACCACCATAGGCGCGAAACATGGGAAAGCGCTCGACCCGCGCAGTCGTCAAGGCGACGAACGGTTCCGGCGGATCGGGAGCAAGATAAGTGGTGACTGCAAACCGCTCGACCTTCCTCAACGAAAATTCGAACGGCTGCACAACGCTCAGCGCGCTTTGCGCCTGACGAAGGACGTCGGGCGTAATTTCGTCAGGCGGCATGAAGGGAAACAGAACCGTGACGTGCGCCGGCACGCCCGGGTCGGAGGTAGCATCAAACCGACTCCGAAGATCCGCTACAGTTGACTCGGCTGCAGGAACCTCAACGACGAACGCTGTTGTGAGCATTCAGGAATCCTCTCGCGTCGATTGGCCAATGATGATGGACTTCCGTCGGCAACACTCCTCATGACTGCCTGTGGCATTTCTAAACGATGATGGTCACACGGGGCCAGCGGTCCTTGTATCTTTTCTGCTGGATTCGCCGAAGATAGGTATCCATGCTGACGCGCGCTGGATTGCGTCGCACCACCATGGAAAAGAGGTCATCGAGTCCGTATGGCGCACAGACATCGATTGTCCCGTCGTTCAGCAATGTAAGTCCGACCGCCGTCGCGTATTCTGGCCACGACGCAATCGCTTGTGCCAGTGATCTGAACGGAAGCACTGGATGCCCAAAGGTTTTCTCGAACCAGAGATGTACAGCGGCCTGATTGGTCACCTCCCAAGGAAGCTCGGGGTGCGTGGCCGCCAGCAGGAACTCAAACGTCGCGTCGCGCTCGGCAGAAAGATCTGTTCCGTCGAAGTACGCAACATCGATGTCAGACAATGCCGACGGCGCGTCCAGCCCATGCAACGAGTCCCACACAAGGTTTCGGACCGCACCCGCACCGATGCACCACGAAGGTAGATTGAGAGCTCGAACCGCAACCAGTGCAGGCCAAAACCATGACGACTCCCGCGCAAGGGCAATGAGACTTGCTTCGAAATCGGTCGATGACATGAGTAACGAGCCCGCTGCGTCGACGATGACCTGCTGCCTATGGAACTCGCTGCCCGACGGCAGACATCGGACAGGCAATCAGAACCACCGCGCTAGAATACTAAAAATACTCAAGCCGCAGCCGTCATGAGCGTCCAAGATTGCGTCGATGTACCCATAAAAGAACGCGCAACTGTAGTGTGCCTCCAAGGGAACCGTGTGTTGCTGGTCGCGCGCGCGGCATCCCGATGGGCCCTGCCAGGCGGGACAATTAAGGCCGGCGAGACGCCTCTGGAAGCGGCGCATCGAGAGTTGCAGGAAGAGACCGGCTTGGTCGGCTTGGACCTTACGTATGCCATGCACTTCGGCGGTCTCTCAAAGCTGCACCACGTGTTTATTGGTGAACTCAGCGCCGACCTGAAGCCGCAACCAAACAACGAAATCGCCCGCTGCAAACTGTTCCGTCACGATGACGTCGCAAAATTGCGGGCGAGCATTCCTACGAAGAAAATCATCGAGTTGGCCTACGGCAACGACTGGCGCCCATAGGCAAGATTCATGTCGCTTTTCGAGGGCACGTAGCTATACTTCCGCGTGCAAACCTTCGGACGTCGCTCTACCCGCAGCGAGGCGAACATGACCAGCTCATACACCTACCGTGGATATACGATCGACGTTCATTGCGAACATAAGACCGAAGTGTCTCGAGAATCTTCGGCCACTTGCGAGACACCGCCCGGCTACCTCGCAATAGTCCAGGTGCGCGCAGCAAACACACGATCTTTTTTCCTAGCGCCGATTCGCTTGGCTGACGATCAAGGCAAGCCGTTTGCCGACAGCCTCGATGCGTTGCGCGCCGGCCGTTCTGCAGGCGAGATCATCGTGGACGACCTACTCGTCGACACATCCAGTGCCTGCATTAGCCTTCAGCGATGATGCTGCCGCAGCGTCTCGCGGACAGCGTAAACGCATAGAAAGACTCCAAGCATCGTAACGCCGGATGAGACGAAATCGTTCAGCGAGCCGGTGCTATCCAGGAGCTTGGGAAAGAGTCCCATGCTTAGCCCAACTGCGGTCAAAAGAAGACCCCCGACAACACCCCAGATGGGGCCTGCGTTCTCATTGTGCGTGTATTTCATTTTGCCCCCCGTCCTGTGTCCCATCCCCGAGACACTTTCAATATAGCTGATCAATATTTGGGACCAAAGCGACTTTGACGGACACGCCCTACATGCAAAAAATCCCGCCCTCGGGGGGAAAATGAGGGCGGTAATTGAAACGGACACCTCTGGCACGAGACGGTCCAAGAGGGTTATCGGCGGTATTCCAAGAAACTGAAGAAGACCACTGGAGATACGGAAATTCATCCCTCCCGGCTTCTGCTCCAGCGAGGAAAAAGGGGGAATCGACGGGGGGTATCAATCGATCAATGGAAGTTGAATTTCCTCAAATATCAATAGATTAATCGTTGATATTTCAATGCAACTTCCACATGACGATATGTCGGAGCACTTCGGTTGCTCCTGTTCGTTCCGGTTCGGCGACTTGCCTGTCACCCTTGCCAATCGGGCACCATCCGTCCGGCTCCAGGCGGTGGCCGTACAAGTACAGAATTGCCGGGAAGGAGAATCTCCTTGCCATCGGCGAAGGAAAAGCAACTTTTCGAGCAGGGCGTGACTTCCGTTCCGTGGCGAATTTGGTGAGCGATGCCCACCTACCCGGCACTACATCATCAACGATCGGACCGTCAAATCGCACGAGCGAATCCGCACCCGAAGCATCACCGTCATATAGAATGGTGCGCTTTGCCCGTACTCCTATGTGGTTCAAGAACCTTCAGCTTCATCGTCTTCCGGCACCTTGGGCCGTTACCCCCGATCAGATGGAAAAATGGCTGGCGCCCCATGCGTTTCAGCCGGGCACCAGCGTCGAGATGCAGAGCCATGGATGGGCGTCGCCGCGTGACGACGGCGCACTCGTGTATTCGATCAACCGGCAGATGTTGCTGACGTTTCGTGCCGAGAAGAAGCTGCTCCCGGCGTCGGTCGTCACTCAGGTGACCAAGGCACGTGCGCTTGAAATCGAGGAGCAGCAGGGCTTCAAGGTCGGGCGAAAGCAGATGCGCGAACTCAAGGAGCAGGTGACCGACGAACTGCTCCCGCGCGCGTTCACCATTCAGCGCGATACCCGCGTGTGGATCGATACGGTGAACGGCTGGCTCGTCATCGATGCGGCTTCACAGGCTGTTGCCGACGACGTTCGCGGCCTGCTCGTCAAATCGATCGATCAGTTGCCGCTCGCCGGTGTTCAGGTGGTGCGTTCGCCGGTCGCCGCGATGACGGATTGGCTGTTGTCCGGCGAGGCGCCGGGCGGATTCACCGTGGACCAGGACGCCGAATTGCGCTCGAGCGGCGAAGGCGGCGCCACGGTGCGATATGTCGGCCACGCGCTGGAAGCGAACGACATGCGCCGGCACATCGAGGCCGGCAAACAATGCATGCGCCTGGCGATGACCTGGGACAACCGGATCTCCTTCGTGCTGACGCCGTCGCTGACGATCAAGCGCGTGACGCCGCTCGACGTGATCAAGGAAGCGGCGGATCCGACCGCGCAGAACGACGATGAACGCTTCGACTCGGATGTCACGCTGATGACCGGTGAATTGGCGCGGATGTTGGCCAGCCTCATCGATATCCTGGGTGGCGAGCAGCGCGACTCGGCGCATCAGGCGGCAGCGGCCTGAACGCCGTCGGCGACCGAGAAACCTCGCCGCCCCGCAACGGCGAGGTTTCGAGCCGGCGCGACAGTTCAACAAGGACTGTCGTCGCGCTGTCAGAAGTTCACGACCGGGCACTCGCGCACGATGCCCGATTTTTCTCCGTCTCGCCCACCAACGCGACGGTCCCGCCCACGACCGCCGACAGCCAGCCTGCCAAACCTGACGGCGCCAATGCGCCGACATCCCGAGATTCACGCATCCGACTCCAGGAACGCTGTTCCCGTCAGCGCACGAGCGCCGCGGCTCACTTGATCAGGCGCAGCACATCGCGAAAACGCGGATGCCGGCTGGAACCCAGCCATTCGAATCCGATCATCTCGACCGTCGCGATTTGCACTCCCGCCGCCGCGAGCCGGGCGATCCCCGCGTCCCGGTCGATCGTCCTGCGCGACCCCACGGCATCGCTGACCACCGTCACTTTGCGACCGCTGCGCAACAACCCGAACGCCGTTTGCAACACGCACACGTGCGCCTCGCAACCGGCGACGATGACGCTGTTGCGCCCGGCCGGCAATGCCTCGACCAGGCCCTCCGCGCATGCGTCGAAATGATCCTTGACGACGGTGCTGGAGCACAGGTCCTTGATCTCCGGTACGTTCCGGCCCAACTGGACGGGGCTCTGCTCGGTACCCGTCACCGGCACCCCGAGTATCTGCGCAATACGGGCAAGTCGGACAGCCTGCGTGACGACCGATGCCCCTTCGTGAATCACCGGCATCAGCCGCGTCTGAAAATCAACCAATACGACCACTGAATCGTCGGACACGTGCAGCACGGTGCATTCTCCGGAGTGAAGGCGACGCCAACCAACATCGGCCATCGATGAAAAGTCGCTCTGTCGCAAGATCGTCATCCCCGCAAACGACGAATATCGAATCGCATCAATGACCGACTGCGGCAATTCGGTAAGCGGAAGCGGTTCCCAAGCCTACCAAACTTGCCGACACCGCTGGCGCGATCGCATGGAGCCCGATTCACGGAGTCACGCGCCAGCCCGGTCGCAGGAACGCCGGTTGCTCACCCCTCCGTATTGCCGAATCCACCACATTCCACGGCTTCGTTTGCACCGCCCGAGACACGGCGACAGGCAAACCGCCACGATTCAATCCCGGTTCGCAATCAATCACCAATACCGACATCGATTGCCAATCGATTTTCACCAAACTCGATAATCAGCACGTCTCCACTCCCCCGTAAAAGCGCACATTTTACCGACCTGACAAGCAATAATTGCACCCCACTCCATAACATTATTCTAAAACCATCAAATCATTATTGACTTCGACTTTATCCGAACTTTAGAATCCCCTACGGCAGCTTACGTTTCGTTTTTCACTCCGTGCACGCCCCATGTCGGCACCGCACCGGAACGCCAACAGAGAAGTGTTTCATGCCTGGCCGGGGCAGCGCCTCCTTTTGCTTTCAATTCCGGCATTAACCATCAACCGGTTAATTACCATTCAATTCGCCCCAGAATCACGCCCGGATTAATTCAGAATTTCCCTGGAATTTCGCAATACCGGACGAGGCAGATCGAGTACCCACTCATTCGATAATTCTCATAAAAATCGCCAGTCATCAGGAGGGACATCAACATGCATCGCCTTGCGAAGTCGCTGTGTCTCGGATTCATCTGCGCCGGCCTGCTCGCGGCCTGCAATGACGACGACGTCAAATCGAGCAACCCGCCGTCGAACAACGCCGCACTGTCGTTCCGCATGGACACCGGCGGCCAGATCAACGCGTTCTATCGGCAGGACAACGTCGCCGCACACCTGCTCGCGCGCTCGTCGACGAAGCCGCGTCTGCTCGTGGTCTTCCCCGCCGGCAACAGCGGCACCGGGCTGTGGTTCGACGACACCGCGCAGCCGGTGAACTGGAGCCTCGACACGCCGCCGTCCGCGCTATCGGCACCCGACACGCACGGCCGTCCGCTGTACGGCATCGGCGCCGACGTGTCGGTGGACACCAACACGCTGACGATCCGGCAGGGCGTGCTCAGCAACGTGCGCTTCCTGCGCGACTTCAACGGCGGCGCCACGATTCCGCAGGAGATCCTCGCCGCGCCGACGGTTCAGGGCGGCGCCGCGCAATGGCAACGCGACCGGATCGACGGCGCGCCCGGCTATTCACTGCGCATCACGCTGCGCGACGGCGGCAGCATCGCGCCGGCAGCGGACGGCAAGCTCGTCCTGAGCGCACCGGCGGGCTCGCACACGCTGCGGCTGCATGTCGATGCGCTGTCGGGCGAGACGCCGTTGTCGCCGATCACGCGCGCCGAACTGCTCGGGCCCTCGGTGAACCCCGACCCGGTGAGCCAGAACGTGCTCGAGTTCCTGAGTTTCCACGACAAGCTGCTGGCCGGCTCGTGGCAGTACGACACCTACTTCGGCCGCGACACGCTGATCTCGGTGCGCATGCTGATGCCCGTGCTCGAACCCGCGGCGATCGAGGCCGGCCTGTCGTCGGTGCTGAGCCGGCTGTCGACCGACGGCAAGGTCGCGCACGAGGAAGGGATCGGCGAATTCGCGCTCGTCGACAACCGGAAGAACGGCCGGCCGAACGATCCGACGCCGACCTACGACTACAAGATGATCGACAGCGACTACCTGCTCGCGCCGATCGCGGCCGCGTGGCTGATCGACGATACGCGCGGCCAGGCCCGCGCGGCCACCTATCTCGCCCAGCGCGGCAGCGACGGGCAGACCAATGGCAGCCGCCTGGTCGTCAACCTGCTGCACGTCGCGACGACCGCTCAGCCGTTCGCGCAACAGCCGACGGTCGCGAACCTGATCCACTTGCGGCCCGGCGAAATCGTCGGCAACTGGCGCGACAGCACCGACGGGCTCGGCGGCGGCGTCTATCCGTACGACGTCAACGCGGTGCTCGTGCCGGCCGCGTTGCGCGCGGCGAACGCATTCCTCGCGCGCGGCCTGCTCGATCCGTATCTGGATGCCGGGCAGCGCGCGACGCTCGCCAACACGGCTAACCAGGCGGCCACGTGGGAAACCCAGGCACCGCCGCTGTTCCAGGTCAGCGTGCCGGCCACACAGGCAGCCACCGACGTGTCGGCCTATGCGCCGTCCGCCGGCGTGCCGGCCGGCGCCGCGCCGGGCACACCGCTGGCGTTCTACGCGCTGTCGCTCGATCAGCAGGGCAATCCGGTTCCGGTGATGAATTCGGACGGCGGCTTCGCGCTGCTGTTCGGCACGCCGCCGGACGACGAGCTTCAGCGGATCGTCACCGACGTCACGCGGCCGTTCCCGACCGGGCTCGTGACCGATGCCGGGATGCTGATCGCGAATCCGGCGTATGCAAGCCAGGCGCTGTGGCCGAAGTTCACCAGTTCCGCGTATCACGGCACGGTGATCTGGTCGTGGCAGCAGGCGATGTGGGTGGCCGGGCTCGATCGCCAGCTCGCGCGCCAGGACCTGTCGGCCGCGACACGCACGCTGCTCACGCAGGCACGGCAGACGATCTGGCAGGTGATCTCGAACGGGCGCGACATGCGCACGTCGGAGATGTGGACGTGGTCGTACGTGAACGGCAAGTACCAGACCGATGCATTCGGCACGCGCAGCGCCGACGCCACCGAAGCGAACGCGGCACAGCTCTGGAGTACGACGTATCTCGCGATCCGCGACCCGCAGCAGCGCGCGGGCAAGTACTGGTGGCAGGCGTCGCAGCGGATGCAGGATGCGCAGCCGAAGCTGAGCGCGGCGGCGCTGGCAGCGCGGTAGCGCGTCGCCAGTCGCGTGCCGACCGGGCATGCAAAAGCCCCGGGGCGTGACCGCCTCCGGGGCTTCGTCAGAAATCGAGGCGCTGGACACAGCTTCTGTACGCCCGGGCGGCCGAATGTTCTGCGTCCGTTCACCCGCGCCCGTGTGCCGCGCCAACCCGTATCACCGCGCCACGACCCGGTTCCGCCCTTCCCGCTTCGCCTGGTACAACCGTTCGTCGACCACGCGCAGCAACGCATCGACCGTGCTGCCGTCGGCCCCGTATTGCGCGACACCGACACTGACCGTCACCTGCACGCGCTTGAAATCGAGCCCGAACGGCGAACTCGCGATCGACGAGCGTACGCGTTCCGCCGTCATCCGCGCGCCTTCGAGCGGCATGTCCGGCAGCAGCGCCATGAACTCCTCGCCGCCGACCCGCGCCAGGCCGCCCGCGGGCCGGATCGCATCG
Organism: Burkholderia sp. AU31624; assembly: GCF_020420065.1. Taxonomy (NCBI): domain Bacteria; kingdom Pseudomonadati; phylum Pseudomonadota; class Betaproteobacteria; order Burkholderiales; family Burkholderiaceae; genus Burkholderia; species Burkholderia sp. AU31624. The sequence continues at coordinate 242,119 of NZ_JAIZRT010000005.1, forward strand.
AGGCACTGGCGCACGACGCCGCGCAGCACCTCGTCGCCGATCTGATGCCCGTACGCATCGTTGATGTTCTTGAAATTGTCGAGATCGAGCGCGAGCAGGCAGAACGGTGTGCCGTCGCGCTCGGCCCGCACCATCTCGCGCTCGACCTGCGCGATGAACTGCCGCCGGTTCGACGCGCCCGTCATCGGATCGGTCGCGGCCATGTATTCGAGCTTCTGGTTCGTGCGCCGCAGTTCCTGCAACGCGCTCTCGGTGCGCGCCATCGATTCCGACAGCCGGCTCATCAGGTCCTCCTGGCTGTAGATCGCCGAGAACGAGCGCGTCGTCTGCAGCGCCTGCACGACACCGTAGCTGAGCAGGAAGAAGCCGCCGGCAAAAATCGCATGCGCGAGCCACCACATGTGATTCCACGGCTTGCCGAGAATGAACGCGAGCGACGACAGCGCGAACGCCATGATCGACACGCCGTAGATCACCATCAGCGGCGAGCGGATCCGTCGCGCGAGCAGCACGGCGACGTTCAGCAGCGAGAACACGAGCGCGCCGCCTTCCATCGACAGCCGCGTGCCCGGCGCGCCCGCGACCGGCGAATACGCGATGTACGCCACGGCCACGTTGACGATCACGAAGAACACGATCCACGGCAGCCACGTGCGCACGCTCGTGCGCTTCTCGAGGCGATCGGGCGGACGCGAATACGACAGCAGGCCCGTGAGCAGCAGGATCGACATCACGAGCCGCGACGCGGGTCCGTACAGCAGGAACAGCCAGATGTTGTGATGCGCCATTCCGGTGAACGCACCGTGCAGCGCATAGATCATCGCGAAGCCGAGAAAGCCCAGCGTCAGCCAGCGCAGCAGCGGCTCGCCGGACGACCGGTAGCAGACCCACGTCACGTAGGTGACGAACGCGCCTTCGAGGGTCGCGGCGGCGATCGCGATTTCATGGAACGCGTGGTTCTCGAACACGACGTGCGGGTCGCTGAAGAACCACAGATAGGCGATCAGATAGGCGGGCAGCAACGCGAATCCGACCAGCAGGCATTTCGCGTAGAGCCTTGCGGCCGCGCTGACGACGCGCGGCGGTTCCCCGGCTGCATAGGTCGTACTCATTCGGTCCCCGGTCGGTCTGCTGCGTTGGTTCGAACCTTCGCGGCACGGATCGCACGACGCACGATCCGGCCCATCGTGCCGAAAGGCAAATGTCAGAGCAAGTATAGGTGGGGCAATTCGTTTGACAAGTAAGGGGAAACGGCATTGCCGGGCGCATGCCTTTTGCTTCCCGATTGTTTCGAATGGCGGATCAGTCGCGCCGATTCGCGTCGCGGCCGCCTGTCTCGCCGAAGCGAAACCGCGGCCGCTCCGTGCCAAAGATCAGAGGATTTCGAACAGGCCGGCCGCGCCCTGCCCGCCGCCGATGCACATCGTGACGACCGCGTACTTCACGCCGCGCCGCTTGCCTTCGATCAGCGCATGGCCGGTCAGGCGTGCGCCCGATACGCCGTACGGATGGCCGACCGCGATCGCGCCGCCGTTCACGTTCAGACGATCCTCAGGAATCCCGAGCGTGTCGCGGCAGTACAGCACCTGCACCGCGAACGCTTCGTTCAGCTCCCACAGGCCGATATCGTCGACCTTCAGCCCTGCCTGCTTCAGCAGCTTGGGCACCGCGAACACGGGGCCGATGCCCATCTCGTCCGGCTCGCAACCGGCCACCGCGAACCCGCGGAACACGCCGAGCGGCTGCAGCCCTTCGCGCTGCGCGGCGTCGGGGCTCATCACGACGCAGGCCGACGCGCCGTCCGAGAACTGGCTCGCGTTGCCCGCGGTGATCACGCCACCCGGCACGGCCGACCGGATCTTCGATACGCCTTCGAGTGTCGTGTCGGGGCGAATCCCTTCGTCGGCCGAGACCGTCACTTCCTTCGTGAACAGACGGCCCGTCGCCTTGTCGGCCACGCCCGCGAGCACGGTGATCGGCACGATCTCGTCACGGAAACGCCCGGCTTCCTGCGCGGCCGCCGCGCGCAGTTGCGACTGCACGCCGTACTCGTCTTGCCGCTCCTTCGAGATGCCGTAGCGCTTCGCGACGTTCTCGGCCGTCTGCAGCATGTTCCAGTAGATCTCGGGCTTGTGCTGGACGAGCCAGCCTTCCTGGATCATGTGGTGGTTCATCTCGTTCTGCACGCACGAGATCGATTCGACGCCGCCCGCGACATACACTTCGCCTTCGCCCGCGATGATCCGCTGCGCGGCCAGCGCGATGGTCTGCAGCCCGGACGAGCAGAAACGGTTCACCGTCATCCCCGGCACCGTCACGGGCAGCCCCGCGCGCAGTGCGATCTGCCGCGCGATGTTCGCGCCGGTCGCCCCTTCGGGGTTTGCGCACCCCATGATCACGTCCTCGACGCGTGCGGGGTCGAGCTTCGCGCGTTCGACAGCGGCCGCGACCGCGTGGCCGCCGAGCGTCGCGCCGTGCGTCATGTTGAACGCACCGCGCCAGGATTTCGCCAGCGGCGTGCGGGCGGTCGATACGATTACGGCTTCGGTCATGCGAGTCTCCTTCGGTCCTGCTTCACCTGAATCGGATGGGGAATTGCGCTACGCCGCCGGGCGCGCGCCCGCGGACGTCACATGCGCGACGCCCGCTGCCTGCATCTGCTGCCATGCGTGGGCGAGCGACCCGTTCAGGTCGATCGCGCGGCACGCATCGTTGATCACCGCGGCTTCGAAACCGGCCGCGCGCGCATCGAGCGCCGACCACGCGACGCAATAGTCGGTCGCGAGCCCGCAGCACCACACGCGCTTCGCGCCGAGCTCGCGCAGATAGCCCGCGAGCCCGGTGCGCGTCGTGCGGTCGGCTTCGACGAACGCGGAGTAGCTGTCGACCTGCGCGTCGCCGCCCTTGCGGATCACGAGCCGCGCATGCGGGATATCGAGATCGCGATGCAACGCCGCGCCGTCGGTGTCCTGCACGCAGTGCACGGGCCACAGCACCTGCTCGCCGTACGGCAGCGCGAGCGTGGAGAACGGTTCGCGGCCCGGGTGATTCGCCGCGAACGACACGTGCTCGCGCGGGTGCCAGTCCTGCGTCAGCACGACCTGGTCGAAGCGTTGCGCGAGCGCATTGATCACCGGCACGACCGCGTCGCCGTCGGGCACCGCGAGCGCGCCGCCCGGCATGAAGTCGTATTGCACGTCGATCACGAGCAGGACGTCGTCGGTGCGTTTCATTGCGTTTCTCCGGGTGTGCGTGGCGCCGCGATCCGGCGCGTCAGCCGTTGAACCCGCGGCCGGCCTTCGCGAGTTCCGCGATCGACGGCGCGAGTTGCCATGCGTCGCCGTTCGGTGCCGCCGCATAGCGGCGAATCGCGCGCTCGACGTTGTAGAGGCCGACCACGTCCGCGTACAGCATCGGGCCGCCGCGCCACAGCGGGAAGCCATAGCCGGTCAGGTAGACCATGTCGATGTCGGACGCCTTCGACGCGATCTTCTCCTCGAGGATCTTCGCGCCTTCGTTGACGAGCGCGAATACGAGCCGTTCGACGATCTCGTCGTCGCCGATCTTGCGACGCTCGACACCGCGCTCCTTCGAGTATGCGACGACCATCTCGTCGACGAGCGACGACGGCTTCGCCTTGCGATCGCCCGGCACATAGTCGTACCAGCCCGCGCCCGTCTTCTGGCCGAAGCGGCCCTGCTCGCACAGGCGGTCGGCGATCTTCGAGTAGTGGAGCTCGGGCTGCTCGACGTAGCGGCGCTTGCGGATTGCCCAGCCGATGTCGTTGCCGGCGAGGTCGCTCATCCGGAACGGTCCCATCGCGAAACCGAATTTCTCGATCGCACGGTCGACCTGCGCGGGCAGCGCGCCTTCCTCGAGCATGAAGAGCGCCTGGCGGATGTACTGCTCGATCATCCGGTTGCCGATGAAGCCGTCGCACACGCCGGACACGACCGCCGTCTTGCGGATCTTCTTCGCGACGGCCATCACGGTGGCGAGCACGTCCTTCGCGGTCTGCGCGCCGCGCACGACCTCGAGCAGCTTCATCACGTTCGCCGGGCTGAAGAAGTGCATGCCGACGACGTCCTGCGGACGCTTCGTGAACGCCGCGATCTTGTCGACGTCGAGCGTCGACGTGTTCGACGCGAGGATCGCGCCCGCTTTCGCGACTTCGTCGAGCTTCTTGAACACCTGCTCCTTCACGCCGAGTTCCTCGAACACGGCCTCGACGATCAGGTCGGCGTCCTTCAGATCGTCATAGGACAGCGTCGGCGTGATCAGCGCCATGCGTGCGTCGAGCTTCTCCTGCGAGAGCTTGCCCTTCTTCACCTGCGCATCGTAGTTCTTGCGGATCGTCGCAACGCCGCGCTCGAGCGCTTCCGGTTTCGTCTCGAGCAGCGTGACGGGCAGCCCCGCGTTGACGAAGTTCATCGCGATCCCGCCGCCCATCGTGCCCGCGCCGATCACGCCGACGCGGCGGATCTCGCGCAGCGGCGTATCGGCCGGCACGTCGGGAATCTTGCTCGCCGCGCGCTCGCCGAAGAACGCATGCCGCAGCGCGCGGCTTTCCGGCGTCATCATCAGCGCGACGAAACCCTCGCGCTCGGCCACGCTGCCCTTGTCGAAGCCGTGCAGCACGCCGGCCTCGATCGCGTCGATGCACTTGTGCGGCGCGGGGAAATTCGGGGCGGCAGCCTTCGCGGAATTGCGCGCGAACTGGATGAAGCCGGCGGCGTTCTCATGGACGATCTTGCGATCGCGCACACGCGGATGCGGCCCCTTCTGCGCGCCGACCTTGCGGGCGAATGCGACGGCCGCGCCGAGCAGGTCGCCATCGGCCATTTCATCGAACAGCCCGCTCTTCGCCAGCTGCTCCGACGGCACGGGTGCGCCCGACACGATCATGTTCAGCGCGGTTTCGAGCCCCACCGCACGCGGCAGGCGCTGCGTGCCACCCGCGCCCGGCAGCAGGCCGAGCTTCACTTCGGGCAGCGCGACCTGCGCGCCCGGTGCCGCGACGCGATAGTGCGCGCCGAGCGCGAGCTCGAGGCCGCCGCCCATCACGACGCTGTGCAGCGCCGCGACGACGGGCTTCGCGCTCGTCTCCACCGCGCGGATCACGGTGTGCAGCGTCGGCTCCTGCAGCGCCTTCGGCGTATTGAATTCGGTGATGTCGGCGCCGCCCGAGAATGCGCGTCCCGCGCCGGTCAGCACGATGGCTGTCACCGACGGGTCCTGCGCGGCGCGATCGAGCGCGTCCATGACGCCCTGACGGGTCGACAGGCCGAGCCCGTTGACGGGCGGATTGTTGAGCGTAAGGACGGCCACGCCGTCGCGAGTCGAGTAATCCACTGCCATCTGCCTGCCTCCATGCATCGCGCGCCGGGGTGGCTGCGCTTCATTGTGCGCGGTCGAACAGCCGCATGTCCTGATGAACGGAGGCAGCATACAACGAAAAAGCACGGTCGTTCAATTTGAATTTTGTTCCCGATGCCGGTTGCCCGATCCGGGGACGGATCTGGCAACCGTCTCACGAGCTGCTTCCGGCCCGGACTCGAGTTACGGCTCGCAGACCGCCGTCGGCAACACGTAGTCGCGGAACGTCTCGCGCAGCTTCAGCTTCTGCAGCTTGCCGGTCGCGGTGTGCGGCAGCGATTCGACGAACACGACGTCGTCGGGAATCCACCATTTCGCGACCTTGCCTTCGTAGAACGCGAGCAGCGCGTCGCGGCTCAGGTTCGCCCCTTCGCGCGGCACCACGACGAGCAGCGGGCGCTCGGTCCATTTCGGGTGCGCACAGGCGATGCAGGCGGCCTCGGCCACGCCCGGGTGCGCGATCGCGACGTTCTCGATGTCGATCGAGCTGATCCACTCGCCGCCCGACTTGATCACGTCCTTGCTACGATCGGTGATCTGCAGGAAGCCGTCGGGGTCGATCGTCGCGACGTCGCCGGTCGGGAACCAGCCGTCCGACAGCGGCGACGATTCGCCGCGAAAGTAGTGATCGATCACCCACGGGCCGCGCACCTGCAGTTCGCCGAACGCGACGCCGTCCCACGGCAGTTCGCGGCCGTCCTCGCCGACGATCCGCATGTCGACGCCGCAGATCACGCGCCCCTGCTTCTCGAGCAGCTTGCGCTGCGCGTCGAGCGGCCGCTGCGACTGCGCCCAGTTGAGCTTCGCGAGCGTGCCGAGCGGCGACAGTTCGGTCATGCCCCATGCGTGAATCACGCGCACGCCGTATTCGTCCTCGAAGGTGCGCAGCATCGCGGGCGGGCACGCGGAGCCGCCGATCACCGTGCGGTTCAGCGTCGAGAAGCGCACGCCGGCCTCGCGCATGTAGTTGAGCAGGCCGAGCCACACGGTCGGCACGCCTGCGGAAAACGTCACGCGCTCGGTCTCCATCAGCTGGTACAGCGATTTTCCATCGAGATCCTTGCCGGGCAGCACCAGCTTGCCGCCCGTGAGCGGCACCGCGTACGGCAGCCCCCATGCGTTGACGTGGAACATCGGCACGACGGGCAGCACGGCGTCCATCGCGGACAGGTTCATCGCGTCGGGCAGCGCGGCGCCGTACGCGTGCAGCACGGTCGAACGGTGCGAATACAGCACGCCCTTCGGGTTGCCGGTCGTGCCCGACGTGTAGCAGAGCCCCGACGCCTGCTGCTCGTCGAGGCGCGGCCAGTCGTAGCGGCCATCCTCCGCTTCGACGAGCGTTTCGTAGCAGAGGAACGGTGTCGTGCCGGACGGCAGGTGCGCGGCGTCCGTCATCGCGACCCAGCCCTTCACGTGCGGGCATTGCGGCGCAATGGCCTCGACGAGCGGCGCGAAATTGATGTCGAAGAAGACGTAGCGGTCTTCCGCATGATTGACGATGTACGCGATCTGCTCGGGAAACAGGCGCGGGTTGATCGTGTGGCACACGGCACCCATCCCGCCGATCCCGTAATAGGCTTCCAGATGCCGGTAGCCGTTCCACGCCAGCGTGCCGACGCGATCGCCGGCTTCGACGCCGAGCCGCGTGAGCGCCTGCGCCAGTTGCTTCGCGCGGCGTTCGCAATCGCGGTACGTGTAGCGATGCAGGTCGCCTTCCACGCGCTTCGACACGATCTCCGTATCGCCGGCGTGCCGCGCGGCATGCGAAATCAGCGAGGACACCAGCAACGGCATGTCCATCATCTGGCCCAGCAACGGCTTACCCATCGTCTTGTTCTCCGTGAGGATGCGAATCGGTGCCTCTGCGGCGCGCCCGTCAGCGGCCCCGGACGGGCGTGGCGCACGGTGCGCGGGCCACCATGCGGGCGGCGCGGCGCCGCCTTACAATATCGGCTTACCCAGAGGCGCTCAACATGTCGTTTTCCCGAAGCGCAGCCGATCCGGCTGACACCCTCCCCGACCTCGCCGCCACGCTCGGCGAGCCCGCCACTGGCGCGTTCGTCACGCTCGGCGACGCGTTTCATACGCGGCTGCCGGCCGCGCCGCTTGCCGCGCCGTATGTCGTCGGCTTTTCCGACGAAGTCGCGCAACTGCTCGACCTGCCGCCATCGATCGCCGCGCAGCCCGGCTTCGCCGAGCTGTTCGCCGGCAATCCGACGCGCGACTGGCCCGCGCACGCGATGCCGTATGCGGCGGTGTATTCCGGCCACCAGTTCGGCGTGTGGGCCGGCCAGCTCGGCGACGGCCGCGCGCTGACGATCGGCGAGCGCACCGGCACGGACGGCCGCCGCTACGAGCTGCAGCTGAAAGGCAGCGGCCGCACGCCTTACTCGCGGATGGGTGACGGCCGCGCGGTGCTGCGCTCGTCGATCCGCGAATTCCTGTGCTCGGAAGCGATGCATCACCTCGGCATCCCGACCACGCGCGCACTGACGGTGATCGGCTCCGACCAGCCGGTGGTGCGCGAGGAGATCGAGACGTCGGCCGTCGTCACGCGCGTGTCGGAGAGCTTCGTGCGCTTCGGCCACTTCGAGCACTTCTTCTCGAACGATCGCCCCGACCTGCTGCGCCAGCTCGCCGATCACGTGATCGATCGCTTCTATCCGGATTGCCGCCACGCCGACGATCCGTACCTCGCGCTGCTCGAGGCCGCGACGCTGCGCACGGCCGACCTCGTCGCACAGTGGCAGGCCGTCGGTTTCTGCCACGGCGTGATGAACACCGACAACATGTCGATCCTCGGCGTGACGATCGACTACGGCCCGTTCGGCTTCGTCGATGCGTTCGACGCGAACCACATCTGCAACCACTCGGATACGAGCGGCCGCTACGCATACCGGATGCAGCCGCGCATCGCGCACTGGAACTGCTATTGCCTCGCGCAGGCGCTGCTGCCGCTGATCGGCCTGCAGCACGGCATCGCCGACGACGATGCGCGCGCCGAGCGTGCGGTGGAGGACGCGCAGGCCGTGCTCGCAAAATTTCCGGAACGTTTCGGCCCCGCGCTCGAACGTGCGATGCGCGCGAAGCTCGGCCTGGCGCTCGAACGCGAGAACGATGCCGAGCTCGCCAACAAGCTGCTCGAGACGATGCATGCGAGCCACGCGGATTTCACGCTGACGTTCCGCCGGCTCGCGCAGATCTCGAAGCACGACGCGAGCCGCGACGCGCCCGTGCGCGACCTGTTCATCGACCGCGACGCGTTCGATGCGTGGGCGAACCTCTACCGCGCGCGGCTGTCCGAGGAAACACGCGACGACGCGGCACGTGCCGCCGCGATGAATCGCGCGAACCCGAAATACGTGTTGCGCAACCATCTGGCCGAAGTCGCGATCCGGCGCGCGAAGGAGAAGGATTTTTCGGAGGTCGAGCGGCTCGCGCAGATCCTGCGCCGCCCGTTCGACGAACAACCGGAGCATGAAGCGTACGCGGCGTTGCCGCCCGACTGGGCCGGGTCGCTCGAAGTGAGCTGCTCGTCCTGAGCCCCGACCCGCGCGACTCGACCGACCGATCAGGAGAACCCCACATGTCCCACGATTCCGACGACAAGACCTTCCCGTACCAGAAGGACGACGCCGAGCTGCGCCGCCGGCTCACGCCGATGCAGTACGAAGTCACGCAGCATGCGGCAACCGAGCGCGCCTTCACCGGCGAATACACCGACACCGAAGACGACGGCATCTACAAATGCGTCGTCTGCAGCACGCCGCTGTTCGAATCCGGCGCCAAGTTCCACTCGGGCTGCGGCTGGCCCAGCTACTTCAAGCCGCTCAACGGCGAGGTGATCGACGAAAAGGTCGACTACTCGCACGGGATGGTGCGCGTCGAGGTGCGCTGCAACCACTGCGGCGCGCATCTCGGCCACGTCTTCGAGGACGGCCCGCGCGACAAGACCGGTTTGCGGTACTGCATCAATTCGGCTGCGTTAAACTTCGAGTCCCGACCCGAAAACGAATGAGCGGCGCCGGGCGGATCCGCGGGGCGCCCCTCGCGCCGCCGCCACGATCCGCTCCGGCGGTGCCTGGCGGGTCCCTACAACGGTGAAAGGCCGCGCAAGCGGCCTTTCACGCAGCTGCGAGCGCCATGAAATTCCTGTTCGATCTGTTTCCGATCATCCTGTTTTTTGCCGCCTTCAAGGTCTGGGGCATCTTTACCGCCACCGCCGTCGCGATCGTCGCGACGCTGGCCCAGGTCGCCTGGGTTGCCTTCCGGCACCGGAAGGTCGACACGATGCTGTGGGTCAGCCTCGGCGTGATCGTCGTTTTCGGTGGCGCCACCCTCGTCCTGCATGACGAGAAATTCATTCAATGGAAACCGACTGTGCTGTACTGGCTGTTTGCGATCGGGCTGCTCGCCGCGCGCTATGCGTTCGGCAACAACCTGATCGAGAAGATGATGGGCAAGCAGCTCACGCTGCCGCACCCCGTGTGGGACAAGCTGAACGTCGCCTGGGCGCTGTTCTTCGCGGTGCTCGGTGTCGCGAACCTGTACGTGGTGCACAACTTCACCGAATCGCAATGGGTGAACTTCAAGCTGTTCGGCACGACGGGCGCGATGGTCGTATTCATCATCCTGCAGAGCCTGTGGCTCACGAAATACCTGAAGGACGAGTGACATGACGGACGCCTTTCTCCACGCGTCGCCCGACGAACGCATCGCGCTGATCGAAGCGCGCCTCACCGCCGCGCTCGCCCCGCTGTCGCTCACCGTGCGCGACGACAGCGCGCAGCACGCGGGCCACGCCGGCGCGTCCGCCGGCGGCCATTTCACGGTCACGATCGTGTCGGCCACCTTCACGGGCAAGCCGCGCGTCGCGCGGCACCGGCTGGTGTATGATGCGCTCGCTGATGCGATGCAGCGCGGCATTCACGCGCTCGCGATCGTGGCTTACACGCCCGAAGAATTCAACGAATCTTCAATCTAGTCTCATTAGGAATTCCCGATGATCCTGAAATCCCCCCGCCTGTGGGTCGCGGCGGCTGCTTTTGCAGCGGCACCGGCATTTGCCCAGAACATCGCCGTCGTCAACGGCACGCCGATTCCGAAGTCGCGCGCCGACGCGATGGTGGCTCAGCTCGTCCAGCAAGGCCAGACCGACAGCCCGCAACTGCAGCAGGCCGTCCGCCAGGAACTCGTGAACCGCGAAATCCTGATGCAGGAAGCGATCCGTGAAGGCATCCCGAACCGTCCGGACGTGAAGGCGCAGGTCGCCGTCGCGCAGCAGACCGTCGTGCTGCGCTCGATGATCGAGAGCTTCCTGAAGAAGAACCAGCCGACCGACGCCGAAGTGAAGGCGCGCTACGACGACCTCGTCAAGGGCGCCGGCGGCAATCGCGAATACCACCTGCACCACATCCTCGTCAGCGACGAGCAGCAGGCGAAGGACCTGATCGCGAAGATCAAGGCCGGCGCGAAGTTCGAGGATCTCGCAAAGCAGTTCTCGAAGGATCCGGGTTCGGGCAAGAACGGCGGCGATCTCGACTGGTCCGACCCGAAGGCGTACGTGCCGGAATTCGCGGCGGCCGCGCAGAAGCTGCAGAAAGGCCAGATGACCGACACGCCGGTGAAGACGCAGTTCGGCTGGCACATCATCCGCGTCGACGACATCCGCGACATCGCCCCGCCGCCGCTCGAGCAGGTGAAGCAGCAGATCGCGCAGCAGCTCGTGCAGCAGAAGTTGCAGGCGTTCGAGGAAGGTCTGCGCCAGCAGGCAACGGTCAAGTAACGCCGGCACGCGCCGCACGCGCATCGAAAAGCCGCTCTTCGGAGCGGCTTTTTTATTGCCCGCGCACCCTGCCTGCGGACGAGTCATGATGCTTCGCTTGCAGCCCGGCAAAAGAAACAGGCCGCTCCAAAGAGCGGCCTTTCCCGTGCCGGATTCACGCGCACCGCCAGCGCGGCAGGCTACGCAGGATGGAACACGTCGTGATAGCGAACGTCACCCGACGGCCGCGGCGCCGAATCGTCGAGCGACAGCGCGAGGAAATACTCGGGCGGCACGCCCGGGAACACGATGTCGCCGGATGGCGCAAAGCCGAACCGCGTGTAGTACGCGGGTTCGCCGAGCAGCACGCAACCGCGCGCGCCAAGCCGGCGCAACGCGTCGAGCCCCGTACGCACCAGCCCCGCACCGATACTCTGCCGCTGGCAATCGGGCAGCACCGCGAGCGGCGCCAGCCCGTACCAGCCCTGGCTGCCGGACGGTGCGCCGCCGATCGACACCGGCGAGAACGCAACGTGCCCGATCAGGCGGCCGTCGCGCTCCGCGACGAGCGAGACGCTCAACGCACCGTCCGCCCGCAACGTATCGACGATCCGCCGCTCGAACTGCCCGCCTTCCGGCTCGCCCGCGAACGCGACGACGATCACGCGGCCGATCGCGTCGGCCTCGCTGGCACGCTCATCGCGCAGCGTGACGACCTCGACCGGCGCGTTCGGGTCGAACATCATCCCGATCAGCCGATCCAGCGGCGCGCGTTGCGGAACACGCGCATCCACGGGCTCGCTTCACCCCAGCTTTCCGGGTGCCAGCTCATCGCGACCGTGCGATGCACGCGCTCCATGTGCGGCATCAGCACCGAGAAGCGCCCGTCGGCCGTCGTGACCGACGTGATGCCGGCCGGCGAGCCGTTCGGGTTGAACGGATAACGCTCGGTGGCTTCGCCGCGGTGGTCGACGTAACGCATCGCGACCGCGACGCGATCGATGTCGCCCTGCTGCGAGAAGTCCGCATAGCCTTCGCCGTGCGCGACCGCGACCGGAATCCGCGAACCTTCCATCCCCGCGAAGAAGATCGACGGCGACTTCTCCACTTCGACGAACGAGAAACGCGCCTCGAACTGCTCGGACTTGTTGCGCGTGAACTTCGGCCACGCCTCCGCGCCCGGGATCATCGACGCGAGGCTCGACAGCATCTGGCAACCGTTGCAGATGCCGAGCGCGAACGTGTCGGGACGTGCGAAGAAGGCCGAGAACATGTCGGCGAGGTTCGCGTTGAAGCGGATCGTCTTCGCCCAGCCTTCGCCCGCGCCCAGCACGTCGCCGTACGAGAAGCCGCCGCATGCGACCGCACCCGCGAAATCGGCGAGCGTGGCACGGCCGGCGAGCAGGTCGCTCATGTGCACGTCGTGTGCATCGAAGCCCGCGCGGTCGAACGCGTAGGCCGTTTCCAGATGCGAGTTCACGCCCTGCTCGCGCAGGATCGCGACGCGCGGCCGTGCGCCCGTCGCGATGAACGGCGCGGCGATGTCGTCGGCCGGATCGAAGCTCAGCACCGGCGAGATGCCCGGATCGGCCGCGTCGAGCAGTGCGTCGTATTCGGCATCCGCACACGCGGGGTTGTCGCGCAGGCGCGCGATGCGCCAGCTCACTTCGCTCCATGCGCGATGGAGTTCGGTGCGCGGTGCGTCGAAGATCTTCTTCGCGTCGCGGTATACCTCGATCACGTCGCGATCGTTGACCGAGCCGATCACGTGCGAGCACGCCGACAGGCCGAACTCGCGCAGCGCGCCGAGCACCGCGTCGCGATCGGTTGCACGCACCTGCACGACGGCGCCGAGTTCCTCGGAGAACAGCGCGCGCAGCGTGCGATCCTCGCGGCGGCCGCTCGTCTGCTTCGCCCAGTCCTTCGCGTCGCCGTAGTCGGATTCGTGATTCGGGTCGAGCGTCAGCATGTCGACGTTCAGCGACACGCCCGCGTGGCCCGCGAACGCCATTTCGCACACCGTCGCCCACAGGCCGCCGTCCGAGCGGTCGTGGTAGGCCAGGAGCTTGTCTTGCGCATTGAGCGACTGGATCGCGTTGAAGAAGCGCTTCAGGTCCTCCGCGTCGTCGACGTCCGGCGTCGTGTCGCCGACCTGCTGCGTGACCTGCGCGAAGATGCTGCCGCCCATCCGGTTCTTGCCGCGGCCGAGATCGATCGCGATCAGCACGCTGTCGCCCGCGTCGGCGATGCGGCGCAGTTGCGGCGTCAGGTGACGGCGCACGTCCTCGACCGGCGCGAACGCGGAGATGATCAGCGACACCGGCGACACCACTTCCTTCGCGACGCCCTGCTCGTCCCACTTCGTCTTCATCGACAGCGAATCCTTGCCGACCGGGATGCCGATCCCGAGCGCCGGGCACAGCTCCATGCCGATCGCCTTGACCGTATCGAACAGCGCGGCGTCCTCGCCGGCCGTACCGCATGCCGCCATCCAGTTCGCCGACAGCTTCAGCTTGTCGAGCGCCGCGATCGGCGCGCTCGCGATGTTCGTGATCGCCTCGCCGACCGCCATGCGGCCCGATGCCGGCGCATTGATCACGGCGAGCGGCGTGCGCTCGGCCATCGTCATCGCCTCGCCCTTGAAGCCCGCGTAGTCGAGCGCGGTGACCGCGCAGTCGGCCACCGGCACCTGCCACGGGCCGACCATCTGGTCGCGCACCGACGTGCCGCCGACCGAGCGGTCGCCGATCGTGATCAGGAACGACTTGCTGCCGACCGTCGGGTGCTTCAGCACGTCGACCGCGACCGCCGACAACGCGATGCCCGTCACGTCGACCGGCGCACGCTCGGTCGCCACGCGCGTGACGTCGCGATGCATGCGCGGCGGCTTGCCGAGCAGGACTTCCATCGGCATGTCGACCGGGTATTCGTCGGCGCCCGTCGCTTCGTCGTCGACGAGCTTCAACTGGCGTTCGTCGGTCGCGACACCGACCACCGCGAACGGGCAGCGCTCGCGGGCGCAGATCGCCTCGAAGCGCGGCAGGTCGGCCGGCGCGATCGCCAGCACGTAGCGCTCCTGCGCTTCGTTCGACCAGATTTCGCGCGGCGACAGGCCCGATTCCTCGAGCGCGACCTTGCGCAGCTCGAAGCGCGCGCCCTTGCCCGCACCGTCGACGATCTCGGGGAACGCATTCGACAGGCCGCCCGCGCCGACGTCGTGGATGCTCAGGATCGGGTTTTCCGCGCCGAGCTGCCAGCAGCCGTTGATCACTTCCTGTGCGCGACGCTCGATTTCCGGGTTGCCGCGCTGCACCGAGTCGAAGTCCAGTTCGGCCGTGTTCGCGCCGGTCGCCATCGAGCTCGCGGCGCCGCCGCCCATGCCGATCCGCATGCCCGGGCCGCCGATCTGGATCAGCAGCGAGCCGGCCGGCACGTCGTGTTTGTGCGTATGTTGGTCGGCGATGTTGCCGAGACCGCCCGCGATCATGATCGGCTTGTGATAGCCGTGCACCTTCCCGCCGACGTTCTGCTCGTACACGCGGAAATAGCCGCCGAGGTTCGGACGGCCGAATTCGTTGTTGAACGCGGCGCCGCCGAGCGGGCCGTCGATCATGATCTGCAGCGGCGACGCGATGCGGTCGGGGCGGCCGTACGGGCCGTGCGCCTCGTTCGGGTTGCGCTCGCCGACCGGCTGGGCCGCGTCGCGCGCGTTTTCCCACGACTGGCGTGCGTCGGGCAGATCGAGGTTCGACACGGTGAAGCCCGTGAGGCCGGCCTTCGGGCGCGCACCGCGGCCCGTCGCGCCTTCGTCGCGGATCTCGCCGCCCGCGCCGGTCGCCGCACCCGGGAACGGCGAGATCGCCGTCGGGTGGTTGTGCGTCTCGACCTTCATCAGCGTGTGCGTGAGCTCGGTGTGGCGGCCATAGCGTTCACCCGGCTCGCCGGCCGCGCCTGCGTTGCGCGGGAACCAGCGTTCGGCTTCGGCGCCGACCATGATCGACGAGTTGTCCGAATACGCGACGATCGTGCCCTGCGGGTTCAGCTTCTCGGTGTTGCGGATCATCGCGAACAGCGACATGTCCTGCGCCTCGCCGTCGATCGTCCACTGCGCGTTGAAGATCTTGTGGCGGCAGTGCTCGCTGTTCGCCTGCGCGAACATCATCAGTTCCACGTCGGTCGGGTTGCGTTCGAGCTTGCGGAACGCGTCGACCAGGTAGTCGATCTCGTCGTCGGCGAGCGCGAGGCCCAGCTCGACGTTCGCGCGTTCGAGCGCGCCGCGGCCGACGCCCAGCACGTCGACGCGCGCGAGCGGCTTGGCCGGCAGTTCGTCGAACAGGTGCTTCGCGTCGTCGCGTGCGGCGACCACGCTTTCGGTCATCCGGTCATGCAGCGCGGCTGCCACGGCTGCGCGCGCGTCATCCGACAGCGCCTTCTTGCCGCCGAGCAGGCCCGACTTCAGCGTGACCGTGAATTCGACGCCGCGCTCGATGCGGCGCACCTGCGTGAGGCCGCAGTGCTGCGCGATGTCGGTCGCCTTGCTCGCCCACGGCGAGACCGTGCCGAAGCGCGGCAGCACGACGAAGGTCTCGGCCGTGCCCTTCTCGGCCGCCGGCTCGAACGGCGCGCCGTAGTGCATCAGCGCGTCGATGCGCGCGCTGTCGTCGGCCGACAGCGGCTCGGCCGCATTGACGAAGTGCAGGAACTGCCCGCGCACCGCGACGATGTTGGCGTCGATTTGCTTGAGCGTGTCGAGCAGACGGGTTTGACGGAAATCGGAGAGGGCCGAAGCGCCGGGAAAACACGAGAAGTGAGCCATGGGCTGGACTGACGTCGATGAGTCGCGCGAGGTGGCGACGTGGGGCGAAAGGAAGGCCGTAATTATACCCGGAAGTCGGTCGCCCCTGACCGGCCAATCGGTAGCGTGCATGCACCGCAACGGTGCCACGGTGCGCGCCGCGTACAGCCCCGCCCGCCGGGCCGCCCCGCGCGGGCGCGGCAGCCGGCGGCCGTGGCGCGGCTGCACGGTCCGTGCTCGCCCGGCGCCGGTTCCCGCGATTTTGGCGCTATCATTCCGGGTTCACCGGGCCGGGGCCCTCAGCGAATTCTCACCGGGCGGCGCCTGCGCGCCGCCCGTCATCGAAGCAATCCATGGATGTCATCGTCATCGGCGGCGGAATCAGCGGCGTCGCCACCGCCTACCAGTTGCGCGCGGCCGGCCATCGCGTGTGCGTGGTCGAACGTCACGCCACCGTCGCGCAGGGTGCGACCTACGGCGACGGCGGCGCGCTGCTGCCGAGCCCGCTCGACGTCTGGTTCGGCCCGACTTTCATGCGCCAGCGCCAGCCGCGCGACAGCGGCATCGTCTACAAGCCGGGCTTCAACGGCGGCGTGCGCCGCTTCGTCAAGCAGCTCGGCACGCTGCGCGAACCCGGCGCGTTCGCCGCCCAGTACGCGCGGCTGCGCCCGCTGACCGATGCGTCGCGCGACACGCTCGCCGACATCGAGACGCGCCTCGAACTCGAATTCGAACAGAAGCCCGGCATCCTGCACGTGGTGCGCGATCCGCGCGACTGGGACGCGATGCAGCCCGCGCTCGACCTGCTGCGCACGCTCGACCAGCCGTACCGCCTGCTCTCCGCCGACGAATGCGCGACGCTCGAACCGTCGGTGCCGGCCGAACCCGGCTTCGCCGGCGGCGTGCTGCTCGAGACCGAACGCACCGGCAATTGCCCGCTGTTCGCGAAACTGGTCAAGCAGACGCTCGACGAGCACGGCGTGCAGTTCCGCTTCGGCGCGGAAGTCGCCGCGATCCGCGTCGACACCGGCCGTGCCGCGGTCGAGCTCGTCCCGCCCGGCGACCGGCGCGCGTCGAACGCACGCGAGGTCGACGTCATTTCCGCCGATGCGATCGTGGTCGCCGCCGGCGCCGGCAGCCTGCCGCTGCTCGACCGGCTCGGCTGGCGCTTGCCGCTGCATCCGGTGCGCGTCCATACGCTCACCGCGCCGGTCGCGTACGAAGAACACGCGCCGCACCTGAACGTCATCGATTCGATCAAGCGGATCTCTATCACGCGCACTCACCAGCGGCTGCGCGTCGGCGGCGGCGCCGTGCTGCAGAGCCTGCCCGATACCGCGAAGCCGCTCGCCGAGCCGCTGTCCGAGGCCGCGCTCGCGCTGCTCGGCCAGGCCGTCCACGACTGGGTGCCCGGCGCCGCGCGAATCTCGGCCGCGTTGTCGTGGCAAGGCACGCAGTTGCTGTCGCCGGACGGCCTGCCGGTCGTCGGTCCGACCCCGCATCCGCGCGTGTTCGTCAATTTCGGACACGGCCCGGCCGGCTGGGGGCTCGCCTGCGGGTCTGCTAAAGTGGTGACCGACTATCTGGGCGGCGACGTGCAGCACTGGCCCGCCGACACGCTCGCCGCGCTGCGCGCCGGGCGCTTCACGACCTGACCGCCGCGGGCCCGCTCCCGGCGGCCACCTAGCCAGCCGCCACGACCCCGCGATGACCGTCAATACCCGCCCGCTCCCCGATTCCGATCCGATCGCGCTGCTGCGCGTCACCGAGCTGCGCACGGCCGAAACCGACGCCGCGGCGGCGCTGCCGCCGCATACGCTGATGGGTCGCGCCGGCGCCGCCGCCGCGCACTGGCTGTCCGAGCGCATGGCCGGCGACGACCGGCCCGTGTGGTTCGCGGTCGGCCCGGGCAACAACGGCGGTGACGCGCTGGTTGCCGCCGCTCACCTCCAGCAGCTCGGGGTCGCCACGCAAGCGTGGATGCCGGTGCCCGTCAAACCAGACGACGCGCAATGGGCGCTCGGCCTCGCGCGCGCGGCGGGCGTACCGCTATCCGCCACACCGCCTGCTTCGCTGGACAGCTTTGCATGGATCGTCGACGGGCTGTTCGGCATCGGTCTCGGCCGCGCGCTCGACGGCGCATTCGCCGAGCAGGCCCAGCGCATCGCCGCGCATGCGCGCAGCGGCGGCCAGGTGCTCGCCCTCGATGTCCCGAGCGGGCTCGACAGCGATACGGGCCAGATCGTCGGCGCGGGCGTCGCTGTCACCGCCACCCATACGCTTACCTTCATCGCCGCGAAGCCGGGCCTCTATACGGGCGAAGGCCGCGATCTCGCCGGCGAGATCGACGTCGCCGCGCTCGACGTCGCGCCCCCCGCCGCGCCGGCCATCGTGCTGAACGCGCCCGCGCGGTTCGCCGCCGCCCTGCCCGCGCGCGCATTCGCGTCCCACAAGGGCACGTTCGGCAGTCTCGCGGTACTCGGCGGCGACACGGGCATGTGCGGCGCGCCGATCCTGGCCGCCCGCGCCGCGCTGTTCGCCGGTGCCGGCAAGGTGCACGTCGGCTTCCTCGGCGCCGGCGCGCCGCCGTACGACCCGCCGTTCCCCGAACTGATGCTGCATCCGGCCGACGGCCTCGATCTCGGCGCGATGACCGCCATCGCGGCCGGCTGCGGGCTGGGCACGCGCGAGGCGGCGGCGACGCTCGTGCGCGACGTGCTCGCACACGATGCCGCGACGCTGCTCGATGCCGATGCGCTGAACCTCGTCGCGACACATGCCGATCTCGCGACCGCCGTCGCCACGCGCGGTACGCGCGGCAATCCGTGCGTGCTGACGCCGCATCCGCTCGAAGCCGCCCGGTTGCTCGGCAGCGACACGGCGACGATCCAGCGCGACCGCGTGACGGCCGCGCAAGCGCTCGCGGCTCGCTATGTAGCGAACGTCGTGCTGAAAGGCTCGGGCACGGTGATTGCGGCACCCGACGGCCGCGTGACGATCAATCCGACCGGCAACGCGGCGCTCGCCACGGGCGGCACCGGCGACGTACTCGGCGGACTGATCGGCGCGTTGCTCGCGCAGCGCGTCGCACCGTACGAGGCAGCGCTCGCGGGCGTCTACCTGCACGGCCTCGCGGCCAACACGCTGACCGCACACGGCACCGGCCCGGCCGGACTCACGGCCGGCGAACTCGCGCCGATGGTGCGCACGCTGATCAATCGCCTTTTTTACGCGTCGCCGCGCGCCGACACATAACGCCGCTATACTGACTGCCCCGCCGCACGGCGGACCCTCTCGTCCGCCGGCCTTCCGATCCCGATGAGCCGGCGCGGCATTCCTCCCGATTCACGCTTCACTCGAACCGCCATGACGCTGAATTCGCTCCCCGCCTGGACTGCCCTTCAATCCCACTTCGAGCAAATCCGCCATGCTCGCCTGCGCGACTGGTTCGCGCCGGAACACGACCACGCGCCGACGCGTGCCGAGCGCTTCACGCTCGCAGGCGGCGGCCTCGCCGCAGATTTCTCGAAGAACCGCATCAATGACGAGACGCTGCGCCTGCTCGTGCAACTCGCGCGCGACGCGGGCGTCGAATCACGCCGCGACGCGATGTTCGCGGGCGAGATCGTCAACCCGACCGAGGGCCGTGCCGCGCTGCACACCGCGCTGCGCGCGACCGATCCGCAAGCGCCGTTCCACGCACAGATCAGCGCCGAGCGCGCGAAGATGGCGACCTTCGCGCGCGCCGTGCGCAGCGGCACGTGGACGGGCTACACCGGCAAGCGCATCCGCCACGTGATCAACATCGGCATCGGCGGCTCCGATCTCGGGCCGAAGATGGTCGTGCATGCACTGCATCACGTCGCGACGCCTGACATCACCACGCACTTCGTGTCGAACGTCGACGGCGCCGATCTCGCGCGCGTGCTCGAGCAGGTCGATCCGGAGGAAACGCTCGCGATCATCGTGTCGAAGACTTTCACGACGCTCGAGACGATGACGAATGCTCGCTCGCTGCGCGACTGGTTCGTCGCGCGCGGCTGCCCCGAGGACGCGCTCGCGAAGCACTTCGTCGGCGTGTCGGCGAACCCGGCCGAAGTCGTGAAGTTCGGCATCGCCGCGGACAACGTGTTCGAAATGTGGGACTGGGTCGGCGGCCGCTATTCGTTGTGGTCGGCAGTCGGCCTGTCGATCATGATCGCGATCGGCCCCGAGCAGTTCGACGAGCTGCTGGCGGGCGCGAACGACATGGACCGACATTTCCGCGAAGCGCCGCTCGAGCGCAACCTGCCCGTGCTGCTCGGCCTGATCGGCATCTGGTACCGGAATTTCTTCGGTTCGCAGAGCTATCTCGTCGCACCGTATTCGGAAGCGCTGCACTACCTGCCGTCGTACCTGCAGCAGCTCGAAATGGAGAGCAACGGTAAATCCGCGCGCCTGGACGGCACCTTCGTCGACTACCCGACCTCCGCCGTCACGTGGGGCGAGCCGGGCACCAACGGCCAGCACGCGTTCTTCCAGATGCTGCACCAGGGGCCGACGATCGTGCCGATCGACTTCATCGCGGTGCTGACGCCCGAGCATCCGCTCGCGAGCCATCATCCGAAGCTGCTGGCGAACTGCTTTGCGCAGAGCGAGGCGCTGATGCTCGGCCGCACGCTCGACGAAGCGCGCAAGGTGGCGGGCCCGGGCAAGGAGGCGCTCGCGCCGCACCTGACGTTCCCGGGCAACCGCCCGACGACGACGCTGCTTGTCGATGCGCTGACGCCGCGCACGCTCGGCGCGCTGATCGCGCTGTATGAACACAAGGTGCTCGTGCAGGCAACGGTGTGGGACATCAATCCGTTCGACCAGTGGGGCGTCGAGCTCGGCAAGATTCTCGGCAAGGTGGTGGAAGCCGACCTGACGTCCGAGTCGGTCGATCCGGCCAAGCACGACTCGTCCACCACCGCGCTGATCGAGCGCGCCCGCGCGGCGCTGAAGCGCTGACGCGCTCAGGTATCGGCGTCATGCCGATGCCGGCCGCGCAGCCCTGCTTGCGCGGCCGGCCGCTCAATTCAGGTGCCGCGCTGCTCCGCGTGCGGCTCGACGATGCGTCCGGCGTCGATCGTCACGGTCGTCGCGCAGCGGCGTGCGAGTTCGACATCGTGCGTGACGAGCACGAGCGTGGCGCCGTGCGTGCGGTTCAGCTCGAACATCAGGTCGATGACCGCATGGCCGGTGGCCGCATCGAGGCTGCCGGTCGGCTCGTCGGCGAACAGGATCGCCGGGCGCGTGACGAATGCGCGTGCAAGCGCGACACGCTGCTGCTCGCCCCCGGACAACAGCTTTGGATAATGTGCGGTACGCTCGCCGAGACCGACCTGCACGAGCAGCGCCCGGGCACGATCGGCTGCTTCACGCGCGCTGATGCCGCCCTGCAGCTCGAGCGGCAGCATGACGTTCTCGAGCGCCGTCAGGTGCGGCATCAACTGGAACGACTGGAACACGAAGCCGACTGCGCCGTTGCGCAGCGCCGCGCGCGCATCCTCGTCGAGCTGGTCGAGCGCACGACCGAGCAGGCGAACCGTGCCGCTCGTCGCGCTGTCCAACCCGGCAAGCAGGCCGAGCAGCGTCGATTTACCCGAGCCCGACGCGCCGACGATCGCGAGGCTGCTGCCCGGCTGCACGGCGAGCGTGATGCCGTCGAGGATCGTCAGCTCGCCCGTTGCATCGGCGACCCGCTTGCATACGTCATGGACTTCGATGATCGGATCGGGAATCTTGAACATGGACACGACATTTCGCTGGAAAAGACGCGCGGCGGTCGCCGCGCTGCTGGGCACCCTGCTCGCTGCCACCGTGCCGGCGCGCGCCGCAACGACGCCGGCGGCGACATCAGGCCAGCCCGTGATCGTCGTACTCGGCGACAGCCTGTCGGCCGAATACGGGCTGCCGCGCGACACCGGCTGGGTGGCATTGCTGCGGCAACGGCTCACGACCGAGCGAATCGATTATAGCGTCGCGAACGCCAGCGTCAGCGGCGACACCACGAGCGGCGGCCGCGCGCGGCTGCCCGCGGTGCTGCAACGGCTCAAGCCGTCGATCGTCGTCGTCGAGCTCGGGTCCAACGATGCGCTGCGCGGCGTGCCGCTCGCCACGACCGAGCAGAACCTGCGCGACATCATCGCAGGCGCACGACAGGCGCGGGCGAAGGTCGTGCTGGTCGGCATGTATGTGCCACCCAATTACGGCCCCGACTACACGCAGAAGTTCCACGCCGTCTATACGCGGCTGTCGAAGGATCTCGGCGTGCCGCTCGTGCCGTTCCTGCTGGCCGGCATCGAGAACAAGCCGGAGTTGTTCCAGGCCGACCAGATGCACCCTGCACAACAGGCGCAAGGCATTCTGCTCGACAACGTCTGGCCTGCGCTGAAGCCGCTGCTCGGCAAGCCGCGCGGCTGACGCTGCCGCCCCGCCGGAAAACAAAAAGCCCCGCATGAAGCGGGGCTTTTTGTTGCGTGCGAAACGACGCTCAGTTGTCGCCGTCCTGCGACTGGCTGGCCGTCGAGCCGTACAGCTTCACCTTCGAGCGGTCACGCAGTGCGGCGAGATACGCTTCGCCTTCGCTCTGCGCGTCGACCTGCGCCATCTGCTGCTGTGCGGCGGCCAGTTGCTGCGGATCGACCGCCGAACCCGGGATCACCGCGTTCACGCGGTAGATCGCATAGCCGTCCGCGCCGAGATCGACACCGACGTACGCCGGCAGCGTCTTCGCATCGACCTTGTACACGGCGCTCAGTGCCGCCGGCGTCAGGCCCTGCGACTGCGTGCGCGACACCTTCTGCGCGGCCGCGAACCCGTCGACCGACTTCGACTTCTGCAGTTCGGCGAGCTTCGCCGCGCCGTCCTTCTTCGCGAGTTCCGCAGCCTGTTCGGCCACGACCTTCTGGCGCACGACGTCCTTGATCGCGTCGAGCGCGGGCACGGCGGCCGGCTTGTAGTCGGTCACGCGCGCCGAGATCAGCGTGTTGTTGCCGACGTCGATCGCCTGCGTATTGTTCTGGCTCTTCACCGAGTCGTTGGCGAACACGGCGGCCAGGAACTTCGGATTGTTCAACGGGCTCGCCGGCGGCAGCTGCGGATTCGGCGTCGACGTGACGGTGGCCGTCTGGATCGTCAGCTTGTACTTGTCCGCGGCCGGCTGCAGCGTCTTCGCCTTTTCGTAGACGGTGGACGTGAAGCCTTCCGCGTTGTCCGTGAACGCCTTCGATGCGTACTGCTGCTTGAGATCGACTGCGATCTGGTCCTTCACGTCGGCGAACGGCTTGACGGCGGCCGGCTTCACTTCCGTCGCCTTCAGGATGTGGAAGCCGAGATCCGACTGCACGACACCGCTCACGTCGCCCTGCTTGAGTGCGAACGCGGCATCGTCGAACGCCTTGCCGCCCGCCGTCGAGCCACGCGTGATAAAGCCGAGGTCGCCGCCCTTCGCTGCCGACGGTGCGTCCTGCGAGCTCTTCTGCGCGATCTGCGCGAACTGGTCCGGATGCGCCTTCACGTCGGCCAGCAGCTGCTCGGCCTTCGTCTTCGCCGCAGCCTTGTCGGCCGCGCTTGCGTTGCCCGGCGCGGCGATGAAGATGTGGCTCACGCGCACCTGTGCTTCGGTGCGGAAGTGCGTCGGATTGTCGTCATAGAACTTCTTGATGTCCGCCTCGGTCGGCTGCGCGCCCGCGGCCGCTGCGGCGGGCGAATAGACGAGGTACTGGATCGTCGCGGTCTCCGGCGTCGCGAAGCTCTGCTTGTGCGCGTCATAGTACGCGGCGAGCTGCGCATCGGTCGGCTGGACCTTTGCGGCGAAGTCGCTCGTCTTCAGCACGAGCGCCTGCACTTCGCGCTGCTGCGCCGCGAGTTCGGACAGGCGTTGCGCAAGGCTCTTCGGTGTGAATGCAGTCGACACGATGCTGGCGGGGATCTGTTGCAGCGAGAGGCTGTAGCGCACGCGCTCCTGATACTGCTCGGGCGTCATCCCCTGGAACGACAGCAGTTGCGCATAGCGCTCGACATCGATCGTACCGTCGGGCTTCTTCAGCGACGCAATCATCGGGTCGCTCATCAGCGCGTCGCGCACGGCGTTGTCGGATGCGGTCAGGTGCAGACGTTGGGTCTCGTCGGCCAGCACGCGTTGCTGGATCAGGCCGTCGAGCACCTGCTTGCGGTGCTCGGGCGTATCGAACATCTTGATGTCGAACTGCCCGCCGAGCGCCTGACGCGCCTGGTCGATCTGCTGACGGAACGCGCCGTCGAATTCGACCCGCGTGATCTTGTGCCCGTTGACTGCCGCGACGTTCGCGCTGTCGTCGAAGAAGCCGCGGAAGCCTTGGATCCCGACGAAACCCAGCCCCGGCAACACGATCAGGAGCAGGAGCGCCATCATCAGGCGCTGGTGATTACGGAAGAAATCGAGCATGCGTGACGGGAAAATTGGACAAAACGTCCGATATTACAACATACGGGGTGGGACGGGAGAAAAGCAGGCGTCGCGTGGGCGACTACGGCGCGGCAAACAGGCGCACAAAACAAAAATGCCCGCACTCGGCAGGCATTTTTGTTCGTTTGGCGGAGCGGACGGGACTCGAACCCGCGACCCCCGGCGTGACAGGCCGGTATTCTAACCGACTGAACTACCGCTCCTTGGTCTGGCTGAATCAGGAAACTGGTGGGTGCTGAGGGGTTCGAACCCCCGACCTACGCCTTGTAAGGGCGCCGCTCTACCAGCTGAGCTAAGCACCCGTTTCCGATTCGTTCTGGCTGCGATCTGCGTTTCGGCATCAACAACCAGCGAGCCCGCAAGTTTAATTCATCCCAGATCATTTTGCAAAGCCCTGACGCGAATTTTTTAAACGTTCGCGCACACGATTCGGCTACGCATAAAAAAACCCGCGGCCATGCCGCGGGTTTCGTGAACAACCGTCAGGAACGACGATGTCCCGATGCTTAGTGCTTGACGAATTCCGTCGAGCCGGCATCCTTCGCCGCATCAGCAACCGGTGCCGCCGCCTTCGCCTCTTCTTCCGGCGGCAACGGGGTCGGCGAACGCTCGAGCGCGAGTTCCAGCACCTTGTCGATCCAGCGGACCGGCACGATCTCGATCGCGTTCTTCACGTTGTCCGGAATCTCGGCGAGATCCTTCACGTTCTCTTCCGGGATCAGCACGAGCTTGATGCCACCGCGATGCGCGGCGAGCAGCTTCTCCTTCAGGCCACCGATCGGCAGGACTTCACCACGCAGCGTGATTTCGCCCGTCATCGCGACATCGGCACGCACGGGAATACCCGTCAGCACCGACACCAGCGCGGTCGTCATCGCACCGCCTGCGGACGGACCGTCCTTCGGCGTCGCGCCTTCCGGCACGTGGATGTGGATGTCCTGCTTCTCGAACGCTTCGTCCTTGATGCCGAGACGACGCGAGCGCGAGCGCACGACCGAACGTGCCGCCTCGACCGACTCCTTCATCACGTCGCCGAGCGAACCCGTACGGATCACGTTGCCCTTGCCCGGCATCACCGCGGCTTCGATCGTCAGCAGATCGCCACCGACTTCCGTCCACGCGAGGCCCGTCACCTGACCGACCTGGTTTTCCTTCGCCGCGAGGCCGAAGTCGTACTTGCGTACACCGAGGAACGTATCGAGGTTTTCGCCGTCGACCTTGATCGCGCCCGATGCCTTCTTCAGCAGCAGCATCTTCACGACCTTGCGGCAGATCTTCGACACTTCCCGCTCGAGCGAACGCACACCGGCTTCACGCGTGTAGTAGCGGATGATGTCGCGGATCGCCTGCTCGGTGACCTCGATCTCGCCTTCCTTCAGCCCGTTGTTCTTCTTCTGCTTCGGCAGCAGGTAACGCTGGGCGATGCTGACCTTCTCGTCTTCCGTGTAACCCGACAGGCGGATCACTTCCATCCGGTCGAGCAGCGGCGGCGGGATGTTCAGCGAGTTCGACGTCGCGACGAACATCACGTCCGACAGGTCGAAGTCGACTTCGATGTAGTGGTCGGCGAACGTGTGGTTCTGTTCCGGATCGAGCACTTCGAGCAGCGCCGACGACGGATCGCCGCGGAAATCCATGCCCATCTTGTCGACTTCGTCGAGCAGGAAGAGCGGATTGCGCACGCCGACCTTCGTGAGGCTCTGCAGGATCTTGCCCGGCATCGAACCGATGTACGTCCGACGGTGGCCACGGATCTCGGCTTCGTCACGCACGCCACCGAGCGCCATCCGGACGAACTTGCGGTTCGTCGCGCGGGCGATCGACTGGCCGAGCGAGGTCTTGCCGACGCCCGGAGGCCCGACGAGGCACAGGATCGGCGCCTTCACCTTGTCGACGCGCTGTTGGACCGCGAGATACTCGAGGATACGTTCCTTCACCTTCTCGAGGCCGAAGTGATCCTCGTCGAGCACCTGCTCGGCGTTCGACAGGTCGTTGTTGACCTTGCTCTTCTTGCGCCACGGCAGGCCGATCAGCGTGTCGATGTAATTGCGCACGACGGTGGCTTCCGCCGACATCGGCGACATCAGCTTCAGCTTCTTCAGCTCGGCGTCGGCCTTCTTCTTCGCTTCCTTCGGCATGCGCGCGGCATTGATGCGCTTCTCGAGTTCCTCGAGATCCGCACCCTCTTCGCCTTCGCCCAGTTCCTTCTGGATCGCCTTGACCTGTTCGTTCAGGTAGTACTCGCGCTGGCTCTTTTCCATCTGGCGCTTCACGCGCCCGCGGATGCGCTTTTCCACCTGCAGGATGTCGATCTCGGCTTCGAGCTGCGCGAGCAGATGCTCGAGGCGCTCGATGACCGGGAACATCTCGAGGATGTGCTGCTTCTGGTCGAGCTTCAGCGGCAGGCGCTCGGCGATCATGTCGGCGAGGCGGCCTGCTTCGTCGATGCCCGACAGCGACGTGAGGATCTCCGGCGGGATCTTCTTGTTCAGCTTCACGTACTGGTCGAACTGCGACACGATCGCGCGGCGCAGCGCTTCCGTTTCAGCGCTGTCGGCGTGATCGGGCTCGAGCGGCATCACTTCGCAGGAGAATTGCGTTTCCTGCTCTTCGATCGACAACGCCTTCGCGCGCTGCAGGCCCTCGACGAGCACCTTCACGGTGCCGTCCGGCAGCTTCAGCATCTGCAGGATGTTGGCGATACAACCGACCTCGTACATGTCCTTTTCGGTCGGTTCGTCCTTGGCCGCGGTTTTCTGGGCGACGAGCATGATGTGCTTGCCGCCTTCCATCGCTGCTTCGAGGGCCTTGATCGATTTCGGCCGGCCCACGAAGAGCGGAATCACCATGTGCGGGAAAACGACGACATCCCGCAGCGGCAGCAGCGGGAGCGTGATGCGTTCCGGCGGGAGAAGTTGGGTGCCTGACATTTCATTTCCCCATGAGTGGAATCAATTGTTCGGTAATTGAGGCCGCCACAACGAATTGCAAGCCTTCAAGTGCGGGAAATATTCGGTAAGAAAGTAACCACCGCGTGTCGAGTCAGAGTTACCCACAAGATAAACGAAAAAAAGCCGCCCACGGTCTCATGAACGGCCTTTTTCGCAGAACATCGTCGGCAAGCCGGTCAGTTCGAACCCGCCACCTTCGGCGTGTCCTCGTAGATCAGCAAAGGCTTGCCGTCGCCATCGATGACGTTCTCGTCGATGATGACCTTGCTGACCCCTTTCATCGTCGGCAGCTCGTACATCACGTCGAGCAATGCCTGTTCGATGATCGAACGCAAACCGCGCGCGCCGGTCTTGCGGCGGATCGCCTTGCGGGCGACTGCCTGCAGTGCGCCCGGCCGGATCTCCAGCTCGACGCGCTCCATCGCGAACAGCTTGTGATACTGCTTGACGAGCGCGTTCTTCGGCTCGACCAGGATCTTCATCAGCGCGGCTTCATCGAGCTTGCCGAGCGTCGCGACCACCGGCAGGCGGCCGATCAATTCGGGGATCAGACCGAATTTGATCAGGTCTTCCGGTTCCGTTTCGCGCAGCACTTCGCCCGCGTCGCGTTCCTGCTTGCTCTTGACCGTCGCGCCGAAGCCGATGCCGGTTTTCTCGGTACGGTCGGTGATCACCTTCTCGAGGCCGTCGAATGCACCGCCGCAGATGAACAGGATGTTGGTCGTGTCGACCTGGATGAAATCCTGGTTCGGGTGCTTGCGGCCACCCTGCGGCGGCACCGACGCCATCGTGCCCTCGACGAGCTTCAGCAGCGCCTGCTGGACGCCCTCGCCCGACACGTCGCGCGTGATCGACGGGTTGTCCGACTTGCGGCTGATCTTGTCGATTTCGTCGATGTAGACGATCCCGCGCTGGGCCTTGTCGACCTCGTAGTTGCAGTTCTGCAACAGCTTCTGGATGATGTTCTCGACGTCCTCGCCGACGTAGCCGGCTTCGGTCAGCGTCGTCGCATCGGCGATCACGAACGGCACGTTGAGCAACCGCGCGAGCGTCTGCGCGAGCAGCGTCTTGCCGGAGCCCGTCGGGCCGATCAGCAGGATGTTGCTCTTCGACAGCTCGACGTCGTCCTTCTTGTCGAGATGCTTCAGGCGCTTGTAGTGGTTGTACACGGCCACCGCGAGGATTTTCTTCGCACGCTCCTGGCCGATCACGTACTGATCGAGGATGTCGCGAATTTCCTGCGGGCTCGGGAGATCCGACCGGGACAGGCTGGCCTCGACGCCGGCGGCAGCCGCCTCGTCGCGAATGATTTCGTTGCAGAGGTCGATGCATTCATCGCAGATGAACACCGACGGGCCCGCGATGAGTTTTTTCACCTCATGCTGGCTCTTTCCGCAAAACGAGCAATACAACAGCTTCTCGCTGTTCGAACCTTTTTTGTCCGCCATGAATGTAGAGCCTCCGGACAGGTAAATGACATGATACGCCGATTGCTCCGGACGCCGCGCCTAGGGCGCGACCGGAGCCGGCTGGATGCGCTTGCCGCAGATGCTCAGGGCACTCGGGACGTTTGACGGCGCCGCCCGAATCGGGGCGGCACCCCGTTTAAGCTCACGGGCGCTTCAACAGCACCTGATCGATCAGCCCGTACGCCTTCGCGTCCTCGCTCGACATGAAGTTATCACGGTCGGTGTCGCGCGCGATGCGCTCGACGTCCTGGCCCGTGTGCTGCGCGAGCAACTGGTTCAGCCGCTCCTTCAGGTAGAGGATTTCGCGTGCCTGGATCTCGATGTCGGATGCCTGGCCGCGTGCGCCGCCGAGCGGCTGGTGAATCATCACGCGCGAGTTCGGCAGCGCGAAACGCTTGCCCTTCGCACCCGACGCGAGCAGGAACGCACCCATACTGGCCGCGAGGCCCATGCACAGCGTCGACACGTCCGGCTTGATGAACTGCATCGTGTCGTAGATCGCCATGCCGGCCGACACCGACCCGCCCGGGCTGTTGATGTACAGGCTGATGTCCTTGTCGGGATTCTCGCTCTCGAGGAACAGCAGCTGCGCGACCACGAGGTTGGCGGTCTGGTCGTTCACTTCGCCGACCATGAACACCAGGCGCTCCTTCAGGAGACGCGAGTAGATATCGTACGAACGCTCGCCGCGGCCGCTCGTTTCGACGACGATCGGCACCAGCCCCAGCGCTTGCGCCTCGAAACCCTGCGGCGCGTTCGAAGCAAGCATGTCCAGCAATTCAGCGCGAGTGATCATTCAATGAACCTTGTTCGAATGGAAAATTGAACGGAAGGAAGCCGCCCGCTCAATCGCCATATTAATGGCAACCGTGCGCTTGACGTAAAAACGGCGTGCGGGCCGTCGCTCCGACAGCCGGCACGCCGCTAGAGCAACACTTACGCTTGCGCCGATGCGCTCGCGAGTGCTTCGAAGCTCACTTCCTTGTCCGTCACCTTCGCCTTGCCCAGCACGAAATCGACGACGTTGCTTTCAACGACGAACGCTTCCATCTCGGCGAGGCGCTGCTGGTTCGAATAATACCAGCGGACCACTTCCTTCGGGTCTTCGTAGCTCTTCGCGAACTCGTCGACTTCCGCGCGGATCTGTTCCGGCTTCGCTTCGAGGCCGTTCGACTTCACGAGCTCGGCCAGCACGAGGCCCAGCTTCACGCGGCGTTCTGCCTGCTCGGTGAACATCTCGGCCGGGATCGGTGCGTCCTTCGCGTTCGGCACGCCGCGCTGCGCCAGGTCCTGGCGAGCCATTTCGACGAGACGTTGCTGGTCCTGCTCGATCAGCGCCTTCGGCACGTCGAGTTCGGAGATCTTCAGCAGCGCGTCCATCACCTGGTTCTTGACGATCGACTGCGTGCGACGCTTCGCTTCGCGCTCGAGGTTTTCCTTGATCTCGGCGCGCATCTTCGTGAGGTCGCCGTCTTCGATGCCGAGCGACTTCGCGAATTCCGCGTCGATTTCCGGCAGGTGCGGCCACTCGATCTTCTTCATCGTGACCGTGAACTGCGCCGTCTTGCCCGCGACGTCCTTGCCGTGGTAGTCCTCCGGGAACGCCAGGTCGAACGTGCGCGATTCGCCGACCTTCAGGCCCAGCGCCGCGGTTTCGAATTCCGGCAGCATGCGGCCTTCGCCGAGCACGAACGGGAAATCTTCAGCCGTGCCGCCCTGGAACGCGACGTCGTCGATCTTGCCGACGAAGTCGACCGTCACGCGGTCGCCGTTCTTCGCTGCGGTGTCCGCGCCGCCGTCGCCGTGCTCGCCGGCTTCGCCACGTGCGTGGAAGTGCACGCGCTGCTTGCGCAGGATGTCCAGCGTGCGGTCGATTTCGGCGTCGCCGATCGACGTCGTCGAGCGCTCGACTTCAGCCGTCGCCAGATCGCCGATCTTGACTTCCGGGTAGACCTCGAACGTCGCGTCGAACGCGTATGCACCTTCAGCCTGCTCCTGCTTCGGCTCGAAGCTCGGCTGGCCAGCGACGCGCAGGTTTTCCGCGCGGCTGATCGTGAAGAATTCCTGGCCGATCTTGTCGCTCAGCACTTCCGCCTCGACCTGGCCCGCGTACTGTTGCGCGACCATCTTCACCGGCACCTTGCCCGGGCGGAAACCCGGCATGCGCACGGTCTTCGCGAGTTTCTGGATACGGGCGTCGATTTCCTTCTGCACGGTGTCTTTCGGCAGGGAAATCGTCACGCGGCGTTCAAGCTTGCCGAGGTTCTCAACAACGTTAGCCATGGCTTCAATCGTCCTAAAATTATTCGAGCGAATCGGGTTTTCCTTGCCGTGCCTGCCTGCGGCGTGATGTGTGTCACATCCACTCGCCGCGCCGGAGCGCCACGCCATCCCTGCACGCGCCGGATGGCTAGCGCAAGCGGCTCGGAGCACGGCTTTGGCCGGAAGAATCGACTATTCTAGCAAACAATTTTCATCACACCGCCAGATCGGCGCGACGCGCATGCGTCCGCGCCGCGTCAACCGCCCTTTGCACGGCAATGCAAGCGGATCGCCGCTATGCCGAACGCCGTATCCACCACGGGCCCGCCATCCTGTAAGCTCCGATTGAGAGGTCGCCGCCGTCGCGGCCCCAATATTCGTCACACCAATCACGCCTTCCGGAGACACCATGCCGCAACACCCGTCCGCGCCTGTCGTCGTCATCGCGCCCGATTCGTTCAAAGGCTCCCTTTCCGCCGAGCAGGTCGCGGACGCGATCGCCACCGGCATCCGCCGGGCCCGGCCCGACGCTGTCGTGCGCTGCTGCCCGATGGCCGACGGCGGCGAAGGCACGCTCGACGCGATGCTGGCGGGCGGCGGCACGCGGCGCGCGCTGCGGGTGGCCGGCGCGTCGCTCGCGGCACGCGATGCGGCGGTCGGCGTGATCGATGCGCGCACCGCGATCGTCGAGACGGCCGAGATCGTCGGCATTACGGATCCGGTCGGCATGAGCGTACCGGTCGACGCGCGCAGCACGCGCGGGATGGGCGAGGCGATCCGCACGCTGCTCGACGAAGGCGTGCGCCGCTTCTTCGTCGCGCTCGGCGGCAGCAGCACCAACGACGCGGGCGCCGGGCTGCTCGCGGGCCTCGGCCTGCAGTGCTTCGACGCGGCCGGCCAATCGGTCGAGCCCGTGCCGTCACGGCTCGCCGACATCGCGCGCATCGACGCGTCGGGGCTCGACCCGCGGCTGAAGGAAACGGAATTCGTCGGCATGTCCGACGTCGACAACCCGCTGACGGGCGCGCACGGCGCGACCGCCGTGTTCGGCCCGCAAAAAGGCGTGACGCCCGGGCAGGTTGCCACCCTCGACGCCGCCCTCGCCCGCTTCGCCGACCTGCTCGAAGCCGCGCTCGACCGTCGCAGCCGCGACCTGCCGGGCGCCGGCGCCGCGGGCGGCCTCGGTTTCGCGCTGCACATGCTCGGCGCGCAGTTCGAAGCGGGCGCCGAAGTGGTCGCGCGGCAGGTCGGGCTCGATACGGCGCTCGCGGGCGCCGACTGGCTGATCACCGGCGAAGGCCGCTCGGACGTGCAGACGCTGCACGGCAAGGCGCCGTTCATCGCATGCCGCCACGCGCAGGCCGCCGGCGTGCCCGCGTCGCTGCTGTCGGGCGCCGTTGACCCGGCCGCGCTGCCTCGCCTGTCCGAACATTTTTCCGGCTGCTTCTCGCCGGCTCCCGGGCCGATCACGCTCGACGTCGCGATCCGCGACGCGGCCAATCTGCTCGCGAACGAAGCGGAGCAATTGACACGCCTGAAGTACGGCGCACACTGACCGTTGACCCGAGCGCGCGATACAGGAACAATCGGGCCCGCCCTTTTTCTTCAGGATTCGACATGAAAGGCCGTCAAGCCGGGCTCGATCAGTTTCTGACCTATCGCCTCCATGCGCTCACGAAGCGCTCCGACCGCGGGATCGGCGAGGTGTACCGGCACAAGCTCGACATCTCGCTGCCCGAGGCGCGCGTGATCGCCGCCGTCGGCGCCTTCGGCCCGTTCTCGATCATGGATCTCGCACGCCACACCAATCTCGACAAGAGCCAGGCGAGCCGGGCAGCCGAGGCGCTGCTGCGCCAGGGGCTGCTCGAGCGCAGCGCAAGCGAGGAGGATGGCCGGATCGTGCTGATCGCGCTGACCGCCGACGGCCGCGCGCTGCATCGCAAGATCATGCCGATCGTGCGCAAGTGGAACGACGGCTTGCTTGCGTGCCTGTCCGACAGCGAACGCCAGACGTTCGAACGGCTGCTCGACAAGGTCGTCGCGCACGCGACCGAGCGCGACGACTGAACCGCGACACGAGCAAGGCGCCCGCAGGTTTGATCCGACGAATTCGACGGGCCGCCCCGGTCGCTTGACCCGCGACTTGGGCGGCCCGCTTTGCGTCATGCCGCGCTACGCGATGCAAACGGACCGCAGCGCCCGGCCTTGCCTGCGTCGAGCATGCAGCGGCCCCGCCCGCGCTACAACCCGCTGTTCGCCGCGCGCTGGCGCAGCAGCCCGAGCACCGCGTCGCAATACGGGGTCGGCACGCCGAGTTTGCGCCCGAGTTCGGGAAACACCCCGAGGATCGGCCCGATCTCGAGCGCGCGCCCCGCTTCGAAATCCTGCAGCATCGACGTCTTGAACGCGCCGAGCTTGCGCGTGACCGCGATCCGCTCGGGCCCGCTCATTCCCGTCGAGAGACCGAGCCTCGCGCCGATCGCGGCCGCCTCTTCCATCATCCGCAGCGCGAGATCCTGCGTGAACGGATCGTCGAGCAACTGCTCGGCCGTCGACCCCGTCAGCGCGCTCAGCGGATTCATGTTCATGTTGCCCCACAGCTTCGTCCAGATCTCGGTCCGGATCGCGGGCGTCGACTCGACGTCGAAACCGCCCGCGGCGAGCGCCGCGGCGAACCGGGCCGTGGCGACGTCAAGCCGCGGATCGGGCGCACCGACGATCAGCCGGTTGCCGCGCCCACGGCGCACGATGCCCGGCGCGTCGGTACTCGACGACAGGTGCACGACGCAACCGATCGCCTGCGCGGGCGGCAACGCCGCCGACACCGCGCCGGCCGGATCGACCGCATCGAGCGACACGCCGTCGAGCGCGCCTGCGAGCCCGTGCGTGAACCACCACGGCAGCCCGTTCATCGCCGCGACGATCACGGTGTTCGGCCCGACCAGCGGCGCAATTCGGGCGGCCAGCGCCGGCAGCACCTGAGCCTTCAGTGCGATCACCACGTAGTCCTGCACGCCGAGCGCGGCCGCATCGTCACTCGCTCGCACCGGAACCGACGATGTCTCGCCCGCCTCGTCGATCACACGCACGCCGTGCGCATTCAGCGCATCGAGCGTTGCGCAGCGCGCATACGCACTCACGGTCATGCCGGCCCGCGACAGCGCGGCCGCGAGCAACCCGCCGATCGCGCCGACCCCGACCACCGCCGCGCGCACCGACCCTGAATTCGTGTCGTTCATGATGGAATTCCGTCTCCTGGGAGCTGACGAGCATAACGCTCAATAGTTGCGGGCACAACCATTCTCGCGACCGCATGCGATGTGCGGCGGTCGTGCGACTCAGCGCAATTCAGCGCGACTCGCCCCCGGCTTCCACCGGCTCGCCGTCGGCTGCGCTGCCCGTTGCGCCGAGCACGCCCGCGATCTGGCTCTTGTCGTGCATGCCGAGCTTGCGGTACGCGCAGCGCAGGTAGTGGCGCACGGTCGTCGGCGAAATCGCCATCTGTTGCGCGACTTCCTTGTGCGAGCGCCCTGCGCCGTAATAGCGGATCGCCGCGAGCTCGCGCGGGCTCAGCCGGTCGAGCAGCGAGCGCGGCCGCGCCTCGATCTGGAACAGGCCCGCAACCGGCACGCACTGGATTCGCAGCGCATCGCCGACGAACGGCTGACCCGGCTGGCGCCGCAAATGCGCGACGAGCGGCTCCGGCACGCGCGCACCGGCCCATGCCGGCCATTCGGTGCGCAGCACGTCGTCGAAACCGTGATCGGCATGGTGAAGCACGCCGAAGTTGTCGCACAGTGCACGCGCCGCCGGCGCGACCGTCTCGCCGCGTTCGCGCGTGAGCTGCGCCGCGCGATTGATCGTCAGCGCCGCCGCGAGATGCGGGATCACTTCCTCGAAGCGGTGTGCATCGTCGTCGCTGAACGGACGATTCAGGCCCTGGCGGTAGATCGACATGAACGTCGTCAGGCCGAACCGGCGATCGAGCGTGCACACGCACATCAGTTGCGCGAGCCCGTACTTTACGCACCAGTCGCGAAACCGCGCATCGAGCCCCGGCTCGACGACCGACAGCCGCACCGCATGGCCATGCGCGCCGCGCAACGTGCGGTGCGCGAGCGGGTCGCAATCGCGCACGCGCTTCCAGTCGCTGAAGAACGCATGCGGCAGACGGTACAGGAAGCTGTTGTGCATCACCGGGCCGGTCGGCACGTGGGTCGCGACGCCCGTCCATGCGGCGTCGAACGGGATGAGCGCCTGCAACAGCGAAAAGAAGCGGAATTCGAATTCGCCGATGCCGGACCGTGCGGCAACCGCGTACAGGTCGAGCAGCATCAGCCCGAGTTCGCGCTGCGATGCGTCGCCGCGCGTGACGCCGTCGAAATCGGCGCGCCGGGACGGCAGCGGCGGCCAGGCGAAGTCGTCGAGCACGATGGCGGCCGGCACGTCGCGCAGCGCATCGAGATCCTGCCCGATATCCGTCGTGATCCTCACCTTCCGCTCCCCTGCCCGATCGGGCTGCTGATGTGCGCAACGACACCGGCCGATTATAGCGATCGGCTTTTTTGACGGGCCACGGTGCCGGAACGGGCGCCAGCCCCATCCATTTGAACGGTGCACGGCACGTTGCTGCTCCGCAGCACGCCGCGCCACGGCTACTCGCCGCTTGCGTGCCGCGCACCACGGGTTTTCCACACCGTTCATCTGTACGACTGTTCGAAGGTTTTCCCGCTGCGGACACTGCGTCGCGACAACACCAACGACAAACCGATGCAGGACGGTATGGAGAACCCCACGTGACGAAACCCCGCTTCATCCGCACGGCCGCGGCCGTCGCGACGCTTGCCGCGTGCGGCGCTGCCGCGCACGCGCAGTCGAGTCTCACGCTGTACGGCGCGCTCGACGCCGGCGTGCAATACCTGACGCATGCCGACGGGCGCCACTCGGCCGTTCAACTGCGGAACTACGGCATCCTGCCTTCCCAGATCGGGCTGAAAGGTCACGAAGATCTCGGCGGCGGCTGGCGTGCGCTGTTCAAGCTCGAACAGGGCCTCAACCTCAACGACGGCACCGCGACCGTGCCCGGCTATGCCTTCTTCCGCGGTGCGTACGTCGGCATCGCGGGGCCCGTCGGCACCGTCACGCTCGGCCGGCAGTTCAGCGTGCTGTTCGACAAGACGCTGTTCTACGACCCGCTCTGGTATGCGTCGTACAGCGGCCAGGGCGTCATCGTGCCGATGACCGCGAACTTCATCGACCACTCGGTCAAGTACCAGTCGCCGACGTTCGCCGGCTTCGACCTCGAGGCGCTTGCCGCGACATCCGGCGTCGCCGGCAATACGCGCGCCGGACGCGTGCTCGAACTCGGCGGCCAGTTCACGAGCAACGGCCTGTCGGTCAGCGCGGTACTGCATCAGGCACATGGCGAGGTTTCGGCGGCCGACGACACGTCGGCGCGCCGCCGCGAACTCGGCACGCTCGCCGCGCGCTATGCGTTCGCCACACTGCCGCTCACCGTCTATGCGGGCGTCGAGCGCCTGACCGGCGATCTCGACGCGGCACGCACGATCGTCTGGGGCGGTGCGCGCTACCAGATGTCGAGCGAGATCGGCCTGAACACGGGCGTCTACCACACCGACTCGCGCACGCCGGCAATCGGCCACCCGACGCTGTTCATCGCGAGCACCACGTACGCGCTGTCGAAACGCACCGTCGCGTACGTGAACCTCGGCTACGCACGCAACAGCGGCCAGAGTTCGCAGACCGTCTACGAATACGACCCGACGCCGCTCGCCGGCGCATCGCAGTTCGGCGCAATGGTCGGCATGTACCACCTGTTCTGATTCCCCCACACGAGAACCCGCCATGAAAACCCTTTCACCGGATGCCGCACTCCCGTCCGACGGCCGCGCATCGACCTTCGCGCGCTCGACGCTCGTCGCGCTCGTCGTGTTCGCGGCCATCACGCCGCTGCTGCTGCTCGTGGCACCCGCCGTCGCGGGGCAGCTCGCGACGCAGCTCGGGCTGTCCGCGCCGCAGATCGGCACCTACTTCTTCGTCGAACTCGGCGCGTTCAGCCTCGCGACCGTGCCGTCGTACCTGTGGCTTGGCCGGGTCGACGCGCGCCGCGTCGCCGCATTCGCCGTCGCGCTGTTCGGCGCGGGCAACCTGCTGACCGCGCTGTGGATGCCGGGCTTCGTCGCGCTGCTCGCGCTGCGCGCCGTCACCGCGCTCGGCGGCGGCTCGCTGATGGTGCTCTGCATGACGAGCGCCGCGACGAGCGAGAACAGCGACCGCGTGTACGGCCTGTGGGTCGTCGGCCAGTTGATCGCGGGCGCGATCGGCCTGTTCGTGCTGCCGCATGTGTTCGCGGCGTTCGGGTTGCGCGCGCTGTATGTCGCCCTCGCCGCCCTCGCGCTGATCGCGGCGCCGCTGTCGCGCGGCTTTCCGTCCACGCTGGGCACGCGAGCCCCAGCCGCGCAGAACGCGCGCAACGCTGCGGCGCAGACACCGCAACGCTTCGTCGTGCTCGCGATCGGCGCGGTGCTGACGTTCTATCTCGCGATCGGCAGCGTGTGGACGTTCGCCAGCCGCGCCGCGACCGAAGCCGGGCTCGATCCGCAGTCGACCGGCAACGTACTCGCGATCGCAAGCGTGATGGGCATCGCCGGTGCGGCGCTCGCGTCGTGCGCAGGCGGCCGGCTCGCACGGCGCGCGATGCTCGCGGCCGGTTACGCGCTGCTGGCGGCCTCGCTCGTCGCGCTCGCGGTCATGCGGCACGCCGGCGGCTATAGCGCGGCGATCTTCGCGTTCAAGTTCGCGTGGACGTTCGTCCTGCCGTTCATCCTCGCGACCGTCGCGCGGATCGACACGTCGGGCCGCCTCGTGGCCACGCTCAATTTCGTGATCGGCGCGGGGCTCGCGGCCGGCCCGCTGCTAGCCGGGCTGATGCTCGATGCCGGCGGCACGATGCGCGTGCTGTTCACGGCCGCGACGGCCGTCGCGATCGCGTCGTTCGCCGCGTTGCGCCACATCGATCGCCGCACGCGCCCTTCCATTTCCACCCAACCGTGACAGGTCACGCACATCCATGAATCGCACTGCCTTCTTCACCGACGAACGCACTTTCTGGCACACCGGCGGCACGCACGCGCTGTTCTTCCCGGTCGGCGGCTGGGTCCAGCCACCGGCGAGCGCGGGCTACGCGGAATCGCCCGATTCGAAACGCCGCTTCCTGTCGCTCGTGCAGGCCTCGGGCCTGGCCGCGCAGCTCGACCTGCGCGGCGCCGAGCCGGCCTCGACCGCCGACCTGCTGCGCATTCATCCCGCACACTATCTCGACGCGTTCCGCGCACTCAGCGACGCGAACGGCGGCGACCTCGGCGATCTCGCGCCGTTCGGCAAGGGCAGCTACGAGATCGCTGCGCTGTCGGCCGGACTCGCGATCGCGGCCGTCGATACGGTCCTCGGCGAACGTGCGGCAAACGCCTTCTCGCTGTCGCGGCCGCCCGGCCATCACTGCCTGCGCGACCGCCCGATGGGCTTCTGCCTGCTGGCGAACATTCCGATCGCGATCGAGGCCGCCCGCGCGAAACACGGCATCGAGCGCGTCGCGGTGATCGACTGGGACGTGCACCACGGCAACGGCACGCAGTCGATCTACTACGACGATCCGGACACGCTGACGATCTCGCTGCACCAGGATCGCTGCTTCCCGCCCGGCTACGGCGGCGCGGACGATTGCGGCGAAGGCGCGGGTATCGGTGCAAATCTGAACGTGCCGCTGCTCGCGGGCAGTGGCGACGATGCGTATCGCTACGCGTTCGAACGAATCGTGCTGCCGGCGCTGGAGCGTTTCCGGCCCGAGCTGATCATCGTCGCGAGCGGCCTCGACGCAAGCGCGGTCGATCCGCTCGCGCGCATGCAGTTGCATACCGACAGCTACCGGTTCATGACGCGGGCGGTGAAGGAGGCCGCGCAACGCCATTGCGGCGGGCGGCTCGTGATCGTGCACGAAGGCGGCTATTCGGAGGCGTACGTGCCGTTCTGCGGGCTCGCGATCGTCGAGGCGCTGGCGGATGTTCGCACCGACGTCGCCGATCCGATGCTCGACCTCGCGATCGCGCAGCAGCCCGGCGCGCGGTTCGTCGCGTTCCAGCGCGAATTGCTCGACGAACTGGCTACGTCGTTCGGGTTGTAGCGCGCGCCGGCGGACCCGACGAAGGCCGGCCAGTACCGGCCCTCTTGCGCGATCGGAGCGGATGGGGTTTCCTGTGCTTTTACCCCCTTCCGGCCCGAAGCCGCACTCTTCCGATGAAATCGTCCCCGCGCGATCACAATGACGATGCCAAGACGCGCCGCCAGCCTTCGAAGCTGGTCCTGAACATCGCCGCCGTGACGGTCGGCCTCATCACGTTCGCGATCGGCGCGGCGTGGGTGATCTATAGCTGGGTCGTCGATCGCGAAGCG
The DNA here is from genome assembly GCF_020420065.1 of Burkholderia sp. AU31624. Classification (NCBI taxonomy): domain Bacteria; kingdom Pseudomonadati; phylum Pseudomonadota; class Betaproteobacteria; order Burkholderiales; family Burkholderiaceae; genus Burkholderia; species Burkholderia sp. AU31624. The sequence continues at coordinate 281,675 of NZ_JAIZRT010000005.1, forward strand.
CAATATTTCGCGATCCCGCTGGTGTTCTCGGTGCCGGTGATCGTGGCGGTCGCGATCCGGAGCTTCTGGGAATAGGTGCGCGTCAAATGACGCAGCGCCGCGGGTCGGGCGACGCGCGGCGCTGCGTGTCTGGCTTGTTTCAGATGAAGCGGGAATTCCCGCGGTTCGCTCGCGGGCCGGTCACAGGCCCGGGCGCGCACACGGATTGGGGGCTGCGCCCTGATATCCCCCTGCGACCGCGCCCAGCGCGGCGCCGGCCAGCGACGTGCCGACTGCTTTCAGCACGTTTTCCGTCGAGAACGTCTCGCCGCTCGACATCACGCGCCCCGAATACGCAGTGCACGCCGACGGCGACGACGATGCCCCCGTCTGCACGGGCTTGGCGCTCCACGCAATGTTCTCGGCAGGCGTATTGGCAAATGCCGGCGCGACCAGCATCAGCGCCAGTACGGAAATCGGAATGCGTACGTTTTTCATCGTTGGTCCTCGGCGTGATTGTGTTTCTTATAGGTGAAGCGAACACAATATTACACGCGGCACGAATATTCGCGCACCGCTTGCCCGGCTCGCATACCGGGAGCAGCACCGACATCAACAAAAAAGCGCTGCGGTCAATCGACCGACAGCGCTTTTGGGTGAACGGCCCCTGATTGAGGCGCATTCGACTTCTGGTGCGTGAGGCCGGACTCGAACCGGCACACCCTTGCGGGCGTCAGGACCTAAACCTGGTGCGTCTACCAATTTCGCCACTCACGCGCATTTCTGTCGCCTGACCACGCGGCACGAAAGATGCGTGACCACGCGCCCGGGACATCGCACCGGTTGGTTTGTAACCGGCACGCCCGATCAGGCGAGCGCGAGATTCTACCCGATCCGCGCGGGCTTGTCTCGCCCCTGCCGGCACCCGTCGTGCAGCGGTGCTAGAATGCCGCGCTCGACGTTTCGGCACCGCGCCGCCGCGCGTCCCCCGAACCCCGCCCCCCACACGATTCCGCCCGTGAACTTCGACGACTACTGTCAGCAAAAGGCCGCCCCTGCGGGCTCCAGCGTCTACTACGCGCTGCGCCAGGCACCGCGCGCCACGCAGCCGCGCCTGACCGCGCTGTTCGCGCTGCGCCGCGAACTCGAGGAAACCGTCAAGGAAACCAGCGACCCGACCGTCGGACACACGAAGCTCGCGTGGTGGCACAAGGAACTCGCGGCGCTGGCCGACGGGCAGCCGTCGCACCCGGTCACGAAGGCGCTCGCGCAGCATCATCCGGCGATCGCCGCCGAGGCCGATGCATTGCGCACGCTCGTCAACGGTTACGGGATGGATCTCGAACAGGCGCGCTACCTCGATCTGGCGAACCTGCAGCGCTATATCGCACAGGTCGGCGGCACCTTCGCGTCGCTGGTCGCGCGCGCAAGTTCGCCAAACCCGGCGGACCCGCAACCGTGGGCCGCGGATGCCGGCCGCGCGCTGATGCTCGCGCAGTTCGTGCAGGATCTCGGCAACGATGCACGCCACGGCCGCATCTATCTGCCGATCGACGAACTGCAGCGCTACAACGTGACCGCGGCCGATCTACTGAACCGCCGCTACAGCCCGGCCTTCACCGAATTGCTGCAATTCCAGACGGCCCGCGCGCGCGAAGCACTCGTGGCCGCCGAAGCGGCGATCCCGGCATCCGAACGCCGCGCCCAGCGCACGCTGCGCGCGCAGATCGCACTGGCCGGCGCGCTGCTCGACGAAATCGCGCGCGACGGATACCAGGTGCTGCATCAGCGCATCGCGCTGACGCCGATCCGCAAGCTGTGGATCGCGTGGCGCACCGCGCGCCGTCGCTGATCCTCACGCCTCACGCCTCACGCCTTCAACAACGGCAGCGTATCGAAGCGCTGCTGCAGCACGCGGGTGGCATCGAGCCCCCACCATGGCCCGAGCACGGTCGCGTAGAGCTGGCGGAAATCGACCGCGACCGGCAGGTTGCCGTTGCCGTCGAGCCGCCCGAGCGCCGGCGGCGCACCGTACAGCCCGCCGGCCACGCGGCCGCCCATCACGAAATGCGGCGCGGCCGTGCCGTGATCGGTACCGTTACTCTGGTTCTCGCGCACGCGCCGCCCGAATTCCGCATACGTCATTACGAGCGTCTGGTGCCAGCGCCCCAGTTCGATCAACGCGCCGCGCATCGCGCTCATCCCTTCCGCGAACTGCTTGAGCAGCGCGGCCTGCTGCCCCGGCTGGTTCTGGTGCGTATCGAAGCCGTTGAGCGTCAAGCGCAGCACCGCGACGCCATCCTGCGCGCCCGGCCCGGACGCTTCGCACGCGGCCAGCACCTGCATCGCGGTCTTGACCGACGTGCCGAACGCGCCGGCCGGAAAGGCAGTCTTGAATTCACGCATCCCACCACGCGGACGCAGCCGGTCGGCCGCCTTCACGATGTCGTTCTCGACGTCGATGATGTGGGCGAGCGCGGGGTTCTGTTCACGCAGCGACGACGGCTCGGCAAGCCGGGCCGCACGAATGAACTGCGCGGGATTGACGAGCGCGATCGCACGCGCACCGTTCGAGAGCGGCCCCATCTCGGCACTGCCGAGCACGACGCCGTCGGCGGCGAAACCGGGCGGCACGGGCGCCTGCGCGAACGTGCGCGTCAGCCAGCCTTCGTGCAGATATTGATCCGAGCGCGACGCGGTATCCCAGATCTCGATCGAGCGGAAATGCGACAGGTTCGGCTGCGGATAGCCGACGCCCTGCACGACCGCGACCTGCCCGTCGCGCCACAGCGGCATCAACGGCGCGAGCGACGGATGCAGCCCCGTGTGTGCGTCGAGTTGCAGCACCTGCTCGCGCTTGATGCCGATGCTGCGGCGGAACTGGTAATACAGCGGGTCCGCATACGGCACCACCGTGTTGAGGCCGTCGTTGCCCCCCTTCAGCTCGACGAGGATCAGCACGTTCGTGTACCCGGCCGCCGATGGGCGCCCCGCCTGCGCCACGGAAGCCGCCATCGCAGGCGCCTGCCACATCGACACGCCGGCCGCGGCCGCGGCGCCCGTCAGCGTCAGAAAATCACGTCGGTTCATCGCGCATCCTTTGGTTCACCGTCCGACACGTTTGCCGCACCGGCTCCCCGCTTCATCGTCGTTCGAATCATTTCAGTTGATAGGCCGGATCCATCAGCAGCGCCTCGAGATACGCGCTGCCGGTCGAATCCGTGTCGATCGCCGCGACCGGCGACAGTTGCAGCACCGCATGTTGCAGTTGAAGCTCGGTCGACAAACCGGCGATCGCCTGCGGCCGCGCGCGATATTGCGCCAGCCAGCGTTCGAGGTCGAATCGCAGGCCGGCGCGCGCGGGCTTGGCAGGTGTTCCGTGCATGCCGGCAGCGGACGCCGTCTCGACCGCCGGCATCGCATGCGCGCGGGCATTCGGCGGCGGCACCATCGCATGCGCCGGCGGGTGCATGCCGGCCGTCTCCGTCGCGCGGAACAGTTGCTCGACGAACTGCTTGCGCGCGAGCAGCGTGGCGCTGTTGATCCACAACGCGCCGCCCGGCCAGCCCTTCACGTTCGGCGGATAGAACAGGTTCTGCCCGAGCGTGCGCACGGTGTTCGCGAGCATCTGCGGATCGCCGTATGACACGTCGAACAGCCGCACCGACCCGACGACGAACTCCACGGGCGACTTGACGAGCACGCCGCGATTGCGAGGATCCCAGAAGGCGTCGGTCGACCACAGCGCGGCGAGCGTCGCGCGAATGTCGTAGCCGCTCGAACGAAACCGTTCGGCCACCGCATCGAGCGCGCCCGGATCGGGCGTATCCGACACGAACTCGCGCCACAGCTTGGCGGCGATGAAACGCGCGGTACCGGGCCGCTTCAGCAGGATGTCGAGAAAGCCGTCGCCATCGAACGGCCCGGTTTCGCCGAGGATCGTCTTGTCGCCGGCGTCGTGCAGATCCGGCCGAACCTCGAAGCGATACGTATCGGGATCGACCGTCCAGCCCGTCATCGCGCGCGCGGCTTCGGTCACGTCGTATTGCGTGTAATGCCCTTCGCCGAGCGTGAACAGCTCCATCACCTCGCGCGCGAAATTTTCGTTCGGGCGCCCCTTGCGATTGCTCGCGCCGTCGAGGTACTGCAGCATCGCCGGATCCTTCGCGACCGCATGCAGCAGCACGCCGAAGTTGCCGAGCGCCTCGCGGCGAAACAGCGCGTTCTGCACCGCCATCGTCTGCGGGTAAGGCACCTTGTCCTGCCCCGACGTGAAGTGCCCGTGCCAGAACAGCGTCATGCGTTCGGTGAGCGGCGACGGCGTGACGATCATCTCGTTGACCCACGCCGCGCGCAGCGCATCGTACCGAACGTTGCGCTCGCGCTGCTCGTCGCGCCGCATGTCGGGCGTCAGCGCCTGGCGCTGCGCGCGCGTCGGCGGCAACTCGGCGATCCAGTCGGGCCAGGTCGTGACGGGATCGCGGCGAACGTTGCCGAGCGTGTCGGCCACGACTTGCGCGCGCGTCATGCCGACGACGCGCGCGACATCGGCGGGCGCGGGAGAAAAACCGGTACGACTCAGGAAAAACAATGCATCGTCGGCGTCGAGCGGCGACTGCATGGCGGGCGACGGCGCCGGTGCGGCAGCGTTCGCTTTCATCGTCATGGACTCCCGGAGCGCACCGGCGGTGCGGATGCCGGTACAACGGCAATCGGCAGGCGAAAGTTGACGGAAAAATTGCTACGAAACTTTTCCGCGCGGTGAATTCCGCGCAGGGAGAAAGACGGCGTGTCAGCGCTTGTACAGCTCGCGAACGGCGTCCTCGATGTGCTGGCGCAAAAGGTGGCGTTCCTCGGGCGTCATGTGCCCGTCGCGGCGGCGCTGTTCGAGATCGGGAGGCACGGCGGAACGAACCGTCATCTCGGCGGTACGATCGGACTGCGGCGCTTTGCCGCGCGGCAGCTTGCGCGACGATGCGCCCTGCTCGGGGCGCTGCGCATACGCGAAGTTCGACGCATACGGACCGGCGAGCGCGATCGTCAGCATCAGTGCAATCCGGGCAGATCGCATGACCGTCCTCGCTTCTTTGGTCGATTTGTTCCCTTCGTCACGCGGCAACCGGCTACCTCTGGTACTTGAAAAACCCTGCGGAATTCGGGTGTGCAAAGATGAATGATGGAGTGCAGGGGAGTATCTACCGAATTTCGGCTTCGAGTAAAGGAATCTCTATAGCCTGCCTTTACTCGGCGCGACACTACGGGTAAATTTTGTAACCGACTGTAACGCACGAAAATTCACGGCCGTGCGTCAATTCCCATTCGCGATAAGATGCCGATCATGGAAACGAAAAACCCCTCCAAGATTCTCGTCGTCGACGACGACCCGCGCCTGCGCGATCTGCTGCGCCGCTATCTCGGCGAGCAGGGTTTCAATGTCTACGTCGCGGAAAACGCGACTGCAATGAACAAGCTCTGGGTACGCGAGCGTTTCGACCTGCTCGTGCTCGACCTGATGCTCCCGGGCGAAGATGGCCTGTCGATCTGCCGCCGCCTGCGCGGCAGCAACGACCGCACGCCGATCATCATGCTCACCGCGAAGGGCGAGGATGTGGATCGCATCGTCGGCCTCGAGATGGGCGCCGACGATTACCTGCCGAAGCCGTTCAACCCGCGCGAACTCGTGGCGCGCATTCATGCGGTGCTGCGCCGCCAGGCGCCGGCCGAACTGCCGGGCGCGCCGTCGGAAACCACCGAGGTGTTCGAGTTCGGCGAGTTCTCGCTGAATCTCGCCACGCGCACGCTGACGAAGTCCGGCCAGGAAATTCCGCTCACCACCGGCGAATTCTCGGTGCTGAAGGTGTTCGCGCGTCATCCGCGCCAGCCGCTGTCGCGCGAAAAGCTGATGGAGCTCGCACGCGGCCGTGAATACGAAGTGTTCGACCGCAGCCTCGACGTGCAGATCTCGCGCCTGCGCAAGCTGATCGAACCGGATCCGGGCAGCCCGCGCTTCATCCAGACCGTCTGGGGCCTCGGCTACGTGTTCATCCCGGACGGCGCCGCCTGATCTTTTTCCTTTCCGGTTTCGCCCGCCCTCGGCCCGTCCCATGCGTATCGACCGGCGCCTCCTGCAGCTCGCGTTCGGCGGGCTGTTCTGGCGCACCTTCCTGCTGATCGCGCTGCTGATCTCGGTCAGTCTCGCCGCGTGGTTCCAGAGCTTTCGCGTGATCGAGCGCGAGCCGCGTGCGCAGCGCGTGGCTCTCCAGCTCGTCGCGATCGTGAAGCTCACGCGCACCGCCCTGCTCTATTCCGATCCCGATTTGCGGCGTGCGCTGCTGCAGGACCTCGAGAGCAACGAGGGCGTGCGCGTTTACCCGCGCGAGAAGACGGACAAGTTCAAGCTGCAGCCCGATGAGTCGCTGAACCGCCTGATCGAACACGACATCCGCAGCCGCCTCGGCGACGATACCGTGATCGCCCAGTCGGTCAACGACATTCCCGGCGTGTGGATCAGCTTCAAGATCGATGACGACGATTACTGGGTCGCGCTCGACCGCGACCAGCTCGACAACGTCACGGGCCTGCAGTGGGCCGGCTGGGGGCTGTTCGCGCTCGCGTTGTCGCTGTTCGGCTCCGCGTTCATCACCAGCCTGGTGAACCGGCCGTTCTCGCGGCTCGCGCTCGCCGCGCGGCAGATCGGCTCGGGCCAGACACCCGAGCTGCTGCCCGAGCGCGGAATGGGCGTCGCGGCCGAGACCAATCGCAGCTTCAACCAGATGGTGCGCGACCTCGAACAGCTCGAGGCCGACCGCGCGCTGATGCTCGCGGGCATCTCGCACGACCTGCGCACCCCGCTCGCGCGGCTGCGGCTCGAAACCGAAATGAGCCCGTCCGACCAGGCGACCAAGGACGCGATGGTCGACGACATCGAGCAGATGGATCGCATCATCGCGGCCTTCATCGACTACGCTCGCCCGTCGCAACGCAAGCCGGAGCCGGTCGATCTGTCGTCGATCGCGCAGGAAGTCGCCGCCCGCGTGTCGGGCGAGGATGGCGTCGAGATCCGCACGCGGCTCGCGCCGAGCGCGGTGATCGAAGCCGACGAGACCGACATGCGTCGCGTGATCGGCAACCTCGTCGAGAACGCGCGCAAGTACGGCCAGAGCAAGCAGGACGGCGTGTCGCGCATCACGCTCGAGACACGCGTGTCGCACGCGCGCGTCGAGCTGTCGGTGAGCGACGAAGGCCCCGGCATCCCCGAGGATCAGTTGCCGCTCGTGATGCGGCCGTTCTACCGCGTGGACACCGCCCGCACCAAGGCGGACGGCACGGGCCTCGGGATGGCGATCGTGCTGCGTCTCGTCGGCCGCTATCGCGGCGCGCTGCGGCTGCGCAACCGCAACCCGGAGGCGGGCCTCGAAGTCACGCTCGAATTCCCCGGCGCCGGCAAGGCGCGTGCGACTGCGTGACGCGCTCGCGCACGCTTCTTGCGCTGCACACTATCGATCCGGTTGAAAAAAGCTATGATGTTCGTTAGTCAAAATCTATTGAAGCGCCTAACTAATAGTGTTATAGTTTTGCCCATGCTGTCACATCATCGTTGCAGCACCGAGGTAGCTTGACTCAGTCTTCTTCCCAACTCATACAGGAGTATCCGCATGAAAACCGTGGGCGATAAACTCGAAGCTTTCACCGTCGTAGCCGCGAAGCCGGGCTTCAATAATCACGAGGAAAACGGCCAGTCGGCGTTCGAGACCGTCACCGAAGCGTCGTTCCCGGGCAAGTGGAAGATCATCTACTTCTATCCGAAGGATTTCACGTTCGTGTGCCCGACGGAAATCGTCGAATTCGCGAAGCTCACGAAGCAGTTCGAAGAGCGCGATGCCATCCTGCTGGGCGGCAGCTCGGACAACGAATTCGTCAAGCTCGCATGGCGCCGTGAGCACAAGGACCTCGACAAGCTGAACCACTACTCGTTCGGTGACGTCAAGGGCGAGCTGATCGACCAGCTCGGCGTGCGCGACAAGGAAGCCGGCGTGGCCCTGCGTGCAACGTTCATCGTCGATCCGGACAACACGATCCAGCACGTTTCGGTGAACAACCTGAACGTCGGCCGCAGCCCGGAAGAAGTCCTGCGGATTCTGGACGGCCTGCAAACGGACGAACTGTGCCCGTGCAACCGTGCAGTCGGCGGCGCAACGCTGTAAGCGCATCGATGCACGAAGCCCGCGGCGCACGTCCTGCCTGCGGGCTTTTTTAACGGCCAACCCATAGGAGATATCAATGGAATTCATCGATTCGATTAAGGCGCGTATTCCCGACTACGCGAAGGACATCCGCCTGAACCTCGACGGCACGATCTCGCGCTCGTCGCTCGAAGGCACCGACGCGGTCGGCGTCGCGCTGGCGGCGGCCATCGCGGCGAAGAGCACGGTGCTCATCAAGACGATCCGCGAAGCCGGCGTCCTGTCGCCCGAAGAGACGAACGCCGTGCTGACGGCGGCCGCGCTGATGGGGATGAACAACACCTGGTATCCGTATGTCGAGATGGCCGACGATGCCGACCTGAAGACGCAACGCGCCGAGCTGCGGATGGGCGCGTATGCGACGCACGGTGGCGTCGACAAGCGCAAGTTCGAGATGTACGCGCTCGCCGCGTCGATCGTCGGCAAGTGCCACTTCTGCGTGAAGTCCCACTATGCGCTGCTGAAGAACGAGCAAGGGATGACCGTCACGCAGCTGCGCGACGTCGGCCGTATCGCGTCGGTGATCAACGCCGCCGCGCAAGTGATCGCCGCAGAAGGCGAATAAGCGGTTGTACCACCCGGCCGGCAACCGCGCCGGCCCGGTCGCCGCTCCAAACGAAAATGCCACGCACCCGCGTGGCATTTTTCATTTCCACAGCGCGGCGCGGCGGGCGAACCGCGCGCCGCAACCCGGCGTCAGCCGCCCTGCTTCACCAGGAGCGCGGCGGCCTGCGCCTCGATCCCTTCGCCGCGGCCGAGATAGCCGAGCTTCTCGTTGGTCTTCGCCTTCACGTTCACGCGCTCGAGCGGCAGCCCGAGATCGGCCGCGATGTTCGCGCGCATCCCGTCGATATGCGGCGCCAGCTTCGGCGCCTGGGCGATCACGGTGCTGTCGACGTTCTGGATCGTGAAACCGGCTGCCTTGACGCGTGCGGCGCACTCGCGCAACAGCACGCGGCTGTCGGCGCCCTTGAACGCCGCGTCCGTGTCGGAGAAGTGGCGGCCGATGTCGCCGAGCGCCGCCGCGCCGAACAGCGCGTCGGTGATCGCGTGCAGCAGCACGTCCGCGTCCGAGTGGCCGAGCAGGCCGCGTTCGTACGGAATCGTCACGCCGCCGATGATGAGGGGGCGCCCCTCGACGAGCTGGTGCACGTCGTAGCCTTGTCCGATTCTGAAATCCATGCGTATTCCGATTGTGAGGGGGTGAAAGTCAGGAAGCGTTCGTGGAACGCGCGAGGATCGCTTCCGCGAGCGCGAAATCTTCCGGGTACGTGACCTTGAAATTGCGCAGGCTGCCCTGCACGACGCGCGGCGTATGGCCGGCCCATTCGATCGCGCTCGCCTCGTCGGTCAGGTCGTGCCCTTCGCGCTGCGCGCGCAGGATCGCCTCGCGCAGCATGCCGATGCGGAACATCTGCGGCGTCTGCGCCTGCCACAGCGCGTCGCGCGACTCGGTGCGCGCGATCGCGTCGCCGCCGGCCGGCACGCGCTTGAGCGTATCGGCCACCGGCAGCGCGACGATGCCGCCGACCGGATCGTCCTTCAGCGTCGCGACGAGCGTGCGAATCAGCTCCGGCGTGATGCCCGGGCGCGCGGCGTCATGCACCAGCACCCAGTCGTGGTCGGTCGCGCCGAATTCCGCCAGTTCGAGCAGCCCGTTCAGCACCGACGCCTGGCGCGAGCCGCCGCCGCAGCGGCGCACCGCGAAGCGCAGGCCCGCGAAGCGGCGCGCGTCGAAGTGGGAATCGTCGGGCGCGAGGACGACGAGCGTCTGCGCGAATTCGCTGCACGCGTCGAACGCGGCAAGCGTGTAGTGCAGCAGCGCGCGGCCGGCCAGCGTGCGGTATTGCTTCGGCACGGCCGAGCCGGAACGGCTGCCGGTGCCAGCACAGGGAATCAGGGCGAAAAGTCGGGGAGTCACGAAGGGAAACGCCGGAAAGATGAAATCGAGAAGCGGATTTTATAATAGGTCTTTCGTCTCGACCGGCGCACCGCGATGCGCCCGTGCACGCCACCCCTGTCGTCCCTATGCCAGATAACGCTTCCACCCCGTCCGCCTCGCCCGTTGCCCGCGTCAAGCCCGGCCAGCGCTTCGCCTTCGACGGCGCGCATGGTTCCGCCGACGCGCTCGCCATCGCCCGTTATCTCGCCGACAACCGCCAGGACGTGCCGCTCCTCGCGGTGATCTGCGCGAACGCGGTCGACGCGCAGCGGCTCTCGCAGGAAATCCGCTACTTCTCGCCCGACGCGCGCGTGCGCCTGCTGCCGGACTGGGAAACGCTGCCGTACGACACGTTCTCGCCGCACCAGGATCTCGTGTCCGAGCGTCTGGCGACGCTGCACGACCTCGGCGAGGGCCGCTGCGACATCCTGCTCGTGCCCGCGACCACCGCGCTGTACCGGATGCCGCCCGCGTCGTTCATGGCCGCGTACACGTTCGCATTCGCGCAGGGCGAGCGGCTCGACGAGGCGAAGCTGAAGGCGCAGCTCACGCTGGCCGGCTACGAGCACGTGAGCCAGGTCGTGCGGCCCGGCGAATACTGCGTGCGCGGCTCGCTGATCGACCTGTACCCGATGGGCTCGCCGCTGCCGTACCGGATCGACCTGTTCGACGACCAGGTCGACTCGATCCGCGCGTTCGATCCGGACACGCAGCGCAGCCTGTATCCGGTGCGCGACGTGCGCCTCCTGCCCGGCCGCGAGTTTCCGTTCGACGAAGCCGCGCGCACGGCCTTCCGCAGCCGCTGGCGCGAAACCTTCGAAGGCGACCCGAGCCGCGCGCCGATCTACAAGGACATCGGCAACGGCGTGCCGTCGGCCGGCATCGAGTACTACCTGCCGCTGTTCTTCGACGAAACCGCCACGCTGTTCCACTACCTGCCGCAGGATGCGCACCTCGTGTTCACCGGCGATCTCGAGGCGTCGATCCGCCGCTTCACGGCCGACACGAAGCAGCGCCACGCGTTCCTCGCGCACGATCGCGAGCGGCCGATCCTCGAGCCGCAGCGCCTGTTCCTGTCCGACGAGGATTTCTTCGCGTTCGCGAAGCCGTTCGCCCGCGTCGTGCTGCCCGCGCAGCCGGCCGGCGGCTGGGCGACCGCGCTGCCCGAGCTGACCGTCGACCGCCATGCCGACGATCCGCTCGCGTCGCTGCGTACCTTCGTCGAATCGTCGGGCAAGCGCGTGCTGCTGACCGTCGAATCGGCCGGCCGCCGCGAGACGATCCTGCAACTGCTCGCCGAACACCATCTGCGCCCCGCGTCGAACGACCACTTCGCCGGCTGGCTCGAGAGCGACGCACGCTTCGCGCTCGGCGTCGCGCCGCTCTCGAACGGCTTCGCGGTGCCGGGCGAAGGCTACGCGGTCGTCACCGAAACCGAGCTGTACGGCGCGCTCGGCCGCCGCGCGGGCCGCCGCCGGCAGGAACAGGCGAGCAACGTCGACGCGATGGTGCGCGACCTGTCGGAGCTGAAAGTCGGCGACCCGGTCGTCCACGCGCAGCACGGCATCGGCCGCTACATGGGCCTCGTGTCGATGGATCTCGGCGAAGGCGAAACCGAATTCCTGCATCTCGAATATTCGGGCGACAGCAAGCTCTACGTGCCCGTCGCGCAATTGCACGTGATTTCGCGCTACAGCGGCGCCGATCCCGACAGCGCGCCGCTGCACGCGCTCGGCTCCGGCCAGTGGGAGCGCGCGAAGCGCAAGGCCGCGCAGCAGATCCGCGATACCGCAGCCGAGCTGCTGAACCTCTACGCGCGCCGCGCGGCCCGCGAAGGCCATGCGTTCTCGCTCGATCCGCGCGACTACGTGAAGTTCGCCGAAAGCTTCGGCTTCGAGGAAACGCCCGACCAGGCGGCCGCCATTGCCGCCGTGATCGGCGACATGACGAGCGGCAAGCCGATGGACCGCCTCGTGTGCGGCGACGTCGGCTTCGGCAAGACCGAGGTGGCGCTGCGCGCCGCGTTCATCGCGGTGCTGGGCGGCAAGCAGGTCGCGCTGCTGTCGCCGACCACGCTGCTCGCCGAGCAGCACACGCAGACCTTCGCCGACCGCTTCGCGGACTGGCCGGTGCGGATCGTCGAGCTGTCGCGCTTCAAGACCACGAAGGAAGTCAACGCCGCGATCGCGCAGATCAACGAAGGCAGCGTCGACATCGTGATCGGCACGCACAAGCTGCTGTCGTCGGACGTGCAGTTCAAGCGCCTCGGCCTCGTGATCATCGACGAGGAACACCGCTTCGGCGTGCGCCAGAAGGAAGCGCTGAAAGCGCTGCGCGCGGAAGTCGACGTGCTGACGCTCACCGCGACGCCGATCCCGCGCACGCTCGGGATGGCGCTCGAAGGGCTGCGCGATTTCTCGGTCATCGCCACCGCGCCGCAGAAGCGGCTCGCGATCAAGACCTTCGTGCGCCGCGAGGAGGAAAGCGTGATCCGCGAGGCGATGCTGCGCGAACTGAAGCGCGGCGGCCAGGTGTACTTCCTGCACAACGAGGTCGAGACGATCGAGAACCGCAAGGCGATGCTCGAGGCGCTCGTGCCCGAGGCACGCATCGTGATCGCGCACGGCCAGATGCACGAGCGCGAGCTCGAACGGGTGATGCGCGATTTCGTCGCGCAGCGCGCGAACGTGCTGCTGTGCACGACCATCATCGAGACCGGCATCGACGTGCCGAGCGCGAACACGATCATCATGCATCGCGCGGACAAGTTCGGCCTCGCGCAGCTTCACCAGCTGCGCGGCCGCGTCGGCCGCTCGCACCACCAGGCGTATGCGTACCTGCTGGTCCACGATCCGCAGGCGCTGACCAAGCAGGCGCAGCGCCGGCTGGAAGCGATCCAGCAGATGGAGGAACTCGGCTCGGGCTTCTATCTCGCGATGCACGACCTCGAGATCCGCGGCACCGGCGAAGTGCTCGGCGACAAGCAGTCCGGCGAAATCCACGAGATCGGCTTCCAGCTCTATACGGACATGCTGAACGACGCGGTGAAGGCGCTGAAGAACGGCAAGGAGCCCGACCTCACCGCCCCGCTCGCCGCGACGACGGAAATCAACCTGCATGCGCCGGCGATCCTGCCGGCCGATTACTGCGCGGACGTGCAGGAGCGGCTGTCGCTGTACAAGCGTCTCGCGAACTGCGAGCACGGCGACGCGATCGACGGCATCCAGGAAGAGCTGATCGACCGCTTCGGCAAGCTGCCGCCGCAAGCGCACGCGCTCGTCGAGACGCACCGGCTGCGGATCGCCGCGAAGCCGCTCGGCATCGTGAAGATCGACGCGAGCGAGGTGGCGATCGGGCTGCAGTTCGAGCCGAATCCGCCGATCGATCCGATGCGGATCATCGAGATGGTGCAGAAGCACCGGCACATCAAGCTCGCGGGCCAGGACAAGCTGCGCATCGAGACGCGCTCGCCCGATCTCGCGATCCGCGTGTCGACGATCAAGGAAACGCTGCGCGCGCTCGGACCCAAGCAGGGAGCGGCTGCCGCGGTGCGCTGATGCGCTGGCGGCAGATGCAGCGTTGCTGCACCGCACTGCGCTCGATGCGGGCGGGCCGTCGCGTTTTTGAGTATGATTTTCCCATTCATCAGACGGAGTTTTGCCATGTCCACTCTCGACGCGACAGCGCCGTCCGCCGCACCCCAGGGCGACGCGTCGCTCGTCAGCCTGCCCTGGATCAAGCAACTGGTGTCGATGGACACGACGAGCCGCGTGCCGAACCTCGGCCTGATCGAAACGGTGCGTGACGCGCTCGCCGCGAAAGGCATCGCATCGACGATCACGCACGATCCGCGTGAAGGCTGGGCGAACCTGTTCGCCACCGTGCCCGCACACGACGGCTCGACGAACGGCGGCATCGTGCTGTCGGGGCATACCGACGTCGTGCCGGTCGACGGCCAGCAATGGGACAGCAACCCGTTCGCGCCGGAAATCCGCGACGGCCGCCTGTACGGCCGCGGCACCTGCGACATGAAGGGCTTCATCGGCGCCGCGCTCGCGCTGCTGCCCGAGATGCAGGCGACGAAGCTCGCGAAGCCGATCCATTTCGCGCTGTCCTACGACGAGGAAATCGGCTGCGCCGGCGCGCCGCTGATGATTGCGGATCTGGTCAAGCGCGGCGTGCGGCCGTCCGGCTGCATCGTCGGCGAGCCGACCAGCATGCGGCCGATCATCGCGCACAAGGGCATCAACGCGTACCGCTGCTGCGTGCGCGGCCACGCGGCGCATTCGTCGCTGACGCCGAAGGGGCTGAACGCGATCGAGTATGCGGCGCGCCTCATCTGCCATATCCGCGACATCGCCGAGCGCTTTCGCGCCGAAGGCCCGTTCGACGAACTGTACGACGTGCCGTTCACGACCGCGCAGACGAGCACGATCCAGGGCGGCAACGCGATCAACACGGTGCCGGCCGAATGCCGGTTCGACTTCGAGTTCCGCAACCTGCCGACGCTCGATCCCGAGCAGATCTTCACGCGCATCGAAGCGTATGCACGGGAAACACTGCTGCCGCAGATGCTGCGCGAGCATCCGAATGCCGCGATCGAATTCTCGAAGATCGCCGCGGCGCCCGGCCTCGACGCCACCGAACAGGCCGCGATCACGCAGCTCGTGCGCGCGCTGACGGCGGACCAGGACAAGCGCAAGGTCGCGTACGGCACTGAAGCCGGTTTGTTCGAACGCGCGGGCATCCCGAGCGTCGTGTGCGGGCCCGGCAACATCGAGCAGGCGCACAAGCCGAACGAATATGTCGAGCTCGCGCAGCTCGCCGGCTGCGAACAGTTCCTGCGCAAGTTCATCCGCAGCATGTCGGTCGACGCGCACTGACTGCCCCCCGCCACGCCGGCCCGCGTGTGCGGGCCGGCCCACTTCGCCACCCGCCACGTCATGTCGACTGAACAACAGGGCGCCGCCCATACGACGATCGACGGCGAGCCGATCCCGACGCTCGACGAAATCGCCGCGCAGCATTTCGCGCTGTCGCCGTGGGTCGCGCGCACGCCCGTGTTCGAACGCGCCGACCTGCCATCGCTTGAAGGCACGCACGTCAACTTCAAGTTCGAGTTGCTGCAGGTCAGCGGCAGCTTCAAGGCGCGCGGCGCATTCACGCACCTGCTCGCGCTCGACGAGGCGCGCAGGAACGCCGGCGTCACGTGCGTGTCGGCCGGCAATCACGCGGCGGCCGTCGCGTACGCGGCGATGCGGCTCGGCAGCAGCGCCAAGGTCGTGATGTTCCATACCGCCAGCCCGTCGCGCATCGCGCAGTGCAAGCAGTACCGCGCGGAAGTCGTGCTGGCCGGCAGCGCATCGCAGGCATTCGACCTGGTCCGGCGGATCGAAGCCGAGGAAGGCCGCTTCTTCATCCATCCGTTCAACGGCTATCACACGATCCTCGGCACCGCGACGCTCGGCTACGAATGGGCGACCCAGACGCCCGACCTCGACGCGGTGATCGTGCCGATCGGCGGCGGCGGGCTCGCGGCCGGCATGGCGACCGCGCTGCGGCTCGCGAATCCGCGTGTGCACGTGTACGGCGTCGAACCGGAAGGCGCCGATGCGATGAGCCGCAGCTTCGCGGCAAATCACACGATCAAGATGAGCGCGATGCAGACGATCGCCGATTCGCTGATGGCGCCGCATACCGAGGAATACAGCTACCAGCTGTGCCGGCGCCACGTCGACCGCATCGTCACCGTGTCCGACGACGCGCTGCGGGCCGCGATGCTGTTCCTGTTCTCGCGGCTGAAACTGTCGGTCGAACCGGCGTGCGCGGCTGCGCTGGCCGCCCTGCTCGGCCCGCTGCGCGAAACGCTGCAGGGCAAGCGCGTCGGCGTGCTGCTATCGGGCACCAACACCGACCCCGCCACACTCGGCATGCATCTCGCGCACGCGACACTGCAGCACTAACCCCACATCGGGCACGCGTGGACGAACCTAGGGTTATCCCCAGATTATGTTGACAGCCCTGTTGATAACCCGCCGGACAAGCACGCAAGTGGTTGAGCGCGCAGCGTTTTGCGCGCGCGGAGGTCGATCGTCACGAAATGGGCAGATGCGGCCGCTGGCCGCCTGCGTCATGGCGGTCGCCCTGCTCGCCGGTTGCGCGGCAACGCCGTCGCCCGTCGTCGGCACGCCGTCGGCCTGCACGCAGCCGGGTGAAAACCGCATGCTGCAGGCCGACCTGCTGTTCGGGCGCGACGTCACGGGGCGCGGCCCCGTCACCGATGCGGAGCGCGCGGCATTCCTTGCCGACACGGTCACACCACGCTTCCCCGACGGCCTCACCTACTGGGACACACACGGCCAGTGGCGCGACCAGACAAGCGGCCGGATCACGCGCGAAGACAGCTTCGTGATCCGTATCATCGCCGACGATACGCCCGAGACACGTGCGCGACTTGCCGCGATCCGGCAAGCGTACATGCAGCGATTTCACCAGCAATCGGTCGGCATGACGGTCGTGCCGGCCTGCGCATCGTTCTGATTCACGCGTCTCCGTCTGCCTGCCGTTCGCACAAAAAAAACGGGCGCCCGAAGGCGCCCGTCGCATGCCGGAACCGCGGCGTGCCGCCTACTTGTTCTCGAACATGTCCATGATCTGCTGCTTCTCCTGCGGCGTGACGGGCGGCGGCGCAAGCCCGGCCGCGCCAGCCGAGCCGAGCGCATCGTTCGCGCTGATCGAATTCTCGGCCGGGTTGATGTCGACGTTGGCGACGAAGCCATTGCCCGGCGTGCGATCGGCGTAGTACAGCTCGCCGTCGATCGACGTCAGGCCGTCCGGCATCGGCATCTGCTGCTCGGGCACGCCGTTCAGCGCGGTGCGCATGTAGTTCACCCAGATCGGCAACGCGAGCTGCGCGCCGAACTCACGGCTGCCGAGGCTCTTCGGCTGGTCGAAGCCCATCCACGCGACCGCGACGAGCGATTGCTGGTAGCCGGCGAACCAGCCGTCCTTCGCGTCGTTCGTCGTACCCGTCTTGCCTTGCAGGTCGCTGCGGCCCAGTACGTTGGTGCCCGCGCCCGTGCCGGCCGTCGCGACCGAATGCAGCAGGCTGTTCATCACGTACGCATTGCGGCCTTCGATCGTACGCGGCGCCGTGCTGCCCGCGAGTACCGGCTGCGACTTCTGCAGCGCCTGGCCGCGTGCGTCGTCGACCTCGGCGATCAGGTACGGATCGACCTTGTAGCCGCCGTTCGCGAACACCGCATAGCCGGTCGCGAGCTGCAGCGGCGTCACGAGGCCCGCGCCGAGCGCCATCGGCAGGTAAGGCGGCGTCTTCGCGGGATCGAAGCCGAAGCGCTGCGTCACGTACTGCTGCGCATACTGCGTGCCGATCGATGCGAGGATCCGGATCGACACGAGGTTCTTCGAACGCTGCAGGCCGGTGCGCATCGTCATCGGGCCGTCCGGCTGGTCGTCGTCCTTCGGCTCCCAGGCGGTGCCGCCCGGGACGCTCGGCGGGAAGTACAGCGGCGCGTCGTTGATCATCGTCGCCGGCCCGAGCCCCTTGTCGAGCGACGCCGAGTAGATGAACGGCTTGAACGACGAGCCCGGCTGCCGCCAGGCCTGCGTCACGTGGTTGAACTTGCTCTTGTTGAAGTCGAAGCCGCCGACGAGCGAGCGGATCGCGCCATCCTGCGGCGCGATCGCGACGAGCGCGCCTTCGACCTGCGGCAGCTGCACGACCTGCCAACCCGTCTTGCCGTCCTTCAGCACGCGCACGACCGAGCCCGGCTTGATGCGCAGCGTGTCGTTCGCGCGGGGGCTGAGCGCGCCCGCCACGAAGCGCAGCCCGGCCGGGCCGATCGTCGTGGTCGCGCCGCCGACGAACTGCACCTCGACCGCGTTCGGCGATGCCGACAGCACGACCGCCGACTGCAGGTCGCCGTTGTCCGGGTGATCGGCGAGCGCGTCGTCGATCGCCTCGTCGCGGTCGTCGCCGGCCGCGGGCAGCTTGATCGACGCTTCCGGCCCGCGATAGCCGTGGCGGCGCTCGTAGTCGAGAATGCCGCGACGCACGGCCTGGTACGCGGCTTCCTGGTCGGACGAGTTGATTGTCGTCGTGACGGTCAGCCCACGCGTATAGGTTTCGTCCTTGTACTGCTGGTACATCATCTGCCGCACCATCTCGGCGACGTACTCGCCGTGCACCGCGTACTGGTTGCCCGGCGTGCGCACGTGGATCTCTTCCTTCACGGCCGCGTCGTACTGCGGCTGCGTGATGTAGCCGACCTCGAGCATGCGCTTCAGGATGTATTCCTGGCGCACCTTCGCGCGCTTCGGATTGACGACCGGGTTATACGCGGACGGCGCCTTCGGCAGCCCCGCGAGCATCGCCGCTTCCGCGAGCGTGATGTCCTTCAGGTCCTTGCCGAAATACACGCGCGCGGCGGCCGCGAAGCCGTACGAGCGCTGGCCGAGATAAATCTGGTTCATGTACAGCTCGAGAATCTGGTCCTTCGTCAGGGCCTTCTCGATCTTGTACGCGAGCAGCATCTCGTAGATCTTGCGCGTGTAGGTCTTCTCGCTCGACAGGAAGAAGTTGCGCGCGACCTGCATCGTGATCGTGCTCGCGCCCTGGCGCGCGCCGCCGTGCATCAGGTCGGCGACACCCGCGCGCAGGATGCCGACGAAGTCGACGCCGCCGTGTTCGTAGAAGCGGTAGTCCTCGATCGCGAGCACCGCCTTCTTCATCACGTCCGGAATGTCCTGGAAGCGCACGAGGCTGCGGCGCTCCTCGCCGAATTCGCCGATCAGCACGTGGTCGGCCGTGAACACGCGCAGCGGCACCTTCGGCTGATAGTTGGTCAGCGCATCGAGCGACGGCAGTTGCGGCGCCATCACGACCAGCGCGTAGCCGACGATCAGCGCGCCGACGATCGCCAGCGTCGCGATGAGGCCGGCGAACCACAGCATGACGCGCGAGCCGAACGAGCGGCCGCGCCCTCCGCCGCCGCTGCGCTGGGTGCGGCGGTCGTCGTCGCGATCGTCGTCATCGGGGTAATAGGCTCCGGACGGCGAACGGCGCAGCGTGTAGTGGGGTTCGTTCCTGTCGGAAGAAGAAGGCGGTCGTTTGATAATTGGCATGTCGGAATGGCGGGCGGTCGTGGCGCCCTCGGACGCATGCGGAAATGCAGGCGAATGAATCAGAGCGGATACAGCGTGATGCGGCTGTCACGTCGACAGACCCCGCCGCGCGGCGATCCGTTCCCGCGACGTGACAGCGCATTTTAATGAAATCGACCGGGTGCCTTCGCGATTTTTTGTAAAAATTCCCGCAATGCCGTGATTTAAGGAACGTATTGTCGGCATCCTCTGCCTATCATGGACACGCGATATCGCGCGCGCGCACCGGCTTTCTTTCAATCGCGAAAGGTTCGACATCCTGATGCGCAAGCCGCTTGAACTCGCGCGTTTAAGCCGTATTTAAGTGAACCGGTGGTGTAATATCCGCCGGCTCATGCGGGTCGGAACCGGCTCGCAACGGGCACTGCCGCTCTCACGCGGCGCCTTTCAACCACGGAGGATTTCATGTCGCTTTTCGACTCTGTTTCGCGCACGATCAAAGGCCTGCTGAACGATGCGGCCGATTCGGTACAGGATCCGTCGCGCGACGCACGGCAGATCGTGCGGGAGCTCGACGACAGCATCGGCCGTGCCGAGAATTCGCTGATCGAGATCGAGGCACAGGTCGCGACCCAGCGCAGCAAGCGCGATGCGGCCGACGACAAGGTGAAGAAGTACGAGGACGGCGCGAAGCGCGCGCTGCAGTCCGGTGACGAAGCGCTCGCCCGCGAGGCCCTCGCCGCACAGTCGAACGCGGAAGCCGAGCGTGACGCGCTCGCAGCCGAATTGACGACGCTCGAGCCGTCGGTCGACAAGCTGAAGGGGCAGATCGCCGACATGCGTCAGCGCCGCAACGACCTGAATGCACGCTCGAACATCCTGCAGGCCAAGCAGGAAATCGCGCAGGCGAAGGACGTCGCGGCCAGCGCCCTGGGCGGCATCGGCGGCAAGAACCTGTCCGAGGACTTCCAGAAGCTCGAGGACAAGGTCGCGCTGCAGAACGCCCGCTCGGACGCGCGCCTGAATTCGGCCGACACGTCGAGCGGCAACGCGCTCGACGACAAGCTCGCCGCGCTGAACAAGGGCCCGTCGGTCGAGGATCGCCTCGCCGCGCTGAAGAAGCAGCTCGACACGCCCGCGCAGTAACGGCCACTGCGGGCCACCGCGCCGCCGCCCGCCCCGGGCGCGGCGCGAACCGATCGTCAGGAGACGGGCGCCTGCGCCCGGTTCGACCATGAAGAAATCTCTCGCCGCACTCGGCCTCTCGCTGATGGTGCTGTCGTCCGCCGCGTTTGCGGTCCCGTCGCTCCAGCAGGTCGAGCAATCGATCGCGCAACGCAACTGGCAGCAAGCCGACACGCAGCTGTCGCAAGTCATCGACGCCCATCCGAACAACGCGCATGCGCGCTACCTGTACGCACAGGTGCTGGACCGCGAGGGCCGCGCGTCCGACGCACTCGAGCAGCTGCAGCGCGCGAAGACGCTCGATCCGCAACTCAAGTTCACCGACGCATCGCGCTTCGCGCAGACCGAGTCGCGCATCCGCGCCGACGCTGCGCGCGTGGGCGGCAACGTGCCTTCGGCCACGCAGGCCGGGACGCTGCAGCCGGGGCTCGCGCCCGCTGTCGCGCCGGCGGAAAAACACGGCCCGTCGACCGGCATGTGGATCGTCCTCGGGCTGATCGTCGCGGTGATCGCGCTGGTGCTGCGCTGGACGCTGAGGCGCGCACGCACGGCCGACGACAGCCGCGCCGACGAAGAACGCCGCACGCAGCTCAAGCGCGCCACCGACGTGCTGAACGACATCCGCCCGCTGAAACTCGACGCGAAGCTGTCGACGGCGCCCGGCGCCGCGGCGCTCACGGGCGAACTCGAGGCGATCGAGACCGATGCGCGCACGCTCGTCGAAACGCTGTCGAACGGCAAGAACCCGGTGCCGCCGTATCGCGTCGATGAACTCGAACAGCGTCATGCAAGCGTGAAGGCACGCGTCGAAGGCCGTCCCGACCCGGCCGCGCAACCCGCGGCACCGGCGAACGGCAGCGGCTCTGTGTATGCGCAGGAAGCCGACCGCATGACGGGCGCGCAAGGCCAGCCGTATCCTCAGCAGCCCTACCCGCAACAGCAACCGCCGGTGGTGATCCAGCAAGGCGGCGGCGGGTTCGGCGGCGGCATGGGCGGGTTGCTGACCGGCGTATTGCTCGGCGAGGCGATGTCCGGCGGTCGCGAGCGCGTGGTCGAACGCGACGTGATCGTCGACGGCGAGCGCCGCCGGCAGGAGAACGACCCGGGCTTCGACCTCGGCCGCGGCGACAGTTCGAACTGGAGCGACGGCAACGGCAGCGGCGGCGGCATGGATCTCGGCAGCAACGACGACGGCTGGACCGACGACAACACCTGAAGCTACGCAGCGCGTCGACGCCCCCGCGACGCGCTGCATTGCACGCCACGCTCCCCTGCAGGGCCGGCCGCGCCGACGCGCGGATTTGTCAATCATTTCAAGATGGACTACCGGCAATGGGGAGCGTTCGCTATCATGCGGCCATCGGCGTGCCACCGACCCTCATTCGACGCTCTGCATCCCTGCGCGTCGCGGCACGCCTCCCCTCGCCCCAAACAGGAGAAAGCCGCTCATGAGCATCATCAAGGAATTCAAGGAGTTCGCCGTCAAGGGCAACGTCATGGATCTCGCCGTCGGCGTGATCATCGGCGGCGCGTTCTCGAAGATCGTCGACTCGGTCGTGAAAGACCTCATCATGCCGGTCATCGGCGTGCTGACCGGCGGCCTGGATTTCTCGAACAAGTTCGTTCTGCTCGGCACCATCCCCCCGACGTTCAAGGGTAATCCCGATTCGTTCAAGGACCTGCAGGCCGCGGGTGTCGCCGCGTTCGGCTACGGCTCGTTCATCACGGTGGCAATCAATTTCGTCATCCTCGCGTTCATCATTTTCCTGATGGTGAAATTCATCAACAAGCTGCGCAAGCCGGAAGAAGCCGCACCGGCCGCGACGCCGGAAGATACGGTGCTGCTGCGCGAGATCCGCGATTCGCTGAAGCAGCGCTGATCGCCCAGCGCCCCGCCAGCCAGGCCCGCCCCGTGCGGGCCTTTTTATTGCGCGCGCGATGCACCGCCGCATGCGGCCTATCTCACTTTTTTGTGACGGGCGAATGCACGCGCGGGGAAAGCAGGTCTATGATGGAGACTAAACGACAGTACGGGCGCCAAGACGCTGGCTGTGTCGATCATGGCGAGCAGGTCGACGGGAGACATTGATCGTCGTACTGCACGAAGGCAGCATTTTCGTGTGCTATAAAGGATCGACATGCGGCGTACATAGCCGGGAGTGGGTCGCATGAAAGTGCCGCATTTCTTGCAATTGTTTTTGAGGCGAGTGTTTATGTCCTTCCCGAAAAAACGTCGGCGTGCCCAGCAGGATGGCCAGGAGTCATTCCTCGCGGTATTGCGCCACTCGAAACCGTTTGCCCAGCTCGACACCAAGATTGCCCGCGCCCGCGCGCAGGACGAACCCGTCCTGTACGCACATGTGCTGCCCGGTCTCGACGTGCTCCTGTGCAGCGTACGCGGCGCCCAGCCGCCTTATCCCGCCATCGCCGAGTTGCGCAAGCGCTGCATCGAATCGATCGCCAACGCGCTCGAGCAGCCGCTGGACGGCCTCGAGAACGGCGGATACTGGTATGAAGCAAACGGCTTCGGCTTCCTCGTGTTCGCGAGCCGTGCGCGTGCGCGCATCCTGCCCGAGTTTGGTGCAGGCACGAAAGCGAGCCTGCGCGGCGGGCTCGGTCGCCAGAACGCCGGCGACACGACACCACGCTCCCTCGGCTGATCACCCTGCCATTCGATGGGCCGGCTCCGGGCGGCCCATCTGTCATTCACGCGCCCCGCTTGCCCGTCACGACACCTGCTGACGCCCGTTGCCGGGTCGCACGATGTCGATGAATGCGGCGAAATCGGCACCGGCGAGCCCTTGCGCGGCGCCGAGCCGCAACACCTGCTGCACGGTGGCCGATACGGGCATCACGGCGCCCGTGTCGCGCGCCGCGTCGGCGATCGCATCGACGTCCTTCTGGAACGTGCCGAGCGCGCCGATCGGCGCATGACCGCCCGACGTCATGCGCGGCACGAACGTCTGCAGCAGCACCGAATCGGCCCAGCCGCCGGCCAGCGCTTCGGCGAGCCGCGCGGCATCGATGCCGCTCGCCTGCGCCAGACCGACGGCCTCGGCGATCGCGGTCACCGTCGCGGTGACGATCGCCTGGTTGCACAGCTTCGCCGTCTGTCCCGCGCCCGCGTCGCCCATGTGCGTGATCCGCGACGCGTAGGTATCGATCAGCGGCCGCACCGCGTCGAGATCGGCCGCGCGGCCGCCGGCCATCACCGCGAGCGTGCCGGCCTGCGCGCCGGGCACGCCGCCCGACACAGGCGCATCGACCCAGCCGACGCCGAGCGCCGCTGCACGCGCCGCGTAGTCACGCGTGGCGGCGGGCGCAATGCTCGAATGATCGACGATGCGCTGCAGGCGACGCGCACGCGCATCGCCGGACAGCAGGCCGTGCTCGCCGAACACGACATCGCCCACCGCGCGGCCGTCGAGCACGCACACGAATACCGTCTCGACGCGCTCCGCCAGTTCACGCGGCGTGCCGACCACCTGCGCGCCGTCCTCCACGAGCGCCTCGGCCTTGTCGCGCGAGCGATTCCACACGCTGACCCGATGCCCTGCCGCCAGCAAGTGCCGAATCATCGGCGCGCCCATCAATCCCGGTCCGCAAAATCCGACTTCCACGATGCTCCTCGTCTCCGATATGGGTTGAACTTGCTGCCCATCATACCTATCACTCAAGAAGCCGGGCACGCGCGGCGCCGCTTCGGGACCACGGCTTGCGCCGGCCATCCATACCGACATCCCAGGGAGCGCATCATGAGCGACCACGTGTACAAGATGATCGAGCTGACCGGCTCGTCGAAGCAATCGAGCGACGACGCCATCCGCAACGCGATCTCGAAAGCCGGCAAGACGCTGCACAACCTGCACTGGTTCGAGGTGACCGAAACGCGCGGGCACATCGAAGGCGATCAGGTCGTGCACTGGCAGGTCACGCTGAAGGTCGGCATGCGCATCGACGACTGACGCGCCCCCTGCATCACACGCCGCGCCGCTGACCGGATTCGTGCAACGCGCTTCCGCGCGGCGCCGCGCGCTTCACTTCGCCCCCGTTCGGGCCCCTTGTCGCGGCCCGGCCGGCGGGTACCTGCGGGTATCCATCTCTTGACGCTGATTTTCGTTCATATTAAAAACAATATACCCACCCCACCCCTCGATCAGCCCAGCCATATAAACCGGAGATAACATGAGTCAGCAACGCGAGGCGATCGACACGTACCTCTTGCGCGTCTTGCACACCTTGTTGATGGAGCGCAGCGTCACGCGCGCGGCCGTCAAACTGAACCAGTCGCAACCGGCGATCAGCGCCGCGCTGCGGCGCCTGCGCGACATCACCGGCGATCCGCTGCTGGTGCGCGGCAAATCCGGCATGGTGCCGACCGAATACGGGCTGCGCCTGCTCGAGCCCGTGCAGAACGCGCTGCGTGAAATCGAGCGCATCAAGTTCCAGCAGCACAATTTCGACCCGGCCACGTCGATCCGCTGCTACCGGATCGGCTGCCCCGACTACCTGAACGTGCTGTTCGTGCCGACCGTGGTCGAGCGCTTCCGCCAGGCCGCACCGAACGCGACGCTCGAGTTCCATTCGCTCGGCCCCGCGTTCGACTACGAGCTCGCGCTGGAAGACGGCAAGCTCGACATCGTCGTCGGCAACTGGCCCGAGCCGCCCGAGCAGCTGCACCTGTCGAACCTGTTCGTCGACGAAATCGTCTGCCTGATGAGCAATACGCACCCGTTCGCGAAGCGCGGCGGGCTCACGCTCGACCAGTACCTGAACGCCCCGCATCTCGCGCCGACGCCATACTCGGTCGGCCAGCGCGGCGCGATCGACGTGCACCTCGCGCGCGAACGGCTCAAGCGCCACGTGGTCGTCACGCTGCCGTACTTCAACCTCGCACCGTACGTGCTCGTGAAGTCCGACCTGATCTTCACGACGACGCGACTGTTCGCCGATCACTACGCGAAGTTCCTGCCGCTGTCGGTCGTGCCGGCGCCGCTCGACTTCCCGCCGATGCAGTACTACCAGCTGTGGCACGAGCGCTGCCATTACTCCGACGAAGTGCGCTGGCTGCGCAGCCTCGTCGCCGAAGCCACCCGCACGCTGATCGAAGCGTAACGGCGCGCACCGCCCGCGCCGTTTCGGCGCGGCGACAGCCGGCGGCCTGCCCCGGCGGCAACACCGCCGCCGGATGGCGCCTCAGCCTTCCTTCAGCGCGATGCCTCCACCAGTGCCTGCGCGAGCGCGTTGTGACGCGCGATGACGGGCGGCAGGTCGAGCGTCGCCAGACGTCCTTCCCTTACCACCACCTTCCCGTTCACAACCGTGTACGCCGTCTGCGACGGCGCGCAGAACACGAGCGCCGCGACCGGATCGTGCAGCGCGCCCGCGAACAGCGGCTGGCGCAGGTCGAATGCGGCGAAGTCCGCGGCCATGCCAGGCTTCAGCGCACCGATGTCGTCGCGGTTCAGCACCTTCGCGCCGCCGAGCGTCGCGATCTCGAGCGCTTCACGCGCAGTCATCGCATCGGGCCCGAAGCCAACCCGCTGCAACAGCAGCGCCTGCCGCACTTCCGCGACCATCTGCGCGCCGTCGTTCGATGCCGAGCCGTCGACACCGAGGCCGACCGGCACGCCTGCGAGACGCATCTTCTTCACCGGCGCGATACCCGACGCGAGCCGCATGTTCGAGCATGGACAGTGCGCGACGCCCGTGCCGGTGCGCGCGAACA
Organism: Burkholderia sp. AU31624; assembly: GCF_020420065.1. NCBI lineage: Bacteria > Pseudomonadati > Pseudomonadota > Betaproteobacteria > Burkholderiales > Burkholderiaceae > Burkholderia > Burkholderia sp. AU31624. Next base: position 307,875 of record NZ_JAIZRT010000005.1, read on the forward strand.
GGCTGATACCCGCATCGTCGAGCTGCACGCAGTGCGCATGCCACACGTCGTGGCCGACCCAGCCGAGATCTTCCGCATATTCCGCCGGCGTCATCCCGAATTTCTCGCGGCTGTACGCGATGTCGTTGACGTTCTCCGCGAGGTGCGTGTGCAGCGACACGCCGTATTCGCGCGCGAGCACGGCCGCGTCGCGCATCAGGTCGCGGCTCACCGAGAACGGCGAGCACGGCGCGACGACCACGCGCAGCATCGCGTAACGGCCTTCGTCGTGATAGGTCTCGATCAGGCGCTGCGTGTCGCGCAGGATGTCGGGCTCGCGCTCGACGACCGAATCGGGCGGCAGCCCGCCGTCGCGCTGGCCGACGCTCATCGCACCGCGGCTCGCATGAAAACGCATGCCGATCCGCTGCGCGGCGCCGATGCTGTCGTCGAGGCGGCTGCCGTTCGGGTAGATGTACAGATGATCGCTCGAGGTCGTGCAGCCCGACTGCAGCAGTTCGGCCATCGCGGTGAGCGTCGAGACCTCGATCATCTCGGGCGTCAGGTGCGCCCAGATCCGGTACAGGTTCGTGAGCCAGCCGAACAGCTCGGCGTTCTGCGCCGCAGGCACCGCGCGCGTCAGGCTCTGGTACATGTGGTGGTGCGTGTTCACGAGCCCCGGGATCACGAGGTGGCCGCGCAGGTCGAGCACTTCGTCGGCCGTCTCGGGCAGCTCGGCGGTCGGGCCGACCGCGACGATCCGGTTGTCTTCGATGTAGAGCCCCGCATCGCGCAGCTCGCGACGCGTGTCGTCCATGGTCACGAGCACGTCGGCGTGCTTGACCAGCAGGGTTGTCGGGCGGGATGAGGAGGGGTTCGGCGCGCGTGCGCCAGCGTGCTGCTCGAGGTTCATGCGTTCTCCGCGTCGGTCTGCCCCCAGGGGCGGATCCTGGGGACGGTCACACAGCCGTTCGAACGCTGAATCGCGGCACGCTCCGGTGCCTGCGTCCGTTCGAACGCCCTGGCCCGGTTACCCGGCGTGCTCGCCGTCTTCGGGGTACGCGCGGGCCACAAGGCCGACGCGCACGCCGGGAGGATCGCCCAAGCGCGCGCCGCACACAATGCGCGATCCGGAATACCGCGTTTCACGGATTCGATATGGTACGCCGCGCAGCGCCCCGCCGGCGGCCCGAAATGCCCGCCGGAAGCCCGCCGGAAGCCGCCTCCGGCGTGCCGTCGACAGCCGCTCATGCGCGGCGCATTATCTTTGATATCGCGCCCGTATTTGCGTGGGGAACCTTTTTACAATGCCTGCACGGCGCTCGCTTCAATCTCGCCGACGGGTATGTAGCCACGTGACGTGGAGCCTCGATCCGCCGCACAGTCATGGATCGAGTCGCCGCCGAACCTCGCATTCACACAAGGACACAACGAATGGGAAAGCTCACTACCCACGTACTCGATACGGCGCACGGCCGTCCCGGCGCTGCAATCAAGGTGGACCTCTACGCGCTGGACGGCGAATCGCGCCGCGCGATCAAGACCGTGCTGACCAATAGCGACGGCCGCTGCGACGAACCCCTGCTCGAAGGCGCCGCGCTCGCCGCCGGCGAATACGAACTCGTGTTCCATGCCGGCGACTACTTCGCGTCGCTCGGCGTGAAGGTGCCCGAACCCCGTTTCGTCGATCGCGTCGTGCTCCGCTTCGGCATCGCCGACACCGGCTCGCACTACCACGTGCCGCTGCTCGTGTCGCCGTGGTCGTACAGCACCTATCGCGGCAGCTGACATTCGAATCAGCGCCCGCATCAAACAAACGATTTGAGTCTGGAGGAGTTTCATGGAAGGCTTCATCACCGACTGGCTGAACCTCGCGCTGCGATGGCTGCACGTCATCGTCGCCATTGCGTGGATCGGCGAGTCGTTCTATTTCGTCGCGCTCGACAACAGCCTGAAACCGCCGACCGACCCGAACCAGCGCAAGCGCGGTGTGTTCGGCGAGCTGTGGCACGTCCACGGCGGCGGCTTCTACAACATGCAGAAGTACACGGTCGCCCCGCCGGAAATGCCGGATGACCTGCACTGGTCGAAATGGCCGTCGTACACGACCTGGCTGTCGGGCTTCTCGCTGTTCTTCGTGCTGTACCTGCTCGCACCGAACACGTACCTGATCGACAAGAGCGTGCTCGACATGGGCCCGGTGGTCGCCGTCGCGTCCGCACTCGGCTTCCTCGCGGCCGGATGGATCGTCTACGACTCGCTGTGCCGCATCCTCGGCACCAACGACCGCGTGCTCGGCATCTGCGTCGGCATCTACGTGGTCGCCGCCGCGTACCTCGCGTGCCACATTTTCGCGGGTCGTGCCGCCTACCTGATCGTCGGCGCGATGCTCGCGACGATCATGTCGGCGAACGTGTTCTTCGTGATCATCCCCGGCCAGCGCAAGATGGTCGACAAAATGCTCAAGGGCGAAGAGCCGAACCCGATCTACGGCAAGCGCGGCAAGCAGCGCTCGGTGCACAACACGTACTTCACGCTGCCGGTCGTGTTCGCGATGCTGTCGAACCACTATGCGATGACGTACACGAACAAGTTCAACTGGGTCGTGCTCGTGCTGATCATGCTGGCCGGCGCGCTGATTCGCCAGTTCTTCGTGATGCGCCACCGCGGCAAGCAGCTGTGGTACCTGCCGATCGGCGGCGTCGCGCTGCTGGCCGGCGCACTGGTCTGGACGACGCCGAAGCCGGTCGCGCCGGAAGCGCAGGCCGCGAACGCGCCGAAGGTCGTGATCAACGACATCATGCCGATCCTGCAGCAGCGCTGCGTCGAGTGCCACTCGGCAAAGCCGACGCTGATGGGCAGCGCGCCCGCGGGCGTGATGTTCGACACGCCGGACGAAGTGTCGAAGAACGCGCAGCGTATCTATGAACAGGCCGTGCGCCTGAAGGCGATGCCGATCGGCAACGTCACGCACATGACCGACGACGAGCGCACGAAGCTCGCCGCGTGGTTCGAGGGTGGCGCGAACAAGTAAGCCGCCGTGCGCCGGGGTCGTGTTCCGGCGCAATCCTTTCCGTTCGCGGGCCCGTTACGGGCCCGTTTTTTTTGCGTGTTGCAGCGGCGTTGCTAGCGCTCACCGCGCATCGCGTCGCGCTGGAGCGCGACGAGCGCGTCGAGTGCGCGCGGGCCATCGTCGAACGGCACGAAGATGTGATCGTGGCAGGCAGCCGCCATCACGTTGCAACTGATGCCGGCCGCGCCGAGCGCGCGTGCGAACGCCGCCGTGAGGCCGACAGCGGCAAGGTCGGAATGCACGGTCAGCGTGATCCAGGCCGAGCGGAACAGCACGGGCCAGCCGTGACGCGCCGCCGTCTCCTCTTCGACCACGACCGTCAGCCCCTCCGCTTCGCGGAACGTTGCAATGACTTCGGATAACGATACGTCTGCGTCGGTCGGCAGCGATACGAAGGCGAACGCGCCAGGATGCAATTCGGGCTGCATCGTGCTCAGCAGGATCGCCAGGTCGTTTTCAGGTTGGCTCATCGGAGGAACATGCCCGGAATCGGGCGTCGCGCGGTGGAGATGCGGGCACGATAGCACGCGCCACCGTCACCGCTACGCGCGCATCGTCGCGACTTCATCCGCGAGCCAGTCGCGCAATGCGACGATGCGCGGATCGTCCTGCGTGTGCTCCGGATACACGACGTGATAGGCGAGCCCCGGCGCCACGTCGACGTTCACGTCGAACAGTTGCACGACGCGCCCTTCCGCGAGATCGCGCGCGATCATGTGCGGCTCCGCCAGCCCGACCGCCGTGCCATCCGTCACGGCCTGCACGACGTGGCTCGAATCCGGAAACGCGACGCACCGGCTGTCGTCGAAACCGTCGATGCCGGCAGCGGCCATCCATGCGGACCAGCGCGGCCAGGTCACGCCATCGACTTCGCAGTCCACGTGGCACAGCGTGTGGCGCAGCAGATCGCGCGGCTTGCGCAATGGCGGGCCGGCCGACAACAGCGCCGGGCTGCAGATCGCAACGACCGACGTATCGAACAGGCGCTGCGCGCACGCATCGCGATAACGCCCGGTGCCGAAGCGGATCGCGGCATCGACGTCGTCGTCATCGAAATCGCGCAACCGGTCGGTGATATCGAACGACAGCTCGAACGCAGGATGTTCGGCCCTGAAACGCGGCAGGCGCGGCAGCAGCCAGTGCGTCGCGAAGCGCGCGCCGACCGATACGCGCAACTCCGTCTGCTCGCGTGCGACGCGCCGTGCCCGGGCAGTCGCGCGCTGCAGACCCGCCAGCGCATCAGCGGCCGCGGCAGCCAGCACGACACCGGCCGGCGTCAGCCGGATGCTGCGGCTCGTGCGGACGAACAGCACCATGTCGAGCTGCGCCTCGATTTCCTTGATCTGGTGACTGACGGCCGCCGGCGTCAGCCCGACCTCGTCGGCCGCTCGCGAGAAATTCAGGTGCCGCGCCGCTGCATCGAACGTCCTCAGCGCGCGCGTACCGGGCCACATGCGTTCCATCGATCTTCAAACCGGATTTGATGACCGTTCCAAAACTACTCGTTTTTCAAGACGGCATCAATCGGCAAACAATAGGCTTTCTTGAAGATATCGCGCGCCGCCCCGTGCCCGCGGCCAACCTGGAGAGTCGCCGATGACCGCTGCATCATTCCCGTCCGTCGCCCAGATCAACGGCGTCGCCGCCACGCCCGACGCGCTCGCTGCGCTGGCTTTCGCGGGCCACGCGCATTTCACCGCCATGCAGGTACGCGACGGCCACGTGCGCGGCCTCGACCTGCATCTCGCGCGGCTGCGCGATGCGTCGAACACGCTGTTCGGCCAGGCCCTGCCCGACGACCGGATTCGCACGCTCCTGCGCGCCGCGCTCGAGCGCGCGCCGTCGGCGCTGTCGCTGACGGCGACCGTGCATGCGACGACGGGCGAATTCGTCGCGCCGCGCGACGACGAAACGCTCGACGTGCTCGTCCGCACCGCCGCGCCGTCGTCGGGGTCCACGGGCCCGCTCGATCTCGCGCTGTTCGAATACGAGCGCGTGCTGCCGGACATCAAGCACGTCGGCGAAGTCGCGAAGACGCACTTCCTGCGCCGCGCGATCGCGCAGGGTTTCGACGACGCGGCCTTCATCGATCGCCATGGGCGCATCAGTGAAGGATCGATCTGGAATCTCGCGTTCTGGACCGGCGACGCGGTCGTGTGGCCGGTGGCCGGCATGCTCGGCGGCGTCACGATGCGCATCGTGCGCCGGCAACTGGCGCGCCTGGGGGTCGCGCAGCACGATCGCGAACTGACGCCGGCCGACCTGCCGTCGATGGCCGGCGCCGTCGTGATGAATTCGTGGACGCCCGGGATCGCCGTGCGCCGGTTGGACGCGACGACGCTGCCTGACTCATCGTCGTTCGTCGCGCTGCTGCATCGCGCATACGCACAGGAGCCGCCGGTCGCGCCGTAACGTGCGCTGCCACGAGCCACGGATGCCCTGCTCACCCGTCGACCGTCTCCGGCAGCCGCGCGATCGCCTTGATCTCGAACTGGAACCCATAGAGCCAGGTCACGCCGACGGCGGTCAGCGTCGGATGCGGCGCGTCACCCCAATAGTCAGGAACGATCTCCCAGATCCGCTCGAACGTCGCTTCAGGGTCGACGAGGAACACCGTCACGTCGACGACGTCGTCGAACGTGCAACCGGCTGCGCGCAGCACCGCATTCAGGTTGTCGAACGCGCGGCGGACCTGCGCACCCAGTTCCGGCTCCGGCGAGCCGTCCTCGCGGCTGCCGACCTGCCCGGACACGAACAGGAAGCCATTCGAGCGCACTGCCGGCGAATAGCGGTTACGGTCGTACAGTGCCTGGCGACCGGGCGGGAAAACCACGCTACGCTTTACCATCTCCTACCTCCTTCGGTTGGTGGGGCGAAGCCGCCCCGGCATCAACGATGAAGGCACTTTAAGGATCGTTGCGCGGCGAATAAACCGGCAACCCTGTCCAACACTGTTTGCACGCACCAAACAATTCCGACCGACGCGGAGCCCTGACCCGATGGATCGATTCGACGCAATGCAGGCGTTCGCCCGCGTGGTGGAAGCCGGCAGTTTCACGAAGGCGGCCGAGACGCTGCACATGAGCCGCACCACCGTCACGCAACTCGTGCAGCAGCTCGAAGCGCGGCTGCGCGTGAAGCTGTTCAACCGCACCACGCGCAAGGTCGTCGTCACGGCGGACGGCGCCGCGTACTACGACCGCGTCGTGCGCTTGCTGGCCGACATGGACGATGCCGAAACGAGCCTGTCCGCGGCTTCCGCATCGCCCCGCGGGCGGCTGCGCGTGGACGTGCCGAGCCCGTTCGCGCGCCTGATCCTGATCCCTGCACTGCCCGCGTTCCATGCGCGCTATCCGGACATCCAGCTCGACATGGGCGTGAGCGACCGCGTGGTGGACGTGATCGGCGAGAACGTCGACTGTGTCGTGCGCGGCGGCGAACCGACCGACCGCTCGCTGGCCGCGCGGCGCGTCGGCGACCTGCGGCTCGGCGTGTATGCGTCGCCGGCTTACCTCGCACGCGCCGGCTCGCCGACGCATCCAGACGAGTTGGAGGATACGCATCACCGGATCGTCGGTTTTCTGTGGGCGCGCACCGGCAAGGCGCTGCCGTTCGCGATGACATGCGACGGCGAGCAGGTCACCGTGCGCGGACGCTACGTGCTCGCGGTCGACGACGGCAATGCGTACCTCGAGGCCGGCCTCGCCGGACTGGGCATTCTGTGGCTGCCCGACTACATGGCGGGCGCGCATCGCGCCCGCGGCGAACTGGTGCCGCTGTTCGAGCATTGGCAACTCGAACCGATGCCGATGTACGTCGCGTTCCCGCCGAACCGGCACGTCAGCGCGAAGCTGCGCGTGTTCATCGACTGGGTCGTCGAGCTGATGGCGCAGCATGCACCGATTGCGAACCGGCGTCGCGGCGCCGGCCGCTCGCGCGACACGCGCACAAACGCGGCGACCTGAATCTCGCCGAATCGGCCGCACATAAAAAAACCCGCGCATGATGCGCGGGTTTCATCAGACGCCGGCAGCAACGCCGGCGACTCAGGCCGTCAGCGCGTGCAGCGCCTCGTCGGTGAGCCACAGCGATTCCTGAAGGTCCTGCTCGTTCAGGTTCAGGCCATCGCCGCCGCGATCGACGACGATGAAGTCGCTGACGCCACCGAGCGCGATCAGCGGGTGATGCCACACGCCCTTCGCATAGTTGACGCCCTGCCAGCCGCTCGTCACGAACGCGCGGATCTTCGCCGGATCGAGATCGCCCGCGGGCGCGACGACGACGAGATACGGCTGGTCGTTCAGCGGCACGAACGCCTGGCTGCCGAGCGGGTGCCGCTCGAGCATCTTCACTTCGAACGGCAGCGTGCGCGGCTGGCCGCGGAACAGGTTGACGAGCGTGCGGCCGTCTTCATCGGTCACGTCGACTTTCGCGAGATCGTGAAAGCGGATCGTCGTGCCGAGGTTGATCGGAATCTGCTTCGCCCCTTCCGTTTCGATCACGTCGCCGAACGGCGCAAACGCTTCCTTGGTCAGCGGTTCGATGGCAAGCGTCTTCATTTGTCGAGCGTCCCCCACAGACGCAGGCGCGACACGCCGCCGTCCGGAATGATGTTCAGTCGCACGTGCGTGACGGGGCCGAGCGACGCGATGTCCTGTTCGAAGTAGTGCTGCTTGTCCATCTGCAGCTTCTGCTCGCCGAGCAGCACCGGCCAGAACATCGATTGCGTGATCAGCGAGCTGTCCGTGCCGCCCGACACGTACGCGGCCTGGATCGAGCAGCGGTCCGGGTAGTTGCCCTTGAAGAACGCGGTATCGACTTCGATCTTGCGGATCACGCCCGGCTGCGCGAGCGCGATGATCGCCCAGTCGTTGCCCGGTTCGCGGCGGCGGCGGGTTTCCCAGCCGTCGCCCATGTTCACGCCGCGGCCCGGCAGCAGCAGGTTCGACGCGACGCCGAAGTGCTGGTTGTTCGCGGCCACCACGTAACCGCCGTTTTCCATCGCCGCGAGATCGAACTGCTCGGTCGCGCTCGCGCCGGCCCAGTCGAGCTGCGGCTGGCCGTACACGCGCAGGCGTGCAATGCCGCCATCCGGATAGATGTTCACGCGCAGGTGCGTGAAGGCGCGCGCATCGCTCGCTTCGACGTAGTGATGGCTGTTGCCCTGCAGCGTCGTCGACGGCACGATCTCGACCCACTCGGTCGCATGCGTCGGCGCGCCGTCGGCCACGAACGCGGCCTCGATCGACGCGGCCGGCGGGAAGTTGCCGGTGAAGTGGCTCGTGTCGATGTCGAAGCCCTTGATCACGCCCGGGCGCGCGAGCTTGACGATGCACCAGTCGTAGCCCGTCGTGCGCTTGCGGCGCGTTTCCCAGCCGTCCATCCACTTGCCGTGGTCGTCGTACTTGCCGGGGATGAACACGGCCGGCTCGGGGTTCAGCATCCGGTCCTTCGGCGCGAAGAAATCGTCGCTGGCTTCGAGCGCCTGCGCACCGAGACGCGGGTCGGCCAGGTTCACGTAGCGCCGCGTGAAGTCGGGTGCGTTGGGATCGAGAAGCGGAACAGCCATGATGTTTCCTTGTTTCAGTGAGGCGATCAGGCCGCTGCGACGCAGCAGGCCGTATTGCGGTGTCAGGCGTCGATCAGGTCGTCGAGGCGGAAGCGCGCGATCCGGTAGATCTGGTCGAGGCTCGCCCGCAGTTCCTCGGTGCGCGAGTGATTCACGCGCGACTCGAAGTTCGCGATGATGCCGTGCCGGTCATAGCCGCGCACCGCGAGGATGAACGGGAAGCCGAACTTCTCGCGATACGTGCGGTTCAGCGTCAGCAGCTTGTCGAACTCTTCCTGCGTGCACTGGTCGAGGCCCGCGCCGCTCTGCTCGCGCGTCGACTCGGCGGTCAGCTCGCCGCGCACGGCAGCCTTGCCGGCCAGCTCCGGGTGAGCGTTGATCAGCGCGAGCTGGCGCGCTTCGCCGCTCGTTTCCACCGCACCCGACATCGTCTTGTGCAGCGCGTCGATGCTCGCGAACGGCCGCTGGCCCGCGGCGACTTCGGCCACCCACGGCGAATGTTCGAAGATCCCCGACAGTGCCGCGACGAATGCGCTCGGCGCCATCGTATTCAGTTGTTCCAACGTGTAGCGCATCGCCTTCATGCTTTCCCTTCGTTTCGATGATTGGGCTGATACGGATGATGTTCACGCCAGTGACGTGCGATATCGACACGGCGCGTCACCCATACGCGATCGTGCTTCTCGATGTGATCGAGGAAACGCTGCAGCCCGCGGAACCGGCCCGGCCGGCCGAGCAACCGGCAGTGCATGCCGATCGACAGCATCTTCGGCGCTTCGTCGCCTTCCGCGTACAGCACGTCGAATGCATCGCGCAGGTAGTCGAAGAAGTGATCGCCGGTGTTGAAGCCCTGCGGCGTCGCGAAGCGCATGTCGTTCGTGTCGAGCGTGTACGGCACGATCAGTTGCGGCGTTTTCTTGCCGCCCGACACTTCGACGTCCATCCAGAACGGCAGGTCGTCGCCGTAGTTGTCGGAGTCGTACAGGAAGCCGCCGTATTCCGCGACCAGGCGGTGCGTATTGGGGCTGTCGCGGCCGGTGTACCAGCCGAGCGGGCGCTCGCCCGTCACGCGCTCGATCGCTTCCATCCCGAGACGCATGTGCTCGGCCTCGAGTTCCGGCGTCATGCTCTGGTAGTGGATCCAGCGCCAGCCGTGGCACGCGATTTCATGGCCCAGCTCGACGAACGCGCGCGCGAGCTCCGGATGGCGTTCGATCGCCATGCCGACGCCGAATACCGTCAGCGGCAACCCGCGCTTCTCGAATTCGCGCAGGATGCGCCACACGCCGGCCCGCGAACCGTATTCGTAGATCGACTCCATGCTCATGTGGCGGTCGGGATACGCGGCCGCGCCGACGATTTCCGACAGGAACTGCTCGGAGCCCGGATCGCCGTGCAGCACGCAGTTCTCACCGCCCTCCTCATAATTCAGCACGAATTGCACGGCGACGCGGGCGCGTCCCGGCCAGTTCGCCTGAACGGGATGGCGGCCGTAGCCGATCAGGTCGCGAGGATAGTTGGGATCGAGTGACATGGTTCGAAGTGCGGCGAAAGCTCGCTGAAATAATGGGTTCGCATCGACTGCACGGGGGCCGGAGGCCGGCTGCGCAAGCCGATGCGATGACGGCCCAGTTTAGCGAAAACGTCCATACGCGCCCATACAGCGGCGCAGATAGTGCGTGTCAGACGGTGTGTATGTGCGGTTGCGGCAAATCCGGCACCGGTTCCGCCTGCGCCCCGTCCGGCGGGCTGAAGCGGGCGAACGCGCCGTCGTAGCGCTTCGGCAGCGGCCGCGCGTAGTCGCCGCGCTTCGCGGTCGCGAGGCGCAGCGCGACGAGCGCCTCGGCCCACTTGACGGCCGCCGTGACGCCCTCGACCACCGGCGCGCCGATCTGCTGCTCGATCTCGTGCGCGAACTCGGCCATCCCCGCGCAACCGAGCACGATCGCGTCGGCGCCGTCCTCGTCGAGCGCGCGCCGGCATTCGTCGACGATGATCCGGCGGGCAGCCGAGCCCGGCCGGTCGAGCTCGAGCACCGCGACGTCGGTCGCGCGCACGTTGCGGCAGAACCGTTTCATCCCGTAGCGCTCGGCGAGATGCCAAGCCATCCCGCAGGTGCGCGCGAGCGTCGTGACGACCGAGAAGCCCGGCGCGAGCACGCTCGCCGCATGCATCGCGGCCTCGGCAATGCCGATCACCGGCCCGCGCGCGAGCTCACGCGCGGCGTACAGGCCCGGATCGCCGAAGCACGCGATCACGTACGCATCGCAGCCGTCGCGCTCGCCCTGCACGATCTCGGCGAGCAGCCCCGGCGTCGCCAGCGCCTCGTCGTAATACCCTTCGATCGACGGCGGCCCCATCGGCGGACTCACCGCGACGATCTCCGTGCCGGCAGCGGCAACCTCGCGCGCGCAGCGGCCCATCGCGTCGGTCATCCGCTGGGTCGTGTTCGGATTGATCAGTCGGATCTTCATCGCATGCTCCTCAGGCCTTCGCGCTCACGAGCAGCCGGTAGAACACGAAGCCGAGCCCCGCGCCGATGAACCACGAGAAGTTCGCGACGCCCTGCCAGCCCGGCACCATCACGCAGACGATCGCGATCACCGCGGCCGGCAACAGCGCGGCCAGCGCGCGGCGGTTCACGCCGCCCGTGTACCAGTACGTGCCGCTTTCCGACATCGTGTACAGGTCGTCGCGCACGAGCCGGCCGCGCTTGACGAGGTAGAAGTCGGCGATCAGCACCCCGTACAGCGGGCCGATGAACGCGCCGAGCACGTCGAGCGTGTAGTGGATCACGGCCGGGTTGTTGAACAGGTTCCACGGCGTGATGAAGATCGACGCGACGGCCGCGAGCATCCCGCCCGCGCGCCAGCTGATCAGGCGCGGCGCGACGTTCGAGAAGTCGAACGCGGGCGACACGAAGTTCGCGACGATGTTGATGCCGATCGTCGCGATCGTGAAGGTCAGCGCACCGAGGATCACCGCGGTCGGATGGTCGATGCGACCGACCGTCTCGACGGGGTCGGTGATGAGTTCGCCGAACACCGGCAGCGTCGCGGCCGTCGTGATCACCGTGACGAGCGAGAACGCGAGGAAGTTGACCGGCAGCCCCCAGAAATTGCCGCGCTTCACTTCGCCGAACGAGCGGCAGTAGCGCGAGAAATCGCCGAAGTTCAGCATCGGCCCGGAGAAGTACGACACGACGAGCGACACGGCCGTGATCATCACCGGAATCACTTCCGCGCCGTGGTACTTCACGCCGCCCAGGTTGAGGCCGATGTTGCGCCAGCCCGCGCGCCACACCATGTAGCCAGCGAGGATGAACATCACGACGTAGACGGCCGGCCCCGCGAAGTCGATGAACTTCTTGATCGTCTCCATCCCGTTCCAGAACACGAACGCCTGGAGCACCCACAGCAGCATGAAGCCGGCCCAGCCGACCGCCGACAGCCCGAGGAAGCCGTAGCGATGCACGTCCGCGTAAGGCAGCCATTGCGGGAAGAACTTCAGCACGACGATCACCAGCGCGCTAGACGCGAGATAGGTCTGGATCCCGTACCACGCGATCGCGATCAGCCCGCGGATCACGGCCGGCACGTTCGCGCCGAGCACGCCGAACGTCGCGCGGCATGCAACCGGATACGGCACGCCGATCTGCTGGCTCGGCCGCGCGATCAGGTTGCACAGCAGGTTCACGAAGCCGATCCCGACGATCAGCGCGATCAGCACCTGCCAGCTCGTCAGCCCGAGCGCGAACAGGCTGCCCGCGAACACGTAGCCGCCGACGCTGTGCACGTCCGACATCCAGAACGCGAAGATGTTGTACGCACCCCATGTCTGGTTTTTCAGGGGTGCCAAATCTTCGTTGTACAGACGTTCGCTGTAACCCTTCGGCAGTGTCGGGTCGCCGCCCTCGCCGCCTTCATCCGCCGGATAGGCGCTGTCCTGCGCCACACTGAACTGAGCCATGACTTCTCCTTGACGCGGCCGCAAGGCCGCTCCACGGTCATCGATATCGCTCCGGATCGACGCCCGGAGTCGGACCAGCGGCCCGCGGCAAATGCCGCGGGCCTGCATTTCGCTCGTTCTTGTGGCGCGTGGCCGGGTTCGCGTCGCCGCTCAGGCGCCGCCGAACACTTCGCGCAAATCGACCTGCCCTTGCGCGGGCCGGTCCAGCATCTTCAGTTCGACATGCTGCAGGTGGTGCGCCATCAGCGTCACCGCCCGCTTCGGATCGCCGGCCTCCAGCGCACCGAGGATCTCGTCGTGGTCGTCGCACGAGCACGGGCTGCGCCCGTGCGACTCGTACAGCGCCGACATCAGCGTCGAGCGTGCGACGAGCCCTTCGAGGCACGCGCTGAGCGTCGCATTGCCCATCAGCGTCGCGAGCGCCGTATGGAATTCGCCGGACAGGCGGATCCAGGCCGCGAAGTCCTGCCGCTGGAACGCCTTGCGTTCCTTCTCGATCAGCGCGGCGACGCCCTTCAGCCGCTTCGCCCCGGGCCCGGTCGCGAGCCGCTCGACCACCGCGAGCTCGATGATCCGGCGCATCTCGAACACTTCGTGCACGTCCTGCAGCGTCGGGCTCGCGACGAACGCGCCGCGGTTCGGCTCGAGATCGACAAGCTTGTCGGTCGCGAGCTGCGCGAGCGCCTGGCGGATCGCCCCGCGCTTCACGTTGAACACGTCGCAGAGCTGCGCCTCCGTCAGCTTCGCGCCCGGCGCGAGCCGATGCTCGAGGATCGCCGTGCGGATCCGCTCGGCGATCGCTTCGGGACTGGCTGCACCGGACGGGTGGGATTCGGGCTCGTTCATGATCGGCATCGTGTGATGATCCTCATCCTAGGGCGGACATAAAGATTGTCAACAATTCTTTTCCGGCATTGCGCACAATCGGCGTGCATCGATGTGACCCTGTCCGGTGCACGATGCGTCAAATCCATGCACGACAAGGCTGGTACATATGATGGGCGCGCTTCTCGTCGTATACCCTCCCGGTCATTTTGTTGACAAAACTGGTGCAAGATCCGGCGACGAGCGTGCTGATGTCGACGAAAATATTTGACCGTTAGTTGCGCGTTTGCATAAAGAAAAAGGCGGGAACCCCGCCTTTCGACCGGCTGCACCGCCTCAACCGAGGTGCGGATAGTCCGACAAAGTGAGCCGGAAACCGTGTGCATTCGCGACCAGTTGCGCCTGTGCGCCGAACGGCAGCGTCAGCAGGTCAGGCACGTGACCGAACTGAAGCCCCGTCACGACCGGAATCCCGATCACCGCGCGCACCTGGTCGATCATCGCCTGCATGTCGTAGCCGTTGTCGTACTCGAACGGCCGCGCACCGGTGAACTGGCCGAGCACGAGCGCCTGCTGGCGCGCGAGCAGCCCCGAGAGATGCAGTTGATAGATCATCCGCTCGATCCGGAACGGCTGCTCGTTGACGTCCTCGATGTACAGGATGCCGCCCTCGATGTCGGGCATGTACGGCGTGCCGACGAGCGACGTGAGGATCGCGAGGTTGCCGCCCCACAGCGTGCCCGTCACGTTCACGCTCTGCACCTGCGGCGCTTCGGCGATGATCGTCGTGCTCGGCTGCGTCAGCGTCTGCCAGAAGTGCTGCATCGTGAAGTCGCTCGGCGTTTCCGCGCCGAAGTCGGCGGACAGCATCGGGCCGCCGAACGTCTTGATGCGCGCCTTCGCGTACAGCGCGAGCTGGAGCGCCGTGAAATCGCTATGGCCGACGAGTGCGACCGGCTGGTCGCGCAGCCTGCGCTCGAGCCCGCGATAGTCGAGCCCGTGCAGGATGCGCGCCGCGCCATAGCCGCCGCGCACCGCGAGCGCGATGTCCGGCAGCGGCCGCTCGGGATCGGCAAGACGGTTCAGGTCGCCTGCCCGCTCGCCGTCGGTGCCGCCGAACCGCTGGAAGCGCCGCTGCGTCGCCTCGATGTTCTCGATGCGATGCTGCGCGGTGCCGAGGCGTTCGAGCGCGCGATTGATCGCGTCCGGATCGTGCGGATAGCCGGACGGCGCAAGCAGGCGGATGGTGTAGGACGCGGCAGGCTGGAAGGACATGGCGAAGAAAGGTGTCGGGTCGTCAAACCTGCTTAGAGGGTCCGAACCGTCTCCGGTTCACGGAACCGCGCACGCCCGGCTCGCGGCGAGCGACGGGCGTGGCGGGCGTGCCTATGACGCGCCGGAGTCGGCGTCGCGGGCGAGCCGTGCTTCGCGCAACGCGCGACGGCGGTCGGCGAAGAACGACTTCAGCGCGGCGCCGCACTCGTCGGCGAGCACGCCGCCGGTCACTTCGGTATGGTGGTTCAGTTGCGGATTCGCGAATGCGTCGATCACGCTGCCGCACGCGCCCGTCTTCGGATCGGCGGCGCCGTAGACGACCCGCGCGATGCGCGCATGCATGATCGCGCCCGCGCACATCAGGCACGGCTCGAGCGTCACGTACAGCTCGCAGCCGGGCATCCGGTAGTTCTGCAAATGCTGCGCGGCCATGCGCAGCGCGGCCATTTCCGCATGGGCCGACGGGTCGTGCCCGCCGATCGGATGGTTGAAGCCGCGTGCGATCACTTCGTCGCCACGCACGAGCACCGCGCCAACCGGCACTTCGCCGGCCGCGCGCGCCTCTTCGGCGGCAGCCTGCGCAAGACGCATGAAATGCAGGTCGCGCGCCGATACGGGCGCGGCTTCGGGAACGGGGGAATCGGCGGCGGGTTCCGCCGCCGGGGCGGCTGCCGACCGGGCTGCGTCGTGCAGCGCGTCGGACGTCACATCGGCCCCGCTTCGGCGGACGCTTCGTCGAGCCCGCGCTCGCACAGGCGCTCGGCGATGCGCCGGCAGTAGTCGCGCGGCATCACCATCGGGCCGCCGCGCAGCGATTCGAGCGCCATGTCGAGCGCGAGGATCTTCGCCTGCAGCCGGCACCGTGCGGCGCGGTCGCTGACCGCCTGCACTTCGTCATGCAGGTTGCGCAGCGCGCGCAATTGCTCGACGGCCGGCGGCACGAAGCCCGCATTCTTCAGGATACGGTTGGCCACCCGCACCTCCTCGGGCACGAGCAGGTCGTCATCCAGCGCCTGTGGCGCGCCGGTACCCGGCAAATCGTCGAACTCGCCCCGCGCGGCGGCGGCGGCAATACGTTGTTCGACCAGGGCGTCAAGCAATCTCATCAGTCAATCGGAACAATGCGGCAGGCCGAATTCTAGCAGGGTGACGCGGGTATGACAGGCCCTTCGAATATATGCTCGATATTGTGTTTTTTAGGGGCCGAATCGCGGGGCATGCGCGCTGATCGGTCTCATATGCCGCTCTGCTGCGCTGCAGCGGGCTGCGGGCCATCTGGACACCGGCAAATGCGACCGGTGCCAGGCCCTGTTTTTATTTGCGACGATGCCAACCGAACCGTGCCGTCCCGGAAAAACGGACACGGCCCTGCTTCCAGTTTTCCCGGCTCAGGCAGCCGCCGCTTCCCGCCGCGCATTCGCGAACGGACGGAACATCATCGCGATCAGGAACGCGCCGAGACCGATCGCAAACGAGCCGAGATACAGCCAGCCGTAGCTGCCGAGCGTATCGACGATCAGGCCGCCGGCGACGGGCCCCGCTGCCATCCCCAGGCTGCCGGCCATCGCGCAGCCGCCGATCACGGTGCCCATCATCCGCAGCGGGAAGTTCTCGCGCGCAAGCACCGAATACAGCGGCATCACGCCCGCGTAGATGAAGCCGAACACGACCGCGACCGCGTAGAACCCGTCGAGCGTGCGCACGAAGTAGTACCCGAGCGCACCCAGCGCCTGCGCAAGCAGCCCGGTTACCAGCATGCGCTTCGCGCCGATACGGTCGCCCAGGATCCCGAACGCGATCCGTCCGCCCATGCCGGCGAGCCCTTCGACGCTGTAGATCGACACCGCGGCGATCAGCGGGATCCCGCACGTCACCGCGTAGCTGACCGTATGGAAGATCGGGCCCGAGTGCGTCGCGCAGCAGAAGAAGTTGGTCAGCAGCAGCACGATGAACTGCGGGGAACGCAGCGCGGCCGCGACCGACATCGCCGCCGGCTCGCCGGCGGGCGCCGACGCCGCCGGAGCCGCCTGCGCGCCGTCGAGCGCGGGCGCCCGGCGTACCAGCAGCGACACCGGAATCATCACGACGGCCGCCAGCGCCGCCATCAGCAGCATCGACGTGCGCCAGTCGCGCACCGACACGAGCCACGCGGCCAGCGGGGCCATCGTCATCGGCGCCATCCCCATGCCGGCCGACACGAGCGACACCGCGAGGCTGCGGTGCGTGTCGAACCAGCCCGTCACGCACGCCATCATCGGCGCGAATATCGCAGCCGTCGCGCCGCCGACGGCGAGGCCGAACGTGAGCTGGAATGCGAGCAGCGACGGCGCGCGGCTCGCCAGCGCCAGGCTTGCCGACAGCAGGACGGCGCCCGTCATGACGACCGGGCGCGTGCCGATGCGGTCCGACAGGCTGCCCCACCCCATGCTCGCGAAAGCCATCGCGATGAAGCCGAGCGTCATCGCGCCGGAAATGCCGGTCATCGACCAGCCCGTGTCGCGCGCGATCGCGCGCAGGAACACCGGCAGCGAAAACATCGCGCCGATCGCGATGCAGCCCATCAGGCCGCCCGCGGCGACGATGACCCAGCGGTATCGGGAATCCGGCATGGGGTGCCTCCTTGTCGTGACGGCGATCCTCGGGAACCGGGCGCCACCTGCTTCGCGCAAGGCCCGGTCGACATGGATACGACGGGCGACGCACCGCGAAATCGACATGCGCGGCACACGCGTCGCCGAATTTTTCATTGTCCGCCGATCCGCTCGGCCCGCAACGGGCGGAGCGAGCCGACGCTACATGCCGGGTGGTCCGTTCGGTCTGCCCCCTGTCGCCGCGCTTTTCCGGAATCGGAAAGTCGAAATCAGAAATAGTTGGTTGGGCCGCGCGACCCGGCTGACTACACTAGATCGATCTTGTCATAACAAGTTGACCGATGACCTCCCCCAACGTCGTGCCGCTGTCGGCGGCCCCGCTCTACGTGCAGATCAAGGACACGCTGCGCGCGCGCATTCTCGACGGCACCTATGCGCCGCACAGCCGGATGCCGTCCGAGCACGAACTCTGCGCGATGTTCGACGTCAGCCGCATCACGGTGCGCCAGGCGCTCGGCGATCTGCAAAAGGAAGGACTGCTGTTCAAGCTGCACGGCAAGGGCACCTTCGTGTCGAAGCCGAAGGCGTTCCAGAACGTGACGTCGCTGCAGGGCTTCGCCGAGGCGATGTCGTCGATGGGCTACGAGATCGTCAACCAGGTGCGCAGCTTCCGCACCGTCAAGGCCGACCGCCATCTCGCGACAAAGCTGAACGTGCCCGAAGGCGCGCCGCTCGTCGAGATCCATCGTGTGCGGCTGCTCAATCGCGAGCCCGTGTCGCTCGAGCAGACGTGGGTGCCCGAAGCCCTCGGCAAGCGCCTCGCGGGCGCCGACCTCGCGACGCGCGACATTTTCCTGGTCCTGGAAAACGACTGCGGCATCCCGCTCGGCCATGCCGACGTGTCGATCGACGCGATCCTCGCCGACGACGAGATCGTCGATGCGCTGCACGTCGAGGAAAGCAGCCCCGTGCTGCGCATCGAACGCCTCACGCATGACGCATCGGGCGCACCGATCGACTTCGAATACCTCTACTTCCGCGGCGACGCCTTCCAGTACCGGCTGCGCATCGATCGGCAGAAACCGCGCCAACCTGCAAGGAAACAGCAATGACTACCCATGTGCTCGAATACGACATCGTCGTGGTGGGCGGCGGCACGGCCGGCCCGATGGCGGCGATCAAGGCGAAGGAGCGCGACCCGTCCATGCGCGTGCTGTTGCTCGAAAAGGCCAACGTGAAGCGCAGCGGCGCGATCTCGATGGGGATGGACGGCCTGAACAACGCGGTGATCCCCGGGCATGCGACGCCCGAGCAGTACACGCGCGAGATCACGATCGCCAACGACGGCATCGTCGACCAGGAGGCCGTGTACGCATATGCGACGCACAGCTTCGAAACGATCGAGCAGCTCGACCGCTGGGGCGTGAAGTTCGAGAAGGACGGCACCGGCGACTACGCAGTGAAGAAGGTCCATCACATGGGCTCGTACGTGCTGCCGATGCCGGAAGGACACGACATCAAGAAGGTGCTGTACCGGCAACTGAAGCGCGCGCGCATCGCGATCACGAACCGGATCGTGGCGACGCGCGTGCTGACCGACGCGCAGGGCCGCGCAAGCGGCGTGCTCGGCTTCGACTGCCGCACCGCCGAATTCCACGTGATCCGCGCGAAGGCCGTGATTCTCTGCTGCGGCGCGGCCGGTCGCCTCGGCCTGCCGGCCTCGGGCTACCTGATGGGCACCTACGAGAATCCGACCAATGCGGGCGACGGCTACGCGATGGCGTATCACGCCGGTGCCGCGCTCGCGAATCTCGAATGCTTCCAGATCAATCCGCTGATCAAGGACTACAACGGCCCCGCGTGCGCGTACGTGACGGGCCCGCTCGGCGGCTTCACCGCGAACGGCAAGGGCGAACGCTTCATCGAATGCGATTACTGGAGCGGCCAGATGATGTGGGAGTTCTACCAGGAACTGCAAAGCGGCAACGGCCCCGTGTTCCTGAAGCTCGACCATCTCGCGGAAGAAACGATCCAGACCATCGAGCAGATCCTGCACACGAACGAGCGGCCGAGCCGCGGCCGCTTTCATGCCGGGCGCGGCACCGATTACCGCAGCCAGATGGTCGAGATGCACATCTCCGAGATCGGTTTCTGCAGCGGCCACAGCGCGTCCGGCGTGTACGTGAACGCCCGCGCGGAGACGACCGTGCCGGGGCTCTACGCGGCCGGCGACATGGCGGCCGTCCCGCACAACTACATGCTCGGCGCATTCACGTACGGTTGGTTTGCCGGGCAGAACGCGGCCGACTACGTGGCCGGCCGCGCGCATGCGCCGGTGGACGACGAACAGGTCGCCGCCGAACGCACCCGTGTGCTTGCGCCGTTGCTGCGCGAGCGCGGCCTCGCACCGGCGCAGGTCGAATACAAGCTGCGCCGCATGGTGAACGACTATCTGCAACCGCCGAAGGTGACGCGCAAGATGGAAATCGGGTTGCAACGCTTTGACGCCATTACTGACGATATCGAAGCGATAAAAGCGAACCATCCGCACGAACTGATGCGCGCCGCCGAAGTGCGTGCGATCCGCGACTGCGCGGAAATGGCCGCGCGCGCGTCGCTGTTCCGCACCGAGAGCCGCTGGGGGCTGTACCACCACCGCGTCGACTTTCCGCATCGCAACGACGCCGAATGGTTCTGCCACACCTGGCTGCGCAAGGACGCCGCGGGCGCGATGCGCAGCGAGAAGCGTCCGGTCGAACCGTACGTCGTGCCGCTTGCCGACGACGAACGCGGCGCCTACACGAATTTGCGCATCCGCGAACCGGCCGCGCTCGCGGCCGCCCTTTGAGGAACCTGCCATGTCCCATACGCCGCACGACATCTTCCAGCGCAGCAGCGCACCCGTGACGATCGACGAGAACCTCTGCATCGCCGACAAGGGCTGCACCGTCTGCGTCGACGTGTGCCCGCTCGACCTGCTCGCGATCGACGTGACCAAGGGCAAGGCCTACATGCAGTTCGACGAATGCTGGTACTGCATGCCGTGCGAACGCGATTGCCCGACCGGCGCCGTCAAGGTCGACATCCCTTACCTGCTGCGCTGACCGCGTCCCTCAACGCTCATTTGAGTCGCCGATGACCAACCCCTCCTTCGCTCCCGTATTGCCGCGCGCAGACGCCCCCGACGAAGCCGCACTCGTCGCCCGCCTCGCCGCGCCCGATGCCGCCGTGCGCCGCGTCGCCCTGTTCGAACTCGCCGACCTCGAGGACGCGGGGTTCGTGCCCGCGTTCGTCGCCGCGCTGCGCGACGATCCGTCGGCCGACGTGCGCGGCGAAGCCGCCCGTGTGCTCGGCGCATGGGAGCAACCCGACGTCGTCGACGCGCTGTGCGGCGCATTGCTCGATCCGGACGACGACGTGCGCGCCGCCGCCGCGCAGAGCCTGTCCGAACTGAAGGACGCGGCATCGGGCGCCGTGCTGTGCCGATGGGCCGACCGGCCCGAGCCGTTCGTGCGCCGTGCCGTGCTGCGCGGATTGCGAGAGCTGCGCGACCCCGGCGCGTTCGCGCCCGCGCTGCACGCGCTCGATGCCGAACACGCCGAGGTGCGCGCCGAAGCCGTGGCGGTGCTCGGCTGGCTCAAGGATCCGCGTGCGCTGCCACCGCTTGCAGGCATCGCGACAACCGATGCCACTGCGGACGTGCGACGCATCGCGGTCGGCGCGATCGGGTTCGCGACGCCCGACGACGCGCTCGTCATCCACGCGCTGTTCGCCGCGCTGGGCGACCGCGAATGGCAGGTGCGCGAGGAAGCGGCCACGACGCTCGGCAAGCTGCGCATTGCGACCGCGCGCGAACCGCTCGTCGCCGCGCTCGACGACGACTACTGGCAGGTGCGCCTGCGTGCCGCGCGTGCGCTCGGGCAACTGCGCGACGCGGCCGCGGCGCCGGCCGTCGTCGCGCTGCTCTCGCACGCGATCAGCAACCTGCGCAAGGAAGCCGCGCTTGCGCTCGGCGAATTGCGGGACCGCGCGACGTTGCCCGCACTGACCCGCGCACGGGAGGATCACGATCCGGAAGTCCGCAAGGCCGTGCGGATCGCGATCCGGCAGATCGACGAGGCGTCGCGATGATCTCCCCGACCGAAATCGTGCTCGATCATCCGGCGCGCACGCTGACCCTCCGCTGGCCGGACGGTCATACGCAACGCGTCGGCTATGCACGGTTGCGCGGCGATTGCCCGTGTGCCGAATGCCGGAGGATCCGGCACGACGGCGGTCGTGTCGATGTGCGGCCCGACCTGATGCTGGACAGCATTGAAGCAGCCGGCTACGGCATCCGCGTGGTGTTCGGCGACGGTCATGCGCGTGGCATCTATCCGTGGCCGTATCTGGCGGGCATGACGGCGCGGCCGTGACGTCGCTCCCGCGGCTGCGCGGACGACATGGCAGGCGTGCGGAAACGCTGCGATACTGACGCCCACGATCGTCTCCACCCATCGTGGGAGCCAGAACATGCAAACCGCAGTCGGATTCATCGGCCTCGGCGTGATGGGCACGCCGATGGCGCTCAATCTTGCGCGGGCCGGCACGCCGCTCGTCGTATGGAGCCGGTCGCACGGCAACGACGATGCACTGCGCGACGCCGGCGCGCGCGTGGCCGAGCACATCGACGACGTGTTCACGGCCTGCCGCACCGTGATCCTGATGCTCGCGAACGACGCGGCGATCGACGGCGCCCTCGCGCGCGGCACGCCCGGTTTCGCCGCCCGTGTCGGCGGCCACGTCATCGTGAACATGGGCACGAACGCACCCGAGTATTCGCGCGCACTGGCCGATGACATCGCCTCCGCGTCGGGCCGTTATGTCGAAGCGCCCGTGTCGGGGTCGCGCAAGCCGGCCGAAGCCGGTCAACTCGTCGTGATGCTCGCCGGCGCACCGGACGACGTCGACGCCGTCCGCGCGCTCGTGAAGCCGCTGTGCCGCGACAGCTTCGTGTGCGGCGACGTGCCGTCGGCGCTGACGATGAAGCTTGCCGTGAACCTGTTCCTGATCACGATGGTCACCGGCCTCACCGAAGCCACGCATTTTGCGCAACGCCACGGCATCGATCTCTCCCGCTTCGCCGACGTGCTGAACGCGGGCCCGATGGCGAGCGACGTGTCGCGCGTGAAGCTCGGCAAACTCGTCGCGGCCGATTTCTCGGTGCAGGCCGCGATCACCGACGTGCTGAAGAATGCGCGCCTCGTCGCCGAATCCGCGCGCGGCATCGGCGTCGCGTCGCCACTGCTCGACATCTGCCATGCGCTGTACGGCGAGACCGAGCGGGCCGGACATGGCGCGGACGACATGGTCGCCGTGATCCGCGCGATCGAGCAGCGCACCGACGGCGCGCAATGAATCGTCGCCGGCCGCCCCAACCACTCGAACGCACCCGCACGTAGCGTCCCATGTCCGACTCACCCCGCTCCCCGACCATCGTCCCCGCTTCCGTCCGCCCGGTTCCCGCCGTGATCGGCATCGTCCTGCGAGAGCGCGACGTGCTGCTGGTACGTCGCGCCAATCCGCCCGATGCGGGCTGCTGGGGCTTTCCCGGCGGCAAGATCGAAGCGGGAGAATCGATTGCGAACGCGGTCGTGCGCGAGATTGCCGAAGAGGCGACTGTCGACGTCGAGGCGCTCGACACCTTTACCGCACTGGATGCGTTCGACTACGATGCCAGCGACGACGTGCGTCAGCATTTCGTGATGGTCGCGGTGCTGTGCCGATGGTTGCGCGGCGCGCCTGCTGCCGGCGACGATGCACTCGACGCGCGCTGGTTCGATCTCGCCGAACTCGATCGCGATGACTTGCCGATGAGCGTGGGGGTTCGTGATGTCGCGCGACGCGCGATCGAGCGTGCGGCGGCACTTGGTCATGCGCAGCGTCCGGCCAATACTTGAATGCGTGAAGCTACGCTGTCTTTCTCGCAGCGCTTGCGCGCGGCCCGATCGGAACCATAACGGTGCCGGCTACGCGCCGACGAACCGCCAATTACAAATCAAAGATGGGCCAACCCATGATCCGAATTCGCAAGTCCACTCCGGCCGACGGCGCACGCGTGCTGGATATCTGGCGCAACGCGGTCGACGCCACGCACCACTTCCTCAGCAACGACGACCGCCGCGCGATCGAATCCGAAGTCGTCGCGTTCCTGCCCGGTGCACCGCTCGATCTCGCCGTCGACGAAGCCGACCGCGCAATCGGCTTCATGTTGCTCGACGGTAGTCACATGGAAGCACTGTTCGTCGATCCGGCTCACCACGGCGCGGGTGTCGGGCGCCTGCTCGTGGGAGAGGCGCTCAAGCGTCACCCCGACCTGTCGACCGACGTCAACGAACAGAACGAAGCGGCGGCAGGATTCTATGAACGGCTCGGCTTCGAGCGCACCGGGCGATCGGCGCTCGATGGGCAGGGGCGCGCCTATCCGTTGATTCACCTGCGCTATCGAGCGGCACCCCTGTCCTCGCCGCAGCACGCATAACGGTGGCCGGCGCGGGATAGCGCGCCGCCCTCCACGTCATGCGCTCCGGGCACGCGAACGCGGCGACCTGATACCAGGTCCGCTCCATGCATGCCGCATGCGGCCACGTGACGCGTCATGCACGACGCACCGGCACCACGCGCTCGACCCTTGCACGGATGATCGTTTCCCGGACGGAACGAGCCTGTCGCGGGCCGGGAGATGCTAACCTCTCGGCCACTCTAACGACACCGCGTGAAGCCACAGGATTCGACCATGCAAACCGTTGCGGTACTGGACTTCGAAACAACCGGACTTTCGCCGAACATGGGCGACCGTGCGACCGAAATCGCCGTCATCCTGCTCCGGGACGGTGAAATCGTCGACCGTTTCCAGAGCCTGATGAATGCAGGCAGACGCATACCGTCCGATGTCGTCGCGCTGACCGGCATCACGAACGAGATGATTGCAGCGGCGCCGCCAGCGTCGAAGGTCATGAAGGAAGCCGCGGCGTTCGTCGGCAAGCATGCGGTCGTCGCCCACAACGCCGGGTTCGACAAACGGTTCTGGCAATCCGAACTCGGGCTGCTTGGCGTGTCGGCCGAGCATGCCTTTGCGTGCACGATGCTCGTGGCAAGACGTATCTATCCGGATGCCCGGAGTCATCGCCTGTCGAGCCTGGTGGATATGCTGCGGCTGCCGAAATCGGGCCGCGCACACCGGGCGATGGTCGATGCCGAGATGGCCGGGCACCTGTGGTGCCGGCTGCAGCAGGACATTGCGCGGACGTACGGACTGAATCGTATCGATCACGCGCTCATGGCCCGTGTGCAGGCAACGGCCAAGGCGAAAGTGCCGACGTACTTGCGTTCGCTCGTGGGCGCACACGCGTGAGCATCCGGGTCGCGATGCTTCCGATTCGCGCAATCCATTGATGAAAAACGGCTTGGCAACCTGCCAGGCCGTTTTCTTGTCGCAGCAGTCTTCCGGTTGATTCCAAATATAAGGCAACGGCAGGACGGCCATTTTGTGGCCGCCCACGACGCTGACTGACTGAGCTGCGATGTGTTCGTGTCATGCAAGGCCTCTTCTTGCACATGATGATGCAGATGGACAGGCTCTCGTCGTCCTGACGCGCCTGCGCGCGCTTGCAGCGCGACATGATGAGCAGGGTGTGCGCCCAACCGATTTCTCCAACCCGTGCGCGGAGCTTGGGCTCGGCACTGTATTGCAAAAAAATTGACGCAGCACCACAGGTTCTGCGCCGAACATGGCAAACCCCTGTCCTTACGACACTCTCGGCTGCTTGGCTTGTTTGGCGGCCGCTGGCACCAGTTCGCTCAACCGGGACAGGAAGAGCTTGAGGATTGGAGAGGTGTTGGAACGGCTGTGACCGACAACGAGGTCGATTGTCGGCGCGTCTCCCGCCAACGGGCGGCTTACCACGGACCACGGCAGCAGGTTCTCGACGTAGTCGGGAATCAACGTCAGCCCGCGCGTCGACGCCACGAGCGACATCACCATCGCTGGATTGTCCACGCCCTGGGTGGGCGTAAGCGTCACACCTTCGCGCTGCAGGTACGTGTCCACCACGGAACGCAGCACGCGCGCCTTGTTGGCCATGGCCACGAAGGGCTGTCCCACGAGTTGTTGCGGTCGGATGCGCTCTTGCGAGGCCAAGGTGTGATCGCTCGGCATCAGCACGACCAGCGGCTCTTGCCCAACCGTCGTGTAGTCCAGATCGAAGCCCGGCTCGGCGCGCAGGAAGGCCAGGTCCAGCCTGCCACGCGCCAATGCATCCGCCAGGTCCGGTGAGTAATCGCTGGAGACCGTCACGTCGATGTTCGGCAACTCGTCGCGTAGCAAGTTCAGCGCCTTCGGCAACCAGGTCATCTCCTGTCCGGTCAGGAAGCCCAGTGCAAAACGCTGCTTGCTCGGCTGCGCCGCCCGGCGCGCGGCCTCGATCGCCGCATCGACCTGACTCAGGGCCAATCGCGCGTGATCGATGAACGCTTTCCCCGCCGGCGTCAGTTCGACGCCGCGCGTGCTGCGGCTCAGCAGATCCACGCCGACCTGATCCTCCAGGTCGCGGATCTGCCGGCTCAGCGAAGGCTGGGAGGTATGCAGCCGCCGCTCGGCGGCCACCGTCAGACTGCCCGTTTCCGCCACAGCGATGAAGTAGCGCAGATGTCTCAGCTCCATGCTTGCTCCCATGCTTTTTAGGCATCCCCACCCGCTTACAAAGTCTTTTTGTTTCTGAGGGGGAGCCCCTAAATTCTCACCCATGGCGGCGGGGAAAGCAGATTCGGAACGACAGCAACCCATCGCCCGTACGTCAACCGTCATACCTCAAGGAGCATATCATGAGCCACCACCCCGTCATTCTCATCACCGGCGCGTTGACCGGCATCGGTCGCGCCACCGCCTTGGCGTTCGCGGACAGCGGCGCCCGTCTCGTCATCTCCGGCCGCCGGTCGGCGGAAGGCCAGGCACTCGAGTCCGAACTCCGTCAGCTGGGCGCCGAGGCCCACTTCATCCAGGCCGATGTCCGGCATGACCAGGAGGTTCAGGATCTGGTGGACCAGACCGTGGCTCACTTCGGCCGCCTGGACGTGGCCGTCAACAACGCCGGCACCGAAGGCCAGCCCGGCCTGATCGTGAACCAGACCGCCGACAGCTACGCCGCCACCTTCGACACCAACGTGCTCGGCACGCTGCTGAGCATGAAGCACGAACTGCGCGTGATGACTGCCCAGGGCAGCGGCAGCATCATCAACATCTCTTCGACTTACGGCCATGAAGGCGCGGCCTACGCGTCGGTGTACGCCGGCAGCAAGCATGCCGTCGAGGGCATGACCAAGTCCGCAGCGCTGGAAGTGGCGGCCGCAGGCGTTCGCGTCAACGCCGTGGCTCCCGGTCCGACCGACACCGGCATGCTGGACCGCTTCACCGCCACGCCGGAGAACAAGGCTGCGCTCGCTTCACGCGTGCCGCTGGGCCGCGTCGGCAAGCCGGCCGAGATTGCAGCGGCCGTGCGCTTCCTGGCTTCGGACGCCGCAGCGTTCGTGACCGGCCAGATCGTCACCGTCGATGGCGGCAAGACAGCCGGCTGATCCGGGCCGCGCCGAGCCGGCGCGGCCCTGCCTGTCACCCAGGCAACGCCCGGCTTTTCACCGAGGCGGGGCAGCACCTTGCCCGCTCAAGGATCCGTCAGCCTCATAGGGAATACGACCATGCACACCTTCACTCATCACACCGCCCCGACCCAGTACATCGAGGCCAATGGCATCCGCTTCGCCTATCGCCGGTTCGGTAAGTCAAGCGGCGTGCCAATCGTTTTCAACCAGCACTACACCGGAACGATGGACTATTGGGATCCGGCCGTGACCGACGGCCTCGCAGAGACGCGCGAGGTGATCCTGTTCAACAACGCCGGCGTGTCCAGCTCGTCCGGCGAGACACCGGCAAGCTTCCCCGAAATGGGCGCCAACGCCATTGCCTTCATCCGCGCGCTCGGCCTCCCCCAGGTCGATGTGCTGGGCATCTCGATTGGCGGTTTTGTCGCGCAAGAGATCGCACTTCAAGGCGGGGATCTCGTGCGCAAGCTCATCCTCGTCGGCACCGGCCATCGCGGCAACGACATGACGGCCAGCCGCTCGGCGGAGATCTTTGCGGGCCGCTACGAGCCGCCTGAACATCTCTGGCTGTCGGTGCACTTCGCTCCGTCCGAGGCCAGCCAGAAAGCCGGCATCGCCTTCCTTCAACGCAAGTGGCGCCGCCAGGATCGCGACCCGGAAGTGAGCGCGCAAACCGTCGCCGCCCAAGGCGCCGCCATCGGCAAATGGATCGCGCCGGACGAGAATGCGCTGGCCTACCTGGAGTCGATCCGGCAGCCCACGCTGATCGTCCAGGGCAGCCACGACGCGATCATCCCGACCGCGCACTCCGTCACGCTGCAGCAGCACCTGCCGAACGCCCAGCTGGTGCTCTATCCGGACGCCGGCCACGGCTCGATTTATCAGTACCCGGAGCGCTTCGTCGCACACGCCGTTCAGTTCCTGAACGAAGGCCCGGCCGGCATGGCCAGCGCTTGAGCGACCTCGCAACCTCTTTAGAGACGGACGTCATGAACTCACTCACGGGCAAGACCGCGCTCGTCACCGGTGCTTCGCGCGGCACCGGCCGCGCCACCGCCTTGACGCTGGCCGCGGCCGGAGCGCAGGTCCTGGTTCACTACGGCAGCGGCGAGACGGAGGCGAGCGCCGTGGTCGACGAAATCCGCCGGGCCGGCGGCAAAGCCGAGACGATCGCAACCGACCTGCGTTCGCCGGACGGTCCGCACCAGCTCGCCGAACGCGTTCGCACCATCATCGGCGGACGGCTGGATGTTCTGGTGGCCAATGCGGGCATCGCCAAGGCCGCGTCGATCGAGGAGACGACGGTCGAGGACTTCGACGCGCTCTTCGCCGTCAACGTGCGCGCACCATTTTTCCTCGTGCAGCAACTACTGCCTGCTCTGTGCAAAGGAAGCAGCATCGTCCTGCTGTCCTCGCTGGCGGCACACGCCTCGGTCGGCACGCTCTCTGCCTACTCGGCCACCAAGGGTGCGATCGATACGCTGGTGAAGCACTGGGCTGCGGCTCTCGGCTCGCGTGGCATCCGCGTCAACGCGGTGGCACCGGGCGTCGTGGAAACCGAGATGTCGAGTTTCACCAAGACGGACGCGGGACGCGAGGCAACCCTCGGCATGCAGGCCTTGCAACGCGTGGCCCAACCCGAAGACATCGCCAGCGTCGTCGCGTTCCTGGCCTCGGACCAGGCGCGCTGGATCACCGGTGACACGTTGCGCGTGGATGGCGGCTCCAAGCTCTGAGCCCGCACCCATTCAATCTCTCAAGGAAATTCAAATGAAGCTCTATCACTCCACGTCGTCGCCCAATTCCCGTCGCGTGCGTATCCTGCTCGCCGAGAAGGGCCTCACTCCCACCCTGGTGCCGGTCGACCTGGGCACGGGCGAACAACACGGCGACGCCTACCGCGCCATCAATCCGCGCCGCGTCGTGCCCACGCTGGTGCTGGATGATGGGACGGCCCTCGGCGAAGTGCCCGTCATCAGCCGCTACCTCGATGATGTGTACCCGACGCCGTCGCTCTTCGGCACGACGCCCGCGGAACAGGCCGTGGTCTCGATGTGGGATCGCCGCATCGAGCAGGAAGGTTTCGCGTCAGTGATGGAAGCGATTCGTAACAAGGCGCCCGGCCTGAAGGGTCGAGCGATCGCGGGACCGCACGACTACGAGCAGATCCCTGCACTGGTTGAGCGCAGCACGCAGCGCGTGAAAAATCTGTTCGCGGACATGAACGCGCGGTTGGCCGAGTCGCCCTTCGCCGCTGGCGAGAACTTCTCGGTAGCGGACATCACGCTGCTCGCCACAGTGGATTTCGCCGCCAAGGCGATCGACTTGTCGATTCCGGAAGAATTCCGTGCGCTGCGACGCTGGTACGACGCCGTCTCGCTTCGCGGCAGCGCAGCCGCTTGAACGCAGTCCGTTTCGCACATTCCGAAACATTCACCGCGTCCAATTTTTTGACGGCGTTACCGTCGGCTTTACCGTCAGGGATCGGGAGACCTGCGGATGCCCCGAAAGCCGAATAAAACAAGCTTCCCCGGGAAGACTTTTACCGTCGAAGACGGTAAAAGTCTGAATAGTGACCGGGAATGTCTTGATCCGGCCTCGACTTTTACCGCCCACTCTACCGCCAACTTGTTTTGCAGGCCGACGATAGCCACCGATAGACTCCGCGACGTATTGATTTGACAGTCAAAACGTTACGGCAGTTTTTCGATGGCTGGCGATAATCATCGAAGGACGTCAATTCACTCCCACTCGATCGTCGCCGGCGGCTTGCCCGAGATGTCGTACACCACACGGTTGATCCCGCGCACCTCGTTGATGATCCGGTTCGACGCGCGGCCGAGCAGCGCGTACGGCAGGTGCGCCCAGTGCGCGGTCATGAAGTCGGTCGTCTGCACCGCGCGCAGCGACGTCACGTAGTCGTACGTGCGGCCATCGCCCATCACGCCCACCGACTTCACCGGCAGGAACACCGCGAACGCCTGGCTCGTCAGGTCGTACCAGCTCTTGCCGACATCGGCTTCGCCGCACAGGCCGGCAGCCGCATCCTGCGCGGTCGCGGTCGTGTTGCGCAGTTCCTCGATGAAGATCGCGTCCGCGCGGCGCAGCAGGTCCGCGAACTCGCGCTTCACTTCGCCGAGAATCCGCACGCCGAGGCCCGGGCCCGGGAACGGATGGCGGTACACCATCTCCGGCGGCAGGCCGAGCGCAACGCCCAGCTCGCGCACTTCGTCCTTGAACAGGTCGCGCAGCGGCTCGAGCAGCTTCAGGCCGAGCGTTTCCGGCAGGCCGCCGACGTTGTGGTGGCTCTTGATCGTCGTCGCCTTCTTCGTCTTCGTGCCGCCCGATTCGACCACGTCCGGGTAGATCGTGCCCTGCGCGAGCCACTTCGCCTTCGACAGCTTCTGCGCCTCGGCCTGGAACACCTCGACGAACTCGCGGCCGATGATCTTGCGCTTCGCTTCCGGATCGGTCACACCGGCCAGGTGGCCGAGGAACTGTTCGGACGCGTCGACGTGCACGACCTTCGCATGCAGGCGGCCCTCGAACATGTCGAGCACCATCTTGCCTTCGTTCAGGCGCAGCAGGCCGTGGTCGACGAACACGCAGGTGAGCTGGTCGCCGATCGCGCGATGGATCAGCGCAGCCGCGACGCTCGAATCGACACCGCCCGACAGGCCGAGAATCACTTCCTCGTCACCGACCTGCTCGCGGATCTTCGCGACGGCTTCCTCGATGTGGTTGCTCATGATCCAGTCGGGCTTCGCACCGGCGATCTGCAGCACGAAGCGCTCGATGATCTGGCGGCCCTTCACCGTGTGCGTGACTTCGGGATGGAACTGCACCGCGTAGTAGCCGCGCGCCTCGTCGGCCATCCCGGCGATCGGGCAGCTCGGCGTCGACGCCATCAGCGCGAAGCCCGGCGGCAGTTCGGCAACCTTGTCGCCGTGGCTCATCCAGACCTTCAGCATCCCGTGGCCTTCGTCCGTCTTGAAGTCCTCGATGCCGTCGAGCAGGCGCGTGTGGCCGTGTGCGCGCATTTCCGCGTAACCGAATTCGCGGTGATCGCTCCACTCGACCTTGCCGCCGAGCTGCACGGCCATCGTCTGCATGCCGTAGCAGATGCCGAGCACCGGCACGCCGAGATCCCACACGGCCTGCGGCGCGCGCAGCTGATGGTCTTCGTACGTGCTCGCGTGGCTGCCCGACAGGATCACCGCCTTCGGCGCGAACTCGCGGACGAAGTCGTCGGACACATCGTTCGGATGGATTTCGCAGTAGACGTGCGCTTCGCGCACGCGTCGCGCAATCAGTTGGGTGACTTGCGAACCGAAGTCGAGAATCAGGATTTTGTCGTGCATGGCTGCGGACGGGATGAAGAGAATAAGAAAAGCAGCGCATCATTTTCATCATGCGCTGCGTCAATAGCATGGACAGCGGCGTCGGGCGGAAGGCAGCACGCGCGACGCATGGCCGGTCAATCCTGCATCGGCGGGCGCTCGTCGAGTGCGACGGTGCCGGACGACGATGAGCCGGATGCGGCCGGTGACGACGATGCAGCGGACGCTGCGGGACGGCTGACGACGGGTTCGACACGCTGCGGTGCAGGTGACGACGCGGGTGCCGTCGCCGGCTCGGCCGGACGCTGCGCAGGCGCGCGCGCCTCGAGCGCCTGCTCCCGCGCCTGCGCTTTTTCGCGCTGGCGCACGGCCGATGCGAGCCGCACGCCGCCGAGGCCGAGCACGATCAGCGCGACACCGGCCACGGCCGACAGCACGCGGCCAGCGGCCGCGAGCGCGGGACCGCTGCCGGTGCCGATCGACCAGACGATCGTCAGCGCGCCGGTCAGCCAATACACATGGCCGACCGAACGCGCGACCGGCGCCGTGAGATCCCCGTTGAACGCTGCATGAAACGCGAGCCACGCGAGCCCGAGCAACGCGATGCCGAACGCCTGGCCGAGCATCGCCGGCTGGACGTTCGCAAGCTGCAGCGCGTTGAAGAGCGACTGCCAGGGCGTCAGCACGAACAGCACGCCGAACGCCAGCAGCAGGACGGCATCGATGATCAGCACGGCTCGCAGCAGCGGTTTCATCGGCAATCAGTCCACGTGGTAGTTCGGCGCTTCCTTCGTGATCTGCACGTCGTGCACGTGCGACTCGCGCATGCCCGCCGCGGTGATCTGGACGAATTCAGCCTTGTCGTGCAGCTCGTCGATCGTCTTGCAGCCGCAGTAGCCCATGCTCGCGCGCACGCCGCCGACCAGCTGGAACAGGATCGCGTTGACCGAGCCCTTGTACGCGACACGGCCTTCGATGCCTTCCGGCACGAGCTTGTCGATGTTCGCCGAGTTGTCCTGGAAGTAGCGGTCTGCCGCGCCGTCCTTCATCGCACCGACCGAACCCATGCCGCGATACGACTTGTACTGGCGGCCCTGGTACAGGAACACGTCGCCCGGCGCCTCTTCGGTGCCCGCGAACATGCTGCCCATCATCACCGCGTTCGCGCCGGCCGCGAGGGCCTTCGACACGTCGCCCGAGAAGCGCACGCCGCCGTCGGCGATGCACGGCACGCCCGTGCCCTTCAGCGCTTCCGCGACGTTCGCGATCGCGCTGATCTGCGGCACGCCGACACCGGCGACGATCCGCGTCGTGCAGATCGAGCCCGGGCCGATACCGACCTTGACCGCATCCGCGCCGTATTCGACGAGCGCCTTCGCGGCGGCGGCCGTCGCGATGTTGCCGCCGATCACTTCGACGTGCGGGAAGTTCTGCTTGACCCAGCGAACGCGCTCGAGCACGCCCTTGCTGTGGCCGTGCGCGGTATCGACGACGATCACGTCGACGCCGGCCTGCACCAGCAGCTCGACACGCTCTTCGTTGTCGGGACCGACGCCGACCGCCGCGCCTGCGCGCAGCTTGCCGTGTTCGTCCTTGCACGCGTCCGGGTGCTCGGTCTGCTTCGTGATGTCCTTGACGGTCATCAGGCCGCGCAGTTCGAACGCGTCGTTGACGACCAGCACGCGCTCGAGGCGGTGGCTGTGCATCAGCGCCTTCGCTTCGGCGAGCGGCGTGCCTTCCTTGACCGTGACGAGGCGCTCGCGCGGCGTCATGATCGACTTGACCGGCTCGTCGAGGCGGGTTTCGAAACGCAGGTCGCGGTTCGTGACGATGCCGACGAGCTGCGGGCCTTCGACGACCGGGAAGCCGGAGATGCCATGCTGGCGCGACAGCGCGATCACGTCGCGCACCTTCATTTGCGGCGGCACCGTGATCGGATCGCGGACGACGCCCGATTCGAAACGCTTGACCTTCGCGACCTCGCGGGCCTGTTCGGCCGGCGTGAGGTTCTTGTGGACGATACCGACGCCACCTTGCTGGGCCATCGCGATCGCAAGGCGACCTTCGGTGACCGTGTCCATCGCGGCGGACACGAGCGGCATGTTCAGGGAGATGTTGCGGGTCAGCTTGGTCTTGAGGCTGGTGTCGCGCGGGAGAACGTCGGAGAAGGCGGGAACGAGGAGCACATCATCGAAAGTGAGTGCTTTTTGGATCAGACGCATGGCAAATCCTATGGGCGCAAAAGCGAATTATACGCGAAGCGCTGCGAATTTTCACAACACGAACAACGGCTTAGCCGGTTTCGGCCGTTCGGGGGCCGAATCGTTCGGATCGCCGTTCGGTTCGTTTTCGATCGCCTTTCGTTTCACCGCCGCATCGAGCCATTCGCGCAGCCGGCCGCGAAACGGCCCATCTGCCTGTTGCGGACGGCCCACGCGGCGGCGGCGACGATGAAGCCCGGCCCGGCAATGGGCCGAACGGGCCCACCGTCCCGCCTCATAGCAGCCCGGCCGCGCGGACGATCATCACCACGCCGCCGCCGACCACGACGCAGCCGACGATCCGCGCAACCCGCCCGCCCGCCGGCATCAGGCGCTCGGCGGCGATCGCAACCGTCACGACCGCCATCACGCGCAGATCCATCATGCCGATGGCCAGCGCGACCGCCATCAGGTTGCCGCAGCAGGCCCCGCATCGCGTGGCGGCGCTCACCCCGTGCCGCCATGCCGCACCGGCCTCCGCGTGCGGCGGATGCACGCCGGTCGCCGCGTGCCGGCAGCACGTCAGCCGGCGCGCCTTCCATCCGGAGAATTGCAGGACGCCTGCGACCGATACGACCGCGCCGGCCACGAACGGCATGGCGCGAGCGAGCGCCGGCAGCCTTGCAGCGGCACTCGTCAGCGCCGCGCCGGCCGGAAACACGAGCACGCCGACTGCCATCCACACGGCGAAATACCCGGCGCCCACCACGGCGACGAGCCAGGTCGAACGCGCCGCCGCCAGCGGCCCGGCGCCCTGCCGGTATCGCCACAGCACCGGCGCGAGCACGGGCAGCATCATCGTCGCCGTCATCGCGCCCCACATGCGGGCGAACGCCTCGAACGTGCGGCCGGCGCCCCATCCGCACGGCCGCTGCCATGCCGCCGGCGTCATCCAGCCGCCGGACATTGGTGCGCCGCCTATCGCGGCCATCGACGCGTGCTGCATCACGGTCGCAACAACGGCAACGGCGAACACGGCCGCGAGCGCCACCGCGAAGGCCCGCGGATCGGGGCCCGCGACGCCTGCGGCAGGCCGAGTCATCGCCCGCCTCCGCCCGTCGCCGGCGCGCTCAGCCGCGTGCGTACTCGTCATGACGGCGCCACCACGGGCCGGTCTCGTTGCGCCCGTGCGGCGCGCGATCGAGCCACTGGTACATCCCCCACAGCCCGTCGAGGCCGCGCGCATAGGTGGAATACGTGTGATAAACCGCACCGTCCTCGCGCACGAACGCGCTCATCCCCGGCCGGTCGAGCGAATACGTGAGCGCGTCGGTACCGCAGGTCGCCGCGAATGCCACGACGGGTGCCGGCGGCGGATCCATGTCCATCGCGTGGCCGGCCCGCGCGTAGTTGTACTCGACGTCGCCCGCGCGCTGCTGCGTTTCGGTAAACGACACGTTGAAGTCGAAGTTGAAATCGCTGCCGACCGACGACGCCCACGGGAAGTGCCACCCCATCCGCTGGCGGTACGCGAGCAGCTTCGCGAGCGGCGCGCGCGACACGGCGGCGAGCGTCACGTCGTGGTTCGCCAGGTGCACGGCGAAGCCGTCGAAACCGTCGGCGACCGACGAACACGACGGGCAGCCGGCCTGGTAGTCGGGGCCGAACATGAAGTGATAGACGAGCAGTTGCGAACGGCCGCGAAACAGGTCGTCGAGCGTTGCCCGCCCGTCTTCGGTGTCGAACCGGTAGGTCTTGTCGACGCGCACCCAGGGCAGTGCCTGGCGCCGCCGCGCGAGTTCGTCGCTTTGCCGCGTCAGCGCCTTTTCCGCGTCGAGCAGCGCGCGGCGTTCGGCCAGCCATTCGTCGCGGGTTCCGGTGAGATGAGTCGTCATGGCGGGTTCCTCCTTCCGATGGGTATCCGGGCACGGCGTCCGGTGCCGTGTGCGTGGTGCTAGATTAGGGGCGGGCATCGGACCGGAGGGAGTGACAAGTGTGTCGGGATTCGGATGGATTCGCTGATCACCGCGGCCGCGCGCGCGCTCGCGGCCGGTGACGCGCTCGGCGCGCTGAACCGCGTCGCGCTGCGCGACGATGCGCCGGCGCTCGCGCTGCGCGGGATCGCGATAGCGCAGCTCGGCGATTTCGAACGGGCTCGCGCACTCGTGCGCGGCGCCGCTCGTGCGTTCGGCGCCAGGGAGGCCGTGGCGCGTGCGCGCTGCGTCGTCGCGGAAGCGGAGATCGCGCTCGCGTCGCGCGACCTGCGCTGGCCGACGCGCGCGCTCGATGCCGCATGCGCGACGCTCGACGCGCACGGCGACCGCGCGAACGCCGCGCATGCGCACTATCTCGGCGTGCGCCGGCTGCTGCTGATCGGCCAGCTCGACGATGCCGAGCGGATGCTCGCGAATCTCGATCCCGCGCCGCTGCCGGCTGCATCGCGCGCCGCCCATGAGCTGATCGCGGCCGGCATTGCGATGCGCCGCATCCGCACGCACGCGGCCCGCGCAGCGCTTGCCCGTGCGCGCGCAGCCGCCCGCGACGCGGGCATCGCCGCGCTGACGGCCGAGGTCGAGGCCGCGGCACGCGTGCTCGACGCCCCGGCCGCGCGCCTCATCGCGCGCGGTACATCGCGGCTCGTGCAACTCGACGAAGTCGAAACACTGTTCGCGTCGAACGCGCTCGTCGTCGATGCGTGCCGCCACACGGTGCGCGATGCGC
Source organism: Burkholderia sp. AU31624 (assembly GCF_020420065.1). Classification (NCBI taxonomy): domain Bacteria; kingdom Pseudomonadati; phylum Pseudomonadota; class Betaproteobacteria; order Burkholderiales; family Burkholderiaceae; genus Burkholderia; species Burkholderia sp. AU31624. Next base: position 344,054 of record NZ_JAIZRT010000005.1, read on the forward strand.
GCACGACCGTGTCGCTTGCGCGGCGGCCCGTGCTGTTCGTGCTTGCCCGCGCGCTCGGCGAGGCCTGGCCGGCCGACGTGTCGCGCAACGCGCTCGTTGCCGTCGCATTCCGCGCGAAACACGCTGACGAATCGCATCGCGCACGCCTGCGTGTCGAGATCGGCCGGCTGCGCGCGGTGCTGCGGCCGCTCGCGAACGTCGTCGCCACCCCGCGCGGCTTCGCGCTCGAACCGCTCGGCATACGCGAGACCGTCGTGCTGGCGCGCCCGGTCGACGATCGCCACGCGGCCGTGCTCGCGCTCCTCGCCGATGGCGAAGCGTGGTCGAGCTCCGCGCTGGCGCTGGCCCTCGGCGCAAGCCAGCGCACCGTGCAGCGCGCGCTCGACGCACTCGCCGAAGCCGACAAGGTCCAGGCGCTCGGCCGCGGCCGCGCGCGCCGCTGGATGACGCCGCCATTGCCCGGTTTCGCGACGACCTTGTTACTCCCTGCCCCGCTGCCGGCCGATTAGGATGACCGCATCGAACGACGAGGTAACGAACATGAAACGCTCCCGAGCAGACATCCTTCGCGAATACGGCCCGTTTCCGGGCGTCGACGGCGTACACGGCGTCACGTACGACGGGCAGTACGTGTGGTACGCGTCCGGCGACAAGCTGAATGCGCTCGACCCCGAACGCGGCACGACCGTCCGCTCGCTCGACGTTGCCGCGCATGCGGGCACGGCGTTCGACGGCCGCCACCTGTACCAGATCGTCGAAGATCGCATCGAGAAGATCGATCCCGAATCGGGCCGCGTGCTCGCGACGATCCCCGCTCCCGGCAAAGGCGGCGATTCCGGGCTGGCCTGGGCCGAAGGCGCGCTGTGGGTCGGCCAGTACCGCGAACGCAAGATTCATCAGGTGGACCCGCAAACGGGCGCCGTGCTGCGCACGATCGAATCGAACCGCTTCGTCACCGGCGTGACGTGGGTCGACGGCGAGCTGTGGCACGGCACCTGGGAAGCCGACCAGGCCGACCTGCGGCACATCGATCCGCGCACCGGCCAGGTGCTCGAGCAGATCGACATGCCGGCCGGCGTCGGCGTATCGGGGCTCGAATCCGACGGCCACGAGCGCTTCTACTGCGGCGGCGGCAACAGCGGCACGTTGCGCGCCGTACGTCGGCCCGCGCGAGCCGGGGCGTCGGGCCACAACGCGGGCGCACCGCCCGATTCGGCTGACGAATGATCCGCAGCCTGCCGTGATCGCTCCCGGGCGCAGCACGCGTGCGCGCCGCCCGGTGCCGAGTGCAGGAATGAACAAGACGACGTGGCAGCCGCGTCGCTACGATGCGCGCTCGTCAGTCATGTGTTCGGAGCGGTCGATGCGACGCGGTGTGGTCTATGGTGTCCTGGCAGGTGCCCTGTGGGGCATGGTGTTTCTCGTTCCTCGGCTGCTGACCGACTTCTCGCCGCTGCTGCTGAGCGCCGGCCGCTACGCGATGTACGGCCTCGTGTCGCTGGCGGCCGCCCTGCCGGCGGCCCGCTCGCTGCTCGCGCGGCTGACCCGCGAGGATCTCGTCGCGCTGGTCAGGCTCGCCGTCGTCGGCAACGTCGCGTACTACATGCTGCTGTCCGGCGCCGTGCATCTGATCGGCATCGCGCCCAGTTCGCTGATCGTCGGCGTGCTGCCCGTCACGGTCACGCTCGCGGGCCTCGGCGACCACGGCGCCGTGCCGCTGCGGCGGCTCGCGGCCCCACTCGCGCTGGTGATCGCGGGCATCGTCTGCATCAACGTCGACCTGTTCACCTCCGAGGCCGCGCATGCGACGACCCTCGGCCAGAAGCTCGCGGGCATGACCTGCGCGGCCGGCGCGCTCGCGAGCTGGACCTGGTATGCGGTCGCGAACGCACGCTATCTGCAGCGCCATCATCATTTCGGCGGCAACGAGTGGTCGGTGCTGTGGGGTGTCGTGACGGGCCTGATCGGCGGGCTCGTCTGGATCGCGATCCTCGCGCTCCCGGCCGGCACCGTACAGGCAGCGGTCCCGGCGTCGCGCTGGCAACTGTTCTGGCTGCTGAACCTGGTGCTCGCGATCGGCGCGTCGTGGCTCGGCAACGGGCTGTGGAACGCCGCGTCGAAGCGGCTGCCGCTCACGCTGTCGGGCCAGCTGATCGTGTTCGAAACCGTGTTCGCGATGCTTTACGCGTTCGTGTACGACCAGCGGATGCCGCATGCACTCGAGATCGCCGCGCTGGTGCTGCTGCTCGCGGGCGTCTACGGATCGGTGCGGCAGCACGGCGACACGCCCGCCGGCGGCGATACGTCGGAAAGCGCGCCGGCAAACGCAAACGCCGCGGCCCACTGAGCGCCACGGCGTTTGATCAGACGAATCGGGACGAAAGGCGTGGAACGGCCGGCGTCAGCGCGAATCCTTGTGCATCCACTTGCGGCCCTCGATGGAGCCGGCGCGGCGCGACTTGTCGACGCGGCGCTGGCGCGCGAGCTTCGGATCGACGATCAACGGGCGGTAGATCTCGACGCGGTCGTGGTCGGCAAGCGGTGCGTCGAGCGGCGCAAGCCTGCCGTACACGCCCGTCTTCGCGTTCGCGAGATCGATTTCCGGGTGCATCGCGAGCACGCCGCTCGCATCGATCGCCGAACGAACGGTCGCCCCTTCGGGCAGCGACAGCGGAATCAGCGTCTGGCGATCCGGCAGCGCGTAGCAGACTTCGATCGACAGCATCGCGTCACCCCTTCCCGTAGCGCTGGTCGGCGCGCTTCACGAACGAATCGACGAACGTGTTCGCGATATGGCTGAACACGGGCCCGATGATCTTCTCGAGCAGGATGCTCGAGAACTCGTAGTGCAGCGCGAATTCGATCTTGCAGGCATCGGCACGCAGTGCCGTGAAGCGCCACGCGCCCGTGAACTTCTTGAACGGGCCGTCCGTGAACTCCATGTCGATCCGCGTCGGGCGCTGCTGCGTGTTGCGCGTCGCGAAATGCTGCTTGATGCCCTTGAAGTTGATGTCGATGCGCGCTTCCATCCCGCTCTCGTCCTGACGGCGAATCTCGACACCGCCGCACCAGGGCAGGAAATTGGGGTAGTCGGCCACGTCGGTGACGAGGTCGAACATCTGTTCCGCCGAGTGACGGATCAATACGGTTTTCTGGACATCTGCCATAAATCGCGCGGCATCGCTCAAGGTGAGAACGCAAGCCGGGCGATTCCCGCCCCGCTTTGCTAAAATCGTGATTTTAAACGAGTTGGCCCGATCCTTTCATGAGCATCATCGACAACAGGAAAGCGCACTTCGATTACCACATCGAGGAACGCTACGAGGCGGGGCTCGTGCTCGAGGGCTGGGAAGTCAAGGCGCTGCGCGCCGGGCGCGGCCAGATCCGGGAAGGTTACGTCGTGATCAAGCACGCCGAGATCTTCCTGATCGGTACCCATATCAGCCCGCTGCCCGAGGCTTCGACCCACATCACGCCCGACCCGGTTCGCACGCGCAAGCTGCTGCTGCACCGCGAGGAAATCAAGAAACTGATCGGCAAGGTCGAGCAGCGCGGCTACACGCTCGTGCCGCTGAACTTCCACTACAAGGGCGGTCGCGTGAAGTGCGACATCGCGCTCGCGAAGGGCAAGAAGCTGCACGACAAGCGCGAAACCGAGAAGAAGCGCGACTGGGAACGCGAAAAGGCCCGCATCATGCGCGCCGGCACCTGACCTGCGCGACAACACGCATCACACACGACACGGCCCGCTCGAAGCGGGCCGTGTTGCTTTGGTATCAGTGAATCGGGCGCGGCTACACGGGCGACACTCGGCACGCCACGCCGCCGGTTTCGGCTGTACAAAGGCACCGACGACGGCACCGCATGGGCATCATCCGCCTCCGGCTGCGCGACGATTCGCCGCACGTCGATCACACGCGGCGGCCACCGGCGCCCCGCGCCAATCCGGACTCAGGCCTTCCCGCCCGACGCGCCCCCCGCGCTCTTGACGATCGTCAGCGCCGACGAGATCGCCGAGCCGAGATCCGACAGGTTCGATGGCACGATCAGCGTGTTGCCCTGCTTCGCGAGATTCGAGAATGCGCTGACATACTGCTCGGCCACCTTCAGGTTCACCGCGTCCATCCCGCCCTGCGATTGCATCGCGTTCGCGATCTTCTGGATCGCCTGCGCGTTCGCCTCGGCCACCGCCAGAATCGCGGCGGCCTCGCCCTGCGCCTGGTTGATCGCAGCCTGCCGCTCGCCTTCGGATTTCTGGATCGCCGCTTCGCGCGCGCCCGACGCGAGGTTGATCTGCTCCTGCTTGCGGCCTTCCGACGCGGCGATCAGCGCACGCTTTTCACGCTCCGCGGTGATCTGCGCCTGCATCGCGTGCAGGATTTCCTTCGGCGGCGTCAAATCCTTGATCTCGTAGCGCAGGACCTTCACCCCCCAGTTCGCCGCGGCCTGATCGAGCGCCGACACGATGTTGTGGTTGATGAAGTCGCGCTCCTCGAACGTCTTGTCGAGTTCGAGCTTGCCGACCACCGAGCGCAACGTCGTTTGCGCGAGCTGCGTGATCGCGAGCACGAAGTTGCTCGACCCGTACGACGCCTTCATCGGATCGGTCACCTGGAAGTACAGCACGCCGTCGACCTGCAGCTGCGTGTTGTCGCGCGTGATACAGACTTGGCTCGGCACGTCGAGCGGGATTTCCTTCAGCACGTGCCGGTATGCGATGCGATCGACGAACGGCAGCACGATATTCAGGCCGGGCGACAGCGTCGCGTGATAGCGCCCGAAGCGTTCGAGCACCCACGCATGCTGCTGCGGCACGATCTTCACCGTCTTCGACACGATCACGATCGCGATGACGAGCAGGACAACCCAGATGATCAGCGAATCCATGAAATATTCCCTCCTTGTTGTATCGGCGGACGATCAGCCCGCGGGTTTCGCCACGACCACGAGACAATTGCCGCGCACGGCACTCACCTGGTACACGTGCGCGTCGTCGCGCTCGCCGTTCTCGAGCTCGACGTCCCAGTCGGCGCCGCGATACTGCACGCGCGCGCGGCCGTCACGCCACGCGTCGACCGTGACGGTCGCGCCGATATCGAGATTGACGTCGGGATTCGTCGACGTGTCGCGCTTCTGCTTGCGGCCGAGCCCCGAACGCCGCAACACGACCATCGCGACGATCGCGACCACGGCCGCCGCACCGAACTGCACGTGCGGCGCGAAACCGGCCAGCTGCAGCAGCCCGCCCGCGAGAAAGCCGAGCGCGATCATCAGCAGGTAGAACGTACCTGTCAGCAACTCGGCCACGACCAGCACGCCCACCGCGACCCACCAGAACAGATGCCCCGACATCATTGTGGTCTCCAGAAAAACATCTCCCGCGCTTACTTGCGTGGCATGGAACCAGAATACGCGCTGAAGCGCTGTTCCGGATCGATTTGTTCGTGACTCCCGGGCGGGCGTTCGGCAGGCCTGGAGCAGCCCGCTTCGTACCGACAAACAAAAACACCCCGGTATCTACCGGGGTGTTTATAGCATGAACCTTGCAATTTGCCTTCAGTGAAGGAGCAGCAGCGCCGCTCCTTCGTCGATGGCACGTTACCGACCGTTACTTCCGGTTGGCGAGCGCCTGCCACGTATCGATGATCGTGTCGGGGTTCAGCGAGATCGACACGATGCCTTCGTCCGTCAGCCATTGCGCGAAGTCCGGGTGATCGGACGGGCCCTGGCCGCAGATGCCGACGTACTTGCCCATCTTGCGGCAGGTATCGATCGCGCGCTTCAGCAGGAACTTGACGGCCGGGTCGCGTTCGTCGAAGTCGACAGCCAGCAGTTCCATGCCCGAGTCGCGGTCGAGGCCGAGCGTGAGCTGCGTGAGGTCGTTCGAGCCGATCGAGAAGCCGTCGAAGAACTGCAGGAAGTCTTCGGCGAGGATCGCGTTGGTCGGGACTTCGCACATCATCACGAGGCGCAGGCCGTTTTCGCCGCGCTTCAGGCCGAACTTCTCGAGCAGGCCGACGACGCGCTCCGCCTGCTTCACGGTACGCACGAACGGCACCATGATCTCGACGTTGGTCAGGCCCATCTCGTCGCGCACGCGCTTCAGTGCACGGCACTCCATCTCGAACGCCTGCGCGAAGTCTTCAGCGATGTAACGCGACGCGCCGCGGAAGCCCAGCATCGGGTTTTCCTCGTCCGGCTCGTAACGCGAACCGCCGATCAGCTTCTTGTACTCGTTCGACTTGAAGTCGGACAGACGCACGATCACGGGCTTCGGATAGAACGCCGCCGCGATCGTCGCGACACCTTCCGTCAGCTTGTCGACGTAGAACTGACGCGGCGATGCGTGACCGCGCGCGACGCTCTCGACGGCCTTCTTCAGGTCCTGGTCGATGTTCGGGTACTCGAGGATCGCCTTCGGGTGAACGCCGATGTTGTTGTTGATGATGAACTCGAGACGCGCGAGACCCACGCCGCCGTTCGGCAGCTGCGAGAAGTCGAACGCGAGCTGCGGGTTGCCGACGTTCATCATGATCTTGACCGGGATTTCCGGCAGTTCGCCGCGCTGCACTTCCGTGACTTCCGTCTCGAGCAGGCCGTCGTAGATCTTGCCTTCGTCGCCTTCCGCGCACGACACGGTGACGAGCGCGCCGTCCTTCAGGATGTCGGTCGCGTCGCCGCAGCCGACGACTGCCGGCACGCCGAGTTCACGCGCGATGATCGCCGCGTGGCAGGTCCGGCCGCCACGGTTCGTGACGATCGCGGCTGCACGCTTCATCACCGGCTCCCAGTTCGGGTCGGTCATGTCGGCCACCAGCACGTCGCCCGGCTGCACGCGTTCCATTTCCGACGGATCCTGGATCACGCGCACGGGGCCCGCACCGATCTTCTGGCCGATCGCACGGCCCGTCGCCAGCACCTGCGACTGGCCCTTCAGCTTGAAGCGCTGCTCGGCCTTGCCGGTCGCCTGGCTCTTCACGGTTTCCGGACGTGCCTGCAGGATGAAAATCTTGCCGTCGCGGCCGTCCTTGCCCCACTCGATGTCCATCGGACGCTGGTAGTGCTTCTCGATGATGACCGCGTACTTCGCCAGCTCGATCACGTCTTCGTCGGTGATCGAGTAGCGGTTGCGCTGCTCGTGCGGCACGTCGACCGTCTTCACGCGACCCGGCTCGCCCGGCTGCGTGAATTCCATCTTGATCAGCTTCGAGCCGATCGAGCGGCGGATGATCGGGTACTTGTCCTGTGCGAGCGTCGTCTTGAACACATAGAACTCGTCCGGGTTCACCGCGCCCTGCACGACGGTTTCGCCCAGGCCGTAGCTCGACGTGATGAACACGGCGTCCTTGAAGCCCGATTCGGTGTCGATCGTGAACATCACGCCGGCCGCGCCGACGTCCGAGCGGACCATGCGCTGCACGCCGGCCGACAGGGCGACTTCCGCGTGCGTGAAGCCCTTGTGCACGCGGTACGAGATCGCGCGGTCGTTGTACAGCGACGCGAACACGTGCTTCATGCGGTCGAGCACGTCGTCGATGCCGACGACGTTCAGGTACGACTCCTGCTGGCCGGCGAACGATGCGTCGGGCAGGTCTTCCGCGGTCGCGGACGAACGCACGGCGAACGACAGCTCGCCCGGCGAGCTGTTCTTCAGGGTTTCGAACTGCTCACGGATTTCCTGCTCGAGACGTGCCTGCATCGGCGCATCGACGATCCACTTGCGGATTTCGGCACCGGCTTCGGCGAGCGCCTTCACGTCGTCGATGTCGAGCGACTCGAGACGCTTGGCGATGCGGTCGGTAAGGTCGTTGTGCTTGAGGAAATCGCGGAACGCGAGCGCGGTCGTGGCGAAACCGGTGGGTACGCGAACGCCTGCTTCGGAAAGCTGGCTGATCATTTCGCCCAGCGACGCATTCTTGCCGCCGACGATCTCCACATCGGTCATCCGCAACTGCTCGAACGGAATTACATACGCCTGGTCCTTTGCGACGTTTGCTGCGTTAGTCATACAAGCCCCTAAGTGTGAAAAAAATGCTCGATTGCGCAAGTGGGCTTGGACGCGGGCGCTTGCAAAAAGGCGCGGCGCGTCTTGCGCAACCTGTTGGAGAAACAATCGCAGCGGCGGATGACCTTCCGACCCGATTTGCAAAAATCCCGGCAGAAGAGCGATATTTTCAGACAAATCGCCAAACTTGCCGGGAATTTTGGAATCGAGCGGCGAAGCCTGGGGCGCCGTTCGCGCCCTGCCCCCGCAATTGCTTATCCAACAGGTTGCCGCTATTCTACCGTGCCGGCTGCCGGATGTGGCGCGACCTTGTCACTGCGTCTGGAGGCGAACCTCCAGCCGCCCGCGCAACCGCCCTTCACGTTCGACGCCCAGATTCATGCTGCCTACCGTATTCATCGTCTCCGACGGCACCGGGATCACTGCCGAAACCTTCGCGCATTCGATCCTCTCCCAGTTCGACCAGAAATTCCGTCTCGTGCGCGTGCCGTTCGTCGATTCGCTCGACAAGGCCTATGCGACCGTCGAGAAGATCAACGAGGCCGCCGTGCACGACGGCCGCCGCGCGATCGTGTTCACGACGCTCGTCGACAGCGAGTCGAACGACATCGTCAAGCGCTCGAACGCACTCGTGCTCGACATGTTCCAGCGCTTCGTCGAACCGCTCGAGCAGGAACTGGAGCTCAAGTCGAGCCACGCGATGGGCCGCGGACACCAGAACGCGGACACCGAGGAATACAAGACCCGGATCGAGGCGATCAACTTCTCGCTCGCGCACGACGACGGCCAGTCGAACCGCAACCTGTCGGAAGCCGACGTGATCCTCGTCGGCGTGTCGCGCAGCGGCAAGACGCCGACGAGCCTGTATCTCGCGATGCAGTACGGCGTGAAGGCGGCCAACTATCCGCTGATTCCCGAAGATTTCGAGCGCGGCAAGCTGCCGTCGGCGCTCGCCGCGTACAGCGAGAAGCTGTTCGGGCTGTCGATCGACCCGCAGCGCCTGTCCGAGATCCGCAACGAGCGCCGGCCGGGCAGCAAATACGCGGCGCCCGAGAACTGCCGCTACGAGATCAACGAAGCCGAAGCGATGATGCGCCGCGAGGGAATCAAGTGGCTGTCGTCGACGCACAAGTCGATCGAGGAAATCGCGACAACGATCCTGCAGGAAATCCGTCTCGACCGGCAGTCGTACTAAGCCGGAGCGCTGGCGGCCGCCTGGTCGCCACTGGAAACGAAAAGGCCGCGTCGAACGCGGCCTTTTTCATGGTGCGGAGCGAGCACGCGTGTGGCGTCACGCACGCCGCTGCTGACGCACCTGCTCGAACAGGCAGACCGCGGCCGCGGCCGCGACGTTCAGCGACTCCATCCCGCCCGGTTGCGGGATCGTCACGCGATGCGTGGCCGCGTCGCGCCAGAACGCCGACACACCCGCCCCCTCATTGCCGAACACCCAGGCAACCGGCCCCGACAGGTCGCAGTCATAAACTGCCTGCGCGCCATGCGAGTCGGTCAGCGCGACCGGCACAGCGAGGCGCTCGGCGAGCGCGCCGGCGTCGACGTCCTCGTGGATCGACAGCAGGAAATGCGCGCCCATGCCCGAGCGCAGCACCTTCGACGACCACGCATACGCGGTGCCCGGCGCACAGAACACGTGACGCACGCCTGCGGCCGCCGCGCTGCGCAGGATCGAGCCGACGTTGCCGGCGTCCTGCACGCCGTCGAGCACGACCGACGACTGCGTCACGCGCGCCGGCAGCGGCTGCGCCGGCCGGTCGACGAGCAGCAGGAAGCCGACGCCGTTGACGACGTTCGACAACTGCCCGAACAGCGCGTCGGGCAGCGTGACGATCCGCTGCGCATCGATGCGCGCGACGATCGCCTGCGCTTCGGCATGCCCGAGTGCGCCTTCGGTCGTGACGCACAGCTCGGGCGTCGCGCCCGTATCGAGGTATGCGCTCGCGAGATGGAATCCTTCGAGCAGCGCCTGACCGCCGCGGCGCTGATGGGACGTCGAACCCGCGAGCGCCTTCAGGCGCTTGTACAGCGGGTTGTCACGGGAAGTAATGCTTTTCATCGAATCAGGTCGAGTGCCGCACGAACCGGCGCGAACGAACGCCGATGGGCTTCGCACGGGCCGTGCTCGCGCAGCGCCGCAAGGTGTTTCACGGTGCCGTAGCCCGCATGCACGTTGAAGCCGTACACCGGGAAGCGTTCGTGCAGGTCGACGAGCATGCGGTCACGGGTGACCTTCGCGAGGATCGACGCGGCCGAGATGCTCGGCACGAGCGCGTCGCCGCTGACGATCGCCTCGGCGCGCACGGTCAGCGTCGGACAGCGGTTACCGTCGATCTGCGCGAGCGTCGGCAGGACCGACAGCCCTTCGACCGCCCGCTTCATCGCGAGCATCGTCGCGTGCAGGATGTTCAGCGTGTCGATCTCGTCGACACTCGCCGACGCGACGCAATACGACAGCGAGCGCGCGACGATCAGCTCGTACAGCGCGTCGCGCTTCTTCGCGGACAACGCCTTCGAATCGTCGAGCCCGTCGATCGGCTGCGCCGGATCGAGGATCACCGCGGCGGCCACCACCGGCCCCGCGAGCGGGCCGCGGCCCGCTTCGTCGACGCCGCAGACGATCTCGTCGGGACGGCTGAAATCGAAACCGCCCTGCACGTCGCTCGACGCGCGGCGGCGTGGTGCACGGACTGCGGTCATGCGCGCCCCTTGCGTTGTTCAAGCACGCGCACGACCGCTTCGGCCGCCTTCACGGCCGTGTTCTGCCGCAGCGAAAGATGCATTTCGGTAAAGACTTCGGTCAGCGTGCGGCGGTTCGCATCGTCACGCAGCTGCGTGAGCGTCGCATCGGCGAGCGCCTCGGGCGTCGCGAAATGCTGCAGCAGCTCGGGCACGACGAAACGCCCCGCCAGGATGTTCGGCAAGCCGACGTACGGCAGGTAACCCTGCCGGCGCATGATCTGCCCGGTCAGCCAGGGCACCTTGTACGAGATCACCATCGGCTTCTTCAGCAGCGCGGCTTCCAGCGTGACCGTCCCGCTCTTCACGAGGATCGCGTCGGCAGCCGTCATCGCGACCTGCGAGCGGCCGTCGGTGATAGTCAGCGCGAGCTGCGGATGCGCGTCGACGAGCGGCTGCAGCAGCGCACGCAGCGCGGGCGTGGCCGCCGGCATCACGAACCGTACGCCAGGCTCGCGCTGCTGCATCAGCGCCATCGCCGCGAAGAAGGTCGGGCCGATCAGTGCGATTTCCGAGCGCCGGCTGCCCGGCAACACGGCGATCACCGGGCCGTCGGCCGGCAGTCCGAGCGCGATGCGCGCGCCGTGCGTGTCGGGCTCGAGCGGAATCTCGTCGGCGAGCGGATGGCCGACGTAGGTCGAGGCAACACCTGCCTTGTCGAGAATCGCCGGTTCGAACGGGAACAGGCACAACATGTGATCGACGGACTTCGCGATCTTCTTGATCCGGCCGCCGCGCCATGCCCAGATCGACGGGCACACGAAGTGGATCGACGGGATGCCCGCATCGCGCGCCGCCTGTTCGACGTTGAAGTTGAAGTCGGGCGCATCGACGCCGATGAACGCGTCCGGCCGCTCGGCGAGCAACTGGCGCTTCAGCTCGCCGCGAATCCGCAGGATCTCGGGAATCTGGCCCAGCGCCTCGACATAGCCGCGCACGGTCAGCTTGTCCATCTGCCAGTGCGAGTCGAAGCCCTGCGCGATCATTCGCGGGCCGCCGATCCCATAGTACTGGGCCGATTCGGGCAGCCGCTGGCGCAGCCCGCCGAGCAGCGACGCGCCGAGCAGGTCGCCCGACGGTTCGCCGGCCACCATCGCGAGCCGGAGCTGAGTGGTCGGAAGCGGCATCGCTTAGCGGATGATGCCGCGTTGCGACGCGTCGATGAACTCGACGAGCGCCTTCACGGGTGCGTCGCCCTCACCGCCCGCCGCCGCCAGCTCGCGCAACTGTACTTTCGCTTCCTCGAGCGACAGGCCGTTCTTGTACAGCAGGCGGTACGCGCTGCGCAGCGCGGAGATCGCGTCGGGCGAGAAACCGCGCCGGCGCAGCCCTTCGACGTTGATCCCGTGCGGCTCGGCCTTGTTGCCGGCCGCGATCACGAACGGCGGAATGTCCTGCACGAGCGCCGATGCGCCGCCCAGCATCGAGTGCGCGCCGATGCGCACGAACTGGTGAACGCCCGACATCCCGCCGACGATCGCCCAGTCGCCGATCTCGACGTGGCCGGCCATCTGGGCGTTGCTCGACAGGATCACGTGGTTGCCGACGGTGCAGTCGTGACCGATGTGCACATAGGCCATGATCCAGTTGTCGTCACCGAGCGTCGTCACGCCGACGTCCTGCACGGTGCCCGTGTGGATCGTCGTGAACTCGCGGATCGTGTTGCGGCTGCCGATCACGAGCTTCGTCGGCTCGTCCTTGTACTTCATGTCCTGCGGACGACCGCCGACCGACGCGTAATGGCCGATGCGGTTGTCCTCGCCGAGCGTCGTATGGCCTTCGATCACGCTGTGCGAGCCGATCGTCGTACGCGCGCCGATCGTGACGTGCGGACCAATGATCGCGTACGGGCCGATCTCGACCGATTCGTCGATCTGCGCGCCCGGTTCGACAATCGCGGTGGGATGAATCCTGGTCATGCGCCGTTGCCTCTCGATGTGATGTGTCGCGTTGCGTTGCCTGTCCGTGCCGCGTCGCTCAGGGCGCCACGTCGGTCGTCTTGACCGTGCACATCAGTTCGGCTTCCGCCGCCACCTTGCCGTCCACTTCCGCCACCGCCTTGAACTTCCAGATGCCGCGGATGTAGCGTTCGAACGTCACGTTCAGAATCAGTTGGTCGCCCGGCTCGACCGGACGCTTGAAGCGTGCGCCGTCGATCCCGACGAAGTAGTACAGCGTGTTCTCCGGATCCTTCGGCTGCTCTTCCGAGAAGGTCAGCAGCGCCGCGGCCTGCGCGAGCGCTTCGAGGATCAGCACGCCCGGCATCACCGGCCGCTTCGGGAAATGCCCCTGGAAGTACGGCTCGTTGATCGACACGTTCTTCAGCGCTTTGATGCCCTTGTGCGGTTCGAGTTCGAGCACGCGATCGACGAGCAGAATCGGGTAGCGATGCGGCAGCAGCGTGAGGATCTTGTGGATGTCGAGATTGATTTTTTCAGTGCTCATGATGGTTCGTCTCACGCAGAGGCTGCGCGGTGGTGATGCAAAGGCTGAAGTGGGCCGGCGTGCGGCCCAGTCTGGCAAACCGGGCCGGTTGCGCTGGCCGTACCCGGTTCGAGGTCTCGCATGATGCGCTCAGGCGTCCGTGCCGCCCTGGGCGGCGAGCGCGGCTTCGAGCGCCTTGATGCGCTCGCGCAGCTTGTCGAGATTGCGCACGAGCGCGGCGCTCTTGTTCCATTCGCCATGGTCGACGGCCGGGAACGCGCTGGTATAGATGCCGGCCTTCGGCAGCGACTTCGATACGCCCGACTTCGCGGTGATGATGACATAGTCGCCGAGCGTCACGTGGCCGGCGATCCCGGCCGCGCCGCCGATCATGCAGTGGCGGCCGATCGTCGTGCTGCCCGCGATCCCGGCGCTGCCGGCGATCACCGTATAGGCGCCAATCCGGCAGTTGTGGCCGATCTGCACCTGGTTGTCGATCTTCACGCATTCCTCGATGACGGTATCCGCCATCGCGCCGCGATCGATCGTCGTGTTCGCGCCGATCTCGACGTCCGGGCCGATCGTGACGCCGCCGACCTGCGGGATCTTGACCCAGCTGCCGGTGCGCGCATCGCCGTCGCCGACGAAATCCGGCGCGAAGCCGAAGCCGTCGGAGCCGATCACCGCGCCCGCATGGATGATCGCGCGCGGGCCGACCTTGCAGCCGTGGTACACCGACGCGTTCGGATACAGGTGCGAGCCCGCGCCGATCGTCGTGCCGCGGCCGATGAAGACGTTCGCGTCGAGCTGCACGCCGTCCTCGATCACCGCACCGGCCTCGACCGTCACGTGCGGGCCGATCACGGCACTCGCGGCGACCTGCGCGGCCGGATCGATCGTCGCGCTCGGATGCACGCCGGCGGCGCGCTGCGGCGTGGCCAGGTCGATGAACATCTGCGCGACGCGCGCGAAGTACGCGTACGGATTCGGCGTGACGATGAAGTTGCGACCGCTTGCGGCCGCGCCCAGCTTTTCCAGATCCTTCGGCGCGATCAGCACCGCGCCGGCGCGGGTCGACTCGACCTGCGACAGGTACTTCGGATTCGCGAGGAACGCGAGTTGCTGCGGGCCTGCCTGGTCGAGCGGTGCGAGCCCGCCCACCTTGCACTGTGCGTCGCCGGCGATCTCGCCGCCGAACCGCTTTACGAGTTCCTCAAGCGTCAATGCCATTCGTCGTCTGCTCCGTTCAGTTCGTCGAGCCGGACGCGAGCGCCTTGAGCACCTTGTCGGTGATGTCGATGCGCGGGCTGACGTACACGGCCTCCTGCACGATCAGGTCGTAATTCTGCTGCTCGGCGATCTGCTTGATGACCTTGTTCGCCCGCTCGAGCACAGCCGCCAGCTCCTCGTTGCGGCGCTGGTTCAGGTCTTCGCGGAACTCGCGCTGCTTGCGCTGAAAGTCGGTGTCGAGCTGGGCGAGGTCACGCTGCTTCTGCGCGCGGTCGGCCGCCGACAGCGACGCGCCGTTCTTGTCCAGCGAATCGGACATCGACTTCAGGCGCGCCGCCAGATCCTGCAGATCCTTGTCGCGCTTCGCGAACTCGGCTTCGAGCTTCGTCTGCGCCGCCTTCGCGGGCACCGACTCGCGCAGGATCCGATCCGAATTGACCGCCGCGATGCGGGCGACGTCCTGTGCGTGCACCGTTGCCGCGCCCAAGGCCAGCGCAACGGTCAGCGCGCACATCACTCGTTTCGAAAACTTACCGGTTAGCAAAATTACCCTCTCGTTGCTGTTGTCATGCGTTCGATCAGAACGCCGTCCCGATCTGGAACTGGAATTTCTGGTACTGGTCGCCTTCGTGCTTCTGCAGCGGGAACCCGAGGCTCAGCTTCAGCGGGCCGATCGGCGAGATCCACGCGAGACCCACACCGTAGCCGTAACGCAGGCCGTTGGCGCCCGTACTCGTGCCGCCCGGTGCGTTGCCCCACACGTTACCGCCGTCGAGGAACGTGAACACGCGCAGCGTGCGGTCGTAGCCCGTGCCCGGCAGCGGGAACGTCAGCTCGATGTTGCCGACGACCATCTTCGAACCGCCGATCGGGTCGTTCGTCTTCGTGTCGCGCGGGCCCAGCGAGCTCGGCTCGTAGCCACGCACGGAGCCGATACCGCCCGCGTAGTAGTTCTTGAAGATCGGGTACGGGTTGCCGATACCGTTACCGTAGCCGCCTTGCAGGTTCAGGCCCAGGATGAAGCCGCGCGAGAACGAATAGTAGTACTGGGCCTGCAGGTCGGCCTTGTAGTACTGGATCTTGCCGACCGGCACGCCGTACTCCATGTTCGCCTGCGTGAAGTAGCCGCGGCTCGGAATCAGCGCGCTGTCACGCGCGTCGCGCGACCACGCGACCGTCAGCGGCACCGTGTTCGACACGCGGCCGAACTGGTTCACGTAATCCTGGTAGCTCTGCGGCGTGTTCGAATCGACGTCGAGACGGTTCTGCTCGAAGCCCGCGCCGAAGTAGACGGTGTCGACTTCCGAGAACGGGATGCCGAACTTCAGGTTGCCGCCCGCGCTGATGATCCGGAAGCTCGAGCTCGTCGAATAGTAGAGCGGCTGGTACGTGCGGTAGTAGACGTCCGTGATCCGCTTGATGCCGTCGACCGTGAAGTACGGGTCGACCTGCGTGACGGTCAGCGTACGGTAGCTCTTCGCGGTGTTGACGTTCACCGACAGGCTGGTACCCGAACCGAACACGTTGTCCTGCGACACCCCCGCCGACAGCACGACCTTGTCCGTCGACGAGAAGCCGGCGCCCAGCGTGATCGCGCCGGTCGGCTTTTCGTCGACCTTCACGTTCACGTCGACCTGGTCGTTCGTGCCTTCGACCGGCAGCGTCGTCACGTCGACGTTGGTGAAGTAGCCGAGACGGTTCACGCGATCCTTCGACAGCGCGAGGCGGTTCGAATCGAACCACGAGCTTTCGAGCTGGCGCATTTCGCGGCGCACCACTTCGTCGCGCGTGCGCGTGTTGCCGACGACGTTGATGCGGCGCACGTACACGCGGCGGCTCGGATCGACGACGAGGTTCAGGTTCACCTTGTGGTTCGCCTGGTCGATGTCCGGCTGCGCGTTGACGGTCGCGAATGCGTAGCCGTACTCACCGAGCTTGTCGACGATCGACTTGGTGGTCTGTTGCAGCTTTTCGGCCGAGAAGCGATCGCCCGGCTTGATCTTGATCAGCTTGTTGAGTTCGGCTTCGCGATCGAGCAGGTTGCCCGACAGCTTGATGCCCGACACCGTGTACGGCTCGCCTTCGTGCAGCGTGACCGTCAGGTACATGTCCTTCTTGTCGGGCGAGATCGACACCTGGGTCGAATCGATGTTGAACTCGAGATAGCCGCGGTTCAGGTAGTACGAACGCACCGCCTCGAGGTCGCCGGTGAGCTTTTCCTTCGAGTACAGGTCGTTCTTCGTGTACCAGGAGAACCAGTTCGGCGTCGACAGCTGCATTTCGTCGCGCAGCGTGCTGGTGCTGAAGGCCTTGTTGCCGATGAAGTTGATCTGGCGGATCTTCGCGCTCGGGCCTTCGGCCACCGCGAACAGGATCGACACGCGGTTCGCGTCGACCGGCGTGACCGTCGTCTTGACCTCGGCCGCGTAGAAGCCGCGCGTGAGGTACTGGCGCTTGAGTTCCTGCTCCGCCTTGTCGACGAGCGCCTTGTCGTAGTAGCGGCCGTCGGCGAGGCCGACTGCGCGCAGCGCCTTCGTCAGGTTGTCCTTGTCGAACTCCTTCGTGCCGGTGAAGTCGATCGACGCGATGGCCGGACGCTCCTGCACCTGCACGATCACGACGTTGCCCTGCGTGGCGATGCGTACGTCGTTGAAGAAGCCCGTCGCGTACAGCGCGCGGATTGCTTCGGATGCCTTGTCGTCCGTGAAGGTATCGCCCTGCTTGATCGGCAGGTAGGCGAACACCGAACCCGCTTCGACGCGCTGCAGCCCCTCGATCTTGATGTCTTGCACCACGAACGGTGCCGCTGCATGGGCCGCGAGGCCGTGCGCGGCGAGCGCGGCCGCTGCAACTGTCTTAGGTACAAAGCGATGAGGTTTGAACAACATGCATCCCCAATATTTAGCTGCATCAAATCAGGCGGCTGCCCAGCGGCCGCCGCCTGACGCTTCAGAAATGGATTAACCGAGCCAGATCGTTGAACAGCGCGATCGCCGACAATGCGACGATGCAGATCAACCCGGCTCTTTGCAGAATCAGCTGCCAGCGCTCCGAGACGGCTTTCCCGGTCGCGGCTTCAACCGCATAATATAACAGATGCCCCCCGTCCAAAACGGGAATCGGCAACAAGTTCAGGACGCCAAGGCTAATGCTGACAAGGGCGAGGAACGACAGGAACGCCGACGGACCGAGCCGCGCACTCTTGCCCGCGTAGTCCGCGATCGTCACCGGGCCGGACAGGTTCTTCAGCGATGCGTTGCCCGTGATCATGCGCCCGAACATCTTCAGCGAATACACGGAGATGTCCCACGTACGGTGTGCGCCGAGCTGCAGGCTTTCGATCGGCCCATATCGCACGTCGACGGACGGCGCATGCATCGACAGCGCCGCGCCGATACGGCCGACCTGCTGCCCCGATTCGTCGTCGCGCTGCATCTGCGGCACGATCGACACCGTCTGCGCGGCGCCGTCGCGCTCGATCTGCAGGTCGAGCGGCTTGCCCGCATGGTGTTTCACGAAATCGATGAAGCGCGACGCGCCACCGATCGGCTTGCCGTCGAGCGCGACCAGCTTGTCGCCGGACTTCAGGCCGGCCTGCTCCGCCGCGCTGCCGGGCTGCACCGACGCGACCGACAGCGTGCCGCCGCCGGTCTCGAAGCCCAGATGGGCCATGAAATCGTCGTCGAGCTGACTTTCGGGAACCTGGCGGAGGTCGACGCGGAAATCGAACGTCGTGTTGCCGTCGCGTGCGCCGAGCACGATCTCGCGGTGATCGAATGCAGCGGCCAGCAGCTTCCAGCGCAGATCCGACCATGACCGCACCGGCTCGGCCTCGCCGCCTTGCGCGTTGCGGATCGACACGATCTTCTCGCTGCCGTCGAAGCCCGCCCGCGCCGCCACCGTGCCGGCGGCCGGCGGTGCGACGATCGCGGCCGGCTCGGTTACACCGGTGGCGAATACGACGGAAAACAGCGCGATTGCCAACAGGAAGTTGGCAATCGGCCCGGCTGCAACGATCGCGATGCGCTTGTAGACGGACTGCCGGTTGAATGCCTGGCCGAGCTCCTCGGGCGCGATGCCGGGGCCGGGATCGCGCTCGTCGAGCATCTTCACGTAGCCGCCGAGCGGCAGTGCCGACAGCGTCCACTCGGTGCCCGTCCTGCGGCTGACCCAGCGCGCGACGGGCTGGCCGAAGCCGATCGAGAAACGCAGCACCTTCACGCCGCACCAGCGCGCGACGCGATAGTGTCCGTACTCATGCACGACGACCAGCACCCCGATCGCCACCGCAAACGCGATCAGTTCGACCAGCACGTTCATGAGCACCCCATTCAGACAGTGCGCTCCACGCGTGGCGCAGGCGCTTTCGCAATGATCTCGGCGGCGAGGCGGCGTGCCTCGGCATCCGCCGCCAGGACGTCCTCGAGCCCGTCGGGCGTACGGTTCGGCAGCGTGTTGAGCACGGCGTCGACCGTCGCCGCAATCGCCATGAAGCCGATGCGGCGCTCGAGAAACGCTTCGACCGCGACTTCGTTCGCCGCGTTCAATGCGGCGCTCGCGATGCCGCCTTCCTCAAGCGCCTTCAGCGCGAGCGCGAGGCACGGGAAGCGCGCGTAATCGGGCTTCTCGAACGACAGCTGGGCAATTTGCGCGAGATCGAGTTGTTCGACGCCCGCATCGACACGCTCGGGGAACGCGAGCGCGTGCGCGATCGGCGTGCGCATGTCGGGGTTGCCGAGCTGCGCGAGCACCGAGCCGTCGCGATACGACACGAGCGAATGGATCACGCTCTGCGGGTGGATCAGCACGTCGATGCGCTCGCCCGGCAGCCCGAAGATCCAGTGCGCCTCGATCACCTCGAGGCCCTTGTTCATCATCGTCGCGGAATCGACCGAGATCTTGCGGCCCATCACCCAGTTCGGGTGCTTGCACGCCTCGTCCGGCGTCACATCGACGAGCGTGGCCGGTTCGCGCGTGCGGAACGGGCCGCCCGACGCGGTCAGGATGATCTTCGAGATCCCGCCATGCTCGGCCGCGTCGCGCGGCATGCACTGGAAGATCGCGTTGTGTTCGCTGTCGACCGGCAGCAGGATCGCGCCGTGGTCGCGCACGGCGTCCATGAAGATCGCGCCCGACATCACCAGCGCCTCCTTGTTCGCGAGCAGGATGCGCTTGCCGGCGCGCGCGGCCGCGAGGCTCGGCGCCATGCCGGCCGCCCCGACGATCGCCGCGACCACCGTGTCGCAGCCATCGCTCTTCGACACGTCGACGAGCGCCTGCGGCCCGTGCAGCACGGTCGTCTTGCTGCCCGCCGCGCGCAGTTTCGCGTCGACCTGCGCGGCCGTCTCGGCATCGCCCACCACCGCCACCTCGGGTGTGAAGCGCAGGCATTGCTCGACCAGCTTGTCGCCGTTGCGGTGTGCGGTCAGCGCATAGACCGAGAAGCGCTCGGGATGGCGCGCGACGACGTCGAGCGTGCTGTCTCCGATGGAGCCCGTGGAACCGAGCAATGTCAGGCGTTTTTGCATAACAGAATGAGTGGTTTAACCAAGCAGCAGCATCGCGAGCGGCAGCACCGGCAGCAGCGCGTCGACACGGTCGAGCACGCCGCCATGGCCTGGCAGCAGTCCGCTCGAATCCTTCACGCCCGCCTGCCGCTTCAGCAACGACTCGAACAGGTCGCCGATCACGCTGTATGCGACCAGCAGCGTCAGTGCGGCCCATGCGCCGGGCATCCCGTAGCGCACGGCGAACGCGGAAAACAGGGTCGGCTCGAACGCATGCACGGTCATCGCGACACCGGCGACGACCATCACGGCGAGCCAGCCACCGATCGCGCCTTCCCAGCTCTTGCCGGGGCTGATCGTGATGGCCAGTTTACGCTTTCCGAAGGCCTTGCCCGCGAAGTATGCGCCGATATCGGCGAGCCAGACGACCAGAAGCAGCGACAGCACGAACGGTACGCCCTGCGCACGCGCCGCGACGAGCGCATGCCAGCAGGCCGCGAAGACCACGAGGCCGGCCGCGAGCAGGAACGGCCGCCATACGCCGCCCGCGAGCGCCGGCTTGCGCCGCAGCGTGAACGGGCCGACTAGCAGCCAGAACACGCCGGCTGCCATGAAAAGGGGACGGGACGATGCCGCATCAACGCCGAGCGGCGCCGTTGCCGCGAGCGCCAGCGCCGCGACGACTGCATAGACGACCGGGCCGGCGCCGCCGAGCTTGAGCAGGCGCGCCCATTCCCACGCGGCAAACACGAGCACGACGCCGATCAGCGCGCCGAACGCGGCGAGCGGCGCGAACAGCGTCACCGGCAGCAGGACCGCCAGCATCACGATCGCCGTGATCACACGGGTTTTCAGCATGAAAGGGAGTCGGCGTTCTGCGATTGCGGTTCGAGCTGTGCGCTCGTGCGGCCGAAACGGCGCTCGCGCTCCGTATACGACGCCATGGCGTCGGCCAGCGCCGCGCCGTCGAAATCCGGCCAGTATTTGTCGGTGAAATAGAATTCGGCGTACGCGAGTTGCCACAGCAGGAAGTTGCTGACGCGCTGCTCGCCACCGGTACGGATGAAGAGATCGGGCTCCGGCGCATAGGCCATCGCCAGGTGCGGCGCGAAAGCGTCCTCGGTCACTTCGACCTCGCGACCCTCGCGCACGGCCTGCTCGACGAGCTTCTTCGTCGCCTGCAGGATGTCCCACCGGCCACCGTAGTTGGCCGCGATGGTGAGCGTAAGACGGGTATTGCGCGCCGTCTTGGTTTCGGCGCGGCGAATCAGCTCGCGGATGCGCGGCTCGAAGCGGTCGAGATCGCCGACGACACGCAGGCGGATCCCGTTCGCGTGAAGCTTGCCGACCTCGCGCTCGAGCGCGGTGATGAACAGGCGCATCAGGAACGACACTTCGTCGTTCGGACGGCGCCAGTTCTCCGAACTGAACGCGAACAGCGTCAGGTACTCGACGCCGGCGCGCGCGCAGCCTTCGACCACCGCCCGCACGGCATCGACGCCGCGGGTGTGCCCCGCGACGCGCGGCAAGCGGCGTTCGGTCGCCCAACGGCCGTTGCCGTCCATGATGATCGCGATGTGACGCGGCACGACGCCGACGTCAGGCACGCGAACGGTAGAGCTGGTATAGGTCATGGCCGTTGAGACAGTAATGCGGGAAGAAGGCGGCGCGCGAGGACGGTCGTCAGACCGTCATGATCTCGGCTTCCTTGCTCTGCACGAGCTTGTCGATTTCGGCAACGTGCTTGTCGGTCAGCTTCTGCACGTCGTCGCTCGCGCGGCGCTCGTCGTCTTCCGAGATTTCCTTGTCCTTCACGAGCTTCTTGAGCGCTTCGTTCGCGTCGCGGCGCAAGTTGCGGATCGCGACCTTGGCGGTTTCGCCTTCGCTCTTGACGACCTTGGTCAGCTCGCGGCGGCGCTCTTCCGTCAGCGCGGGCATCGGCACGCGGATCAGGTCGCCGGCGGTGGCCGGGTTCAGGCCCAGGTCGGCTTCGCGAATGGCCTTCTCGACCTTCGCGACCATGTTCTTTTCCCACGGCTGCACGCCGATCGTGCGCGCATCGACGAGCGTCAGGTTGGCGACCTGCGAGATCGGCACCATCGAGCCGTAGTAGTCGACCTGCACGTGATCGAGCAGACCGGTGTGTGCACGGCCCGTACGGATCTTTGCCAGATCGTTCTTGAACGCTTCGATCGAGCGCTGCATCTTTTGCTCGACGCCCTTCTTGGTATCAGCGACACTCATTTCAACCTCCGAACCTTCTAACCTTCAAAGAACACGGGCCCCGCCCGGCGCATCGGGTGCGCCGCGGCCGATGACCCGCATCCGCGGGAGTTTACACGTGGACGAGCGTACCTTCGTCCTCGCCCAGCACGATGCGCTTGAGCGCGCCCGGCTTGTTGATCGAAAACACGCGAATCGGCAGCTTCTGGTCCCGGCACAGCGCAAAGGCCGTCGCGTCCATCACCTGCAGGTTGCGGCTGATCGCCTCGTCGAAAGTGATCGTCGTGTAACGCGTGGCCGACGGATCCTTCTTCGGATCGGCAGAATATACGCCATCGACCTTGGTCGCCTTCAATACGACCTCGGCGCCCACTTCCGAACCACGCAGCGCGGCGGCCGTGTCCGTCGTGAAGAACGGGTTGCCCGTACCGGCCGCGAAGATCACGACGCGGCCTTCCTCGAGCTGGCGGATCGCACGGGGCCGGATGTACGGCTCGACGACCTGGTCCATCCGCAGCGCGGACTGCACACGCGCCTCGATGCCGGCGTGGCGCATCGCGTCCTGCAGCGCCAGCGCGTTCATCATCGTCGCGAGCATCCCCATGTAGTCTGCCGTCGCGCGATCCATGCCGGCCGCGCCACCCGCGACACCGCGGAAAATATTACCGCCACCGATCACGACCGCGAGCTGCGTACCGAGACGCACGACTTCGGCGATATCGGCCACCATCCGTTCGATCGTCGCGCGATTGATGCCGAAGGCATCGTCGCCCATCAGCGCTTCGCCGGAGAGTTTGAGGAGGACGCGTTTATAGGCATTGGACATAGGGGCTTCCGAGCGACGAGAGGATGACAACCACGAACTGTAGGGGCGAAATACTGATTCGGGCAAGCGCCGACGGTCGGACCGGGTTTCCCGGCCGGCCGGCGGCGGCGCCGACCGCGGCGGAGCGGACGCCCGCCGCGGATACTGCCTGACTGCTTACGGCTTACTGCTGCTTTGCTGCTGCGACTTGCGCGGCCACTTCGGCGGCGAAGTCGTCCTGGCGCTTCTCGATGCCTTCGCCGACGACGAACAGTGCGAACTTCTGCACTGCGGCATCCGCTGCCTTCAGCATCTGCTCGATCGTCTGCTTGTCGTTCTTCACGAACGTCTGGTTCAGCAGCGACACTTCCTTCAGGTACTTCTGGACGCTGCCGTCGACCATCTTCGCGACGATTTCAGCCGGCTTGCCCGATTCCGCAGCCTTCTGCTCGGCCACGCGGCGTTCCGTCTCGATCAGTTCCGCCGGCACGTCGGCCGACGACAGCGCGACCGGCTTCATTGCCGCGATGTGCATCGCGACGTCCTTGCCGACCTGCTCTTCCGCGCCCGTGTACTCGACGATCACGCCGATACGCGCGCCGTGCAGGTACGTTGCGATCTTGTTCGCGGTTTCGAAACGGACGAAACGGCGGATCGAGACGTTCTCGCCGATCTTGCCGACCAGCGCCAGACGCACTGCGTCGACCGTCGAGCCTTCGAGCGGCAGCGCCGACAGCGCAGCCACGTCGGCCGGGTTTTGCGTCGCGACGAGTTCTGCAACCGTCTTCGAGAATGCGAGGAAGTCGTCGTTCTTCGCGACGAAGTCGGTTTCGCAGTTCAGTTCGACCAGCGAGCCTGCGTTGCCGCCGACGAACGATGCGACGACGCCTTCTGCCGTCACGCGCGATGCCGCCTTGCTCGCCTTGTTGCCGAGCTTGACGCGCAGCAGCTCTTCAGCCTTGGCCAGATCGCCGTCGGCTTCCGTCAGCGCCTTCTTGCACTCCATCATCGGTGCGTCGGTCTTTGCGCGCAGTTCTGCCACCATGCTTGCGGTAATTGCCGCCATCATTCGCTCCTTGAGTCTGTATTCACAACGCCGCCCGCTTGGACGCGAACGGCCGAGATTCGTTTCCGGACCCGCGCCGATTCGGCGCGATCAGGTCCGGCGCACAAGCTTAAAAAAAGGGGGCCTGTTGAGAGCCCCCTTTTTGCGCCGGCTCGGGGCCAGTTACGCGTTTTCCTCGACGTACTCGTCGTCGCCGCGTGCGGCCTGGACCACTTCGTTGACCGCGTTCGCACGGCCTTCGAGGATCGCATCGGCCACGCCTTCAGCGTACAGCGCGACTGCCTTGCTCGAGTCGTCGTTACCCGGGATCACGTAATCCACACCTTCCGGCGAGTGGTTCGTATCGACCACGGCGATGACCGGCACGCCCAGCTTGTTCGCTTCGGTGACAGCAATCTTGTGGTAGCCGACGTCGACGACGAAGATCGCGTCCGGAATGCCGCCCATGTCCTTCACGCCGCCGATCGACTTTTGCAGCTTGGCGATTTCGCGTTCGAACAGCAGCGCTTCCTTCTTGCTCATCTTTTCGAGCTCGCCTGCCTCGACTGCCGCTTCCATGTCCTTCAGGCGCTTGATCGATACCTTCAGCGTCTTGAAGTTGGTCATCATGCCGCCGAGCCAGCGTGCGTTGACGAACGGCATACCTGCGCGCTGCGCTTCCTGGGCGATCGTGTCACGCGATTGACGCTTCGTGCCGACGAACAGGATCGTGCCGCGGTTCGCTGCCAGCTGGCGCACGTACTTCTGTGCGTCCGTGAACATCGGCAGCGTCTTTTCGAGGTTGATGATGTGAATCTTGTTGCGGTGACCGAAAATGAACGGAGCCATCTTCGGGTTCCAGAAGCGCGTCTGGTGACCGAAGTGGACACCCGCTTCCAGCATTTGGCGCATCGTAACTGCCATGTAAATTCTCCACGAGGGTTGGGTCTTAAGCCGGCCGCCGTACCGCCGCGCGATCCCACCCCGAAGGGCGCGAATGCCGCGCGGCCGGCACCCTGGTTGCGCCGGCTTGCGATTCGGCACGTGCAAACGCCCGTGCCGCAAGCCTTCCATCCGTCATGCCGCCCCAACATGGGGCAAGCTCGGCAATTGGATATCGACTTAGCCAAAGAGTATAGCACGCCGATTTGTCCGCTCTCAAGTCGCTCACCTCTTTCGCTTGCCGCGCGGCAGCCGGCCGGACAATCCGCGAAAACCCGCATCCGCACCGCCGGCAGGGGCTGCGAGGCCTGCCAGAAGGTGCGATAATCCGTCAATTCACCGCATTCCAGGCATACCTCGATGGCTATTACGCTCAAAAACGAACACGATATCGCCGAGATGCGCGTCGCCTGCCGTCTCGCGAGCGAAGTGCTCGACTTCATCACGCCGCACGTCGTCGCGGGCGTCACGACCGCCGAACTCGACCGCCTCTGCCACGAGTTCATGCTCAACGAACAGGGCACGATCCCGGCGCCGCTGAACTACCAGCCGCCCGGCTACCCGCCGTACCCGAAGGCCACCTGCATTTCGGTCAACGACGTGATCTGCCACGGCATTCCCGGCGAGAAGGTGATCAAGAACGGCGATGCGCTGAACATCGACATCACCGTGATCAAGAACGGCTACTTCGGCGACACGAGCCGCATGTTCATCGTCGGCGAGGGTTCGATCCTCGCGAAGCGCCTCGTGCAGACCACCTACGAATGCATGTGGCTCGGCATCGACCAGGTCAAGCCCGGCGCGCACCTCGGCGACATCGGCTACGCGATCCAGAAGCACGCGGAAGCGCAGGGCTACAGCGTCGTGCGCGAATACTGCGGCCACGGCATCGGCACGGTGTTCCACGAAGATCCGCAGGTCGTCCACTACGGCCGCCCGGGCACCGGCATCGAACTGAAGGCCGGGATGATCTTCACGATCGAGCCGATGATCAACGCCGGCAAGCGCGACATCCGCACGATGCCCGACCAGTGGACGGTCAAGACGCGCGACCGCAGCCTGTCGGCGCAGTGGGAGCACACGGTGCTCGTCACCGAAACCGGCTACGAGGTGCTGACCGTGTCGGCCGGCACGCCGGCGCGCCCGGTGTTCGCGCAACCGGCCGCCGCCGTCTGAGCGCCGTCGCGCCAGCCCGCCCCACCCGCACCTGAACGGCCGCCCATGAGCGCTCACGCAGCCCCCTCGCCCGAAGCGCTGTCGCGGCGCGCCGAATTCAAGGCCGCCAAAGCGGAGATGCTCGAGCGCTTTCGCCGCGCGGCGAACGTCGCGTCGCTGATGCACGCGCTGTCGAAACTCACCGACGAAGCGCTGAAGCGCGTGTGGGACGACTGCGGGCTGCCCGCGACGCTCGCGCTCGTCGCCGTCGGTGGCTACGGGCGCGGCGAACTCGCGCCCTATTCCGACGTCGACATCCTCGTGCTGCTGCCCGATGCGCACGATCCGGCCCTCGACGCCCGCATCGAGCGCTTCATCGGTATGGCGTGGGATCTCGGCCTCGAGATCGGCAGCAGCGTGCGCACGGTCGCGCAGTGCATCGAGGAGGCGTCGCAGGACGTCACGGTGCAGACCTCGCTGCTGGAAGCGCGCCGCATCGTCGGCAGCACCGCGCTGTTCGAACGCTTCACGGTGCGCTACCACGAGGCGCTCGACGCCCGCGCGTTCTTCACCGCGAAGGTGCTCGAGATGCGCCAGCGCCACGCGAAGTTCCAGGACACGCCTTACAGCCTCGAACCGAACGTGAAGGAAAGCCCCGGCGGGTTGCGCGACCTGCAGACGATCCTGTGGATCGCGCGCGCGGCCGGTTTCGGCAGCAGCTGGCGCGAGCTCGACACGCGTGGTCTCATCACCGATCGCGAGGCGCGCGAGCTGCGCCGCAACGAAGGTTTCCTGAAAACGCTGCGCGCGCGGCTGCACGTGATCGCCGGCCGCCGCCAGGACATGCTCGTGTTCGACCTGCAGACGCAGGCCGCCGAGAGCTTCGGCTATCAGGCGACGCAGGCCAAGCGCGCGAGCGAACAGCTGATGCGCCGCTATTACTGGGCCGCGAAAGCCGTCACGCAGCTCGCGACGATCCTGATCCAGAACATCGAGGCGCAGCTGTTCCCCGCGACGAGCGGCATCACGCGCGTGCTGTCGCCCGACCGCTTCGTCGAAAAGCAGGGCATGCTCGAGATCGTCGACGACGGCGTGTTCGAACGCCACCCCGACGCGATCCTCGAAGCGTTCCTGTTGTACGAGACGACCCGTGGCGTGAAGGGCCTGTCCGCCCGCACGCTGCGCGCGCTGTACAACTCGCGCGAGATCATGAACAACACGTGGCGCCGCGATCCGCAGAACCGCGACACGTTCATGCGGATCCTTCAGCAACCCGAAGGAATCACGCACGCGTTCCGGTTGATGAACCAGACGAGCGTGCTCGGCCGCTACCTGCTGAACTTCCGCCGCATCGTCGGCCAGATGCAGCACGACCTGTACCACGTGTACACGGTCGACCAGCACATCTTGATGGTGTTGCGCAATATCCGCCGCTTCGCGGTGGCCGAGCACGCGCACGAATATCCGTTCTGCAGCCAGTTGATCGGCAACTTCGAGCGCCCGTGGGTGCTGTATGTCGCGGCACTGTTCCACGACATCGCGAAGGGCCGCGGCGGCGATCACTCGACGCTCGGGATGGCCGATGCGCGGCGCTTCTGCCGCGAGCACGGCATTGCCGGCGACGATGCAGCGCTGATCGTGTGGCTCGTCCAGCATCACCTGACGATGAGCCAGGTCGCGCAGAAGCAGGACACGAGCGACCCGGAAGTCATCAAGCGCTTCGCCGAAGTCGTCGGCAACGAGCGGTACCTCACCGCGCTGTACCTGCTGACCGTCGCCGATATCCGCGGCACGAGCCCGAAGGTGTGGAACACGTGGAAGGGCAAGCTGCTCGAGGATCTGTACCGCATCACGCTCGCGGTGCTCGGCGGGGCCAACCCCGACGCGCATTCGGAGCTGAAGTCGCGGCAGGAGCAGGCGCTTGCGCTGCTGCGTCTCGAGACCGTGCCCGACGATGCGCATTGCGCGCTGTGGGATCAGCTCGATGTCGGCTTCTTCCTGCGTCACGACGCGGCCGACATCGCGTGGCAGACACGTGTGCTGTACCGGCACGTGAATGCCGAAACCGCGATCGTCCGCGCGCGGCCGTCGCCGATCGGCGACGCGCTGCAGGTGCTCGTATACGTGAAGGATCGCCCCGACCTGTTCGCGGGCATCTGCGCGTATTTCGACCGCAACGGGCTGTCGGTGCTCGACGCACGCGTCAGCACGACGCGGCACGGCTATGCGCTCGACAACTTCATCGTCACGCAGACCGAACGTGACGTGCGGTATCGCGACATCGCGAATCTCGTCGAGCAGCAACTCGCGTCGCGACTCACCGAAACCGCACCGCTGCCGGAGCCGTCCAAGGGCCGCCTGTCGAGGCTGTCCCGGACGTTTCCGATCACGCCGCGCGTCGACCTGCGGGCCGACGAACGCGGCCAGTACTACATCCTGTCCGTGTCGGCCAACGACCGGCCAGGCCTTCTCTATTCGATCGCGCGCGTACTCGCCGAGCATCGGATCGGCGTCCACGCGGCGCGGATCAATACGCTCGGCGAACGCGTCGAGGACATCTTCCTGCTCGCGGGTGCCGGCCTGTCCGACAACCGCCTGCAGATCCAGCTCGAAACCGAATTGCTGCGTGCGATCGCAGTCTGAATGAATCCCAGCGTTTATGCGCACCAAATTAACCGTCAAGAATCCGAAGCCGGCGTCGCCGACCCGCGCCCCTGTCCGCTCCGGCAGCCTCGTCGCCCGCAAGGCGGTGCGTCCCGCTACGCCTCCCGCCGGGGACAAGCCGGCCCGCCCGAAGAAAGCGTCCCCGGCCGGCGCCGGCGAACGCACGTTCAAGCCGCGCGCTGCCGCGGGCGCCGAGCGCCCGGGCGCGGATCGCGCACCGGCCAAGCGTGCACCGCGTGACGGCGGTGCGGAACGCGGCACGCGCGCCCCTTATCGCGACAACGCGGCCGGGGAAGGCGCGAAGCGCAGCTTCGGCGACCGCCGCACGTCGTCCGATCGTCCGCCGCGCCGCGATGACGACGCGCGGCCGCGTCGTGCAGGTGGCGAAGGCGGTGCACGCGCGCCGTATCGCGACAGCGCAGGCGGTGAAGGTGCAAAACGCAGCTTCGGCGACCGTCGTACGTCGTCGGATCGTCCGCCGCGCCGCGATGACGACGCGCGGCCGCGTCGTGCAGGTGGCGAAGGCGGTGCACGCGCGCCGTATCGTGACAACGCAGGCAGTGAAGGCGCGAAGCGCAGCTTCGGCGATCGTCGCCCGTCGTCGGATCGCCCGCCCCGCCGCGATGACGATGCACGTCCGCGCCGCGCAGGTTTCAGTGAAGGCAACGCACGCGCGCCATACCGCGACAACGCAGCCGGCGAAGGCGCGAAGCGCAGCTTCGGCGACCGCCGCACGTCGTCCGATCGTCCGCCGCGCCGCGATGACGATGCACGGCCGCGTCGTGCAGGTGCAGGCGAAGGCGGCACACGCGCGCCGTATCGCGACAACGCAGCCGGCGAAGGCGCGAAGCGCAGCTTCGGCGACCGCCGCACGTCGTCCGATCGCCCGCCGCGCCGTGATGACGATGCCCGCCCGCGCCGCTCAGGCGCCGACGACGGCAAGCGCCCGTCGTATCGCGACAAGCCTGCCGGCGAAGGTGCGAAGCGCAGCTTCGGCGACCGTCCGGCCCGCCCCGCACGCGACGGCGAGCGCCGCTCGTTCGGTGCGGTCAAGACCGCGCAACCGGTCAAGCGCGCCGCCGCCGACGTCGACTACGGTGACGAATCGGGCCTGATGCGCCTGTCGAAACGGATGTCCGAGCTCGGCATGTGCTCGCGCCGCGAAGCCGACGAATGGATCGAAAAGGGCTGGGTGCTCGTCGACGGCGAACGCATCGACACGCTCGGCACCAAGGTCCGCGCCGACCAGAAGATCGAGATCGACGAACGCGCGAGCGCCGCGCAGGCCGCGCAGGTGACGATCCTGCTGCACAAGCCGGTCGGCTACGTGTCGGGCCAGGCGGAAGACGGCTACGAGCCCGCTGCCGTGCTGATCACGCGCGCGAACCGCTGGAGCGGCGACCATTCGCCGGTACGCTTCTCGCCGCAGCACTTGCATGCCCTCGCACCGGCCGGCCGCCTGGATATCGATTCGACCGGCCTGCTCGTGCTGACGCAGAACGGCGTGATCGCGAAGCAGTTGATCGGCGAGCAGTCGGATATCGACAAGGAATACCTGGTACGCGTGCGCTTCGGCGAGCGGCTCATCGACATCGACCAGCACTTCCCCGCGGAATCGCTCGCGAAGCTGCGCCACGGCCTCGAGCTCGACGGCGTCGCGCTGAAGCCCGCGATGGTGAGCTGGCAGAACGGCGAGCAGTTGCGCTTCGTGCTGCGCGAAGGCAAGAAGCGCCAGATCCGTCGCATGTGCGAGCTGGTGGGCCTCGACGTGATCGGCCTGAAGCGCGTCCGGATGGGCCGCGTGATGCTCGGCGCACTGCCGCAGGGTCAATGGCGCTATCTGTCGGCCGACGAGACGTTCTGATCGCCGGCGCCTACACGTGCACCATGCAATGAGAAAGCCCGCGCAAGCGGGCTTTTTTCTTGTCTGCGAGACGCCGGCGAAGCCGGCCGATCAATCGTCGGAAGCCGGATCGAGCCCCGGGAACAGCACTTCCGTGAAGCCGAAACGCGTGAAGTCGGTGATCCGCATCGGATACAGCTTGCCGATCAGGTGATCGTATTCGTGCTGGACGACGCGTGCGTGAAAACCGTCGGCCACGCGGTCGATCTTCTCGCCGTACTGGTCGAAGCCGCTGTAGCGCACCTTCGCGTAGCGGCTGACGACGCCGCGCATGCCCGGCACCGACAGGCAGCCTTCCCAGCCCTCTTCCATGTCCGGCGGCAGGTACTCGATCTTCGGGTTGATCAGCACGGTCTCGGGCACCGGCGGCGCGTCCGGGTAGCGGTTGTTGTTGCCGAAGCCGAAGATGATGATCTGCAGCCCGATGCCGATCTGCGGTGCAGCCAGGCCAGCGCCGTTCGCGTGGTGCATCGTCTCGAACATGTCCGCGACGATCTCGTGCAGTTCGGGTGTATCGAACCGCTCGACCGGCTTGGCGACTTCGAGCAGGCGCGGATCGCCCATCTTCAGGATCTCGCGAATCATGGCGTATTACCCTCCAGGAGTTGGTGCAGGCCGTCTTCGTCCAGCACGGGGATGCCGAGTTCCTCGGCCTTCGCGAGCTTGCTGCCGGCTTCGGCGCCCGCGACCACGTAATCCGTCTTCTTCGATACCGAACCGGCCACTTTCGCGCCCGCCGCTTCGAGCATTTCCTTCGCGGCATCGCGCGTGAGCGTCGGCAGCGTGCCCGTCAGCACGACCGTCTTGCCGGCCAGCACGCCCTGCGGCGCCTTCGGCGCGGGCGGCCCTTCCGGCCACGTCACCTTGCCCGGCGCGCGCAACTGCTCGATCACGGTCCGGTTGTGCTCTTCCGCGAAGAACTGATGGAGCGACTCGGCGACGATCGGCCCGACGTCGTTGACTTCGAGCAGTTCTTCGATCGACGCGTCCATGATCGGCGTCAGCGAGCCGAAATGCTTGGCGAGATCCTTCGCGGTCGATTCGCCCACGTGACGGATGCCGAGCCCGTAGATGAAGCGCGCGAGCGTCGTATGCTTCGCCTTCTCGAGCGAGTCGAGCAGGTTCTGTGCCGACTTCTCGGCGAACCGGTCGAGCTCGGCGAGCGTCGCAAAGCCGAGATTGAACAGGTCGGCCGGCGTGCGCACGAGATTCAGCTCGACGAGCTGGTCGATGATCTTCTCGCCGAGCCCGTCGATGTCGAGCGCGCGGCGCTGCGCGAAATGCCACAGCGCCTGCTTGCGCTGCGCCGGGCAGAACAGGCCGCCCGTGCAACGCGCGATCGCTTCGTCCGGCAAGCGCTCGATCTTCGAGCCGCACACCGGGCATTCGGTCGGCATCACGAATTCGGCCGCATCGGCCGGGCGCCGGTCGAGCAGCGCGCCGACCACCTCGGGGATCACGTCGCCCGCGCGGCGCACGATCACGGTATCGCCGATCCGGATGTCCTTGCGGCGCACCTCGTCCTCGTTGTGCAGCGTCGCGTTCGTCACGGTCGCGCCGCCGACGAATACGGGCTCGAGGCGCGCGACCGGCGTGATCGCGCCGGTGCGGCCGACCTGCACGTCGATCGCGACGAGCCTGGTCAGCGCCTCCTGTGCGGGGAACTTGTGCGCGAGCGCGAAGCGCGGCGCGCGCGACACGAAGCCGAGACGCTCCTGTTCGTCGCGCCGGTTGACCTTGTAGACGACGCCGTCGATGTCGTACGGCAGCGACTCGCGCTTCTCGCCGACCTTGCGGAAGAAGTCGAGCAAGCCCTCGGCGCCGTGCACGACCGCGCGCTCGCGGTTCACGGGCAGGCCGAGCGACTCGTACCAGTCGAGCAGCGCGCTGTGCGTATCGGGCATCGGCATCCCGTCGAGCACGCCGATCCCGTACGCGAAGAACGACAGCGGACGCTGCGCGGTGATCTTCGAGTCGAGCTGGCGCAGGCTGCCGGCCGCCGCGTTGCGCGGGTTCGCGAATTCGCGCTGCTCGGCCGCGCGCTGGCGTTCGTTCAGGCGTGCGAAATCGCGCTTGAACATCAGCACCTCGCCGCGCACGTCGAGTACAGCCGGCACGTTCTTGCCCTTCAGCTTCAGCGGAATCGAACGGATCGTGCGCACGTTCTCGGTCACGTCCTCGCCCGTGGTCCCGTCGCCGCGCGTCGATGCCTGGACGAATACGCCCTGCTCGTAGCGCAGCGAGATCGCGAGACCGTCGAACTTCAGCTCGCATGCGTATTCGACGGGCTCCGTCACCGAGCCGGCGAGATCGGTCGTCTTGTCGAGCGCGTCGGCGACACGCTTGTCGAATGCGACGATGTCCTCGTCCGCGAAACCGTTGTTCAGCGACAGCATCGGCGCGTCATGGACGACCGGCGTGAAGCCGCCGGCCGCCTCGCCGCCGACACGCTGCGTCGGCGAATCGGGCGTCACGAGTTCCGGATGGTCGGCTTCGAGCTGCTGCAGTTCGCGGAACAGCCGGTCGTATTCGGCGTCGGGCAGATCCGGCTGGTCGAGCACGTAGTAGGCGTAGTTCGCCCGCTCGAGTTGATCGCGCAGCCACGCGGCACGCGCGTCGGGCTGGCTGGCTGGCGGTTCGGCTTGGGTTCGGGCCATGCTGGCGGCAGAGTCGTTCTGAAAAATCGGAATTCCGATTATCTCAGTTTGACGCCGCAGCGGGGGCACGCGATGCGAGCCGCGCGGGCCCGCTGCAGTGCACACAAGCACGGTGCATTGCAGCGACGGGCGACGGCACCGAAAGCCGCCGCCCGCCGGGCGCGCGTTACTGGCTGAAGAGGCGGCGCGTGACCGGCGAACCGGCCGGGATGCCGGCTTCCTCGAGCTTCGCGTACAGCTTCATCAGTTGCTGATCGATCGCGACCAGCGTCGATTCCGGCAGCGGCCGCCGCGAATCGTCGACGACCCGCGCGCCGATCCGCTCGGACAGCGACTTCGCGTAGTCGCACATCAGCCGGAACGGCAGGATGTCCTCTTCGGCGACCGGCACGTCGAGCACCAGCGTGATCATGTTGCCGCCCTTGTACGTGAGGTCGTCGCGCAGGAAGTTCGTGTCGCCGAACTGCAGCATGAACACGGGGTTCTGCTTCGCGTCGAGCTTCACGAAACGCGTGCCGTCGCGCGACAGCAGCAGCCCGTCCTGCGACGCGACCGCCTGCACGTAGTTCGCCGACCACGGCGCGCCGTCCGACATCACGTTGATCGACAGCTGCGCGTCGCACTGCGCGGCGAACGCGTCGAGCTCGCGCGCCATCGCGACCGTTTCCATCATGTCCGGGAATTCCGGCGCGCCGTCGATCGCGTCGGCGAACTGCTGGACGCCCGTCACGAATTCGGAGAACTCGAGCTCGTTCAGCGCACCGCTGCGGTTCGCGAGCTGCGCGGCCGCGCGCAGCTCCTCGTAGCGCACGCCGTTCTGCAGCAACTCCCACTGGCCGCCTTCCGGCTTGCCTTCAATGTGCACGGGCTTGCTGCCCGCGCGGCGCAGCCGCTGCGCGGCCGGCAGGATCTTGTCGCCCGGCAGCGACCCGCCGAGGCGGATCGGCACGATGCAGTCGATCCGGCGGTCGACGATCGCCGGCGGAGCCGACGAGATCGTCGTGGCGGCCGGCAGCACGGGTTCGGCCGGCTCTGCCGGTTCAGCGTGCGTGTCGTGCGCGGAAGCCGGTGCGGCTGCCTCGCCGGCAACCGGCTCGACCGACTCGGCCGGTGCATCGATACCGGTCGCCTCGGCCTGCAGATCGGCCGGCGTATCGGCAGGTGCCGCTCCACCGAACGTCGGCTCGACGCGCGCGACTTCGGCCGGCGTGCCGCCCGTGGCGGCCGCCGGGGCCGGTGCCGCGGGCTCACGCCGCACCGGCTGGCGCACCGGCTCGATGAACGGCAATTCTTCCTCGCGCTCGGGGCGGTTCATCGCCTCGGCCGCTTCCTCCGGCATCGGGCGCGGCATCCTGCGCCGCACCTTCGCGCCCTGCCATGCGTTGTAGACCACGACGCCGCCCACCACGACGGCGCCCGCGCCGATCAAACCGAGTGTCAACTCGTCCATGCACGCTCCATCAGCAATTCTTGTTCGTCGGAACCGCGAACGGGCGCCCATGCGCCGCGCGAACGCGGTCCGGTTTCGTCAAACGTCAATTCTGGGCAAAACCCGCGGCGGTTTCCATGTCCACCGCAACGATCCGCGACACGCCCTGCTCCTGCATCGTCACGCCGATCAGCTGCTGCGCCATTTCCATCGCGATCTTGTTGTGCGAGATGAACAGGAACTGCGTCTTGTCGGACATCGCGCGCACGAGATTCGCGAAACGCTCGGTGTTCGCGTCGTCGAGCGGCGCGTCGACCTCGTCGAGCAGACAGAACGGCGCCGGGTTCAGCTGGAACATCGCGAACACCAGTGCGGTCGCGGTCAGCGCCTTCTCGCCGCCCGACAGCAGGTGGATCGTCGCGTTCTTCTTGCCCGGCGGCTGCGCCATCACCTGCACGCCGGCATCGAGGATTTCGTCGCCCGTCATGATCAGCTTCGCCTGGCCGCCGCCGAACAGGCGCGGGAACAGGTCGCTGAAGTGACGGTTGACCTCGTCGAAGGTGCCTTGCAGCAGCGTGCGGGTTTCCTGGTCGATCTTGTGGATCGCGTCCTCGAGCGTCGTGATCGCGTCGATCAGGTCGGCCGACTGCGCGTCGAGGAACACCTTGCGCTCGCTCGCGGCCTTCAGCTCGTCGAGCGCGGCCATGTTCACCGGGCCGAGCGCGTTGATCGCGTTGTTCAGGCGCGTGACCTCGCCCTGCAGGTACGACGGTTTCAGATCCGGCGTGAGCTTCGCGGACAGCGCCACCTCGTCGACCTCGGCCGTCACGAGCTGCTCGGCGAACTGCTCGACCGACAGGCGCGCGGCCTGCTCCTTCAACTGCAATTCGGTGATGCGGTCGCGCAACGGCTGCAGCGAGCGCTCGGCGACGAGGCGCTGCTCGTCCGACGCACGCAGCTTCGCGGTCAGGTCGTCGAGTTCGATCCGCGCGGCCTGCAGCGCCTCTTCCTTCACCGCGCGAATCTCGAGCGCGTCCTGCAGGCCCGTGTGCGCGGTCTGCTCGTTGATCGTCTCGAGCTCGGCGCGTGCGTCTTCCAGCGACGCGGCGACGCGCTCGCTCTGCTCGTGCGCGACCTGGATGCTGCGCTTGAGCTCGTCGATCCGCGTCACGGCATTGCGTGCGGCGAAGCGCGCGTCGTTCGCGCCGCGCTCCAGGTCACGCGCTTCCTGACGCGCCTGCGTCAGCGATTCGTCGAGTGCCTCGAATGCGAGCTGATTGTCCTCGAAGCGCGCCTGCAGTTCGGCCAGTTCGCCGTCGAAACGCTCGAAATTCGCTTCCGACTCCGCGCGCATCGCGCGCTGCTCTTCGATCTGCGCGCCGATTTCCTCGAGTTCCTCGCGGATCTGCGTGCTGCGCTGCGTGTAACGTTCGTGCGCCTGCGCAAGCTTCAGCACGTCCATCTGCAGCGCATGCACGCGCTGCGTCGCACGCTCGGCCTGCGCGCGCACGTCGCCGAGCGCCTGCGTGGCCTGCGTGTGAGCGGCCTCCGCGCGGACAGCGGCCGTGCGCGCCTCGTCGGCGAGCAGCGCCTGCGCGCGCACCTGGCGCGTCAGGTTTTCGATTTCCTGCTGGCGGGCCAGCATCCCGGCCTGCTCCGAATCGGCCGCATACAGCTGCACGCCGACGCGCGTGACGATATGGCCGGCCTTGACGACGAACGCGCCGCCTGCCGGCAGCTGCGTGCGTGTCGCGAGCGCCTGCGCGACGTCGTCGGCGACGTACACGTTGCCGAGCCAGTCGTTCAGCACCGCGCGGATACCCGCATCGTCGATGCGCACGAGCGACAGCACCGGACGCAGACCGGCCACGGCCGCCGGCGGTTCACCGGCCGCGGGCGGCGCATAGAACGCGAGCTTCGCGGGCGGTGCGTCGGTGGCAAAAGCCTTCACCCAGTCGAGATTCGACACTTCGAGCGCGGCCAGGCGCTCGCGCAGCACGGCCTCGAGCGCGGCTTCCCAGCCGGCTTCGACATGCAGCTTCTTCCACAGACGCGGCAGTGCGCCGAGCTCGTGCTTGTCGAGCCACGGCTGCACCTTGCCTTCGGTCTGAACATTTTCTTGCAGCTGCTTCAGCGCGGCGAGACGCGCCTCGAGCTGGTGGATCTGCGCGGCTTCGGCCTGCACGCGCTCCTGCGCGGCACGGCGTTCGCCATCGAGGCGCGGCACCGTTTCCTGCGCGTCGGCGAGGCGCGCCTGCGCTTCGGCCAGGATCTCTTCCTGCTCGGCGAGCTGCATGCGCAGCTCTTCGAGCTGAGCCTCGTCCGGCGCGTCGAGCCCACCCGCTTCGCTCTTCAGGCGCTCATGGCGCTGCTGCAGCTGCTGGAGCTGCTGGTCGGCGTTGCGCTGGTGCGCGGCTTCGAGCTTCAGCGACTGTTCGGTCTGCGCGATCCGCGCGCGCTCGTCGTTGAGCTGCGCCTGCGCATCGCGGAATTTCGCTTCGAGCGCCGGCAGCGCATCGTGCTTCGCGGCGGCGTTGTCTTCGGCGAGCGCGGCCTTCTCGTCGGCCATTGCGCGCGCTTCTTCGGCTTCCTCGAGCTCGTCCTGCGCCTTCTCGGCCTGCGCGCGCCATTGCTCGCGCTGCGCATTCAGTGCGGCGATCTGCGCCTGCACGCGATTGCGCGATTCGACGATGAACTTGATCTCGGCTTCGAGGCGGCTCACCTCGGCGTTCGCTTCGTAGAGCGAACCCTGCGCGCCCTGCATCGCGTCGCTTGCCGAATAATGGGCGACGCGCAGCGTCTCGAGCTGCGCCTCGACCTCGCGCAGCTTCGCCGTTTGCGCCTCGAGGTCGATCTGCGCCTGTTCGATCGCGCGCTGCTGCTTCTGCTGCTCGCCGGCGGCCTCGTTCTTGCGCAGCAGCCACAACAGGCGCTGCTTCTCCTCGCCGTCGGCGACGAGTTCCTTGTACTTGGTGGCAACGACAGCCTGCGCCTCGAGCTTCTCGAGGTTCGCGCCGAGTTCGCGGACGATGTCCTCGACGCGGGTCAGGTTCTCGCGCGTGTCATGCAGGCGGTTCTCGGTCTCGCGGCGGCGTTCCTTGTACTTCGACACGCCCGCGGCTTCCTCGAGGAACACGCGCAGCTCTTCCGGCTTCGCCTCGATGATCCGGGCGATCATGCCCTGCCCGATGATCGCGTACGCACGCGGCCCGAGGCCGGTGCCGAGGAAGATGTCCTGGATGTCGCGGCGGCGCGCCGGCAGGTTGTTGATGTAGTAACTCGACGTGCCGTCGCGCGTCAGCACGCGCTTCACGGCGATCTCGCCGTACTGGCCCCACTGGCCGGCCGCGCGGCCGTCGGAGTTGTCGAAGATCAGTTCGACACTGGCCCGGCTGCCGGGCTTGCGGGCGGTCGAGCCGTTGAAGATCACGTCCTGCATCGATTCGCCGCGCAGCTCGGAAGCGCGCGACTCGCCGAGCACCCAGCGCACGGCATCGATGATGTTGGACTTGCCGCACCCGTTCGGGCCCACCACGCCGACAAGCTGGCCCGGAACCTGGAAATGCGTGGGATCGACAAAGGATTTGAAGCCAGCGAGTTTGATCGAGCTCAGACGCACGGCGGTATCGGATGTGAAGAAGGTGTGAAACGGACGGAGCCGCACTGCGCGAGGCCGGACAGCCCATGCGCGCGATGCGCTCCGGAATTCAAAAGCGGGGCCGCGCGCATACAGCGTTGGGCCCCGCAAACGGCTTCCATCATACCATCGCGCGTGCGGCGTCCCGACCGTCGCCGGGTTTGTCCGGTGCCGGCGCGGCACGATGGACCCGGCTCGACAGCAGCGTCGCCAGCACGATGCACGCGCCGCCCGCCCACTCGCGCGCGCTCGGCAGCTCGTTCGCGAACACCCAGGCCGACAGCGCGGTGATCACGATCTCGAACAGCATGATGATCGACGCACGGTTGGCCGGCACGCGCGCCAGCCCGTACTGCACGAGCAGGTTGTTCGACGCCATCGTCACGCCGATCGCGACGATGATCAGCACGGCCGTGCCGAGGTGGCCGCCCGCCGGCGCAGCCGGGATCCCCTCGAACAGCGACGCGATCGCGCCGAACACCGCCGCGCCGCCGAACAGCGTCGCGGTACGCATCTCGGCGCGCATCTCCGGCAACTCGCGGCTCGCCTTGATCACGAGCACGTTGCTCATCGCGAAGCTCAACCCGGCCGCGAGCCCGGCCCATTCGGCCGGGGTGGCCGGCAGCGGCAGGCCGAGCGTCGGCGACCACAGCATCAGCATCGCGCCGCCGATCGACAGCGCCGCGAGCCCCGCGCCGGCCCAGGTCAGCCGCTCGCGCAGCAGGAAGTGCGCGTAGATCGCGGTCCATGCGGGGGTCAGGTAGAACAGCAGCATCACGCGCAGCACCTCGCCGTGGATCGTCCCCCACACGAACCCGAGGTTCGTCACGCCGGCCGTCACCGCGATGCCGGGCAGCACCCAGTGCCAGCGCAGCGTCGCGATCGTGCGGTGGCGCGCGACGATCACAAACAGGAACGCGACGAGGCTCGTCAGCGCGCTCGCCAGCGTGCCCGTCACGCCGAGCGACGCCAGGATCCGCAGCGGATACCAGATCAGGCCCCATACCGATGCGCCGACCAGGATGGCCAGCGTCGGCAGGCTGCCGCGTACCGCGTTATTCATTTGGTTCAATACCCTTTATTCGACCGGCCCGGCCGCCGTTCCGGCAGGCCGTGACCGCATTCCGTCACGCTATAATCGTCCGTTGCGACCCGCGCGCCGTCGGCGCCCGTTCGCAGCCGCGCGGCGCGCCCGCCGCTTCTTTCGCTCCAACCGGCCGCGATGGCCGCTTCGCCCGTGAACCCTCGACTCGACTCGCTCCAGCCCTATCCCTTCGAAAAGCTGCGCGCCCTGTTCAAGGACGTGACGCCCTCCGGCGCCCTCAAACCGATCAGCTTCGGCATCGGCGAGCCCAAACATGCGACCCCGGCGCTGATCCGCGACGCCGTGGTAGCCGCGCTCGACGGCCTCGCGTCGTACCCGGCCACCGCCGGCTCGGACGCGCTGCGCACATCGATCGCGCACTGGCTCGAGCGCCGCTACGGGCTGCCGGCCATCGATCCGGCCACGCAGGTGCTGCCCGTGTCGGGGTCGCGCGAGGCGCTGTTCTCGCTCGCGCAGACGGTGATCGACGCACGCCCGGCCGAACAGGGCGAGAAGGCGATCGTACTCTGTCCGAATCCTTTCTATCAAATTTACGAGGGCGCGGCGCTGCTGGCCGGTGCCGAACCCTATTTCGCGAACAGCGACCCGGCCCGCAACTTTGCGTGCGACTACGCGTCCGTGCCCGACGCAGTCTGGGCGCGCACGCAGCTGCTGTACGTCTGCTCGCCGGGCAATCCGACGGGCGCCGTGCTGACGCTCGACGACTGGCGCGAGCTGTTCACGCTGTCCGACCGCCACGGTTTCGTGATCGCGTCCGACGAGTGCTATTCGGAAATCTATTTCGACGAAGCGGCGCCGCCGCTCGGCGGCCTCGAGGCCGCGCACCGTCTCGGCCGCGGCTTCGAGCGGCTCGTGATGCTGTCGAGCCTGTCGAAGCGCTCGAACGTGCCGGGCATGCGCTCGGGCTTCGTCGCCGGCGACGCGGCGCTGCTGAAGAAATTCCTGCTGTACCGCACGTACCACGGCGCGGCGCTGTCGCCGGTCTGGCAGCACGCGAGCATCGCCGCGTGGAACGACGAGGCGCACGTGCGCGAGAACCGCGCGCTGTACCTGCAGAAGTTCAATACCGTCACGCCGATGCTGGCCGACGTGATCGACGTGAAGCTGCCCGACGCGGCGTTCTACCTGTGGGCCAACGTGTCGCGCACCGGGCTGTCGGACACCGAGTTCGCCCGCCGCCTGTACGCCGACTATAATGTGACGGTTCTGCCCGGCTCGTACCTGGCGCGTGATGCGCACGGCACGAATCCGGGCCGCGATTTCATCCGGATCGCGCTCGTCGCGGGCACCCCCGAATGCGTCGAGGGCGCGCAACGCATCGTCGATTTCTGCCGCTCTCTCGCGCGGTAATCGTCCATCCGATCAATTCCATCCATCTCCTGCGAAAACGAACATGTCGCAACAACTTCAGCAAATCATCGATACCGCCTGGGACAACCGCGCCGAGCTGTCGCCGAAGGCCGCACCGGCCGACGTCCGCGAAGCCGTCGCGCACGCGATCGAGCAGCTCGACAAAGGCGCGCTGCGCGTGGCCGAGAAGATCGACGGCAACTGGACCGTGCACCAGTGGCTGAAGAAGGCCGTGCTGCTGTCGTTCCGCCTGGAGGACAACGCGCCGATGCCCGCCGGCGGCTACTCGCAGTTCTACGACAAGGTGCCGTCGAAGTTCGCGAACTACACCGCCGAAGATTTCGCCGCGGGCGGCTTCCGCGTCGTCCCGCCGGCCATCGCGCGCCGCGGCTCGTTCATCGCGAAGAACGTCGTGCTGATGCCGTCGTACACGAACATCGGCGCGTACGTCGACGAAGGCACGATGGTCGACACGTGGGCCACGGTCGGTTCGTGCGCGCAGATCGGCAAGAACGTGCACCTGTCGGGCGGCGTCGGCATCGGCGGCGTGCTCGAGCCGCTGCAGGCCAACCCGGTCATCATCGAGGACAACTGCTTCATCGGCGCGCGCTCGGAAGTCGTCGAAGGCGTGATCGTCGAGGAAAACTCGGTGATCTCGATGGGCGTGTACCTCGGCCAGAGCACGAAGATCTACGACCGCGAGACGGGCGAAGTCAGCTACGGCCGCATCCCGGCCGGCTCGGTCGTCGTCGCCGGCAACCTGCCGTCGAAGGACGGCTCGCACAGCCTGTACTGCGCGGTGATCGTCAAGAAGGTCGATGCGAAGACCCGCGCGAAGGTCGGCCTGAACGAGCTGCTGCGAGGCGACTGATGGCAAAGCCGCACACCGTGGTCGTCTACGGCATTCCGAACTGCGACACCGTGAAGAAGGCCCGCGTGTGGCTCGACGATCACGGCGTCGAATTCGAGTTTCACGACTTCAAGAAGCTCGGTGTCAGCGCACCGCTCGTCGAGGACTGGCTGAAGGACGTGTCGCTCGACGCGCTCGTCAACAAGCGCGGCACGACGTGGCGCGGCCTGGACGACGCGATGAAGGCGGCCGCCGAAACGAAGGCCGGCGCGGTCGCGCTGATGATCCACAAGCCGTCGGTCATCAAGCGCCCCGTGCTGGTAGTCAACGGCCGCGTGAAATCGCTCGGCTTCGTGGCCGATCAATACGCGGCGCTGTTTGCCGCATAGGGCTGCCCGCGCTGCGCCTGTCGGCGCAGCCCGACGTCTTGTCGCTGCCGGCCACCGCGCCGGCATTTTTTATCGAAAGTGGTCCGAACCATGTCCGCCACCCTAGCCCTTACCGAACAGCTGATCGCCCGCGCATCCGTGACGCCCGACGACCAGCATTGCCAGCAGATCATGACCGAGCGCCTCGCCGCGCTCGGCTTCGAATGCGAGACCATCGCGTCGCACGGCGTGACCAACCTGTGGGCCGTCAAGCGCGGCACCGACGGCCGCGACGGCAAGCTGCTCGCGTTCGCGGGCCACACCGACGTCGTGCCGACCGGCCCGCTCGAGCAATGGAGCTCGCCGCCGTTCATCCCCGCCCATCGTGACGGCAAGCTGTACGGCCGCGGCGCGGCCGACATGAAGACGTCGCTCGCGGCGTTCGTCGTCGCGTCCGAGGAATTCGTCGGGGCCCATCCCGGCCACCGCGGCACGATCGCGTTCCTGATCACGAGCGACGAGGAAGGCCCCGCCACCGACGGCACCGTGAAGGTCGTCGAGCTGCTCGAAGCACGCGGCGAGCGCATGGACTACTGCATCGTCGGCGAGCCGACGTCGACCGCCGAGCTCGGCGATGTCGTGAAGAACGGCCGCCGCGGCTCGATGTCGGGCGAACTCGTCGTCAAGGGCGTGCAGGGCCACATCGCGTATCCGCACCTCGCGAAGAACCCGATCCACCTGCTCGCGCCGGCGCTCGCCGAGCTCGCCGCCGAGCAGTGGGACGAAGGCAACGAATACTTCCCGCCGACCACCTGGCAGGTGTCGAACCTGCATGCCGGCACCGGCGCGACCAACGTGATTCCCGGCCACGCCGACCTGCTGTTCAACTTCCGCTTCTCGACCGCCAGCACCGTCGAAGGCCTGCAGGCACGCGTGCACGCGATCCTCGACAAGCATGGCCTCGAATACACGCTGAAGTGGTCGGTGAGCGGCCTGCCGTTCCTCACGCCGCGCGGCGAGCTGTCGGGCGCGCTGGAAAACGCGATCCGCACCGAGACCGGCATCACGACCGAGCTGTCGACCACGGGCGGCACGTCGGACGGCCGTTTCATCGCGCGCATCTGCCCGCAGGTGATCGAGTTCGGCCCGCCGAACGGCAGCATCCACAAGATCGACGAGCACATCGAAGTGCGCTTCGTCGACCCGCTGAAGAACGTGTACCGCCGCGTGCTCGAACAACTGATCGCCTGATGGAGCCTCGCATGACGACACCTTTTGCCACTGTTCGCGACCTGCTGCGCTACGCGGTCACGCGCTTCTCGAAAGCGAAGCTCGCGTTCGGCCACGGCTCCGACAACGCATACGACGAAGCGGCCTACCTCGTGCTGCGCACGCTCGACCTGCCGCTCGACACGCTCGAGCCGTTCCTCGACGCGCGGCTGCTGCCCGACGAAATCGCGGCCGTGCTCGCGGTGATCGAACGGCGCGCGGCCGACCGCGTACCGGCCGCGTACCTCACGCATGAAGCGTGGATGCACGGCCACCGCTTCTACGTCGACGAACGCGTGATCGTGCCGCGCTCGTTCATCGGCGAACTGCTCGACGACGGGCT
Organism: Burkholderia sp. AU31624; assembly: GCF_020420065.1. Classification (NCBI taxonomy): domain Bacteria; kingdom Pseudomonadati; phylum Pseudomonadota; class Betaproteobacteria; order Burkholderiales; family Burkholderiaceae; genus Burkholderia; species Burkholderia sp. AU31624. The sequence goes on from NZ_JAIZRT010000005.1 coordinate 387,719, forward strand.
GCAGCCGTACGTCGCCGATCCCGAGCAGGTCGGCGCGGTGCTCGAACTGTGCACGGGCTCCGGCTGCCTCGCGATCCTCGCGGCGAGCGCGTTCCCGAACGCCGAGATCGACGCGGTCGACCTGTCCGACAAGGCGCTCGAAGTCGCCGAGATCAACGTACGCGACTACGGCCTCGAAGACCGTGTCGCGCTGCACCGCGGCGACCTCTACGCACCGCTGCCCACGTTCCGCACCGATCCGGGCTCGCGCTACGACGTGATCCTGACGAACCCGCCGTACGTGAACGCGGCGTCGATGGCCGCGCTGCCGCCCGAGTACCGGCACGAGCCGGAGATGGCGCTCGCGGGCGGCGACGACGGGATGGACATCGTGCGACGCATCGTCGCCGAGGCCCATCGCTGGCTGCACGACGACGGCGTGCTCGTCGTCGAGATCGGCAACGAGCGCGAGCACGTCGAAGCCGCGTTCGGCGGCCTCGAGCTCACGTGGCTGCCCACCAGCGCGGGCGACGACGCCGTGTTCCTGATCCAGGCGTCGGACCTGCCCCGCAAGGCCTGAGCCTTCCCGGCTCGCCCACCGTGCGGTGCACCGTTGCGCCGCACGGTTGGGTAAGATGCGCGTAGGCGGCCGCCCGGCCGCGCGACCTCAGGAGTCCGACACGCGCCCATGACCCTCGACTGGCTACATCTCGGCACCCTGATCCTGACCATCCACGTGCTCGGGATCGTCGCGGCGTTCCACGCGATCATGAATACGCGTACGTCGCAAGGCGCGATCGCGTGGGCCGTCTCGCTCGCGGCCATGCCCTACCTGACGCTCATTCCGTACCTGTTCCTCGGCCGCAGCAAGTTCTCAGGCTACGTGGACGCCCGGCGCCACGAGCTGGAAATGTTGCGCATGCACACGCCGCGCTCGCCCTGGCTCACCACCGACGCGACCGACGGGCCGGCCGCCGACGCAATCGGCCAGGCCGCGGTGCTCGCGCTCACGCGCCTCGGCGGCATGCCGTTCCTCGGCGGCAATTCGGTGCGCACGCTCGTGAACGGCGACGCGACGTTCTCGGCGATCCTGGCGGCCATCGACGCCGCGCGCGACTACGTGGTGGTGCAGTTCTTCATCGTGCGCGACGATGCGCTCGGCCGGATGCTGCGCGACTCGCTGCTCGCGCGCGCGGCGGCCGGCGTGCGCTGCTGCCTGCTGTACGACAGCATCGGCAGCTTCGACCTCCCGCACAGCTACGTCGACACGTTGCGCCGGGGCGGCGTCGAGGTTCATCCGTTCGCGACCAACCGGAAGTTCGTCAACCGTTTCCAGCTCAACTTCCGCAACCACCGCAAGATCGTCGTCGTCGACGGCAATTGCGCGTTCGTGGGCGGCCACAACGTCGGCGTCGAGTATCTCGGCGCAAAGCCGCGCCTGTCGCCGTGGCGCGACACGCACATCGAGATTCGCGGCCCGGTGGTCGCGAGCATCCAGTACGTGTTCGCCGAAGACTGGCACTGGGCAACGCAGAAGCTGCCGCCGCTCGCGTTGCCCCCGCCCGCGCAGCCCGGCGACAACATGCATTGCCTCGCGGTGCCGATGGGGCCGGCCGACAAGCAGGAGACGGGCTCGCTGTTCTTCGTCGAGGCGATCAATGCCGCGCGCGAGCGGGTCTGGATCACCACGCCGTACCTCGTCCCCGACGAAGCCGTGATCGCCGCGCTGAAGCTCGCCGTGATGCGCGGCGTCGACGTGCGCATCCTGATCCCGAGCCGGCGCGATCATTACGTGGTATTCGAGGCGTCGAAGCTGTACGCGCGCGACCTGGTCGATGCGGGCGTCAAGGTGTTCCGCTACCGGCCCGGCTTCCTGCACCAGAAGGTCGTGCTGATCGACCGCATCGCGGCAGCGATCGGCAGCGCGAACCTCGACAACCGCTCGTTCCGCCTCAATTTCGAGATCATGGTGCTGACCGTCGATCGCACGTTCGCCGACGAAGTCGAGACGATGCTCGATGCCGATTTCGCGCAGGCGTACGAGGTCGATGCGAGCGAATACCGCCAATCGCCCGCCTGGCGGCGCATCGCGATGCACGTCGCGCGGCTGTTCGCCCCGATCCTCTAGCGGCCGGGACGGCGGCGGCGCCCGTGCGATCCGCACCGGCGCCGCGAACGCCGCCGGCAGCCGTCACAGCAGCTTGTCGATATCCGCGGCGATTTCGTCCGGCTTGGTTGACGGCGCGTAGCGCTTGACGATGCGCCCTTCGCGATCGACCAGGAACTTCGTGAAATTCCATTTGATCGCCTTGAGACCGAGAATGCCGGGCGCCTCGTCGGTCAGGTAGCGGTACAGCGGATGCGCATGGTCGCCCTTCACGTCGATCTTCGCGAACATCGGGAACGTGACGCCGTAATTGCGCTCGCAGAACGCACCGATCTGCGTGGCGTCGCCGGGCTCCTGCTTGCCGAACTGGTTGCACGGGAAGCCGAGCACATAGAAGCCGCGCGCCGCGTACTGGTCGTACAGCTTCTGCAGGCCCGCATACTGCGGCGTGAAACCGCACTCGCTCGCGGTGTTGACGATCAGCAGCACCTTGCCGCGATACGCGTCGAGCGAGGCCGGTGCGCCGGCAAGCGTCTCTGCGCTGAACGAATACAGGGTGGACATCGGGCACTCCTTTTATGAAACCGGATCGACGTGGAGTCTAGGCGAAATTGCCCCGTTGCGGCATCCGCCGAACGGCCAATGCCCGGCGCGAACGGCGCGCAGTCTAGAATAGCGGTTTTGGCCAGTCATTTCCGCCGTGATCCGTTTCAATCAGTTCAGCCTTGCGCGCGGCACCAAGCCGCTGTTCGAGTCGACCTCCTTCGTGCTCAATCCCGGCGAGAAAGCCGGCCTGATCGGCGCGAACGGCGCCGGCAAGTCGACCCTGTTCTCGGTCCTGCGCGGCGAGCTGCACTCAGACGGCGGCGATTTCTCGATGCCGCCGTCGTGGCGAATCGCCCATGTGTCGCAGGAAACGCCCGCCGTCGACCGCTCGGCGCTCGACTACACGCTCGACGGCGACGCCGCGCTGCGCGAGATCGAGGCCCGCATCGCCGCCGCGTCCGCCGCGCATGACGGCGCCGCCGAAGCCGACGCGCACGCGGCGTTCGCCGACGCCGACGGCTACACCGCGCCCGCCCGCGCCGAGGCGCTGCTGCTCGGCCTCGGCTTCACGCTCGCGCAGACGCGCGAATCCGTCGCCAGCTTCTCCGGCGGCTGGCGCATGCGCCTGAACCTCGCGCAGGCGCTGATGTGCCGTTCCGACCTGCTGTTGCTCGACGAACCGACGAACCACCTCGACCTCGACGCGATCGTCTGGCTCGAAGACTGGCTGCACCGCTACCCCGGCACGCTCGTCGTGATTTCGCACGACCGCGAATTCCTCGATTCGATCTGCAATGTCACGCTGCATCTGGAAAACCGCCAGGTGAAGCGCTATGGCGGCAACTACTCGCAGTTCGAAGTGCTGCGCGCGCAGCAACTGGCGCTGCAGCAAAGCGCGTACGAAAAGCAGCAGAAGACGATCGAGCACCTGCAGAGCTTCGTCGACCGCTTCAAGGCCAAGGCGACCAAGGCCAAGCAGGCGCAGAGCCGGATGAAGGCGCTCGAAAAGATGGAGCTGATCGCGCCTGCGCACATCGCGTCGCCGTTCACGTTCGAATTCCGCACGCCCGATGCCGCGCCGAACCCGATGATGGTGATGGAAGACGTCCGCTGCGGCTACCACGCCGACGGCGGAGCGGAAATCCCGATCGTCGAACGCGTCGCGCTGTCGATCCAGAACGGCCAGCGCATCGGCCTGCTCGGCGCGAACGGCCAGGGCAAGTCGACGCTGATCAAGACGCTGGCCGGCACGCTCGCGCCGCTGTCGGGGCACGTCCGCGACGGCAAGGGGCTGACGATCGGCTATTTCGCGCAGCACCAGCTCGAAACGCTGCGCGAGGACGATTCGCCGCTCGCGCATCTGGCACGGCTCGCGCCCGACACGCGCGAGCAGGAACTGCGCGACTTCCTCGGCGGCTTCAACTTCTCGGGCGATATGGCGACCACGCCGGTCGGGCCGTTTTCGGGCGGTGAAAAGGCACGCCTCGCGCTCGCGCTGATCATCTGGCAGAAGCCGAACCTGCTGCTGCTCGACGAACCGACCAACCACCTCGACCTCGAAACGCGTCATGCGCTGACGATGGCGCTCGCGCAGTTCGAAGGCACGCTGATCCTCGTCTCGCATGACCGTCACCTGCTGCGCGCGACGACCGACCAGTTCATGCTGGTCGCGAAGCACCGGCTGCAGCCGTTCGATGGCGACCTCGACGACTACCGCGACTGGCTGCTGCAGCACGCGGCCGAGCAGCGCGCGGCCGCGAAGGCCGACAGCGCGGCCTCTTCGGGTGCGAGTGCCGCAGCCAACCGCAAGGACCAGAAGCGTCAAGCGGCCGAGGAGCGGCAGCGCCTGTCGGTGCTGAAGAAACCGCTGCAGACGCGCATCACGAAGCTCGAAAAGGAAATGGAGACACTGCACGCGGAGAAGGCGCGTCTCGACGCATTCGTCGCCGACCCGGCGAGCTACGAAGCCGAGCGCAAGACGGAACTGACCGACGCGATCCGCAAGCTCGGGGACGTCAACACGCGTCTCGAAACGGTCGAGTCCGACTGGCTCGCCGCGCAGGAAGAGCTCGAGCAGATCGGCTGACCGCCGTCGCGGCACGGCCGGCCACTATGCCGATACGCCGGCCCTGCGCGCCGGCTGCCTCTGCGCCCGGCACCCTGGCATCGCGGCGCGGCGAAAGACCATCCGGCCCTCGGGAGGCCCAGATGCGACAAGGCCGGGCGCTCGGGCCCGGCCTGATCATTCACTACCGTCGTCGCACCGTTCTCCGGCTGCTCGCCGCGCTTGCCGGCTCAGCGTCGCGGCAACGTGTCGCGCGGCAGCTGCTCGTCGTCGCCCATCAGGTGCCGGCGCCCCTCGGTCGGCCGCCGGATCGCCGCGGCGACTTCCGCTTCCGTCACGTCCTCGGACACGACCTTGCGCGCCAGGCGCCCCTCGTCGTCGATCCATTCGACGATCCGGCATCCGCCGCCCCAGGGCTGGCGAATCGGCTCCGACACGCGGCAGCCACGCAGGTTGTAAAGGCGTCCGCTCGGCGCTTCCCCGTACGATTTCAACATAGGTTCCCTTCGCATTGCGCGGTTCGACAATCCGGCAAAGGATAGGGAAAAGCGATGTCCGTCGGGTTACATAACCCTACATCTTCTTTACAGCGAATTACGTGACAGATCGCCCGCACGCATGGCCCGGGCGGCTGCCGGGCCGGTCACTCGAGATCGCGCACGCGATCGATCGCCTGTTCGAGCCGATCGACGGCCATCACGTTCAACCCTTCGATCGGCTGCTTCGGCGCATTCGCCTTCGGGATCAGCGCGGACGTGAAACCGAGCTTCGCCGCCTCGCGCAGCCGCTCCTGCCCGCGCGGGGACGGCCGGATCTCGCCCGCCAGCCCGACTTCGCCGAACACGATCAGCCCCTTCGGCAGCGCCTTGTTGCGCATCGACGAATGGATCGCCAGCAGCACCGCCAGGTCGGCGGCCGGCTCGGTGATCTTCACGCCGCCCACGGCATTGAGGAACACGTCCTGGTCGAAGGCCGCGATGCCCGCGTGCCGGTGCAGCACCGCAAGCAGCATCGCGAGCCGGTTCTGCTCGAGGCCGACCGCAAGCCGCCGCGGGTTCGGCACGTGCGCCGTATCGACGAGCGCCTGGATTTCGACGAGCAGCGGGCGCGTGCCTTCCTGCGTGACGAGCACGCACGAGCCGGGCACGACCTGCTCGTGCTGCGACAGGAACAGCGCGGACGGATTCGCGACACCGCGCAGCCCGCGCTCGGTCATCGCGAACACGCCGAGCTCGTTGACCGCGCCGAAGCGGTTCTTGAACGCGCGCACGAGCCGGAACGACGAATGCGTATCGCCTTCGAAGTACAGCACCGTGTCGACGATGTGCTCGAGCACGCGCGGGCCGGCCAGGTTGCCTTCCTTGGTCACGTGCCCGACCATGATGATCGCGGTGCCCGACTGCTTCGCGATACGCGTGAGCTGCGCCGCGCACTCGCGCACCTGCGCGACCGAGCCCGGCGCCGACGTGAGCGCTTCCGAATAGACGGTCTGGATCGAGTCGATCACGGCCACGTCCGGCCGTTCCGTGTCGATCGCGGCCTGGATCTTCTCGAGCTGGATCTCGGCGAGCAGCTTCAGCTCATCCGCCGGCGCACCGCCGTCGAGCAGCGCAAGTCGTTGCGCGCGCAACGCGATCTGCGCGGCCGATTCCTCGCCGCTGATATAGAGCGCGCGCCGCTCGCTCGCGATGTCCGCGAGCGACTGCAGCAGCAGCGTCGACTTGCCGATGCCCGGATCGCCGCCGATCAGCACGACGCCGCCCGGAACCAGCCCGCCGCCGAGCACGCGGTCGAATTCGCCGATGCCGGTCGAGAAGCGCGGCACGTCGGCCGCTTCGATGTCGACGAGACGCTGGACGGGCGCCCGCTTCGCGAGCGACTGGAATCGGTGTGCCGACGGCGATTCGGCGGCCGATTCAACCAGCGTGTTCCAGGCCTGGCACGACGGGCATTGCCCCTGCCACTTGGGGGTCTGTCCGCCGCACTCGCTGCAGACGTATACGGTTTTCTGTTTGGCCACGCGCAACGCCCTTATTCCGCGCGCACGGGCACGCGGCCGGCGACCGCGCACATCAGCTCGTAGCCGATCGTGCCGCAATGGCGGGCGACGTCGTCGATCGGCAGTGCGTTGCCCCACAGCTCGACGCGCGCGCCGACACCGGCCTGCGGGCACGGGGTCAGGTCGACGGTGATCATGTCCATCGATACGCGACCGACGATCCGCGTGCGGATGCCGTCGACGATCACCGGCGTGCCTTCGGGCGCGACCCGCGGATAGCCGTCCGCGTAACCGCACGCGACCACGCCGATCCGCATCGGCGCCTGCGCGGAGAACGTCGAGCCATAGCCGATGGCCTGGCCCTTCCCGATCGTCTGCACCGCGATCAGCTCGGATGCGAGCGTCATCGCGGGCTTCAGCCCGGTATCGGCGATGTCGGACGACAGCCCGGACGGCGACGCGCCGTACAGCACGATCCCCGGGCGCACCCAGTCGAAGTGGGTATCCGGATGCCACAGCACGGCAGCGGAGTTCGCGAGGCTGCGCGCGCCGGCAATGCTTTCCGCGCCGCGCTCGAACGTCGCGAGCTGCTCGGCGACGCCGCGCTCGTTGTCCGCATCCGAAAAATGGGTCATCAACGTGATCTGGCCGATGCCGGGGCACGCGCGGGCGCGCTCCCATGCGGCACGGTATTTTTCCGGCAGGTAGCCGAGCCGGTTCATCCCGCTGTTCATCTTGAGCTGCACGTTGACGGGCTTCGACAGCCGCGCCGTTTCCAGCATCCGCATCTGCTCGTCGTTGTGGACAGTCGTCGTCAGGCTGTAGCGGTCGATCACGTCGATGTCGGTCGAGCGGAAGAACCCTTCGAGCAGCAGGATCGGGCCGGCCCAGCCGAGCTCGCGCAGCTTGACGGCCTCGTCGAGGTCGAGCAGCCCGAAGCCGTCGGTGCCGCGCAGGCCGGGAAACACACGCGCGAGACCGTGACCGTACGCGTTGGCCTTGACGACCGCCCAGACCTTGGACGGGCCGGCAAAGCGGCGGACGACGGAGAGATTGTTCGCGAGAGCGGCGGTATGGATGGTGGCGGAGATCGGGCGCGGCATGGGAAATTTACGTAAAGACGCTTGCGAATCATCAGCTTACCGCGCCTTTTGAGCACTGAAGCCGACAATTTGCGGAACGATCGGGGAATCTTGCTAGTCCGAATTGGCGTATTTTCATGTTATAAAGCCGTGCGCACAACCCATTTCGAACGGAATAAGCCGATCGCACACCAGGCGGCCTACGCGGCCCTGCCGCAGCGACGAAAGCATCGCATCAGATGAAAAAAGGTTTTTACACCATCATGGCCGCGCAGTTTTTCTCGTCGCTGGCCGACAATGCGCTCCTCATCGCCGCCATCGCCCTGCTGAAAGACCTCCACGCCCCCAACTGGATGACACCGCTGTTGAAGCTGTTCTTCGTGTTGTCCTATGTGGTGCTGGCGGCCTATGTCGGCGCCTTCGCGGATTCGCGCCCGAAGGGCCGCGTGATGTTCATCACCAACTCGATCAAGGTCGTCGGCTGCATGATCATGCTGTTCGGCGCCCATCCGTTGATCGCGTACGGGATCGTCGGGTTCGGCGCGGCGGCCTACTCGCCCGCGAAATACGGCATCCTCACCGAGCTGCTGCCGGCCGACCGGCTGGTCGCCGCAAACGGCTGGATCGAAGGCACGACCGTCAGCTCGATCATCCTCGGCACCGTGCTGGGCGGTGCGCTGATCAGCCCGCACATCGCGTCGCACGTGATCGCGCACACGCCCGCCTGGATCGGCACGCCCGCCGAGGCGGCGATGGCGATCATCATGGCGATCTACGTGATCGCCGCGCTGTTCAACCTCCGCATCCCCGATACGGGCGCACGCTACCCGAAGCAGGAACGCGGCCCGGTCAAGCTCCTCACGGATTTCGCCGACTGCTTCATGGTGCTGTGGCGCGACAAGCTCGGCCAGATCTCGCTGGCGGTCACGACGCTGTTCTGGGGCGCGGGCGCGACGCTGCAGTTCATCGTGCTGAAGTGGGCTGAAGTGTCGCTCGGCATGTCGCTGTCGGAAGGCGCGATCCTGCAGGCCGTGGTCGCCGTCGGCGTCGCAGCCGGCGCCATCGCCGCCGCCGCCCGAATCCCGTTGAAGAAGTCGCTGACCGTGCTGCCCGTCGGCATCATCATGGGCATCGCGGTGATGCTGATGGCGTTCTACACGCGCGACCTGTTCCCGTCGCACTGGGCCATCCACTTCGGCCACCTGCGCATGCCCGTGTACCTGATCATCGCGTACATCTTCCTGATGTGCGTCGGCGCGTTGTCCGGGTACTTCGTCGTTCCGATGAACGCGCTGCTGCAGCATCGCGGCCACGTGCTGCTGTCGGCCGGCCACTCGATCGCGGTGCAGAACTTCAACGAGAACCTGTCGGTGCTCGTGATGCTGTGCCTGTACGCGGTGCTCGTGTGGCTCGACGTGCCGGTCGGCGTCGTGATCGTGCTGTTCGGCACGTTCGTCTGCCTGACGATGTGGCTCGTGATGCGCCGCCATCAGGCGAACCAGCGCCAATTCGACTCGGTCGCGCTGATCGGCGAATCGCGGCACTGACGCTACACTTCCCGTTTCCGTCCGCCGGCGCCGGTCTTCGAACCGGCGCGTTGCCCTCATGACGCACCCGATACCCAACATCCTGACGATCGCCGGCTCCGATTCGGGCGGCGGTGCAGGCATCCAGGCCGACCTGAAGACCTTTTCCGCGCTCGGCGCGTATGGCGCGAGCGTGATCACCGCGCTGACCGCGCAGAACACGCACGGCGTGACGGGTGTGCATGCGCCGGACGCGGCGTTCGTGACCGCGCAACTCGACGCGGTGTTCGGCGACATCCGCATCGACGCGGTCAAGATCGGGATGCTCGCGAACGCGGCGATCGTGCACGCGGTGGCCGACGCGCTGCGCCGTTACGCGCCGCGCTTCGTCGTGCTCGACACGGTGATGATCTCGAAGAGCTCGCACGCGCTGCTCGCACCCGATGCCGTCGACGCGTTGCGCGATGCGCTGCTGCCGCTCGCGACGGTCGTGACGCCGAACCTGCCCGAAGCGGCCGCGCTGCTGAACGATGTGCCCGCCACCACCGAAGACGACATGGTCCGGCAAGGTCAGGCACTGTTACAGACGGGGGCGCGCGCCGTGCTGATGAAAGGCGGCCACCTGCCGGACGCGTCCGCGAGCCCCGACTGGCTCGTCGAAGCGACCCGCACCGTGCGGCTCGACGGCGCACGCGTGCCGGTCAGCAACACGCACGGTACCGGCTGCACGCTGTCGTCGGCGATCGCCGCGCTGCTGCCGCAGCAGCCCGACCTCGAAAGCGCGGTGCGCGAAGCCAAGACCTACCTGACCGGCGCGATCGCCGCGAGCGGCCACCTCGACGTCGGCCACGGCGTCGGCCCCGTCCATCACTTCCACCGCTGGTGGTGAACGCCGGCTGACGCGGCGTCAGTGCTCCTGCGCCGCGAACGCCTGGGCGCGCACCGGCCAGTCGTCCGGCACGACGAAGCCGCGCGCCGTTTCGCGCCACGTGCCGTCACTGCCCTTTTCATGGATGCCGATCAGCGCGGGCGCCTCGCGCGTCATCAATACCGGCGGCAGTTCCAGCGTGGCCGCCAGCGTGTCGGGTTCGAATCCGCTATCGGCGGCAGCCCGTCGCGGCGCTAACCACGCAAGCCGCGGCAACACGCTCCAGGCAACGCCGGCACCCTGCGCGGCCGCCCAGGCCGGCCACTGCGCGTGAGTCAGCCAGAAACCGTGCGGGTGATCCGGCGCGATTTCCGCGGACACCGGCGGCAACGGTGCGCCGTGCGGATAGAACAACCAGCCCTTGATGAACATCTGCGCATCGGACGGCGCACCGTAGCCGAGCCGCGCAAACCCGTCGCGATCGCCGAGCCGCAGCTGATGCTCGAGTAACCGAGTGCGCTTGCGGTCGAACCGGTCGACGAGGTTGGGGCCGACGAAATCGGCAAGCGATGCGCCGGCTTGCACCGGCGCGCACAGGTAGCACTTCACCGCGAGTTCCCAGTGCAGGCGCTGCCCGTCCGGTGCATCGACAAGAAAATCGACTTCGCCGAGCGTCTTGCCGTTGCTGCGCAGCGGCAGATTGGCCGCGACGAGCCGCAGCGACGGCCCGTACGTCAGGAAATACTCGAGCAGGCATTCGGCGTAGCGGCCGAGCCGGGTGGGCCGGAAACCGTCGAGCGCGCGATGCAGCGGCTCGGGCTGCGCATCGAGCGCGGCGAGCCATGCTTCGACGGCCGACTGTCCCGCTGCATCCGGCCACGGGCGCGCCAGCGGCGCGTCCGGCACCGCGGTCAGCAGGCTCGGGCTGGCCAGCAGCCAGCCCAGATCCCGAACCGCGACGTCGTGCAGCGTATCGACGAATGCGCACGCCGCGCCGGTCGTCATTGCCCGGCCGGCCCGTTCGCGTCGCCGCCCTCTGCACGCCGGAACGTGTCGCGCGCGAGGCACAGGTCGGCCCACGCCTTCGACTTGTCCTGCAGGCTGCGCAACAGGTACGCCGGATGGTAGGTCACGATCACCGGCACGCCTTCGTACGCATGCACGCGGCCGCGCAGCGACGCAATGCTCGCGTCCGTCTTCAGCAGCGTCTGTGCGGCGAAGCGGCCGAGCGCGACGATCAGCTTCGGCTTCACGAGCGCGACCTGGCGCTGCAGATAAGGCTCGCAGCTCGCGACCTCGTCCGGCTCCGGATTGCGGTTGCCGGGCGGCCGGCACTTGATCACGTTCGCGATGTACACGTTGTCGCCGCGCTTGAGCGACAGCGAATGCAGCATGTTGTCGAGCAGCTTGCCGGCCTGGCCGACGAACGGCTCGCCCTGCTTGTCCTCGTTCTCGCCCGGCGCTTCGCCGATCAGCATCCAGTCCGCTTCGCGGTCGCCGACGCCGAACACGGTGTTGGTCCGCTTCTCGCACAAACCGCACAGCGTGCAGTCGGCCACGCGCGCGGCCAGCGCATCCCAGTCGAGCGCGGCAACCGGCGTACCGACGGGACGCGATTCGGCCATCGGCACGGGATCGCCCGGCGGCGCCGCATCGAACCACGCGAAATCGTCGGGTCCGGCAGGCGGCATGTCGTCCATCGGCGGCATCGTGTTGGCCGACGCGACCGCCGTCACCGGTGCGGGCGCGCGTTCGCCGCCGTCGACGCGCCGCGACGGGACGGCTGCCGGCTCGCGAGCCGGCGACGCATCGGCGCTCCGCGCCACTGCCGGCGATGCGTCGCCCTGCACCGGCGGACGCGCGGTCCGCGCAGGTCGCCCGGTCGCGGCGGCCGGTGCGGCGTCCACCGCACCGGTTTGCGCGGCGGCGTGCGCTTCGGCTGCCGCGCCCTCGTCCGTGCCTTCACCCGCGCCTTGCCCGCGCCGCACCCAGATCTGCGCGAGGCCCATTTCCTCGAGCGCCGCTTCAGCCCATGCCATGCGCGTCCCCTTCGTCCTTGTTCAGCGTCAGACGCATCACGATCGCGTCCTCCCGGCTGCGATGCTTCGCCGGGTAATAATTCTTGCGCCGGCCGATCGTCACGAAGCCGAAACGCTCGTAAAGATGGATCGCGCGCGGATTGGACGGCCGCACCTCGAGCAGCACGCCGTCGAGCCCTTCCGCGCGCGAAATGCGCACGGCCTCGCGCAGCAGCGCCAGGCCCGCGCCCGCGCACTGCGCGGCCGGCGCGACGCACAGGTTCAGCAGGTGCATCTCGTCGACCACGGGCATCAGCACGCAATAGCCGATCAACGAACCCGTCACGTGCCGCAGGCACACGCCCAGATAGCCGTTGCGCAACGAATCCTCGAAATTGCCGCGGCTCCACGGGAATTCGTACGCGACGTGCTCGATCGCGACGACCTCGTCGAGATCGGCATCCGTCATCGGCGCCAGATAGCGGTCGCTCAGCAGTACGCCCGTCATCCCTTCGCTCCGCCCGTCTGCGCGGCCCGTGCCGCGACGCGCTCGGCAGTGGTCTGCGCGACCTTGTCGCGCACGTACTCCGGCGCGGCCTGATCGGCGGGCACCGCGCGGCCGGCGCGGAACGCCCGCAGGGCGGCATGGGCGACCGCCAGCGCGTGCGGCATCGCGTCGCCGTCGATCACGGCCGCGCGCGCCGCAGCCGGCAACTGCGCGCCGAACGCGGCGGCCGCATTGCCCGCGAGCGTGAACGGCACATCGGGCACGCCGACGGCGCCCGGCGCATCGAGCGAGGCCGGATGCAGCGTGCGCCAGTCGCCGGTGCTGTCGTCCCACGCGAAATCCGCCCAGTAGGCTTCATCCATCCGCGCGTCCAGCGCGGCCAGCACGCGGGTCGTGCCGGGCGCGCGCAGCCGCGCGTGCTCGGCGCACGCGAGCAGCGTGCCGATCGGCACGACCGGCAGCCCGCGCCCGAACGCGAGACCCTGGGTGATGCCCGTCGCGGTACGCAGGCCCGTGAACGAGCCGGGGCCTGCGCCGAACGCGATCGCGTCGCAATCGGCGAGTGTCAGTCCCGATTCGGCGAAAAGGTCCTGGATGGCCGGCAGCACGCGCGTGCTCGACACGGCGCCCGTCAGCTCGTGGCGAACCCAGGTTTGCGGGGTGGAAACGGCGTCATCGGCGTGGGCCGAGCGCAGCAGCGCGACCGAGCAGTATTCGGTCGACGTATCGATGGCGAGGAGCACTGTTTGCGTCATGGGCGACATTGTAATGCGGCGCCCCGCTCCCACGGGCGATCGGGCCCGATCCGTGCGTGTGCGCCGCACCGGGCGGCGGTTTGGAAGGATCGCTCGACCCCGCGCGGCGGTCCGCTTGTTAAGATCGCCCGACCTGAAACCCTTACGGAGACACCCGATGAGCGAACTCACCGCCCAATTCGACCAGGCCCAGATCGACGTCAAGCAACTGACGGAACGTCCGGGCAACCTGACCCTGCTGCGCCTGTACGCACTCTTCAAGCAGGCGACCGACGGCGATGCCCATGGCGACAAGCCGGGCTTCACCGACATCGTCGGCAAATACAAGTACGATGCCTGGGATGCGCTGAAGGGCACGTCGCAGGATGCGGCGAAGCAGCAGTACATCGAACTCGTCGAATCGCTGAAGAACGGCACGGCTTCCTGACCGAATCGCCCCCTGCCGCAATAGGCAATCAAATCAGTGGCGCAGCGCAGCAAATCTCTTTATAATGCTGCCTGCGTCATCTTCCGCGCTCGGCTCGCAAGCCGTTCCGGCCTGACGCCTCGTAGCGTTAAGCTCCAATCCGGTTTAGAACCTGTCCCCTCCTGCTTCGACCCTTGCGGTCGTCAACTAGGCTGGCGGCCTCGCTCCAGAAGCGCGCCGCACCCAAAACAGCTTCTAATGCCTCATCCGCCGACGGTTCGGCGGATTGCACCCGTTTCCCGATTTGCTCGCTGAATCCGACGACTTGGGTATGCGCGATTGGCGCCGACGTTTCACCCACTGTGTTTCAAGGATTGTTATGACTTCGAGCATCAACTCCAGCCCGCTCAACGCGATCGCCGACCAGGCGCTCGGTCTCGACGACGCCGCCGCACCGGCCGCGGTCGAACCGGCGTCGGACGAGCCGAACTTCGCGTCGCTCGGGTTGTCGCCGGAGATCGTCTCCGCGCTGCAGGCCGCCGGCTATGTGAAGCCGACGCCGGTCCAGCAGCGCGCGATTCCGGCCGGCATCGCCGGCCGTGACCTGCTGGTCTCGAGCCCGACCGGTTCGGGCAAGACCGCCGCATTCATGCTGCCCGCGATCGAACGTTTCGCGCAGCTCCAGAAGGCGCAGGCGCAGCAACCGCGCGCGCCGCGCGAACCGAACCAGGGCGACCGCCGCGCGCGCCGCCCGCAACCCGTCGCGCGCCCGGGCCTGCTCGTGCTGACGCCGACCCGTGAACTCGCGATGCAGGTCACCACGGCCGCAACGACCTACGGCAAGCACCTGAAGCGCCTGCGCACGGTCAGCATCCTCGGCGGCGTCGCCTACGGCCAGCAGCTGATGCTGCTCGCGAAGAACCCGGAAATCCTGGTTGCCACGCCGGGCCGTCTGCTCGACCACCTCGAGCGCGGCCGCATCGACCTGTCCGAGCTGAAGATGCTCGTGCTGGACGAAGCCGACCGCATGCTCGACATGGGCTTCATCGACGACATCGAAACGATCGTCGCCGCCACGCCCGAGTCGCGCCAGACGATGCTGTTCTCGGCCACGCTCGACGGCAAGATCGGTTCGCTGACGAGCCGCCTGCTGAAGGATCCGGAACGCATCGAGATCCAGCAGCGCCTCGAGTCGCGCGCGAACATCGCGCAGACCGTGCACTACGTCGACGACCGCGACCACAAGGATCGCCTGCTCGATCACCTGCTGCGCGACGACGCGCTCGACCAGGCGATCATCTTCACGGCGACCAAGATCGACGCCGACCAGCTCGCCGGCCGTCTCGCCGACGCAGGCTTCGAATCGGCCGCGCTGCACGGCGACCTGCCGCAGGGCGCGCGTAACCGCACGATCCGTGCGCTGCGCGAGCGCCGTGTGCGCGTGCTGGTGGCCACCGACGTCGCGGCACGCGGCATCGACATCCCGGGCATCACGCACGTGTTCAACTACGACCTGCCGAAGTTCGCGGAAGACTACGTGCACCGTATCGGCCGTACGGGCCGTGCAGGCCGTTCGGGCACGGCAGTGAGCCTCGTGCACCACGCCGAGCAAGGCGCGCTCAAGCGCATCGAGCGTTTCGTGCGCGCGCCGCTGCCGGTCAACGTGATCGAAGGCTTCGAGCCGCGCAAGGCGCCCCCGCGCAACGGCGGCACCGGCGGCCGCGGCCGTCCGGGCGGCGGTAACGGCGGTCGTCGTTTCGGCGGCAAGCCGGGCGGCGGTTATGGCGGCAACGGTAACGGCAACGGCCGCAGCTACGGCGGCGGCAATGGCGGCGGCTGGAGCGGCAAGCCGGGCGGCAGCCGTGACGGCGGCCCGCGTCGCGACGGCCAGCGCAGCGGCGGCCCGCGTCGCAGCAACTCCGCGTCGTAAGGACGCACGGGCGGCCATCTGCCGCCCTCCGGAGGGCAGGCCCGCGGATAACCGCCCTGCCCATCCAGCCAACCGGCGCATCCGCGCCGGTTTTTTTTCGCCCTGCCCCACATTTCACGATGCGGAAAATTTTTTTGTGTCGTAAAAAATCATGCTGCGCGGCACAACCCGGGCGATTGCGGGATGGGAAAAAGCATTTCTTATCCCGAAATGATGATTTCAAGATATTGATTTAAAACAACTAAAATTTCACCCCACTCATCAGCCGGCCCCCTGTCCTGCTCCAATCGATTTGCCTAGACTCTTATACAAGACCTCACGAACCGGAACACACTGCTCCCGGCTTCGAGAACAGCCTCAACACCGTCAGAGTCAACCCATCAGGCATCGCACCGCATCAAGGAGCTCATCATGTCGCGACAGCAACAGGCACAGGAACTGCAACAGCAATGGGAAACCGATCCGCGCTGGAAGGGCATCAAGCGCAGCTACTCGGCTGAAGACGTCGTCCGCCTGCGTGGTTCGATCCCGATCGAGCACACGCTCGCCAAGCGCGGTGCGGAAAAACTGTGGAGCCTCGTCAACAACGAGCCGTTCGTCAACGCACTCGGCGCACTGACCGGCAACCAGGCGATGCAGCAGGTGAAGGCCGGCCTGAAGGCGATCTACTTGTCTGGCTGGCAAGTGGCAGGCGACGCGAACGTCGCGGGCGAAATGTACCCGGACCAGTCGCTGTACCCGGCAAACTCGGTGCCGCTCGTCGTGAAGCGCATCAACAACACGCTGACGCGCGCCGACCAGATCCAGTGGTCGGAAGGCAAGAACCCGGGCGACGAAGGCTACGTCGACTTCTTCGCACCGATCGTCGCCGACGCGGAAGCCGGTTTCGGCGGCGTGCTGAACGCGTTCGAACTGATGAAGGCGATGATCGAAGCCGGCGCGTCGGGCGTGCACTTCGAGGATCAGCTCGCTTCGGTGAAGAAGTGCGGCCATATGGGCGGCAAGGTGCTCGTGCCGACGCGCGAGGCCGTCGCGAAGCTGTCGGCAGCGCGTCTGGCAGCCGACGTGATGGGCACGTCGACCGTGCTGGTCGCCCGCACCGACGCGGAAGCGGCCGACCTGATCACGTCCGACGTCGACGACAACGACAAGCCGTTCCTGACGGGCGAGCGCACGGTGGAAGGCTTCTTCCGCACGAAGCCGGGCATCGAACAGGCGATCTCGCGCGGTCTCGCGTACGCGCCGTACGCCGACCTGGTCTGGTGCGAGACGGGCAAGCCGGATCTCGAGTACGCGAAGAAGTTCGCGGAAGCGATCCACAAGCAGTTCCCGGGCAAGCTGCTGTCGTACAACTGCTCGCCGTCGTTCAACTGGAAGAAGAACCTCGACGACGCGACGATCGCGAAGTTCCAGAAGGAGCTCGGCGCGATGGGCTACAAGTTCCAGTTCATCACGCTGGCCGGCTTCCATGCGCTGAACTACTCGATGTTCAACCTCGCGCACGGCTATGCCCGCACGCAGATGAGCGCGTTCGTCGAACTGCAGCAGGCCGAGTTCGCAGCCGCGGACAAGGGCTTCACGGCCGTCAAGCACCAGCGCGAAGTCGGCACCGGCTACTTCGACGCGGTGACGCAGACGGTCGAGCGCGAAGCATCGACCACCGCGCTGCACGGCTCGACCGAAGACGAGCAGTTCTTCGACGGCAAGAAGGTCGCGTAAGCCGAAAAGCACGACGCGCCACGCGTCATGCCGATGCCCGCCCCGTCTCGCGGCGGCGCGGCATCGGCCACCGGACAACAATCAGGGAGGAGACGGCAGGCGCGCGACACCGATCGCGCGACCGGCCGCGCGGCCTGCGGGCCGCCAGCAACGACGCGCGCCGGCTTCGTCCGGCGCGCCCTTTTTCCAGGGCGCCGCCCTACCGATACACGATCACCGGAATTTTCGTATGGGTCAGCACGCGCTGCGTCTCGCTGCCGATCAGCAAGCTGCCGAGCCCGCGGCGTCCGTGGGACGCCATGAAGATCACGTCGCAGCCGCCGCGTTCGGCCGCCTCGATGATGCCGAGATACGGCGACGGATGCACGCTCGTCCAGGTGTCGCACTCGACGCCGGCCGCCTTCGCGGCCGATTCGACCTCGTCGAGGTGCGCACGCGCCTCGCGCTCGCTGCGCGCCCGGAAATCGGCGGGCGGCTCGATGATCACTTCGGAAAACGGCGAGTACGGATACTGCGGCAGGCACGCGTAGGCCGTGACGCGCGCACCGACCGCACGCGCCAGGTCGATCGCGCCGTCGATCGCCTTCTGCGACAGTTCGGAACCGTCGGTTGGAACGAGGATGTGCCGGAACATCGCGCCCTCCTTCGTCAATCGCACTCCGCGCGCCGCGCGTCCGGGCGGTCCGGCTGCGTCGCGTGGGGCATGCCTGTTTCGATTGTAGGACGTGAAAACACGCGGCCGGGCCGCGCAGCGGGTTCGCCCTCATATCGGAAACGCGCGGCTGGCCGCCGCCTACTCGCCCCAATAACCGGGCCGCTCGTACGTGTGCTTCAGGTAATCGAGAAACAGCCGCACGCGCAGCGGCAGATGCCGACGTTGCGGAAACACCGCGTGGATGCCGATCGGCGGGGCGGCGAACGCGTCGAGCACGCTGACGAGCCGGCCGGCCGCGATGTCCTCGCCGACCTCCCACCACGAGCGCCACGCCAGGCCGTGGCCTTCGAGGCACCACTCGTGCAGCACCGCACCGTCCGAGCACTCCATCGTGCCGTTCACGCGGATCGACACGACCTTGTCGTCCTCCTGGAACACCCAGCCGCGTTGCTGGTTCGCGTTTGCCGCGAGCGCGAGGCAGTTGTGCCGCGCCAGCTCGGCAAGCGTGACCGGCGTGCCGCGTCGAGCCAAATACGCGGGCGAAGCGACGCACACGCGACGGTTCTCGCCGAGCTTCAGCGACACGAGCGACGAGTCGGGCAGCTCGCCGAGCCGCACCGCGCAATCGAACCCCTCGTTGACGAGGTCGACCATCCGGTCGGACAGGTCGAGCGTGACCGAGACATCCGGATGCCCGACGCTGAATTCGGGCACGAGCGGCGCGACGTGCCGCCGGCCGAAGCCCGCCGGCGCCGAGATGCGCAGGTGGCCGCTCGCCTTGACGCCGCCGGCGGACACGCTCGCCTCCGCGTTCTGCATGTCGTTGATGACACGCTGGCAATCCTCGAGGAACGCCGAGCCCTCGAACGTCAGCGTGAGCTTGCGCGTCGTGCGCACCAGCAGCTTCACGCCAAGCCGCTCCTCGAGCGCGTCGAGCCGGCGGCCGATGATCGCCGGCGCGACCCCTTCCGCGTGCGCGGCCGCCGACAGGCTGCCCTTTGCCGCGACCGCGGCGAACGTTTCGATCTGCTTGAATCGGTCCATGACTCGCGGGGGCGGCTCCGCTGCCCTTCAAATAGCTTAAACCGCTCAAGATTAGGTAGATGAAAGTAAAAGATCAAGTGATGTTTAGCGTCTTTTTTAGCACATACGATCACGAATAGAATTCACCTGACCTCTGAAACTGGAGCGCAAGGCTATGTCGGCCACAACGACACTCTCCTCTCCCGACGCAATCCTCTTCGACGCATTCGGCACGTTGTTCGACGTGCGTGCGGTTCTGGCCGCGGCGGAGCAGATGTTTCCCGGTCACGGGGAACGGTTGTCGCAGTTGTGGCGACGCAAGCAAATCGAATACTCGCAACTGCGCACGCTCGCCGATCCGGCCGGCGCCCGCTATCGCCCGTTCCGGGACATCACGCTCGACGCGCTGCGCTTCGCCGCGCGTCGGCTCGGGCTCGCGCTGAACAGCGCGGCCGAGAAGCGGCTGATGGACGAATACGCGTGCCTGTCCACCTATCCCGATACGGTGCCGGCGCTGCGCAAGCTGCGCGCGCTCGATCCGCGCCCGCCACTCGGGATCCTGTCGAACGGCACGCCGCAGATGCTCGACATCGCGATCAAGAGCGCCGGCATGTCCGGGCTGTTCGATCGCGTGCTGTCCGCCGACACCGTACGCGCGTACAAGCCGAGCCCCGCCGCCTACGCGCTCGGCACCGACGCGTTCGGACCGAACCGGCGCGGCATCGTGTTCGTGTCGTCGAACGCGTGGGACGTCGCCGGCGCCGTCTGGTTCGGCTACACGACGTTCTGGCTCAACCGCACGGGCGCGCCCGCCGAGGAACTCGGCGCGCCGCCCGACGGCACCGGCACCGGCATGGCCGACCTGCTCGCATTCCTCGCCACCCCGGCTCCGTCCGGCAGACCCGCAAACCGCACGCGCCCCAGCCCGGGTGCATGACGTTCGCAGCGCTGCCGCCTTCCCCCTTCACCGAAACCGCAACTGACCGACCAAGGAGATGAGACTCATGAGCACCCCGATCACGCTGCCGCAAGGCATGGCGATCACCGGCGAAATCAAGCCGGGTTACGAAGCAATCCTGACGCCCGAAGCGCTCGCACTCGTTGCCGCGCTGCACCGCACGTTCGAGCCGCGCCGCCAGGCGCTGCTGCAGGCGCGCGTCGAGCGCACGAAACGCCTCGACGCGGGCGAGCGCCCCGACTTCCTGGCCGAGACGAAGGCGATCCGCGAAGGCGACTGGAAGGTCGCGCCGCTGCCGGCCGACCTGCAATGTCGCCGTGTCGAGATCACGGGCCCCGTCGAGCGCAAGATGATCATCAACGCGCTGAACTCGGGCGCCGATTCGTACATGACGGACTTCGAGGATTCGAACGCGCCGAGCTGGACGAACCAGATCGACGGCCAGATCAACCTGAAGGACGCGGTGCGCCGCACGATCTCGCTCGAGCAGAACGGCAAGTCGTACCGGCTGAACGACAAGGTCGCGACGCTGATCGTGCGTCCGCGCGGCTGGCACCTCGACGAGAAGCACGTGACGGTCGACGGCCAGCGGGTGTCCGGCGGCATCTTCGATTTCGCGCTGTTCCTGTTCCACAACGCGAAGGAACTGCTCGCGCGCGGCTCGGGCCCGTACTTCTACCTGCCGAAGATGGAAAGCCATCTCGAGGCACGCCTGTGGAACGACATCTTCGTCGCCGCGCAGGAAGGCGTCGGCGTGCCGCGCGGCACGATCCGCGCGACGGTGCTGATCGAGACGATCCTCGCCGCGTTCGAGATGGACGAAATCCTGTACGAACTGCGCGAACACAGCTCGGGCCTGAACGCCGGCCGCTGGGACTACATCTTCTCGGCCATCAAGAAGTTCAAGAACGACCGCGACTTCTGCCTCGCCGAGCGTTCGAAGATCACGATGACGGTGCCGTTCATGCGCGCGTACGCGCTGCTGCTGCTGAAGACCTGCCACAAGCGCAACGCGCCGGCGATCGGCGGGATGAGCGCGCTGATCCCGATCAAGAACGATCCGGAAGCGAACGACAAGGCGATGGGCGGCGTGCGCTCGGACAAGCAGCGCGACGCGACCGACGGCTACGACGGCGGCTGGGTGGCCCACCCGGGCCTCGTGCCGATCGCGATGGAAGAGTTCGTCAAGGTGCTCGGCGACAAGCCGAACCAGATCGCGAAGCAGCGCGACGACGTGCAGGTCGAGGGCAAGAACCTGCTCGACTTCCAACCGGAAGCGCCGATCACCGAAGCCGGCCTGCGCAACAACATCAACGTCGGCATCCACTACCTCGGCGCATGGCTCGACGGCAACGGGTGCGTGCCGATCCACAACCTGATGGAAGACGCGGCCACGGCCGAAATCTCCCGTTCGCAGGTGTGGCAATGGATCCGCTCGCCGAAGGGCGTGCTCGACGACGGTCGCAAGGTCACCGCCGAACTCGTGCGTGAACTTTCGAAGGCCGAACTCGACAACGTGAAGCGCTCGGTCGGCGGCAACACGCAGCCGTACGAGCGCGCCGCGGCGATCTTCGAGCAGATGTCGACGTCGGAAGGCTTCACCGAATTCCTGACGCTGCCGCTGTACGAGGAAATCTGACGTAGTTGCGCGCCTCGACCGGGGCCGACCCTGCGTCGGCGTCGGTCGCGTGCGATGACGGCATCAAAAAAGCGCCCCGAGGGGCGCTTCTTCTTTTGCGACAGGATCCGCTACCGCGGCTGCCGCACAACCCGTCACACCGCTTCCCGCTCGCGCCGGTGCTGAACCCAGTCGCCTGACGCGATGCGCGGACGCCCGGCAATCGCGTGCGCGGCGACCGGATAGTAAAGGCAGGCGTACTGCCGGCCGCCGAGCTCGACGGTCACGTCTTCCGGCTTGAACAGCGAGTCGACGCCCGGATACACGCGCTCGATCTCGTCGAGCACGGGAACGAGCCGGTCGTCGACCTCGTAGACGTCGCCCCATACCAGCGACTTGCCGGCCGACCCGGCGATCATTCCCGGATACGTACCGAAATCGTACAGTTCGCCCGGCAGCGCGGCGGCACCGAGCAGCGTCGGCGCGGCAATCCCGTGCCGGGCGGCCGCGTGGTCGATGTCGTTGGCCTCCCCGTTTCTCAAGGTGCCGTAGACGAATACGTAGCGCATCGTGGTTCTCCTCTTTGATTCGTATGTTGTCGTGTTCGCACGCGATTCGTGGCGAAACCGCCCGCGCATCGATAGACCACGATACCGGCCGAATGGTTCGAACCCGCCAGCGCGCGCGGCCCCGGGGCAGTCCGGAAATCGCCGGGGCCCCACACAAAGTTCATTTGAACGCGGCATGATCGCCCGACAAACCGCCGCGTGCACTTTCGCGGCGCCTTCTACAATAACGGCATCGCCGCCGCGCTGCCCGAATCGTCCATGAACCCGCCGTTCCAAGCCGACGTACCGAACCCGTACGTCATCGACATTCCGCCCGAATTCGCGCCGACCGCCGTCCATCCGATGCGCGTGCGCGCGCGGCAGGTCGATACCGGGCACCGCATCCCGCTGCATACGCACGCGTGGGCGCAGCTCGCGTACGCGTCGCGCGGCGTGCTGCGCGTCGCGACGACCGGCACGACCTGGATGGTGCCGCCGTCCCGCGCGATCTGGGTGCCGCCGCGCGTGACGCACGAGGTCGTGATCGTCGAAGAGGCGTATCTGCGCACGCTGTATATCGACGAGTCGATCGTGCCGGACGGGCTCGACGCGTGCCGCGTCGTCGAAGTGACGGGACTCCTGCGCGAACTGATCGTCGCACTCGACGCGCGCGACCTGAGCACCACGCGCGAGCGCCTGCTGTGCGGGCTCGTGCTCGACGAGCTGAGTCACGCCGAGCCGCTGCCGCTCGCGGTGCCGATGCCCGACGAAAAAAGGCTGCGCATGCTGTGCGAATCGGTCCTCGCGCATCCGGCCCACGCGGAGTCGCTCGAGCATTGGGCCGGCGAGGTCGGCGCCAGCACGCGCACGATTTCGCGGCTCTTCAAGCAGGAACTGGGGGTGAGCTTTTCGCAGTGGCGCCAGCAGGCGCTGCTGGCGCGGGCCATTCCGCTGCTGAACCAGGGGCGTCCGCTGTCGCATATCGCGCGCGAACTCGGCTACCAGAGCCAGAGCGCGTTTTCGGCGATGTTCCGGCGTGCATTCGGCGAAAGCCCGCGCGCATTCATGCTGCGCGGCTACGAGCACCGCGGCCCGGAAGGCAGCCGCGCGGACGACGAAATGCCGGACGACGACGCGATCGACGCTGCCCGCTGAACGCGTCGCTTCAGGTCGTCAGGACTTCAGACAGGTCGCACCATGTGGCGGATCGAGCCCAGTTGCGCGAGCCGCGACCCAGCAACCTGATAGCCCATGCGCAGGTAGAGACGCGCGGCCGGATTGTCGACGAACACGCGCAGTTGCAGTTCGTGCAGCCCGCGCGCACGCGCCCAGCGGTGCGACATGTCGAGCATGTAGGTGCCGGCGCCCTGCCCGCGATGACCGGCCGCGATCTGCACGTCGCGGATGTGCAGCGAGTCGCCCTCCTCGGTCACGCGCAGCACGCCGATGCGCTCGCCGTCGGCCTCGAGGATGAAGTTCTCGGATTCGCGCCAGCTCGCGTAGAACAGGTCGCTGCGCCACACGAGCCCATGGCGCTTGTAGTAACCGCCCATGTTGCCGTGCGTCAGCGCTTCGGCAAACGGAAAATCGCCAGCCTCCGCGGGCCGGAGCTGATACAGGAGTCGCAGGTCGGTCGGATCGAGCATCGCGCAGGGGTCAAGAACGCATCCCGCCACGATAGCGCAGTCGCGTGCGGATGCAATCGCGGATTTCTCGTAGCGGCTCGACACCGGATGACCGGAGGTTACGCGGCCAGCGGGCGCAACCGGAAACGCAAATGAAAAAGCCCGCACAAGGCGGGCTTCTTCATTTTTTTGGCGGAGCGGACGGGACTCGCCTACATACCGCAGGCCGCGGCTGCGCTTGCAAGCGCAGCCCTTCGAGTCCCGCCGGAAGCTGCGCAGGCAGCTTCCTCCACTCCGCAGTCACGCGCCCGCAAGCGGGCGCAACAGACGATGCAAATGAAAAAGCCCGCACAAGGCGGGCTTCTTCATTTTTTTGGCGGAGCGGACGGGACTCGAACCCGCGACCCCCGGCGTGACAGGCCGGTATTCTAACCGACTGAACTACCGCTCCAGTCTTGCTACTTGCCTGGCAGGCGTCGGTTGCTTCCTGCCGGCGCATCGTTTGTTCGAACGACGCCGAAATCTGGCGTCCCCTAGGGGATTCGAACCCCTGTACTCACCGTGAAAGGGTGATGTCCTAGGCCTCTAGACGAAGGGGACAACGTACTGCTTACATCTTTAATGCAAAAGCCCGTTCAAAAATCGTTCTTTGAACGGGCTTCGTTCTGGCGGAGCGGACGGGGCTCGAACCCGCGACCCCCGGCGTGACAGGCCGGTATTCTAACCAACTGAACTACCGCTCCAGCTTTCTTGCTCGCACCTGCAGGACATCGTCACGTTCCTGCAGGTGTTGCGACACTTCGATGAAACGCCGCTGAATCTGGCGTCCCCTAGGGGATTCGAACCCCTGTACTCACCGTGAAAGGGTGATGTCCTAGGCCTCTAGACGAAGGGGACAACGTACTGCTTACATCCTTAATACAAAAGCCCGCTCAAAAACGTCTTGAACGGGCTTCGTTCTGGCGGAGCGGACGGGACTCGAACCCGCGACCCCCGGCGTGACAGGCCGGTATTCTAACCGACTGAACTACCGCTCCAGCTTTCTTACCCTCACCCGCAGGACGTCGGTTACGTTCCTGCAAGCGTTGCGACATTTCTACGAAACGCCGCTGAATCTGGCGTCCCCTAGGGGATTCGAACCCCTGTACTCACCGTGAAAGGGTGATGTCCTAGGCCTCTAGACGAAGGGGACAAAATCTTTTCAGATTTGTCTGACTTTCGCTATTCACTTTTCAATCAACAGCGAAGGCCGAAATTCTAACTGCTTTAAATCATTTTGTGAAGCATTTATTACTACCCGTGCTTCGCAAATCAACTCAGCTTGTTCTGATGGTGGAGGTAAGCGGGATCGAACCGCTGACCTCTTGCATGCCATGCAAGCGCTCTCCCAGCTGAGCTATACCCCCTTGCAGAACAGAAATGAGATTATATGGAGCTACTTCGAACTTGTAAATACCCTTTTTGCGATTCGAACGAAATTTTTTGCGAAGCTGCCGCGATGTCACGCACGGGCAGCTTCGCTCGCCCCCGAACCTCAGGCCAGCGCCGCCTCGATGCGCGACACCACGACATCGCGGCCGAACAGCACGAGCACCGCATCGATCGACGGCGTATGCGTCGTACCCGCCACCAGCAGACGCACCGGCATCGCCAGTTGCGGCATCTTCAGCTTGTGCGTGCCGAGCGTCGACTTCAACGCGGCGGACACGGCCTCCTTCGTCCAGTCGGCCGCCTTCAGCGCCGCGACGAGATCGGCCAGCGCCGGACGCACCGCATCGGTTACGTGCTGCGCGAGCGCATCGGCTTCCGGTGCCGGCACACGGTAGAACATCGCGGCGCCTTCCGCGATCTCCTTGACCGTCGTCGCGCGATCCTTCATCAGCCCGACCACCGCCTCAAGCGCCGGGCCCGTCGCGATCGCCGCATCGTCGATGCCGAGGGCGGAGAGGAACGGCTTCGCCAGCTCGGCGAGGCGCACGCTGTCGGCTTCCTTGATGTAATGCGCGTTCAGCCAGCTCAGCTTGCTGTGGTCGTACTGCGCGGGCGACTTGCCGAGATGCTCGAGATCGAACCATTCGACGAACTGCTCGCGCGAGAAGATCTCCGCGTCGCCGTGCGACCAGCCGAGGCGCGCGAGATAGTTGACGACGGCTTCGGGCAGGAAGCCCGCGTCGCGGTACGCCATCACGCTCATCGCGCCATGCCGCTTGCTCATCTTCTCGCCCTGCTCGTTCAGCACGGTCGGCAGGTGCGCATAGACGGGCGGCTCGCCGCCGAGCGCATTCAGGATGTTGATCTGGCGCGGCGTGTTGTTCACGTGGTCGTCGCCACGGATCACGTGCGTGATGCCCATGTCCATGTCGTCCACCACCACGCAGAAGTTGTAGATCGGCGTGCCGTCCGGGCGCGCGATCACGAGGTCGTCGAGCTCCTCGTTCGAGATCTCGACACGCCCCTTCACCGCGTCGTCCCACACGACCGTGCCGGTCAACGGATTGCGGAAACGCAGCACCGGCTTCACGCCGGCCGGCGGCTCCGGCAGCACCTTGCCGGGCTCCGGACGCCACGTGCCGTCGTAGCGCGGCTTCAGGCCGGCCTCGCGCTGGCGTTCGCGCAGCGCGTCGAGCTCCTCGGCCGACATGTAGCACGGGTACGCGAGACCCTTCTCGAGCATCTGCGCGAGCACCTCGCGATAACGGTCCATCCGCTGCATCTGGTAGATCGGGCCTTCGTCGAAATCCAGGCCGAGCCATTGCATCCCTTCGAGAATTGCATCGACCGCTTCCTGCGACGAGCGCTCGACGTCGGTATCCTCGATGCGCAGCACGAACGTGCCCTTCATCTTGCGGGCGAACGCCCACGGATAGAGTGCGGAGCGGATGTTGCCGAGGTGGATGAAGCCGGTGGGGCTCGGCGCGAAGCGGGTACGGACAGGACGGGTCATAAACGGTAACTCGAACGCCTGGGGCGCATGAATGATTCGACGCGGGATCGACGGCGGCAGCCCGGACAGCAACGGGGCCGGCGACGCCCGGAACGGGAAAGAAGCCGGAATTATACTCGCGCCGGACATCGCGCCAAGCGCGCCGCTTGCTTTATGATGTGCGCGCCGCGGCCGCCAGCCGGCGCGGCGCCGGCCGCACGGAACCCCCGCGCGGCCGCTCGGAACCTATCGCCGCCGCGGGCCGTGACACCCGCCGCCAAGCCGCCGGAGAACCATTCGATGTCGTCCCCTCGCCTGTCGCGCCGCCACTTCACGATCGCCGCCGCGTCCGCCAGCCTCGCCGCCTGCACGTCGTTCGGCGACAAATCCCGCCCCGGCGCCACACTGCCACAGGAAAAGCCGGTGAAGATCGGCATCGCCCTCGGCGGCGGCGCCGCGCGCGGCTTCTCGCACATCGGCGTACTGAAGGCGCTCGAGGCGCGCGGCATCCCGATCGAGATCGTCGCGGGCACGAGCGCGGGCTCGGTGGTCGGCGCACTCTATGCATCGGGCATGAGCGCCCTTCAGATCAACAAGATCGCGCTCGACATGGACCAGGCGGCGATCAGCGACTGGGCGCTGCCATTCCGCTCGCGCGGGTTGCTGCAAGGCGTGGCGCTGCAGAACTTCCTGAACAAGACACTCAACAACCGGCCGATCGAGAAGATGGCGAAGCCGCTCGGCATCGTCGCGACCGATCTGCAGAACGGCCAGCCGATCCTGTTCCAGCAAGGCAATACGGGGCTCGCGGTGCGTGCATCGTGCAGCGTGCCGTCGGTGTTCGAGCCGGTGAAGATCGGCAACCGCGAGTATGTGGATGGCGGCCTCGTGAGCCCGGTGCCGGCGTCGTATGCGCGCAAGATGGGCGCGAGCTTCGTGATCGCGGTCGACATCTCGTCCCGGCCGGACGGCGCGGCAACCAACAACCCGATCGAGATGCTGCTGCAGACCTTCACGATCATGGGCCAGACGATCAAGACCTACGAGCTCGACAAGTACGCGGACGTCGTGATTCGCCCGAACCTCAACGCGATGGGCGGCAGCGACTTCAACCAGCGCAACGCGGCGATTCTCGCGGGCGAGGAAGCCGTCGCGCGCATCATGCCGGAACTGCAGCGCAAGCTCGCGGCAGCACGCGGCGTGGCGGCCGCGTAACGCACGCGATGCACAGGCCGGCGCGCGCCGGCCCGCCGACGGCGCGACGGTTTTCAGCCCGCCGTTCGCACCGCCCCAAAACAAAAAACCCTGCCGCCTTTCGGTGACAGGGTTTTTTTCGATCCGGCCGGACCGGCCGTCGAACGTCAGTTGTTGCCGTTCGCGGAATCGTCGCCGATCGTCGCGCGCACGCGCTGACGCAGGTCTTCCGGCTTCATCGGGAACTCCGATTCGAGCCGGCGCGCGCCGGTGAAACGCTTTTCCCAGTAGCCGCTGTCGAGATCGTCGACGCGGATGGTGCTGCCCGTCGACGGCGAGTGCACGAACTTGTTGTCGCCGATGTAGATGCCGACGTGCGAGAACGTACGGCGCATCGTGTTGAAGAACACGAGGTCGCCCGGCTTGAGGTTGCTCATGCTCACCTTCTCGCCGACGCGGCTCATCTCTTCCGCACGACGCGGCAGCGACATGCCGAGGGTGTCCTGGAACACGTAGCGCACGAAGCCGCTGCAGTCGAGGCCCGAATCCGGCGAGTTACCGCCCCAGCGATAACGCACGCCGATCATGTTCAGCGCACCGACGACCACATCGCCTGCCTTGCCGGCCATGCCCGCGAGGAACGACTTCGCGCCGCCGCTCGACGGCTGCGCGCTGGTCTGCTGGAGGGAGGCATTCGACGCGCTCTGCGTCGAATTCGTGACATTCTGGTTAAAACTGCTGACTTCGTCGGCGAACGCGCCGGGTGCTGCTGCGAACAGGGCGCCGATGAACAGCCCGGCGATGGTGCGCGCGCATGCCTGGGTCAGGGATCGATGCTGCATTGGTCGATGGAATGTGCTTAAAAATCAGCTGATTGGCGGAAAATTTCGGTCGATACTAGCCAGCGCGTAATCGTTTGTCAAAACAAATTAATAAATACAATCGAGATAGTCAGACCATTGGCCGCCTATCACGCTTTCCAGACCGCTTTCAACAGCTTTTGTGTGTAAGGATGTGACGGCCTGGCGAAGATGTCGGCCACTTCTCCCGACTCGACGACAGCCCCGTCCTGCATCACCGCGACGCGGTGCGCCATCGCCCCGATCACCTCGAGGTCATGGCTGATGAAGACATAGCCGAGGTTGTATTTCTGTTGCAAATTCGCGAGCAGTTTCAGCACCTGCTGCTGGATCGACACGTCGAGCGCGGACGTCGGCTCGTCGAGGATCAGGATGCGCGGCTCCAGCACCAGCGCCCGCGCGATCGCGATCCGCTGGCGCTGCCCGCCCGAGAATTCGTGCGGATAACGGTGCAGCACCGTGCGGTCGAGGCCGACTTCGCGCAGCACCGCGAGCGACTTCTCACGCCGCGCGTCGGGCGTCATGTCCGGGCGATGCAGCTCGAGCCCCTCGCCGACGATCCGCTCGATCGTGTGACGCGGCGAAAGCGAACTGAACGGATCCTGAAAGACGACCTGCATGTTCGAGCGCAGCGCGGTCTGTTCGCGGCCGCGATAGGTCGACAGCGCGCGCCCCTGGAATTCGATCGTGCCGCCGGCCGTCTTCTGCAGGCCGAGCAGCGCCATCGCGAGCGTCGACTTTCCCGACCCCGATTCGCCGACGATGCCGAGCGTCTCGCCCTGCCGCACCGACACCGACACGTCGGCTACGGCCGTCACCGGCACCGAGCCGAACCAGCCCGCGATGCCCGGCCGCTTGCGTGCGAACTGCACGCTCACGTGCTGCGCGTCGAGCACGACGGGCGCGATCGGCATCACCGGCGTGACCGCGCGTTGCGGCCGGCTGTTCAAGAGCCGCTGCGTGTACGGATGCTCGGGTTCCGCGAAGATCCGTTCGACGGGCCCGCTCTCGACGAGCCGGCCGTGCTCCATCACCGCGACACGATCCGCGAAGTGCCGCACGAGATTCAGGTCGTGCGTGATCAGCAGGATCGCCATGCCGCGCTTTTCCGCCTCCTCGCGCTGCAATTCCAGCAGCAGGTCGACGATTTGCGCGCGGATCGTCACGTCGAGCGCGGTGGTCGGCTCGTCGGCCAGCAGCAGCCGCGGCCGGCAGGCGAGCGCCATCGCGATCATCGCGCGCTGGCGCTGGCCGCCCGACAACTGGTGCGGATAGCTGTCGACGCGCTTCTCCGGCTCCGCGATGCCCGTGCGCGCAAGCAACGCGATCGCGCGCTTGCGCGCCTCGACCGCCGAGACGCCGTCGTGCAGCACGATCGTCTCGCCGATCTGCACGCCGATCGTATACAGCGGGTTGAGCGCGGTCATCGGCTCCTGGAAGATCATCGCGATGTCCGAGCCGCGCAACCCGCGCATCTCGCGCTCGTTCTTGGCCGTCAGGTCCTGCCCGGCAAAGCGGATCGTGCCGCTCACGTCCGCGTCGCGCAACAGCCGCAGGATCGACAGCGCGGTCACGCTCTTGCCCGACCCCGACTCGCCGACCAGCGCGACGCGCTCGCCGCGGCCGATCGCGAGCGTCACGTCGTCCACCGCGACCGTGTCGCCGAAGCGCACGTGCAGATGCTCGAGCGCCAGCAGCGGCTCGCGCTGCGTCGATACGACCGGTTCGCTCATCGCTGGCCTCCCGCCGCGCGCACCGAATCGGCAATCCGCGTGTCGAGTGCGTTGCGCAGCGCATCGCCCATGAAGGTCAGCAGCAGCAGCGTCGCGACCAGCACGCCGAAGGTCGACAGCGAGATCCACCACGCGTCGAGGTTGCCCTTGCCCTGCGCGAGCAGCTCGCCGAGGCTCGGGGTCGGCGGCGGCACGCCGAGCCCGAGGAAATCGAGGCTCGTGAGCGCGAGGATCGAGCCGCTCATCCGGAACGGCAGGAACGTGATCACCGGCGTGAGACTGTTCGGCAGCACGTGGCGCCAGATGATCTGCCAGTTCGTGAGGCCCATCGCGCGCGCCGCACGCACGTAGTCCTGCGTGCGGTTGCGCAGGAATTCCGCGCGCACGTAGTCGGCGAGCCCGATCCAGCCGAACAGCGACAGCAGCACGATCAGCAGCAGGAAGCTCGGCTCGAAGATCGACGCGAAGATGATCAGCAGGTACAGCTCGGGCAGCGAACTCCAGATCTCGATCAGCCGCTGCCCGACGATGTCGATGCGCCCGCCGAAGAAGCCCTGCACGGCGCCCGCGGCGATCCCGAGCAGCGTGCCGATCACGGTCAGGATCAGCCCGAACTCGACCGACACGCGGAACCCGTACACGAGCCGCGCGAGCAGGTCGCGCCCCTGCGCGTCGGTGCCGAGCCAGTTCGCACGCGACGGCGGCGCGGGGTTCGGCACGTTCGAGAAATAGTTCAGCGTGTCGTAGTAGTAGAGGTTCGGCGGGTAGACGACGAAGTTGCCGGGCGCCTCGAGCCGCTTGCGCACGTATGGATCGAGATAGTCGGCCGGCGTCGGGAAGTCGCCGCCGAAGGTCGTCTCCGGATACGCGTGGAACAGCGGGAAATAGGTCTGGCCGTCGTAACGCACGACGAGCGGCTTGTCGTTCGACCACAGCGGCGCCGCCACGCTCACGGCGAACGCCACGAAAAAGATCACGAAGCTCCAGTAGCCGAGGCGTTGCTGCCGGAAGCGCTGCCATACGCGGCGCGCGGGCGACGGCGACACGCGGGCGCGCGCCGCATCGATGCGGGAGGACACGACGGCCCGGTTCATCGCGCACCTCGCCCGGTGACGCCGGGCATGCAGACGGACGGTTTCATGTCAGCGCTCCAGGGTGTCGAATTGAATGCGCGGATCGACCCACACATAGCAGAGATCGGAGATCAGCTTGGTCGCGAGCCCGATCAGCGTGAACAGATAGAGCGTGCCGAGCACGACCGGATAGTCGCGCCGCACGACCGACTCGTACGACAGCAGCCCGAGGCCGTCGAGCGAGAACAGCGTCTCGATCAGCAGGCTGCCGGTGAAGAACGCGCCGATGAACGCGGCCGGAAAGCCGACGATCAGCGGCAGCATCGCATTGCGAAACACGTGCTTCCACAGCACGTTGCGCTCGGAAAGCCCCTTCGCACGCGCGGTCAGCACGTATTGCCGGCGGATCTGGTCGAGGAACGCATTCTTCGTCAGCATCGTGACGACCGCGAAGCTGCCGACGACCGACGCCGTGATCGGCAGCGCGATGTGCCACAGATAGTCGAGCACCTTGCCGACGAGCGACAGCTGCGCGAAGTTGTCCGACGTGAGCCCGCGCAGCGGGAACAGCTGCCAGAACGAGCCGCCGCCGAACAGCACGAGCAGCAGCACGCCGAGCACGAAGCCCGGAATCGCATAGCCGACGAGCACGACGAGGCTCGTCGCGACATCGAACGGCGAGCCGTTGCGCACGGCCTTCGCGATGCCGAGCGGCACCGATATCAGGTACGTGAGGAAGAACGTCCACAGCCCGATGCTGATCGACACGGGCAGCTTCTGCACGACCAGCGACCACACGCTCTGGTGGCGGAAGTAGCTTTCGCCGAGATCGAAGCGCGCGAAGCGCTTGAGCATCAGCCAGTAGCGCTCCAGCGGCGGTTTGTCGAAGCCGTAGAGCGCCTTGAGCTGCGCGAGCTGCTGCGCGTCGACGCCGGTGTGCGCACGCATCCCGAACGGCACCGCGCCCTGCTCCGTCGCGCCCTTGCGCAATTCCTGCACGGCCTGTTCGACGGGGCCGCCCGGCACGAACTGGATCACCGCGAACGTGAGGGTCAGCACGCCGATGAGCGTCGGGATCATCAGCAGCAGGCGTTTGAGGATGTAGCTCCACATAGGGCGTCGACTCGCGATCGGTAGGCGGGATGGGACGTCAGGGCGGCGCGGTTCAGTGATCGGGCTTCGCCCACCACGTCGACACGACCCAGCCCTCGGCCGAATAGTACAGCGGCAGCGTCTGCGGATAGGCAAGCGTGCGCTTGTACGCGACCCGGTGCGTCGTGCTGTACCACTGCGGGACCGCGTAGTAGCCGTGCATCAGCACACGGTCGAGCGCGTGCGTCGCGTCGAGCAGGTCTTCGCGCGTCTGCGCGGTACCGAGCGCGTGCAGCAGCGCGTCGACGGCCGGCGACTTCAACCCGATGAAGTTGTCGGAGCCCGGCTCGTCGGCGAACTTGCTCGCGTAACGCGAGTATTGCTCGGCACCCGGCACCTGCACGCCCGGCAGGCGGATCGTCGTCATGTCGTAGTCGAACGCGTCGAGACGCTTTTGCAGCAGCGCGAAATCGGCCGTGCGAAAACGTGCGTCGATGCCGAGCTTCGCCAGATTGCGCTGATACGCCGCCACGATCCCTTCCATTGCCGCGCCGGAATCGTCGAGGATCTCGAACGTGAACGGCTCGCCCTTCGCGTTGCGCAACGCGCCGTCCCGATAGGTCCAACCAGCCTGCGCGAGCAGTGCGCGCGCCTTCAGCAGGTTCGCGCGCAGCGAGCCCGGCGGATTCGTGTTCGGCTGCGTGACCACCGGACCGAACACGGCCGGGTCGAGCTGCTCGCGCAGCGGCTCCAGCAGCTTCAGCTCGCCGGGGCCCGGCGTGCCGGTCGCCTGCAGGTCGGTGTCGGCGAAGTAGCTGTTCATCCGCGTGTAGGCGCTGTAAAACAACTGGCGGTTCAGCCATTCGAAGTCGAACGCGAGGTCGAGCGCCTGGCGCACGCGCACGTCGCGAAACAGCGGCCGGCGCAGGTTCATGAAGAAGCCCTGCATGCCGGCGCCGTTGTGCTGGCGGAATTCACGCTTGACCAGCTCGCCGTTGTCGAAGCGCTTGCCGACGTCGCGGCGCGTCCAGTTGCGCGCGATGTACTCGACGAGCACGTCGTATTCGCCGGCCTTGAACGCCTCGAGCCGCGCGACGCCGTCGCCGTACAGCTTGTAGACGATCCGCTCGAAGTTGTTGGTGCCCACCCGCACCGGCAGGTCGGCGCCCCAGTACGCCGGGTTGCGCCGGTAAGTGATCGTCCGGCCGTTGTCGTAATGGTCGATCACGTACGGGCCGCTGCCGATCGGCTGCTCGAACGCGAGCTGGTCGAACGGGATGCGCGAGCCGTCCGCGCGCAATCCCCACTTGCGGGAAAACACCGGCACGCCGCCTGCGATCAGCGGCAATTCGCGGTTCGCGCTGCGGAACTCGAAGCGCACGGTGGCCGGATCGACGACCACGGCCTTCGCGATCTCCGCGAAATAGGCGCCGAACTGCGGCGCAGCCTGCTTGCTCTTCAGCGTGTCGAACGAGAACTTGACGTCGTCGGCGGTGACGCGCTCGCCGTTCGAGAAGCGCGCGCGCGGATTCAGGTGAAACGTGACCGACCGGCGGTCCGGCGCGATGTCGATGTCGTCGGCGAGCAGCCCGTATGCGGAGGCCGGCTCGTCCGAGCTGCCGGTCGCGAGGCTCTCGAACAGCATGTCGATGCCCGGCGCGGGGTTGCCGCGCATCGTGAACGGGTTGAACTTGTCGAACGACGTCAGCCGGTTCGGGTTCGCCAGCACGAGCGTGCCGCCCTTCGGCGCGTCGGGGTTGACGTAGTCGAAATGCTTGAAGCCCGGCGGATACTTCGGCTCGCCGTACTGCGCAATGGCGTAGGCCGCGTGCGCAGCGGTCGCGGCCAGCACCGTTTGCAGCACGAACACCGCGGCCGCGCGGCCGGCAGTTCGTGCCGCACGGCGGACGCGCGCGGCGGCGGCCCGGGGCGAACCCTTCGTCATAGAGGCCCTGTCGGTCGAATGAGGGGAGTAACGAGGGACGATTCTACCCATTCAAGCCAGCGAGCCAAAAGAAAACCGCCACGCGGGCGGTTTCTTCACGAGCGGATCGGAGGCGCGCATCAGGGGCGCGCCCTGCCGATCAGCGCCAGCCGTTGTGGCGGCCGTTGTCCCAGTGGCCACGATCGCCACGATCGCCCCAGCCACGGCCGTGATGGCGATACCACTCGTCACGGCCCCAGTAGCGGCGGCCGTCCCAGTAGCGGTCGCCGTGCCAGCCGATCACGATGGCCGGTCCCGGTGCATATACAGGGGCCGGCGCGTAGACCGGCGCAGGCTGATAGACGACCGGCGGCGGAGGCGGCGGCGCATACACGGGTGCGGGCGCGACGTAGACCGGCGCCGGAACGCCGAGATTGATCCCGACATTGACTCCCGCCATTGCTGCGCCCGACACGAGCAAGGCCGTCATACCGGTCAAGAGCGAGGCAACACGCAAGGTCTTCATGGATTCCTCTTCTGGTTGTTTCATGTGTGATTCGACTATAACGGCAAGCGCCGTCCCCGCATATTTCCACTTTGTAAGAACTGATGCGCCGCATCGCAACGGTAAGCCCGCGCTAACGTCTTGTAACAATCGTCGCCCGCCCCGCCCCCTCACGCCCCATTCCTAAAACATCTTTCATCCTGCCCCGCGCCCCGCGTTAAGCGGCGCCACGCACACTGCGCGAGCCGAACCGGGCGCCCGCCGCGCTTCGGCACTTCGCTGACAGGCCGGCGCCCCGCGCCGGCGGAGACCTTGCCGATGCTGAAACTCGTCCGACTCGCGCTTGCGCGCCCCTACACGTTCATCGTCCTCGCGCTGCTGATCCTGATCGCGGGGCCGCTCGCGGCGCTGCGCACGCCGACCGACATCTTCCCCGACATCCGGATTCCGGTCATCAGCGTGGTGTGGAACTACGCGGGCCTGCAGCCGGCCGACATGGCCGGACGCATCGTCACCTACTACGAGCGCACGCTCGGCACGACGGTCAACGACGTTGCGCACATCGAGTCGCAGTCGTTCCGCAGCTTCGGGATCGTCAAGATCTTCTTCCAGCCGAGCGTCGACATCCGCACCGCGACCGCGCAGGTCACGTCGATTTCGCAGACGGTACTCAAGCAGATGCCGCCGGGCACCACGCCGCCGCAGATCCTCAACTACAACGCATCGACCGTGCCCGTGCTGCAGCTGGCGCTGACGAGCGACACGCTGAACGAACAGCAGCTCGGCGACTACGCGACCAACGTGATCCGGCCGCAGTTGCTGTCCGTCGCGGGGGTCGCGATTCCGTCGCCGTACGGCGGCAAGGTGCGCCAGGTGCAGATCGATCTCGATCCGCAGGCGCTGCAGGCCAAGGGGCTGTCCGCACAGGACGTCGCGACCGCGCTGGCGCAGCAGAACCAGATCATCCCGGCCGGCACGCAGAAGATCGGCGGCTTCGAGTACAACATCAGGCTCAACGACAGCCCGCTGACCATCGACCAGCTCAATGCACTGCCGATCCGGAGCGTGAACGGCGCGGTGATCTTCATGCGTGACGTCGCGCACGTGCGCGACGGTTATCCGCCGCAGGGCAACATCGTGCGCGTCGACGGCCGGCGCGCGGTGCTGATGAGCGTGCTGAAAAGCGGTTCGGCGTCGACGCTCGACATCATCTCGGGCGTCAAGGCGCAGTTGCCGCGCATCGAGGCGACCCTGCCGCCGTCGCTCAGGCTCGTCGTGATGGGCGACCAGTCCGTGTTCGTCAAGGGCGCCGTCAGCGGCGTGGCCCGTGAAGGCCTGATCGCCGCCGCGCTCACGTCCGCGATGATCCTGCTGTTCCTCGGCAGCTGGCGCTCGACGCTGATCATCGCCGCGTCCATTCCGCTCGCCGTGCTGGCCGCGATCGCGGCGCTCGCGGCCGCGGGCGAGACGCTCAACGTGATGACGCTCGGCGGACTCGCGCTCGCGGTCGGCATTCTCGTCGACGATGCCACCGTCACGATCGAGAACGTGAACTGGCACCTCGAACAGGGCAAGGCGGTGCGCGATGCGATCCTCGACGGTGCGTCGCAGATCGTCGCACCGGCCTTCGTGTCGCTACTGTGCATCTGCATCGTGTTCGTGCCGATGCTGCTGCTCGACGGCGTGGCCCGCTTCCTGTTCGTGCCGATGGCCGAAGCCGTGATCTTCGCGATGATCGCGTCGTTCGTGCTGTCGCGCACGTTCGTGCCGATGATGGCCCGCTACCTGTTGAAACCGCATGCCGCGCATCCGGCGGCCGCGCTCGCGCCGCATGGTGCGCCGTTCCCGCCGCCATGCGCACGCAATCCGCTCGTCGCGTTCCAGCAAGGGTTCGAGCGCCGCTTCGCGGCACTGCGCGCCGGCTACCGCGTCGTGCTCGGTCTCGCACTCGTCCACCGTGCGCGTTTCGTCGCGCTGTTCCTCGCGGCGGTCGCGGTGTCGTTCGTGCTGGTGCCGTGGCTCGGCCGCAACTTCTTCCCGTCGGTCGACGCAGGCGAAATCGCGATTCACGTGCGCGCACCGATCGGCACACGCATCGAGGAGACGGCCGCGCTGTTCGACCACGTCGAGCAGACGGTGCGCGGCGTCGTGCCGCCGCACGCGATCGCGAGCATCGTCGACAACATGGGGCTGCCGAACAGCGGGATCAACCTCACGTACAGCAACAGCGGCACGATCGGCCCGCAGGACGGCGACATCCTCGTATCGCTCACGGGCGACCACGCGCCGACCGCCGACTACGTCAAGCAGTTGCGTACGCGGCTGCCGCGCGCGTTTCCCGGCGTGACGTTCTCGTTCCTGCCCGCCGACATCGTGAGCCAGATCCTCAACTTCGGTGCGCCCGCACCGATCGACGTGCAGGTGACGGGCCCCGATCGCGCCGCCAACCACACCTATGCGACCGAGCTGTTGCGACGCATCCGCAGCGTGCCGGGAGTGGCCGACGCGCGCGTGCAGCAGGCGTCGACCTATCCGCAGTTCACCGTATCGGTCGACCGCACGCGGGCCGCGCAACTCGGCATCACCGAGCAGGATGTCACCAATGCCGTGGTCGCGAGCCTGTCCGGCACGAGCCAGGTGTCGCCCACCTACTGGCTCGATCCGCACAACGGCGTGTCGTATCCGATCGTCGCGCAGACGCCCCAGTACCGGATGACATCGCTGGCGGACCTGCGCGCGCTGCCGGTAACGGGCCGCTCGGGCGCGCCGCAACTGCTCGGCGGGCTCGCGACGATCGTGCGCGGACAGACCGACGCGGTCGTGTCGCACTACGACATCGCCCCGCTGTACGACATCTTCGCGACGACGCAGGACCGCGATCTCGGTGCGGTCAGCGCCGACATCGAACGCGTACTGCACACGAGCGCGGCCGGCTTGCCCAAGGGATCGCGCGTGACCGTGCGCGGCCAGGTACAGACGATGAACGGCGCATTCGGCGGGCTGCTCGCGGGCCTCGCCGGCGCGATCCTGCTGATCTACCTGCTGATCGTCGTCAACTTCCATTCGTGGCGCGACGCATTCGTGATCGTGAGCGGCCTGCCCGCGGCGCTGGCCGGCATCGTCTGGATGCTGTTCGTCACGCGCACGCCGCTGTCGGTGCCGGCCTTGACCGGCGCGATCCTGTGCATGGGCGTCGCGACCGCGAACAGCATCCTCGTGGTGACGTTCGCGCGCGAACGGCTCGCGCACACCGCCGATGCGGCCGTCGCCGCGCTCGAAGCCGGCTTCACGCGCTTTCGGCCCGTGATGATGACCGCACTCGCGATGATCATCGGCATGGCGCCGATGGCCCTCGGTCTCGGCGACGGCGGCGAGCAGAACGCGCCGCTCGGCCGCGCGGTCATCGGCGGCCTGCTGTGCGCGACCGTCGCGACGCTCGTGTTCGTGCCCGTCGTGTTCAGCCTCGTCCACCGGCGCGATCGCGCGCCTCGTTCCGAATCCCTGCCCCTCACTCCGGGAGAACAGCATGTCCACTGAATTCGAAGTCCGCCCTCCTGGCACGCCGCGCTACCTGAAACCGCTCGCGATCGCGGGCGCCATCGCCGCGCTCGCCGTCGCGGCGGCCGGCGTCGTCGCCCGCGTGAACGATGCGCACGCGGTCGCCGCCTGGACCGTGCAACAGGCGATCCCGACCGTCGCGACGGTTGCGCCGCAGCCGGCCGCGGCCGACGCGCTGGTGCTGCCCGGCCGGCTCGACGCGTACGTCGACGCGCCGATCTACGCGCGCGTGCCCGGCTACCTGCACGCGTGGTATGCCGACATCGGCGCGCATGTGAAAGCCGGCCAGTTGCTCGCGTCGATCGACACGCCCGATCTCGACCAGCAATTGCAGCAGGCACGCGCGGACCTGCAGAGCGCGAACGCGAACGAACGGCTTGCGGCCGTCACGGCCGCTCGCTGGGCCGAGATGCTCGCGCAGGATTCCGTCTCGCAGCAGGAGGCCGACGAGAAACGCAGCGACCTCGACGCGAAACGCGCGGCCGTCGCGGCAAGCACCGCCAACGTGCGACGGCTCGAAGCGCTCGAATCGTTCAAGCGGCTCACCGCGCCGTTCGACGGCATCGTGACGGCCCGCAAGACCGATGTCGGCGCGCTGATCGACGCGGGCAGCGGCAACGGCGCCGAACTCTTCACCGTCTCGGACGCGCGGCGGCTGCGGCTGTACGTCCACATTCCGCAAGACGACGCGGCCGCGATCCGCGCAGGCATGCGTGTCGCGCTGACCGTGCCCGAGCGCCCCGGCATGACGTTCGACGCCACGCTCGCGGATTCCGCCCAATCGATCGATCCGGCTTCCGGCACGCTGCTCGCGCAGTTCTCGATCGCCAATCCAGCAGGCACGCTGTTCCCGGGCGAGTACGCGCAGGTGCGGATCGCGATGCCCGGCGCCGCGCATGCGCTGTCGATTCCGGCAAGCACGCTGATCTTCCGCCACGACGGGTTGCAAGTCGCCGTGCTCGATGCGACCGGGCATGCGCGGCTGCGCACCGTATCGATCGCGACCGATCTCGGCACGCGTGTCGAGATCGCATCGGGGCTCGCGGCCACCGACCGCGTGATCGACAATCCGCCCGATTCGCTCGCGGACGGCGACCCCGTGCGTATCGCCGGCACCACGGCGACGGAGCGTGCGCATGGCTGACCGTCTGCTCGCTGTGTGGCTGGGCAGCGTCGCGCTGCTCGCCGGCTGCTCGTTGGCGCCGGCCTATCGCGCGCCAGCAGTTCCGGTGCCGACCGCGTTTCGCGAAACGGGCGCGTGGGTCGATGCCGTACCAGCCGATCGCCTGCCTCGTGACGGCTGGTGGCGCGTGTACGGCGACGCGACACTCGACCGGCTCGAACCGCTCGTCGCACGCGCGAATCCCGACCTCGCCGCCGCCGTCGCAAGGCACGACGAAGCCGCCGCGCTGTTCGACGAGGCGCATGCGGCGTTGCTGCCGGCCGTGGGCATCGATGCCGAGACCGATCGCGACCGTCAGTCCGCGCGCCGGCCGCTGCGCGGCAGCGGCCAGCCCGACACCTATGAGTCGAACACGCTCGAAGCGGGATTCGGTTACGACGTCGATCTCTGGGGCAAGGTCCGCAACGCGGTCGCGGCCGGCCGCGACGACGCGCAGGCGGCCGACGACGACCTCGCGTCGGTCCGGCTCAGCCTGCAGGCCGCCGTCGCCAGCACCTACTTCGACCTCGCGGGGCTCGACCGTGAAGCGGACACGCTCGCGCAAACGATCGACACGTACCGTCGTGCATGGCAACTGACGGTCAGTCGCCATCGCGGCGGCCTCGCATCGGGGCTCGACGTTTCGCGTGCGCAAACGCAACTCGCGCTCGCCCAGGCGCGTGCGTCCGACATCGCCGCTCGTCGCGCGCTCGACGAGCATGCGATCGCGGCACTCGTCGGGGAATCCGCGTCGACGTTCTCGCTGCCGCCCGTTGCGGCGCTGCCGGGCGTGCCGTCGATTCCGACCGGACTCGCGTCGACGCTGCTCGAACGCAGGCCCGACGTCGCCGCCGCCGAACGCCGCGTCGCGGCCGCGAACGCGCGGATCGGCGTCGCACGCGCCGCGTACTTTCCCGACCTGTCGCTCGGCCTCGACGCCGGGTTCCAGAGCGATACGTTTTCGCCGTGGCTCGCCGCGCCCAACGAGATCTGGTCGATCGGGCCGCGTCTCGCGATGACGCTGTTCGACGGGGGCCGGCGTGCCGCCGGCGTACGCCATGCGCGCGCGCAGTTCGACGAAGAGGGCGCGCGCTACCGCGCGGTCGTGCTGCAGGCATTCCGCGACGTCGAGGACGATCTCGCGCAGTTGCACCGCCTCGGCGACGAATCGGACCACGACGACGCGGCGCTCGTCGCGGCGCGGCATTCGCTTGCGCTGGCGATGTCGCGCTATCGCGACGGCGCGGTCAGCTATCTCGACGTGGTCACCGCGCAGACGACCGAACTCGATACGCAGATCGCGGCGCTCGACGTCGACGCCCGACGCCTGCAGGTATCCGTCGGGCTCGTGCGTGCGCTCGGCGGCGGCTGGCACGACGCGCGTTCATGAACGTTTCTTCATCGGCGCGCCCGGTGCCCGCACGGGCGCATTCGATAACGTCGATCCTGCCGGCATCGTCATCGCAGCACCGGCCACTGTCACTTGAAAAGGATCACGCCATGAAGACATTGATGTTCGCCACCCTGCTCTCCGCCCTGTGCGTCGCGCTGCCCGGCCGGGCCAGCGCAACGCAGCCCGACACCGCGACTGCGCCGCAGACGTACGCCGCGACCGCTTCCGCATCGTTGTCGTCGCAACCGGCATGGAACGCGCGACCGGCCACGCCGCTGACACGCGCGCAGGTGTATCGCGAACTTGTCCGCGCCGAACGCGACGGCCAGCTCGCGCAGCTCAACCGCGAACTCTATTCGCACTGAGCGCACGCAATCGAACCTGCCGCGCGACGCGCGGCATGTGTGCCATCTGCCAGGAACGGCGCGATGCCGCTCCGTCACCCGCCCACGTCGAACCTGAACCCGAATCGCGCGACCGTTTCGATGCGCGCGGAAAACGCATGTGCGGCCAGCTTGCGCCGCAACCGCACGACCAGCGCATTGACCGTCTCGGGTTCGACGTCGGCATCGCCCCATGCATAACGCAGCACGGCATCGCGCCCGACCGGTCGCCCCGCTTCGCGCAGCAGGCATTCGACGAGACGAAATTCCCGCATGCTGAGCGCCAGCCTCCGGCCCTGCTCCTCGAGTGCGCGCGCGGCCACGTCGAGCCGGACCGACTCGCGCATCGCGATGACACCGTTGCGGCGCCACAGCGCACGCAACCGCTCGTGC
The DNA here is from genome assembly GCF_020420065.1 of Burkholderia sp. AU31624. Taxonomy (NCBI): domain Bacteria; kingdom Pseudomonadati; phylum Pseudomonadota; class Betaproteobacteria; order Burkholderiales; family Burkholderiaceae; genus Burkholderia; species Burkholderia sp. AU31624. Next base: position 429,847 of record NZ_JAIZRT010000005.1, read on the forward strand.
AGCTCCACGAACGAACAGGGATGGGCAAGACACACATCGCAGCCGGCCAGCAACATCCGCGCGCGCTGCGCAGGTGTCGTCCCGGCCACGATCGCGGCAATCGTCGCGCCGCCCGCCGATACGGCGAGTCGCGGCAATGCCTCGAGCATCGCGGGGTCGGCAGCGGTATCGGGCGCAATGATCACGATGGCATCGAACCGGTCCTGGGTCGCCACGAAGCAGCCATCGCGCCATCCATCGACGCGCTCGACGCCATGCGTGCTCTCGCGAAAGGCCTTGTCGAGCCGCGCCGCCTCTGGGTTCGGCGGGGAAATCAGCAGGATGCGCATCGCTCGTTCCCCGACGCCGTCACGCGAGCGAGCGCGGCCAGCATTCGACCGTGATCGCCGCACCGGCCAGCGGTGCATCGCCGATCCGCAGCGCAAAGCCGTGCACGCGCATCACCGCCGAGACGATGCTCAGCCCCAGCCCCGAGCCGCTCACATGGCGCGTGCGCTCGCCGCGATAGAAACGCTCGAGCACCGCGTCGCGTTCGCCGGGCGGGATGCCGGGCCCGGTGTCCTCGATCCGCACGAGCGGCCCGTTCGTCGTCGAATGGAGCGCGACGCGCACGCGGCCACCCGGCGGCGTGAACTTGATCGCGTTGTCCGCGAGATTGCTGAATGCCTCGAACAGCAACGCACGATCGCCATGAATGCGGTCGACCGATGCTGAAGCGAGTTCGAACGACACGTCGACGGCTTCGGCCAGCGGCTCATAGAGCTCGCAAACGTCGCGCAGCAAGGCCGCGACGTCGACCGCGGCAAAGCCGCCACGGCGGCTCAGCGTGCCGATCTCGGAGATGCGCAGCATCGCGCGAAAGCGCTCGAGCAAGCGGTCGGTCTCGTCGCGCGCCGACGCGAGCAATGCCGACGACGCAGGGTCGCCCGCGCAAAACGGCTGCTCCGCGAGCCGGGCCAGCATCGTGTGCACGCGTGCGAGCGGCGTACGCAGATCGTGCGCGATGCCGTCGCAGGTATGACGCACCTCGCCCATCAGCCGCTCGACTTCGTCGAGCATGTGGTTCACGAGATGCGCGAGCAGGTCGAGTTCGTCGTAGCGTCCGACCGGCAGCCGCTTGCCGAGATCGCCCTCGGCGATCTGCCGCGTGACGCGCCGGATCGCGGCGACCCGGCGCATCTGCCGCATGCCGAGCATGCTGCCGCCCGCGATGCCCGCGATCAGGATCATCACGCCGCCGATCACGAGCCCGCGGATCGCGACATCGCGGATCTGGATGAAATGGGACAGGTCGCGTGCGACGACCAGCGTCATCCCGTTGTCGCGGCGTACCGCCATCGCGCGCGTGATCGGCGCGGGCTGGCCGTCGAGCGGCGCAAGCGTGCGGTTCAGCGTGCGTCCGTGGCGATCCGTGCGCAGCGCGGGCGGCGTCGCGATGTCCCCGGCCACGCGGCGCCCGTTCGCGTCGAACAGCCCGTAGAAACTGGTATGCATGTGCTCGTGCTCGAGCCGCCGGTGGATCGCGAGCGGCAGCGCGGCATCGGGAATCGAATCGAAATAGATCAGTTGCCATGCGAGCACCTCGTCGGTGTCGCGCGCCATCGTGTGCGTCGCGGCCACGCTGATCACGCCCGCGAGCACGAGCAGCGAAACCGAGAAGATCGCCGCATACGCGCACAGCCACCGAAACGTCGTCGTGTGCCAGCGGCGCGTGAAGTTCGCCGCGCGAGCCGCATCCATCCGGGCCTCCGTCATGCGAGCATGTAGCCCGAGCCGCGCACCGTCTGGATCATCGGGGTCACGCCGGGCGGATCGATCTTCTTGCGCAACCGGCCCATGTGGACATCGATCAGGTTGGTGCCGGGATCGAAGTGATAACCCCATACCGTCTCGAACAGCATCGTGCGCGTGATCGTCTGCCCCGCATTGCGCATCATGAATTCGAGCACGCGGAACTCGGTCGGTAGCAGCGGAATCTCGTCGGCCCCGCGACGCGCGCAGCGCGAAATGAGATCGAGCTCGAGCGCCCCGACCTTCAACAGCGTCTGCTGCGGCACGCCCGACGCCTGCCGGCGACGCAGCAGCACCTCGATGCGGGCGCTCAGCTCGCCGGAATCGAACGGCTTCGTCAGGTAATCGTCGCCGCCCGCGCGCAGCCCGCGGATGCGCTCGTCGACATCGCCGAGCGCGCTCAGCATCAGCACCGGCGTATCGATGCCGACCGTGCGCATCGCGGTCAGGATCGCGAGGCCATCCGCGCCCGGCAGCATCCGGTCGAGCGTGATCGCGTCGTATGATGCGCTCATCGCGCGCAGCATGCCTTCGCGGCCGTTGTCGATCCAGTCGACCTCGAACCCGCGCGCGGTCAGCTCGCCGACGATTTCGTTCGCGGTCACCGCATCATCCTCGACCGTCAGTACTCGCATGGTTGCCCTCGCAATGAACGTCATGACGGGCGCACGCGATGCGCCCGCGACTATCGTAGCCGCCTCGATCGCCGTCCGGCGTTACATGAAAAATGCTTCATCCGGCGCCGTGGCGCACGGGTGAAACATGTTTCATCCGGGCGTCGCCCACCCCGTCGTGCACGCCGCCTACGCTGACGTCATGCGGCATCGGGCCGCGCAATCAGGAGCTACCGGATGAAACTGTCGACTACCATCGCCTGCATGCTGCTCGCATGCGCCAGCACCGCCGCGTTCGCGGCACCGCACCTGACGCCGCAGGAATGCAACGCGTATCCGTTCGTCCACACCGGCCACGACGTCACGCATGCGGACCTCGTGCGCGAACTGACCGAACTCGAACGGGTCGGCTACGAACCAGCGCATGCAAGCCCGTATTACCCCGACGATCTCGACGGTGCGAAAGATCGGCTCGCCGCCGAGTATCGTGCGGACTGTTCGCATGCGCTGACCGCCGATGCGGGCGCCCGGCACTGATCCCGCCACCCGGCACAATACGGCCGGGAAAAGCAAAAAAGGCGGCACGCGAGTGCCGCCTTTTCTGCATGAACGCGCATGGATTGCTACCGCTGCGCTTGGCTGCCGCTCAGCGCGACATCATGTTCATGCTGACGTTGTGCATCACCCACAGCGTGCCGACGATCAGGATCGCCGCGGTCAGCACCGTGTAGCTGAACGCCATCACGTTCCAGCGCTGCCCCGACGAGCCGTTCATGTGCAGGAAGTACACGAGGTGCACGACGATCTGCACGAACGCGAGCACGGCCAGCGCGACCAGCGACGCGTGCGGCGACAGCACGCCGCCCATCACGAGGCCGAACGACGCGGCCGTGAGCAGCACCGACAGGATGAAACCCGCGACGTAGCCGCCGACACTGCCGTGCCCTTCTTCGAGTTGAGACGAATGCGAATGGGCCATTTAGATCACGCTCGCAAGATAGACAAAGGAAAACACGCAGATCCACACGATGTCGAGGAAGTGCCAGAAGAGGCTCAGGCACGTCAGGCGTCGCAGGTCGCGATCGGTCAGGTCGCCGCCGCGCAACACGATCTGCCCGGCGAGCACGATCATCCACAGCAGGCCGGCCGTCACGTGCAGCCCGTGCGTGCCGACCAGCGTGAAGAACGCCGACAGGAACGCGCTGCGCTGCGGGCCCGCGCCCTCCGCGATCAGGTGCGAGAACTCGCGCAGTTCCATCACGAGAAACGCCGCACCGAGCACGAACGTCACCGCGAGCCACGCGAGCAGCGCGCCGCGCCGCTGCTTGTACGCGGCGAGCATCGCGAAACCGTACGTGATGCTCGACAGCAGCAGCGCGCCCGTTTCCACCGCGACGCCGGGGATATCGAACAGGTCTTTCGCGGTCGGGCCGCCCGCATACTGCTGGCCGAGCACCGCGAACGTCGCGAACAGCGCCGCGAAGATCACGCAGTCGGTCATCAGGTACAGCCAGAACCCGAACACCGAATGCGACGGCGGATGGTCGTCGTGCTCGAGCAGGGTTGCGCTCAAGGTTTTCTGCAACATCAGTTGGCCTCCAGTTCCACGTCGTCGACGCGCGCAGCCACGCGCTTCGTCGGCTGCTTGTCTTCGATCTTCCGCACCGTCGACGCGGGGATGTAATAGCCGTCGTTGTCACGCGAGCTGTAGATCACGAGCGTCGTGACAATCCCGACGAGCCCGCCGATCGCCATCCACCAGATGTGCCACACCAGCGCGAAGCCGAGCACCAGGCTGAAGATCGCGACCACGAGGCCCGCGCAGGTATTCGACGGCATGTGGATATCGCGAATCGCCGCTGGGTTCGGCCGGCCTTCGCCGTGTGCCTTCATGTCCGCATACGCGTCGAGCGTGCGCACTTGCGGGATCACCGCGAAGTTGTAGTCGGCCGGCGGCGACGAGGTCGCCCACTCCAGCGTGCGGCCGCCCCACGGATCGCCCGTGGTATCGCGGTACGCGGGCAGGTTGCGGTTGCGGATGCTGACCACCAGCTGCAGCAGCTGGCATGCAATGCCGATCGCGATCAACACGGCGCCGAATGCGGCGACCAGCAGCCACGGATGCCAGGCCGGGTTGTCGTAATGGTTGATCCGGCGCGTCATGCCCATGAAGCCGAGCACGTAGAGCGGCACGAACGCAACGTAGAAACCGATCTGCCAGAACCAGAACGCCGCCTTGCCGAGCTTCTCGTTCAGCTTGAAGCCGAACGCCTTCGGGAACCAGTAGTTGAAGCCCGCGAGATAGCCGAACAGCACGCCGCCGATGATCACGTTGTGGAAGTGCGCGATCAGGAACAGGCTGTTGTGCAGCACGAAGTCCGCGCCGGGGATCGCCATCATCACGCCGGTCATGCCGCCGAGCGTGAACGTGACCATGAAGCCGATCGTCCACAGCACGGGCGTCGTGAATTCGATCCGGCCGCGGTACATCGTGAACAGCCAGTTGAACACCTTCACGCCGGTCGGGATCGCGATGATCATCGTCATGATGCCGAAGAACGCGTTCACGTTCGCACCCGAGCCCATCGTGAAGAAGTGGTGCAGCCACACGAGGAACGACAGCACCATGATCGCGCAGGTCGCGTACACCATCGTCTTGTAGCCGAACAGCGGCTTCTTCGCGAACGTCGAGATGACTTCCGAGAAAATGCCGAACGCCGGCAGGATCAGGATGTACACCTCGGGGTGACCCCATGCCCAGATCAGGTTCAGGTACAGCATCGCGTTGCCGCCGGCTTCGTTTGTGAAGAAGTGCATGCCGAGGTAACGGTCGAGGCCGAGCAGCGCGAGCGTCGCGGTCAGGATCGGGAACGACGCCATGATCAGCACGTTCGTGCAGAGCGCGGTCCACGTGAACACCGGCATCTTCATCAGCGTCATGCCCGGCGCGCGCATCTTGATGATCGTCACGAAGAAGTTCACGCCGGTCAGCAGCGTGCCGACGCCCGAGATCTGCAGCGCCCACAGGTAGTAGTCGACCCCTACCCCCGGACTGAACTGCAGCTCCGACAGCGGCGGATACGCGAGCCAGCCCGTCTGGGCGAATTCGCCGATCACGAGCGAGATGTTGATCAGGATCGCGCTGACGGCCGTCATCCAGAACGACAGCGAGTTGATGAACGGGAATGCGACGTCGCGCGCGCCGATCTGCAGCGGCACGATCAGGTTCATCAGGCCGACCATGAACACCATCGCCATGAAGAAGATCATGATCACGCCGTGTGCCGTGAAGACCTGGTCATAGTGGTGCGGCGGCAGGTAGCCGGGCCCGTTGTACGAGAGCGCGAGCTGCATGCGCATCATGATCGCGTCCGCGAAGCCGCGCAGCAGCATGATCAGCGCGACGATGATGTACATCACGCCGAGTTTCTTGTGGTCGACCGTGGTCAGCCATTGCGTCCACAGCCATTTCCACCGGCCGGTGATCGTCAGCGCGGCGAGGATGCCCAGCACGACCAGCCCCATGAAGGCGCCGGCCCCCATGATGATGGGCTGATCGAACGGGATCGCCGAGAGTGTGAGTTTGCCGAACATGCGTTACCCCTTCGTGCCGCAGGCGGCGTCCTTCAGGTCGAGGACGTGGCCATCGTTGTATTTCGCGATGATGTTGTGGAAGAGCCGCGGATCGACCGACGAGAAGTAGCGCACGGGCGCCTTCTCGCTCGGCTGCGCGACGGTGCCGTACACGGTCGCGTCGAGCCGGTCCGGCGACGCCTTCACCTTCTGCACCCATGCATCGAACTGTTCGCGCGGCTCGGCGAGCGTGCGGAACTTCATGTCGGAGAAGCCGCGGCCGCTGAAGTTGGCGGACGTGCCCGCATAGTTGCCGGGCTCGTCGGCGATCAGGTGCAGGCGCGTCTGCATGCCGGCCATCGCGTAAACCTGGCCGCCGAGCTGCGGGATGAAGAACGAGTTCATCACCGAATCCGACGTGATGCGGAAGTTCACCGGCGTGCCGACCGGAATCGCGAGCTGGTTCACCGACGCGATGCCGAGTTCCGGATAGATGAACAGCCACTTCCAGTCGAGCGCGACGACCTCGACGTCGATCGGCTTCACCGACGACTCGAGCGGCTTGTACGGATCGAGCTCGTGCGTGGTTTTCCACGTGAGCACGCCGAGGAACAGGATGATCAGCGTCGGCACCGTCCAGATCACGACCTCGATCGCGGTCGAGTGCGACCAGTTCGGCGCGTAGGTGGCGTTGCGGTTCGACGCGCGGTAACGCCACGCGAACCACAGCGTGAGCAGGATCACCGGCACGACGACGATCAGCATCGCCCAGGTGGACGTCGCGATCAGCGCCTTTTCGGCAGCGCCCACGCTTCCTTTCGGATTTAGTACATCTAAATTACAGCCTGACAGGCTCAAAGCCGCGCCGATCGACATCAGCGCCACTCCGCCTTTTGAAGCTTTTCTTTTCATCACACAGCCCGAGGGTCATTGAATCCGTTTGCGTATGCCCGATGCGCATTCGATCCACGAAAGTGGCCGAATCATACGTCGCGCGAGTGCGATGAAAAACCAGCTAATGCGGAAAATCATCATTGCAGAAACTGCCGTGAGACAGATTGTCGCGGGGCAATTTCACGCAGCCGGAAGCCGGCCCGGCGCGGCGTGCGCCGGACCGCGACGGAATCGATGCGCGCGCAACGACCGCACCGCCGTGCGGTGCGCCCCACTCCGTGCGACGTGCCGCGATCAGCCGCGCGTCGATGCCATGTACGACGGCTGCGGCTGCGCAGGGCCGTCCCCTGTCGGCAGCTTCGAATGGCTCGCGTCTTCGATCAGCCGTCCGACGGTCGGATCGATCGCGTCGGTGAACGGCTTCGGATCGATGCCGACCGCCAGCACCACGAGCGCGAGCGACGCGAACATCACGATCTCGCGACGGTTCAGGTCGGCGAGCTTCGCGATCCGCTGGCTCGCGACCTTGCCGAACACGACGCGCTTGAGCATCCACAGCGTGTACGACGCGCTGAGGATCAGCGTCAGCGCCGCGATGGCGCCGATCCAGAAGTTGAAGCGGATCGCGCCCATGATGACCATGAACTCGCCGACGAACCCCGACGTGCCCGGCAGGCCGACGTTGGCCATCGCGAACAGCACCGTGAAGGTCGCGAAGCGCGGCATCACGCCCGCGACGCCGCCGTAAGCGGCAATCTCGCGCTGCTTCGTGCGATCGACGAGCACGTTCACGCACAACAGCATCGCGCCCGCGACGAAGCCGTACGACACGAGCTGGACGATCGCGCCTTCGACGCCGATCCGGTTGAACAGGAACAGCCCGAGCGTGACGATCCCCATGTGCGCGACCGTCGAATACGCGAGCAGCTTGCCGAGATCGGTCTGCGCAAGCGCGATCAGGCTCGCGTAGACGATCGCGAACAGCGACAGCGCGATCACGGCCGGTGCGAAGAAGTGGCTCGCATCGGGCGTGACCGGCAGCGCGAAGCGCAGGAACCCGTAGCCGCCGAGCTTGAGCATCGCGAGCATCAGCGCGGCGCCGGTCGGGCCGTCGGTGTAGACGTCGCTCAGCCACGTGTGGACCGGCCACATCGGCACCTTGACCGCGAAGGCGGCGAAGAAGCCGAGGAACACCAGCAACTGCGGCGCGAAGCCGAGCTGCAGCGTGCGCCATACGGCCATGTCGAACGTATGCGACTGCGCGTACAGGTACAGCATCGCCATCAGCAGCAGCAGCGAGCCGGCGAACGAGATGAAGAAAAACTTCACGGCCGCGTACACGCGGCGCTCGCGCCCCCACGTGCCGATCAGCAGGTAAAGCGGGATCAGCGTCGCCTCGAAGAAGATGAAGAACAGCAGCCCGTCCTGCGCGACGAACACGCCGACCATCAGCCCCGACAGGATCAGGAACGACGCGTAGTACTGCGCGACGCGTACCGTGACCGACTCCCACGACGCCACCACCACCACGAGCGTCGTGAACGCGGTCAGCACGACGAGCCACAGCGACGCGCCGTCGATGCCGACCCGCCATCCGGAATTGAATGCCGCCAGCCAGTTGCGGCTTTCGACGAACTGCATCGCGGCAGAGTGCGCATCGAAACCGGCAACCAGCGGCACGACCGCCGCAAGCCCCACCAGCGCGCCGACGAGCGCGATCAGCCGGGTACGGCGTGGATGATGGTCGGAACCGGCGCGCAGCAGGCACGCGCCGAACAGGATCGGAGCCCAGATGGCCAGGCTCAGGAAGGGGAAATCATGCATGTCAACAAGGCCTTGATGAAGTCGCGCACTGCATCGGGGACAGGCGAGACGAAAGGAACGAAATCAAATCGACAGGTAGATTTCGTGAATCGCCAGCGTTGGCAAAATGTAAAGCGGCATCACCGGAAAACTTGACGCCGCTCAAATGCGATCGGGTTAACCAGCATAAGGCGATTGATTATTTTCTGCAGCGCAGCAGAGCATTGATTTTCATCGCAGCTCTATGCTCATGATTTTTATGTGTAATTTTTTGTATTGCCCGATCAGGTCGATCGCGAAAATCGACGCAGTGCCGCATTTTTGACGCAGGTGACCTATTTCAAAGGGTCTGAGCAAAATAATTGACGGTCGCCAAGGTAGCGCGTGGGCGGCTCTCAATGCTTACAAGATACCTTTCATTGTTATTTCACTCAGCTTTACTCGACGCAAGTCGAGGGAATGGTTGCCCTCACCTCGCCTTCATGTTCCCGAGCGCGATCGCCGATGACTCAGGCGGCCCGCATGTGCATCTTCATCGCGTGATGACGGTCGTGTTGCGGAGGAAATTGGAAGAAGCGGCTTCCACGCGTGGCATCGGCTAGCGTCGATCATGCCGCTCGCGGCGGGCTGCGCCGACTTCGATGCGGGCGCTGGGACGCGCGCATCGTGGTTATGCGCGACATCCTGCGGCGCGGCGTGCGTGTCGAACGCAAGGAACGGATCTAGCACGAGCGGCAACGTTGCCCTGCTCCATCGCGACACGCTGCGCGATGATCGTCGGGACCCTGCGCATGATCTGCTGACGCCTGCGATACACGTGCATGCTGTCGACTAGCATATGCCGCTAGCTCTGTTGGCCGTGCGTAACGGCACGTGGTTGCCGACAAATCCGTCGACGGGCGATGAGCGAGGATGGTCAGAACGGGATGCGGGCTTGCTGAAAGCGACACCTTGAATTGCGTCAAACGACAAGCGACATGTCGCGATGCTCAACCCAAGCCAAACACGCATCGAACACCGCCAGCCCCGCCCGAATCCACCGGCGAATGAATCCCAGCCACATCCCGCACCAGGCGCTCCGCGGCGCCCGAAAAAGAAAAAGCCCCGCAAGTCCGAGAACTTGCGGGGCTTTGTCACCGCTTTTGGCGGAGACGGAGGGATTCGAACCCTCGATCCAGGTTTTGGCCCAGATGCTCCCTTAGCAGGGGAGTGCCTTCGACCTCTCGGCCACGTCTCCCAAACTTTCGCTCGCACCAGGGAGGCAGTGCGACGAGAACGAAATAATATAGGGTTTCGAACCGCGCGTCAATTTCCGTAATGCATTTTCTTCAATGCATCATGAAAAATTCACGATGCCTGGTCGAGTTCGAATGCCTTGTGCAGCGCGCGGACGGCCAGCTCCATGTATTTCTCGTCGATCAGCACCGAAATCTTGATTTCCGACGTCGAGATCATCTGGATGTTGATGCCCTCTTCCGACAGCGTGCGGAACATCTTGCTCGCGACGCCCACGTGCGAACGCATGCCGACGCCGACGACCGACACCTTCGACACCTTCGGGTCGCCCTGCACGTACTCGGCGCTCACGTGGCCCTTCACCTGGTTGGTCAGGATGTCCATCGCCTTCTGGTAGTCGCCGCGGCCGACCGTGAACGTGAAGTCGGTCTTGCCCTGGACGCTCTGGTTCTGGATGATCATGTCGACGTCGACGTTCGCATCCGCGACCGGGCCGAGGATCTGATATGCGATGCCCGGCTTGTCGGGCACGCCCATCACAGCAATGCGTGCTTCGTCGCGCTGGAACGCGATGCCGGAAATGACTGCCTTTTCCATGGTCTCGTCTTCTTCAAAAGTAATCAGGGTGCCCGAGCGCATTTCTTCGTCGAGCGCAATCAGCGGATCGGTCAGGCTCGACAGCACACGCGTCTTCACCTGGTATTTGCCGGCGAATTCGACCGAGCGGATCTGCAGGACCTTCGAGCCGAGGCTGGCCATTTCCAGCATTTCCTCGAACGTCACGCGATCGAGGCGGCGCGCCTCTTCGACGACGCGGGGATCGGTCGTGTAGACGCCGTCGACGTCCGTATAAATCAGGCACTCTTCGGCACCCAGCGCAGCCGCCACCGCCACCGCCGACGTGTCCGAGCCGCCACGGCCCAGCGTCGTGATGTGGCCGTCCGGATCGACGCCCTGGAAGCCCGTGATGATCACGACCTTGCCTGCATTCAGATCGGCCTTCACGCGTTCGTCGTCGATCGAGTGAATGCGCGCCTTCGTGAACGCGCTGTCGGTCTTGATCGGCACTTGCCAGCCGGCGTAGCTCACGGCCTCGACGCCGATTTCCTGCAGCGCGATCGACAGCAGGCCGACGCTGACCTGCTCGCCGGTCGACGCGATCATGTCGAGCTCGCGCGGGCTCGGCTGGCTCGAAATCTCTTTCGCAAGACCGAGCAGACGGTTGGTTTCGCCGGACATCGCCGAAGGCACGACCACCATCTGGTGCCCGGCCTGATGCCATTTTGCGACGCGTTTCGCGACGTTCTTGATGCGCTCGACCGAGCCCATCGAAGTGCCGCCGTATTTGTGTACGATGAGTGCCATTGTCGTTCTGAACTGGAGGAGAAACCGCACGGGCGCGCTGGGCAGGCCGCGTAGCCGTTCGGTCACGCGGCTTGTGGCTGTGGACGGACGACGAGGGGGACGGCTGGGACGCAACACGCAAGCGTGACGGATTTTGCCCGGAAGGCCGATCAGGCCGCGCAAACCGGGTACGTCACGCGGAAAACCTGCACAAATCGCTCAAAAATCGAGCCGAGCAAACGACCGAGCGTACCCGATAGACGCCTGCTTGACAAGCCGCGCGCGGCGTCCGGGGCCGTTCCGGCGCTGTTTACCAAATGGTGAAAATGCGCGTGCCATCGCGCCGTCAGGGGCCGCCGCCGCTATGCGATCAGCATGTCGGGACGCCACTCGATCCGGCGCCACGCGCCATCACCGGGCGCCCCGCCGCCGGACAAGCCGGCATCGCGATTCACGCCGAGGCGCGGCACGTAGATCAGCAAGTCGCCAGCGAACAGCAGCGGCACGTCGCGCTGCCAGGCCGGCACGCCACGCTCCTGGAACAGGCTCTTCAGCGTACGGCCCGGGCCGCCCGGCGACGTGCGCATCCGCTCGCCGCCCGCGCGGGCACGCGCCGCCAGCCGCGCGCCGCGCAGCAGCGCCTCCGGCACCGCGTCGGCGCTTCCCGCCTCGGCGGGCGCGAACACGAACGTGCCGCGCCATCCCGGCAGGTGCCAGACTTCCTGCCCGTCCCACGCGAGCATTGCTTCCGGGTGCGGACTCCCGGTGCCGTCATCGGCCGGTTCGCTGCTGTCGCCCGCTTCCCAGTAGACGACATCGCGATACAGGCGCAGGCGTTGCCCCGCGTGATCGACGCGCAACGCATGGGCGACATGCGTGGCACGCAACTGCCGCATCATGTTGGCGAGCCGGGCAGCCGACGCACTCGGCAGACCGAGCCGACGCATCCAGAAGCGCAGCAGGTTCGCGCCGCGCGTATCGTCGAACGCGACCAACGCGTCGCGCGACAGTGCCTGCCCGTCATCGCGCGCGGCAACGGCGAAGTCGAGCTCGGCCAGATCGTCGAGCAGTCGCTGCGCGGCCGCCGCATGCTGCGCCGCGCGGCCGAGCGCGTCGCGAAAGCCCGGGAAATGCACGGCCAGCGCCGGCAACACGTCGATGCGCAGCGCATTGCGCGCGTATCGTGTGTCGTTGTTCGATTCGTCGTCGATCCACGCCAGGTCGTGCTGCGTCGCATAGCGCTCGAGTTGCGCACGCAACAGTCGCAGCAGCGGGCGCACGCGCTCGACGCTCACGCCGTCAGGGCGGTAACGCGGCGCCATGGCGGCCAGCCCCGCGATCCCCGCGCCGCGCAACAACTGCAGCAACACCGTCTCGGCCTGGTCGTCCGCATGCTGCGCGAGCCACAGCGCGGCCGCGCCGTGGCGCTCGCACATCTCGTCGAGCGCCGCATAGCGCCGCTCGCGCGCCGTTGCCTCGACCCCGAGGCCGCTGTCGCGCGGCACGTCGACGCGCATCGATTCGAACGCGACACCGAGCCCTGCGGCGCTGGCCTCGGCATGCGCCACCCACGCGTCGGCATTCGCACTGAGCCCGTGATGCACGTGCAGCGCGACACAGCGCGACGCGCCCGCGACGCGCACGGCCGCATCGAGCAGCACCGTCGAGTCGAGGCCGCCGCTGTACGCGATCGCGATGCGTGCATCCGCCGGCATGCCGGAAAGCGCAACGCCGACCGCGTCGAGAACGACGCGATCGGCGGAGAATTCGGTGGGCGGGATCACGAGAGGAACGCGCGCGCAGCGGCGCGCGATGGGAGGACGCAGCCGGTCATGCGCCCGGCGTGGTTTCCTTGAACTTGCCGTAGGCCATCAGGCGCTCGAAGCGACGCTCGCGCAGCGCATCGATGCTCATCCCCTGGAACTGGCGCAGCGAATCGGCCAGTGCACGGCGCAGCAGCGCAGCCATGCCCTTCGGATCGCGATGCGCGCCGCCGAGCGGCTCGTTGATGATCTTGTCGATCAGGCCGAGCGCCTTCAGGCGGTGCGCGGTCAGGCCCAGCGCTTCGGCTGCTTCCGGCGCCTTCGCGGCGCTCTTCCACAGGATCGACGCGCAGCCTTCCGGCGAGATCACCGAGTAGGTCGAGAATTGCAGCATCATCACCGTGTCGGCCACCGCGATCGCGAGCGCGCCGCCCGAACCGCCCTCGCCGATCACCGTCGTGATGATCGGCGTCTTCAGCTCGGCCATCACGTAAAGGTTGCGGCCGATCGCCTCCGACTGGCCGCGCTCTTCCGCGCCGATGCCCGGGTATGCGCCCGGCGTGTCGACGAACGTGAAGATCGGCAGACCGAACTTCTCGGCGAGACGCATCAGGCGTTCGGCCTTGCGATAGCCTTCCGGACGCGGCATCCCGAAGTTGCGCGCGGCGCGCTCCTTCGTGTCACGGCCCTTCTGGTGACCGATCACCATGCACGGATGGCCGCCGAAGCGCGCGAGCCCGCCGACGATCGACACGTCGTCCGCGAATGCGCGGTCGCCGTGCAGCTCGTGAAAATCGGTAAACAGTTCCGCAACGTAATCGAGCGTGTACGGACGCTGCGGATGCCGCGCGATCTGCGAGACCTGCCACGGCGACAGGTTCGCGTAGAGGTCTTTCGTCAGTTGCTGGCTTTTCTTCGACAACCGCTCGATTTCTTCCGAAATGTCGACAGCCGAGTCGTCCTGCACGAATCGCAGCTCTTCGATCTTGGCCTCGAGTTCGGCGATCGGCTGTTCGAAATCCAGAAACGTGGTCTTCATGTGTTCGAATCCTTGGGTCTTGCGGCAGCGCGTATTCTACCCGCGCGGGCGACGCTCAAAACCGGCTCTCAACTATTGATGTTTAAAACCCGATAGCCGCCACTCAGGCGTCGGCGTCGGGCGCATCGAGGCTGCGCCACATATACCAGGTCGCGACGGTGCGCCACGGTTCCCAGTTGGCGGCAACCTCGCGCGCCTCGCTGCGCGTGACGGGTTCCCCGCTGAAGTAATTGACGCTGATCGCGCGGATCAGGCCCGGGTCGTCGAGCGGCAGGACGTCCGGCCGCGACAGGTTGAAGATCAGGAACATCTCGGCCGTCCAGCGGCTGATGCCGCGGATCTGCGTGAGTTCCGCGATCACGTCCTCGTCGTCCATCGACGTCCATTTGTCGACATGCAGCGCGCCCGACACGAAATGCTGCGCGAGATCGAGGATGTATTCCGTCTTGCGCTTCGACAGCCCGCACGCGATCAGCTTGTCCGCGCCGAGCCGGATCACCGGCTGCGGCGCGAGTTTCGGACAGGCATCCCCGATGCGCGCCCACAGCGACTGCGCGGACGGCACCGAAATCTGCTGGCCGACGACCGAGCGCGCGAGCGTGACGAACGGGTCGCCGCGCTTCACGAGGTGTGCGGGACCGAACTTCGGAATCAGTTTCTTCAGGATCCGGTCGCGCTTGACGAGGTCGGCGCATGCCTTGTCCCAGTAAGCAGGACGCACGACCACCTCCTCGCCGTCCGCTTCGGACGCACGGGCCTTGCGGGCCGCGTCGGCGGCCGGCGGTACCGCCGCCGGCTGCGCGTGACCGTTGAGCGCGCCGTTCGGCACGGCGCGCGTCGCGTCCGTCTTCGCCGGCGGCACGCGCTTGGCTGCCGGACGCGCGGCGACCGGGGTCGCGCGCCTGACCGGCGCTTTTCTGGCCGTTGCCATCTTGCCTCCTACCTGACGGATCGGTCAGTGGAACGCACCGCGCTCATACGCGACGCCATTCGGTCGATCCGCCCGGTTTGTCTTCAAGTGCGATACCGGTCTCGAGCAGTTCCGCCCGGATCCGGTCCGCTTCGGCATAGTCCTTCGCTTGCTTCGCCGCGACACGCGCGGCGATCTTCGCTTCGATCTCGTCGGCGGCGAGCCCGCCCGCCTGCGCGGCGCCGGACGCCTGCTGCAGGAACGCGCGCGGCTCGCGGCCCAGCAGGCCGAGCAGGCCCGCCAGCTGTTTCAGTTGCCGCGCGAGCGATGCGTCGCCCGTGCGATTCACCTCGCCCGCCAGCTCGAACAGCGTCGCCACCGCGACCGGCGTGTTGAAGTCGTCGTTCATCGCGGCGGCGAATCGCTGCGCGTGCGGCTCGTTCCAGTCGAGCGCGAGCGTGTCGGCTTCAACATCTTTCAGCGCGGTATAGAGACGCGTGAGCGACGCGCGCGCATCGTCGAGATGCACGTCGCTGTAATTGAGCGGCGAACGGTAGTGCGTGCGCACGATGAAGAAGCGCATGACTTCCGCATCGTAGCGTTCGAGCACTTCGCGGATCGTGAAGAAGTTGCCGAGCGATTTCGACATCTTCTCGTTGTCGACCTGCACGAAGCCGTTGTGCATCCAGTAATTGACGAACGTCTGGCCGGTCGCGCCTTCGCTCTGCGCGATCTCGTTCTCGTGGTGCGGGAATTGCAGATCCTGCCCGCCACCGTGGATGTCGAAATGCTCGCCGAGCAGTGTGCAGCCCATCGCCGAGCACTCGATGTGCCAGCCCGGGCGCCCCATCCCGTACTTCGATGCCCACGACGTGCCTTCCGGATCTTCCGGCTTCGCGCGTTTCCACAGCACGAAATCGAGCGGATCCTCCTTCGCGTCGTTCGCGGCAACGCGCTCGCCCGCGCGCAGGTCGTCGAGCGACTTGCCCGACAGCTTCCCGTAGTTCGCGAACTTGCGCACCGAGTAATTGACGTCGCCGTCGGTCGCCTGGTACGCGTAGCCGTTCGTCTCGAGCGTCTCGATCATGCCGAGCATCTGCGGGATGAACTCGGTCGCGCGCGGCTCGATGTCGGGCCGCTGGATACCGAGCGCGCTTTCATCGTCGTGCATCGCGCCGATGAACCGGTCGGTCAGCGACTTGATCGTCTCGCCGTTCTCGACCGCGCGGCGGATGATCTTGTCGTCGATGTCGGTAATGTTGCGCACATACGTGACCCGGTAACCGATCGCACGCAACCAGCGCTGGACGAGGTCGAACACGACCAGCATGCGCGCGTGGCCCACGTGACAATAGTCGTATACGGTGATTCCGCATACGTACATCCGCACTTCGCCAGCCTGGCGCGGCACGAAGACTTGCTTGTCACGCGCGAGCGTGTTGTAGATGCGCAGTGATTCCATAGAGATGAACCGTGAGCCGAAGGAAACCGCCCTGGCGAAGCTCGCCCAGCATGCGAAACGGACGGACCATCTGCTGCGGCACCAGGCCGAGCGTCCTCGATATCACATGGGGCGGTCAGGCTGCAAGCACAGCGGTGACGGCCACGAGAGGCAAAGAAAGACTGTCTGACGCTCGCCGGAACGCGCAGACGTTTTGTTAGAATGGCTCGGAGTATAACATTCCGATTTACGCCTATGAAACCTCATCGCGGCCGCGCGCAGAGCGCTGCGACCCTCGTTGCGACCACCGTCATGGGCGTCGCGCTGACGCTTTTCGCGGCTCCCGCGGCGCATGCGCAGAAGGCCCCGGCCACCGCCGACGGCACGCCCGAAATCGACGCGTCGATCGCCGGCAAGCAGTGGAAGCAGGCGCTCGCGCAGCTCGACGCGCGCATCGCATCGAATCCGCACGACGTGCAGGCGCAGTTCAAGCGCGGCACCGTGCTGGCCCGCCTGAACCGCGATGACGACGCGATCCAGCAGTTCGTCGCGATCACGCAGGCGTACCCCGAACTGCCCGAGCCGTACAACAACCTTGCGGCGCTTTACGCGAAGCATGGCCGCTACGACGAAGCGCGCACCGCGCTCGTCACGGCGACGCAATCGAACCCGGGCTACTCGCTCGCGTACGAGAACCTCGGCGATCTCTACCTGCGCCTCGCGGCCGAGTCGTACAAGCGCGCGCAATCGCTCGGCCGCACGAGCGGCGCGACCGCGCAGCGCCTTGCCGATCTCCAGAAGATCGTGTCGCCGCCGAAGGCCGCGCCGAATGCCCGCGCAGCCGCACCGGCCACGCGCGACTACTCCGACCGCGCTGCCGCGAACGTGAGCACCACCACGCTGCCGATGTCGCCGACGTTCCAGTTCAGCGGTCCGTCAGGCGCACTGGCGGCGCCGTACGTCGCGCCGTCGAAATAAGCGGCGCGGCCTTCTTTCCCTCCCAACCTGAGGATCGCAATGAAACGTCTGTTGCTGGCGCTTGGCGGCGCCGCCCTTCTCGCGACCGCGACCGCACCTGCGTTCGCGCAATCGGCTACCGCGCACCCCGTCGTGCAGCTGAAGACCTCGCAGGGCGACATCCGCGTCGAGCTCTACCCGGAGAAGGCGCCGAAGTCCGTCGCCAACTTCCTCGATTACGTGAAGGCCGGCCAGTACAACGGCACGATCTTCCATCGCGTGATCAAGGGCTTCATGATCCAGGGCGGCGGCTACAAGACCAACTTCGAGGAGAAGCCGACCCGCGCGCCGATCCCGCTGGAGAGCCGCAATGGTCTGAAGAACCTGACGGGCACGATCGCGATGGCACGCACGAGCGATCCGAACTCGGCCACCGCGCAGTTCTTCATCAACACGGTAGACAACAGCGGCCTCGACTACCCGAACCCGGACGGCAACGGCTATGCGGTGTTCGGCAAGGTCGTGTCGGGTCTCGACGTCGTGAAGAAGATCGAAGGCGTCGCGACGACCTCGCGCGGCCCGATGCAGGACGTGCCCGCGCAACCGATCGTGATCGAATCGGCCAGCATCGTCTCGAAGTAAGAACCTGCCGGCACGTCCGGCGCCTCACGCGGCCGCGTCGCACGACCGGCCGCGTGCCATTTAAACCGCCTCACCGAAGGAATTCATCATGGTTGAACTGCATACGAACCACGGCGTGATCAAGCTCGAGCTCGACGCCGCGAAGGCACCGAAGACGGTCGAGAACTTCCTGAACTACGTGAAGAAGGGCCACTACGACGGCACCGTGTTCCATCGCGTGATCAACGGCTTCATGATCCAGGGCGGCGGCTTCGAGCCGGGCCTGAAGCAGAAGCCGACCGATGCGCCGATCGACAACGAGGCGAACAACGGCCTGAAGAACGACAACTACACGGTCGCGATGGCGCGCACCAACGATCCGCACTCGGCGACCGCCCAGTTCTTCATCAACGTGAACGACAACGACTTCCTGAACCACTCGTCGCCGACGCCGCAAGGCTGGGGCTACGCGGTGTTCGGCAAGGTCGTCGAAGGCCAGGACGTGGTCGACAAGATCAAGGGCGTCAAGACGGGCAACGCTGGTTTCCACCAGGACGTGCCGACTGACGACGTCGTGATCGAGAAGGCCGTCGTGGTCTGACGCGCAGTTACGGAGGCACTTCGATGTTGCAGGAGAGTCCGCCGCGAAGCGTCTCCGCGGGCGTGCCGGGCGAGCGCGAATACGCGCAAGCCGCACGCCCGTTCCTGTTTCTCTCCGATCTGCACCTGAGCGAAGCGATTCCGAAGACGGTCGCCGCGTTCGAGCATTTCGTGAAATACACCGCCGACAGCGCCGACTCGGTGTTCATCCTCGGCGACCTGTTCGAGTACTGGATCGGCGACGACATCCTCGACGACGATCCGTTCGCAGCCCGCATGGCCGCGCTGATGCACACGTTCTCGGAGCGCGGCATTGCGCTCTACGTGATGCACGGCAACCGCGATTTCCTGCTCGGCCGGCGCTTCATGAAGGCAGCCGGCGCGATGCTGCTGCCCGATCCTTCGCTGATCATGGCGTTCGGCCAGCGCATCGTGCTCGCACATGGCGACGCGCAATGCACGGCCGACCGCGGCTACCAGGTATTCCGTCGCTTAGCCCGCAACCGCGCTGCGCAATGGCTGTTTCTCGCCTGGCCGTTCCGTTGGCGCCGTGCGCTCGCGCAGCGCATGCGCTCGAACAGCGAAGCGGGCCGGATGCGCCCTGCTTCGGCGATCTACGATGTCACGCGTGAAGGCGTGGCCGCGCTGTTCCGGAAAAGCCGCGCAAGCGTGATCATTCACGGCCATACGCACCGCCCCGCCCGGCACATGGAACCGGCTGGCATCCGCTGGGTGTTGCCCGACTGGGATCTCGACCACGGCAAGCCGCGCGGCGGCTACCTGCGCGTCGACGCGGAAGGCATCCACGCGATGCCGCTCGACTGACACCGCTGCTGCCGTCGCACCCACCGGCAGCAGCGGGCATCCATTGAATTACGCCTGACGCTCGACCGACTTCCCGTCCAGCACGGCCGACAGCCGGCGCAGATCGAGGCGCGCCGCGTCGGCGCCCTGCAGTGTTTCCAGATGCGTGCCCAGCCGCTCGAGCGCCGCGACGATCTCGTCGACGCGGCGGCTTTCCTTCGCCGCGTGATCGATCAGCCCGTGAATCGCGAGTGACATCGGATCGTCGGCATTCGGCGTGATCCCGTATGCGCAGAACGCCGCGCGCTCGGGCTGCGGCTTCGGCTGCGCCGGCATCACGACGCGCGCCGGATTGCCGACCGCCGTGCCGCCAGCCGGCACCGGCTTCACGACGACCGCGTTCGAACCGATCTTCGCCCCCGCGCCGACCGTGAAGCCGCCGAGCACCTTCGCGCCCGCGCCGACGATCACGCCGGCCTCGAGCGTCGGGTGGCGCTTGGCGCCGCGCGTGAGCGACGTGCCGCCCAGCGTCACGCCCTGGTAGATCGTGCAGTCGTCGCCGACGATCGCCGTCTCGCCGATCACGACACCCATCCCGTGATCGATGAACACGCGCCGGCCAATCGTCGCGCCGGGGTGAATCTCGATCCCCGTCAGGAACCGGCCGGCCTGCGACGCGAAACGCGCGAGCCAGTAGCGCTTCGCGCGCCAGCATGCGTGTGCGAAACGATGCAGCACGAGCGCATGCAACCCCGGATAACAGGTCAGCACTTCCCATGCACTGCGAGCGGCGGGATCCCGCTCGCGAATCGTTGCAACGTCTTCGCGCAGTCTCGTGAACATGATGTGGTCTGGGAAAAGGCCGGCGCGCATCGCCGGCAACGACCGGCCGTTATCGCGCCGGGTAATTTGCTTATGACGTTCGGCGATTGTAGGGCGAGTCACGAACGGCCGCACGCGCTCGCCAGTTCACCCCGCCGCCGGCGCGGGTATTCGGGCGGAACGCCTGCCGTTACTGGGTTGGCGGGGTGATCGACCAAGTGAAGTGATCGGCCCCGGCGCTTTCGGCAACCGACCCGGCACCTGCCGACGGGTGGTTGCCCCGCGCGCCGAGACATCCGCCCCCCCATGCGCCGACCGCTTACGCGTCGCCGTCGGGCTTGCCCGATTTCAGCAGGATGTGCTTCGCGACGCCGCGCAGGATGTTGACCTCCTCACGCTCGAGGCCCGTGCGCGCGAACAGGCGCCGCAGCCGCGGCATCAGCTTCTTCGGGTTGCGCGGATCGAGGAAATCGAGCGCGATCAGCGCGTTCTCGAGGTGCACGTACATCCGCTCGATCTCGTCGCTCTGCGCAAGCGTGCCGGCTTCGGCCGACGGTTGCGCCGACGGCTCGCTCGCCTGCTCGAGAAACGCGACACGCAGCTCGTACGCAAGCACCTGCACGGCCTGTGCAAGATTCAGCGAACTGTAGGCCGGGTTCGCCGGGATGTGCGCCAGCGCGCTGCACTGCTCGACATGCTCGTTCGCGAGGCCCGTGCGCTCGTTGCCGAACACGAGCGCGATGTCGCCCGTGCCGACCTGCGCGCACGCCTGCGCGGCGGCGGCACGCGGCGCCAGGCGCGGCGGCCCGTATTCGCGCGTGCGCGCAGTCAGCGCGATCGACCAGTGAACACCGGACAGCGCGTCGCCGAGCGTCGGCACGACATGCGCGGACGCGAGGACGTCGTCCGCGCCGCTGGCCATCGCGATCGCCTCGGGATCGCTCTGCACGTGCGGCACGCGGGGCGCGACCAGCACGAGACGCGAGAAGCCCATCGTCTTCAGCGCGCGGGCGGCCGCCCCGACATTGCCGGGATGGCTCGGCTCGACGAGCACGAAACGGGTGGACGTGAAGCCGCCGGACGGCGGCTGGGACGAGGCCGCGCCCGGCTCGGACGGCGCGGCGGTGATCTGCGGGGTTTCCACTACGATACGACTCGGTTCATCAGAATGGCCGTATGGTATCGCCATCGCCACGGCAAACCCACTCGTCCGGACGGATAGTGGGGGTTTCCCCGTACGCCGGTCGCCTGAAACCGCCAAAAATCGGGTAAAATCATGCCTTTACGCGCCGCACTCCGTGCGACGCGGGTCGTACCCCGTTCTTTGTCAATTCGCGTCTCATCTCGCCTGCCACGCTTGCGCCGTGCCGGGCGGTTGTTCCACTTCGTGGCGGCCCGTGCCGCCAGCTACAGGATCCAGGCTCATGCATCCCATGCTCAACATTGCTGTCAAGGCTGCGCGCCGCGCCGGACAGATCATCAATCGCGCGTCCCTCGATCTCGACCTGATCGAGATCCGCAAGAAGCAGCAGAACGACTTCGTCACCGAAGTGGACAAGGCCGCCGAAGACGCGATCATCGAGACGCTGAAGACCGCCTACCCCGATCACGCGATCCTCGCGGAAGAATCGGGCGAGTCGGAGAACGAATCCGAATTCAAGTGGATCATCGATCCGCTCGACGGCACGACCAACTTCATCCACGGTTTCCCGTACTACTGCGTATCGATCGCGCTCGAGCACAAGGGCGTCGTCACGCAGGCTGTCGTCTACGACCCGAACAAGAATGACCTGTTCACGGCCACCCGCGGCCGCGGCGCGTACCTGAACGACCGCCGCATCCGCGTCGGCCGCCGCGACCGCCTGTCGGACGCGCTGGTCGGCACGGGCTTCCCGTTCCGCGAAAAGGACGGCCTCGATGCCTACGCGCGCCTCTTCACCGAAATGACGCAGGCCTGCACGGGCCTGCGCCGCCCGGGCGCGGCCGCACTCGATCTCGCGAACGTCGCGGCCGGCCGCCTCGACGCGTTCTTCGAACAGGGCATCAACGTGTGGGACATGGCAGCGGGCAGCCTGCTGATCACCGAGGCCGGCGGCCTCGTCGGCAACTACACGGGCGATGCCGACTTCCTGCATCGCCATGAAATCGTCGCCGCGAACCCGAAGATCTACGCGCAGATGATCCCGATCCTGAAGGGTTACACCCGCGTGCATCCGGCAGCGGAGTAAGCCCCGGCCGCGCCTGCATGGCGCGGCTTGCGCGCACGCCGCTCGCGGGCGTCGTCATGACGGCGCACCGTTCGCCTCCCGGTTGCCGGGAGGCGGGACAATCTTCCCGCACAAGGGTCGCTTCGTGCGCCTATCCTGAAGTTGCCTGAGTTGTACGGGCCGTTCAGCGTACTGCCGCTTGCACGGCCCTTCCCGCAATGACAATGATGGGTTTGCGTCCGGCATGCCCGCACGGCGGACAACACCGCCGGCCTGCCGGCCCCGACCGTATCAACACCGCCACGACGCCGTGGCAATCGCATCCGAGTCCCCATGTTACGGCTAAGCGAAATTAAACTCCCCCTCGACCACCCCGAAAGCGCGCTCGAGGCCGCGATTCGCGCGCGCCTCGCGGAGCTTGGCGTGGCCGCGGACGGGCTCCTCCGTTACACCGTGTTCCGCCGTGCGCACGATGCGCGCAAGCGCGCCGACATCAAGCTCACGTATATCGTCGATGTCGAAGTCACGGACGAAGCGGCCGCGATCAAGCGCCTCGCCGGCAAGCCGCATTGCGGCGTGACGCCCGACATGGCGTACCACTTCGTCACGAAGGCGCCCGAGCACGGCAATTTCCTGCGCCCGGTCGTGATCGGCATGGGGCCGTGCGGCCTGTTCGCGGGGCTGATCCTCGCGCAGATGGGTTTCCGCCCGATCATCCTCGAACGCGGCAAGGCCGTGCGCGAGCGCACCAAGGACACCTTCGGCCTGTGGCGCAAGAGCGTGCTCAACCCCGAATCCAACGTGCAGTTCGGCGAAGGCGGTGCCGGGACGTTCTCCGACGGCAAGCTGTACAGCCAGATCAAGGATCCGAACCACTATGGCCGCAAGGTGCTGGACGAATTCGTCAAGGCCGGTGCGCCGGACGACATCCTGTATCTGAGCCGGCCGCACATCGGCACGTTCCGCCTCGTCAGCATGGTGGAAAAGATGCGCGCGTCCATCCACGAACTGGGTGGTGAAGTGCGTTTCGAAACGCGAGTCGACGATATCGAGATCGATCAGGGCAAGGTGCGCTCGCTGAAGCTCTCGAACGGCGAAACGCTGCGGTGCGACCACGTGGTGCTGGCCGTGGGCCACAGCGCGCGCGACACCTTCCAGATGCTGCACGATCGCGGCGTCTATATCGAAGCCAAGCCGTTCTCGCTCGGCTTCCGTATCGAACATCCGCAGGGGCTGATCGATCGCAGCCGCTTCGGCAAGTTCGCGGGCCACAAGCAGCTCGGCGCGGCCGACTACAAGGTGGTCCACCACTGCAGCAATGGCCGCGCGGTCTACAGCTTCTGCATGTGCCCGGGCGGCACGGTGGTCGCGGCGACCTCCGAGCCGGGCCGCGTGGTCACCAACGGCATGAGCCAGTATTCGCGGGCCGAGCGCAACGCGAATGCGGGCATCGTCGTCGGCATCACGCCGGACGACTATCCCGGCGGCCCGCTGGCGGGTATCGCGTTCCAGCGCAAATGGGAAGAGCGCGCGTTCGAACTCGGCGGCGGCGATTACCGTGCGCCGGGGCAGCTAGTCGGCGATTTCATCGCCGGCCGGCCGTCGACGTCGCTCGGCTCCGTGGAGCCGTCGTACAAGCCGGGCGTGAACCCGACCGATCTCAGCACCGCGCTGCCGGACTACGTGATCGAAGCGATCCGCGAAGCCCTCCCCGAGATCGACAAGAAGATCGCCGGCTTCGCGATGCACGATGCGGTGCTCACCGGTGTCGAGACGCGCACTTCGTCGCCGATCCGGATTCGACGCAAGGACGATTACCAGAGCATGAACGTCGAGGGGCTGTATCCGGCGGGTGAAGGCGCGGGGTATGCGGGTGGCATCTACTCGGCAGCCATCGACGGGATCGAAGTCGCGCAGGCGGTGGCGCTCAGCATGACGTCGGGGCAAGCGGCCTGATGCACGAAACGAGTCGGCGCGCGAAGGTTCTCGACCTGAGCGGCGCCGACTTTCGCATGGCCGGCCGGAAGCGCGGTCGGACAGCGGCGTGAGAACGACCGGCGCCGGTCGCGCAATCTCCGGCAACCTGGCCGAATGGCGAACTTCGCGCGTGCCTGCCGAAGCCACTGGTAAACTCGGGCAACCCAAGCAACAACTTCACGCCTGACTTATGACCACGCTGTCGCCCGACGCCTTCGCCGGCCATACCCCGATGATGCAGCAGTACCTGCGCCTTATCTGACATAGGTTAGCTTAGAAGGTTACGCTGAAACCTACGCTCGCCGCGTCGAGATCGGCCGTCACTTTATCTCGCGTTGCCCGTCAGCATCCCAATACGTCCAGTTCTCCGCTTCGGTTCCGTGATCGTAGTCCCCAAGGGCGGCAAGTTGTCCGTTTGGATGAAAATCCTTCCAGACTCCATGCTCAACGCCGTGTTCGTAGACTCCTTCAGACGCGATAGTACCGTCCTCTCTGTATTCAACGAAGAGGCCGTGCCGAACCCATCGCCGCCCATCAGCGGCCAGGTATCTGCTATAGCGGTATCTAAATGCACCGCTTGGATACAAAACTTCCACGATGTTCAATTCCGCCATTGCACCCTCCGCTTTGCACCTCTTCGTCAGCCAGCACGTCATTCAAGACTGTGCCGTAATCGCGACATCATTATGTTGCCCATGTGAGACGAGCATTGCGAGAGCGACTTTGCCAGCTCCTGCTCATAAGGAATGTCGAGACTCTCGACCCCGTGAACAATGCTCCACAGTACTCCCGCCCCATCACTATCGGGGAATCGTTCAAAAAGACCGAATAGGACACTCAGCGACTTTTCCGACGCCCCAACGCTCCAGAGATCTTCCAAAAGACGCTCGAGCGGTAACCAGTCTCCACCAGCCGGACTAAATTGGGCGATTTGAGAAAGAACCTCTTGCTCTGACCGAAACGGGCGCGGCTGACTGTCGACGCACATGATGGGTGGTGGGTAAGCTCGTAAGGGCTTCCGAGTTGACTGGGCTGCAGAATTGTTGCTGATCCAGACTTGGTTGTCGAACATGTACTGCGAGCCACCTGTCGTGATCGGCGACAACTGGCCGAACGGCGAACTTCGCGCAGGCATACTAGGGCCGCTGGTAAACTCGGGCAGCTAAAGCAACTTTTCCCGGTCACATGAGCATGCAACCCACCGCAGCACCTGCACCCGTCACTCCAATGATGCAGCAGTACCTGCGCCTTATCTGACAAGGCACGGCACATAAACCTACGCCGAGACCTACGCCTGCCCTTTTGAGGATCGTCCGCTGACGACCCATGTCCGCCGCTCAATGCCGCACTGGGTGAACGGCAGCATTCAAGGTTCAATACCGCATTGCGAACCATACGCTGGCTCAGTGCCGCGCCCGCAATCTAAGGACACAAGCGACGCGTTTGCATCGCGTTCGTTGTAACATCCTCCGGTACCCAATCCAACCGACTATACAGGTAGCTATGAGCGTAGTTGACCTCTATTCGAAGCGCAAGAAGCGGGCGCAGGGCCAGGTTATTGACACGTATCAGTATGACGTGTTTCCTAGGCCGTTACGTGTTCAATTATGGCAGATTTTCGAGCGAGTTCTTGGGAATACGACGGAATTCTACGATAGTCTGAAATTGGTTAATGCCACCTATAACGGCATAGTGCGTGTTTTATGTCACGAATATGGGGAATTCTGTCTCAGTGTAAAAGAGGACCATCCCGCTATTTTTCAGCTTCGAGATTTTATTCTTTCGACGGCGAACGTAGATCATCTTTTGGACGCTGTCGAATTGGCGCTCCGCGCAATCGACCGCCAGACTCGCAAGCCTGAATATCGGC
The DNA here is from genome assembly GCF_020420065.1 of Burkholderia sp. AU31624. Lineage (NCBI taxonomy): Bacteria > Pseudomonadati > Pseudomonadota > Betaproteobacteria > Burkholderiales > Burkholderiaceae > Burkholderia > Burkholderia sp. AU31624. The sequence goes on from NZ_JAIZRT010000005.1 coordinate 456,113, forward strand.
GCGTTAGAAACTGCAATGCGCTGGCCGACGGCGCCATCGAGGAGGTCAACATCCGCATGCGAGAACACGGCGTCGGCTACGTGTTTCAAAACGACGAAATAATGCGAGTTGATTCGCAGCTTATACACGCGGAAGTCGTGAAGCCCACGCTCCAGCTACTGAATGTTCCCGGCTACGAGGGGGTGCAAGATGAATACCTTGCCGCGCACGAACACTACAGGCACGGTCATGCGAAGGAGGCTCTCGTTGAGTGCCTGAAGGCATTTGAGAGCATGATGAAGGTTATTTGCGCAAAGCGTAATTGGAGTGTTGGTGGCCGTGGTACCGCTGGCGACCTGATCAAGGCGATTTTTGATAACAAACTTGTTCCCGACTTCTGGCAAAGCCATTTTGGATCGTTACGTTCTACGCTGGAATCAGGTATCCCGACCGCGCGAAACAAGCTGGCTGGACATGGGCAGGGCGCAGAGCCTATCAATGTGCCTAACGATATTGTTGCCTACATGCTTCACATGACTGGGGCAGCGATTGTTCTGTTGTCGGAGCGCGATAAAGCCCTAAACTAGTACCGCAAACGATCGCGGTGCTGAGACACGGTTAAGGCCTCGCCCTCAGCCCCAGGGCCCATTCGGCCCGACACTCTGAGACCCGTTGGCAAGGCAAAACGGCCGTTCGAGCGTCCATGAGAGCGCGCCAGCGAGTGTCGCAAACTAGCCGGCAACCGCCGGACGTGATCTCCAGCAACTGGCCGAACGGCGAACTTCGAGCGGTCGCCGCGCCGATCGCGGCCAGCATGCAGGTCCTGTGCGTCGACATCAATTGGGAAGCCGCCGCGCATCGCGGATGAGACGGCGACCGAGGCTCATGGCCGCCGTCGGGGCTCCGCGCCGCGACGACGATTTAACTCCGGCCCCCGCGAGGCTTCCTGAAGCATTCGAACACGGCGGCCAGCTCATGTTGACCGTGGCCCATGGCGATGGCCTGCTGGAGTCGCGCCAGGACTTCCTGCGGGTAGCGGCTGTCCGTGCCAGCTACGTGGCTGTGCGCCACAAACTGCTCGATGCCCGCGGTCCAGGTGTCGATCGTGGCCTGCGACCCTGAGTAATCCCCCTTGTTGATCATCTGCACGCACGTTCGAAGCGTGTCCTCGACGAAGGGACGACGGGCCAAGGCAAGCGACAAGTAGGCGTCGAGGGAGACGCCTTCGGCATCACACACGGCGGCGCCGTAGAGAAACGCGAGCGCGGCCCCCAGGGCATACGAACCGGTAATGGCGCCATCGAGAACGGCGGCATCCCCGAATCGCTCGCCAACGAACACGGCATGTCCACTCAGGTTCGCCAGAATAGGCTGCAGGGCTTCGAAGGTCGAACGCGAGCCGGCATACAGAATCGATCCATCCGGCGTGCCGATATGGTGCGGGTAGCAGCTGATGGTGCCGTCCAGGTAAGCCACGCCGTGTTCCGCAGCCCACTCCGAAGCTTCTTGCGCGCCCTCCGGCGTGCCCGTCGTGAGCTGAACGATCGTTTTGCCTTTGAGACTGGCCACGACTTCCGGGGTGCGCAGCAACGAGTCGGACGTGTCATAGTTGCTCACGCAAACCACCACGATCTGACTCGCATCGACGGCCTCGGCGGCCGAGTGCGCAATGCGGGCGCCAAGCTCGGCAAGCGGCTCGGCCTTGCTCGCAGTGCGGTTCCAGACGGTGACGCGATGATGAGCGGCAAGCAATGTCTTGGCCAGGGCCGCTCCCATGGGGCCGAGCCCAATGACGGATATTGACTGCGTCGTGACGGTATCTGCCATCACAAACCTCCTTGGAATCAGGTAGACGAAATTTCAGAAGACATTGCCTTCGGCCGAAGGCTCATGAAAAACCGAACATCAACACTCAGCGCTGTCCAGAAAATCCGGCCGGTTCAAAAACACCCGGTATTCACACTCCAACCTGTCCATGCTCGACTCCTTGGGAAAATTCGTTCTCGGATCGTCAGATCCGAATTATTCTAATGACCAAGTCAGTTGACCGTGTATGCGCCGCCGACAGGAATCGTGGGGAATGCGGCATGACTGCACCGCACGCCCGAACGTCTATCGGACAAATTGGTCGAGTGACCAAGTCAAGTGTGTCCAAATATTTTCCCGACGGTAATACACGTTTACGCTAGCCCCATGCTGCGCGGAACCGACGCCACGCGAGGTACGCTTCAATCGGCGATCTGCGCGTGCGGCGCGAGCGACAGTCACCCAGCGCGACGCGCGCCCGCAGTGGCGGCGCTATCGTAGCGGCTCTGCGTCCATTCCCCACCCGAGCCGCAGCCCATGCCCCCCACCGCGCTCCCCTCTTCCCGCAACCCCTGGCCCGTCTTCGTCGCGTTCCTGCGCCTGTGCCTCACGTCGTTCGGCGGCCCGATCGCGCATCTCGGCTACTTCCACGACGAATTCGTCATACGGCGCCGCTGGCAGCCCGAGCGCAGCTACGCGGATATCGTCGCGCCGTCATCAAATGGGGCAGTGAATCGCCCCTGCTGCTGCAAATCCTCGGCATGTAAAAAAGCCCGCTCGCAGCGGGCCTTTGCGCGTCTGGTACATCGATCGAGCACAGCGTTACGCGGTCATGTCGGCTTTCGAGTCGCGGTCGCAGATAGCCTCTGCGTCATCTTTTTCGTCACGATCGCCGCACAGGTCGCTTGCGCCGCCGGCCGCATCGACCCATCCCCCCACTCCTTACGCGCCGACTTCTCGCACGACGCGTCTCGGGCCTTCTTCCACTTCGAGATCTTCGCCTCAAGCGCAGCCTTGCGCTCCGGATGCGCTTCGATCTGCTTGTCGACGACCTGCTGCAACTGACGCTCGGCGACGATCTGGTCGCGCCACGCACAAAAGTTCATGCTGGTCTGACTGCCATCGCAATTGTTCAATAGCCCGACCACTTCACTCGCCGGTAGACCGCTGCGTGCCGCGATTTCGTCTGCGGGCGTCTGCTCGGCATGTGCGGCAGCCGACACGATCAGGAGCAGCCAAACGCACTGTTTCCTCATGGCGTCACCTGCGGTTGGAACGGAGCTGCTTCCAATCGCCGCCGGTTGACGAGGCCGCCCGAACGGACCGCGCGAAGCCGACGACCATGCGCATCGCGCGGATGAACGTAGACGCGCTGATTCATGTGGGACACAACGCCGGCATCGTTGCTCTGGTTCGCGGCGTGTAGTGCGTCTACGGCCCCGGTATTGCCAGCGTTGTAGGTGTAGCTGACGAGTTCGTCGAACTGGGCCTGCGTCAACTCTCGCTGGGTGACGGTTCTACGCACCTGGGCTTCAGCTCGGCTCACGCCCGTAGCGAGTTGCGCATTAACCTGCGCGGCAGTAACCGGGCGACGCAGCTCCTCGGGGGTGCAGGGCCCCGTATGCGCAAGCGTCCCAACCCCAAAGGTGCAGTTGTTCGCCTGATCGTTGTAATAGGCCATGACCGCCTGTTCCCGCGTCCGCAGAGCGGCCCAGCCGGCCTCGCTTAACCGCATATTTTCATTTGCCATCGTCGCCCTCTCAAAGCGCATATTCGTATCCCACGACTCCGCGTGGTCGAGGCACTTTACCACTTGCTGAGGACCACAATCGCGAAACCGCAAGCAGGCTAGAGGCGGGACGGCGTAAAAGTCACTTTGGCATCACTGCCATCTCATCCGCCGGATAGAGATGCAGCATCGTGCGGGCAGCCTCAATGTTCTTCGTGTGCAGCCACTCGTCATAATCAGCTGGGCGCAATATGACCACTGACCTCTTTTCGTCGCCGGGCTTGTGCATATGCCCCATCACGCCATGACCGTCCGCGTTGACGGTCATCATTGTCATGCCGATCAGCGAGCGACCGTCCTCGCCTTCGTAACGCCGCCAGATGCTGGCGACGCAATACGACTGCCAATCTGTAAGCCCGATCCTCTGCCAGACATTTCGGCCCGTTTCGTAACAGGGCTCGTATATCCATCGTGCCAGGATCAAGCAGCGCTGCCCAGCTCGCCACGCCTTGCCATACAGCCGGGACTCACCGACTGTTTCTGAACGGGCGTCGACCGTGTCGAGCTTTTTCCGCTTCTTGCCGTTGTCGTCGACGCGCTCCCGCTGCATAAACTTCGGCCAGAATCCGAACACCGCCTTGACGATGCCAAGGCCATCCCGGTCATCCGCATCCGACCAAACGGCCAACTTCGCGCCCACACATGAAGCCACTGGTAAACTCGGGCAACCAAAGCAACAACTTCACGCCTGACTTATGACCACGCTGTCGCCCGACGCCTTCGCCGGCCATACTCCGATGATGCAGCAGTACCTGCGCATCAAGGCCGACCATCCCGACACGCTTGTCTTCTACCGGATGGGCGACTTCTACGAGCTGTTCTTCGAAGACGCCGAGAAAGCCGCACGCCTGCTCGACCTGACCCTCACGCAACGCGGTGCCACCGCCGGCACGCCGATCAAGATGGCCGGCGTACCGCATCACGCGGTCGAGCAGTATCTTGCGAAGCTCGTGAAGATGGGCGAATCGGTCGCGATCTGCGAGCAGATCGGCGATCCCGCCACGTCGAAGGGCCCCGTCGAGCGCAAGGTCGTGCGCGTCGTCACGCCCGGCACGCTGACCGATGCCGCGCTGCTGTCCGACAAGAACGACGTCTACCTGCTCGCGATGTGCACGGGCCACAACAAGCGCGGCGTCGCGGTGAACATCGGCCTTGCGTGGCTGAACCTCGCCAGCGGCGCGCTGCGGCTCGCCGAAATCGAACCCGATCAGCTCGCGGCCGCGCTCGAGCGCATCCGGCCGGCCGAGATCCTCACACCGGACGGCGCGACCGACGCCGTGCCGGCCGGCGCCGGCGCCGGCGCAAGCAAGCGCGTGCCGGCATGGCACTTCGACATCGCGTCGGGCACGCAGCGCCTGTGCGACCAGCTCGATGTCGCGAGCCTCGACGGTTTCGGTGCGCATTCGCTCACGAGCGCGTGCGGCGCAGCCGGCGCGCTGCTGCTCTATGCGGCCGCCACGCAGGGCCAGCAACTGCGACACGTGCGCAGCCTGAAGGTCGAGAACGAAACGGAGTACATCGGTCTCGATCCGGCCACGCGCCGCAACCTCGAACTGACCGAGACGTTGCGCGGCACCGAGTCGCCGACGCTGTATTCGCTGCTCGACACGTGCTGCACGACGATGGGCAGTCGCCTGCTGCGGCACTGGCTGCATCACCCGCCGCGCGCGTCAGTCGCCGCGCAGTCGCGCCAGCAGGCGATCGGCGCGCTGCTCGATGCACCGGCCAACGCAAGCCTCGATGCGCTGCGCAGCGCGCTGCGCCAGATCGCCGACGTCGAGCGGATCACCGGGCGTCTCGCCCTGCTGTCCGCGCGCCCGCGCGACCTGTCGAGCCTGCGCGACACGTTCGCGGCGCTGCCGGCACTGCGCGAGCGCATCAGCGCGATCGTCGCGAACGCGGACGCACTCACCCGCGTCGACGCAGCACTCGCACCGCCCGCCGAATGCCTCGACCTGCTGACGAGCGCGATTGCGCCCGAGCCGGCCGCGATGGTGCGCGACGGTGGTGTCATCGCGCGCGGCTACGACGCCGAACTCGACGAGCTGCGCGACATCTCGGAGAACTGCGGGCAGTTCCTGATCGATCTCGAAGCGCGCGAGCGTACGCGCACCGGCATCGCGAACCTGCGCGTCGAATACAACAAGGTGCACGGCTTCTACATCGAGGTCACGCGCGGCCAGACCGACAAGGTGCCCGACGACTACCGCCGGCGCCAGACGCTGAAGAACGCCGAGCGCTACATCACGCCCGAACTGAAAACCTTCGAGGACAAGGCGCTGTCCGCCCAGGAACGCGCACTGGCGCGCGAGCGCGCGCTGTACGACGCAGTGCTGCAGGCGCTGCTGCCGTTCATCCCCGAGTGCCAGCGCGTCGCGTCGGCGCTCGCCGAACTCGACCTGCTCGCCGCATTCGCCGAACGCGCCCGCGCGCTCGACTGGGTCGCACCGACCTTCACCGACGAAATCGGCATCGAAATAGAACAGGGCCGCCACCCGGTCGTCGAAGCACAGGTCGAACAATTCATCGCGAACGACTGCCGCTTCGGCACCGAGCGCAAGCTGCTGCTGATCACCGGCCCGAACATGGGCGGTAAGTCGACGTTCATGCGGCAGACCGCATTGATCGCGCTGATGGCCTACGTGGGCAGCTACGTGCCGGCCAAGTCGGCATGCTTCGGCCCGATCGACCGGATCTTCACACGGATCGGCGCGGCGGACGATCTCGCGGGCGGCCGCTCGACGTTCATGGTCGAGATGACCGAAGCCGCAGCGATCCTCAACGACGCGACGCCGCAAAGCCTGGTGCTGATGGACGAGATCGGCCGCGGCACGTCGACGTTCGACGGCCTCGCGCTCGCATGGGCCATCGCGCGCCACCTGCTGGCGCACAACGCGTGCTACACGCTGTTCGCGACGCACTACTTCGAGCTGACGCAACTGCCGGCCGAATTCCCGCAAGCGACCAACGTCCACCTGTCGGCCGTCGAGCACGGCCACGGCATCGTGTTCCTGCACGCGGTCAACGAAGGCCCGGCCAACCAGAGCTACGGCCTGCAGGTCGCGCAGCTCGCAGGCGTTCCGGCGCCCGTGATCCGCGCCGCGCGCAAGCACCTCGCGTATCTCGAACAGCAGTCGGCGTCGCAGCACACGCCGCAGCTCGACCTGTTCAGCGCGCCGCCGGTGGCCGCCGACGATCTCGAATGCGCAGACGCGCCGGCGCTGCCCGACAGACCGCATCCGGCGCTCGAAAAACTGCGCGACATCGATCCCGACGATCTCAAGCCGCGCGAGGCGCTCGACCTGCTGTACGAACTGCGCACGCTGGTCCGGTCTCACGATGTCGACGGACACGCATAAGCGCATCCCGCGCGGCCTGCCGGCTCGCACGGCCGCCGCGCTCGTCGCGGCGGCGCTCGCGCTCGCGCAGGCCACCGCCCTGGCCGCGCCGCCGAAACGCAGCACGACGCCCTACTCGTTCGCGGTCGTGTCGGGTGTGATCAACGTCCCTGGCGACGAACCGGCCGCCCAGCGGCTGCTCGATGCGATCGCGCGCGAGCGCAACCTCGCATTCGTCGTCTACGCGGGCGATCTCAAGGGTTCGAAGGAAGCGTGCCGCGATGCGCTGTATTCGCAGCGGGGCGCGATCCTGGATGCGGCCCGCGTGCCGCTCGTGTTCATTCCCGGCCACGACGACTGGGTAACGTGCAACACCGCGGCCGGCGGCGGCTACGATCCGGTCGAGCGGCTCGACTTCCTGCGGCAGACGTTGCTCGCCGATTCCGCACTGCCCGACCCGGGCGCACTGCAGATCACGCGGGAAAGCGAAGTCGCACGGTTCCGACCGTATCGGGAAAACGCCCGCTGGATGCGCGACGACATCGTCTACGTCGCGCTCAACGCGCCGGCGCCGAACAACCACTACCTGACGGCCGGCGGCCGCAACGGCGAATTCGAGGACCGCATCATCGCGAACGGTTTCTGGATCGACCACGCGGCCGAATACGCGAAGCGGCGCGAGGCACGCGCGATGGTGGTGATGTTCGAAGGCGATCCGCAGTTCGAACGCTATGAACGCGCGGAACGCTTCGCATGGCTGCGTTTCAACCGGCCGCGCGTGCGCGACGGCTTCCGTGAGCTGAAACGAACGCTGGTGAAGGCGGCGGCGACGTTCCGCGGCCCGATACTCGTGATGCACGCGAGCAGCGAACCGCTTGCGAGCGGTTTTCTGATCGACCGCCCGCTGCGTGCAGATGACGGTGAACTGGTGGGTAATGTGACGCGCGTCGCGATCGGACCGCGCCATCCGACGAATCAGTGGGTCAAGGTGAGCGTGTCGCCGGCCCGGCAGACGATCTTCAACGTGAGCCTGCAGGAGGTGCCGAAGAACCTGCCCGTGCCGCCCGCGCTGCCGCTCGTGCCGCGTGACGACGTGCCGCTGCCGCAGATGCCGGAAATCCCTGCGTTGCCGGCGCTGCCCGACTCGTCGTCGGTCGCGCCGCCATTGCAGGGTGACGGCGCCGCACCGGGCGGCGCGTCGTGGCCGGCGCCCGCCCCTGCGTCGGGGCCGGCACCCGGCTTGCCTGCGAGCTCAGTGCAGGGTACGCCCTGACGGCGCTTCGCCGTCTTCGTCGTCGTCCTCGTCGACGATCTCGAGCCCTTCCGCACCATGTGCGTGCTCATGCTCGATTTCGTCTTCGGTGGCTTCGCGAACGTCCTTCACGGTGAGCGCGAAACGCAGCGCCATGCCTGCCAGCGGGTGATTGCCGTCGAGCACGACCTTGTCTTCGGCGACGTCGGTGACCGTGTAGATCAGCGAATCGACTTCCTCGTCGCCGTCTTCCGGCGTGCCTTCGAACTGCATGCCCACTTCGAGCGGCTCGGGAAAACGATCGCGCGGCTCGATCTTCACGAGTTCGGGATCGTAGTCGCCGAACGCGTCCTGCGGCTCGAGCTGAACCTGCGCCTCGTAGCCCGGCTCATGGCCGTCGAGCTGTTCCTCGATCTTGGGGAACGTGCCATCATAGCCGCCGTGCAGATAGACCATCGGCTCGTCGCTTTCCTCGATCAGATTGCCCTGTGCGTCCGACAGCTTGTAAGTGACCGACACGACGGTGTTTTTTGCGATTTTCATCCAATTCTCCCAAATACAAGTCTCATTATACGATGCGCAACCGGTCTCAAGCCGAACCGCGGGATGCCGCTGCCGCCCCGCTCGGCGCGCCGCCTTCCGATCTTCCCACACCGCTGCTCGGCGGTCTTACGCCGGCGCAATTCATGCGCGGCTACTGGCAGAAGAAGCCGCTCCTGATCCGCCAGGCGATCCCCGGCGTCGCGTCGCCGGTCTCGCGCGACGCACTGTTCGAGCTCGCAGCGGACTATGACGCGGAATCGCGACTGATCACCCATTTTCGTAACAAGTGGCAACTTGAGCACGGCCCGTTTGAGCCCGGCTCGCTGCCGGCCGTCACGCGCAAGGCCTGGACCCTGCTCGTGCAGGGTCTCGACCTGCACGTCGATGCGGCGCGCGCACTGCTCGACCGCTTCCGCTTCATCCCCGACGCGCGTCTGGACGACCTGATGATCTCCTATGCGACGGATGGCGGCGGCGTCGGTCCCCACTTCGATTCGTATGACGTATTCCTGCTGCAGGTCGAAGGCCGGCGCCGCTGGCGTATCGGTGCGCAGAAGGATCTGTCGCTGCAACCGGACGTGCCGCTGAAGATCCTCGAAAATTTCGAGCCGAGCGACGAATGGGTGCTGGAACCCGGCGACATGCTCTACCTGCCGCCGCACATCGCGCACGATGGCGTCGCCGAAGGCGAATGCATGACCTGCTCGATCGGCTTCCGGGCCCCGTCCGCCGGCGAGCTGGGCGCCCAGTTCCTGTACTATCTCGCGGAGCGTGGCGGCCTGCGCGACGGTGGCGGCGACGATCTTTACCGCGATCCGAAGCAGCCGGCCGTCGACACGCCCGCCCAGCTGCCTCCGGCGATGGTCGAGCGCGTGGCCGAGATCGTGGACGCGATCCGCTGGCGCAAGCGGGACGTCGCCGAATTCCTCGGCTGCTACCTGAGCGAGCCCAAGCCGAACGTCGTTTTCGACCCGCCCGCGCGCCCGCTGTCCGAGGCCGCGTTCGTCACGCAAGCGTCACGCCGTGGCGTGTGTCTCGACAGAAGGGCCGCATTGATGTATAACGCGCGCTCGTACTTCATTAATGGTGAAGAAGGACCGCTCGAGCAAGCCGGCGAATGGCTGCCCGAACTGGCCAATCAACGCCAGATGGAGGCGAAACGGTTTGTAACACTATCCCGGGTTCCCTCGATGACAGCCTTGTTGCACGAGTGGTATCGTGCGGGCTGGATACGGGTCGGAAACCGGATTTAGTGTGAGTCGCCCCGTATGCCCGTACGGATCAAATTCTGTATGGGAAAGACAACGTATTGACCCCGCATTTGTCGACGGTCGATAGGAAAGTGCATATAATTTCCGCCCAAGCCGTAGGGAAGATTCACGCTCTAAGAAGTGCATCTCCACCAGCGGCCCAGGTCGGTGTTGGAGCACATTACCGGTATTGTTTCGCGCTGTTGCTTACCTTTAACCATAAAAGGACGTGATCATGAAGAAATCCCTCCTCGTAGCTTCCCTGTTGGCTGCTGTTGCACTGGCTGCTTGCAACAAGAGCGCTGATCAAGCTGCTTCGTCGGCTGCAAGCGACGCGGCTGCTGCTGCTTCGTCGGCTGCTTCGGCAGTTGCTGGTGCTGCGAGCGACGCTTCGGCTGCTGCTTCGTCGGCAACGGCTGCTGCGAGCGACGCTGCTGCTGCAGTGGCGTCGGCTGCTTCGGCAGCGACGGCTGCTCCGGCTTCGGGCGCAAGCCAGTAAGCCTCAGCGTCAGCTGAAAAAAAACCGGCCCGAGGGCCGGTTTTTTTACGTCTGTCGTTTCAGCGTCTATCGCACGGCAGTCGCACCGGGCCGCCGCAGCGGCCCTGCCCCGCTCATCCGAGCGCCAGCCAGTCGAAGCCCGCGTCCTGCGTGGCCACGACCACGTCGTCCCCGCTCGTCCCCAGTACACCGCCAAACGCCTGGCGGACCAGTTCCGGCAGGTTGTTCTGCTGGCTCAGGTGCGCGGCGACCAGGTGCTTGAGGCGGCTGCGCTCCAGCGACGCGAGGATGTCCGCTGCGGCGTCATTGCTCAGGTGGCCGTGGTTGCCGCCGATACGCGCCTTCAGCGACTGCGGATAGCGGCTCGAGGCCAGCATCGCGGTATCGTGGTTGGATTCGAGCACCAGCGCGTCACAGCCGCTCAGGACGGCCGTGATGTGCGGCGTGGCCATCCCGACGTCCGTCAGCACGCCGAGCCGGCTGGCGCCGTCCATAAAGACGAACTGGAGCGGCTCACGCGCGTCATGAGGGACGGTATAGGGCATCACGGCCAGATCGCGGATCGCGGCCGTCTCGTCGCCCCACAGCACATTTAGATCGACATCGGCCTCGTCCGCGCCAACCGCGCGCGCGGTGCCCCAGCTCATGTAGAGCGGCAGCGATCCGCGGCGGGCGAGCGTCAACGCGCTGCCGACGTGGTCGCTGTGTTCGTGGGTGATGAGGATCGCATCGAGATCGCCGATGCAGAGATTCAGTCGGCCGAGCCGGCGCTCGACCTCCTTGGCGGAAAAGCCGCAGTCGAGCAGCACGCGGGTGGTCGTCGTGCCGCTCGAGGCCTCGACGACCAGCGCGTTGCCTTCGCTGCCGCTTCCGAGGCTGGAGAATCGCACGCGCTTAGTTCAGCTGCGCGTGGAGCAGCGAAATGATCCGCTGCGCGTCCGACGAGTTGTCGACCTGGCCGTTCGCGCCGACCACCGCAACCTGCGTACTGCCGTTGCCCTGTGCGCGCACGTTGACGAGGTACTCCTTGCCCGGCTTCGCGGCCGACGGACCGCCATAGAACAGCTTGCCGAACAGGCCGTCGCGCTTGAGCTCTTCCATCGTGTTCGCATAGCGCACGGTGTACACGCCCTTCTCGCGATCACGATTGTCGACCGCGAAGTTGGTGCGGTCGAGCGCCAGGCCCACGCGCAGCCATGCGCGGTCGAACGACTCGGCCAGTTGCAGCGTCGCCCCGCCGCTGCTCGTGTCGCTGACCTGCGCCGGCGCCGTCGCGGGACGGGCATCGGTCAGCAGCTGCTTCGCCTGCGCATCGGTCAGGCCGAACTTCTGCATCAGCTTCGACAGGAATACGGCTTCGAGCACCGGATTGCGCGGACGCTCTTCCCAGCGCGACGACGTGCCGCCCTGCGGGCCGACCATCATTTCCTCCATCGCGCTGTGCGTGATCGAGATATCGGTGTTGCCGTCCGACGTGCGGTTCACGAGCGTACGGAAGCGGTCGCGCGTGCCGGACGAGTACGCGAAATCGATGACTTTGCCGATCGTACGGCGGAACCAGTCGTCGGGGATGTTCGCGCGGTTTTCAGCCCAGTCGGTGGCCATGATGCCCGTCGACGGCGCATCGGTCTTCAGCGAGAAGCCGTTCTCCTGCCAGAACTCCTTCAGGATCGGCCACAGCTGCTCGGGCGTGCGGCCATCGACGACGAGCCAGCGGCGGTCGCCGTCGCGCTCGATGTGCATGCCGAGCGGATCCTGCGCGCTCGGGATGCCGTCGGTCGCGTTGCCCGCCTGCGTCGTGACACGCGGCGGCAGCGTGCCGAGGCCCGCGTTGCTCGGCGGCGCGACGAACTGCTGCGTCGTCGGCACCGGCTTCAGGTCGCTCGGCACCGCGAGCGGCGGCGCCGAACCGGTGTTCTTGTAGTTGACCCGGTCAGGGGCCAGGTAGTCGTTCAGCGTATCGCAGCCAGCGAGCGCGCCCAGCGCCAGCGCCACCACCGACATCTGGATGGCGCGAGAGGAAAAGGCGAAACGTTTCATGAAATCCTTCGTCTTGCTAGAACGCTCGTCAGGAGCGGCGCCGGACGGAGCCGGCCGGTGCGGGTTGATCAGGGTTCGAGCCGGCGGCCGCAGGACGCGGCCGCCTCGGCATCAGGCGAGGACGCCGGCCTCGACGAGGGCCGAACGCACGGCTTCGTGGCAGCGCTCGTCGAGCGCCGTGAGCGGCAGCCGGATGCCGCCCTGCATCTTGCCCATCGCCTGCAGCGCCCACTTCACCGGAATCGGGTTCGCTTCGATGAACAGGTTCTTGTGCAGCGACAGCAGCTTCATGTGCAGCGCGCGAGCCGTCTGTACGTCGCCGGCCAGCGCCGCGCGGCACAGGTCGCTCATCGCGCGCGGTGCGACGTTCGCCGTGACCGAGATATTGCCGTGGCCGCCGAGCAGCATCAGCGCGATCGCGGTCGGATCGTCGCCGCTGTAGATCGCGAAATGCTTCGGCGCGGCCTTGATCAGGTGCGCGGCGCGATCGATGTTGCCGGTCGCTTCCTTCACGCCGATGATGCCCGGGACTTCCGCGAGGCGCAGCGTCGTCTCGTTCGCCATGTCGGCCACCGTGCGACCCGGCACGTTGTACAGGATCACCGGCAGGTCGACCGCTTCGGCGATCGTCTTGAAGTGACGGTACATGCCTTCCTGCGTCGGCTTGTTGTAGTACGGCACGACCTGCAGCGTCGCGTCCGCGCCGACAGCCTTCGCGTGCTTCGTCAGCTCGATCGCCTCGGCGGTCGAGTTGCCGCCCGCGCCCGCGATGATCGGGATGCGTTTCGCCGCATGCTCGACCGCCGTGCGGATCATCAGGATGTGCTCTTCGACGTTGAGCGTTGCCGACTCGCCGCTCGTACCGACCACGACCAGCGCATCGGTGCCTTCCGCGATGTGCCAGTCGATCAGTTTGCGAAACGCCGGCAGGTCGAGACTGCCGTCTTCGAGCATCGGGGTGACGATCGCGGGGATGCTGCCGCGGATTTGAATGCCGTCTTGGGTGCCGTTAGCCATGAAACGCGAATGAGATTATGTACCGGTAAACATTGAGATTGTAGCGGATTAGCCGGGCAGTTCGTAACGTGGAATTCCCGCCCCCGCCTTCGGGGTCGCGCCCTCGCGCACTGCGCAGAGACGCTGGACGAACGCCTCGCGCGGCGCGGCGACGAACCCGTCCTCGTACGCAACCACCCGCAGGCGGCCGTGCACGGCGTCCAGCAGCTCGCCCGGGGCGAGCAGGAACGCGGGGTTGGACGGTTTCCCGACCGTTTCGTTTCCTTGCGCGAAGGTTTCGTAGATCAGCACGCCGCCCGGCGCCACCGCATCGAGCAGATGGGGCCAGAGCGGACGGTGCAGATAATTCGTGACCACCACCGCCGCAAACTGCTCGCCGGCCGGCAACGGCCACGGCGCGCCTTCGAGATCGGCGTCACGGGCATCGACGCCCGGAATCGAACGCAACGCGGCCAGCGCGGCCGGGTCGCGGTCGAGTGCGACGACCGGATGGCCGTGCGACGCGAACCCGCGCGCATGGCGGCCGCCGCCCGCGGCGACATCGAGCACCGCGCCGCCCGGCGACACGAGCCGCGACCATTGCGCGACCCAGCGCGACGGCTCGGCCTGGGCGACGTGGCCACCCGCGGCGGCAATGACGGATGCGCTCATGCGGTCGATCAGTTGTACGACAGGCCCATCGCGTCACGCACGTCGCGCATCGTTTCCGTCGCGTACTTGCGCGCCTTGTCGCAACCGTCCGCGACGATCGCGCGCAGCAGCGACGGGTCGTCCATGTACTTCTGCGCGCGCTCGAGCATCGGCTGCTGTTCGCGCAGGATGCCTTCGACGACCGGCTGCTTGCAGTCGAGGCAGCCGATGCCCGCCGAACGGCAGCCTTTCTGCACCCAGTCGTGCGTCGCCTCGTCGGTATAGACCTGGTGCAGTTGCCACACCGGGCACTTGTCGGGATCGCCCGGATCGGTGCGGCGCACGCGCGCGGGGTCGGTCGGCATCGTGCGGACCTTCTTCGTGATCGTCTCGGCGTCTTCGCGCAGGCCGATCGTGTTGCCGTACGACTTGGACATCTTCTGCCCGTCGAGGCCCGGCATCCGCGATGCTTCGGTGAGCAGCGCCTGCGGCTCGACGAGAATGATCTTGCGCGCGCCTTCGAGATAGCCGAACAGGCGCTCGCGGTCGCTCATCGACAGGCTCTGCGATTCCTGCAGCATCGCGCGCGCCTGTTCGAGCGCCTCGTCGTCGCCCTCCTGCTGATACGCGTTGCGCAGCTCGTGATAGAGCTTCGCGCGCTTGCCGCCGAGCTTCTTCGCGGCATCGAGCGCCTTCTCCTCGAAACCCGGCTCGCGACCGTACAGGTAGTTGAAGCGGCGCGCGATCTCGCGCGTCATCTCGACGTGCGGCACCTGGTCTTCACCGACTGGCACGAGTGAGCCGCGATACAGCAGGATGTCGGCCGCCATCAGCACCGGATAACCGAGGAAGCCGTAGGTCGACAGATCCTTGTCTTTCAGCTTCTCCATCTGCTCCTTGTAGGTCGGCACGCGTTCGAGCCAGCCGAGCGGCGTGCTCATGCCGAGCAGCAGCGCGAGTTCGGCGTGCTCCGGCACCTTGCTCTGGATGAACAGCGTGGCCTGCGCCGGATCGATGCCGGATGCGAGCCAGTCGATCAGCACGTCCCACACGTTCTTCTCGATGACCTCGGGAGTCTCGTAGTGCGTCGTCAGCGCATGCCAGTCGACGACGCAGAAGAAGCACGGGTACTCGGACTGCAGCTTCACCCAGTTTTTCAGCACGCCGTGGTAGTGACCGAGGTGCAGCGACCCGGTGGGTCGCATGCCGGAGAAAATACGTTCAGGGAACATGATTGTCGTTAGAGAAGCGAGGCGAATGGGGACAGGATGGCGCTCAGGACGGCGTAGCCGACGTTGACGAGCGGGCGCAGCCAGAAATTCGTCAGCACGCCCGTCGCGACCAGCGCGAGGACGATGATGAAACCGTACGGCTCGATGCGCGACAGCGCGATCGATTGCTTCGTCGGCAGCAGCGCCGCCAGGATGCGGCCGCCGTCGAGCGGCGGCAGCGGAAACAGGTTCAGCACGCCGAGCACGAGGTTCGCGCTGACGCCGGCAAACGCCATCCGCGTGAAGAACGGCTCGTCGATGCCGACGGCCGGCAGCACGAGGGTCAGCACGCCCCAGATCAGCGCTTGCACGAAGTTGCAGGCCGGGCCTGCGAGCGATACCCACAGGCTGCCCCAGCGCGGATCGCGCAGGTTGCCGAACGACACCGGCACCGGCTTCGCATAGCCGAACAGGAACGCGCCGCCCGTCAGGAAATACATCACGAGCGGAATCGCGATCGTGCCGAGCGGATCGATGTGACGCATCGGGTTGAACGACACGCGCCCCATCATGTAGGCGGTGTTGTCGCCGAGCAGGCGGGCGGCGTAGCCATGCGCGGCCTCGTGCAGCGTGATCGCGAAGATCACGGGCAGCGCGTAGACGGCGATGGTCTGTATCAGGGAAGCATCCATATCGCGTTATTGTAACAAGCGCACTCGCGCAAAAAATGGAACGGCGCGCTTACGCGGCCGAGAGTCCGAACGGTTCGAGCGCGCCGCGCCCCGCGCGCACGAGCTCGGGCTCGTCGCCGGTCAGGTCGATCACCGTCGACGGCTCGCGCGGGCACGCGCCACCGTCGATCACGAGGTCGACCTGCTTTTCGAGCCGCTCGCGGATTTCGTCGGGATCGTTCAGCGGCTCGTCGTCCGGCGGCAGGATCAGCGTCGTGCCGAGCAGCGGCTGGCCGAGCGATTCGAGCAACGCGAGCGTGATCGCGTGATCGGGCACGCGCAGCCCGATCGTCTTGCGCGACGGGTGCGACAGCCGGCGCGGCACTTCCTTCGTCGCCTGCAGGATGAAGACGTACGGGCCCGGCGTCACCGACTTGATCTGCCGGTACTGGCGGTTGTCGACCATCGCGAAGTTGGCGAGCTCCGACAGGTCGCGCACGAGCAGCGACAGGTGCTGCTTCTCGTCGAGGACGCGAATCCGGCGCACGCGCTCGACCGCATCCTTGTCGTCGAGATGGCACGCGAGCGCATAGCTCGAATCGGTCGGCATCGCGATCACGCCGCCCTTGCTGACGATTTCCACGGCCTGCTTGATCAGGCGCGGCTGCGGATTATCCGGGTGAATCCTGAAGAACTGGGACATGGGGGGTCGTAAAGGGGGAAAAGTCGGATGCGCGCGGCCAACAGCAACGCAGGTGGCAGGCCGCCGCCCGGTGTCAGAGCCAGCGTTCCCAGACCGGTGTCAGGTCGGGCGGCAACGGCGGCAGGCTGCCGAGCTCGACACGGCCCTCGCCTGGCGCATGGAAATCCGAGCCGCGCGACGCTTCGAAGCCGAAGCGGCGTGCGACGTCCGCGTATTCGCGGTACTGGTCGGGGGTGTGGCTGCCCGTGACGACCTCGATCGCGCGGCCGCCCAGATCGATGAACTCGCCGAAGAACGCGTCGAATTCGACGGGCGTGTAGCGGTAGCGGCCCGGATGCGCGACGATGGCTTCGCCACCCGCCGCCCGAATCCACGCGACGGCGTCGGGCAGCGTCGCCCAGCGGTGCGGGACGAACCCGGGCTTGTCGTCGCCGAGCAGCCGATCGAACACATCGGATGTCGACGTCGCGTGGCCGTTTTCAACGAGGAAGCGGGCGAAGTGCGTGCGCGAGATCAGGTCGGGATTCGACACGTACTTCAACGCACCTTCGTACGCACCGGGAATGCCGAGCGTGGCGAGCTGCTCGCCGATCGCCACCGCGCGCGCCGCGCGGCCGTGGCGCGTGCGGTACAGGCCGTCGACCAGCACCGGATTCGCGGGATCGACATTCAGGCCGACGATGTGCACGGTGCGCGATGCCCACGTGACCGAAATCTCGACGCCGCTCAGGTAGCGCATGCCCAGCGCTTCCGCTTCGCTGCGCGCCGCTGCCTGGCCGCCGATCTCGTCGTGGTCGGTCAGCGCCCACAGGGTCACGCCGCCGGCATGAGCGCGGCGCGCGACGTCGGCAGGCGGCAGCAACCCGTCGGAAACATTCGAATGGCAGTGGAGATCGGCGTTCATTGTCGGCATGGCAGGTAAGGCTTCATTCTACTGCAACGCGGCAATGCGCCGCCCGCGTGCCCCGCCGCCGCCGCCGCGCGCTTACGCGCAGAACGCCTCGATCAGCGCCGCGATCTGCTCGGGCTGGTCGTGATGCACCATGTGGCCGGCGTCCTCGACGAGCTTCTCGCGCCAGTCGGGGAACGCGTTGAAGCGCGCCTTGAATTCCGGCAGCGGGATGTCGCCCGCGATGTGGGCCAGCGTCGGCGAATTGACGGCTTCGACGTGCAGCACCTTCGCGCGCACCTGCGCCCAGGTGGCCATCACTTCGTCGAGCCGGTACAGCTGCGGCCCCGGCATCTTGTGCGCGGGGTCGGCCAGCAGGTGGTACTGGCCGTCGTCGCCACGCTTCGACCAGTGCGCGGCGAGGAACGCCGCACGGCGCGGGTCGAGCCGCGGATTGGTCTTGATCAGGCGCGCCGCCACGTCGTCGAGGGACGCGTAAGGGCGCAGCACGGGCGGTTCGCGCAACTCGTCCAGCCAGCCGCGCAACCGGCGCGGCGCCTGCTCGGCCCGCGCGGGCGCCAGCCCGAAACCCTCGAGATCGACCACGCGCCGCACGCGCTCCGGCCGCGCGCCGGCATACAGGCACACGACGTTCGCGCCCATGCTGTGCCCGACCAGGTTGACTTCGCCGGCCGGCGCATAGTGGTCGACGAGTGCATCGAGGTCGCCCAGGTACTCGTGGAACCAGTAATGCCCGCCGCCCTGCCGCGCGACCGGCCAGTCGGACAGCCCGAAACCGCGCGCATCGGGCGCGATCACCTGCCAGTCGCCCGCGAGCGCATCGACAACGAACTGGAACGATGCCGAGACGTCCATCCAGCCATGCAGCATGAACAGCGTGGGCGCATCGGGCCGGCCCCAGCGCCGGACATGCAGCTGGACGCCGCGCACCGTGACGAAATCGGAAACAGAACTCGATGCACTCATTGCAGCCGCCAGAAAAAAGAATGATCGTTCGATTATAGCGGCGACGCCCTCTTTCCGGCGTCCGGCAATCGAGGCGCCGCTCTAGCGGTGCGCGTACGCCAGGGGCCGGGAGAAGCGCCATGTCCCGGGCACCCGGGACGGCGGGCGGCACGTCGAAGCGCGGCCGAACGCGAGCCGGCTAGCGTGGCGCGTTGCCGTCCGCCATGTCCTGCGCGGCCAGTTCGTCGAGTTCGGCCTGCTCGAATCCGGCATCGCGGCGTGCATCGAAATTGAACGGGCCACGCAGCCGCGGCGCATGGTATTGCTCGGCGAGCTGCCGGTAGGTCGGCACGGGATCGCGGCCGGCTTCGTCGCACAGATGCCGGAACCAGCGGTTGCCGATCGCGACATGGCCGATTTCGTCGCGCAGGATCACGTCGAGGATCGCGGCCGACGCATCGTCGCCCGCCTGCACGAGCCGCGCGCGGATCGGCGGCGACGCGTCGAGCCCGCGGGCCTCGAGCGTGCGCGGCACGAGCGCCATGCGCGCCAGCACGTCGCCCTTGGTCCGTTCGCACATCTCCCACAGGCCGTTGTGCGCGGGAAAATCGCCGTACGCATGCCCGAACGCCGCCAGGCGTTCGGACAGCAGCGTGAAGTGATAGGCCTCCTCGGCCGCCACCTTCAGCCAGTCCGCATAGAACGGGGCCGGCAGGCCCGCGAAGCGCCAGACCGCATCGAGCGCCAGGTTGATCGCATTGAACTCGATATGGGCAAGCGCGTGCAGCAGCACGGCGCGCCCTTCGGGCGAACGCATGCTGCGTCGCTCGAGCTGGCGCGGCTCGACGAGCGGCGGGCGCGCCGGCCGGCCGGGCAGATCGGCCGGCTCGGGCAATTCGAGCGACGGCGCGATCGCCGCCTGCCCGGCCCGCAACGCATCGTGGAGCGCGCGCACCTGGGCGGCCTTGGCTGCGGGTTCGGCGTCACGCAGCGCGGCAAGCGCGGTGCGGCGCACGCAGGTGGACGCATTGCCGAAAGAAGAAGACTCCATGCTCATAAACGGGGACACCCTGCGTGCGCATCGCGGGAGCGCACGCACGCGACGGTTTACAATAGGCGATTGTTCCGCGGCGCAATGCGCATGCGCCGGGCAAACCAGACGCGCCATTCTACCGGCGCCCATCATCGAAGAGACAAGGAGACTCCGTGACGATCTACAAGCTGGGCGATACGGCCCCGACGATCCACGAAAGCGTATTCGTCGCCGATACGGCGGCCATCATCGGCAAGGTCGTGCTCGAGGAGAACGCGAGCGTCTGGTTCGGCGCGACGATTCGCGGCGACAACGAGACGATCACCGTCGGTGCGGGCAGCAACGTCCAGGAAGGCGCGGTCCTGCACACGGACCCCGGCTTTCCGCTGACGATTGCCGAAAACGTGACGATCGGGCATCAGGCCATGCTGCACGGCTGCACGATCGGCGAGGGTTCGCTGGTCGGTATCCAGGCGGTGGTCTTGAATGGAGCGGTAATCGGCCGCAACTGTCTGGTTGGTGCCGGCGCGGTCGTGACGGAAGGCAAGACGTTCCCGGACAACTCGCTGATTCTCGGCGCACCGGCGAAAGTCGTGCGCGAGCTGTCGGCGGAAGACATTGCGCGGCTGCGCACGAACGCGAAGACATACGTCGAGCGGCGTGCGCATTTCAAGGAGCAACTCGTGCGGATCGGGTGATTCGCACGGATTTCAAGGAAGAAGAGTGAGCGACCAGTTACAGAAATTCATGTTCAATGCGGCGCCCGTGCGCGGCGAGATCGTTTCGCTGCGCAATACGTGGCAGGAAGTGCTCGCCCGCCGCGACTACCCTGCCCCGGTGCGCACGATCCTCGGCGAGATGATGGCCGCGTGCGCACTGCTGTCCGCGAACCTGAAATTCAACGGCACCCTGATCATGCAGATCTTCGGCGACGGGCCGGTCCAGATGCTGGTCGTCCAGTGCGGTTCGGATCTGTCGATGCGGGCCACCGCGAAGTTCGCCGGCGACTCCGCCCAGACGATTGGCGACGACACGCGCTTCGCGTCGCTCGTCAACGCGAGCGGCCACGGCCGCTGCGTGATCACGCTCGACCCGGCCGACAAGCTGCCGGGCCAGCAGCCGTACCAGGGCATCGTGCCGCTGAACGGCGTCGACGGCCCGCTTGAATCCGTCTCGCAGGTGCTCGAGCATTACATGCATCACTCGGAGCAGCTCGACACGCGGATGTGGCTCGCGGCCGATCGCGACCGCGCGGTCGGCATGCTGCTGCAGAAGCTGCCGGGCGACGGCGGCATCGTGCCGCGTAACGCCGAAACCGATACCGATACGTGGGAGCGCGTCTGCACGCTCGGCGGCACGCTGTCCGCGCAGGAACTGCTCGAGGTCGAACCGGAAGTCGTGTTCCGCCGGCTGTTCTGGCAGGAAAACGTGCAGCACTTCGAACCGGCCGGCACGCGCTTCCAGTGCTCGTGCTCGCGCGAGAAGGTCGGCGCGATGCTGCGCATGCTCGGCCGTGAAGAAGTCGACAGCGTGATCGTCGAGCGCGGCCATGTCGAGATTCATTGCGAGTTCTGCAACCAGCGCTATGAATTCGATCCGGTCGATGTCGCGCAGCTGTTCGCGGCACCCGGCGTCGAGACGGGCATTGCGCCCGCGACCGAGCAGCGTCACTGATCAGTGGCCCGATGCCCCCCATCCGGGCACGGGCGCATAATGACGCACGAGCGTCGCACGCAAGGCTCCGGCGCCGAAGTCACGCACTTCGGCGCAAGCCGCTTCCCGTCGTCGGCGCGCTGCAGGAGAAACACATGAGCCCGCTTCATCGTCCGTTCCGCACCATCGTCCTGACGAGCGTTGCCGCCGGCACGCTCGCGCTGGCCGGCTGCGCGATGCCGCCGCCGACTTCCACGATCCTGAGCCGCCTGCCCGAACCCGGTGCATCGGGCGGCCAGCCGCCCGCGCTGTCGAGCGCCGAACGCAAGCGCTATGACGAGATCGACCAGCAGGTGCTGCGCGAACAGAACAGCGCGATGGCAGCCGAGGCCGCCGCGCGCGCATGGGCCTATTACTCGCCGCCGCCGGTGACGGTCTACGGCGGGTATTACGGCGGATGGGGCAATCGCTGGGGCTCGGGCATCAGCTACGGCTACCCGGGATGGTGGTGGTGAGCGTGCATCGCCCAGCCGATTGACTACCGGCAGGAAATAAAAAAGCGCGGCATTTCCCGCGCCTTTTCAATGGGTTCGAGCAATCGTGCATCAGTGATGCGCGGCCTTGCCCTTGTCGCCGCCATGATGCCGCGACGGCTTCGCGATCGACTGCGGATTCGGCACGACACGCACCGGTGCCGCGGAGACGGCGCCGCGCGTCGATGTATTCGACGGCGTGTTGTTCAGCGGAACGGCAGGCGCATTCGGCGACACGAACTGCACGAATACCTCGCCGTCCTTCACCATGCCCATCTCGTAGCGCGCGCGCTCCTCGATGGCTGCGGTGCCGCCCTGCAGATCCTGTACTTCGCCTGCGGTGCGCTCGTTGCGCAGCTTCTCGTCCGCGTTCTTCTGGAGCTGGTCGTCGAGCTGCTGACGCAATTCATGCACCCGCAGCCAGCCGCCGTGTCCCCACCATAGGGGGTACTGAATGAGCGCCAGCAAGGCAATCAGGACGACAGTGACAAGCCGCATGTAAGAACCGCAGATATAAGAAGCGCCGCTCCGCGCACATGCACAGAGCGGCGTCGATATGACGAACCCGATAGTAGCGCGTTAGCGCAGGTTATAGAAAGCCGATTTACCCGGGTAGCTTGCGATGTCGCCGAGATCTTCCTCGATGCGCAGCAGCTGGTTGTACTTCGAGATGCGGTCGCTGCGCGACAGCGAACCCGTCTTGATCTGACCGGCGTTCAGGCCGACCGCGATGTCCGCGATCGTCGAATCTTCCGTTTCGCCCGAGCGGTGCGAGATCACGGCCGTGTAGCCCGCGCGCTTCGCCATTTCGATTGCCGCGAACGTTTCGGTCAGCGTACCGATCTGGTTGATCTTGATGAGGATCGAGTTCGCGATGCCCTTCTCGATGCCTTCCTTCAGGATGCGCGTGTTCGTGACGAACAGATCGTCGCCGACCAGCTGCACCTTCTTGCCGAGGCGATCGGTCAGCAGCTTCCAGCCTTCCCAGTCGCTTTCGTGCATGCCGTCCTCGATCGATACGATCGGGAACTTGTCGGCGAGCGTCGCGAGGTAGTCGGTGAATTCGGCCGACGACAGTTGCAGGCCTTCGCCCGCGAGCTGGTACTTGCCGTCGTGGTAGAACTCGGATGCCGCGCAGTCGAGTGCGAGCAGCACGTCTTCACCGGCACGGTAGCCGGCCTTCTCGATCGCCTGCAGGATCGTCGACAGGCATTCGTCGTTGCTGCCGAAGTTCGGCGCGAAGCCGCCTTCGTCGCCGACTGCCGTGCTCATGCCACGGTCGCTCAGGATCTTCTTCAGTGCGTGGAACACTTCCGCGCCGCAACGCAGGGCTTCACGGAACGTCGGCTGGCTCACCGGGACGATCATGAATTCCTGGATGTCGAGGCTGTTGTTCGCGTGCGCGCCGCCGTTGACGATGTTCATCATCGGCACCGGCAGTTGCATCGCACCCGAACCGCCGAAATAGCGGTACAGCGGCAGGCCGGCCTCTTCGGCGGCTGCCTTCGCGACGGCCATCGACACGGCCAGCATCGCGTTCGCGCCGAGACGCGACTTGTTGTCGGTGCCGTCCAGCTCGAGCAGCGTCTTGTCGAGGAACGCCTGTTCCGACGCGTCGAGGCCCATGATGGCTTCGGAGATTTCGGTGTTGATATGCTCGACTGCCTTCAGCACGCCCTTGCCGTTGTAGCGGCCGGCTTCGCCGTCGCGCAGTTCGATCGCTTCACGCGAGCCGGTGGACGCGCCCGACGGCACCGCCGCGCGGCCCATCGTGCCCGATTCGAGCAGCACGTCGCATTCGACGGTGGGGTTGCCGCGCGAATCCAGAATCTCGCGGCCGATGATATCTACGATTGCACTCATGGGTTTCCTCTGAGAATGACGATGGATTCTTCAAACTGCGACGGCGCGCGCGCCCGAACCGCTTTCGCTACAGACGCGCGAAGCCGTCGCAAGGTTCATTCGATCTTTAATTGAAATCGTTTTCCAGGAACGGATTGCGCTTCACCGCCTGGTCGAGCGTGACGAGGGTCTCCAGCAGCGCACTCATCCGGTTCAGCGGCACCGCGTTCGGGCCGTCCGACTTGGCTTCGGCCGGATTCGGGTGCGTCTCCATGAACAGGCCCGCGACGCCCGTCGCGACCGCCGCACGCGCGAGCACCGGCACGAATTCGCGCTGGCCGCCCGAGCTCGTGCCCTGCCCGCCCGGCAACTGCACCGAGTGGGTCGCATCGAACACGACCGGGGCGCTCGTCTCGCGCATGATCGCGAGCGAACGCATGTCCGACACCAGATTGTTGTAGCCGAACGAGACACCGCGCTCGCACGCCATGAAGCGGTCTTCCGACAGCCCCGCTTCACGGGCCGCTTCGCGCGCCTTGTCGATCACGTTCTTCATGTCGTGCGGCGCGAGGAACTGGCCCTTCTTGATGTTGACGGGCTTGCCCGAGCGCGCGCACGCATGGATGAAATCGGTCTGGCGGCACAGGAACGCCGGCGTCTGCAGCACGTCGACGACCGACGCGACCTGCTCGATCTCTTCGATCGAATGCACGTCGGTCAGCACCGGCAGGCCGAGCTGGCGCTTCACCTCGGACAGGATCCGCAGGCCCTCGTCCATTCCGAGGCCACGGAACGACTTGCCCGAGCTGCGGTTCGCCTTGTCGTAGGACGACTTGTAGATGAACGGAATGTTCAGCTTCGCGCAGATCTCCTTCAGGCGGCCGGCCGTGTCGATCGTCATTTGCTCCGATTCGACGACGCAGGTACCCGCGATCAGGAAGAAAGGCTTGTCGAGACCGACCTCGAAATCGCACAGCTTCATGCTTACACTCCGCGCGCTTGCTTGTTGACAAGCGCAGCTTCGACGAACGACTTGAAGAGGGGATGACCGTCACGCGGCGTGGACGTGAATTCCGGGTGGAACTGGACGCCGACGAACCACGGGTGCATCGAACGCGGCAGCTCCATCATTTCCGGCAGATCCTCGCTCGGGGTACGGGCGCTGATGATAAGGCCGCCGGCTTCGAGCTGGGGCACGAAGCGGTTATTGACTTCATAACGGTGGCGATGGCGCTCGTTCACGTCCTTGCCATAGATCTCTTCCGCCATCGTGCCCGGCTTGATCGGGCAGCGCTGCGAACCCAGGCGCATCGTGCCGCCGAGATCGGATTCCTCGGTACGCGTCTCGACCTTGCCGTCGCGGTCGTACCACTCGGTGATCAGCGCGACCACGCGTTCCGGCGTGTCCGGCTCGAATTCCGTGCTGTTCGCCTGCTTCAGGCCGACGACGTCGCGCGCGAACTCGATCACCGCGAGCTGCATGCCGAGGCAGATGCCGAGATACGGCACCTTGGCTTCCCGCGCATAGCGGATCGCCGCGATCTTGCCTTCCGTGCCGCGACGGCCGAAACCGCCCGGCACCAGCACGGCGTCGAGATGCTTCAGGCTGTCGACACCGTTCGTCTCGATCTCTTCCGAGTCGATGTATTCGATGTTGACCTTGGTCGACGTGTGCAGCGATGCGTGGCGCAGCGCCTCGATCAGCGACTTGTACGACTCGGTCAGGTCGACGTACTTGCCGACCATGCCGATCGTCACTTCGTGCTTCGGGTTCTCGAGCTTCTCGACCAGCTCCGACCACATGGTCAGGTCCGCGTCCTTCGGCGACAGCTTCAGTTCCTCGCAGATGATGCGGTCGAGGCCCTGGTCGTGCAGCATCTGCGGAATCTTGTAGATGCTATCGGCGTCCCACACCGAGATCACGGCGTCTTCCGGCACGTTCGAGAACATCGAGATCTTCTTCGATTCGTCGTCCGGAATGCGGCGGTCCGCACGGCACAGCAGCACGTGCGGCAGGATGCCGATCTCGCGCAGCTTCTGCACGCTGTGCTGGGTCGGCTTCGTCTTCAGTTCGCCGGCGGTCGCGACGTACGGCACCAGCGTCAGGTGCACGAAGCACGCGCTGTTGCGGCCGAGGCGCAGGCTCATCTGGCGCGCGGCTTCGAGGAACGGCAGCGATTCGATGTCGCCGACCGTGCCGCCGATCTCGACGATCGCGACATCCGGCTCACCGCAGGTGGCCGACGCGGCCCCGCGCTCGATGAACGCCTGGATTTCGTTCGTGATGTGCGGGATGACCTGCACGGTCTTGCCGAGATAGTCGCCGCGGCGTTCCTTGCGGATCACCGATTCGTAGATCTGGCCGGTCGTGAAGTTGTTGGCCTTGCGCATCTTCGTGCTGATGAAGCGCTCGTAGTGGCCGAGGTCGAGGTCGGTCTCCGCTCCGTCTTCCGTCACGAACACTTCGCCGTGCTGGAACGGGCTCATCGTGCCGGGGTCGACGTTGATGTACGGATCGAGTTTGAGGAGGGTGACTTTCAGACCGCGCGATTCAAGGATCGCGGCGAGGGAAGCGGCGGCAATACCCTTGCCAAGGGAAGAAACTACGCCGCCGGTGACGAAAACATATTTGGTCATCGCTGGATGCTCGCGGGAAAAACGGATTATACCGTAAAGCCCGCCCTTCTCTCAGCAATTGACTCGATGATCGCGCCCTTTCGCGCCGCCTCGCACCAGCCGTGCGCGCCGGGACGCAGCCGCCCGCCGGCCGGTGCAACCGCGCGTGCCGGAGGCGGCGCCCCGGCCGCCAAACCCTGCGTCAGGCGCGCTTCGCGAGCGGGGTGACTGCATGTGACACATCGCCCTCGGCCGCCCTCAGCGAATTCAGCATCCGCTGCAATGCGCGCGCGGTCTCGAGCGGCCGCTCCATCGGAAACAGGTGGCTGCCTTCCAGCCATTCGACGCGGCCGCGCGCCGCGCGGCGTGTCGCATCGAGCCCGACCTGGCGCACCTCGCGCGAACGCGTGCCGGCGAGAAAGCCGAGCGGCACCGGCGCGCCGTGCGCGAGCCGCGGGCCGAGCGTATGCGGCAGCGTCCGGTAGATCAGGTATTCGACCTGCCGGTCGAACGCGAGCGAGCGCTCGCCGTCGGCGCCGACCTGCGGGATCCCGTAGTCGATGTAGTCGGCCAGCATCCGTTCGTCCCAGCGGGCGAACGCCGGTTTCTCGCGGAAGTGCCGCCAGACTTCGTCACGGCTGACCCAGTGCGTACGCCGGTTGCGCGTCGCGGCGGCGGGCGACAGCCGCTCGTCGAGCCCCGCCCACTGGCTCGCGCGCAATGCGCCGGCGCGCCAGCCCGCGATGATCGGCGAATCGATCATCACGACGCCGCGCACCCATTGCGGCTTCTTCAGCGCGGCCATCAGCGACAGGTAGCCGCCGAGCGAATGGCCGACGAGCCAGACGGGACGCTCGTAGCGGCTGCCGATGTCGTCGAGCAGTTGCTCGACGAGATGCGGCCAGTCGCGCGTCACCGGGTAGCGGCGGTCGTGGCCGATCCGTTCGATGTAGCGCAGCTCGTAGTCGTCGGCCAGTTCGGCGAAGATCGTGCGGTACGTCGATGCCGGAAAGCCGTTCGCATGCGAGAAGTGGAGGATGTCCTTCAAACGCCGATGTCTCCTTTGTCGACCGGAGTTAGTGCTTTAGCACTTACTCCGGTCCCATGCTTCGCGGTCGACCGGAGTTGGCGCTTCAGCGCCTACTCCGGTCCCATGCTTGGCGGTCGGCCGGAGTCAACTTCTCCAGTCTCATGCTTCGCGTTCTGCCGGGGCCCACGCTTCGGCATTGAGCGCGGATCCCGGGCCATCTTTATTGATACGCCGGCTTTCGCCGCGCTCACCGATCCATCCAGTACCGTCGCCAAACGTCGCGATGACGCTCGAAGGCAAACCCGCCGTCGGCCGGCGCGACGTCGAACCGCACGGCGCCGTCGCGATCGGTGCGCGGCACCGGGATCCCGCGCGCCTCGTAACGGGCGAGAACCGTCCGGTGCGGATGTCCGAAACGATTGCGATAGCCTACAGGAAATACCGCGACGCGCGGCCCGACCGAATCGAGGAAAGGCTCGACCGACGACGTGCGGCTGCCGTGGTGCGGAACGACCAGGATCTGTGCGGCCAGCGCGTCGGGCGCAGCGTCCACGAGCCGGCGTTCGCCGCGCGCATCGACATCACCCGTCAGCAGCGCGGACGTCTCGCCCGCATCGATGCGCAGCACGCACGACCGCCCGTTCGACGAGCCCGCGCCCGGGCCGCCTTGCGGCCACAGCATCGTGAACGCGACGCCGTCCCAGGTCCAGCGCTGCCCGGCCGCGCACGGCAGCCGGTCGGCGACGCCGGCGGCTGCCGCATCGCGCCACAACCGGCTGTTCGGCACGATGCCGGCCAGCAGCTGGCGCACGTCGGCTGCCGCGTAGACGGCCGGCGCACCGCCCGCGTGATCGGCATCCGCGTGACTGAGCACGAGCGAATCGATCACCGCGATGCCGCGTGCACGCAACGCCGGCGCGACGATCCGCGCGCCGGCGTGGGTCGACTCCGCGCCCGGCCCCGCATCGAACAGCAAGGTGCGCCGCGCGGTCTCCACCAGCACCGACGCGCCCTGCCCGACGTCGAGCACGGTCAGCCGGAAGCCGCCCGGCGGCGGCGCATCGGCTGCCGGTGCGACGAGCGGCAGCCACGTGAGCGGGGCCGCCCAGCGCAACGGCCAGCCGCGCGGCATCAGCGCCCATGCGACGCCCGCGCAGGCCAGCACCAGCACCGGCCAATCGGGCATGCGCAGCCAGAACACGCCGGCCGGCCAGCCGGCGAGGTATCCGAGCAGCGTCATCATCGGTTCGAGCGCCGCGTGCGCAAGCCGGAACGCGTACGCATCGAGCGGCGCGGGCAGCGCGATGCCGGCCAGCACGACGGGCGTCACGACCGAGCTGACCCACGGAATCGCGAACGCATTGCCGAACGGGCCCGACAGGGATATCTGCGCGAACCAGGCGGCCGTGAGCGGTGCGAGACCGATCGTCACCGCGTACTGCACGCGCGTGGCCTCGGCGATCCGGCGCCCGGCGCGGGCACCCCACGCGCGCAACCGGCTCGACAAGCCGGCCGCGCCGTCGCCCTCCTCGTTTTCCGTCTCAACCTCACGCACGCCACGCCAGCCTGCGACGGCCAGCAGGATCACGGCGACCGCCCCGAACGACAGCCAGAACCCGGCCGACAGCACGGCCCACGGGTCGGCAAGCAGCACGCCGCCGAGCGCCGCGCACAGCACCGCGGAAGTCGGCACGCTGCGCCCGGCCAGGTACGCAATGCCGCCGGCCGCGATCATCCACCACGCGCGCTGCGCCGGCACGTTGAAGCCCGCGAGCGCCGCATAGCCGGCCGCAGCTGCCAGCGCGGCGAGCGCGGCCGCGTACGGCGCCGGAAACACGAGCGTTGCGGCCCGTGTGCGCCAGCGCAGGCGGCGCCAGCGCAGGCGGCGCCAGACCATCGACACGAGCCCACCCGCGATCGCGCCAACGAGCCCGACATGCAGGCCGGAAATCGCAACGAGGTGGCTCGTACCCGTGCTGCGCAGCACGTGCCAGTCATCGTCGCCGATGCCCGACTGGTCGCCGATCGCGAGCGCGGCGACGATGCCGCGATGGTCCGCGTCGCTGCGGAGCGACTCGTCGATACGCGCGCGCAGCGCATCGCGCAGCCGATCGATCGACGCACGCCATCCCGCGGCGCGCGCATCGAGCAACTCCGCCCGCCGGGGCGCGCTCACATACCCGATCGCGCGAATGCCTGCGGCCAGCCACGCCGCCTCGCTGTCGCGCACACCGGGATTGGCCTCGGCATGCGGGCGCTTCAGGCGCACGACGAAACGCCAGCGCTGTGCGGCGCGCAGGTCGGGAAGTGGATCGCGTGCCGCCGATGCGCCATAGGCGCGCCACGACAGCCGGATCAACGGCGGAAAACGGGCCAGCCCCGCATCGTTCGACTCGACCGCGAACAGCAGCCGCGCACCGGTCTCGTCGACCACGGGCAGCCCGCGGATCACGCCGGTGACGACGATGTCGCGCCCTTCCCACTCGACGGGCAGGTTGTCGCGCAGCCGCCATTCGGCCCGCGCGGCCGCGTAGCCGAACCCTGCATCGCAGGCCGCGAGCGCACACAGCATCCATCCGAACATGGCGGTCGTGCGCGTACGCTGGCGACACATGCACCACACGCTCAACACCGCGCAGCCCGCGAGCACGGCCACACCGATCGTCCATGCGAGCGCACCCGGCAGCGCCGCCTGCCGCTGCAGTACGGCCACGCCGAGCGCGAACGCGATCCACCACACGCGCATCGCCCCTCCTCGTCGACCCGGCGCCGCCATCGAGCATGCGACGCCTCAGGGCAACGATTATGCGGACGAAAGTGCGAGTCGCGGCAGCGCGGCGAGCGCGTTAGCCGAAGTGCATAGGGACACCGCGCCGGCGTCGATCCCGCGCAGTTCGGCGAGCACGTCGCCGATGCGCGGCACCTGGTCGGGCGTGTTGCGGGATTTGTACGCCCATTCGGGCGCGATGTCGGGTGCGTCCGTCTCGACGACGATCGCCTCGAGCGGCAACTGCGCCGCTAGCCGGCGGATCTGCAGCGCACGCGTGAAGGTCACGTTGCCGCCGAAGCCGAGATGCAGCCCATGCGCGAGATACGCTTCAGCCTGCTGGAAGCTGCCGTTGAACGCATGCGCGATACCGCGCCGCACGCCGAAACGGCGCAGCCCGGCGAGCACGCGATCCTGCGACTTGCGCACGTGGCACAGCACGGGCAGGTCGAATTCGCGCGCGAGCTTCAGCTGCCCCTGGTAGAAGAACTGCTGCCGGTCTTCGTCGAGCCCCGGCACGAAATAGTCGAGCCCGATCTCGCCGATCGCGACGAAGCGCGGATCGTCGAGGCTCGCCTCGATCTCCATGCGCAGCCGGTCGAGATCCTCGTCGCGTGCGCGTGGCGTATACATCGGGTGGATGCCGAGCGCGTAGACCGCGCCCGGCGTGCGTTGCGCGAGTTCGCGCACCGTCGTGAAGTTATCGCGCCCGACGCTCGGGATCACGATGCGCGACACGCCGGCCGCGCGCGCCGCATGCGCGACCGCGTCGCGGTCGGCGTCGAACTCGGCGGCATCGAGATGGCAGTGCGTGTCGATCCACATGGCGGCAGTCCTGCGCGCTGGCGCCGCACCGGGACCATCCCGGCAGCAGGCCAAGCGCGTTCGCTTCTTACACCGGCAGCGCCGGCTCCTCGTGCAGCACGCCGTCGCGCAGCCGCATGATGCGGTCGCAGCGCGCGGCGAGATCGGGATCGTGCGTGACGATCACGAAGCTCGTTTCGAGCGTCTCGGACAGCTCGAGCATCAGGTTGAACACCGTATCGGCCGTCGTGCCGTCGAGGTTGCCGGTCGGCTCGTCGGCGAGCACGCACGCGGGCTTCGTCACCAGCGCGCGCGCGATCGCGACGCGCTGCCGCTCGCCGCCCGACAGCTCGCCCGGCCGGTGCTTCGCACGCGGGCCGAGACCGACGCGTTCGAGCATCGCCTGCGCCTGCTCGCGCGCGTCCTCGGTCGTCATCCGGCGAATGCGCAGCGGCATCGCGACGTTGTCGAGCGCGGTGAACTCGGGCAGCAGGTGATGGAACTGGTAGACGAAGCCGAGCGCACGGTTACGCAGCTCGTTGCGCTCGCGCTCGGCGAGTTGCGTGAACGGCTTGCCGAGCAACGACACCTCGCCCGCGCTCGGCTCGTCGAGCCCGCCCAGCACGTGCAGCAGCGTGCTCTTGCCGGAACCCGACGCGCCGACGACCGCGAGCTTCTCGCCGCGCCGCACCGTCAGCTCGGTATTGTTGAGCACCTGCACGTTGAAGCCGCCCTGCACGAACGCCTTCGTGATCCCGCGCGCCTGAAGCACGTATTCCTGCATACCTGCCGAATCCTGTCTGTTGTGTTGTTTTGCATCCGCGAATGCGGTCGCGCGGTCATTCATAGCGGAGCGCCTCCGCGGGCTTCACCTTCGCGCCGCGCCAGCTCGGATAGAGCGTCGCGACCGCCGACAGCGCGAACGCGATCAGGCCGATCCGGATCACGTCGCTCGCGACGAGTTCGGACGGCAGCTCGCTGATGAAATACACGGACGGCGGCAGGAAC
The DNA here is from genome assembly GCF_020420065.1 of Burkholderia sp. AU31624. NCBI lineage: Bacteria > Pseudomonadati > Pseudomonadota > Betaproteobacteria > Burkholderiales > Burkholderiaceae > Burkholderia > Burkholderia sp. AU31624. The sequence continues at coordinate 487,982 of NZ_JAIZRT010000005.1, forward strand.
TGCACGCCGAACAGGTGCTCGATCATCGGGATCAGCCACGGGATGCTCCACGCGATCAGGCAGCCGAGCGCGACGCCCGACGCCGTGCCGACGAAGCCGATCGTCACGCCCTGCACGACGAAGATCTTCATGATCGACCCCGGCTGCGCGCCGAGCGTGCGAAGAATCGCAATGTCGGCCTGCTTGTTGGTCACCGTCATCACGAGCGACGACACGAGGTTGAACGCGGCCACCGCGATGATCAGCGTGAGGATGATGAACATCATCCGCTTCTCGATCTGCACGGCCGAGAACCACGTCTTGTTCTGTTGGGTCCAGTCGCGGATGTACAGGCTGCCCGACAGCGTATGCGACAGCTCGACCGCCACGTCCGGCGCCTTCTGCATGTCCTTCAGCCGCAGCCGCACACCGGTCGGCGCGGCCATCCGGAACAGCGCCTCGGCGTCGCGGATGTTGATCATCGCGAGCGTGCTGTCGTATTCGTAGTGGCCGGACTCGAACACGCCGACGACCGCGAACTGCTTCAGCCGCGGCATCATGCCGGCCGGCGTGATCGATCCTTCCGGCGCGACCAGCGTGACCTTGTCGCCGACCGTCACGCCGAGGTTGCCCGCGAGCGCATCGCCGAGCACGATGCCGAACTGGCCCGGCACCAGCGCGCCGAGCTGGCCCGCCTTCATGTCCTTGCCAATGTCCGACACTTGCGGCTCGAGCGCCGGCTCGACGCCGCGCAGCATCACGCCGCTCACCGCGTCCTGGCGGGTGAGCAGCGCCTGCGCGTCGACGTACGGCGCCGCGCCGATCACCGACGGATTGCGGCGCGCTTCCTGCGCGGTGAGTTGCCAGTCGGGCATCGAGCCCGTCGGCGAGAACACCTCGACGTGCGCGAGCACCGACAGCATGCGGTCGCGCACTTCCTTCTGGAAGCCGTTCATCACCGACAGCACGACGATCAGCGCCGCGACGCCGAGCGCGATCCCGAGCATCGACACGAGCGCGATGAAGGAAATGAAGCCGTTACCGGTCGTGCGTTTGCCGGCGCGCGTGTAGCGCCAGCCGATCTGCCATTCGTACGGAAGTTTCAAGCGAATCCTTTCTGCTGGTTACGGCGGGGAGGCGCCCCGCGGCCGGACCGCCGCCCGGTGGCGGCCACCGGCCCGGGCACGGTCGAAAAACGGCCGCCGGACGCGAACGGGCCGTCAGCCGGCCCGATCACGCGCGCAGTTTGCCATACAATGCGCACCATCATGCACGACCGACGCCTCCATTTTCTCGTTCCGTTCGCGCTGCCGTCGGCGGCCGATGCGGCCTCGTCCCTGCACACGCTGGACAGCCCCGCGCTCGAAAAGTTGCTCGCCCGCGCCAGCCTCGTCGAGCGCGTGGCCGGTGAGGACTTCCAGCGCACGCTGCCGCACGAGCGCTGGCTGGCCCGCCAGTTCGGCGCCACCCAGGGCAACGCCGCGGACGAGGCGCCGCTCGCGCCCTACATGCTGCTGGCGGACGGCGGCGACCCCGGCGCGCAAGCGTGGGCCTGCGTCGAGCCCGTTCACGTCGAAATCGCGCACGATCACCTGGTGCTCGTCGATCCGGCGGCCCTCGCGCTCGACGAAGGCGACGCCGCCGCGCTGCTCGCAGTCGCGCGGCCGCTGATCGAGGAGCTCGGCGTCCGGCTCGAGGCGCCGAACCCGTCACGCTGGTACCTGTCGAGCGAGCAGCTCGCCCGCCTCGCCGGCGCCGCGCCGCTGCGCGCGAGCGGCCGCAACATCGAGATCTGGCTGCCGCACGAGGCCCATACGGGCGAACGCTCGCGGATGTGGATGAAGCTGCAGAACGAGGTGCAGATGGCCTGGTTCCAGCATCCGGTCAACGAGGCCCGCGAGGCGCGCGGCCTGCCGGCCGTCAATTCGATCTGGTTCCATGCGCAGGGCACGCTGAAGCCGGTCGGCAAGCCGTTCGCGCGCGTGCTGTCCGCGTCGCCCGCGGCGCTCGGCCTCGCGCGCGCCGCGCACGCCGACGCCGGCGCGCCGCCGGCCGCGTTCGGCACGCTGCCCGCCGCCGATGGCGCGACGCTCGTCGAACTGCCCGCGCTGACCACCCCGTTCATCGAGCAGGACTGGGCGCGCTGGCACGACGGACTCGCCGCGCTCGAGCGCGACTGGTTCGCGCCGGCCCTTGCCGCGCTACAGAACGGCGAGCTCGCGAGCGTCGATTTCACGCTGTGCGGCGACACGAGTTCCGTGACGCTGCACGCGACGCGCGGCGACCTGCGCAAGTTCTGGCGCCGCCGCGCGCTGGCCTCCCTGTTCGAATAACAAAGCAGACCCGTATGACCCGGATCGTTACCCGTCCCGTCGCGCCCGCCGACGCCGAAGTGCTCGCGCGCCATGGCCTGCATCCCGTCCTTGCACGCCTGTACGCGTCGCGCGGCGTGCAGTCCCCCGCCGACATCGAGACCGCGCTGGCGCGACTCGTTCCGCCCACCGAGCTGAAAGGCTGCGCCGACGCTGCATCGCTGCTCGCCGACGCGATCGCCGACAAGCGGCGCCTGCTCGTCGTCGCCGACTACGACTGCGACGGTGCAACCGCATGCGCGGTCGCGGTGCGCGGCCTGCGGATGTTCGGCGCGCAGATCGACTACCTGGTGCCGAACCGATTCGAATACGGCTACGGCCTCACGCCCGAGATCGTCGAACTCGCCGCCGCGCGCAAGCCCGACCTGCTGATCACCGTCGACAACGGCATCGCGAGCGTCACGGGCGTCGAAGCCGCGAACGCGCGCGGCATCGACGTGCTCGTGACCGACCACCACCTGCCCGGCGACGCGCTGCCCGCCGCGCGCGCGATCGTCAACCCGAACCAGCCCGGCTGCGCGTTCCCGAGCAAGCACCTCGCCGGCGTCGGCGTGATGTTCTACGTGCTGCTCGCGCTGCGCGCCGAGCTGCGCCGCCGCGGCGCGTTCGCGAGCAAGGAAGCCGAGCCGCGCCTCGACGGCCTGCTCGACCTCGTCGCGCTCGGCACCGTCGCCGACGTCGTGCGGCTCGACGGCAACAATCGCGTGCTGGTCGCACAGGGGCTGCAACGCATCCGCAACGGCCGCATGCAGCCGGGCGTCGCCGCGCTGTTCCGCGCGGCCGCGCGCGAAGCGCGTACGGCCTCGGGCTTCGACCTCGGCTTCGGCCTCGGCCCGCGCCTGAACGCCGCCGGACGGCTGTCCGACATGTCGCTCGGCATCGAGTGCCTGATCACCGACGACATCGGCCGCGCGTGGGATCTCGCGCAGCAGCTCGACGTGATGAACCGCGAACGCCGCGAGATCGAGGCCGGCATGCAGCAGCAGGCGCTCGCCGATCTCGCCGACGTCGATCCGGCCGACGCGTGCACGATCACCCTCTTCAACCCCGAGTGGCACCAGGGCGTGATCGGCATCGTCGCCGGCCGGCTCAAGGAAAAATTCCACCGCCCGTCGTTCACGTTTGCGCACGCGGACGACGAAGGCAAGCGGGTCAAGGGCTCGGGCCGCTCGATTCCCGGCTTCCACCTGCGCGACGCGCTCGACCTCGTGTCGAAACGCGAACCGGACCTGATCGTCGCGTTCGGCGGCCACGCGATGGCGGCCGGCCTCACGCTCGACACCGAGAACGTGCCGCGCTTCGCGGCCGCGTTCGAGGCCGTCGCGCGCGAATGGCTGTCCGACGACGCGCTCGCCCGCGTGATCGAGACCGACGGCGAACTCGAGGATGCGTACTTCACGCCGCAGTTCGTCGGGCTGCTCGACGAGGCCGTCTGGGGGCAAGGCTTTCCGGCCCCGCTTTTCTCCGGTGAATTCGACGTCGTGTCGCAGTCGCTCGTGAAGGAAAAGCACCTGAAGCTGCAACTGGCGCGCGGCCGCCAGCGCTTCAATGCGATCTGGTTCAACCACACGGAGCCGCTGCCGGAAAGCGCACTGGTCGCCTACCGCCTCGTCGCCGACACGTGGAACGGCGTCACGCGCGTCCAGCTGATCGTCGAACACGCGGCCGGCTAGGCGCGGGCCGCCCGGCCTGTATTGCCCGCCGATGCATGCACGCCGCGCCGGACGGGGCCGCGGCGCGCGTGCGAGCACCGTTTGCGTCACCGGGCAACCCCGCCGATCGGCTATAATTCCGCTTTTTTACGAAGCAAGAATAGCGAACGATCATGGAAGCGGAACGTCTCAACGCGATCGAAAGCTCCCTGCTCGACCTGCGCAACCGCGCGGGCGAGCTCCGGGGGTATCTTTGACTACGACGCCAAAGCTGCGCGTCTGACCGAAGTCAACAAGGAACTCGAAGACCCGAACGTCTGGAACGATTCGAAGAACGCCCAGGCGCTCGGTCGCGAGAAGAAGCTGCTCGAGGGCGTCGTCACGACGCTCACCGCGCTCGATGGCGACCTGCGCGACGCGCTCGACCTGTTCGAGCTGGCCCGCGAGGAAGGTGACGAGGACACGCTCGTCGCGTCGGAAGAAGACGCCGCGAAGCTCGAGGCACGCGTGGGCGACATCGAGTTCCGCCGGATGTTCTCGAACCCGGCCGACCCGAACAACTGCTTCATCGACATCCAGGCCGGCGCCGGCGGCACCGAGGCGTGCGACTGGGCGTCGATGCTGCTGCGCCAGTACCTGCGCTACTGCGAACGCAAGGGCTTCAAGGCCGAAGTGCTCGAAGAGTCCGACGGCGACGTCGCCGGCATCAAGAACGCGACGGTCAAGGTCTCGGGCGAATACGCGTACGGCTTCCTGCGCACCGAAACGGGCATTCACCGCCTCGTGCGCAAGTCGCCGTTCGACTCGTCGGGCGGGCGCCACACGTCGTTCTCGTCGGTGTTCGTCTACCCGGAAATCGACGATTCGATCGAAGTCGAGATCAACCCGGCCGACCTGCGCATCGACACGTACCGCGCATCGGGCGCGGGCGGTCAGCACATCAACAAGACCGACTCCGCGGTGCGGATCACGCACATGCCGACCGGTATCGTCGTGCAGTGCCAGAACGACCGCTCGCAGCACCGCAACCGCGCCGAAGCGATGGCGATGCTGAAATCGCGCCTGTACGAAGTCGAAATGCGCAAGCGCCAGGCCGAACAGGACAAGCTCGAATCGAGCAAGACCGATGTGGGCTGGGGCCACCAGATCCGTTCGTACGTGCTTGACCAGAGCCGCGTGAAGGACCTGCGCACGAACGTCGAAATGAGCAACACGCGCGCCGTCCTCGACGGCGACCTCGACGACTTCATCAGCGCGAGCCTCAAACAGGGCGTGTAAGCGCCGCGGCGCGACCCTGCCGGGTCGCGCCCCCTTGCCCTTCCCGTTTGCGTTGCCGCACCCACTCCGAATTCCGACCATCATGACCGAACCGACCCAAACGCAGCCCGCCGTCACCGCGGACGAAAACCAGATCATCGCCGAGCGCCGCGAGAAGCTGCGCGCCCTGCGCGAGCAAGGCGTCGCCTACCCGAACGATTTCCGCCCGGAACATCACGCAGCCGATCTGCAGACGAAATTCGCCGACTCGGACAAGGCCGCGCTCGAAGCGAACCCGGTCGAGGTGTCGGTCGCCGGCCGCATGATGCTCAAGCGCGTGATGGGCAAGGCAAGCTTCGCGACGGTGCAGGACGGTTCGGGCCAGATCCAGTTCTTCGTGACGCCGAACGACGTCGGCGCGGAAACCTACGACGCATTCAAGAAGTGGGACCTCGGCGACATCGTCGCCGCGCGCGGCGTGCTGTTCCGCACCAACAAGGGCGAGCTGTCGGTCCAGTGCAAGGAACTGCGCCTGCTGTCGAAGGCGCTGCGCCCGCTGCCGGACAAGTTCCACGGCCTGTCGGACCAGGAAATGCGCTACCGCCAGCGCTACGTCGACCTGATCGTCACGCCGGAAACGCGCGACACGTTCCGCGCCCGCACCAAGACGATCGCGTCGATCCGCAAGTTCATGGACAACGCCGAGTTCATGGAAGTCGAGACGCCGATGCTGCACCCGATCCCGGGCGGCGCGGCCGCGAAGCCGTTCGTCACGCATCACAACGCGCTCGACATGCAGATGTTCCTGCGTATCGCGCCGGAGCTGTACCTGAAGCGCCTGATCGTCGGCGGCTTCGAGCGCGTGTTCGAAATCAACCGTAACTTCCGGAACGAAGGCGTGTCGCCGCGTCACAACCCGGAATTCACGATGATGGAGTTCTACGCCGCGTACACCGACTACCGCTGGCTGATGGACTTCACCGAGCAGTTGATCCGCCAGGCGGCGATCGATGCGCTCGGCACCGCGACGATCCAGTACCAGGGCCGCGAGCTCGACCTGGCGAAGCCGTTCCACCGCCTGACGATCACGCAGGCGATCCAGAAGTACGCACCGGACTACACCGACGGCCAGCTGTCGGACGACGCGTTCCTGCGCACCGAACTGAAGCGCTTCGGCGTCGACGTGTCGCAGCCGGCGTTCCTGAACGCAGGCATCGGCGCGCTGCAGCTCGCGCTGTTCGAGGAAACGGCCGAAGCGCAGCTGTGGGAGCCGACCTTCATCATCGACTACCCGGTCGAGGTGTCGCCGCTCGCACGCGCATCGGATACGGTGCCGGGCATCACCGAGCGTTTCGAGCTGTTCATGACCGGCCGCGAAATCGCGAACGGCTTCTCGGAGCTGAACGATCCGGAAGACCAGGCCGCGCGCTTCAAGAAGCAGGTCGAGCAGAAGGATGCGGGCGACGAGGAAGCGATGTTCTTCGACGCCGACTACATCCGCGCGCTCGAGTACGGGATGCCTCCGACCGGCGGCTGCGGGATCGGCATCGACCGTCTCGTGATGCTGCTGACCGACAGCCCGACGATCCGCGACGTGCTGCTGTTCCCGCACCTGCGCCGCGAAGACTGATCGCTGCGCCCGCGTGTGCGCCGCGCCCTGCGGCGCGCACGCGTCAGCTTTGTAACGACGCGTAAATCCCGCCAGCCGGCGTCCGCCGGCTTTCGATCCTCCCCCGTTTTATCCCCTCGTCGCGACGGCCTTTTCCGGGTTTTCCCTGTCATGGCTGCCGATGCTCCGCTGCAATTCGTTACACCTTGATACGGCGCGCCGCTGGGCCGTGGACGACACTCCTGTTGCGTCACCACGCATGACCACGGGACCAGAACGAGGCGCCGGAACGCCGAGTCTGCTCGCTCCCGAGCGTGGGATCCTGCTCCGGCGCAGCGCGCCGATCCGGATCGACATTGGAGAACAAAATGGACAACCAGAATCAGACCACGCCGCAAAAGCAACGCCTCCACCCGCTGATCGCCACCGCGGCCGGCGCCGTCATCGTCGCCAGCCTCGCGGCGACGGCAGCGATCACGGGCGTCTTCCCGAAGGCCAACAGCAACAATGCGCAGAACGGTCAGACCCAGGCCGCGCTGATCGCATCGCAGCCGGCCGTCGATACGGCCGCGGCCGCCAGCGCCGCGCTGGCCGCGCAAGCCCAGCAGCAGGCGGCCGAACAGGCCGCCGCGCAGCAGAAGGCTGCCGAGCAGAAGGCCGCCGTCGCGCAGGCTGAACCGAAGCCCGCGCCGCGCCCGGCCGCGCCGCATCGCCGTCATACGACGGCACCGCAGCCGCCGCAATACGCGCAGCAGCCGTCGGCCCCGGCCCAGAGCTACTGCCAGAGCTGCGGCACGGTCGTCGCGATCTCGCAGACGCGCACGCCGGGCCAGAGCTCGGGGATCGGCGCCGTGGGCGGCGCTGCAGCCGGCGGCCTGCTCGGCAACCAGTTCGGTCACGGCAACGGCCGCACCGCGATGACGATCATCGGCGCGCTGGGTGGCGGCCTCGCCGGCAACCAGGTCGAAAAGCAGGTGCGCGCGGAAACCGACTATCAGGTGCAAGTGCAGATGGAGAACGGCGCGACGCGCACGTTCACGTACCACAACCCGCCGCCGTTCGGCCAGGGCCAGCGCGTACGGATCGAGAACGGCACGCTGGTCGGCGCGTAATCGCCAGATCGCGTCGGCGCCCCCTGCCCGCATGTCGTGCGCGGGCAGGCGGCCTGAAAACGAAAACGGCTCGTGAGCAATCTCACGAGCCGTTTTTTCATTGCGCCCTGCGCGCCCATGCGGCGCACACGGTGCCCATCGGTCAGTCTTCGTCGTCGAAGTCCGATTCGTCGATCCAGTGGGCCTGGATCGCTTCGAGGATCTTCTCGCCGGAGTGCGCCGGATCGTCGTTGAAGCCGTCGAGCTCGAGCACCCATTGGCGCAAGTCGACGAAGTTGATCCGCTGGGGGTCGATGTCCGGGTGCTTGTCCGCCAGCGCAATGGCTATTTCACGCGAATCGGTCCATTTCATCGCCTGCCTCCGGTTCCGGTCAGTGGTTTTCCTTCGCGTGGTTGATCGAGTACTTCGGAATCTCGACCACCAGGTCCGAATCTTCCTTCACGATCGCCTGGCACGACAGGCGCGACGTCGGCTCGAGGCCCCACGCCTTGTCCAGCAGATCGTCCTCGTCCTCCTCGGACGGCGTCAGATCGTTGAAGCCTTCGCGGATCACCACGTGGCACGTCGTGCACGCGCACGACTTCTCGCATGCATGCTCGATCTCGATCCCGTGTTCGAGCAGGTTGTCGCAGATACTCTTGCCGGGCGTCGCGTCGATCACCGCGCCATCCGGGCACAGTTCGACGTGAGGCAGCACTACCAGTTGAGGCATGTCCGTTCCGTCAGTCAGGGTGCGGCGCCAGGCGCCGCACGGTTCAGTGTCGCGCGGGCCGTTGCCGGCCGATGCGCAGTTCGTGAGTTCAGATCTCGTCGAGCCGGCGGCCCGACAGCGCACGCTTGATGCTCTTGTCCATCCGGCGCGCCGCGAATTCATCGGTGCCGTCGGCCAGCGCCTTGGTCGCCGCTTCGATCGCGTTCGTATCGTCGCCTTGCGCGACCGCGCGCAGCGCGGCGGCCAGCGTGTCGACTTGCGTGCGCTCGCTCGCGTCGAGCAGTTCGCCGTCGGCCGCCAGTGCGGCCTGCGTCGCCTCGAGCATCCGCTGGGCCTCGACTTGCGCTTCGCGCAGCGCGCGGGCGCGCATGTCGATCTCGGCGGTCTTGAAGCTGTCCTCGAGCATCTTCGCGATGTCGTCGTCGGCAAGACCGTACGACGGCTTCACGACGACCGACGCCTCGACGCCCGACAGCTGCTCGCGGGCGAACACCGACAGCAGGCCATCCGCGTCGACCTGGTAGGTCACGCGAATGCGCGCGGCGCCAGCCGTCATCGGCGGAATGCCGCGCAGCTCGAAGCGCGCGAGCGACCGGCAATCGGCGACGAGTTCACGCTCGCCCTGCACGACGTGGATCGCCATCGCGGTCTGGCCGTCCTTGAAGGTCGTGAATTCCTGCGCGCGCGCGATCGGAATCGTCGAGTTGCGCGGAATGATCTTCTCGACGAGGCCGCCCATCGTCTCGACACCGAGCGACAGCGGAATCACGTCGAGCAGCAGCCAGTCGTCGCCGGTGCCGCGATTGCCTGCGAGCAGGTCGGCCTGGATCGCCGCGCCGAGCGCAACGACCTGATCCGGATCGAGGTTCACGAGCGGCGGCTGGCCGAAGTACTTCGCAACTGCGTCGCGAATCACCGGCATGCGCGTCGCGCCGCCGACGAGCACGACACCCTTGATGTCGGCCGGCGCAACCTGTGCATCGCGCAGCGCCTTGCGGGTCGGCGTGAGCGTGCGCTGCACGAGCGGCTCGACGAGCGACGCGAACGTGTCGTGCGAGATCGTCTGCACGAGGTGCGCGCCACCCGACAGCGTGACGTCGAGCGACGCCTCCGGTGCGGACGACAGCGCTTCCTTCAGCACGCGCACACGGTCGAGCAGCAGGCGCACGTCCTCGGGTGCGAGCGTCTTCGCGTCGATGCCGGCCTGCGCGAGCACGTGATCGAACAGCGCATGGTCGAAATCGTCGCCGCCGAGCGCGGAATCGCCGCCCGCGGCCAGCACTTCGAACACGCCCTTCGTCAGCTTCAGGATCGACAGGTCGAACGTGCCGCCGCCGAGGTCATACACCGCATAGAGGCCTTCGGCCCCGTTGTCGAGCCCATAGGCAATCGCCGCGGCGGTCGGTTCGTTCAGCAGGCGCAGCACGTTGAGGCCCGCGAGGCGCGCCGCATCCTTGGTCGCCTGGCGTTGCGCTTCATCGAAATACGCGGGCACCGTGATCACCGCGCCAACCAGGTCGTCGCCGAGCGAATCTTCCGCGCGATAACGCAGCGTCGCGAGAATCTCGGCCGACACCTCGACCGGGCTCTTCACGCCGTCGATGGTACGGATCTGCACCATGCCCGGCGCATCGACGAATTCGTACGGCGCGTTCGCCGCGCCTTCGACCTCGGCCTTGCCGCGGCCCATGAAGCGCTTGACCGACACGATCGTGTTGCGCGGATCGGTGGCGGCCTGCTCTTTCGCCTCGTGGCCGATGCGGCGGCCGCCCTTCTCGAGGTAGCGGACCACCGACGGCAGCAGCACGCGGCCCGTTTCGTCCGGCAGGACTTCAGGCACGCTGTTGCGCACGGCCGCGACGAGCGAATTCGTCGTGCCGAGATCGATCCCGACGGCGAGTCGCCGCTGATGCGGCGCCGGCGCCATGCCCGGTTCGGAAATTTGCAGTAAAGCCATCTTGGTTCGTTCGGGCGCTCGGCCCGTTTGCTGCGCGTGCCGCAAGGCACGCGGTTAAGTTTCGAGGCGCTCGATCTGCGCGCCCACTTCCGACGCGACCCGTTCGATGAACATCAGCTGGCGGACGGCCTCGGCGGCCGCCTGATCGGCGCCGCTGTCGAGCAGCGTGCCGAGGCGCTCCACCCGCACGCGCCGCTCTTCGCGCAACTCGGCGAGCAGCACGTCGAGCGCGTCGACGTTGCGGGCGGCCGCGGCATCCTCGATGCCCTCGCGCCACTCCATCTGCTGCATCAGAAACGCAGGCTCCATCGCGGTGTTGTTTTCCGCGCCGATGTCGACACCGCGCAGCGACAACAGATACGACGCGCGCTTCAGCGGATCGCGCAGCGTGCGATACGCTTCGTTCGCGCGGGTGGCCCATTGCATCGCGATGCGCTTCTGCGCGTCGCCGGCCGCCGCGAAGCGGTCCGGGTGCACCTGCGTCTGCACCGTCCGATACGCGGCGTCGAGCGCCGTCTCGTCGAGCGCGAATTGCGCCGGCAGGTGAAACAGGTCGAAATGGCTGTCTTTCAGCGAGACCATCGTCGCGTTCAATTCCGTTTCGTCGCGCGGCAAACGCCGCACATTAAAAAGGCGGCCCGTGCCGCCTCTTGCCCGCATCGCGCGGAGACCCGCGTGATCACACGCGGAACGATTCACCGCAGCCGCACTCGTCCTTCACGTTCGGGTTGTTGAACTTGAACCCTTCGTTCAGGCCTTCGCGTGCGAAGTCGAGCTCGGTGCCGTCGATGTAGGCCAGGCTCTTCGGATCGACGATCACCTTCACGCCATGGCTCTCGAACACCTGATCCTCGGGAGCGAGCTCGTCGACATACTCGAGCTTGTACGCGAGCCCCGAGCACCCGGTCGTGCGAACGCCAAGCCGCAGACCCATACCCTTGCCGCGACGGACGAGGTATTTCTGGACGTGCTGTGCTGCTTTTTCGGTCAGTGTAATTGCCATGATGTCCTTGCCGCGGCGCGCCACCGGGGCCCGCCGCGTTCCTTCTGAAGCCGCTCGATGCCGCTCAGGCTGCTGCCTGATCGCCTGCCGTGGTGTCGTGACGCTTCTTGTAGTCGGCCACGGCTGCCTTGATCGCGTCTTCCGCGAGGATCGAGCAGTGAATCTTCACCGGCGGCAGCGCGAGTTCTTCCGCGATCTGCGTGTTCTTGATCGACAGTGCTTCGTCGAGCGTCTTGCCCTTCACCCATTCGGTGACGAGCGAGCTCGATGCGATCGCCGAACCGCAACCGTAGGTCTTGAACTTCGCGTCTTCGATCACGCCGTCCGCGCCGACGCGGATCTGCAGCTTCATCACGTCGCCGCAGGCCGGCGCGCCGACCATGCCCGTGCCGACCGTGTCGTCGTCCTTCGCGAACGAACCGACGTTGCGCGGGTTTTCGTAGTGATCCAGAACCTTGTTGCTGTAAGACATGACTCAGACTCCTTGACTCGTTACGTCTGCGTGCGCGAATCCGCCCGCGGGTATGTTCAATCCGGCGCTCAGTGTGCGGCCCATTCGATCGTCGACAGATCGATGCCTTCCTGGTGCATTTCCCAGAGCGGCGAGAGTTCGCGCAGCTTCGCGATCTTGCTGTTCAGCAGGTTGATCACGAAGTCGACTTCCTGCTCCGTCGTGAAGCGGCCGACCGTGAAGCGGATCGAGCTGTGGGCCAGTTCGTCGTTGCGGCCGAGCGCACGCAGCACGTACGACGGCTCCAGCGACGCCGACGTGCATGCGGAGCCCGACGACACCGCGACGTCCTTGATCGCCATGATCAGCGACTCGCCTTCGACGAAGTTGAAACTGATGTTGAGGTTGTGCGGGACACGGCGCTCCATGTCGCCGTTCACGTACGTTTCCTCGATTTGCGACAGGCCGCGCAGCAGCTTGTCGCGCAGCATGCGGATGCGCTCGTTTTCCGTCGCCATTTCTTCGCGTGCGATACGGAACGCTTCGCCCATGCCTACGATCTGGTGCGTCGCCAGCGTGCCCGAACGCATGCCGCGCTCGTGGCCGCCGCCGTGCATCTGCGCTTCGATGCGCACGCGCGGCTTGCGACGCACGTACAGCGCACCGATGCCCTTCGGGCCGTAGGTCTTGTGCGCCGAGAACGACATCAGGTCGACCTTCAGCTTCGCGAGGTCGATCGCGACCTTGCCGGTAGACTGTGCGGCGTCGACGTGGAACACGATGCCCTTCTCGCGGCAGATCTCACCGATCGTCTCGATGTCCTGGATCACGCCGATCTCGTTGTTCACGTGCATCACCGACACGAGGATCGTGTCCGGGCGCAGTGCGGCCTTGAACACGTCGAGGTCGATCAGGCCGTCATCCTTCACGTCGAGGTAGGTGACTTCGAACCCGTCGCGCTCGAGCTCGCGGCAGGTGTCGAGCACGGCCTTGTGCTCGGTCTTCACCGTGATGATGTGCTTGCCCTTGCCCTTGTAGAAGTTCGCGGCACCCTTGATCGCGAGGTTGTCCGATTCCGTTGCGCCGGACGTCCAGATGATCTCGCGCGGATCCGCGTTCACGAGCGCGGCCACGTTCTCGCGCGCCTCCTCGACCGCACGCTCCGCGTCCCAGCCATACGCGTGGCTGCGCGACGCCGGGTTGCCGAACTGCTCGCGCAGATACGGCACCATCTTGTCGACCACGCGCGGGTCGACCGGCGTCGTCGCGCTGTAATCCATGTAGATGGGCAGGTGGAGAGTGTCTTGGGTCATCTGTCGCTCCGGGAATTCTGTGCAGGGACTATGTGCGTTATGGGGTATGGCGGCGCCTTCGCGCTCACGAACTCGCGATGTTGAACACCGAATTGGGGCCGAGCGGCATCGTGCGAACCGGCTCGGCCGGTGCCGCAACGGGCTCCGGCGTCCGCCGGTCGCGCAGCACCGCTGGTGCGCCCTCGCGAGCGCGCTGCTGATCGACGAGATCCTGCAGCGACACCGAATCGAGGTATTCGACCATCTTCTGGTTCAGCGTCGACCACAGCTCGTGCGTCATGCAATGGCCGTCTGGCTGTTTCGAGCCGTCGCACGTGCCTTTGCCGCCGCACTGCGTGGCGTCGAGCGGTTCATCGACCGCGATGATGATGTCGGCAACGGTGACGTCCTGCGCGCGACGCGCGAGGTTGTAGCCGCCGCCCGGGCCGCGCACGGATTCGACGATTTCATGCCTGCGCAGCTTGCCGAACAGCTGTTCGAGATACGAGAGCGAAATCCGCTGGCGCTGGCTGATGCCTGCAAGCGTCACCGGGCCCTGCTCCTGGCGCAGTGCCAAGTCAATCATCGCCGTGACGGCGAAACGGCCTTTGGTGGTGAGTCTCATGGTGTCTAGGGGACTGCAATCTTGACGATTTTGGTCAAGTATAAATATTTGACGTTTTTAGTCAAGTATCCATGTCTTTGAAAGGGTATTCGCAGATCGCTGAAAACCGCGCGATCAGCGCTCCGTACGGGCCCTGAGCGCCTCCAGCAGGCCCGCGCACGCGCGCTCGACCTGATCGAGCACCTGCTCGAAGCCCTGCGTACCGCCGAAATAGGGGTCGGCTACCTCGGTCTCGGCCGAATCCGGCGCGAATTCCATCAGCAGGCGCACCTTGTCGCGATGCTGCGGCGGGCAGCGGCGGCGCAGCTCCGCGAGATTCGCCTCGTCCATCGCGAGCAACAGGTCGAAGCGCTCGAAATCCGCCGCGCTCACCTGTCGTGCACGCAGCGCCGACAGGTCGTAGCCGCGGCCGCGAGCGGCCGCCTGGGCACGCGTATCGGGCGGCTCGCCGACATGCCAGTCGCCGGTGCCGGCCGAATCGATCTCGATCCGGTCCGCCAGCGCGGCCGCGTCGACCTGATGACGCATCACGCCTTCCGCGGTGGGCGAACGGCAGATGTTGCCGAGACAGACGAAACAGATCGAAACGCGGGTCATCACACTATCGGAAAGCCGCGGCGGGCCGCGTGGGAGAACAGCCCGCCATTATACAAAGGCGGCCGAAATCGCGCCGCCGCGCAAAGCGACGGCGCCATGCCTTACAGCGCCTTCGGCACGGCGAGCACGACGTCGCCGGACGCCGCCGGCAGCGGCTTCGCCGTATCGTCGACTAGCCCGAACGACACCGCACGCGCCAGCTCGGCGGATGCCTGGTGAACGGCAAGCGGGCCACGCGACGGCGCCTCGGCCATCGCATGCAGATAGGCAGCCGCGGCCAGCGGAACGACGATTGCCAACGGCCAGTACATCGATATTGTCTTTTTCATGATGCGGACCTCCTTGGACCTCGCACCCCGAAACCCAATTCCGGGGACTACAGACAGGATTCTATAGCCCGCATCTATCGAGATAAATATGCAAATAGCGAACGCACTGTTGTCGCCCGATGAACAGTCGTCAGCCGAGGTGGCTTTGCGACGCCGCGTACAGCTCGCGGAACGTGCGTCCGGTCGGCGTCGGCATATCGCGCGTATCCATCCAGCCGCCCATCATCGGCAGGCGCCGCAGCGTGCCGCCGCTGCCGCCCAGCCGCTCGAGGATGCGCACCGCGAGCTTGGTCGTGAGCGCGTACAGCATCGGCCGGCGCGCGAAGAAACCCCATGCGGCGAGCGCCGCCCGCTCGCGCCACGGCCGCAGGTGTCGCTCGACCTGCTTCTCGCGCAGCGTGCGCAACAGGTGCGACAACGGAATCCCGGCCGGGCACACGCTGTCGCATTCCCCGCAAAGTGTTGCGGCCTGCGGCAGATCGAGTGAGCGGTCGAGCCCGACGTAGCTCGGCGTCAGTACGGACCCCATCGGCCCCGGGTACACCCAGCCGTACGCGTGGCCGCCGACCTTCTGGTACACCGGGCAATGGTTCATGCATGCGCCGCAACGGATGCAGCGCAGCATCTCCTGGAATTCGCCGCCGATCAGCCCCGTGCGGCCGCCGTCGACCAGCACCACGTAGTTGTGCTCGGGGCCGTCCTCGTCGCCCGGCCCGCGCGGCCCGGTCAGCAGCGAGAAATAGTTCGACGTCTTCTGCCCGGTCGCGGAGCGCGGCAGCAGGCGCATCGCGGTCGCGAGATCCTCGAGCGTCGGCAACACCTTTTCGATGCCCGTCACCGCCACATGCACGCGCGGCATCACGGTGCACATCCCCTCGTTCCCTTCGTTCGTCACGATCGCGACCGAACCGGTCTCGGCGATCACGAAGTTGCCGCCCGTCACGCCCATGTCGGCCGACATGAAATGCGGGCGCAGCACCTCGCGCGCCTCGCGCGTCATGTCCGGAATCTCGGTGAGCCGCTCGCGATGATGTGTGCGCGCAAACAGGTCGGCGATCTCGTCCTTGTCCTTGTGCACGACGGGCGCAATGATGTGGCTCGGCGGCTCGTTGTCGTTGATCTGCAGGATGTACTCACCGAGATCCGTCTCGATCGACTGCACGCCCATTTCCGCGAGCACCGCGTTCAGGCGCATTTCCTCCGACACCATCGACTTGGTCTTGATGACCTTCTTCACGTCGTGACGGCGCGCGATGTCGGCCACGAGCCGCGCGGCATCCTCGGTCGTTTCGGCGAACAGCACCGTCGTGCCGCGCCGCGTCGCCTCGCGCTCGAACGCCTCGAGCCACACGTCGAGGTTCTCCAGCGCGCGGTTGCGGCGGGCTTTCAGCGCGGCGCGCGTGGCCGGGAAGTCGATCGCGGTCATCGCATCGGCGCGCGCGGACACGAACTTCGTCGACAGCTTCTTCAGGTTCTGCTGCAGGCGCTGGTCGGCCAGCTTCTGGCCGGCGCGCGCCTTGAAATGCATCGATTGGACTTGCATCGCGGTATCGGGGAAAAGTGAGCGGAACCGGGCGTCAGACGTCGCCCGCCAGCACCTGCGCGACGTGCAGCACGCGCGTGTCGCGGTCGCCGGTGCGGCGCAACCGCCCTTCGATGTTCAGCATGCAGCCGAGATCGCCAAGCACGACGGCGCCCGTGCCGGACGCGCGCACGTTCGCGCATTTCTCGTCCGCGATGGCGGCCGAAATGTCGCCGTACTTGACCGCGAACGTGCCGCCGAAGCCGCAGCAGTGCTCGCAGTCCTTCATTTCGGTGACGGCGATGCCGCGCTGCGCGAGCAGCGCGCGCGGCTGCGCCTTCACGCCCAGCTCGCGCAGGCCCGAGCACGAATCGTGGTAGGTGACGGGCCCCGTGAATTCGCCCGGCGCGAGCGACACCTTCGCGACGTTCGCCAGGAAATCGGTCAGTTCGTAGACTTTCTGCTGGAACCGCGTGTAGCGCCCCATCAGTTCGGGGTCGTCGCGAAACAGGTCGCCGTAGTGCGCGCGAATCATCCCGCCGCACGAACCTGACGGCGCGACGACGTAATCGAACTGCTCGAACTCGCGCAGCGTCTTTTCCGCGAGATCGCGCGCGAGCGCACGGTCGCCCGAGTTGTAGGCCGGCTGGCCGCAGCAAGTCTGCGCGGGCGGCACGATCACCTCGTAGCCGGCGTCGCGAATCAGCTTGAGCGCCGAAAAACCGATTTCGGGGCGCATCAGATCGACCAGGCAGGTCACGAACAAACCGACTCGCATACGTGCTCCTTCGAGAAAACGGCTCTCATTATCCGCCGTTTGGCCAGCAAGACCAACGCCGGCGCTCATGCAAGCCCGCACGGCGCGAAACGAGGACTTCCTCGAACGGCGTTCGCTTTTTTCACAATACGAGATACAATCGTCCCAACACCGCTTGACGCGTCAACCGATTTCTCCCCCCGACATGAGCCAACCCACCCCGGATTCAAAAACGTCGATCCAGGTGATCGAACGCATGATGCGGTTGCTGGACGCGCTCGCCGCGCACAGTGACCCTGTCAGCCTGAAGGAGCTTGCGCAGCGGACGGAGCTGCACCCGTCGACCGCGCACCGCATCCTCAACGACATGGTGACCTGCCGTCTCGTCGACCGCTCCGATCCCGGCACGTACCGCCTCGGCATGCGGCTGCTGGAGCTCGGCAACCTCGTGAAGGCGCGCCTGTCGGTGCGCGACGCGGCGCTGATGCCGATGCGCGAACTGCACCGCCTCACCGGGCAGACCGTGAACCTGTCGGTACGCCAGGGCGACGAGATCGTCTACATCGAGCGTGCGTATTCGGAGCGCTCGGGGATGCAGGTCGTTCGTGCGATCGGTGGCCGCGCGCCGCTGCACCTCACGTCGGTCGGCAAGCTGTTCCTCGCGGCCGACGAAACGTCACGCGTGCGCGCCTATGCGACGCGTACTGGGCTGTCCGGCCATACGCAGAACAGCATCACCGACATCGCGAAGCTCGAGCGCGAGCTGACGATCGTGCGCCAGCAATCGTGCGCGCGCGACAACGAGGAACTGGAGCTCGGCGTGCGCTGTATCGCGGCCGGCATCTACGACGATTCGGGCAAGCTCGTCGCGGGCCTGTCGCTGTCGGCGCCGGCCGATCGCCTCCAGGATGCGTGGCTCGGCCAGTTGAGCCGCACGGCCCTCACCATTTCGGAATCGCTCGGCTACCGGCCGGCGCCCGCGAAGGATGCGGACGGGCTGCAGCGGCAGGCATAAGCCGCTCCCGCTCGCCCAATGAAAAAGCCCCGCGATTGCGGGGCTTTTTTTCAGCCATCGGCGCGGCGGCGAACCGCCACGCCATCGTGCGATCAGGTCCCGCCGCTCGGCGTGTTGGCCGCCGTCAGGCGCTCGCCGCCACCCGCATCGAGCCAGTTGCGTAGGCGCGCCGCATCGGCAAAGCGCGAATACTTGCCGAACGAATCGAGCAACACCATCACCATCGGCTTGCCGTGGATCGTCGCCTGCATCACGAGGCACTCGCCCGCTTCGTTAATGAAACCCGTCTTCTGCAGACCGATGTCCCACGAGCCATTGCCGCGAATCAGCGCGTTCGTGCTGTTGTAGACCAGGTTGCGCTTGCCCGTGTACACCTCGTAGGTGCGATCGGTCGAGAACTGACGAATCATCGGGTATTGGTACGCCGCATTGACCATCTTCACGAGGTCGCGTGCGCTCGACACGTTCGAGCTCGACAGACCCGTCGAATTCTCGAAGTGCGTGTCGGTCATGCCAAGCGACTTCGCCTTCGCGTTCATCGCGGCGATGAACGCCGGACGACCACCCGGGTAGTAACGCGACAGCGCGGCGGCCGCGCGGTTTTCCGACGCCATCAGCGCGATGTGCAGCATGTCTTCACGCGACAGCACCGAACCGACCGACAGGCGCGAGCCCGTGCCCTTCTCGTAGTCGCGGTCTTCGTCCGTGACTTCGAGCTGGTCGGTCATCGGCGTCTTCGAATCGAGCACGACCATCGCCGTCATCAGCTTCGAGATCGACGCGATCGGCACGACGGCGTGCGAATTCTTGTCGAACAGCGGCTCGCCCGAATTCTGGTCGACGACGTACGCGACGCTCGAACGCAGCGCGAGCGCGTCCGGCGTGTCGTGCAGGCCGAACGCCTGGCCGACGGTCGGCCGGCGCGGCTGGAACGCGACCTTGCGGACTGCGCCGTGATGGCCGCCATGCACGTTCGACGCGAGCGTCACGCGCTTGCGCGACGCCTTCGCGCGCGGCGCGTCGGCGGCCGCGACCTTCGCGGATTTGTCGGAACTGGCCTTGGCCGACTTCTTCTTCGCGGACGAAGCAGGAGCGACAGCCTTTTTCTTGGCGGCTTGTTGGGTCTTCGCAGTGGCGGCAAAGGCGTCAGCCGGCGCGACGGACGCAGTGGTCGCCAGCAAGGCGACTGCGACCGACACAGCCGTGCCGAGCGTCATGCTCTGCAACAATCTGCGCGGTGAAAACGATTCGGCTTTCATTGGGGTCTGGACAAAGCGGGCGGGAGGTTTCCGCAAGTGTAGTTAAAGCTGAAAAAAAGAGCAATATTAGGCACTTACCGATCGTCGTTAAACCGGAATGTAAGGGTCGGCCAACCTCTGACCAATGAACCCTCCCGCTCCCATCGAAAAAATCGATGGGGTGCGCTGCCCGACAGTACCCGTCTCCCGATTACACACGGTTAATTGAGATAACGTCACTTCAGAGGCAATTTAAAGCGGGGAAACTACGTATCCGGCGCTCGGGGTGCCAGGGGCGCCGGTCTCGGCCATGGCGGCGGCACGTCGCCACGGGACACGTATCGAAACGGCGCGTTTTCGACAGGAACAGAAGGATAACGTTCCACAGGCCTGTCAGGTTTACCTGTGCATGATCATGGTGCGCCGCGCCTGCCCCTCAGCCGTGCGCACCATCTGGGATCGCGGCATGAAACCGATTCCGAACAGGCACGATAACTCGTTGTTTTATCGATAATTTGTCGCGATTGTGCAACGCACAAAAAATACTTGACATTGGTTTTCTCTGCCCTAAAATAAGCCTCATTGCTGCGTTGCACAAAGCACGCGCATCCGAGGTTCCCCAGCGTAGTGCCCTTTACCCTGCGATCGACGCGATCGCTTTTCAGGAGCTTGACATGTCCTTGCTGACCCCCGAGCAAATCGCCGCCGCCCAGAAAGCCAACCTCGAAAGCCTGTTCGGTCTGACGACCAAGGCGTTCGAAGGCGTCGAAAAGCTGATCGAACTCAATCTGCAGGTCGTGAAGTCGACGCTGGCCGAAGGCCAGGAAAACGCACAGCGTCTGCTGTCGGTGAAGGACGCACAGGAACTGATCGCGCTGCAAGCCAGCCTGTCGCAGCCGGTCGCGGAAAAGGTGCTGTCGTACGGCCGTCACCTGTATGAAATCGCATCGTCGACGCAAGCCGAGTTCGCGAAAGTTGCCGAAGCGCAATTCGAAGAGCAGAACAAGAAGGTCCAGGCACTCATCGACAACGTCGCGAAGAACGCCCCGGCCGGTTCGGAAACGGCTGTCGCCGCACTGAAGTCGGCACTGAACGCTGCGAACACCACGTACGAAACGGTTCAGAAGGCCACGAAGCAAGCCGTCGAAATCGCTGAAACGAACTTCAACGCTGCTGCTGCCGTCGCAACGAAGGCTGCTACCGCCGCTGCTGCACGTCGTACGAGCAAGCCGGCCGCGTAAGCGTCCCCTGCTCCTGAAAGAGCCGCGCCCAGCGCGGCTTTTTCGTTTCTGGCGCCGGAACATGCTGGAACCGGCGCGTTGCCGACCATGCTCGAACGGTCGTTTGAGCATCGGCCGCCAACAAAAGAAAACGCCGCCGCCCGGATCACCCGGGAGGCGGCGTTTTTTCACGGCCGGCACACTGCCGGCCGAGCCGGCCGCGTTACTTCTTGCGTTGCGGAGGCAGGTCGGTACAGACGCCTTCGTACAGCTCGGCGGCCATGCCGACCGATTCGCCGAGCGTCGGGTGCGGATGGATCGTCTTGCCGATGTCTTCCGCGTCCGCGCCCATCTCGACGGCGAGGCACACTTCGCTGATCAGGTCGCCCGCGTTCAGGCCGACGATGGCACCACCGATCACGCGATGGGTTTCCTCGTCGAAGATCAGCTTCGTGAAGCCTTCGTCACGGCCGTTCGCGATCGCGCGGCCCGATGCGGCCCACGGGAACACGGCCTTGCCGTACTTGATGCCTTCGGCCTTGCACTGGTCTTCCGTCTTGCCGGCCCACGCCACTTCCGGATCGGTGTACGCCACCGACGGGATCTGCAGTGCGTCGAAGTACGCCTTTTCGCCGTGCGCGGCTTCCGCTGCGACGTGGCCTTCATGCACGGCCTTGTGCGCGAGCATCGGCTGGCCGACGATGTCGCCGATCGCGAAGATGTGCGGGACGTTCGTGCGCATCTGCTTGTCGACGTCGATGAAGCCGCGATCCGTGACCGCGACACCCGCCTTGTCGGCGCCGATCTTCTTGCCGTTCGGGCTGCGGCCCACCGCGACGAGCACGAGGTCGTAGCGCTGCGCTTCCGCCGGGGCCTTCTCGCCCTCGAACTTCACGTAGATGCCGTCTTCCTTCGCTTCCGCGCCGACCGTCTTGGTCTTCAGCATCACGTTGCCGAAGCGCTTCGCGTTGTACTTTTCCCAGACCTTCACCAGATCTCGGTCCGCGCCCATCATCAGGCCGTCCATCATTTCGACGACGTCGATCTCGGCGCCGAGCGTCGAGTACACCGTGGCCATTTCGAGGCCGATGATGCCGCCGCCGATCACGAGCATGCGCTTCGGCAGCTGGCGCAGTTCGAGTGCGCCGGTCGAATCGACGACGCGCGGGTCTTCCGGCATGAACGGCAGCTTCACGGCCTGCGAGCCCGCGGCGATGATGGCCTGCTTGAACTTGACGACCTTCTTGCCGTTTTCGCCCTGAACTTCCATGTGGAACGGATCGACGAAAGCGCCGACGCCCGTGACCACTTCGACCTTGCGTGCCTTCGCCATGCCGGCGAGGCCCGTCGTCAGCTTCTTGACGACGCCGCCCTTGAAGTCGCGCAGCTTGTCGAGATCGACTTCCGGCTTGCCGAACGTGATGCCGTGCGACGCGAGCGCCGCGGCCTCCTCGACGACCAGCGACGTATGCAGCAGCGCCTTCGACGGGATGCAGCCCACGTTCAGGCACACGCCGCCGAGTGTCGAGTAGCGTTCGACGAGCACCGTCTTCATGCCGAGGTCGGCGGCGCGGAACGCGGCCGAGTAGCCGCCGGGGCCAGCGCCGAGGACGAGCATGTCGCATTCGATGTCGGCGGCACCCGCGTAGCTGCCGGCTTGCGGCGCGGGTGCCGGCGCGGCTGCGGCCGGTGCGGGTGCAGCCGCTGCGGGCTTCGCCGGTTCCGGTGCTTTCGCGGGTGCGACTGCGCCTGCCGAGGCTTCGACGATGGCGATGACGGTGCCTTGCGAGACTTTCTCGCCGGCCTTGACCTTGATTTCCTTGACGGTGCCGGCGACGTCGCTGGGCACTTCCATGGAGGCTTTATCGGATTCGAGCGTGATGAGCGTCTGCTCTTTTTCGATCACGTCGCCGGGTTTGACATTGACTTCGATGACATCGACGCCGCTGAAATCGCCGATATCCGGAACCTTGACTTCGATGAGACTCATTACTGTCCCCTTCTTGATTAGCTGCAGACAGAGGGGGGAGAAACCCGCAAAAGAACCCGAGACTACGGCCGGACAAGAAAACGCGAACCTGGGCAGGACCACCTTTGCCGTCCGCCCAAGGACGCGCCTTTCTTTTGGTTACTTTTCTTTGGAAGACAAAGAAAAGTGACCGCCGCCCCGCGCAGGGGCGACGCTAATAGACCGTTAGCAAAACAGGTTCAACGACAGAGCGTGGATAACCAACAAAAACCCCACGCCCCCGCGAGCCCCCCCGCTCATCAAAGAATGATGCGACGGAAATCGGCGAGCAACGCGCCGAGATACGCATTGAACCGCGCGGCTTCGGCGCCATCGATCACGCGATGGTCATACGACAGCGACAGCGGCAGCGTGAGCCGCGGCACGAACTGCTTGCCGTCCCACACCGGCTTCATCTGCCCGCGCGACAACCCGAGGATCGCCACTTCCGGCGCGTTGATGATCGGCGTGAAGTTCGTGCCGCCGATCCCGCCGAGCGACGAGATCGAGAAGCAACCGCCCTGCATCTGGTCCGGCTTCAGCTTGCCGTCGCGTGCGGCCTTCGACAGCTCGGCCATTTCCTTCGCGATGTCGACGAGACCCTTCTTGTCCGCATCGCGGATCACCGGCACGACGAGACCGTTCGGCGTGTCCGCGGCGAAACCGATGTGGTAGTACTGCTTGAACACCAGGTTGTCGCCGTCGAGGCTCGCGTTGAACGTCGGGAATTTCTTCAGCGCGGCGACGACCGCCTTGATCACGAACGCGAGCATCGTGAACTTCACGCCCGCCTTCTCGTGCTCCTTGTTCAGCTGCACGCGCAGCGCTTCGAGCTCGGTGATGTCCGCTTCGTCGTTGTTCGTGACGTGCGGGATCATCACCCAGTTGCGATGCAGGTTCGCGCCCGAGATCTTCTTGATGCGCGACAGCGGCTTCGCTTCGAACGGGCCGAACTTCGAGAAGTCGACCTTCGGCCACGGCAGCAGGTTCAGCTCGCCGCCGCCCGCCGGCGCGGCTGCCGCGGCCGGTGCTGCGCGCTGGCCGGTCATCACGCCCTTCACGAAGCCCGTGACGTCTTCCTTCGTAATGCGGCCCTTCGGACCTGAACCCTGCACGCGTGCGACTTCGACGCCGAGCTCACGTGCGAACTTGCGCACCGACGGCGATGCGTGGCTGGCGCGGTATTCGCCCGACGGTGCAGCAGCCGGCGCCGGAGCGGCAGCAGCCGGGGCCGGGGCGGCCTTCGCGGGTGCGGCGGCAGATGCCGGCGCCGGAGCGGCAGCGGCCGGAGCCGGTGCGCTCGCCTGCGGTGCGGCAGCAGCGGCACCTGCGGCTTCGAGCAGCACGATCAGCGTGCCTTCCGACACCGAATCGCCCACCTTCACCTTGATCTCTTTCACGACGCCGGCGGCCGGGCTCGGCACGTCCATCGTCGCCTTGTCCGACTCGAGCGTGACGAGCGACTGCTCCTTCTCGACCGTGTCGCCGACCTTCACGCCGATCTCGATCACCGGCACATCCTTGTAGTCGCCGATGTCGGGGACCTTCACTTCGAGCGTGCCGCCGGCTGCTGCCGGTGCGGCCGCCGGTGCTGCAGCAGCCGGTGCCGGCGCTGTCGCCGGAGCCGGAGCAGCAGCGGGCGCGACCGCGCCGTTCGCCTGCGCCGCGGCGGCGCCTTCGAGCAGGATGATCAGCGAGCCTTCCGACACGGAATCGCCCACCTTGACCTTGATTTCCTTCACGACACCGCCGACCGGGCTCGGCACGTCCATCGTCGCCTTGTCCGACTCGAGCGTGACGAGCGACTGCTCCGGCTCGACGGTATCGCCGACCTTCACGCCGATCTCGATCACCGGCACGTCCTTGTAATCGCCGATATCCGGCACCTTCACTTCGATCGCTTGACTCATCTGTTTCTGTCTCCATGGCCGCGCGCGCCCCTCGCGGGAGCGGCGCGCGGCATCACACGGCGTGTGCGTTAAACGGTCATCGGGTTGGGCTTCGACGGATCGAGGTTGTACTTGGCGATCGCATCCGCGACCACCTTGCGTTCGATCGTGCCCTCGTCGGCCAACGCGTTGAGCGCGGCGACGGTGACCCAGTGACGGTCGACTTCGAAGAAGTGACGCAGCTTCTCGCGGGTATCCGAGCGGCCGAAGCCGTCCGTGCCCAGCACGACGAAACGGCGATCGATCTGGCCGCGGATCTGGTCGACCAGCGCACGGACGTAGTCGGTCGATGCGATGACCGGGCCCTGCGTGTCCTTCAGGCACTTCTGCACGTGCGACAGACGACGCTCTTCGGTCGGATGGAGCAGGTTCCAGCGTTCGACCTGATGGCCTTCACGCGCGAGCTCGGTGAAGCTCGGCACGCTCCACAGATCGGCGGCGACACCCCAGTCGTTCTTCAGCAGGTCGGCGGCAGCGATCACTTCGTTGAAGATCGTGCCCGCGCCGAGCAGCTGGACGCGCGGCG
This sequence comes from Burkholderia sp. AU31624, assembly GCF_020420065.1. NCBI lineage: Bacteria > Pseudomonadati > Pseudomonadota > Betaproteobacteria > Burkholderiales > Burkholderiaceae > Burkholderia > Burkholderia sp. AU31624. The sequence continues at coordinate 513,165 of NZ_JAIZRT010000005.1, forward strand.
CCTTCGCGTCGGCGTCGGCCTTCTTGAACGCGTACATGCCCTTGATGATGTCGGCCGCCACGTGCTCGCCCTGCGGAATCGCCGGGTGCTCGTAGTTCTCGTTCATCACCGTGATGTAGTAGTACACGTCTTCCTGGTCCGCCACCATGCGGCGCAGGCCGTCCTGGACGATCACGGCGAGCTCATAGCCGAAGGTCGGGTCGTAGCTCACGCAGTTCGGCACCGATGCCGCCCACAGGAGCGAGTGGCCGTCTTCGTGCTGCAGGCCTTCGCCGTTCAGCGTCGTGCGGCCCGCGGTGCCGCCCAGCAGGAAGCCGCGCGAACGCATGTCGCCCGCGGCCCATGCCAGGTCGCCGATCCGCTGGAAGCCGAACATCGAATAGAAGATGTAGAACGGCACCATGATCTCGCCGTGCGTCGAGTACGACGTCGCCGCCGCGATCCAGTCGCACATGCCGCCCGCTTCGTTGATGCCTTCCTGCAGGATCTGGCCGGTTTCCGATTCCTTGTAGAACATCAGCTGGTCGGAATCTTCCGGCACGTACTTCTGGCCCTGCTGGTTCCAGATGCCGATCTGGCGGAACAGGCCTTCCATGCCGAACGTACGCGATTCGTCCGGGACGATCGGCACGACGCGCTTGCCGAGCGCCTTGTCCTTCAGCAGGATGTTCAGGATCCGCACGAACGCCATCGTCGTCGAGATCTCGCGGCCTTCGCCCGTGCCCTTCAGCAGCGGCTCGAACGCGTCGAGCGCCGGCACCGGCAGCGACGTCGCCTTCTCGCGGCGATGCGGCAGGTAGCCGCCGAGGTCCATGCGCTGCTTGCGCATGTATTCGAGTTCCTTCGAGCCTTCCTCGAACTTCAGGTACGGCACGTCGGCGATCTGCTCGTCGGTGATCGGCAGGCGGAACTGGTCACGGAACTTCTTCAGTTGCTCGACCGGCAGCTTCTTCTGCTGGTGCGTGATGTTCATTGCCTGGCCCGACTCGCCCATCCCGTAGCCCTTGATGGTCTTCGCGAGGATGACGGTCGGCGCGCCCTTCGTGTGCGTGGCTTCGTGGAAAGCCGCGTAGATCTTGTGCGGATCGTGGCCGCCGCGGTTCAGCGCCCAGATGTCGTCGTCCGACCAGTCGGCGACGAGCGCCTTCAGTTCAGGTGTGTTGAAGAAGTGCTCGCGCACGAACGCGCCGGATTCCGACTTGTACGTCTGGTACTCGCCGTCGACGACTTCCATCATGCGGCGCATCAGCGCGCCCGACTTGTCGCGTGCGAACAGCGCATCCCAGCGGCTGCCCCAGATGACCTTGATCACGTTCCAGCCGGCACCGCGGAATTCCGATTCGAGTTCCTGGATGATCTTGCCGTTGCCGCGCACCGGGCCGTCGAGACGCTGCAGGTTGCAGTTGATCACGAACACGAGGTTGTCGAGCTTCTCGCGGCTCGCCATCCCGATCGCGCCGAGCGATTCCGGTTCGTCCGTCTCGCCGTCGCCGAGGAATGCCCACACCTTGCGGCCTTCCGTCTTCGTGATGCCGCGCGCTTCCAGGTACTTCATGAAGCGGGCCTGGTAGATCGCCATGATCGGGCCGAGGCCCATCGACACGGTCGGGAACTGCCAGAAGTCCGGCATCAGCCACGGGTGCGGGTACGACGAAATGCCGTTGCCGTCGACTTCCTGGCGGAAGTTGTCGAGCTGCTCCTCCTTCAGGCGGCCGAGCAGGAACGCGCGCGAGTAGACGCCCGGCGACGAGTGGCCCTGCACGAACACGAGATCGCCGCCGTGCTGCTCGGACGCCGCGTGCCAGAAGTGGTTGTAGCCGACGTCGTAGAGCGTCGCGGCCGATGCGAACGATGCGATGTGGCCGCCGACGTTCGTGTCCTTGCCTGCGCGCAGCACCATCGCCAGCGCGTTCCAGCGCGTGTACGAACGGATGCGGTGCTCGATGTCCTGGTCACCCGGGATCTTCGCCTGCGCGGCGACCGGGATCGTGTTGATGTACGGGGTATTCGCGGAAAACGGCAGGTGTTCGCCGTGCATGCGGGCGAATTCGATCTGCTTTTCGATCAGGTAGTGCGCGCGGCCAGTGCCCACGGAGGAGATTACGCCGTCGAGCGACTCGAGCCATTCGACGGTTTCCTGCGGGTCGTCGTCATGTTCGGCGGCGACATATTTCATCACTTCGTTCGGTACAGCGGACATTCTCGTCTCCTGGGTCCTGGAATGTGAGGATCGCTCTCGTGCAGACGACGCGACGCGACCGGCTGCGGGCAAGCTCCGACGGATTGTAATGAGCGTGCGCGGGCCTGCGCAACAAAATTTTCGAATTGTGAGATCTTTTCTCGCAATGCGGAATATTGCTGCGCTGCACCCATATTTCGGGGCTCTCCGGCGCGTCGCGGCTGAACAAATCCGTTTCCGTTCAACATATCCGGTATAGGTTTTCCATGTATTGCGCTGCGCTACAATCCTGCCATGTTGACCGATCGGCTTTTCGCACGCTCGGCGCGACCGTCGGGCCCGCCGGCGGAGTCGCAGCCGTCCCGTTGGCACCACGGACCGTGGTGGTCCAATTCCTATTTGCTGACGCCCCTGCTGTCGATCCTGGTGTTCCTGGTAGTGATGAGCCTCATCCTGTGGAGCCTCAATCGCCGCGAACAGCAGCAGCAGGAAGACACCCTCTTCCGTAACGTCGCCTGGGCGCAGCAGCAGATCCGCCTGTCGATGACGGGCGCGCAGGAACAGCTCCAGGCGCTGTCGCGCGATCTCGCCTCCGGCCGGCTCGATCAGAACGCGTTCCAGATGGCCGTCGCGGACGTGATGCAAACGCATCCGGAAATCCTCTACCTGAACTGGTACACGTCGCCCGGCGTGCAGCGCTGGCCGACCGTGCATCCGCCGCTGCTCGGCCAGCGGCTCGCGAAGCCCGGCGAAGCGCAGATGCAGGACGCCGTGCGCGGCGCGTACGACGAGGCGCGCAGCACGCGCCGCCAGGCCTATTCGCCGCTGATCTACGACGACTTCGGCAACGGCTTCATCACGCTGCAGACACCCGTGATGCGCGGCGACCGCGAGTACCTCGGCTCGATCGCCGCGGTGTTCTCGGTCGAAGGCATCCTGAAGCACGACATCCCGCAGGAGTTGTCGTCGAAGTACAAGATCTCGATCACCGACGCGAACAACCGCGAGCTGTCGTCCACGTCGACGCGCCCGCGCCTGCCGCGCGACTCGCACTACGACCTGCCGCTCGATCCGCCCGGCCAGGGGCTGACCGTGCGCGTGTACGCATTCCCGCAGCTCACGAACCTGACCAACAACACGCTCGTGTGGCTCGTCGCAGGCCTGTCGTGCTTCGTGCTGTGGAGCCTCTGGAGCCTGTGGAAGCACACGCGCCAGCGCTTCGAGGCGCAGCAGGCGCTGTACGCGGAAGCGTTCTTCCGCCGCGCGATGGAAAACTCGGTGCTGATCGGCATGCGCGTGCTCGACATGCACGGCCGCATCACGCACGTGAACCCCGCGTTCTGCCGGATGACCGGCTGGGACGAAACCGACCTCGTCGGCAAGGTCGCGCCGTTCCCGTACTGGCCGCGCGACGCGTACCCGGAAATGCAGCGCCAGCTCGACATGACGCTGCGCGGCAAGGCACCGAGCTCGGGCTTCGAGCTGCGCGTGCGGCGCAAGAACGGCACGCTGTTCCACGCGCGCCTGTACGTGTCGCCGCTGATCGACAGCTCGGGCCGCCAGACCGGCTGGATGTCGTCGATGACCGACATCACCGAGCCGAAGCGTGCGCGCGAGGAACTCGCGGCCGCGCACGAGCGGTTCACGACGGTGCTCGAAAGCCTCGACGCCGCGGTGTCGGTGCTGGCCGCCGACGAGGCCGAGCTGCTGTTCGCGAACCGCTACTACCGCCACCTGTTCGGCATTCGCCCGGACGGCCATCTCGAGCTGTCGGGCGGCGGCTTCGACCGCGCGCAGGCCTCATCCGACTCGATCGACATGGTCGACGCGTTCGCGGGCCTGCCGGCCGCCGCGCTGACGAGCAGCACGGCGGACGCGCAGGAGGTGTACGTCGAGAGCATCCAGAAGTGGTTCGAGGTGCGCCGCCAGTACATCCAGTGGGTGGACGGCCACCTCGCGCAGATGCAGATCGCGACCGACATCACGACCCGCAAGAAAGCGCAGGAACTCGCGCACCAGCAGGAAGAGAAGCTGCAGTTCACGAGCCGATTGATGACGATGGGTGAAATGGCGTCGTCGATTGCTCACGAATTGAACCAGCCGCTCGCCGCGATCAACAACTACTGCTCGGGCACGCTCGCGCTCGTGAAGAGCGGCCGCGGCACGCCGGAGACGCTGCAGCCCGCGCTGGAAAAGACCGCGCAGCAGGCGCTGCGCGCGGGGATGATCGTCAAGCGGATCCGCGAATTCGTGAAGCGCAGCGAGCCGAAGCGCCAGCCGGCGCGGGTCGCGGACATCGTCGCCGACGCGGTCGGGCTCGCCGAAATCGAGGCCAGGAAGCGCAGGATCCGGATCGTCACGGAAATCCTCGCAAGAATGCCTATTATTTATGTCGACCCCGTGCTGATCGAGCAGGTGCTCGTGAACCTGATGAAGAACGCGGCCGAAGCCATGGCCGACGTGAAGCCGGCTTCGGTGGACGGCGTGATCCGCGTCGTCGCCGACATCGAGGCGGGCTTCGTCGACATCCGCGTGATCGACCAGGGCCCGGGCGTCGACGAAGCGACCGCCGAGCGCCTGTTCGAACCGTTTTACAGCACCAAGTCCGATGGCATGGGCATGGGGCTGAATATCTGCCGTTCGATCATCGAATCGCATCGGGGGCGTCTGTGGGTGGTCAACAACGTCGAGCCGGATGGCCGCATTTCCGGCGCAACGTTCCACTGCAGCCTGCCCATTGGGGAACCCGCTGATCTCGGCCAAGGGGGGCGCGAGGCATCGGCATCACATACCGTTACGGGAGAACTATGAATAGCCCTGTCACCACCACTCAGGAAACCGTCTTTGTCGTTGACGACGACGAGGCCGTACGGGACTCGCTGCGCTGGCTGCTGGAGGCGAACGGCTATCGCGTGCAATGCTTCTCGAGCGCCGAGCAGTTCCTCGATGCCTACCAGCCTGCGCAGCAGGCCGGCCAGATCGCGTGCCTGATCCTCGACGTCCGGATGTCGGGCATGAGCGGCCTCGAACTGCAGGAGCGCCTGATTGCCGACAATGCCGCGCTGCCGATCATCTTCGTCACGGGTCACGGCGACGTGCCGATGGCCGTCTCGACGATGAAAAAGGGTGCGATGGACTTTATCGAGAAACCGTTCGACGAAGCCGAGCTGCGCAAGCTCGTCGAGCGGATGCTCGACAAGGCCCGAAGCGAAAGCAAGAGCGTCCAGGAACAGCGTGCCGCGAGCGAACGCCTGTCGAAGCTGACCGCGCGCGAGCAGCAGGTGCTCGAGCGGATCATCGCGGGCCGCCTGAACAAGCAGATCGCCGACGATCTCGGCATCAGCATCAAGACGGTCGAGGCGCACCGCGCGAACATCATGGAAAAGCTCAACGTCAACACGGTGGCCGACCTGCTGCGCCTCGCGCTGTCGAAGAAGCAGGCCTGAGCGCGCGCCGGCCGCGGCGACGCTGCCCGCCCGGCCCGCAGCCAGCCCTGGCCGCCCCGCGCGATGCGGCCCACTCGCGCGGCGGCGGCCTTTCTCCCGGCGCGCGAGCGCCGCGGCCATGACGCTTCCTGCTTATTCGCTGTCGGACGGCGGCAGGCGGTTGGTATAATCGCGTGCTTTGCTGCGACGCTTCGGGCGCCGCACGATCGCATTCCAACTTCCCGGCAGGACCACCACCATGACAGCCCTCCTCATCGACGGCAACGCCCTTTCGAAGACCCTGCGCGCGCAGGCCGCCGAACGCGCCGCCGCCCTGACCGCACGCGGCCACCAGCCCGGTCTCGCGGTGATTCTCGTCGGCGCCAACCCGGCAAGCGAAGTCTACGTGCGCAACAAGATCAAGGCGTGCGAGGACAACGGTTTCTTCTCGCTGAAGGACGCGTACCCGGACACGCTGTCGGAAGCCGACCTGCTCGCGCACATCGACGCGCTGAACCGCGATCCGAAGATCCACGGCATCCTCGTCCAGTTGCCGCTGCCCAAGCACATCGACAGCCACAAGGTGATCGAGGCGATCGCACCGGAAAAGGACGTCGACGGCTTCCACGTCGCGAACGCCGGCGCGCTGATGACCGGCAAGCCGCTGTTCCGCCCGTGCACACCGTACGGCGTGATGAAGATGTTCGAGGCGCATGACATCCAGCTGCAGGGCGCGAACGCGGTCGTGATCGGCCGCTCGAACATCGTCGGCAAGCCGATGGCGATGATGCTGCTCGACGCCGGCGCGACCGTGACGATCTGCCACAGCAAGACGCGCGACCTCGCCGCGCACACGCGGCAGGCCGACATCGTGGTCGCCGCGGTCGGCAAGCGCAACATCCTGACCGCCGACATGGTGAAGCCCGGCGCGACGGTGATCGACGTCGGGATGAACCGCGACGACGCGGGCAAGCTGTGCGGCGACGTCGACTTCGCGGGCGTGAAGGAAGTGGCCGGCCACATCACGCCGGTGCCGGGCGGTGTCGGCCCGATGACCATCACGATGCTGCTGATCAACACGATCGAAGCCGCCGAGCGCGCCGCCGACGCGGCTGCCTGAGCGCCCGCCCCATTCAGCCGGCGTGCGGTTCCGCACGCCGGCGCCTCGCCGGCCGCACCGCACCCACCGCGTCGGCCGCGCCATCAAACGCCTCCACCCCGCATCCGACCCCGCGTCAATCGCGTCGTTAGAAACTAACGATTGGAAAGCGCGCGATGCGCCCCAATAATGTCGATATCGGGCGCCGCGTTGCCTTGCGCGCCTACCCTTTTCACTCCGGTTCATCCGGCAACAGACAGGGAGTCTTATGTCCGCCAGCGCCAACACCAACCCGCTGCTCGATTTCTCGGGCCTGCCCCGCTTCGGCGAGATCCGCCCGGAACACGTGACGCCCGCGCTCGACACGCTGCTCGATGACGCCAACCGCGCGGTCGAGACGGCCAGCGCGGCCGCGACGCCGGCAACCTGGGCAACCGTCGTCGAGACGGTCGAGTGCGCGACGGAGCCGCTCGGTCGCGCGTGGGGCATCGTCGGCCACCTGAACGCGGTTGCCGATACGCCCGAACTGCGGGCCGCCTATGGCGAGAATCTGCCGCGCGTGACCGAATTCTGGTCGAGCGTCGGCCAGAACCTCGCGCTGTACGAGAAATACAAGGCGATCGCCGCAAGCGCCGAATACGCGACGCTGTCCACCGAACGCAAGAAGATTCTCGACAACGCACTGCGCGATTTCCGCCTGTCGGGCGCCGAGCTGCCCGAGGACCAGAAGCCGCGCTTCGCCGAACTGCAGGAACAGCAGGCCGCGCTGTCGAAGGCCTTCTCCGATCACGTGCTCGACGCGACCAACGCGTACGCATATTTCGTGCAGGATGAGGCCGACCTGGCCGGCCTGCCCGGCGACGCGATCGAGGCCGCCCGCGAAGCCGCGCAAAAGGATGCGAAGGAAGGCTGGAAATTCACGCTGCACTTCCCATCGTACTTCCCGGTGCTGCAATACGCGGACAACCGCGCACTGCGCGAGACGCTCTACCGCGCCTATGCGACGCGCGCGTCGGAACTCGGGCCGCAGTACGGTGACGGCAAGGCCGAATGGGACAATACGGCGATCGTCGCCGATGCGCTGAAGCTGCGCCGCGAAGAGGCGCTGATGCTCGGCTTCCGCAACTTCGCCGAAGTGTCGCTCGCGCCGAAGATGGCCGAATCGCCGCAGCAGGTGATCGCGTTCCTCGAGGATCTCGCCACGCGCGCGCGCCCGCACGCGGACAAGGACTGGGACGAGCTGCGCACGTTCGCCGCCAAGGAGCTCGGCCTCGCCGAACTCGCGCCGTGGGACGTCGCATTCGCGGCCGAAAAGCTGCGCCAGCAGCGCTACGCGTTCTCGGAAAACGAGGTCAAGCAGTACTTCCCGGAGCCGGCCGCGCTGAAGGGCCTGTTCACCGTCACCGAGACGCTGTTCGGCGTGCAGATCAAGCCGGACGACGCGCCGGTGTGGCACAAGGACGTACGTTTCTTCCGCGTCGAGAATCGCGACGGCTCGCTCGTCGCGCAGTTCTATCTCGACCTGTACGCGCGCGAAGGCAAGCGCGGCGGCGCATGGATGGACGACGCGCGTTCGCGCGCGAAGCGCGGCAGCAGCGTGCAGACGCCGGTCGCCTATCTCACCTGCAACTTCTCGGCGCCGGTCGGCGGCAAGCCCGCCTGCTTCACGCACGACGAAGTCATCACGCTGTTCCATGAGTTCGGCCATGGACTGCACCACATGCTCACGCGCGTCGACGAACTCGGCGTGTCGGGCATCAACGGCGTCGAATGGGATGCCGTCGAGCTGCCGTCGCAGTTCATGGAAAACTTCTGCTGGGAATGGGACGTGCTGTCGTCGATGTCGTCGCACGTCGACACGGGCGCCGCGCTGCCGCGCGAGCTGTTCGACAAGATGATCGCGGCGAAGAACTTCCAGAGCGGGCTCGGCACGCTGCGCCAGATCGTGTTCTCGATGTTCGACATGCTGCTGCACGTCGACTTCGACCCGGCGGGCGCCACCGGCGTGACCGCGTTCGCGCGCGAGATCAACGAGCGCTATCACGTGATCCCGCAAGCCGCGTTCTCGCGCTGGCCGAACACGTTCAGCCATATCTTCGCGGGCGGCTACGCGGCCGGTTATTACAGCTACAAGTGGGCCGAGGTGCTGTCGGCCGATGCGTACGCGGCGTTCGAGGAAGCGGCCGCCGCAAGCGGCAGCGTGCTCGACGCGGCGACCGGCACGCGCTATCGCCGCGAAATCCTCGAGGTCGGCGGCAGCCGCCCGGCGATGGATTCGTTCAAGGCGTTCCGCGGCCGCGAGCCGCAGATCGATGCGCTGCTGCGCCATAACGGGATGGCGGCGCCCACGCACTGAGCGGGCCGCCAGCGCGTTCGGTTGCATGTGAGCAAAGGCACCGCTTCGGCGGTGCCTTTTTTCATGGCGCGGGGGACTCGTCGTCGAACAGCGAGAACTGTCCGTGGCGCTCGGCGGTATCTTCGTCGATGCGTACGCCGACGCCGAGCAGCCGCACCGCCTGCGCACGCCGTTGCAGCCCCTTCGCGAGCAGCGTGACGGCCGTGTCCGCATTCGTCGCATCGGCCACGCACTCGACCGTCGTGCGCTGGAAATCGGCGAAGCGGATCTTCACGTACAGCTTGCGGATCGAGCGCGCGGCGCCCGCCCGTTCGATCCGCGCGTCGAGTTGCACGACGAGGCGGCGGATTTCCTCCGCGCACTGCTCGAGCGTCGTCAGGTCGGTCACGTAGGTCGTCTCGACGCTGACCGACTTGCGCTCCTGGTCGGCCTGCACGCGCCGCTCGTCGATCCCGCGCGACAGTTCGTACAGCCGCCGCCCGAACGCGCCGAATTCACGGTGCAGGTCGATCAGCGGCCAGTCGCGCAACTGCGCGCAGGTCTGGATGCCGAGCCGGTCGAGCCGCGTGGCCGTCACCTTGCCGACGCCGTGCAGCTTGCGCACCGGCAGCGCCGCGACGAACGCGTCGATCTCGTGCGGCCGCACGACGAACAGCCCGTCGGGCTTGTTCCAGTCGGACGCGATCTTCGCGATGAACTTGTTCGGCGCAACGCCGGCCGACACGGTCACGCCGACCGTGTCGAACACGCGCTGGCGGATCTCCCGCGCAATCAGCGTGGCACTGCCCTGGCACCGCTCCGACCCGCTGACGTCGAGGTACGCCTCGTCGAGCGACAGCGGCTCGACGTCGGGCGTGTAGTCGCGATAGATCGCCATGATCTGCCGCGACGCCGCGCGATACTTGTCCATCGCGGATGGCAGGATCAGCAGGTCCGGACACTTGCGCATCGCCAGCGCCGACGACATCGCCGAATGCACGCCGTAGCGCCGCGCCTCGTAGTTGCAGGTCGCGATCACGCCGCGCTGGTCGGGCCGGCCGCCGACCGCGAGCGGCCGGTTGCGCAGCGACGGGTCGTCGCGCATCTCGACCGACGCGTAGAAGCAGTCGCAGTCGCAGTGAATGATCTTGCGCATGCGCGGCTGCGCATCGCCCGGCGGCGGCGCGGGCGAATCGGCAGGCGGAATGATGGTCGGGTTCACGGTGCCGATACTGTACAAAAACACAGTGCCGGTTTCAACTGTCGCGTGCGGCCGGGCCCGGCGGCGCCGTACTGGCCCGCTTTGCGCGGATCGTACCGGCCGGGCACGAACAGCCGCGCCTATACTCGTCTGCCGCAAGACACGAAACGCAAAGGTGACGCATGAAGACGATCGGACTGATCGGCGGGATGAGCTGGGAATCGTCGGCCGAGTACTACCGGATGATCAATCGCCATTCGAAGGCGTTGCACGGCGGACACCACAACGCGAAGAGCGTGCTGGTCACGGTCGATTTCGCGGAGATCGAAGCGCTGCAGCGCACGCACGACTGGGCCGCGCTCGGCGAACGGATGGCCGGCGCCGCGCGACAGCTCGAGGCGGCCGGCGCCGATCTGGTCGTGCTGACCACCAATACGATGCATCGCGTATGCGATGCGATCGAAGCCGCGGTGAAGTTGCCGTTCCTGCACATCGCCGATCCGACCGGCACCGCGCTGCGCGATGCCGGCGTCGAGCGCGTCGCGCTGCTCGGCACGCGCTACACGATGGAGCTGCCGTTCTACGCGGAGCGGCTGCGGGGGAAGTTCGGGATGGAGGTGCTCGTGCCGGACGAACGCGGGCGCGACGACGTGCACCGGATCATCTACGACGAGCTGTGCCACGGCATCGTCTCGCCGGAATCGCGCGCGACGTACGTGACGATCATCGAGGAACTGGCCCGGCGCGGTGCGCAGGCCGTGATCCTCGGCTGCACGGAAATCACGCTGCTGATCGGCGCGGACGACTCGCCGCTGCCGGTGTTCGATACGACCGCGCTGCATGCGAAGGCGGCGGTCGAGTGGGCGGCGCGCTGATCATTGCCGCGCGGAAAACAAAAAACCCGGCACGGGGGCCGGGTTCCTGTCGACGAAGCGCGCATCGGTCACTTGCGCTGCACATCGTCTGGTGTGCTTGGTTGCGGGGGTAGGATTTGAACCTACGACCTTCGGGTTATGAGCCCGACGAGCTGCCAGACTGCTCCACCCCGCGTCAGAGAAATAAATTATAGGGTGAGGGAGTACTCACGTCAATACTTTTGTCACAATTTCTTCGCGGTTCATCGAAACGGCTGCGCGCGGCGCCTCCCCCGCCTCGCACGAAGCGCGCGTTCGCGCCCCGTGCTCGCGGTAAGATGGCGGCCTTCGTATTCACCCCGCACGCACACTCCCGTTCATGAAAATCGCCACCTGGAACGTCAACTCGCTCAACGTCCGCAAGCAGCACGTGCTCGACTGGCTCGCGCAAAGCGGAACCGACGTGCTGTGCCTGCAGGAACTGAAGCTGCCGGACGAGAAATTCCCGCGCGCCGAGCTCGAGGCGGTCGGCTACCGCAGCTGGTTCACCGGCCAGAAGACCTACAACGGCGTCGCGATCCTCGCGCGCGACACGCTGTCCGTCGACGAATCGGACGTCGTGCGCAACATCCCCGGTTTCGACGATCCGCAGCAGCGCGTGGTCGCCGCGACGGTCGACGGCGTGCGCATCGTGTCCGCGTATTTCCCGAACGGCCAGGCGCCCGACTCCGACAAGTTCGTCTACAAGATGCAATGGCTCGACGCGCTGCAGGCGTGGCTGCGCACCGAGCTGCAGCGCTACCCGAAGCTCGCGCTGCTCGGCGACTACAACATCGCGCCGGAAGACCGCGACGTGCACGACCCGGCGAAATGGGAAGGCCAGAACCTCGTGTCGCCGCAGGAGCGCGCCCACTTCGCGCAACTGATCGAGCTCGGCTTCGTCGATGCGTTCCGCCGCTTCGAACAGCCGGAGAAAACCTTCACGTGGTGGGACTACCGGATGATGGCGTTCCGCCGCAACGCGGGGCTGCGCATCGACCACGTGCTGCTGTCGCCGGCGCTGGCCGAAACCTGCACGTCGTGCGAAGTCGATCGCACGCCGCGCACGTGGGAACAGCCGTCCGACCACACGCCCGTCGTCGCGGTCGTCGGCTGATCTCCCGGGCAGCCCGCGCGCGTTCAGCGCCGCGCGGGCGCCGGCCCGAGATGGGCCCACAGGAACCCGAATTCGGCCGCATCGGCCTCCGCGCGTTCCAGATCGTCGGCGCTGCCGTGGCCGCCGTCGGTGTTCTCCCAGTACCACACCCGTTCATGACCGAGCGCGTGCATGCGCGCGGCCATCTTGCGTGCATGCGCGGGATGCACGCGGTCGTCGCGCGTCGACGTCGTCAGCAGCAGCGGCGGATACGCGACGCCTTCGCGCACGCGGTGATACGGCGAGTACGCGGCCAGCGCCGCACCTTCGCGCGAATCGTCCGGGTCACCGTATTCGTCGAGCCACGCGGCGCCCGCGTGCAGCTTCGGATAACGCTGCATGTCGAGCAGCGGCACGCGGCAGAGCACCGCGCCGAACAACTCCGGCCGCTGCACCATGCACGCGGCGACCAGCAGCCCGCCGTTGCTGCCGCCTTCGATGCCCAGCTGCGCGGCAGTCGTCACGCCGGTCGCGGCCAGATCCTCGGCCACCGCGATGAAATCGTCGAACGAACGCTGGCGGTGTTCGCGCTGCGCATCGACGTGCCAGCGCGGCCCGAACTCGCCGCCGCCGCGGATGTGCGCGAATGCCATCACGCCGCCGCGTTCGAGCCACCCGATACCGAACGCATCGCTGTAGCCCGGCAGGTTCGGAATCGCGAAGCCGCCATAGCCCGACAGCAGGCACGGCCGCGCGACACGCGCGGCGCCGTCGGCCACGTCGAGTGCATCGCGCGGCCCGATCAGCGTGTACGGCACGATCGTGCCGTCTTGCGAGCGTGCGCTCGCGCGGCGCACGACGAGCCCGGCCGCGTCGAACTGCACCGGCGGCCGGTCGAGCAGCACGCGGCGCGACGGCGCATCGTCCGCGCGATCCGCAAGGTCGGCCAGCCAGCATTCGGGCGGATCGAGACAGGTGTCGACGTCCACGTAAATCTCGTCGTTCAGCGTCGACTCGACAGGCTCGACGTCGATCTGCGCATCGCCCGGCCCCGGCCACTCGAACGGCCGCGCATCCCACGTCCACGTACCGTCGTCGGCCTGGCTCGGCTGCCACAGCATCGTGCGGTTGTGCACGTCGTCGAGCCAGCTCGCGATCAGCGTCGTGCGCGTGTGCGTCCACGTGCACGCGGACGTCGACGGTTGCGGCGCGAACAGCGTCGTGAGTTCGCGCGACCCGGCGAGGAACGCCTGCTCGCGGATCGCGAGCAGCGAGCCGCCCGCATGGCGCACGCCGTCGCAATCCCAGTCGAGGCGCGGCTCCAGCATGAGCCAGCCTTCCCAGAACCCGACCTCGACATGGGTCGGCACGTCGTAGCGCACCCACTCGCCCGCTTCCGTCAAGCGGTACGCATGGGCGTCGAAGAAATCGACGCTGCGCCACGCGACGTGACGGTTGTCGATCGGATCGAACCCCGCCCCCGCGCTGATGTCGTCTGGTTCGCCGCGGAAGACGACGGGCGCATCGGCCAGCGCGGTGCCACGCACCCAGCGCCGCGCTTCATACGGATAGCCGGCCGCGGTCGCATGCGCTTCGCCGCGATCCCAGCTCACGTAGACGGTATCGCGATCGATCCAGCCCACCGTGTGATGTCCCGGCTCGTCGATCGTGAAACCGCCGTCGACGAAACGGCGTTCGACGAGATCGAATTCGCGCACGACGACCGCGTCGGCGCCGCCCGGCGACAGCGACAGCAGCGCGCGATCGCCGTCCGGGTACAGGATCGCGTCCTGCTCGAACACCCACGACTCGCCCTCCTCCGCACCGAGCGCGTCGACGTCGAGCAGCGTTTCCCACGCCGGTTTTCCCGCGCGCCAGTCGTCCCAGCGCGTGCGGCGCCACAGCCCCTTCGGATGGAGATCGTCCTGCCACAGGTCGTAGGCCCAGTCGCGCCAGCGCGTCGGAATCACCGGGCGCTCGCGCGGCAGGTACGCTTTGGCGAGGCGCGCCGTCAGCGCGCGATACGCGTCGTCGTCACGCAGCGCGGCGCGCGTGCGCGCATTCTGCTCGTCGACCCATGTGCGGGCGCGCTTGCTGTCGAGCGCTTCGAGGAAACGGAACGGGTCGGCCCCGGCGGGCCAGCGGAAGGAATCGGACATTGAGGATCGGCGGAATGGCAAACGGCGTGCAAACCGCGATTATGTCCGATCGCGGCATGCGCGACGCCCGCGCATGCCGCAAATCGTGCTCAGGGCTCCAGATGGAGTTCCTGGATCTTGCGCGTAATGGTGTTGCGGCCGATGCCGAGCCGCTCCGCGGCCTCGACCTTGCGGCCGCGCGTGAAGTCGAGCGCCTCGCGGATCACGGCCGCCTCGAAGCGGCGTGCGAGTTCGTCCATCACGTCGGCCGAGTTCTCGCGCAACAGCCGTGCGACTTCGGTACGCAAGCCATGCTCCCAGACCGGATAGCCAGCCGGCGCGCCGCCGTTCGGCGCGGCCGCGACGGGCGCGGACACCGCCGGCAGCGCACCGATCGCCGGTTGCGCGAGCGCAGCCTCGCCACCGTTGCCGTGCGCATCCGTACCGTCGCCCGTCGCCGCGACCGGCGCACCGGCCGGCACGAGGTCGGGCGGCAGGTCCTTGATCTCGACCGTCTGCGCGGGCGCCATCACGGTCAGCCAGTTCGCGAGGTTCTCGAGCTGGCGCACGTTGCCGGGAAACGCCAGCGACGTCAGGTAAGCCAGCGCTTCGTCGGACACGCGCTTCGGCTCGACGCCGAGATCGCGCGCACTCTTCTGCAGGAAGTGGCGCGTGAGCAGCGCGATATCCTCGCTGCGCTCGCGCAGCGGCGGCAGGCGCAGCCGGATCACGTTGAGCCGGTGGTAAAGGTCCTCGCGGAACAGCCCCTGGCGCACGCGCGATTCGAGATTCTGGTGCGTCGCGGCGATCACGCGCACGTTCGCGCGCAGCGGGTTGTGGCCACCGACCCGATAGAACTGCCCGTCCGACAGCACGCGCAACAGGCGCGTCTGCAGGTCGAACGGCATGTCGCCGATTTCGTCGAGGAACAGCGTGCCGTTCTCGGCCTGCTCGAAGCGGCCCTGCCGCGTCGTCTGCGCGCCGGTGAACGCGCCGCGCTCATGGCCGAACAGCTCGGATTCGAGCAGGTCCTTCGGAATCGCCGCGGTGTTCAGCGCGATGAACGGCCCGTTCGCACGCGGGCTGTGACGGTGCAGCGCGCGCGCGACGAGCTCCTTGCCGGTGCCCGATTCGCCGGTGATCAGCACGGTCGCGGCCGAGTGCGACAGGCGGCCGATCGCGCGGAACATGTCCTGCATTGCGGGCGCCTGGCCGAGCATCTCGGGCGCCTCGGCCACGCGCTCGTCCTGCGGCGCACCGCCGCGCAGGCTTTCTTCCACCGCGCGGCGGATCAGCTCGACCGCCTTGTCGACGTCGAACGGCTTCGCGAGATATTCGAACGCGCCGCCCTGGAACGCCGCGACGGCGCTGTCGAGATCGGAGAACGCCGTCATGATGATGACGGGCAGGCCCGGCAGGCGCTCGTGCATCGCCTGCAGCAACTCGAGGCCCGAGCCGCCCGGCATCCGGATGTCGGATACGAGCACCTGCGGGGTCTCGTGGTCGAGCGCGGCCAGCGCGTCACGCACGTTCGCGAAGCTCTTCGTCGCGAAGCTGTCCCGGGCGAGCGCCTTTTCGAGCACCCAGCGGATCGATTGGTCGTCGTCTACTATCCAGATCGGCTTCATAGGTCGGTCAGATATGGGTAAATCCGGTGAATCGCCATGCCGCCGCTCAATGGTCGAGCGGCAGCAGGATCTGAAATTCGGTACGTCCGGGCCGGCTTTCGACCTCGATCGTCCCGTCATGCTGCTGCACGAACGTCTGCGCGAGCGTCAAGCCGAGGCCGCTGCCGTCGTCGCGCCCGGACACGAGCGGGTAGAAGATCCGGTCGCGGATTTCCTCCGGAATGCCGGGCCCGTTGTCGATCACGTGCAAGTCCAGTGCCAGCCGGTACAGGCGCTTCGCGATCGTCACCTTGCGCGCGATGCGCGTGCGCAACTCGATCTTCGCGTCGCCCTGCGCGATGCGTTCGCGCAGCGCCTGCGCGGCGTTGCGCACGATGTTGAGCAGCGCCTGGATCAGTTGCTCCTTGTCGCCGCGCAGGTCCGGCACGCTCACGTCGTAGTCGCGCTCGATCGTGAGCCCGCGCGGGAATTCCGCGAGCATCACCGCGCGCACGCGTTCGCATACTTCATGAATGTTCACGTCGCCGACGATGTGCGGGTGCCGGTGCGGCTCCAGCAACCGGTCGACGAGCGTCTGCAGGCGATCGGACTCCTTGATGATCACCTGCGTGTATTCGCGCAACTCGCCGCGCTCGCGCTCGCCGAGCTCGAATTCGAGCAGCTGGGCTGCGCCGCGAATGCCGCCGAGCGGGTTCTTGATCTCGTGCGCGAGGTTGCGGATCAACTGCTTGTTGACCGCGGTCAGGTCGTGGATGCGCTCCTCGCGATCGGTGCGCGACTGCCGCTCGTTCTCGAACAGCTCGACGAGCACGAAATCGGGCGCGGTCTCGAGAAAGCCGACGATCGCGTGCACATGCAGCGGTTCGCGGCCGGGCCGGTCGAGCACGGTATCGAGGTGCGTCGCGTGAAAGCGTTCCTCGCCGATCGCGGTGATCGTCGATGCCAGCTCGTTCGCATTCGGAAAAATCTCGCCCCATGGCCGCTGCGCGAGCTGCCGGCGCGAGATGTCGAGCATCGCCTCCGCGGACGGGTTCGCGAACGCGATCCGCAGCGTCTTGCGGTCGAGCACGATCACGACCGTCGGCAGCGCTTCCAGCCCCGCCAGCAGGCCCGAGCGTGCGAGCCGCTCGTCGTCCGTCAGTCGCTCGGGCTGCCCCGTTTTCGCCTTGATCAGATTCTTCAGAACCATCTGCGTGCTTGTCGCGCCTCAACGGGCCAGAAAAGGAAAAATCACCGGAACAAAAAAGGGACGGCTCGACGCCGCCCCTTTCAGACTCCGCCGTTCCCGCCGCAGGCCGCGCGACGGGAACGAACCGGCATGACGGCGCTGAATCGAAGCGCCATCGCCGATTAGAGCGAGTAGTACATCTCGAACTCGATCGGGTGCGTCGTCATGCGGAACTTCGCCAGCTCCTGCTCCTTCAGCGCGAGGTACGCGTCGAGCATGCCGTCCGTGAATACGCCGCCACGGGTCAGGAACTCGCGATCCTTGTCGAGCGCTTCGATTGCCTGGTCGAGGCCCGCGCAGACGGTCGGGATCTTTGCATCCTCTTCCGGCGGCAGGTCGTACAGGTTCTTGTCCGCGGCTTCGCCCGGATGGATCTTGTTCTGGATCCCGTCGAGGCCGGCCATCATCAGTGCCGAGAACAACAGGTACGGGTTCGCCATCGGATCCGGGAAGCGCGTTTCGATACGGCGGCCCTTCGGGTTCGACACGTGCGGAATGCGGATCGATGCCGAACGGTTGCGTGCCGAGTAGGCGAGCTTGACCGGTGCTTCGAAGTGCGGGACCAGACGCTTGTACGAGTTCGTCGTCGGGTTCGTGATCGCGTTCAGTGCACGGGCGTGCTTGATGATGCCGCCGATGTAGAACAACGCCAGTTCCGACAGGCCTGCGTAGCCGTTGCCCGCGAACAGGTTCTGGCCGTCCTTCCAGATCGACTGGTGAACGTGCATGCCCGAACCGTTGTCGCCGACGACCGGCTTCGGCATGAAGGTTGCCGTCTTGCCGTACGAGTGCGCGACGTTATGGATGATGTACTTCGACCATTGCGTCCAGTCGGCGCGCTGGACCAGCGTCGAGAACTTCGTGCCGATTTCGTTCTGGCCCTGGCCCGCCACTTCGTGGTGGTGCACTTCGACCGGGATGCCGAGCTGTTCGAGCAGCAGGCACATTTCCGAACGCATGTCCTGGAACGTGTCGACCGGCGCGACCGGGAAGTAGCCGCCCTTCGTGCCCGGACGGTGGCCCGTGTTGCCGCCTTCGAATTCCTTGGCCGAAGACCACGGTGCTTCTTCCGAGTTGATCTTCACGAAGCAGCCCGACATGTCCGTGTTCCACTGGACCGAGTCGAAAATGAAGAATTCCGGTTCCGGACCGAAGTAGGCCGTGTCGCCGATGCCCGTGCTCTTCAGGTACGCTTCCGCGCGCTTCGCGAGCGAACGCGGGTCGCGCTCGTAGCCCTTGCCGTCGGCCGGCTCGACCACGTCGCAGGTCAGCACCAGGGTCGACTCTTCGTAGAACGGGTCGATGAAGGCAGCGGTCGGGTCCGGCATGAGCAGCATGTCCGACGCCTCGATGCCCTTCCAGCCCGCGATCGACGAGCCGTCGAATGCATGGCCGCTTTCGAACTTGTCTTCGTCAAACGCCGAAACCGGCACCGACACGTGCTGTTCCTTGCCGCGCGTATCCGTGAAGCGGAAATCGACAAACTTGACGTCCTCGTCCTTCACGAGCTGCATGACGTCGGCGACGGTTTTACTCATAACCTCTTCTCCTGATTGAACAATTCCGGCGGACTGGGAACCGCCTCGTTTATCGAGCTGACCGGGGTCTTGCTTTGGCGCAGCGCGCCCCGATTCGACCGAATCCTATAAAGCAGCTTCCGTGCCACCTATGCGCGAGAGGGGCGCGAATCGCGCCGGCGCTCGTCGCGACGGGGCTGTGCTGCGCAATTCCGGGGCTCGGCTGCCCGCCGCCTGCCAACTGAAAGCACCTCGATGGTGCAATCGTCGCGACGCGCCCCATCCCCGGAATCATCTTGGTGCATGCGCGCCATTCTGCACTCTTTTGGTGAGCGCGTGTGGGAGCGCGCACCGTCCCCCACGCGGACATCCGTGCCGCGACGCCGCGCTAGAATGTTCGTTTGACCGATAGGAGACTCCCTGCCATGAGTACGCTCGACCAGCTTTACGCGAAGGCCGACGAACGCCGCGCACAAGCCGCGCTCAACTACGCCGGGGCGCTGCTGCCGGCCGAGGCCTTCGAACTGCTGCAGCTCGATCCGTCGGCGCGCCTCGTCGACGTGCGCACCCGCGCCGAACTCGATTGGATCGGCCGCCCGCTCGTCGGCGACGGCCAGTACCTGCACCTCGAATGGACGCGCTACCCGGGCGGCGTGCCGAACGCCGAATTCGTCAACGAACTGAAGGCGGCCCTCCCGGCCGATACGCCTATCCTGTTCCTGTGCCGCAGCGCCGCGCGCTCGAAGCTCGCCGCGATCGCCTCCACCGAGGCCGGCTTCACGAAGGCCTTCGACCTGCTCGAAGGCTTCGAGGGCGCGAAGGACGCCGAAGGCCACCGCAAGACGGTCGAAGGCTGGTGCTTCCGGAAACTGCCGTGGATCGGCGCCTGACGGCACGCCGCTCCCACCGGTCGCGACAACCCCATCGTCGAGCCGGGCGATGACATGCCGATGACGGGCCGCGTTGCGCGGCCCGTGGTTTTTGTACGGCTGATCGAGGGGCCGCTCAGGCGCGCGGCGTATCGGGTTCGACGACGTCGCCGCCGAGCAGGTGCACGCCTTCACGCAGCTTCACGTATGCGGCTGCGACAGCCTCCGGCTCACCCTTCACGCCGAGGTCGATGTGGCGGCGCGCGTAGATCCCGCCGCGCTCCGCATCGCCGACGCTCGGCAGACTGAACACGCGCACGCCCGGGAAATCGCGCTCGATGCGCTCCATCAGCGGCGTGAGCGTCGATTCCGGCAGCTCGAACACGTACAGCGAGCGCTCCGCGTGCGGCGTCGCGTGATGCAGGTGCGCGTACTTCGTGTCGAGCACCCATTCGATCATCGGCCACGCCATCACCGGGAAGCCCGGCACGAAGTGCAGGTCGCCGACCGAGAAGCCGGGAATCCGGTTGTAGCCGTTCGGGATGATCGTCGCGCCCACCGGGAACACGCCCATGTTGAAGCGGTGCAGGTTCTCCGGCGACTCGAAATCGACCGGCGTGGCCGGATCGGTATGCGTTTCGCGGATCCGCTCCGAAATCAGCACCTTCGCTTCCGGATGCAGCTCGAGCGGCACGCCGAGCGCGGCGGCCGCGCACTGGCGCGTGTGGTCATCCGGCGTCGCGCCGATGCCGCCCGTCGAGAACACGATGTCGCCCGACGCGATCGCGCGTGCGAGGGTCGCCGTGATGCGCGCCGGATCGTCGCCGACGTATTCGGCCCAGTCGAGCGTGAGGCCGCGCGCGCCGAGCAGCTCGATGACCTTCGCCAGATGCTTGTCCTGCCGGCGGCCCGAAAGGATTTCGTCGCCGATGATGATGATGCCGATGCTCATGCCTGCCCCATGTCGATTGCGGTGGCGCGCGAACTCGCACGCAGGTCCTCCAGCGCGCGCAGGCAATAGTGCCCGAACCACAGCGCCGAGAAGACGAGGATGAAAGCGTATACCCAGATCATGGCCGCCGCGACGAACGGGAACAGCACCATCATCCAGACCGACGATACCCACACGAAGGTCGGCACGGTACCGAGCAGCCCGGTCGCGACGCCGATGCCGATCAGCGGCCAGCGGTGCCGCCGCACGAGCGCCCGGCGCTCGTCGCGGCTCGCGTGCAGCGCGAGCGCGTCGTAGGTCATCACGCGGTAGGTGAGCCAGCCCCAGATCACCGGCGGCAGCAGCGCGAAGAACGGCGGAATCAGCCACAGCGGGATCGTGACGACCAGCACGACGACGCCGGCCAGCGCCGCCCCCAGCGAATTGAACACGCTGCCGAAGAAGGTGCCGCCCCGCTTCGCCTCGAGCGCCGCGAACTGCCGGTTCGCGAGGTGCTTGATCACGACCGGCATCGAAATCGTCGCGATCAGCAGCAGCACGGTCAGCACGATCAGCGGAATCGCGAGCGACACGACCACGAACGGCGCGACGACGGCATGCAGCTGCGACATGCCGATCGCGTCGAACGCGCGGTACAGCATGGCCGTCAGCACGAAGCCGTCGAGCGCGCCGCGTGCGAGGTCCAGCAGCGACTGCCACGAGAACCACAGCACGACGCCCCACAGGACGGCCGAGACGAGAAACGGCATCAGGGTGAGCCACAGCATGCGCGGATGCAGTGCGCTCGCCAATGCGCGGACGAAGGAACGCAGCAAGTCGTTCATGCGAGCCTGTATCGACGGAGAAAAACGGGGAAAGGATAAACCACGCGGCCCGCATGCGCCAAAGCACATGCGGGCCGCGTGGGAGAGCCGCTCAACGTGGGAACGGCCGGATCAGGCCGATGCCGCGCCGCGCTTGGCGGGGAACAGGCGCCGGAAGATCCGCACGAACGCGAGGCCGTGCTGCGCCCAGAAGCCTTCGCCGTAGGACACGCCCTCGACCTGGTCGCGGATGCCGGTCGGCTCGACCGTGCGGTTCCACGACGCGGTGCCGAACATCATGTCCCACCACGGAAACAGCACGCCGAAGTTGCAGCCGTACTTCGTGCCTTCGTGGCCGTAGCCGACCGCGTGGTGGCGGCGATGGAAGATCGGGCTCACGAGCAGGCGCTCGCCGAGCCAGCCGAACGGCAGCCGCGCATTCGTGTGCTGAATGCTCTGCATGAAGTTCGTGAACGCGGTCAGCACGACGAACTGCGACGGCGTCACGCCGATCACGAGCGCGATCGCCGCGAAGAAGCACGACTGGATCACGTCGTCGAGCACGTGGTTGCGGTCATCGCACCACAACGACATCTGGCGCTGGCTGTGATGCACGGCGTGCAGCTCCCACCAGATGCCGAACTTGTGCTGCCAGCGGTGATACCAGTAGCCGGCGAAATCGAGCACGACGAGATAGATCGCGAACGTGACGATCGGCTTCGAGGTCACGCCCGGCCACAGGTAGTCGAGGTTCAGGTTCGCGACGCCGTGCAGGCGCAGCCACGCCTGGAAGTTGTCGAACAGCGGCTGCAGCGCGAAGAAGAAGAACAGCGAGTAGATGCCGAGCTTCGCGATCGCCGTGTAGATCACGTCGACCCGCACGGCCCGGCGGTTCGTCCAGCGCTCGACGGGCAGCAGCGCCTCGAGCGGGCGCAGCAGCACGAACATCAGCACCATCTGCAGCGCCCCGACGATCACCCAGTACAGCGCGTCGTAGGTGTCCTCGTCATAGTCCATCAGGTTGAACTTGAAGAGGAGCGGCTGCACGACGTCGACGTACAGCCAGGTCTGGATGTCCGAGACGAATGCATCGATCAGGTGCAGCATCGTTCTCCCCTGCCCGTCACGCGCCGTTCGCGGCGCGCCACGGCGCGCGGTCGTAGAAATAGATGCCGTGCGGCGAGCGGCCGACGGCGATCGTCTGCACCAGCTTGCGCGACGCCAGGTCGATGATCCCGACCTTCTTCGCGAAGCGGAACGTCACCCACAGCGTCTTCTTGTCGGCGGACAGCTCCATGTCGTCCGGGCCCGGCAGCAGGCCGGTGATATCGCCGACGTTGGTGAGCGTGTTCTCGTCGATGATGCTGATCGTGTTCGCGACCCGGTTCGTCACCGCGACGTGCGTGCCGTCGGCGAGCGAGCGGAAGTTGTGCGCGCCCTTGCCGGTGTAGATCTGCTTGACGACCTTCTGGTTGCGCCAGTCGACCACCGCGACGTAATCCGCACCGGTCATCCCGACGAGCAGGTACTTGTCGTCCGGCGTGAGCCACAGGCCGGCCGGCACCTTGCCGACCTTCATCTTCCACTTGACCGTCTGCGTCGGCAGGTCGATCGCCGCGATCTCACCGGAGACCTGCAGCGACACGAGCAGCGTCTTGCTGTCCTTCGTGAACGCGAGGTGGCTCGGCATCACCGCGAGCGGCACGCGCTTCACGAGCTTCAGGTCGCGGCCGTCGTAGCCGTAGATGTCGACGCGGTCGAGCCGCAGGCCGGCCGCCGCGAACCATTTACGGTCGGGCGAGAAGCCGAGCTGGTAAGGATCGTCGATCCCTTCGACGGTGCGCTGCAGCTTGCCCGTCTTCGGATCGAGGAACATCAGGCTGTTCGAGACCGAATTTGCAACGATCAGCGACGAATTGTCGGGCGTCGCCATCAGGTGATGTGGTTCCTTGCCGGTCGGCATCGTGCTGACGACTTCGCGGGTCTGCTGGTCGATCAGGGACAGCGTCGCTTCGGCCGAATTGAGGATGATCACGTTATTCGCGTGTGCGGCGGGCGCCAGCACGGCGGCGGCCAGCGCGAGCGTGCGGCCGAGGGAAAGGAAAGTGCGCATGAAGACTCACGTCGAGGAACAACCGTCATTGTAAAACGTTCAACCGGGCCGGCCGGTTGACCGAAGCCGGCATTGCGCCACTTCGACGCACGCCGCGGCGGCCCGGTCGGCCGGCGCGGCAGGCGCCGCGCGGCCGGCCGGGGCCGGCCGCCGGTGCCGGCCCGGGAAACCGATGTTGCGCTAGCGCTGCATCGACTCCCAGACCTTGTGCAGACGCTTGACAGAGACAGGCATCGGCGTGCGCAGTTCCTGCGCGAACAGCGAAATCCGCAGTTCCTCGAGCAGCCAGCGGAATTCCGCGAGCCGCGCATCGGCGACGCCGCCGCGCTGCGACACCGCGCGCTGGTACTGCTGGGCAAGCGGCAACAGGTCGGCCGACTGCTTCGCGTCGCGCGCCGGGTCGGCCTTCAGCTTGTCGATCCGCAGCGCGATGCCCTTCAGGTAGCGCGGGAAGTGCGCGAGTTGCGCGTACGGCGTGTCGATCACGAAGCGTTTGCCGACCAGCGCGGCGAGCTGCTGCTGCAGGTCCGCATGCGCCTGCGCGAACGGCTTCGCCTGCGCGAGCTTCTTCACGAGCCCCGCGTATTCGGCCAGGATCTGCCCGACCAGCCGCGCGATTTCCTGCGCGAGCAGGTTCAGGCGGCTCCGGCCCTCGTCGCGGCGCGCGTGGAAGGTCGCGTCGTCGTCGGGCAGCGGATCCTGCAGGCACGCGCGGTCGAGCGCCGTGTCGATCAACTGGTCGCGCAGCTCGTCCTGCGTGCCGAGCGACATGTACTGCATCGCCATCTCGCGCAGGCCCGGCAGGTTCTTCTCGAGGAACTTGATCGGCTCCTTCAGCTGCAGCGCGAACAGCCGCCGCAGGCCAGCCCGGTGGATGCGCGCGGCCTCCTCCGGCGAATCGAACACCTCGACGTCGCAATGCGTGCCGCGATCGACGAGCGCCGGGTAGCCGTAAAGCGTCTGGCCGCGCCGGCGGATCTCCAGCAGCTCGGGTAGCTTGCCGAAATTCCACGTCGTCAGGTTCTCGTACAGCGCGGTCGCACCGGCTTCCGCCGGCGCGGCCGTCTGCGGCGCCGCGCCCTTGCCGGCCTTCGCGCCACGACCGGCGGTGCCAGTCGTCGCGACCGTGGCAGGCGCCTGGCCGATCGGCTCGCCAGCGTCGCCATCGCCGCCGGCCGCGATCGTCGACGCCGCCGCGATCTTCTGGAACTGCTGCTGCGCCTGCGCGCCCAGCTCCTGGCGCAGCTGCGCGAGATTGCGCCCCATCGCGAGCTGGCGGCCGTGCTCGTCGATCACCTTGAAGTTCATGAACAGGTGCGCGGGGAGCGTTTCCAGCTTGAAGTCGGCCGTTTTCATCGCGATTTGCGTTTCACCCCGCACGTCGGCGATCAGCGCCTCGACGAGCCCGCCCGCGCCGAAGCGCTCGCGGCCCATCCGCTCGACGAAGCCGGCCGCGTACTCGGGCAGCGGCACGCAATGCCGGCGCAGCTTCTGCGGCAGCGACTTCAGCAGCAGTTGCACCTTTTCCTTCAGCATCCCGGGCACGAGCCACTCGCAGCGGCGCGCGTCGACCTGGTTCAGCGCATACAGCGGCACCGCGAGCGTCACGCCGTCGCGCGGCGTGCCGGGCTCGAAGTGATACGTGAGCGCCATCTCGACGCCGGCCATCGTCGCCCGCTTCGGGAACAGCTCGGTCGTCACGCCGGCCGCCTCGTGGCGCATCAGGTCGTCGCGCGACAGGTACAGCAGCCGCAGCTTGTCCTCGGGCTGGCCGCCCTTCTTCACCTCGTCGCGATACCAGCGCTCGAACGCGGCGCCCGTGTGAATCCCTTCCGGAATCGCCTGGTCGTAGTACGCGTAGATCAGCTCGTCGTCGACCAGCACGTCCTGCCGGCGCGACTTGTGCTCGAGCTGCTCGATGTCGGCGAGCAGCTTGCGGTTGTGCGCGAAGAACGCGAGCTTCGTGTCGAACTCGCCCTCGACCAGCGCGCCGCGGATGAACAGCTCGCGCGCCCTCGACGGATCCTGCTTGCCGAACGCGACGCGCCGGCGGTGGTAGATCGGCAGCCCGTACAGCGTCGCGCGCTCGTACGCGCTGACCTGCGCCGGGCGCTTTTCCCAGTGCGGCTCCGACAGCGATTTCTTCAGCAAATGCGCGCCGATCTTCTCGACCCATTCGGGCTCGATCTTCGCGAGGCAGCGTGCGTACAGCCGGCTCGTCTCGACGAGCTCGGCGGCCATCACCCAGCGGCCGGCCTTCTTCGCGAGCGCGGAGCCCGGCCACAGGTAGAACTTGATCCCGCGCGCGCCGAGATAGTGCGGATCGTCGTCGGCCTTCAGGCCGAGGTTGCCGAGCAGGCCCGTCAACAGGGCCAGATGGACCTGTTCGTAGGTCGCCTCGACTTCGTTCAGCCGCCAGCCGTGCTCGCGCACGACGGTCAGCAACTGCGAATGGACGTCGCGCCACTCGCGCAGCCGCAGGTGCGACAGGAAGTTCTGCCGGCACGCGTCGATCAGCTGGCGGTTCGACTTCTTGTGCGCGACCGCCTCTTCGAACCACGCCCAGATCTTCAGCCACTGCAGGAACTCGGAACGCTCGTCGGCGAACCGGCGGTGCGCCTGGTCGGCCTGCTCCTGCGCTTCGATCGGACGGTCGCGCGGATCCTGCACGGACAGCGCGCTCGCAATGATCAGCACTTCGCGCAGCGACTGCTGGTCGCGCGCGGCAAGAATCATCCGGCCGACGCGCGGGTCGAGCGGCAGCCGCGCGAGTTCGCGGCCGAGCGGCGTCAGCGCGTTGTCGTCGTCGACCGCGCCGAGTTCGTTGAGCAGTTGGTAGCCGTCCGCGATCGCGCGGCCGGGCGGCGGCTCCAGGAACGGGAACGATTCGATCGCGGTGAGATGCAGCGACTTCATCCGCAGGATCACCGACGCGAGCGACGAGCGCAGGATTTCCGGATCGGTGAAGCGCGCACGCGCCTGGTAGTCGCTTTCCTCGTACAAGCGGATGCAGACACCGTCGGCCACGCGGCCGCAACGGCCTGCGCGCTGGTTCGCGGCCGCCTGCGAGATCGACTCGACCTGCAGCTGCTCGACCTTGTTCCGGTACGAATAGCGCTTCACGCGCGCAAGGCCCGTATCGACCACGTAACGGATGCCCGGCACCGTCAGCGAGGTTTCGGCCACGTTGGTCGCGAGCACGATCCGGCGCGCGTTCGACGCCTTGAACACCTTGTCCTGGTCGGCCGCCGAGAGCCGCGCGAACAGCGGCAGGATCTCGGTGTGCGGCGGATGGTGCTTGCGCAGCGCCTCGGCCGCTTCGCGGATCTCGCGCTCGCCGGGCAGGAACACCAGCACGTCGCCGGGGCCTTCGCGGCACAGCTCGTCGACCGCGTCGACGATCGCGTCCATCAGGTCGCGCTCGGCTTCGCGCGCGGTCTTCACGCGGTCGCGGCCGCCCGTGCCTTCGGCGTGCTTGACGGCCGGGCGATCCTCGGCCACCGGCCGGTAGCGCATCTCGACCGGATACAGCCGCCCGCTCACCTCGATCACCGGCGCGGGATGCGCGTCGGTGCCGAAATGGCGCGCGAAGCGATCGGCGTCGATCGTCGCGGACGTGACGATCAGCTTCAGGTCCGGCCGCCTCGGCAGGATTTCCTTCAGGTAGCCGAGCAGGAAGTCGATGTTCAGGCTGCGCTCGTGCGCCTCGTCGATGATCAGCGTGTCGTACGCCTTCAGCAACGGATCGGTCTGCGTCTCGGCGAGCAGGATCCCGTCCGTCATCAGCTTCACGGACGCGCCCGGCGCGAGATTGTCGGTAAAGCGCACCTTGTAGCCGACCACTTCGCCGAACGGCGTGCCGAGTTCCTCGGCGATCCGGCGGCCGGTGGACGACGCGGCGAGGCGGCGCGGCTGCGTATGGCCGATCAGGCCTGTGCCGCCGGCGCCGAGGCCGCGGCCGAGATCGAGACAGATCTTCGGCAACTGCGTGGTCTTGCCCGAGCCGGTTTCGCCGCAGACGATGACAACCTGATGACCGGCGATCGCACGCGCGATTTCGTCGCGCTTGCCCGACACGGGCAGGCTTTCGGGGTAGGTGATCGGCGGAACGGGATTCGGCGCGACGACCGCGCGCGGCGGACGCTCGCGGCGCGGCGCGCGCTCGCCCGTCACAGCGGACGCATCCTTCGCGGCCGGCTGGCGCGCGTCGCGCGATGCGTCGCCACGCGGCCCGCGCGGCCCGTGTGCAGGTTTGCCCGCCTGCTGTTCCTGCGGCCGGCGCGGCGGCTGGCCCTGCTGCTGGCGTGCATCGGCCGCACCATTTGGGTGCCGGGCCGACGGCGCTTTGGCCCGCGTCGGCGCGGGACTTTTAGGTACATTCGACATGGGGGCGCATTATAATCCCGCCCATGAATTCCCAAACCGACCTCCCTCCCGCCCAGACCGGCGCCACGACGCCGCCGGTTGCCGACGACTCGGCCGCCAGTCACGCGCAGTTCGTCGACTGGATGCGCTCCGTCGCGCCCTATATCCACAAGTTCCGCAACAGCACGTTCGTCGTGGGGTTTGGCGGCGAGGTGGTGCAGCAGGGGCTGCTGAATGCGCTCGTGTCCGACATCGCGCTGCTGCAGGCGATGGGTATCCAGATCGTGCTGGTGCACGGCTCGCGGCCGCAGGTCGAGGAGCAGCTGAGCCTGCACGGTGTCGAATCCGAGTTTTCGCACGGGCTGCGCATCACCGATGCGCGCGCGCTCGAATCCGCGAAGGAAGCGGCCGGTGAAGTGCGTCTCGACATCGAGGCCGCGATCAGCCAGGGTCTGCCGAACTCGCCGATGGCGCACGCGCACATCAGCGTCGTGTCGGGCAACTTCGTGACCGCGCGGCCGGTGGGGATTCTCGACGGGGTCGATTTCGCGCATACGGGCATCGTGCGCAAGATCGACGCCGAATCGATCCGTCATTCGCTCGCGAGCCGCAAGCTCGTGCTGCTGTCGCCGCTCGGCTTCTCGCCGACCGGCGAAGCGTTCAACCTGTCGATGGAAGATGTCGCGTCGGCCGCCGCGATCGCGCTGCGCGCCGACAAGATCATCTTCCTGACCGAAGCGCCCGGCATCGTCGACGACGAAGGCGAGCTGGTGCGTGAAATGTCGCTCGACGCGGCGGCCGAGCTGCTCGATTCCGGCAACGTCCAGGGCGACGACGCATTCTTCCTGAAGCATTCGATCCGCGCGTGCCGCGGCGGCGTGACCCGGGCGCACCTGATCCCGCAATCGCTCGACGGCAGCATGCTGCTCGAACTGTTCCTGCACGACGGCGTCGGCACGATGATCTCGTACGAGAACCTCGAGAGCCTGCGCGAAGCGACGCCGGACGACGTCGGCGGCATCCTGTCGCTGATCGAGCCGCTCGAGTCGGACGGCACGCTGGTGCGGCGCGGCCGCCACCAGATCGAACGCGACATCGACCACTTCTCGGTGATCGAGCACGATGGCGTGCTGTTCGGTTGCGCGGCGCTGTATCCGTACCAGCAGGAGAAGATCGGCGAGATGGCGTGCCTGACGGTCGCGCCGGAAGCGCAGGGCTCGGGCGACGGCGAACGCCTGCTCAAGCGCATCGAGCAGCGTGCCCGCGCGCGCGGCCTCACGCATATCTTCGTGCTCACGACGCGCACCGAGCACTGGTTCCTCAAGCGCGGCTTCGTCAAGGTCAGCGTCGACGACCTGCCGGAAGACCGCCGCAAACTCTATAACTGGCAGCGCAAGTCGCTCGTGCTGATGAAACAGCTCTGAGCGCAGGCACGACTGCCCTCCCCCAGTCCGATTACAGGAGAAGTACACGATGGCTCGAATGATCCAATGCGCGAAGCTCGGCAAGGAAGCCGAAGGCCTCGATTTCCCGCCGCTGCCGGGCGAACTCGGCAAGCGCATTTACGAGAGCGTCTCGAAGGAAGCGTGGCAAGGCTGGCTGAAGCAGCAGACGATGCTGATCAACGAAAACCGCCTGAACATGGCCGACCCGCGCGCGCGCCAGTACCTGATGAAGCAGACCGAGAAGTACTTCTTCGGCGACGGCGCGGATCAGGCGTCCGGCTACGTGCCGCCGACGGAAGGCTGACCGGCATCATTCGCGACGGCCGGCCGCGCTGGTCGCCTCGCGGGAAACGACAAACGGCACCGTGTCATCGCACGGTGCCGTTTGCTTTTGGCGCACCCGAACCGATGCGACACGGCCGGTGCTTGCGATACCGCCGGGCCGCCCGGTCACACCGACCGCCCGATTCAACCCACCGGCTTCAGCGTGCCGCGATCGTCCGGCGGCGGGACCGCACCGGCCGGGGTGTCGGCGGCGGCGCCTTCCATACCCCATTCGGCCGCGTCGCTGCGTTCGGCCGTCGACAGTTCGTCCGCGCGATACCCGGTGCGATTCAGCAGCGCCAGCATGCACACGAGCGACACGAGCGCGTAAAGCCCCGATGCGACCGCGACGCCGACGATGCTGCCGGTCGAATTGAGGATCGCCTGCGCGAGCACCGGCGTGCCGCCGCCGACGACGAGCGCGCTCAACTGGTACGCAAGCGACAGGCCCGTGTAGCGGATGTTGGCCGGAAACACGCGCGCGAGCACGCCGCCGACCGCGCCATAGAACATCGCCGACGGAATCGTCGAGATGCACATGCCCGCGACGGCCACCCAGTACGAGCGCGTTGCGAGCGCATGGAACATCACGGGCATCAGCACGATTTCCGGAATCAGGATCCAGCACATCGCGCGGCGCATGTCGACCTTCGACACGAACCATGCGCCGACCGGCTGCATCAGGAACTGCACGACGAGCGAGATCGACAGGATGCCGAGGAACGTGCCCTGCGCGTAACCGAGTTCCTTGGTCGCCCACGACAGCGCGAACGTGCTGCGGAAGTACGTGACGTTGATCACCGGCAGCGTGCCGGCCGCGAGCAGCACGACGACCCAGTGATCGCGCACGACATCGCGCAGCGGCAGCTTCACGGTGCGCTTGCGCGCGAGCACGCGCTGCATGTCGGCCGACTCTTCGAGCTTCAGCCGGATCACCATGCCGATGATCACGAGCACGGCCGACAGCAGGAACGGAATGCGCCAGCCCCACATCAGGAACGACGGGGTGGGCAGCGCGCTCAGCGCGAAGAACGCGGCCGTGGCCAGCAGGTTGCCGGTGGGCGAGCCCTGCTGCGCGAACGCCGCATACAGGATGCTGCGATGCTTCGGCGCGTTCTCGCTCGCGATCAGCACCGCGCCGCCCCACTCGCCGCCGACCGCGATGCCCTGCAGCACGCGCAGCACGACGAGGCCGGCCGGCGCCCAGACGCCGATCTGCGCATAGCCGGGCAACAGGCCGATGCCGGTCGTCGCCAGCCCCATCATCACCAGCGTGATCACGAGCGCGGTCTTGCGGCCGACGCGATCGCCGAGATGTCCGAACACGATGCCGCCGAGCGGCCGCGCGGCGAAGCCGGCCCAGAACGTGACGAACGCCAGCAGCGTCGCGACGCCGGGATCCATCGTGCTCGCAAAGAACACCTTGCCGAACACGAGCGCAGCGGCCGTGCCGTAGATGTAGAAGTCGTACCACTCGATCGTGGTGCCGACGAACGCCGCGAAGGCGGCGCGGCCGGGCCGCAGTTGCGGCGCGGCGGTCGGGGATGTCTGGCGGCTCATCGATGTCTCCATGTTGGTGTGTCGGGGGCGCGACTGTCGCGCGCCTTTCCCGGGTGGCCGGCATCGCGCCGCCGGCCGGCGGCGTCGTGTCAGTCGGGGCGCCTAGCCGGGAGCCTCCCTCAGTACGCCGGCGTCGAGCAGTTGCTGCTGGAGCGCGGGATCGACGCCAAGGCGCTCGAGCACCGCGCGCGTATCGCCGCCCAGTGCGGGCGGCGGCGAACGATAGGTGGCCGGCGTGCGCGACAGCTTCACCGGCGACGCCGTGCCGCGATAGCCGCCGATCTCGACGAACAGGTTCCGGTGCAGCGCATGCGGATCGTGCGCGACGTCGGCCACCGTGCGCACCGGCCCGCACGGCACGCCGGCCGCCATCAGGTCGCGTGCGAGCGGCTCGCAGGCGTGCTCGGCGAGCCGTGCTTCCAGTTCGGCCTTCAGCTCGGGACGGTGTGCGCAGCGGCTGCGGTTGTCGACGAAACGCGGATCGCCGGCGAGCGCCGGCACGCCGAGATGCGCGACGAGCCGCGCGAATTGCCGGTCGTTGCCGATCGCGAGGAAGATCGGCGCGGTCGCCGTACGGTAGCTGTCATACGGCGCGATGTTCGGATGCGCGTTGCCGCTGCGCGCCGGCACGCGCCCGGAACCGAAGAAGTTCGGCAGGTGCGGATGCAGCAGCGACACGCCGCAGTCGTACAGCGCGATGTCGATCGACTGCCCTTGCCCGCTCTTCTCGCGCTCCGCGAGCGCCAGCAGGATGCCGGCCAACGCGTTGAGGCCCGTGACCATGTCGACGATCGGCAGACCGATGCGCGTGGCGTCGCCGTCGCGCTCGCCGTTGACGCTCATCAGCCCCGCCATCGCCTGGATCACCGCGTCGTAGCCGGGCAGCCCGCCGAGCGGGCCGCCTTCGCCGAAGCCCGTCACCGCGCAGTGGATCAGGCGCGGGAAGCGCGGCTGCAGGTCGCGCGCGTAGTCCATCCCCCAGCGCGCGAGCGTGCCGGGCTTGAAGTTCTCGACGAGCACGTCGGCCTCTTCAAGCAGGCGCCACAGGATCGCGCGCCCCTCGTCGCGCGACAGGTCGAGCGCGAGCCCTTCCTTGTTGCGGTTCACGCCCATGAAATACCACGCGGTATCGCCGAGGAACGGCGGCCCCCAGCCGCGCGTCTCGTCGCCGTCCGGCGGCTCGATCTTGACCACCGTCGCGCCGTGGTCGGCGAGCGCCTGCGTGCAGTACGGGCCGCCGAGCACGCGGCTCAGGTCGACGACCTTCAGGCCGTCCAGTGCACCACGCGTCGTGCTCATCGTTCGACCTCCGGCAGCAGGTCGAGCGCGGTATCGAGCGCGATCGGCGTGCCGCGCAGCAGTGCGTCGTACGCGGCCGATTCGTCGTCGCGCGATGCCGGCGCGAGCGGATCGTCTGGCAGCAGCTTGTGGCGCACGACCAGATGCGCGAGCGCGAGCCGCCGGAAATCCGGCGCGAGCCGCACGCCCTCGCACGCCATCAGCACGGCCGCGCTCGCGTAGTACAGCGCGGACGCGGCCTGCCGCACGCGCGCGTCGTCGCCTTCGTCAGCGACCCGCGCGAGCGCGTCGCAGGCGCGCGCGAGGATGCGCCGCAGCGCCGCGCGGCTCGCATCGGGCAGCGGCGCCGCGCCGAGGCGGTCGCCGAGGAACGCGCGCAGCGCATCGAGCGCGTGCTCGCGCTGCGCGGCCCGCGCGACGTCGAGCGCGACGATGTTGCTCGTACCTTCCCAGATCGAGCCGAGATGCGCATCGCGCACGATGCGCGCGTCGCTCCACTCCTCGATGTAGCCAGTGCCGCCGCGCACTTCCATCGCATCGCCCGTCACGCGCCGCGCATCGCGGCACGCGCGGAACTTGATCAGCGGCGTCAGGATCCGCACGCAGCGCGCGGCCTGCTCGTCGCCCGCATCGGCCTGCGGCAGCAGCAGCGCGATCTGCATGAACATCGCGCGCGCGGCCTCGGCCGGCAGCAGCATCTTCAGCAACTGGCGCTGCATCAGCGGCATCTCGATCAGCTTGCGGCCGAAGGCCTCGCGGTGCGCGGCGACGTGCAGCGCCTCGTTCAGCGCGCGCCGCATCAGCCCCGCCGCGCGCACGCCGTTCGACAGCCGCGACATGTTGATCATGTCGGCCATCTGGTGAAAGCCGCGGCCGATCTCGCCGATCAGGTACGCCTGCGCGCCTTCGAGCGCGATCTCGCCGCTCGCCATCGAACGGCTGCCGAGCTTGTCCTTCAGGCGCACGATCCGGTAGCGGTTGCGCGTGCCGTCCGGCAGCGTCTTCGGCAGCAGGAACAGCGCCAGGCCCTTGATGCCGTCCGGCGCGCCGTCGGGCCGCGCGAGCACCATCGCGAGTTCGGCATCCGCGTTCGAGCAGAACCATTTGTCGCCGGTCAGGCGCCAGACGGTCTCGCCGTGCGCGCCGGTCTCGGGCGTCGCCCGCGTCGCGATCCGGCCGACGTCGGAGCCCGCCGCCTGTTCGGTCATGAACATCGCGCCCTGGTACAGCGTGTCGAAATCGCGTGACGCGAGCATCGGCAGGTAACGCGCGACGAGCGCCGGATCGCCGAAACGGCGCAGCGTGCGCGTCAGCGAATCGGTCATGCTGACCGGGCAGCACAGCCCGAATTCCGCCTGCACGAACAGGAACGTCAGCGCGTACTTGACGAGCGGCGGCACCGATTCGGCCCCGTGGCTCAGCGACGCAAGCCCGAGCTCGGCATACGCGACGCGTTCGAGCGCGACATACGCGGGATCCTTGTCGATCCGCTGCACGGCCTCACCGCGCCGGTTGCGATGCTCGAGCACGGGCGGGTGCTTGTCCGCGCGCGACGCCCATTCGTCGAGTTCGCCCGACACGCGTGCGCCGAGCGCGCGCAGTTGCGGCTCGAGCTCGGCATAGCGGGCCTCGCCGAGATGCAGCTTCAGCAACGCGCCGAGATCGGGATCGATGGTGAAGAAATTGATGCCCCGGCTGTCGGGGATATTGGATGCGCCGGTGTCCGGCGTGCGAGCGGTGTCGTGCATGCGTGTGTCTCCTGGGTTGCCTGCACGTCGGCTGGGCCCGGCGCCGCGGCGCCCGGCCAGTCCCGTGCAAAGCCTTCCGCAGAGCGTAGGCGTGCGATCGATAAGCGTCCAATACAGGATTTATCCGGTACGATAGATATCGCTTATCGATGCCGACGCCGCGAGGAGACACCATGGAACTGAGGCAGTTGCGCTACTTCGTGGCGGTCGCCGAGGAGCTGCATTTCGGGCGCGCGGCGAAGCGCCTGTTCATCTCGCAGCCGGCGCTGAGTTTCGACATCCGCAAGTTCGAGGATGCGCTCGGCGTGCAGTTGTTCTCGCGCACCAACAAGACCGTCGCGCTGACCAACGCGGGCGAGGTGCTGCTCGGCGAAGCGCGCCGGCTGCTGCTGCAGGCGGCCGAGGCCGAACGCCTGACGGTGCGCTCCGCGTCGGGGCTCGCGGGCCGGCTGCGGATCGGCTTCGTTCATTCGATGCTGTATCGCGGGCTGCCCGATGCCGTGCGACGCTTCGAGGCCGACTATCCCGGCGTCGAAGTCGTGCTGAGCGAAATGAACACGCAGGCGCAGGTGCAGGCGATCCAGCGCGGCCAGATCGATCTCGGCTACGCGCACTGGGGCCACTTCCCGCCCGAGGTCGAATCGACGCCCGTCTATGCGGAACCGTTCGTGTGCTGCCTGCCGGCCGCGCATCCGCTCGCGAAGCGCAGGCAGGTCGCGCTCGCCGCGCTGGCCGCGGAACCGTTCATCCTGTTCCCGCGCGAAGCGGCGCCGCACTATCACGACCTGATCATCGCGCAGTGCGTGAATGCCGGCTTCAGTCCGCTGATCCGCCACGAGGCACGGCTGTGGCAGACGATCCTGTCGATGATCGAGTTCGGAATGGGTGTCGCGCTGGTGCCGCGCGTGCTGCAGCGGGTAAAGAGCGAGCGGCTCGCGTTCCGGCCGCTGAAGGATGCGTCGCTCGAATCGCGCACGCTCGCGCTGAAGCGCAGCGGCACCATCGAGCCGGTTGCGCTGCGCTTCGCGGATTACGTGCGCGCGTCGATCGACGCGCTGCCCGCGCTCGCGGGCTGAGCGCACGGCCGGTTGGCAGGTATGCGTGGGTATCTGAAAAATATTTGCAGAAAGTGCTTTACAGACCCTCAAAGCCCTGACATAATTTCAGCTTCTTTGGGCGGTTAGCTCAGCGGTAGAGCACTGCCTTCACACGGCAGGGGTCACTGGTTCGATCCCAGTACCGCCCACCAAAGAATTCAAGGCAGAAGTGCCGGAAATTAAAGGGTTTATGCAGAGATGCGTAAGCCCTTTTTTCTTTTCCACGCCCATCTTCCAGCAGCGTCGCGGGACAGTTCGAGTCCCGCCTGCAGCCCGTCAGGTCCTGCACCTTCGGGTTGGTTACGCCTGACCGGGACCGGTCAGGCTCCGTAAGTTTACCCCGGAGGACGCGTGCGGCAGTCTCGCCGCCCTACACGGCCCGTTCCTCGACTCACAGTCACCTGTGGTGTATAAAAGTGACGGACCAAATCGGGGGAATAACAATGGCTCTCAAATTCAAGGTTGGCGACATCGTTCAACTGAAATCCGGCGGCCCGGAAATGACTGTTAAATCAACGCCTAGTCCGGCAAGCCCGCGATACTGGTGCCAGTGGTTCGCCGGCAAAAAATTGGAGTCCGGGGATTTTCCCGAAGAGTCGCTGAAATCTATCGAGAACACGCAATGACGGACGCGGCCGCAACAGCAAAGTGGATGCTCGCGCAGCTTGAGCGAGACGGCTGCATCTACCAAGATGACGTTGTTGATCATTTGGTGAAGGCAAAGACCGACGCACTTCTTCGCGAAAACGCCGATGGAAATCTGGTCGTCGGCACAGCGGTACTTAACGCCTTCAAATCCATTACCGAAACCACGGTCGTTTGGGTAAAGCCGGATCACTACTGGCGCTGGCGCGTCAAAGAAGACGAACCCGGCCGCGAGGCTCGCGGCTAACAAGGTGGTCGTTGCCGCGCTCGAATAAAGCCCTAGTCAGACCACCGATGTACGTTCGAGCGCTTTCGCCAGCATATTGATGAACAGTAGGTACTCCAGCGCCTGCTCCGGATGATCCTTCATCAACCCATGAGCACGCGGGTTGCGGATCGCGGCCATCGCCCCGGCGTACAGGTACATCATTCCCATCTGCTCGCTACGCTCGCTATCGTTCTGTTGGTCGTTGAACTTCAGTATCGGTTTATTGGAGTTGAAGACTGCCTGCATCAAACCAGTACCGCTACCGTCGTCCTTTAGAGCGCGTGTCTTGACCAATAGCTCAAGCACTTTGCACGCGGCCTCGACCGCTTCCGCGTAGTGTCCATCCTCGAAAAGCTTCGTGCAATGCAGCGCAATTTGCGGATGCCAGTTGGCCGCGCCAAACACGCGTTGCGCTTGCTCTTCGGGAGAGTCCTCCCCGTCCTGCAATCGCTCTTCGAACAGGTCGATAATCGTGTTGAGGTTCGTGCGCGCCCGATCAATGTTCTTTGCGAGACTACGCACAAGGTCGTGCCGATCGAGGTTGTACTTCATGCGGAACTCGATATCAATCAGTGCACCCGGTCGAAAGCGTTGCCACTCACCCGACGTTAGTAGTTCACTTAACGTCTGCTGCACCTTCCCCTCGACAGCCGTAATCGAAGGATCGCCAGCTTCCGTAATGGAGTTCAGGTCGATCTCATCAAGCTCTCGAATACGGCGCTTCAGTTTTTCAATTCCGCGTCGCGTCTGCTCGCGGCTAAGTGCTTTGACGGTCATAGTTTTCCAAACATGGTGGCGTGCTCGAAGTTCACTACAAAAGCGAAGCGTCAGCAAGCTCCACACCACGTATGGTGCTGAAACGTCTCGCGCCACGCTGTTGTAATGGCAAAATATTCGCCGAAAACACTAACAGCGGGGTTGCGATGGCGGGTGATCTTCAGTCGGGGTGGACTACCGTGATACAGGCGAGCGCAGCCGCGCTGACGCCGATCATCGCAATATTCGGCGGCTGGATCGCGTGGCAGCAGGTGCGCATAAACCGGAACAAGCTGAAGCTCGATCGGTTCGATAAGCGGTTCGCCGTGCACGAAGCCGCGATGACGTTTGTTGCCAGAGTCGCCACGAAGGGCAACGCGGACCTTGAGGAGATGAACGATTTCATCGCCAAGACTCGCGGAACGCGGTTTCTACTGAGTAAAGACATTGCCGACTACCTGGACGAAATATATAGAAATGCGGGCCGTCTGCGCAGCATATCTATATCGATGCAAGCATTGGTTCTATCGGACGAGTCCCGACAACAGTTCGGAGATAGGTGGCTGGAGCTGAACGAATGGTTTCAGAAGCAGTTGGACGTGATACCGGAAAAATTCTCGCCGTTCCTCTCGATCGACGATATGTGAAAATCGCCGCGCTGCGATGCATTCGGGCGCGGCCCTTACCGCCCTACTCCACTTTGCTGACGACGGTCAGCGCCCAAACGAGCGACGCGACCCAACCGACGAGCGTCCAGCCGAGACACGTGTTGAGCACCGCAATGGCATTCTGGTTATGATGACCGCGAACGATCGCGATGATGGTCGGCAGGAAGTAACAGCAAAGACCCGCAACGATGAGAAGTAAGCCTCACCCTATCTGTTACTCGAACCTAAGCGCAGCGAACTGCGCGGCAAAGCCTGCGAACATCAACCCAAGTGCCACCAGGGACATAATTTTGTAGATCAGTTTTCGCCTTAGTTTCTGCTTGTTGTGTTCGCCAACAGTTAGACCGTCAGGCATCACCGTGGCGTCGGTCGCCATTAGAAAATCGCCTTCCCGGTGATCTGGTTGAGGAAAGCCAAAAAAGAAGGCCAAGGCAACGCCCGTCATATTGGCAAACAAACCAATACCGTTGAGAAGGTGCGCGGTCATGATTGACGTCCGAGTAATGATCTTCGGTAGCTTACCTTTGCTTGCCTTTCTCGGACAGACTGAGCAGCGCGGCCAGATCGACCAGACCTGAGCCGCACAACATTTACACGACTACATCACCCCATCGCACCAACCAACTCTTCCGCCTTCAGGTGCGTATAGCGCGCCAGCATGCGAATATCCTTGTGGCCGCTGATCACCGCTAGTTGGATCGGGTTCATGCCCAGTCGGGCGTAACGCGTGATCGCCGTATGCCGGAGGTCGTGGAAGCGGAGGTTATCGAGTTCGCAGCGCTTCGTGAGCCGCGCAAACAAGTGTTTGAGCGTGTCTGAGGTTAGCCGCGAGAAAACGCGCTCCTCGTCCCGCTCGATTGACTCCAGTGCGGCAAGCGCCTTGGACGAAAGCGGTACGTCGCGCGGATGCCCGTTCTTCGCCTCCCGAATGCGGCAGACGCGCCGCTGCCGGTCGACATCCGCCCAGCGCAGACCGATGATTTCGCCAGCCCGCATAGCCGTAGCTAACGCGAACTCGATGGCCGGCGCCAAATGCGAATTCACGGACGCTCGTGCAGAAGTCAGCAGCACGACTTCCTCATCGTCTTCTAGAACGCGTTCACGGTGCGGCGGGCTTTTCGGCCGAGCCACCTTACAGTCCGGGATCGTGCAACCCCACTCCGTCCGTGCCTTATTGATCGCCGCGAACAGGAGGTTCATCTCCCGCGCGCAGGAGGCGGGCTTCACCTCCTTCAGGCGATCGTCCCGCCACGCGGCCATCATTGACGGCGACAGTTCAGCCAACGGAGTCTTCGAAAAGCTCTGCCGCAGCCAAATGTTGATTTTCAATACTTCAATCCAGCCGCCCTTGTGGTCGTTACACACCGTATCCCGGTAGCGCCGCAGAATGTCCGCGATGGTGTGCAGGCCGTCCGGCTTCGCCTTGGCAGGCGGTCGGTAGCTCCCCACGGTCGAGCGCCGCCTCAGCGGCCCGCATCCACTTCTCCGCGTCCTTTTTGTTCTGGAAGGTCTTCGACTGAGTCGGACAGTTCTTGCGGCGAATCTTCGCCTGATATGTTACGTCCGCGTTTTTGGCAACTCGTTTGACGATGGCACCCATGACTTTGCGTCCCGTATGAGTCCCTCGGGCGCAAAAACTGGCGGAGAAGACCGCCGCTATTGGGTCTAGCACTGCCTTCACACGGCAGGGGTCACTGGTTCGATCCCAGTACCGCCCACCAAAGAATTCAAGGCCCTGCGTCTCACGACGCAGGGCCTTTTCGTTTTGGCGTCGCGCTTGCTCCTCGGCGCAGCACGCGATGCTGCGCCGGCTTACTTACCCCGCGCGCCCTACCCGCTCCGCCGTTGCATCGAACGCGCGCTTTGCCTTGTCGACGATCTCATCGACCTCCGCCTCGCGAATCACGAGCGGCGGCGACAGCAGCATCCGGTCGCCGGTCGCACGCATGATCAGGTTGCCGTTGAAGCAGAAGTCACGGCAGATCGTGCCGATATCGACGTTCGCACCGAACCGCTCACGCCGCTCCCGGTCGCGCGCAAGCTGAACGCCCGCGACCAGCCCTGCTCCCGCAATCTCCCCGACGATCGGATGGTCGCCCAGCGCATCGCGCAGCCGGCGCTGGAAATACGGCCCGATATCGTTCTTCACGCGCTCGACGATCCCTTCGTCGCGCAGCAGCTTCAGGTTCGCGACCGCGACGGCCGCCGCCACCGGATGGCCCGAGTACGTGAGGCCGTGGTTGAATTCGCCGTTGTCGATGATCGGTCGCGCCACGCGTTCGTGAATGCCGACGGCCCCCATCGGCACGTAGCCCGACGTGAGGCCCTTGGCCATCGTGATGAGGTCGGGTTCGAAACCGAAGTGTTGGTGTGCGAACCATTCGCCGGTGCGGCCGAAGCCGCCGATCACTTCGTCGGCCACCAGCAGGATGTCGTACTTGCGGCAGATCCGCTGGATTTCCGGCCAGTACGTCGACGGCGGGAAGATCACGCCGCCCGCGCCCTGGAACGGCTCGCCGATGAACGCCGCGACGTTCTCCGCGCCGAGTTCGAGGATCTTCGCTTCGAGCTGCTGCGCGCGCGCCAGGCCGAATGCTTCCGGCGTTTCGCCGGCCGCTGCTTCGCCGAAGAAATACGGCTGGTCGATGTGCACGATGTGCTCGACCTTCGACGGCATCTGCTCGTGCATGTAGCCCATCCCGCCGAGCGTGCCGCCGGCGATCGTCGAGCCGTGATAGCCGTTCTTGCGCGAGATCACGTATTTCTTCTGCGGCTGGCCCTGCGCGCGCCAGTACTGGTGCACGAGGCGCAGCACGGTGTCGTTGCCTTCCGAGCCGCTGTTGCAATAGAAGAAGTGGTTGAAACCGGCCGGCGTAACTTCCGCGAGCATCGCGGAGAGCTCGATCACCGGCGGGTGCGTGGTCTTGAAGAACGTGTTGTAGAACGGCAGTTCCTGGATCTGGCGATACGCGGCGTCGGCGAGTTCCTTGCGGCCGTAGCCGACGTTCACGCACCAGAGACCGGCCATCCCGTCGATCACCTTGTTGCCGTCCGAGTCCCACAGGTAGACGCCGTCGGCCTTCACGATCACGCGGCTGCCCGCGCGGTTCAGCGCACCCATGTCGGAGAACGGGTGGATGTGGTGCGCGGCGTCGAGCGCACGATAATCCGCGGTCGATTGCGGCGATACAGCGTCATTTCTATCGGTCATGTTTCCTCCGGAAAACCGTGCCGCACGCTCAGACGTGCAGCAGCAAATGCCTGCGCTCCCACGAGCTGATCACGCGGAAGAACGCTTCGTATTCGGTGTCCTTCAGCGCCAGATAGGCCTTCACGAACTTGTCGCCGAGAATGCCGGCCAGCGGCGTGCAGGCCGCCATCAGCGAGATGCCCTCCTCGAGATTGCGCGGCAGCTGGTACGGCAGGTTATAGCCGTCCGACGCGATCGGCTCGGTCGGTGCGAGCTGCTGGATCAGGCCGAGATAGCCGGCCGCGAGCGTCGCGGCGAACGCGAGGTACGGATTGCAGTCGACGCCCGGGATCCGGTTCTCGATACGGCGCGCCGACGCGCCTGACTGCGGAATGCGGAAACCGACCGTGCGGTTGTCGTAGCCCCACTGCACGTTGATCGGCGCGGCCATGAAGCGCGACAGGCGGCGATACGAGTTGATGTACGGCGCGAAGATCGGCATCAGCGCCGGCGTGTACTTCTGCAGCCCCGCGAGATAGCTATGGAACATCGGCGACACCGTACCGTCCTCGTTGGAGAACAGGTTGCGCCCCGTGCGCGCGTCGGCCAGGCTCTGGTGGATGTGCATCGCCGAGCCCGGCTCGTCCTGCATCGGCTTCGCCATGAAGGTCGCGTACATGTTGTGGCGCAGCGCCGCCTCGCGCACGGTGCGCTTGAACAGGAACACCTGGTCGGCCAGCGACAGCGCGTCGCCATGCACGAAGTTGATTTCCATCTGCGCGGCACCGACCTCGTGAATCAGCGTCTCGATATCGAGCCCCTGCATCTCGCAGTATTCGTAGATGTCCTCGAACAGCGAATCGAACTCGTTCACGGCCTCGATCGAATACGACTGCCGGCCGGTCTCCGCACGCCCGGTGCGGCCGACGGGCGGACGCAGCGGCAAGTCGGGATCGGCGTTCATGTCGACGAGATAGAACTCGAGCTCGGGTGCAACGACCGGCTGCCAGCCCTTCGCCTTGTACAGGTCGAGCACGCGTCGCAACACATAGCGCGGCGAGATCTCGACCGGCGAGCCGTCGAAGTGCACGCAGTCGTGGATCACCTGCGCGGTCGGGTCGACGGCCCACGGAATCAGGCAGATCGTCGACGAATCGGGCACGCACACCATGTCGGGGTCGGTCACGCCGGTGAGCGTCCCGTCCTCCGGATAGTCGCCGGTGACGGTCTGCACCATCACCGCCTGCGGCAGGCGCATCGATTCGCCGGATTCGAACTTGTTGCGCGGAATGATCTTGCCGCGCGCAATGCCGGCCATGTCGGGAATGATCGCCTCGACCTCGGTGATGCGGTGCTGTCGCAGGAATTCGCTCAGTTCGGGTTGCATGATCGGCCTCTATCAGTCGACGTCGGATGCGGCCGGCGACGGCATCGCGCCGCCGGCCGCATGAATGCGATGCGTCATGCGCGCGCGGCACGCCGCGCCGAATGC
Source organism: Burkholderia sp. AU31624 (assembly GCF_020420065.1). Taxonomy (NCBI): domain Bacteria; kingdom Pseudomonadati; phylum Pseudomonadota; class Betaproteobacteria; order Burkholderiales; family Burkholderiaceae; genus Burkholderia; species Burkholderia sp. AU31624. The sequence goes on from NZ_JAIZRT010000005.1 coordinate 555,498, forward strand.
CGCGAAGATGTCGCGCGACAGCGGCTGCTCCGCGTAGCGCCATTCGGGATGCCACTGCACGCCGAGCGCGAACGCGCGCGCGCCGCGCACGCTGACGGCCTCGATCAGTCCGTCGGGCGCACTGGCTTCGACGACGAGCCCCGCGCCGAGTTGCGCGATGCCCTGGTCGTGCAGCGAATTGACCGTCGCTTCGTGCGCGCCGCGCGCGACCCGCTGCAGCAGGCCGCCCGGCGCGAACCGCACGACGTGCGCCGGGCCGTACTGCCGTTCGAGCGGATCGGCGGGCCGCTCGCGGTGATCGTCGAAGCCGGTCGTCGCGTGCAGCCGCTGATGCAACGTGCCGCCGTAAGCGACGTTCAGCTCCTGCATGCCGCGACAGATCGCCAGCACGGGCACGCCCGCGTCGATCGCCGCACGGATCAGCGGCAGCGCGGTCGCATCGCGCGCGGGGTCATGCAGCGTGTCGGGCGCGCTCGCGGCGCCGCCGTAATGATGCGGCTCGACGTTCGAATAGCTGCCGGTGAACAGCAACCCGTCGACTGCCGCGACGATCGCGTCGGCCGGCTGGCGCGCGCCGAGCGCGGGCAGCACGAACGCAAGCGCACCGGCACCGTCGACGAGCGCGGCCAGGTACTTCTCCCCCGCCGTATGGTTCGGATGCACACCGCGCAGGATGCGGTCGGCGGTGACGGCTACGATCGGGCGCGCATGCATGGGCGGCTCTCCGGTAATCGCGCGCGACTCGTTCGCACGCGGGACGTTGAAGGTTCGAGCCGGCGCCGCACGCGCGCACCATGACGCGGCGCATGTCCATGCGCGATCCTGCCGCGCGGACGATGCGGCAACAGGCGGTGCGACCCGGAACGGAAACGGAAAACGACGCTAGGGCAACAACGATGCGCTGCCGTCGCACTGCACCGCGCTGAACACATGCGCGGACACGAGATTGAAGCGGCGCAGGCCGCGATGGGAAAGGGCGAAGAAACGAGGCTCGCGTAAAAAGGCGGCACACGTGCCGCGATCAGCATGCCGGGACGGCCCGGCCTGAGGCGGCGCGCCCGCCGACGGACTTCGCGTCCGGCGTATCGAAGGGCTGGCGGCTTTCACGATCGTACTCGACTGACGGATGAAGGCAGGACACGTGTCGCGATCAAGCGCATGCGGCAATGCCGCGCGGCGACACGTCGGCAAGGTGTCTCGCCGCGCATTCCGGCGCGGTGCGGCCACGATCGATGGCCCCGCCGCCGGTGCGCGCGTGACGACTTCCTGACATTCAGCTTATATCACCTAAAAATTGCGTCAAATTTTCAGGTGCCGATGACGACATCGAACAGACGAAAGCCCTACGAAAAAAAACGGCATCGATCCCGTGGATCGATGCCGTGTTGTGCACTGCATCGGTGCGGCATGCTGTGCGCCGGCGGGCCGTGACGCACCTGTTCCGCCGCGCTGCCGCATCCGTGCGGCCCGCGTTCAGCGATGCGCGAGCGCGGTTTCGACGAGCGTCTGCAATAGCGGCACGATCCGCGCCGCACGTGCTTCGTCATACGCGTAAGGACGCGTCTCTTCCATGTAGGTGATCTGCGAGAGCTCGAGCTGCACGGCCTCGACGCCGGTAGCGGGCACGCCGTAGTGACGCGTGATGTAGCCGCCCTTGAAGCGCCCGTTCGCGACCGCCGTATAGCCGCCCTGTTCGAGCACGCGCGCGGCCAGCGCCTCGGCCAGGCCCGGCGCGGCACTCGCGCCGCTCGACGTGCCGAAGTTGAAGTCGGGCAGGCGGCCGTCGAAGAAACGCGGCACGTGCGAGCGGATCGAATGCGCTTCCCACACGAGCACGCGGCCGTGCTCGCGCTTCAGTCGCGCGACCTCGCCTTGCAGCGCCTCGTGATACGGCAGCCAGTAGCGATCGCGGCGACGCATGATCTCGTCGTTGCCGGGCAGCGCGCTCGCCGGATACAGCGGCGCCTTGTCGAACGTATCGACCGGCACGAGCCCCGTCGTGTCCTGCCCCGGGTACAGGTTCTCGTTGTCGGGCGGACGGTTCAGGTCGACGACGTAACGCGCATGCGACGGTACGAGGATCGATGCGCCGAGGTCGGCCGCGAATCCATACAGCCGTTCGAGATGCCAGTCGCAATCGTCGACGAAGCGCGCGTCGGCCGTCATCGTCGCGGCGATGTCGTCGGGAATGTACGTGCCTGCGTGCGGAATCGAGATCAGCAGCGGCAGCGTGCCCTGCTTCAGCGTGAATACAGCCGGTTGTTCAGTCATGTCGCATCACCGTTGGAGGTCTGCCGGCGCACGCTTGCGGCGTGCGCCGGTTGCGCGCGTCAGCGCAGCAGTTGCGCCAGCGCGGCGCGGTAGTCGGCATACGCGACGGCTTCGTCGCGATGACGGCGGCCGCTCACGACGCGCTCGCCGCCCGTGTAGACGTCGAGCACCGGCGTGTCGCCGTGCTCCGCGAACACGATACCCGACAACCACGACGTGCTGTCGTGTTCGGCGATCGCCGGATGATCGGGATCGAGCACGAGCCAGTCGGCGCGGCACCCTTCACGCAGCGCACCGACGCGCCGCCCGCTGGCCTGCGCGCCACCGGCGAGCGACGCATCGAACAGGCGATCGGCGACATGCGCCTGCGACTCGCTCGCCAGCACGTTGCGCGCGCGGTGCACGAGCCGTTGGCCGTATTCGAGCAGGCGCAGCTCGGAGCGCCAGTCGACCGATGCGTGGCTGTCGGAGCCGACGCCGATCACGCCGCCCTGCGCGAGATAGTCGACAGCGGGGAACACGCCGTCGCCGAGGTTCGCTTCGGTCGTCAGGCACAGGCCGGCGACCGCGCGACGCTTCGCGAGCGCCGCCGTTTCGGCCGCGTCGACGTGCGTCGCGTGCACGAGACACCAGCGCGCATCGACGTCGAAGCGATCGAGCAGCCATTGCACGGGGCGCGCGCCGTACGCACGCACGCAGTCGTCGACTTCGGCCGTCTGCTCGGCGATATGGATATGCACGGGGGCATCGTCGGGCAGCCCTGCGAGCAGCACGCGCAAGCCGTTCTCGGATACCGCCCGCAGCGAGTGCGGTGCAACGCCGTAGCGCAGCCCGCCGTGCTCCGGCGCCACGCGGCGCATCGCGTCGAGCAGCTCGAGCAGGCCGTCAGGCGTATTGATGAAGCGGCGCTGGTCGTCACGCGGCGGCTTGTCACCGAAACCGGCGAACTGGTACGACACCGGCAGCATCGTGATGCCGATGCCGGCCGCGCGCGCGGCGTCGATCACGCGCGTGCCGAGCTCGGCGATCTGCGGATAGCGCGAGCCGTCCTGCGTGTGGTGCACGTAGTGGAATTCGCACACCGACGTGTAGCCGCACTTGAGCATCTCGACATACAGCCAGCGCGCGATCGCGGCGAGCGCGTCGGGCGTGATCTTCAGCGCGAAGCGGTACATCAGGTCGCGCCAGCTCCAGAAGCTGTCGGACGGATTCGCGCGATATTCGGTGAGCCCCGCCATCGCGCGCTGGAACGCGTGCGAGTGCAGGTTCGGCATGCCGGGCAGCACCGGCCCGGCCGCGCGAGCGACGCCCGCGGGTGCGTCGGTGTCGGGCGTCACGCCGGTCAGCGTGCCGGCCGCGTCCCAGCGCAGCAGGACGTTACGGCGCCAGCCATCGGGCAGGTACGCATGGTCTGCGAACAACGTGGTGTCGGTCATGAGGCTATCCATTCATCCGGCGAAACACGGTCGTGCCGCCGCGTACGACCTGCTCGCACAGCGGCCGGCCGATCCAGTAGGCGAGCTCCGCCAGCGAGCCGACCGACCACGCGGCGAAGTCGGCCTGGCGACCGACCTCGAGCGCGCCGTGGCGATCCGCGCGGCCGAGCGCCGCGGCCGCATGGCGCGTGACGCCCTGCAGCACTTCGGGCACCGTCATGCGGAACAGCGTGCAGCCCATGTTCAACGTCAGCAGCAGCGATTCGAGCGGCGACGTGCCGGGGTTGTGATCGGTCGCGAGCGCGATCGGCACGCCGTGTTTGCGCAGCAGCTCGATCGGCGGCAGTTGCGTCTCGCGGATGAAGTAGTACGCGCCGGGCAGCAGCACGGCAACCGTGCCGGCTGCCTTCATCGCCTCGATGCCGGCTTCGTCGAGAAATTCGAGGTGATCGGCGGACAGTGCGCGATAACGCGCGGCCAGCGCCGTGCCGCCCGCATTCGACAGCTGCTCCGCATGCAGCTTCACGGGCAGCCCGCGCCGCGTCGCGGCCTCGAACACGCGCTCGGTCTGCGCGAGCGAAAAGCCGATGCGTTCGCAGAACACGTCGACCGCGTCGACGAGCCCTTCGTCGGCCAGCGCCGGCAGCATCCGGTCGCACACTTCGTCGATGTACGCATCCGCACGGCCCGCATATTCGGGCGGCAGCGCGTGCGCGCCGAGGAAGGTCGTGTAGACGCTGACCGGAAAGCGTTCGCCGAGCTGGCGAGCAACGCGCAGCATCTTGCGTTCGCTCGCGAGGTCGAGCCCGTAGCCCGACTTGATCTCGATCGCGGTCACGCCTTCGGCGAGCAGCGGCTGCAGGCGGGCTGCAGCCTGCACGAACAGCGCCGTCTCGTCGGCCGCGCGCGTCGCGCGCACCGTCGACACGATCCCGCCGCCCTGCCGCGCGATTTCCTCGTAGCTCACGCCCGCGAGGCGCTGCGCGAATTCGTCGGCACGCGTGCCGCCGTACACGAGGTGCGTATGGCAGTCGACGAGGCCCGGCGTCACCCACGCGCCGTGCAGATCCTCGCGCTGCCAGTGGGCGTAACCGTGCGGCAGCGCGGACATCGCGCCGAGCCAGACGATCGTGCCGGTTTCGTCGACGGCGATCGCCGCGTCGTCGATCGTCTCGTCAGGATGGCCGTGCGGACACAGCCTCAGGTGATGCCAGACAGTCGGTTTCATGCGTTCAGTCTCGTTCGCCGATGGCGAGCGACACGGCGAGCAACGCGCCGCTCCCGCTCACGACGACGTCAAACGCACGCCGCGGCCCGTCGAGCCGCAGCGTGTCCATTTCTTCCAGGGCGTAGCGCATGCCGTCGATTTCGACGGCGGCTTCGCCGGCCGCGCAATACAGCAGCACGGTATCGGCATGCTCGATGCGGTGCGCGCCCGCGCGCCATACGTCGAGCGCGCCGCGCGCGGCCGAACGGCGCGTCATCAGGTTGAAGTCGCGCGTCGCGCCGTCGTGCAGCGTCGCGTCGATCGCCGCTTCCCCCGCAAAATCCGCGCGGGCCAGCGGTGCGTCGAGCACGTGGCGGGCGCCGCCTGCCTCGGCGAGCGTCATGCCCGCGCCGGACAGCAGCACCAGCGTGCGGTCGATCCCGTCGAAACGCGAGAACGGCCCGGCCGTGCCGACGTCGGCGACGCTCACGCGCCACGCGAACGCGTCGAGCGCGGCGCCCGGCGGGAACGCGGCGATCTCGCGCGTCACGCCGCCGCCGTTCTTCCAGGGCGACGCGACGAGATCCGCTGCGCGGATCATCGTCGCAATCGCCGGCGCCGGGTGGAGCGCCGTCATGCTCAGCGGCCGAGCATCGGCAGCTTCAGGCCGGCTTCGCGGGCCGTCTGCTGCGCGAGTTCGTAGCCGGCATCCGCATGGCGCATCACGCCCGTCGCCGGGTCGTTCAGCAGCACGCGGCCGAGGCGCTCGTGCGCTTCGGCGGTACCGTCGGCGACGATCACGACGCCCGAGTGCTGCGAGAAGCCCATGCCGACGCCGCCGCCATGGTGCAGCGACACCCACGATGCGCCGCCTGCGGTGTTCAGCAGGGCGTTCAAGAGCGGCCAGTCGCTCACGGCGTCCGAACCGTCCTTCATCGATTCCGTCTCGCGGTTCGGGCTGGCGACCGAGCCGGTGTCGAGGTGGTCGCGGCCGATCACGATCGGGGCCTTCAGTTCGCCGTTCCTGACCATCTCGTTGAACGCCTGGCCGAGGCGATAGCGATCCTTCACGCCGACCCAGCAGATCCGTGCCGGCAGGCCCTGGAACGCAATGCGCTCACGCGCCATGTCGAGCCAGTTGTGCAGGTGCGGATCGTCGGGGATCAGCTCCTTCACCTTCTGGTCGGTCTTGTAGATGTCTTCCGGATCGCCCGACAGCGCGACCCAGCGGAACGGGCCCTTGCCTTCGCAGAACAGCGGGCGGATGTAGGCCGGCACGAAGCCCGGGAAGTCGAATGCGTTCTCGACACCCATTTCCAGCGCCATCTGGCGGATGTTGTTGCCGTAGTCGAGCGTCGCCGCGCCGCGTTCCTGCAGCGCCAGCATCGCGCGCACCTGGACGGCCATCGACTGCTTCGCGACCTTCACGATGCTCTGCGGATCGACCTTCTGCGCTTCGCGCCATTGCGCGACGGTCCAGCCTTGCGGCAGGTAACCGTTGATCGGGTCGTGCGCGCTCGTCTGGTCGGTCACGCAGTCCGGCGTGATGCCGCGCGTGACGAGTTCGGCGAACACGTCGGCCGCGTTGCCGAGCAGGCCGATCGACACCGGCTTGCCAGTGCGCTTCGCTTCCTCGATCATGCCGAGCGCCTCGTCGAGCGTCGTCGCCTTCTTGTCGACGTAGCGCGTCTTCAGGCGGAAATCGATGCGGGTCTCGTCGCATTCGACCGCGATCATCGAGAAGCCGGCCATCGTCGCGGCCAGCGGCTGCGCGCCGCCCATGCCGCCCAGGCCGCCCGTCAGGATCCAGCGGCCCGACGGATCGCCGTTGAAGTGCTGGTTCGCGACCGAGAAGAACGTTTCATAGGTACCCTGAACGATGCCCTGGCTGCCGATGTAGATCCAGCTGCCGGCCGTCATCTGGCCGTACATCATCAGGCCCTTGCGATCGAGCTCGTGGAAGTGATCCCAGTTCGCCCAGTGCGGCACGAGGTTCGAGTTCGCGAGCAGCACGCGCGGCGCATCCTTGTGCGTGCGGAACACACCGACCGGCTTGCCCGACTGGATCAGCAGCGTCTCGTTCTCTTCGAGATCCTTCAGCGATGCGAGGATCTGGTCGTAGCATTCCCAGTTGCGTGCCGCGCGGCCGATGCCGCCGTACACCACGAGCGCATGCGGATGCTCGGCGACTTCCGGGTCGAGGTTGTTCTGGATCATCCGGTAGGCCGCTTCGGCCAGCCAGGTCTTGCAGACTTTCTCGCTGCCGCGCGGCGCGCGGATCGTGCGCGTCGGATCGAGACGGGGATCGATGTGTTTCGGATGGTTCATGACGACTGCTCCCGAAGGAAAATGACTATCAAATAGGAATCAGAAATGCCCGGTGAAGCGATAACGGCTGCCGGGATGCCACAGATTCGCCACCGAGGCGACGACGCCCTGCGACCAGGTGCGTCGATGTAAAACCAGACACGGCTCGACGTCGTCCATCCGCAGCTGCTCGCGCCGCTCCGGCGCCGGGGCCGCCGCTTCGATCCGGTACTCGACGCGCTGCAGCGGAGCCGCGCGCATCAGGTACAGGTTCGGCGTCGTGTTCGTGAAATCCTGCTCGGCGTAATCCGGCGCGACCGCCGGATTCACCCATCGTTCTTCGAGCTGCACGGGCTCGTCGTTCTCGAAGTGCAGCACCTGCGAATGAAACAGCTTCGTGCGCACGGCGACCTGCATCTCGTCGGCGAGCGCGTCGTCGGCGCGGATCGTGTCGAGGCCGAGCACGCTGGCGTGATACGCATGCCCGCGTGCGCCGACTTCCTCCGAGATGCTGCGGATCGCCACCAGCGTCGACTCGTACTTCGGCCGCGCGACGTAGGTGCCCGCCCCCTTCATGCGCGTGAGCACCTGCTCGGCCGTCAACTCGCGCAGCGCGCGGTTGACGGTCATGCGCGCCACCTTGAATTCGCGCGCCAGCTCGTTCTCGGACGGCACCTGATCGCCCTCCTCCCACTCGCCTGCGTGGATGCGGGCCAGGATGAAATCCTTGATCTCCTGGTAGACCGGCGCGCTCATGGGCTTACTGTTCCGACGCGAACGAGAACGGCGCGACCTTCGCGAACGCGCGCTCGCCGACCAGCTTGGCGATCACGGCGATGTCCGGTGCGAAGTAGTGGTCGAGCTCGTAGTGCGCGACCTTGCTGCGGATCGTTTCCATCACCGGCGCCAGCTTCGGGCTCGTGTGATACGGCGCGCGCAGGTCGACGCCTTGCGCGGCGGCCAGCAGCTCGATCGCGAGGATGTGCTTCGTGTTGTCCGCGATGTCGGCGAGCTTGCGCGCGGCGAACGTCGCCATCGACACGTGGTCTTCCTGGTTCGCCGAGGTCGGCAGCGAGTCGACCGACGCCGGATGCGCGAGCGTCTTGTTTTCCGACGCGAGGGCGGCCGCCGTCACGTGCGCGATCATGAAGCCCGAGTTCACGCCGCCGTCCCGCACGAGGAACGGGGGCAGGCCCGACAGCGTCGCGTCGATCAGCAGCGCGATGCGGCGTTCGGCCAGTGCGCCGATTTCCGCTGCAGCGAGCGCGAGGTTGTCGGCCGCGAACGCGACGGGTTCCGCGTGGAAGTTGCCGCCCGACAGCACTTCGCCGGTATCCGGGAAGATCAGCGGGTTGTCCGACACGGCGTTCGCTTCGACCAGCAGCACGTCGGCCGCATGGCGCATCTGGTCCAGGCACGCGCCCATCACCTGCGGCTGGCAGCGCAGGCTGTACGGGTCCTGCACCTTGTCGCAGTCGCGGTGCGACTGGTTGATCGGCGAGCCTTCGAGCAGGTCGCGATACGATGCGGCCGCGTCGATCTGGCCTTGATGGCCTCGCAGTTCATGAATGCGTGCGTCGAACGGCTTCACCGAACCGGCAGCCGCGTCGACCGACAGCGCGCCGGCGACGAGCGCGGTGCGGTACAGGTCTTCGATCGCGAACATGTTGTCGAGCGCCAGCGCGGTCGATGCCTGCGTGCCGTTCAGCAGCGCCAGGCCTTCCTTCGCCTGCAGCGTCAGCGGCGCGAGGCCCGCGACGCGCAGACCTTCGAGTGCGCTTGCACGCTCGCCGCGGATGAACACTTCGCCGACACCCAGCAGCACGGCCGACATGTGCGCAAGCGGCGCGAGGTCGCCCGATGCGCCGACCGAGCCCTTCACCGGGATCAGCGGCAGCACGTCCGCGTTGAACAGCTTGATCAGCGCGTCCATCACTTCGCGACGGATGCCCGAGTGGCCGCGGCCGAGGCTCGACAGCTTCAGCGCCATCAGCAGGCGCACCGACGAGCGTGCCATCGGCTCGCCCACGCCGACTGCGTGCGACAGCACGAGGTTCTTCTGCAGCAGTTCGAGCTGGTCGTGCGGGATGTGCGTGCTGGCCAGGCGGCCGAAGCCCGTGTTGATGCCGTAGGCCGGCTCGCCCTTCGCGGCGATGTCGGCGACGGCCTTCGCGCCCGCGTCGATCTTCGCGAAGCTGGCCGGGTCGAGCGCGAGCTGCACGGATTCGCGTGCGATCTGGCGCAGTTGCGGGAGGGTCAGATGGCCGGGGGTCAACGTAATCATGTGAGCAATCCTGTCTAGACAAGTTCGGAATGGATTGAAGTGTAGCCACGCCAACTTGTCTAGACAACCCGTTTTTCACCGATTTCGACTCGGGAGTTTCCCTGATGCCCGGCGCGGCCCGCCCCTTCAGCCCGTGTGATCCGGCTCTTAACAGTTGTTGCAATTATTTTGTCTTTGGCAACATACGGTTCATCATTCGCCACGGAGACCGCCATGTCCTTCCCGTCACGACTCGCCATCCGGTTCGGCCGCCCCCTGCTGTTCGCCGCGTGCGCACTCGCGTGCGGCGCGTCGCTCGCCGCGGAGCCGCTCTCCGGCACGCTCGAGAAGATCCGGCAGAGCAACCTGATCTCGATCGGCCACCGCGAAACGTCGGTGCCGTTTTCCTACGCCGACGCGAACGGCAAGGTCATCGGCTTCTCGCAGGACCTGTGCGACCGCGTGATCGCCGCGGTGAAGGCGCGCACCGGCAAGCCCGACCTGCAGGTGCGCTTCATTCCGGTCACGTCGCAGAACCGCATCCCGCTCGTGCAGAACGGCACCGTCGATCTCGAATGCGGCGTCACCACGAACCTCGCCGCGCGTCACGCGCAGGTCGCGTTCTCGACCACCTTCTTCGTCGCGACGACGCGCCTGCTCACGCGCACGACGTCGGGCATCCGCGACTTCCCCGATCTCGCCGGCAAGACGGTCGTGACGAATCAGGGCACGACGTCCGAGCGCCTGCTGCGCAAGATGAACGAGGAAAAGAAGATGAACATGCGGATCATCAGCGCGAAGGATTACGGCGAAGGGCGCCTCACGCTCGAATCGGGCCGCGCGGCCGCGTACATGATGGACGACGTGCTGCTCGCGGGCGTGCGCCAGCTCGCCGCGAAGCCGGCCGACTGGCAGATCGTCGGCACGCCGCAATCGTCGGAAGCCTACGGGTTCATGCTGCGCAAGGACGATCCGCCGTTCAAGGCGCTCGTCGACGGCGTGCTGGTGCAATTGATGAAGCGCGGCGAGATCGACGCGCTGTACGACAAGTGGTTCATGAAGCCGGTGCCGCCGAAGGGGCTGTCGTTCGACTTCGCGATGAGCGACGTGATCAAGGCGCGCTATGCGGCGCCGAACGACGCGCCGCTCGAATGAACGCCGCGCGCTGAGCGCGGCTCACGCACGCGTCCACGCGACGCACGCCGCATAGCCGGGCGCCGCGTCGAGCCACGCCGCATCGAACGCCGCGACGCCGGCGGCGGGCGCGGCCGGCTCGACGATCGTCGTCGCGGGGGTCGCGCCATCGCGCGGCGGCATGACCGCGAACGCGCCCAGCCCGCCGACGATGCCCGTGCCGAGCGCCTTGAGCAGCGCCTCCTTCGCACTCCAGACGCGCATGAATGCGCCGGCGCGCTCGGCCGGCGGCAGGCTGTCGAGATAGGCGGCTTCGGCGGGCGCGCACACTTCGCGCGTCAGCGCACGCCAGTCGGTCGCGCGGTTGCAGCACTCGATATCGACGCCGACGCGCCCCGCAGGAGCCCACGCAATCAACGCATGGGCGCCCGCATGCGACACGTTGAAGTCGAGCGATGCGCGATGCGCGCCGTCCAGCGACGGCCGACCCGATGCGTCGACGACGATCGCCACCGCGTGCGGCGCGATGCCGAGGGCCGTGCCGAGCACGTCGCGCAGCGCGGCACGCGTCGCGGCGCTGCGCACCGCATCCTCATGCCGCATGAAGCGTGCGGCCCGCGCGCGCTCGCCGTCGCTCAGTGCCGCATACGCGGGCGACGCAAGCGGCACGCGCCAGTCGAAATCGACGCGCGCGATCCGCACGCCGGCGCGGGCCGCGGCGGGCGGCGCGTCGAGCCGCTGCATGCGCCAGGCGCTGGGGCTTTCAGACGGGGAAACGGAATCGGGCGGGACGAGCATCGACGTGCGGCGGCCTGTGGAAGGAAACGTCCGATGTTAATCGATCAGGCGATATGGCGAACCACTGCGGCCCGCCGGCGTCGATGCCGGCACCGTGCGCTACGCCGGCGCGTGTCCTCTCGGCATGCGCGATGCATGGCGCGGCCGCGCTGTCACCCGTTCGCGGCAACGCCCGGCACGCCGCTGCCGGGTCCACGCCCGCGCGATGCCGGGTGAATCGCATGCACGTTGCCCGGCGCATCGGCCGGCAGCGCGCCGTGCTGCAGCCAGTAGAGCGCGAGCGGCCACAGCGTTTCGGTGAAGCGGCTGTGGAAAAACGCGAAATGGCCGATCGCGTCGACGCCGATGTCGGCCGGCGCGATCCGCAGATGCGTGACGTCGCTGCCCGTGTAGTAGCCGACCAGCCGCTCGATCGCCTCGACCGTGCCGAACCCGTCGTCGTCGAGGCCAATCGCCAGCATCGGCGCCGACAGCCCCGCGAAGCGGGCGGGCAGTGCGGCGCGGCTCGCGGCGGGTTCGGCGAGCGGGCCGCTCGTATAGCCGTCCTCGAAGCGTGCCTGCGAGCGCACCCACGACAACGCGACGCCGCGCGGCGTGTCCTCCATCCAGCCGAGCCGCTTCGCGGGCACGTAGCCGAACACGGCCGCGAGCACCGGCATCGCGACGTGCCACTTCCACCACATGCGGCGCCGTTCGGCCGGCTTGTAATCGCGCCAGTACGCATACTGCGCGCCGACCGTCACCGCATGCCGCACGTGGACGTTCGATGCGGCGAGCCCGAGCGCGAACCCGCCGATGCTGTGCGCGACGATGTCGATCGGCTGGCCCGGAAACGCGTCGCGTGCGTAGTGCAGCGCGGCTTCGCAATCGAGCCGCCCCCAGTCGAGCCAGTTCGCGCGCAGCTTCGCGAGCCGCGCCGGGCGCGACCCGCCGATGCCGCGATAGTCGTAGACGAGCACGTCGCGCCCCTGGGCGAACAGCCAGGCCGCGAAACGGAAGTAGTAGTCGCAACGCACCGACGTCGCGCAATTGATGACCGTCACCGGCCGCACGACACTGCCGCCGCGATGGCGCCATACATGGCCGCGCAATGTATAGCCGTCGGCCGCGCGCAGCGTCACCGGCTCGGGCGGCAATGCGTCCGCCGCGCGGGTGCCCTGCGTCATTTTGCGGCCTTCGTTCGAAATCGTCATCGTGTCTCCAGTCCCATGCCTCGCGGTCCGTCCGGGTGAGCGCGTCAGTGCCTGCCCACATCCATGCTTCGCAGCCGGCCGGGGCGTCGCCCGCCCCATCCTTCACCGCTCGCGCCAGCCTCCATTGAACTTGACGCGCCCCGCGTTCTCAACCAATCTTGCTGCTCCGTTCGCATGAGTCACGCGCATGTCAACGCCGCTCGTCCGCCTCCCGTCGCTCGACCTCGTCCGCGGTTTCGTCGCCGTCGGCCGCCGCATGAGCATCACGCTCGCCGCGCAGGACCTGTGCGTCACGCAATCGGCGGTCAGCCGCCAGGTACACGCACTCGAAGCGCATCTCGGCGTCGCATTGCTGCAGCGCGGCTACCGGAAGATCGCGTTCACGCCGGAAGGCGAGCGGCTGTTTCGCGTCGCGGATGCGGCACTGCATGGGCTGCAGGACACCGTCGCCTCGCTCGCGGCCACGCGCGAGCGCCAGCCCGTCACGATCACCGCCAGCATCGGCGTCACCGCGCTGTGGCTGCTGCCGCGGCTCGGGCGGCTGCAGGCGCGCCTGCCGGAGATCGACCTGCGCGTGGCCGCGAACGACAAGGTACTCGATTTGCGCGCCGAAGGCATCGACCTCGGGATCCGCTACTGTCCGCGCGAGCGCGCGCCGGTCGGCGCGCTGCGCCTGTTCGACGAGATCGTCGTGCCGGTCGCGCATCCGGCGCTCGCCGCGCGGCCCGTCACGAACGCGGCCGCGATCGCCGACCACGTGCTGCTCGAATTCGACGGGCCGCCGCAGCCGCAATTGCAGTGGCGCGCGCACCTGCACGCGGCCGGGCTCGGCGACGCGCGCCCGAAAGGCGTGCTGCGTTTCAACCAGTACGACCAGGTGATCCAGGCGGCGATCGCGGGCCAGGGCGTCGCGCTCGGCCGGCTCGCGCTCGTCGCGCCGATGCTCGCGGACGGGCGGCTCGCGGTGCTCGGGCCGCACACGCAGGCGCTGTCGGATGCGTACGGCTACTGGCTGTTCCAGCACGATCCGGCCCCACGCCGCGAAGTCGCCGACGTGCGCGACTGGATGCTCGCCGAAGCGGCCGATTGCGATGTCGCGATGCGTGCGCACGGCACGGCGTCGGTGTAAGCCGACGCGGCCTTTGCGTATCGACCCGACCGCTGCCGGGCACGCCCGCTCCTCCCCCGCGTGCTCCGCATCGCATTCCTGCCAAGCATGCCAACCTGACCGAATGATCGCTTGAGCGACGACGGGCCCGATCGTCTAATCGGATCGAGCGCGGCCGTCTTGCCGCGCGCCTTCATCCGGAGACACGCATGACCCCGATCGAGCAGGAAGTCCGCCGCCGCTGGCTGCCCGTCCTGGCCGGCGGCCTGATCATGGGCGCCGCGCTCGGCATCCGCCATGTGCAGGGCCTGTTCCTCGCGCCGGTGTCGCTCGACCACGGCTGGTCGCGCGAAGCATTCGGGCTCGCCCTCGCGCTGCAGAACCTGATCTGGGGCGTCGCGCAGCCGTTCACGGGGATGGTCGCCGATCGCTTCGGCTCGCTGCGCGTGATCGTCGCCGGGATGCTGCTGTATGCGGCCGGGCTCGTCACGATGGCGCATGCGGCGACGACCGGCATGTTCACGGTCGGCGCCGGGCTCGTGATCGGCATTGCGCTGTCGGGCTCGGCGTTCGCGTCGATTTATGGCGCGCTGAGCCGCCTGTTTCCGCCGGACCGGCGCGGCTGGGCGCTCGGCGTCGCGGGCGCGATCGGCGGGCTCGGCCAGTTCTGCATGGTGCCCGTCGCGCAGACGCTGATCGGCGGCATCGGCTGGCGGCACGCGTTCATCGCGCTGGCGCTCGTCGCGGCGCTGCTTGCACCGCTCGCCCTGCTGCTACGCGACCGACCCGCGCAGGCTGCCGCCGCCGGCCCCGACCAGTCGATCGGCGAAGCCGTGCGCGAGGCGTTCGCGCATCGCGGCTTCTGGCTGCTGAACGCGGGTTTCTTCGCATGCGGCTTCCAGCTCGCGTTCGTCGCGACGCACCTTCCCGCGTACCTGCTCGACCACGGGCTGCCGGCACGCCACGCGAGCGTCGCGCTCGCGCTGATCGCGCTGACCAACGTGGCCGGCACCTATGCGTGCGGCCATCTCGGCGGGCTGCTGAGGCGCAAGTACGTGCTGTCGGTGCTGTACCTCGTGCGGGCGCTCACGATGGCCGCGTTCGTCGCGGCACCCCTGTCGCCCGCGAGCGTCTACGTGTTCGCGGCCGTGATGGGGTTCACGTGGCTCGGCACCGTGCCGCTGACGAACGGCGTGATCTCGCAGGTGTTCGGCGTGCGCTACATCGCGACGCTGTTCGGCTTCGTGTTCTTCGGACACCAGCTCGGCAGCTTCTTCGGCGTCTGGCTCGGCGCGGTGGTGTACGACGCGACGCACTCATACATGCCGCTGTGGATCGGCTCGATCGCGCTCGGCGTGCTCGCGGCGTTGCTGCACCTGCCGATCAACGACGCGCGCGTCGCACGCCCGGCATCGGGCAACGCGGCATGGGCATGATCCGCGCGGCGCTGGCCGCCGGCGCGCTCGCCTTCGTCGCGTGGTGCGGCGCGGCTTATTTCAGCTCGGGCGTCGCGTACGCGCTGCTCGAACACGTCGCGTTCTGCAATTGATGCGGCCATCCGGAGCGTGCGGTCAGCGGCGCTTCGGCAATGCCGCCAGCGCATCGAGCGCGCGGGCACGCGCGGCCGCATGCTCGACGAGCGGCGCTGGATAATCGACACCGAGTCGCACGCCGGCCGCGGCAAGTTCCAGCGGCGACGCCTCCCACGGCGCGTGGATCGAGGCGTTGTCGAGACCGGCAAGCTCGGGCACCCAGCGCCGCACGTACGCGCCGTCCGGATCGAACTTCTGCCCCTGCGCGACCGGATTGAAGATGCGGAAATACGGCGCGGCGTCGGCACCGCACCCGGCCACCCACTGCCAGCTCGCCGCGTTGTTCGCGGGATCGGCGTCAACCAGCGTGTCCCAGAACCATGCTTCGCCCGCGCGCCAGTCGATCAGCAGATGCTTGATCAGGAACGACGCGACGACCATTCGCACGCGGTTGTGCATCCAGCCGGTCGTCCACAGTTCGCGCAGGCCCGCATCGACGAGCGGATAGCCGGTCAGCCCGCGCTGCCATGCGCGCAGCGCGGCGGGATCGTCACGCCACGGCATCGCGTCGAACTGCGCACGGAAGTTGTCGGTCGCGAGCGCCGGGAAGTGATACAGCAGCGTGTAGCTGAACTCGCGCCAGCCGAGTTCGCTGAGGAATTTGTCGGCGTCCGCGGCCACCGCCGCGCCGCCTGCGCTCGCGGCGCCCTGCACCGCGTGCCAGACCTGTCGCGGCGACACGTTGCCGAAGCGCAGGAACGGCGACAGCCGGCTCGTCGCGGGACGGTCGGGCAGATCGCGTGCGTCCGCATAGCCGGCGAGCGATGTCGTCAGGAACGCGTCGAGCTGCGCGTGCGCGCCGGCTTCGTCGGGCATGGGCCACGCATCGCGCAGGCCGCCGGCCCAATCGGGCGAATGCGGCCGCAACGCAAGCGCGTCGAGCGCCAGCGCGCGGTCACGCACGGCTTTCGGCCACGGATGAAACGCGATCCGCTCGGGTTCCGGCAGCGGCGCGGCGACCGTGCGATCCCGTCGCGCCGCCCGCCAGTACGCAGTGAACACCTGATACGGGGTGCCGCCGCCCGTCAGCACCTCCCAGGGCTCGTTCAGCAGGCTGCCGTTGCTGCTCTCGACCGTGACGCCGCGCGCCTTGAGCGACGCCTTCAGCGCCGCATCGGCGTCGCGCTGCGGTTGCGCGTAGCGACGGTTCCAGTACACGGCTTGCGCCCCCGTGTCGTGCACGATGCGCTCGATCTCGCGCGGCGCGTCGCCGCGCAACAGCAGTAGGCGCCCACCATGACGCGCGAGCGCCGCATCGAGCCCGGCCAGCGACCCGTGCAGCCACCAGCGCGCTGCACCACCGAGCGCGCGCCCGGCGCCGTCGCCCGTGTCGTCGACGAATACGCAAATGAGCGGCCGGCCCGATTCCACCGCGCGCGTCAGCGCGGGCTGGTCGGTCACGCGTAGATCGTCGCGGAACCAGACGATCGCGGGAGCAACGGACGACTTGGCGGACACAGGCACCTCGAAGACGAAAGCGGAAAGAGACCCGTATTGTCGCGGCTGCGCTGCGTGGTGTCGACGTTCTGCGTGCATGATGCGCCGGTGCGCCCATGCCGCCGACCGTCGCGGCGATCGCACCACCCTGCCGCCCCGGTGAAACGCCTTAGTCCATTCCGACGATTCTTCGCCGCGTGTGCCGACCTACGCTCGATGTCGGGTGCGCTGCGCGGCACGTGCCGGCGAAAACGCCCCGCACGTCCCGAGCCACACCCGTCACGCGCGCCGACCGATGCCGGCGCGGCTCCTTCCGACCGCCGCGACGCGTCCCGCCACCCGGGTCGGCGCGGTTTCATCCGATCCGATACATCGCCATGACCAAACCCTCGAATCTCGTCACCTCGATCACCGTCGACATCGACGCACCGGCTTCCGTCGTCTGGGAAGTGCTGACCGACTTCCCGCGCTACGGCGAATGGAACACGTTCTGCGTCGGCTTCGAAACGACCGGCAGGCTCGGCGATTTCGTGCACATGCAGGTGCGCATCCCGGGCACGGAGACCGTGATTCCCGTCAACGAGATCCTCGTCGCGTACGAACCCGAACGCCTGCTGTCGTGGGAGCAGCGCCCGACCGACGACAACAAGGACGCCGCGCGCCGCGACCAGTACATCGACGCGATCGGTGCGGAGCGCTGCCGCTATTTCACGACCGACCAGTTCCTCGGCGTCAACGCTGACACGATCATGCAGAACCACGGAGGGTGGGTAAAACAGGGTTTTGACCAGTGCGCGCGCGACGTGAAGCAGCGTGCCGAAGCGCTCCACGCGGCACGCCGGCGCAACGGCGCGTGACCGGGAGCCGCCGATGCCCGATCTGCAAACGCTGTCCGACCATCACGACATCCGCGAGCTGATCGTCGCGTATTCGAGCGCGATCGATACGCGCGACTTCGACGCGCTCGACGCGGTGTTCACCCCTGATGCTGCAATCGACTATCGCGCGATGGGCGGCATCGCCGGCCGCTATCCGGAGGTGAAGGCCTGGCTGCGCACCGTGTTGCCGCAGTTTCCGCAGTACCAGCACATGGTCGGCAACCTGTCGATCCGGCTCGACGGCGATACCGCACGCGGCCGCACGATCTGCTTCAATCCGATGGAAGTCGCGCTGGCGGACGGCGGCACGCAGGTGATGTTTCTCGGGCTCTGGTACGTCGACCGTTTCGCGCGCACTGTGCAAGGTTGGCGCATCGCCGAACGCGTCGAGGAACGCTGCTACGGTCACAACGTGCCGACCGTGCTCGCGGGCGCGACCGGTTGATCCATTCGCGATGCGCGCGTCGTGCGCAGGTACACGGCGCACGCACCGTCGCAGCCCGCTGCGTCAATCGAGCCTGAACGCGGCCTCGAATCGCTCGGCGAATGCGTCGAACTCGGTTTCCGGCAGATGGTTGATCCCGCCCGCGCGCTTGCGCCCGCCGCCGGTCGAAAAGCCGCGACAGAATTCGTCGGCGCCGAGCGGTCGGCCATCGGGCACGCGCACGCTGACGACGAGCCCGCCGTCCGCACGTGGCGACAGCACCGCGAGCGCCGCATGCGGCGCACTGCGCATCCGCTCGTTCGCGAGCATGCCGGTCGCTCGCCGCGCCCACGGATGATCAGGCATCCGGACCAGCGTCGCACCGGGCACCTCGCGCAGCGGCGCGAGCGCGCACGCACGCGCCATGTCGTCGCGGTAGCCGTCGCGCAGCGCGGCGAACACGGTTGTCTCGCGCACGAAATCGAGCGGGTCGACGCACGGCAGCATCGCATCGGCGAGCGCGGCCGGGTCGAAATGCAGATCGCCGACACACTCGCCGTACGCGTTGTAGTTCAGGTAGAGCCCAAGTTCGGCGAGCGTGTCGCGTTGCGCCTCGTCGATCCCGTGCTCACTCGCCAGCGCGTGGCCGAGCGCCGGCAACTCGTCGCCGAACGCCGCGACGATCGCCCAGCGCACGTGCCGGCCGTCGAGATAGCGGTTCACGATCGCGCTCGTGCAGACGTCGGCCGCCGTGTCGATATGCGCGTCGAAGCGCGGATCGTCGGGCAGTTCGCCCGCGAAGTGATGGTCGAAATAGCGGACCGTCGCGCCGTCGCGCAGCAGCCGCACGCACGCGTCGCGATTCTGGTCGTGCGACACGTCGAGCACGGTGACGATGTCGCCCGCCCGCGCGCCGATCCGCTCGAGCAGCTTGATGTCGCGTTTCACGCCGGTCACGAGCGTGCCGTGCTCGCTCTCCGCGAGCCGAAGTTGCTGAAGCGCGCACAGCCCGTCCGCGTCGCCGTTGAATGCAAAGAAGTGTCGTGTGTCGTGGTTGTCCTGCATGATCCTTTGCTCCATCGTCAGGGCATGAAATCGCCGCCATTCGCGTCGAGCGTCGCACCCGTCACCGCATTCGCATAGTCCGACGCGAGGAACAGCGCCGCGCGTGCACAGTCGTCGTCGGTCGGCAACTTCGCGAGCGCGAGATTCGACGCGATCGGCGCGATGACCTGCTCTTCCGTCATGCCGTACTCGGCAGCCGCCTGCCGGAAATACGTCTGGGTCGGCACGCCCCACATCCACCCCATGTGGATGCTGTTCGCGCGAATGCCGTGCACGCCGAGTTCGCGCGCCAGGTATTTTGCCGCAACCGCGAGCGCCCCCTTCGATACAGCGTAGCCGCCTTCCCCTGCAAACGGCTTGCGGGTCGCCTGCGTGTTGATCATCACGATCGCGCCGCGCTTGTGCCGCTTCATGTGCGGCACGACTGCCTGCGTGAGCGCCATCGTGCCGAACACGTTGGTGTCGAACACCGCGCGCCAGCCGTCGAGGTCGGCTTCCTCCACCGGTTCCGGAAACGTGCCGTGCACGAATGCGCTGTTCACGAGCGCGTCGATCCGGCCGAAGCGCTCGACGGCCTGCGTCGCGAGCTGGCGACATTGTGCACGGTCGGTGATGTCGGTCCGCACCTTCAGCACGTCGCAGTCGACGCCGAGTGCGTGGATTCGCGCTTCGGCATCGTCGAGCTTTTCCAGCCTGCGCGCCGCGACGACCACGCCGCGCGCACCCTCGCGCGCGGCCTCGACGGCGAGCTTCACACCAAGCCCCGGCCCGATCCCGGAAATCACGATGATCTTGTCCTTCAGCAACATGGTTTTCTCCTGGTTGTCGTGGATCTCGCGAGCAATGTCCGTCAGCCGGATGCCCGCAGGTGCCGCGCGCGATACGCGGCGAAGTCGCGCGCGAGCTGTGCATCGGTGAAGCCGAAGCGCGCGATCGAATAGTCGTGTGCGGCACGTTTGTCGCGGCCGTTGCGCGCCATCCAGTCCGTCATCGCCGCGCGCTGCCGCGCATCGAGCGGCATCCCGGCAAACGCGTACACGGCCTCGGCGACGCCGAGCGGATTCGACACCGTGTCCTCGAAGCGCACGTCGAGGAAGCGGTCGGCCGGCAGCGCATCGCGCGCGGTCATCGCCGCACCGATCGCGCGCGCCATCCCCGCGTTCCACTGCGCGCCGATGGTGAGCGGATCCGGATCGTCCGCATACATCTGCCACAGCGTGTGCGCCATGCTCGCCATCGACGGAATCGTCTGCGCCGGATCGCGGTGCGTGAGCACGACCTGCGCACGCGGAAACACCCGGCACAGCACGTCGAGCGCATGCAGGTGCTGCGGCGTCTTCAGCAGCCAGCGCGCGGCCGGCGCGACGCCACGCTGCGCCTTCTGCCATTGCAGGAACTGCAGCATCCGCTTCAGGTATATATAGACCGGTGTGAGATCCTGCCGCGCGAGCCATGCCGTATAGCGCGGCACGTTCGCATACGAATCCATCGCGCACACGAACGCATGCTCCATCAGCATGAACTCCTCGTCCGCGAGCATCGCATCGAGCGGATGGATCGTCAGGATCTGCGGAATGCAGTCGATCATCGTCGCGACCTCGGCCTGCGCACGCGCGATGCGCACCGTCGGCTCGGCGAGCGTCTCGCCTGCAAGCGGCGCCGGGTAGCGGGTTTCCCACCACGCCGCAGTATGGAAGCGCAGGTCGACGGCCAGCAGGCGCTGCAGCAGCGTCGTACCCGTGCGCGGCAGGCCGACGATCACGAGCGGATCGTCGATCGCGATCTCCGCGATTTCCGGATGACGCCGGAAGTAGTCCTCGATGACGAGCCGGTTCACGAGCTGGCCGACGAGCTTCTCGCGCATCATCTCCGCGCCGCGCGCGGACAGCTTCGCTTCGTCGATCAGCGACGCACACATCACGTCGAGCGCCTCGCGATACGGCCCGTCACCGAACGCGGTCAGTCCGCCCGTGCGCGACACGGCTTCGGCGATCAACCCGTCGGCCGAGAGCAGCGTGCGGATCCGGTCAAGCGGCGCGTTCATGCGGCCTCCTTCAGCGTTGCAAGCTTGACGACCCGCGTGCGCGGATGCACCGGCTGCGCGGCGCCGACCCAGCGCCAGCAGATCGTGCCGGTGCGATGCCCGGCGGTATCGAGCCAGTTCGCATGGCCGGGCCGCACGGCCGCGACGACCACCGTCACGCCGCCGTCCGCATTCAGCCGCGCGCTGTGCTTGTTCACGCAGATGTCGAAGTGCCGGTAATCGAGCGATTCCATCCAGTAGTTGTTGAGCTGCACGTTCCAGAAGTCGCAGTCGGGCACCGTGTCGACGTCGATCACGAGTGCTTCGTCATCGGCCAGCGACCAGCACGAGTGGTAGTAGTAGATGTTCGGATCGCCGCCGACCGACTGGCACAGCGCCTGGTCGGCGGGCGGCAGCGCATTCACGTGCGACCGGTAGCTCGCGGCCCAGTCAGCGAACAGCTTCGACGTCTGCTCGACGAACTGCGCCGCGCGCGTGAGGCCGCCCTGCAGCACGAGCGGGTCGAGCGGCGCCGGTCGATCGTCGGCGCCGATGCGCTCGATCTTCAGTTGTGCCGGCGTTTCCGCGCGCCGGTCGAGGAAGGTCTGGCGCACCAGCAACGCGTTGGTGCCCGGCTCCATGCGTACCCAGTTACCCGCGCGCGGCGTTTCGCTCAGCACGATCTCGACGCTGCCGTCCGGCGCGATCTCGAGCTGCTTTGCGTCGAGAAAGCCCGTCTGCAGCATCTTGCCGTCGGTCTCGTAGCCGCCCTTCTGCGTGCCGAAGCTCAGGTAGGCCACCGTGCCGCGCCGCCCCGTCACGCGATATTCGCAGCGGCCGTCGAGACGCGCGTACTGGTACAGGTTGTCGGGATTGTCGGCGCCGATCTTCGCGGTCTCGTGCGACGGCGAGAAAAAGCCGGGCCATGCACCGTCCGCGAACTCGACGTGCATCTCGAGCGCGATACGCATCAGCCGGCTCAGGTAGCGGAATCCTTCCGCGCGCGTCAGCGGATCGTCCGGCGCCTCGGCGCGCAGGATCTGTTCTCCGCTGCGTTTCAGGGTGTCGCAGAAGTCGGCCCAGGTCTGGCCCGAAAGCAATTGCGTGGCACGTGTGTCGTCCGTCATGTGTCGTCTCCGCCGATGGTCGAGCGCTCACCTTAAGCGTCGCCGTCGCGCGCCACTTCGTCCGGGTGGACTAAGGAAAGATCCGCTCCACCGCCGTGCCGCGATTTAGTCCACCCGGACGAAGAGCGGCATGCCGCTCGCCCGATACCGTCGGTGTCATGCACGAAACGCCGCACATGTCGCGCGGCGCCGGCATGAAACAAGGAGACGAACGATGTTGACCCACTTGGAGCGGCTGGAGGCCGAAAGCATCCACATCATGCGCGAGGTGGTCGCCGAGAGCGAGAACCCGGTGATGCTGTATTCGATCGGCAAGGACAGCTCGGTCATGCTGCATCTCGCGATGAAGGCGTTCTACCCGGCGAAGCCGCCCTTTCCGTTGCTGCACGTCGATACGACCTGGAAATTCCGCGAGATGATCGCGTTTCGCGACGAGACGGCCGCGCGCCTCGGCCTCGACCTGCGCGTGCACATCAACCCTGAAGGCATCGCGAACGGCATCGATCCGTTCACGCACGGCTCGGCCGTGCACACCGACGTGTGGAAGACGCAGGGGCTCAAGCAGGCGCTCGATCATTACGGCTTCGACGCCGCGTTCGGCGGCGCGCGCCGCGACGAGGAGAAGTCGCGCGCAAAGGAGCGCATCGTGTCGCTGCGCTCGGAACAGCATCGCTGGGACCCGAAGCGCCAGCGCCCCGAGCTCTGGTCGCTGTACAACGCGCGCAAGCGCAAGGGCGAAAGCCTGCGCGTGTTCCCGATCTCGAACTGGACCGAGCTCGACATCTGGCAGTACATCCAGCTTCGCGACATCCCGATCGTGCCGCTCTACTTCGCGAAGGAACGGCCCGTGGTCGAACGCGACGGCGCGCTGATCATGGTCGACGACGAACGCCTGCCGCTGCGCGACGGCGAAGTGCCGCGGATGCGCAAGGTGCGCTTTCGCACGCTCGGCTGCTATCCGTTGACGGGCGCGATCGACAGCGACGCGACGTCGCTCGACGACATCCTGCGGGAGATGCGCGAGACGCGCACGTCGGAACGGCAAGGACGACTGATCGACAGCGATTCGGCCGGTTCGATGGAAAAGAAGAAACAGGAGGGATATTTCTGATGGCACACGTTCTCACCGCGCCCGACACGCTCGCGCGCCACGCACCCGATTCACGCGCTTCCGGCGAAGCGCATGCGCCCACCCAGGACCTGCTGCGCTTCATCACGTGCGGCAGCGTCGACGACGGCAAGAGCACGCTGATCGGCCGCCTGCTCTACGAATCGAACATGCTGTTCGACGACCAGCTCACGCAGCTCGAGGCCGATTCGAGGACGGTCGGCACGCAGGGCGGCGAACTCGATTTCGCACTGCTCGTCGACGGCCTGTCGGCCGAGCGCGAGCAAGGGATCACGATCGACGTCGCGTACCGCTTCTTCGCGACCGCGCGACGCAAGTTCATCGTCGCCGATACACCCGGCCACGAGCAGTACACGCGCAACATGATCACCGGCGCGTCGACCGCCGATCTCGCCGTGATCCTGATCGATGCACGCAAGGGGGTGCTCACGCAGACGCGCCGCCACAGTCATCTCGTCGCACTGATCGGCATCAGGCGCGTGGTGCTCGCGATCAACAAGATGGATCTCGTCGACTACGACCGCGCCGTGTTCGAGCGCATCGACGCCGACTATCGCGCGTTCGCGGCCGAGCTCGGGCTGGCGGAGATCGTCAGCATCCCGATGTCGGCGCTGCGCGGCGACAACGTGATCGCGCCAAGCGCGCGGATGCCGTGGTACGCGGGCCCGACGCTGATGCAGCATCTCGACACGCTGCCGCTCGCCGCGCGCGTGACGCGCGACGAGCCGTTCCGGCTGCCGGTGCAGTGGGTCAACCGCCCGCACCTGAACTTCCGCGGTTACGCGGGCAGCATCGCATCGGGCGAGATCCGCGTCGGCGAGCGCGTGCGCGTGCTGCCGTCCGGCAAGGAGAGCCGCGTCGCGTCGGTGATCACGCAACGCGGCGAAAGCGACCTCGCGCGCGCCGGCGACGCGGTGACGCTCACGCTCGCCGACGAGATCGACATCAGCCGCGGCGACATGATCGCGCGCGCGGACGCGCCGCCTGAAGTGGCCGACCAGTTCGAGGCGACGCTCGTGTGGATGCACGACGCGCCGCTGCTGCCCGGCCGCCCGTATCTCGTGAAGCTCGGCACGCAGACGGCCGGCGCGACCTGCGCGACGCCGAAGTACAAGATCGACGTGAACACGCGCGAGCATCTCGCGGCACGCACGCTCGCGCTCAACGAGATCGGCGTGTGCAACCTGAGCCTCGACCGGCCGGTCGCGTTCGACCCATACGACCGCAACCGTCACACGGGCGGCTTCATCGTGATCGACCGCGTCACCAACGACACGGTCGGCGCCGGGATGCTGCACTTCGCGCTGCGCCGCGCGCACAACGTGCACTGGCAGACCGTCGACGTCGACCGCGCCGCGCGTGCCGCGCAAAAGGCGCAGACGCCGCGCATCGTGTGGCTGACGGGCCTGTCGGGCGCCGGCAAGTCGACGATCGCGAATCTCGTCGAGAAGCGGTTGCACGCGCTCGGCAAGCACACGTACCTGCTCGACGGCGACAACGTGCGGCACGGGCTCAATCGCGATCTCGGCTTCACCGAGGCCGATCGCGTGGAGAACATCCGGCGCGTCGCCGAAGTCGCGCGGCTGATGCTCGACGCGGGGCTCATCACGCTCGTGTCGTTCATCTCGCCGTTCCGCGCGGAGCGCGACATGGCGCGCGCGATGGCCGGCCCCGACGAGTTCGTCGAAGTATTCGTCGACACGCCGCTCGCGGTGGCCGAGGAGCGCGATCCGAAGGGCCTGTACAAGAAGGCGCGGCGCGGCGAGCTGAAGCACTTCACGGGCATCGATTCGCCGTACGAACCACCCGCCCAGCCCGAACTGCGCGTCGACACGATCACCGAGTCGCCGGAAGAAGCGGCCGACCGCATCGTCGCGTACCTGCTGCGCGAGCGCGCGGCGTAAGTGCCTCGGGCAGGCGGCCCGACGCTCGCCCGCTTGCCCGCGGCGTCTACTCCGTTCGGATGACGCGGGCCGCCAGCCGGCCGGTATGCTGGTCCGGGAACCCTTCATCCCGACCAAGGAGAACACGAGCATGCCCATCGCGCTGGCGCCCGGCGACCCGGCCGCGCACGACGGCTTCGACGACGCGGCGTGGACGGCGCGCGAACTCAGCGCGTGGCTCGGGCTCGTCTATCAGGGCCCGTCGGAGCCCACCCCGTGGGCCGGCTTCCTCGAAGCGGTCCGCGCGCGGCTCGACGCGCGCTTCACGACGCTGGTGCTGCGCAACCCCGGCGGAGCACGGCACGGGCTCATCATCAACGCGTCGGCGCATGGCCCGCTGCTGCCCGGCGAGCCGTCGTACAGCGAGCAGTTCTACGCGCTGTGCCCGTTTCTCGACCAGCCGCCCGGCCAGGTCTTCACGGCCGACCGGCTGTTCGGCGAAACCGCGTGGCGCGCGCACGATTTCTACCGGCAGTACCTGCAGCCGCTCGACCTGCGCTACATCCTCGGCGCGAACCTGCGCGGCGAACGTGGTGTCGAGTGTGCGTTCTTCGTGAGCCGCGCGCACGGCAGCCGCGATTTCGACGCCACCGAGCGCGCGCAGGTCGCGACGCTGCTGCCGCACCTGCAGCGGGCAGTCGAGCTGCACGCGGCGTTCGACGTGCTCGATGCCGAACGCGCGCTGTATGCGGGCACCGTCGACCGGCTCGACGTCGGCACCGCGATCGTCGACGAGGACGGCCGCGTGATCAAGCGCAACCGCATCGCCGAGCGGCTGATCGAGCAGCAGGACGGGCTGTGCGTGCGCCAGGAGCGGCTCCACGCATCCTGCCCGCTCGACGAACGCCGGCTGCAGAAGGCGCTGCAGGCCGCGCTCGAGCATTTCCGCGCGGGCGCACTCGCGCGCATCGAAGCCACCACGCTGTCGCGCCCCGGCGGTGCGATGCCGTTGAGCGTGCTGCTGCGCCCGCTCGCGCCCTACCGCGGTGCGGAGGACCGCCAGCACCGGCCCGCCGTCGCGGTGTTCGTCCGCGATCCGGCATCGTCGCCGCAGACGTCGCGCGACATGCTGCACCGGTTGTTCCGGCTCACGCCGATGGAAACCGAAATCGCGCTGCTGCTCGTCGACGGGCTGACGCTCGACGAAGCGGCCGCCGCGACCGGCATCACGAAGAACACCGCGCGTGCGCACCTGCGCGGCATCTTCGCGAAGACGGGCGCGACGCGGCAGGCCGTGCTCGTGAAGACGCTGCTCAACAGCGTCGTGTCGATGGCGTAGTCGCGGCGCCGGCAGCTCCCGGACGGGCTGCCCGGCCGATGCCCCCGCGCGCGCAGTGCGGGCCGCGACGGAAGACGCAGCAATCGGCACCTGCCCGCCTCATGTCATACGTCATCAGACATGAACAACCAACCAACACGCCTCACGAAATTCCCCAATATCTGAGTAATTTTCGGGTAAACCCGCGACGTCTTCATCGACACTCAGGCGTACCATGTCATACGACGACATACTACATGGACCGCCACCCGGATGCCGACGCGGGCCACCGCCCCGTCCGCCGCCGCCCGACCGGAGACACGCTTGAACCCGCCCTCGCCCGCCCTGCCCGGACGCGACCCGCTCGCGTCCGCCGTCTCGAAAGTGAAGTGGCACGTGCTGCCGCTCGTGCTGATCATGTTCATCGCGAACTACATCGACCGCGTGAACGTCGGCTTCGTCGATCGCCACCTCGAGGCGTCGATCGGCATCGGCGCGGCCGCGTACGGCCTCGGCGCCGGGCTGTTCTTCGTCGGCTACGCGCTGTTCGAGGTGCCGTCGAACCTGCTGATGCAGCGCTACGGCGCACGCATCTGGCTGGCACGGATCATGGCGACGTGGGGCATCGTCGCGGCCGCGATGGCGTTCGTGTGGAACGACACGTCGTTCTATGCGCTGCGCTTCCTGCTCGGCGCGGCCGAGGCCGGCTTCTTCCCCGGCGTCGTGCTGTACCTGTCGCAATGGCTGCCGCCGCAGGAGCGCGGCAAGGCGATGGCGATCTTCCTCGGCGGCTCCGCGTTCGCGTCGGTGCTGTCCGGGCCCGTTACCGGCGCGCTGCTGTCGATCCGCGGTTTCGGCCTCGCAGGCTGGCAATGGATGTTCCTGATCGAAGGGCTGTTCTCGGTCGCCCTGTGCGGCGCGAGCTGGCTGCTGCTGAAATCGCACATCCGCGACGCGACCTGGCTCACGGCCGAAGAACGCACGGCGCTCCAGAACGCGCTCGACGACGAGCGCGCGACGCGCGACGTCCGCTCGAACGTGCCGGTGCGCGCCACCGCGCTGCTGCGCGACCCGCAGATCATGCTGTTCTGCTTCCTGTATTTCTCGATCCAGCTGACGATCTACGCGGCCACGTTCTGGCTGCCGACGATCATCCGCAAGATGGGCGGGCTCACCGATTTCCAGGTCGGCCTGTACAACACGATTCCGTGGATGATCGCGATCGGCGCGATGTACGGCTTCGCGGTGCTGTCGTCGAAATGGAAGCATCCGCAGCGCTGGCTCGCGGTCGCGCTGGTGCTCGCCGCGTGCGGGCTGTTTGCGTCGACGTCGCACGATCCGGTATGGTCGTTCGCGTCGATCTGCTTCGCCGCACTCGGCTTCAAGGCCGCCTCGTCGCTGTTCTGGCCGATCCCGCAGGGCTATCTCGACACGCGCGTGGCCGCGGCCGTGATCGCGCTGATCAACTCGGTCGGCAACCTCGGCGGCTTCGTCGCACCGACGGCGTTCGGCTATCTGAAGCAGCATACGGGTTCGATCACGGGCGGGCTGTATGCGCTCGCGATCGCTTCGCTCGTCGCCGCGGTCGCCGCGCTGTTCGCGCGCACGCACCGGCGCAGCGATCCGCCGCGCGGCCTGCCGGCCGACGCGTCCTTCACGAACGCCTCGATGCTCCGCCATGCCGAACACTGACCGCCTGACCGTCGTCGTCTCGAATGCCGCCGACGGCGACCTCGCCACCCTCTCGCTCGCGGCCGACGGCACGCTTGCGCCGCTCACCCGCTATCCCGCGGCCGACGTCGCGATGCCGATCGCCGTGCCGGCCGACCGTGCGCGGCTCTACGTCGCGACGCGCGGCGAACAGCCGACGATCGTCGCGTTCCGCGTCGTGCCAGCCACCGGCGCGCTCGTGCGCATCGGCACCACCGCGATCGACGCGAGCCATGCGTACCTGTCGCTCGACCGCAGCGGCCGCTGGCTGCTCGGCGCATCGTATGGCGGGAATTCGCTGAGCCTCTACGACGCCGCGCGCGTGCGCGACGGCGACGGCACGCCGCTGCAGGTCACGGGCGGCATCGCGAACGCGCACGCGGTGATCGTGTCGCCGGACAACCGTTTCGCGTACGTCAGCTCGCTCGGCTCGGATCGCGTGTTCAGCTTCGCGCTCGTCGAGGACGCGGCCGGCCTGCGCGCGCTCGAACATGGCGAAACGCGCGTGCCGGCCGGGTTCGGCCCGCGTCACCTGCAATTCGCGGATGACGGCCGCACGCTCGTCGTCGTCAGCGAATTCCAGGCCACGCTTGCGACGTTCGCGCGCGACCCCGACACCGGCCGGCTCGGCGATGCGCGGGTGAGCGCGCGCCATCCGGCCGTCGCCGAACTCGCGCAAGGCCATGCGCGGCCGCCCGCGCCCACCGAACCGTCCGTCTGGGCCGCCGACCTGCACCTGACGCCCGACGAGCGTTTCGCCTACGTCAGCGAACGCACGTCGAGCCGCCTGCTCTGCTATCGCCGTAACGACGACGGCACGTTCGAACCCGCGCACGCGACCGCCACCGAAACGCAGCCGCGCGGGTTCGCGATCGACCCGTCGGGGTGCTGGCTCGTCGCCTGCGGTGAACAGTCTGAATTCGTGTCGGTGTACGCGATCGCGCCGGACGACGGCGCACTGTCGCCGCACGCACGCGTGCCGGGCGGACGCGGGGCGAACTGGGTCGCGATCGTCTGAAACAGTGATACGCGGCGCATGACGCGGCAGGCCAGCCACGCAGGCCGGTGCATAACCGCGTTCAGCGCCGCTCGCTCGGCGCGACGCCCGTCCAGCGCTTGAACGCGCGCGTGAAATTGGCGCGATCCGTATAGCCGACGCGCGCGGCGATCTCGTCGACCGGCAGCCGCGTGCCTTCGAGCAACCGCAGCGCGTCGCGCAACCGGATCTCGTCGAGCAGCGTCGAATAGGTCGCGCCGTACTCGGCGAGCTTGCGCTTGAGCGTGCGCGCCGACACATGCAGCTCGCGCGCGACGTCGTCGACCGACGGATAGCCGCCTTCGCCGCAGATCAGCAGGTTGCGCACGCGCTCGACGATGCTTTCCGCATAGCCGAGCCGCGCGAGCTCGGCCTCGCACTGCTGCACGATCATCTGCGCGGTGTGCGCGTTCGCGGTGCCGATCGGCTCGTCGAGCAACGCGGCATCGCAGCGGATGCGGTTCGCGCTCGCGTCGAAATGACAGCGCGGCAGCCGCGCGCAATAACGCTCGAACCACGGCGGCTCCGGCCATTCGAAATGGAGTTCGGCACGCGACTGCAGCGTGCGCCCCGGCACCGGATGCAGCAGCGAGTTGAACAGGATCGCCGTCTCGACCAGGAAGTTCTCGACCGCGAACTGGCGCAGCCGGCCGAGCGGAAACGCCTCGAACACGTCGATGTCGACGATTCCGTCGAGTTGCGCGAGCCGCACCGAAAAGAACGGCACGCGCGTCGGCAGATAGCGGATGCCGAGCGCGATCGCCTCGCCGAGCGTCGCGCAGCTCATCAGCCCGAAGCCGATCAGTCCCGCTTTCGTCAGGCTGCTGCGCAGGCCGATCTCGATCGCGATCGACGGGTCGTCCGTCGCGTCGAGCAGGTTGAACACGATCGCCGCCTGCTGCAGCGGCGTGATGCGCGCATCGGGCTGCGCGAGCCGGTCGCGCTCGACGCCCGAACCGGCCAGCACGCGGCCGCCGTCGATGCCGCGCTCCTCGGCCAGCATCAGCATGAACAGCGCATACGCGGACGACACCGTCGCCTTGTTCAGCTGGCGCGCGGCATCCGGGACGGACAGGACCATGCGGCGGACTCCGGAGCGGTTTCGGCGGATTGTAGCGTCGCTGGCCCGCAATGACACCGGGGCGTGACTCTAGCCGCGCCGGCCGGCCATCGTGGCCCGAAATGACACCACCATTGGCACCGGCGGCCCTCGCGTGCGGTCCGGTGCGCGCCTATGCTTGTCACATCGGCATTGCGCCCCACCCTTTCCGCAGGAATCCCGGTCAATGAGCCAACCCGCACGAACCGCCTTTCGCCACGACGCGGACAAGGTCGCGTACGTCCGCCGCGAGGTCAACGCCGCGAGCGACGCGATTCGCGCGCGCTTTCCGCTGCTCGACAACCAGAACCTCGTCGGCGCGACCGTGATGGCCGTCTCGGTGAGCGCGATGCTCGCGATCGCATGGCTGTACGCGCGCGGCGCGATCGCGTGGTACGTCGCGCTGCCGCTCGCCGCATTCGTCACGTCGCTGATCCACGAGCTCGAGCACGACCTGATCCACCTGATGTACTTCAAGAAGACGCCGTGGGCCTATCACCTGATGATGGCGCTGTGCTGGCTCACGCGGCCCGGCACGATCAACCCGTGGACGCGGCGGCGCATGCACCTGCATCACCACAAGGTGTCGGGCGGCGAATCGGATCTCGAAGAATACGGCATCACGAACGGCGAGCGCTGGGGCGTGAAGCGCCTGCTGATGATCGCGGACGGCATGCTCGCCGTCGTGCTGCGGCCCACCGCGATGCGCCGCAAGGTGAAGCAGTACGTGGCCGCGCAGCCGGTGCAGGATCCGTCCGAGCGCCTGCAGTTGCGCGTCGAGCAGGTGTCGTCGTACATGCCGGTCGGTCACGTGTATTACGTGCTGTGGCACGCGTTCATCGTCTATCACGTCGGCCTGTTCGCGCTGCACGCGTTCGGCTACGCGGTGAAGGTGCCGGCCGTCGTCGAGCGCACGATGAGCGTCGTCGATTTCCTGGCCGTGGTGTGGCTCGGGCCGAACTTCGTGCGCAGCTTCTGCATCAACTTCGTCAGCTCGAACATGCATTACTTCGGCGATATCGACTCGCGCAACGTGATCCAGCAGACGCAGGTGCTCAACCCGTGGTGGATGCTGCCGTTCCAGCTGTTCTGCTTCAACTTCGGCAGCACGCACGCGATCCATCACTTCGTGGTGCGCGACCCGTTCTACATCCGTCAGCTGACCGCACGCACCGCGCATGCGGCGCTGCGTGAAGTCGGCGTGCGCTTCAACGACGTCGGCACGTTCGCGCGGGCGAATCGCTGGGGCGGCTATCGTCCGGCGCGCGCTGCGCGCCAGGCTCAGGCCGACGCGTAACGCACCGCCTCAACCGCCGATCGGCGGCATCGGCCCTTGCCCGCGGATCCACGACCAGTTCGCGAGTTCGGCCATTTCCTTGTCGCCGCGGCTGTCGCCATACGCGAACAATTGTTTCGGCGGCCGGTCGCCCCACCACCCGCGCAGCCGCACGACCTTCTGCGGCCCCCAGCAGTTCTCGCCGTCGAGCCGACCGGCGAAGGCGCCGCGCTCGAACGCCAGCCGCGTCGCGAGCACCGCATCGAAGCCGGCCGTCTTCGCCCACTTCTCCAGATACAGCGACGGCGACGCGCTCACCAGCACGACTTCGTGCCCGCGTGCCCGATGCTCGCGGATGCGTTCGAGCATTTCTGGGCGCACGAGGTTCGGCAGATAGGTGTCGACGAACGTGCGCGCCTGTGCATCGAGCGTATCCTCGCGCACCGGCCCGAACGCGAACGACGCGAATTTCGCTTTCGCATCGCCACGCGACAGCAGCCCGGCCTTCATCGCAATGATCCACGGCAGCGCGCGCAGTCCGGCCCACGCGAAGCGCGGCGTGCCGACCGCATAGCGGACGAAATGGCGAAAGCTGTCGGTCGTCGTGATGGTGCCGTCGAAATCGAATGCGGCAACGATGCGGTCAGTCATGGAGAATCGGCGGGAAAGCGATGAGATGCCCGGGAAGATAGCAGACTCGGGCCAGCGCACGTGAAATGGCGTGACGCGACGTGGCCTGCGCAGCGAACACGCGCGCCGCAGCGCACGCGTTCGTGCCCGTCGCGCCGTGTGCTCTCAGCGCTGCGGCCGCGCCGCCAACGCCGCCGGCAGCACGACGTTCATCAGGTGATCGGCGCGCGACAGCAGATCGGTCACGCGCTCGTCGAGCCCGCGCAATTGCGCGGGTTGCATGCGGATCTGCTGCACCGCCTGCCCGACGATGTTACGGCGGTCGAACAGCGTGCGCTCGACACCCGCGTCGTCCGGCGCACGCACGACGTCCGACACCGCGCTCAGCGCCGCGAGCACGACCACGAGGTTTTCTTCCGCATGGCGGACCTTCGCAGCCAGGTCCTCGGTGCGCCGCGGGAAGAAGCCGAGCGACTGCTTCAGCGCCCCGATCGCCGCGCGATAGTCGACATGGCCTGTCGCCGCGCCGAACCAGCGTTCGAACATGCCGGCCTTGCGTGTCGCCTGCGCGAGCATGCCGGCCATCATGTCGGCCGCGCCGAGTTCGTTGAATTCGCGCGTCGTGGCCGCCACGGCTTCGACGAGGTTGCCCGCCGCCTCCAGCGCGCCGTCACCGATCGTCGCGATCGTCGCGAGCTTGAGCGGCACCAGTTGCCGGATGTGCCGCTCGATGCGCGGCGCGTAGTCGGGATAGAGATTCGGGAAGCTGGCCTGCGCGGCGCGGAAGCACGCTTCGAGCTGCGGATGGTTCGATTCGCCGAACACCGCACGGCCGACCGCCTCGGCCGGCGCCGTTCGCACGGTCTTGCCGGACGCGGGCGCCGGCCCGAAGTCGAGCGCCTGCGGCGCAGGCCGCTCGGGCCCGCGCGCAACCGGCGCCGCGGCCGCGGGCGGCGCGTCGAACGCAAGACGCCCGGGCGTGCGCTCGGGCGTCGTATCGAACTCGAGCCGCTTCGGCTCGTCGGACGGATTCGTCATCGCTGCTTCCTGCCCGGCGCGGCGGTATCCCGCCGGCCGGGCTGCCGCCAGTCAGACCGCGCCGCCGTACGCGCGCACGAAGTCGCCCAGGCCACGGTTGTAGCCGGCGCCGACCGCCTTGAACATGAAGTGGCCATCGCGGCGATAGAAGCTGCCGACCTGCACCGACGTCTCCATCGAGAAGTCTTCCTCGAGCGCGTACTTCGCGATCACCGCGCCCGACACTTCGTCGGCGATCTGGATGTAGCTGTTGCGCACCTGGCCGAAATTCTGGCGGCGCGCTTCAGCCTGGTCGATCGTCACGACCACCGAGATTTCCTCGATGTCCGCGGCCAACTTCGTCATGTCGATGAAGATCACCTCGTCGTCGCCGTCGCCGCTGCCCGTGCGATTGTCGCCGCTATGCACGACACCCAGGCACTTCGACGCAGGCATCCCGCGCTTCGGGAAATCGTCGCCCGGCTGGATGAAGGTGTCCTTGCGCTCCATCGTGCGCACTTCGCTGTTGTAGAACACGAAGTGCTGATCCGAGATCAGCTTCGGATTGCTCTGCGCGTCGTACTTGCACAGGAACACCGACACGTCGAGATCGAAGTCCGTACCCGTGTCCGTCGCGTTCGCATCCCAACCGAGACCGATGCGGAACTTCTGCGTGCCGGGCGCTTCCTTCGACAGGTTGACGCGACCGCCTTTCGACAAATTGATCATCTGAACCTCTTCTGCTGGAACCGCCGTTGTGCCGGCGGCAATGCCGGGCCGCCCTGCGCGGCCCCTCGTGGATGGTGTTCGACCCGCACGCGACGCGGGGTCACTCGCCCGCTACAGCCGTGCGGTCTTCCTTGCGTTGCACGACGATCGACGACCACACGGCCGCCGCGATCATCGCCGCACCGACCAGGCCCGTGATGACCTCGGGCACCTCGAACTTCACGCCGAGGAACATGATCGTTGCGAGCGCACCGATTGCCCAGAACGCGCCGTGTTCGAGATAACGGTATTGCGCGAGCGTGCCCTTCTTCAGCAGCACGAGCGTCATCTCCCGGATATAGGCCGCGCCGACGCCGAGGCCGAGCGCGATCAGGAAGATGTTGTTCGACAGCGCGAATGCACCGATCACGCCGTCGAAGCTGAACGACGAATCGAGCACTTCGAGATACATGAAACCCGCGACGCCTTCGCGCACCACGCGCGTGCCCGTCTCTTCGCCGCCGATCAGGTCGCCGATGCCGTGCGCGATCACGAAGCTGATCACGCCGAACGCCCCCGCGAGCAGGAAGGCCACCTGCTCGGCTGCCGGCACGTAGAGCGACGCGACGATGATGATGGCGAGCGTCAGCGCCACTTCCAGCGCCGTGATGCGGCCGAGGTGGCTCATCGGGCCTTCCAGGAAGCCGATCCAGTGTTCGTCCTTCTCGGTGTCGAGCATGAACTTGAAGAACACCATCAGCAGGAACGCGCCGCCGAATGCCGAGACCTGGTGATGCGCGGACGTGAGGATCGACGCGTACTGCGCCGGCGACTCGATCGCGAGCTTCAGCGCGTCCCACATGCCGATGTGGCCGATCACCGCGACGATCAGCAGCGGGAATACGAGCCGCATGCCGAACACGGCGACCGGCAGGCCGAACACCATGAAGCGGTTGCGCCACTTCTCCGACCAGTTCTTGAGCACCGACGCGTTGACGACCGCGTTGTCGAGCGACAACGAGATTTCGAGCACCGACAGGACCGCGACGATCAGCATGTCCTTCACGCCGCCGAGGAGATAGGCCGCGATCAGCGCGAGCACCGTGAGCGACAACGGGATCTTGAAGTCTTTCAACATGATGGGGGTAATCGAGTTCGGGATAAAAGGCGGGCGGGCTGCGCTTACTTCGCGCGCACCCAGTTGCAGAATTCCTGCGTGATCAGCTGGTCGTAGATCTGTTCGTCGCTGACGTCGAGCGATTCGAGATGCAGGAAGCCGACGTTCGGCATCTCGTCCGCGACTTCCGCGAGGAAGCCGAATTCGCTCGGATCGCCGACGCCGACGAGCGACCAGTACAGCGGGTAGTGCTGCGACTCGGCGAGCAGCTGGCGCACGCGCTTGCGGTCGTTCTTCGGGTTCTGGCCGTCGGTGACGAACAGCACCCATGCGGGCAGATGGCCGTTCACCGGCGCGGCGGCGGCCGGCGCGGGCGCCTCGTCCGCTGCGCCGAACAGCCGGCTCAGGAAGCCGCGCTTCTCTTCGCGCTTCGGCGACGGCTCCGGCGCACGGAAGAAGAAGTCGACGATGTCGTTCATCACCGGCGCGTACTGCGTGCCGCCCCACTTGTCGATCCGCGCGTTGAGCACGTGGTCGGAAATATACGAGCCGTAGTTGTCCGGCGTCGCGGTCGGCAGGCGGTCGTAGCCTTCGGTGAAGGTCCACGTATCGACTTCGCCGTTGTCGTCGAACTTCAGTGCGATGCCGAGAATCCGGTCGTGCGTGTCCTGGATCACGCCCGACTGGTACAGCGGCTTCGCGGAGCCGGAGATGTCGAGCGCCGCGCCGACGCGCACGACGGGCGGCTTCAGGATCTGGCGTTTTTCGAGGACGATCGCGACCTTCGCCGCGCGTTTCTCAAGCGTAATCATGCGGTGTTCTCTCGGTTCTTTCAGTTGTGCTTCGGAGCGAATCGGGTGATCAGGTCCTGTTCGAGCTGGCGCAGGCGCGGTGCGTCCTGCTCACGCTGGCGGCGGCCGTCGGCGATGATCTGCGTGATGTCGTCGAATGCGCCGAACAGCTGCTGCTGCGCGTATTCGAACGTGTCGGTCGAGATCACCGGGCGCTGGCCGAGCTTCGCGACTTCCTGCGCGTTCTGGCGGTTCAGGTCGGCCTGCGCGCGGATCGCCTCGTCGGCCGCGTCGTACGTCGCATTGGCGAGCGCCGCCGCGCGCTTCGTGCTGAGCTGCTCGAGGTAGAGCGCGAACGCGTTGGTCCACGCGGGGATCAGCACGGTCTTGATCGTCATGAACTTCGACGTCAGCGTGCGTTTCTGGTCCTGCTCCATCCGGATCTGCGGCGCGAGCTGCTTCGACATCAGCATCGCGCGGTCGAGGTCGTCGAGCTTGCTTTCGAGCGCGTCGACCGTGCGCTTCACGTCGAGCAGGCGCTGTGCGGCGAACGCGTCGTCCACCGGCTGCTGGCCGGCCGCGAGATGCGCCCGCAGCGCCGCGAGCGCCGCTTCGCCGTGTGCCTTCGACTGCGCGAGCGCCTGGTGCAGCGCGTAGTTGTCGTTGTACATCCGCTCGAGCTCGTCGATGCCGGCCTTCTGGCGCTGCGCATGGTTCTCGAGCTCGACGACGAGCGTGTCCATCCGCTTGCTCACCGACTCGTATTGCGACAGCAGCTTCTCCTTGGTCGAGCGGAACAGCCGCGTGACCTGCGTGAGCAGCCCGCCCTTGTCGGCGCCGCGCGGGTCGAGCCCCTTCGCGGTCGCGATCAGTTCGTTGAGCTTGTCGCCGAACTGGTCGGCATCGGACGCGCGGACGCTGGCGAGAATCTGCTGGGAGAAGGCCGCGATCCGCGTGCCCTGCGTCGCGCCGAGCTGGTCGATCTCGTCGACGGTGATCAGGCGGACGTTCTCCGCCGGGCGTGCAGCCGGCACGGCAACGGCGGCGGCGGGCACGGCGACGGGTGACGAAGACGGGGTGGAAGGACGATCGCTGACCGCATCGGAGTTCTTGTCGTCGAAGAGCGGCTTCATGTGGCTACCACGTTTCCTTTTCTGCTTTCTGCTGCGTGTTGTCATGCGCGCAAGGCGCGCATCCGCGATTGCCGCCGTGCTCTCTCACGTGCGGCAGACGGACAATAAAGGGCGACGACGCGGTGCGTCAAGAGATGCGAATCTTTCAATATCCATACGCTTCGTAATGTATGCGATGGAAGTCTCGATACGGCTCCCGGTGACGTGAGGACAAATGCCTTGATGGTGCGAGGACCTGCAATTCTCGGGAAACGTAGGTAGCGAATAACAGAAAGTATTTTGAAAGAATTGACCTCTGGCCATTCCACTGATTGTTACAGATTGCTTAATGCGCGAGAACCATTGTCGCGACGCATCAAGCGGCGGCGAGTCCGCCGAAGCCCGTCATGCAGACGCGCGATACATTGAGACAATCGTCCTGTGGCGGGCTTTACTCCGAATAGCCCTGCGACGCCGGACGTGCATCATGACGACGGCCCCACCACGGCAAGTACGCGTTGTTTTCACCGCGTGCACGGAACCAGTTCTTGCTGGTGTCGATCGGCGTCAGCTTCGACGGTGCGACCACCACCACTGCCGTCGGATGCTCGGTGTCGGTCGTTCCCGCCACGAGTACGTTTCCGCCGAGGTGCTTCGCTCGGCCGATCGCCAACGCGACATCGGTCAAGGCCGCGCCGGCACCCATGTCACCGAGCAATGCCGACGTATTGAAGGTCTGCGTGTGAAGGTCGTATCCCGGCCGCACCTCGGTCAGTGATCGCGACAACACGGCGGCCCTTGTCGATGCGGCATCGCTGCCCTTGCCTGCGTCGTGAATGACGTAATTCAGTGACGAGACCGTGACGCCTGCGTTGCTCGCCGCCGCGTCGATCGTCGATGCCCATGCCTGCACCACGCGGCTCGTACCTTGCTTCGTCTCGAAATCGTCGATGTTGCTTCGTGCGGCCTTGCCGATCCAGGCCAGTGGTTCGCGCTCGGTCTCCAGATTCGGGCCGGCGAGGAACAGCAGCACCATGTTCTCGTTGATCTGTTCATCCTGCGGCGGAAAGCTCGGCGCGTCCCAGTTCATCACCCAGACGCTTTTGTCGGGGTGAGCGGCCAGATAATCCAGTGCGGCGTTCAGCGACGTGAAGCCGGCGTTGCCTTGACCTGACGTCACGTGGACATCGGGTGGCGTATCGCGGCTCCACAGATCTTTTGCGGACGGGTTGCCGATTTCGAACATGCTTGCAATCTCGCCGCGCAAATATGACGCTGCCCGCTTGGGGTTCAGTCGATCGCCGGGAATGGCCAGCTCGACGTGTATGCCAGCCAGCTCTCTCCAATTCCATCGCCAGCGCGAGCTGACGGTATAGAAGTAGTCGCTGTTCACGAAATAGCGAATGCGAAAAAGTACCAGGAGTTCGTTGACATACTTTTCATAGAACCCGGAAAACGACTCACGGCCCCGGCTACCATCCGCGACGATGGATATCGGTTGCAAGGTCGTGTATTTCGCGGGCTTGGTCCGCACCATATCGTCGTTGCTATTTGGCTTGACCAGCCCGAGCGTCCACAGCAGTTGCCACTCGGTGGGATAGTCGCGCCGTTGCAGCGAATTGAG
Source organism: Burkholderia sp. AU31624 (assembly GCF_020420065.1). Taxonomy (NCBI): domain Bacteria; kingdom Pseudomonadati; phylum Pseudomonadota; class Betaproteobacteria; order Burkholderiales; family Burkholderiaceae; genus Burkholderia; species Burkholderia sp. AU31624. Next base: position 594,211 of record NZ_JAIZRT010000005.1, read on the forward strand.
CCATGCAAGTCCGACGACCTGGGCCACGCACGGGACTGCGGATGCACCCTCGACGGCTTGCGTCGATGCGGCGTTCATCTCCGCACGCACCGGCAAGACCAACAGGATTGTCGCTGTCGCGATCACAACGGATTCGACGTGTCTGACAAGAGTGAGACGGGACATGAATATTCCTAATCAAGCTGGTCAGCAATACGTTGGCTGTCGACCAGCAGGCACCGGAGCCCGGCCGGAACCGGAACCCGCGTCTTCACTCCCCATGGCGAGTACGTCGTGACAATCGTCCCAACGACTCAATCCCGCCCGGACGACGCCAGACTCGAAATCAGCGTCGCGCCACACGAAGTCTTGTGACCATCGAACGCCGCGGGTTTTCCGTCGACGATCACCTGCGGATCGCCTTCGGCGATAAAGCAGGCCTGATGCCCCGAGATCGGGCAGACGCACGTGTCGCCGAGCCGGGCGACCGGCCGCCCCATCACTTCACTGACCGCGCTGCCGGTCACGACCTGGCCGCCATGGCTCGTCGCGTCACCGACCCGAATGATGCCGCGCATGCGGGCTCCTTATTCCGAATAGCCTTGCGATGCCTGACGCGCATCGTGACGGCGGCCCCACCATGGCAAATACGCATTGTTTTCACCGCGTGCACGGAACCAGTTCTTGCCTGCATCGATCGGCGTCAGTTTCGAAGGCGCGACCACCACTACCGCAGTCGGGTGCTCCGCGTCGGTCGTCCCTGCGACGAGCACGTTTCCGCCGAGGTGATTCGCCCGGCCGATGGCGAGCGCCACGTCGGTCAGCGCCGCGCCGGCACCCATGTCACCGAGCAGCGCCGCCGTATTGAAGGTCTGCGTACGGAAATCATATTCCGGCAGCACTTCCGTCAGCGTTTGCGACAGCGAGGCGATCCGTGTCGATGCTGCGTCGCTGCCCTTGCCTGCGTCGTGCACGATGTAATTCAATGACGAGACCGACACGCCCGCATTGCTCGCCGCCGTATCGATCGTCGACTTCCATGCCTGTACCGCACGGCTCGCGCCTTGCTTCGCCTCGAAATCCTTGACGTTGCCTCGTGCAGCCTTGCCGATCCAGGCAAGCGGTTCACGCTCGGTCTTCAGGTCAGGGCCCGCAAGGAACAGCACCACCATGTTCTCGTTGATCTGTCCATCACTCGGCGGGAAACTGGGTGCGTCCCAGTTCATCACCCAGACGCTTTTGTCGGGGTGTGCAGCCAGATAATCCAGCGCAGCATTCAATGACGTGAAGCCGGCATTGCCGTGTCCCGATGTCACGTGTATATCGGGCGGCGTATCGCGGCTCCAAAGATCTTTTGCGGAGGGATTCCCGATCTCGTAAGCATTGACCATTTCATCGCGCAAAAACGTTCCAGCAAGCGCCGGATCCAGACGAGCATTAGGAATGGCAAGCTCGACGCGAATACCAGCCAACTCTCGCCATTCATTTTTATTATCAGATTTAACCGTATAAAAATAATCCGAGCTTGTCACGTAACGCGTACGAAACAACACAAGCAGCTTACGAATATACTTCTTATAAAACCCCGCAAACGACTCACTGCCCCGCTGTCCGTCCGCCACAATGGAAATTGCTTGCAACGACGAATATTTTTGGGGGTTCGTTCGAACCATATCGTCGTTGCTGTTCGGCTTGACCAACCCGAGCGTCCACAACAGTTGCCACTCTGTCGGATAGTCTCTTCGATGCAGTGGATTCATCCACTCGAGACCGACCACTTGCGCCACAAAGGGTCGTGAAGACTCCGCCCCCGTGCCGACCGCCTTGTTGGCAGCCGGCGCAGCTATCGCTTTGGGCACTGCAAGAACTGTTGTCAACGCCAACACCACAATCGCCAGAAGCCCCGGCAGCAGCACCAATCGCTTCATCAACTCCCCCCAATTTGTTAACCCGCCTGTCGAATCACCGATTGAAATCAAAAGCACCAGTGAAACGATTGAGGACACGACCATCGCAACGCCGGCGATCCCTGCACGACGAGGCCATGTCGCAATCATAGCCCTCATAAGATGCCCCCGATCTTGAGGAACAATCCTCCATCGCGTTCGTCATGTATTTTCGACGGCATCATCGCATCCTTATCGACCTTCACCCAATCTTGAAGGAATAATTTCTGATATTTTCCATAAGAAAAATATTCATAGAATTTTTGGCTCGGATTACTGTCACCCAGATCCTCGACAAACCTCCAGTCCGCCTCGATACGAAGCTTGTAGAAGTCATTCTCCGTCAAATAACAAACCCCAATCGCCACATCATAGGCCAATGCATTTTCAGCATGGTCCTTGTTGGTCATGATGGTCGAATGATTGGTGGGGTTATTCTTGTCCCCGCCGTTCAGAATCTCGAAGATCTCCTTGTTCCGCCATTCGGTATAGTCAGCGCTCGCTGCGTCCGGATCGTCCTCTCCGATCACCTTTCCGTCCTTGTCGACCCAGCGGCGATTCCCCGATCTCCGCGCCTCCATCCGGAGAATGGAATGATCCTCGTATCGCTGCGCAGCCTCGGATGCTGCGTCGCCCTGCGCTTTCAGCGCGTCGCCCTCGGGCGTCGCGAATTTTTCTGACTTTTTGTCGAAGTTGTCGTATGGATCGTCATCCCGTCTGTTCTCCTTGTTGGCATCGAGCCCGGCCGACGGCGGATCATAGCCCTCGTTGAACGCTCCTTCTTCGAGCCGTTTCCCGTCCGCATCGCACGCGCCCGATGGCTTGCCATAGCGCAACGCCTTTGGAAAGAAGCGCGTTTCCTTGTCGAGCATCGGTGCGGTAATCGGGATTTCCCATTTTTCCGGCGGTAAGGCGTTGACCTCCATGTCCGACAAGTTGAACAGGTAGAGAGCCGGGCTCGTTACAAGCGTGAAAAACTTCGCGATCCACCCTTCATTGGAATGCATGCCTCGCGCAAACCCATACCGCGCGGGCGGTGATGGCGGATACCAAAAACCCTCCGTTTTGTTCTTGCTGCTACGCCAGTCATCCTCCCAATACCGGTATAGCTTGTTGTCACCGCCGACTTCGAAATTCGACGCGAACACGCGTTGCGAGAAAACACCCCACGCGTTCGTCGCACTGATCTCTTCGATACTCATCCCGCGCCAGCCGATCCCTTGAACGGTCAGGGCAGAGATGACCTGATCATGCGGGCAGCAGTACAGCGTCACTCTTCCGTAGGTGTTTGTCCCGTACAACCCATGCGCCTCCCGGTCCTTGGCTGCGCTATACGGCTTCCCCCCACACTTCGACGGTCTTGCGTTTTCCATCGCGCGATCGAGATCCTCCGCTGGCATCTCCAGGTCGGCCCGAGCGCGCAGGATATCGAAGTACTCCCTCAGCGTTTCCTTGCGTGCGACATAGGTCTCGCGCCCCACATGCCCGTTCTTGTCGCGTACCCCGCGCTGTGCCCAGGTATCGGTGAAGTTGCTCTCCACGAGGCTGTACGGCGGATTGGCGAGAACATAAGTGTCTGCGACGCAGCGTCCTGTCTTGCCCCACTGATCCGTCACCTCGGGCAACCGGTCGCCAAGGAATGCAGCGGCGAGCCCGATCATGTTTCCCTGGCTGTGGCACACGATCGTGATCGGCACGTCGGCCTGCCGCTTGCGGATCGATTCGACCAGGCGCGCAAGCCGCAGTGCACCCAGCACGCCGTAGGTACGCGGCGGCGTCGAATAGATCTTGCGATTGCCGATCGAATTCATGTGCTGGACGGTCAGCCACAGAAAAAGTCGGTCGTGCAACCCATCGTTCCACAAATCCGGCAAACTCGAACAGCCGCCCGCGAACGGCCCGCCACCCCAGTAGTTCTTCTCGTTGAGCATGATCTTGTCGCCATACTCTTTCAGCTCCTTCAAATTCGCGGAGTAGCCCCACCGAAAGTGAATGACAGGCGAAAAGGACGGGTCGGGCTTGATGTACGTCTGCGAGGACATTTCCGGATTCAAAAATCCGTCAGGCGTCAGGCTGTCGATATAAGTGACTGGCTTCATCTGCCCGGCCGACGGCCCACACTGGAACAACTGATCGTCATACCTCCCCAAGCGCCGGTTCAATCCATCGCACAGCCCTTTTTCGGCCGCAGTAAACCACTCGCCCTCCGAATTCACCCCATGAACGAAAATGACGACGCCCGGCAGCGGCATCTGCATCACGCATTGGAGGTCGTTCCGATTGAACAGCGTCGTCCCCGCTCCACCACCCACCGCCATCTTCGACGGGTCGTCCGGGTTCTGCGAAAAGTTGTAGTTGAACATGTTGTTTTTCTTGAAGACTCAGCTCAGGTTCTCGACTTGAAGAAGCGCACCGCCAATTGTTCGAACTGATCGCTGCTGACCGGCGCCAGCTTGCCTTGCGCGTCGGTCTTCCCCTTGATCAACTCGCCCGATGCCTTGCGCACCTCGGCTTCCATCCCTTCGACCGGCTGCCCGTCGGTCGCCCGAACCAGCTTCGGCACCCGCCCCAGCGAACCTTGGTCGAACTTCGGGAAATCGGTGCTCATGCTCGCCGGCCCGGCCCACGTATGCGACGCGGACTTGACGGTGAAACTCCCCGGACACCCGAGCTCGATATCTCCGCCCTGCAGCTTCAGATACGCGCCGCCCGACGTCACGAACACGACCTGCTCGCTGGCCATGCCCGCGAGCTTTCCGCCCCCCGCCGTCATCTGGATGTTTTTCGCGGAATCGATCTGCGTATCGTCGTTCTGGCTCTGCAGCGCCACCTTCCCCTGGTTGGCGATCGCCGAGACCCCTTCGCTGTGCGCGAACATCGCCACGCCGTGGCCGGCCTGCAGGTTGATCCGCTGTCCGCTCGTGTACTGCAGGTGATTCTGCGCGACGATATCGACGTTGCCGCCCGCATGGGTCGTGACAGTCTTCGGCGTCGCGATGCTGATCCCGGCCGGCGCGGTGATGCCGATCGCCGCCATCGACGCGCCCGACGATTCGCCGCCACCGGCGGCTTCCCCGTTCGGCCAGCCTTTCACCGTCGTCATCAGCACGTCGTGCGGCTGCGTATCGGGCGCCACGCCCTGATGCTGGCCCGCATAGTCGCCGAGACTCTTGAACAGCTCGACGCATTCCTGCATCAGTTGCAGGTACTCGTCCCGCGCCAGGTGGCCGTCGCTCGCGCGCAGCCGTTCCCAGGCCGAGATCAGCATCGCCTTGCCGCTGCGAATCGCCACGTGCGCATCGCTGCGCAACTCGGCGCCCTCGCCGCGCGCCGCACCCTGGCCGTTGTCGCGCGGCTGCGTCAGATAGCCGAGGTTCAGCTGGCTATGGGCATGCTCGCTCGCCAGCTGGCTGCTGATTTGCCCCGGCGTATCGTCGAAGCGGATCTGGTTGTACCGCTGCCCCTTGATTTCCTTCGTCTTCGTGCCGGACAGGTATCGGTTGCCCGGCAGCGCGCCGGTGTGGCTGAAGGTCGCCGGCATGTTGGGCCCGTTGGCCAGCACACCCATCACGACGAGCCGGTCCGGATCGCCGCCGATATGGCCGATCAGCACCTCCATGCCGACGCGCGGCAAGGTATTCGCGCCAAAGCTCGGCCCGGCGAGCGCGCAGGCGACACGCACCGGCGCGCTGTCGGTCGGCGTGCCGCTCGTGCCGGCGCCCTGCGCATGCGCGTGATCGTCCGCGTTCAGCCCCTGGATCTGCACCCGGATGCGGCCCATTTCATCGCAGAACACTTCTTCCCCGTCGGGTCCGACGACGACGGCCGTCATCGGATGCACGGCCGGCAGGTCGACATGGGGATCGTAGGCCGGGGTCAGCGGCACGCCGCGCCGCACGCACGAGAACGTGTTCTCGTAGCGCCTGTCGTTTTCATCGCCTGGCTTGCTGTTCACGTCGGTCGGCACCGCGTTGAACAGCACGCGGCTTGCCGCGAACAGCGACTGTGCGCGCTCGTTCAGTTCCTTCGGAAGGTTGTTCCGTACACGGTGATGAAGCGACGTGACGACGAACTGCCGCTGCTCGGCCGGCAATGTGTCGAGCTGCGGATGCTCGGCAAGCGCAAACCAATGGCCGACGGCCAGGTCGCGCACATTGCTCACGCCGTCGACGGATTCCGCGCGCAGTTCGTGCGCAAGCATGCGATCCTTGCCGATCCGGTCGAGATCGGCCGACGAATTTCCCGCGTGCGGAATATCGATGACACTGTCGGCCAGCAAATGCCCGAGATCGTTGCCGCCGTCGCCCTGGTCGACGATCGTCGCCTGTTCGGTTTGCGACATCCGGCCGGTCTTGTAATCCCATGTCGGCCGGACGATCTTGCCCGGAATGAGGCTTCGGCTCGTCGCCCACAGCGTGATCGAGTCGCGCTCTTCGGTGGCGGCATCACGGTGATAGCGAACGGTACCGGCAACCGTCTCGGGCAACTTCATCGAATCGTCGGCGAAGACCAGCGTATGAACCGGCGTGTCGTTCGCGTTGCCGTTCGCCCGCTCGCCGGCCTTGCCTGCCTTGACGAAGACAGTCGCGCCGTCGCGCCGCAGCAGCCGCCGGATGAAGTGCGCGTCCGACTCGTTGACCTGCCGCGTGAGTTCACGCGCCGGGTAACGTTCGCCTTGCAGGCCGGACAGGTCGAATTCGAATGCGCCCGCCAGCGCCGAACTGCGCTGGCGCCACTCCTGGAGCAGCACGCCGAGGATGTCGGGCAGGTTCTTGGTGCGGAACAGTCGCGAATTGGTTCGCCGCTCCATCACCGACAGCACGTCGCGAATCGTCAACTGGTAGCAGGTGAGCGAACCGTCCGACTGTCCGGTGCGGACGTCGGTGACGATGCCGTTGATGGTATGGAGACGCCCGCGATCGGTCGTCATCTCCACGGAAACCGGTAGCCCGATGAAGCTACGGATCGGGAGATCGGCCCGCGCGGACACGCAGGTCAGATGCCCCTCGATGCCCGTCATCAACCCTTCCCGGATATCGGCATACTGAAGCGCGAGCACCTGCTCGAGCGTCTTCTGGGCAGGCCCCCAGTTCATGCGAACCGGCCGATTGTTCTGATCGACCACCCCGGACGCAAATGTGCGTAGCAATTCGGCTGTATTCACAGCGTGACTCTCAGGATTTTGTTTTACTTCGTTGTTCACCGGGCAATCACGCCCGCTGGTCCGTCCTGGGAGTGCCGCCCGCCTGTTTTTTCGCGAGCATATCAAATTTGTCAGGCGAGTGACGAAATTTTGAAAGGTTTTAGAGCGCTTTGTGTAATGCTTCCAGCCGGATTTAAAATTTCACACTCTTTCGAATTGATCACACCTCGTCCGGCGACACCCGATCGTCGTCATGGTGCCGCGCCGACAGGCACTTGCCGCATACCTAGCCGTGGCAGCACGATCGGCACCGATCGGTCACGAATCGTGAAATCCCACCGTCCTTCGATGTCCACGAACGTCGCGCTGAAGTGGCGGTCGTCGGTCCACGTCATGTCGTCCAGATGGCACGACGCGTACATCGCGCCGACCGTGCGGCGCGCGAGTTCCTTCAACGGATCCTTCGACACGAGCGCGAACGTGACGGCCTCCTCGAACAGGCAGTCGTAGTCGGTGACGAGCAGATAGGCGTCCGGCGTCTCGAACTGGCGAAGCAGCACATAGCCGGAAACGGTGAGGCCGCAACGTTCGCCGTTCGCGAGCACGTGCGTGGGCGACGGCCACGTTTCATACGAACCGTCGTGCGTTTCGAGCGTGAAGCGCTCGATCGGCTTCATCGCCGGCCCAGTTGGCGAGAGGTATGTTCCAGATGCATCGCCGCGTCAGTTCGCGGCCTTGCGATACAGCGCGACGTAGCCCGCGAGCATCAGCAGCAGCGACCCGCTGACACGGTTCAGCCACTTCTCTCCCGCGGCCTTCCACACGCGCACCGAATGCACGCCGAGCAGTGCATAGCCGGTCATCCCGATAACGTCGATCGCGACGATCGTCGCCGCGAGGATCGCGTACTGCGGTGCGATTGCATGCGACCGGTCGACGAACTGCGGCAGCAGCGCAGACATGAACAGGTAGTATTTCGGGTTGCTCATCGCGACGAAAAAGCTCTTCAGGAACGCGGTCCGGCGATCGGGCGTCGCGTGATCGAGCGCCTGCGCAGCGGCGGTGGAGCCGCCGGACGACAGCAGCATCCGCACGCCGACGTAGGCGAGCCACGCCGCACCGGCCAGCTTCAGCGTGACGAAGGCCGTTTCCGACGCGTCGAGCAGCATCCCGAGACCGCACCCGACCAGCGCAACGAGCACGACATCGGCCGTGACAGCGCCCAGCATGCCGACCATCGCGTGACGCAATCCGTATCGCGAGCCGTTGCTCATCGCGAGCAACACCGTCGGACCGGGCGTCGCGACGCCGACGGACAGGATCAGGGCAAAAGCGAGCAAGGCGGACAGCGACATGGCGGGGCGTTCCTGTTGAACGAAGGGCTGGAACATGCAGGCGGACGGAGCATGATCGCATGATGGCGCGACCGCCCACTCGACGGTTGTCTGGCGGGCCACCGACCTCGCGCCCCGTCCGATTTGCATGGATCGTCGGACGGAGTGGCGGACTGCCCCCAGAGTTTGCTATACTCTCGGTCTTCCGGAGAGATGGATGAGTGGTTTAAGTCGCACGCCTGGAAAGCGTGTATAGGTTAATCGCCTATCGGGGGTTCGAATCCCCCTCTCTCCGCCAGTATTCAAAAATGCCCGCGCCAGCGGGCATTTTCGTTTCCGGAAAGAAGCCAGCCGGCAGGCCGGCTGGCGCGGGGGATTCGAAGGGATTCGCCTGCAAGCGAATCCGCGGCCCGCGCTCGTGTGGGCGAATCCCCGGACATCCGCAAAAACGGGCCGCTCGGCCCGTTTTTCATTTCTGCACGCTGAAGCGTCCGCGGATCGTCGGTGTGGCGACCGTTGGCCGCGCCTCCGATGCGCGCTTGCATCGTCGATTTCCCCTTGCTCCCCCGATGCGCGCTACGCAGACACGCTCGCCATCATGCACTGCGCATTGATGTCCGTCGTCAGGCATCAAGCGCGAGCGACGGCCATGCAATTCAACGCGCTTCTTATCGCTCCATTATCTTTCTCGGCCCGGCGACGCCCGTTCAGCCCGTCAGTCGAAATTGAATAACGATCGGAAATCCGCATCATGGATTCGGCTTCACAAATTTTCCGGAATACGACCGATAAACTGACTTCCGAAAAGCTCTCGAAACCGGCGACCCTGCACAGCCAGCCGCTTCCTCGTTAGAGCCGAGCATGCAGCACACCGCAACTCCCGAACACCCCACGCTAAAGAAGCGTATTCTCCTGACGATATCCAGGGTTTCATCACCGCGAGTCAGCTCCATGCGATTGAGTCCACGGTTCGCCACGATGGCTATTGCTGCGACGATGCTGTCCGCTTGCGCGACGGCATTTTCGCCCGCGTCGATCAGCACCACCGTCGCGGTAACCGCTCCCCCACCGCTCGAAAAATCGCTGCGCGACGGCGGCTCGTCGACCGACCTGTCGGTCATTGGTCAGCCCGCCTCCCCATTTCGCACGCTTCTTTCCGTTCGCGAATGCGCCGCCGGCAAATGCGCAGCGGGAATTGCCAAGCCGACGCTCGCGGTCACGGTCCAGCGCGTGTCCGAGGGACAGGCGGCGATACGCTTCTCGGTCAACGGAGAGATCGGCAGCAGCCAGACGCTGACATCGCAAGCCGGGAACGCCACGTCGGAAGTCACCATGTCGATCCCGTCCGGCGTGACACCGATCAACGATCGATTTGCCGTCGATCGGGTCGCGACGATCAAGGTTGGCGAGTTCCGCCACGTGGCCTTGCCGCACGGCATCCGTGCCTATGTCTGCGTCGCCGTCCCGAACGCGAAAGGCGTGACGGATGGAAGCTGTGATTTCAACCGGGTGCAGACGACCAAGGGAGCCGAGCTCGGCATTTCAGCGCTCTGACCCACCCGTCATGGCGCCAACACGAACGGGTCCCGGCACTTGAGCAATGCCGAACGACACTTGCGTCACGGATGCCGGATGTAATCCACCAGCGCCCGCGTATATTCATCCGGCTTTCGATCGCACAAACTCACCACGATCGCCACGGCAAAACCCGCCGGCACCCCGAACACTCCCGAGCTGATCGGCTCGATCCCGAACCACGTGCTCCCCGCGAACCCCGTCAGCTGCGTGAAGTACGGATAGGTCGACACGATGTAGTACACGCACACCGCAAGCCCGGTCACCATCCCCGCGATCGCGCCACGCGTCGTCGTGCGCTTCCAGAACACGCCGAGCACGAGCACCGGAAAGAAGCTCGACGCCGCCAGCGAAAACGCGGCGCCGACGAGAAACAGGATCTTTCCGGTATTGAGCGACGCGACATACGACGCGAACAGAGCGACCCCGAGCAGCAGCACCTTCGAGATCGTCACGCGCCGCTGGCTCGACGCATCGGGCGCGACCATGCAGTAATAGACGTCGTGCGACAGCGCGTTCGCGATCGTCAGCAGCAGCCCGTCCGCGGTCGACAGCGCCGCGGCAAGCGCACCGGCCGCGATCAGCCCCGACACGACATACGGCAGCCCGGCGATCTCCGGCGCGGCCAGCACAACCATGTCCGGCTGCATCTGGATTTCCGACCAGTGCACGATGCCGTCGCGAATCACCTCGACGACGCTGATCAGGTCGGGTTCGAAGTGATGCCATTGCGTGACCCACGCCGGCAATTCGGCGAACGGCCGCCCGACGAGGTTCGCGAGAATCTCGTACTTGATCAGCACCGCGAGCACCGGCACGCTCAGGTAGAACAGCGCGATGAAGAACAGGGTCCACCCGACCGAGCGCCGCGCCGACGCGACCGACGTGGTCGTGTTGTAGCGCGTCAGGATGTGCGGCAGGCTCGCGGTGCCGAGCGACAGGCACAGCAGCAGCGCAAGGAAATTCCGCTCGCGCGGCTTGCGTTCGTCTTCGCTCGCGGCGGGAAACGGCTCATGCATCGGCACGGGCGGCTCGGCACGCGCCAGCAGGTCGTCGCGCGCCTGCGTCCACGCGACACGCGCCGCCGCCGGATCGCGCGGGAAGTCGGCCAGCTCGCGCTCGCGCTGGCTGATCTCGCGCAGCGGCCCGTTGTGGCGCCGCAGGTCGGCCAGCTGGTCGGCGAGATGCCGGCGGGCGTCCGCATGGGATGCCGGCAGCCGGTCGAGCCGCGTCTGGATATCCGCGGCCTGCCGGCGATACGCGTCGCGCACCTGCTGCTCGTCGAACGCATCGCGCACCTGCGCCTCGCGCGCCGCGACGCGCTCCATCAGCTTGCCGTAATTGAACTGCGGCACAGGGCCGAGCCCGTTCTTCATCGCGATCAGCGACACCGGAATCAGGATCGCGCTGATCAGGATGATGTACTGCGCGACCTGCGTCCACGTGACCGCGCGCATCCCGCCGAGAAACGAACACACGAGAATGCCCGCGAGCCCGCAGAAAATCCCGATCGCGAAATCGACGCCGATGAAGCGCGTCGCGATCAGGCCGATCCCCTGGATCTGCGCGACCAGGTACACGAATGAACACAGGATCGCCGCACCGGCCGCCAGCGCGCGCACGGCCGTACTCGAAAAGCGCGTACCGAGGAAATCGGGAATCGTGTAGCGCGCAAGCTTGCGCACATACGGCGCGAGCAGGAACGCGACGAGGCAGAACCCGCCCGTCCAGCCCATCACGTACGCGAGCGCATCGTAGCCGGTCGCGTAGAGCGATCCGGCCAGGCCGATGAACGATGCGGCCGACAGCCAGTCGGCCGCGGTCGCCATCCCGTTGAAGGCAGACGGCACGCGCCGCCCGGCCACGTAGTATTCGACGAGATCGGACGTGCGCGACAGCAGCCCGATCACCGCATACACGGCGATCGGCACGAACAGGAACACGTAGCCGATCCAGACGCCGGAGCCGGTGGCACGCTCGATCCGCCACATCAGCAGCACGAACCCGAGAAACCCCAGCGTGTAGAGCGCGTAGGCGCGGATCAGTCGGCGCGTCAGCATGGATCAGCGCCCACCGTTCGCGTGGCCGGCGCGTGCCGCATGATCGTCGTACGCACGGCGCAGCGCGCGGTCCGCGCGTTGCATCAGCCCGATGTAGACGACGATCAGCACGAGGTACACCAGAATCGCGCCCTGTGCGCCGACGTAGAACGGCAGGCTGAACCCTGCGAAACGGATCCCGGCGAGCGCGGGCCCGAAGAACGGCACGATGAACGATACCGAAAAGCCGATCACCATCAGCACCGCGATCAGCGCGACGTTGAAGCGCCAGTAGCGTGCATGGGCACGCGCGAGCGGCTCGGGAACGGGAGGGGGCGCGGCAGGCGCGGGACGGGTCGGAACGGTCATGCCGTTATGTAACAAAAAGCCCCTGCGCGGGCAATCGGGATTGCCGCGCAGGGGCTCGTGCGCGTGACGCGCAACCGGTACGATCAGCGCACTTCGGCGAGCTGCTCGAGGATGGCCGGGTTCTCGAGCGTGGATGTATCCTGCGTGATCGCCTCGCCCTTCGCGAGCGAACGCAGCAGGCGCCGCATGATCTTGCCCGAGCGCGTCTTCGGCAGGTTGTCGCCGAAGCGGATGTCCTTCGGCTTCGCGATCGGCCCGATCTGCTTGCCGACCCAGTCGCGCAGCGTCTTCGCCAGCGCCGCCGCTTCCTCGCCTTCCGGACGCGAACGCTTCAGCACGACGAACGCGACCACCGCCTCGCCCGTCGTATCGTCCGGACGGCCGACCACGGCCGCCTCGGCCACGAGCTCGTGCGAGACCAGCGCCGATTCGATTTCCATCGTGCCGAGTCGGTGGCCCGACACGTTCAGCACGTCGTCGATCCGGCCCATGATCGTGAAATAGCCGGTGTCCTTGTCGCGCACGGTGCCGTCGCCGGCCAGATACAGGCGCCCGCCGAGTTCCTCGGGGTAGTAGCTCTTCTTGAAGCGCTCCGGGTCGCCCCAGATCGTGCGGATCATCGCGGGCCACGGGCGCTTGACGACGAGGATGCCGCCCTGCCCGTTCGGCACGTCCTGACCGGTTTCGTCGACCACCGCTGCCATGATGCCCGGCAGCGGCAGCGTGCACGAACCGGGCACGGTCGGCGTCGCGCCCGGCAGCGGCGTGATCATGTGGCCGCCCGTCTCGGTCTGCCACCACGTGTCGACGATCGGGCAGCGCTCCTGGCCGACGTGCTTGTGATACCACATCCATGCTTCCGGATTGATCGGCTCGCCGACGGTGCCGATGATGCGCAGGCTCGACAGGTCGTAGCTCTTCGGATGCACCTTGTCGTCGGCCTCGGCCGCCTTGATCAGCGAACGGATCGCGGTCGGCGCGGTGTAGAACACGGTGACCTTGTGGTCGCCGATCATCTTCCAGAAACGCCCGGCGTCCGGATAGGTCGGCACGCCTTCGAACACGACCTGCGTGCCGCCGCAGGCGAGCGGGCCGTACGTGATGTACGTGTGGCCGGTGACCCAGCCGATATCGGCCGTGCACCAGAACACGTCGGAGGGCTTCCAGTCGAAGGTCCACTTCATCGTCTGCGCGGCCCACAGCAGGTAGCCGCCCGTGCTGTGCTGCACGCCCTTCGGCTTGCCGGTCGAGCCCGACGTATACAGGATGAACAGCGGATGCTCGGCGCCGACCCATTCCGGCTCGCACTGGTCGGATTCGCCGGCCGTCAGTTCGTGCATCCACAGGTCGCGCTCGGCGTGCCAGTCGATCTTGCCGCCGGTGCGGCGATAGACGATCACGCTCTTCACGGCCTCGCAGCCGCCCAGCGCGATCGCTTCGTCCGCGATGCTCTTCAGCGGCAGCGTCTTGCCGCCGCGCGCCTGCTCGTCGGCCGTGACGAGCGCGGTCGCGCCGACGTCGACGAGCCGCTCGTTCAGCGACTTCGCGGAGAAGCCGCCGAACACGACCGAGTGCGTCGCGCCGATGCGCGCGCAGGCCTGCATCGCGACGATGCCTTCGATCGACATCGGGATATAGATGACGACGCGGTCGCCCTTGCCGATCCCGCGCTTCTTGAGCGCATTCGCGAACCGCGATACGCGTGCGAGGAGATCCGCATAGGTGACGCGCGTCACGGTGCCGTCGTCGGCTTCGAAGATCACCGCGACGCGCTCGCCGTTACCGGCTTCGACGTGACGGTCGAGGCAGTTGTACGACGCGTTCAGCTCGCCGTCGTCGAACCACTTGTAGAACGGCGCGTTGGACTCGTCGAGCACTTTCGTGAACGGCTTGTGCCACGCCAGACCCTCGCGCGCGAGACGCGCCCAGAATCCTTCGTAATCGTTCTCGGCTTCGGCGGCGAGCGCACGATAGGCCGGCATGCCGGAAATGGTCGCCGCCTGTTCGAGCGCCGCGGGCGGCGCAAACTGACGGGTTTCGTGAAGAACCGATTCAATCGCAGACATCGACTACCCCTTGGTGAACATGAATCCTCTGCATGGCGGCGCGATCGTGCGCGCCGCGCGTCTTGGCCGGCGCAAGCGCGCCGCTGTCTCCTACCCACCACCCGCGCACGGCCCGAAGGCCGCTGCGCGATGCTGCGCCGCACCAAGTCACACGATGGCGACCGGGCGACCCGACAGTTTCCACGATAAGCGCTCGAACTTACCCGTCACTTACGCGGCACGGCCGTTTCGCCCTTCGGGCGGCGCCCGCGTGCAGCTTTACGCTGTAACGAGCGCGACCCTACAATCCTAACTGAACTCGCCTTCCGGATTCCAGCTTGAATCGCTACGCTTTCTTTCTCGTGCTGTCGATGCTGTTCGTCGGCAGCAATGTCGGTATCGGTAAATCGATCGTCGTCTTCGTTCCCGTCGCCATCCTCGCCACGCTGCGCTTCGTAATCGCGATCGCCGTGCTGTGGCCGCTGTTCAGTCCGGTGAAAATGCGCACGGTCAAGCGCGGCGAATGGCTGAACCTGTTCCTGCAGGCGTTCTTCGGCACCTTCATGTTCACGCTGCTGATGCTGAACGGCGTGCAGCGCACGAGCGCGGTCGCGGCCGGCGTGATCACCAGCACGATCCCGGCGATCGTCGCGCTGTTCGCGTGGCTGATCCTGCGTGAAAAACCGAACGGCCGTGCGCTCGTGTCGATCGCACTCGCGATCGCCGGCGTCGTGACGATCAACCTCGCGAACGGCAGCGCGGCCGGGCACGGCACGTCGTCGCTGACCGGCAACCTGCTGATCCTCGGCGCGGTGTGCTGCGAATCGATCTACGTGATCCTGTCGCGCCGCCTCACGCAGACGCTCGCGCCGATCGACATCTGCGCGTACACGCACCTGTTCGGCCTGTGCCTGATGCTGCCGCTCGGCGCGACGGCCATGTGGCATTTCGATTACGCGAGCGTGCCGGCCGGCACCTGGGCGCTCGTCGTCTGGTATGGCCTGTCGGCCAGCATCTTCTCGTTCTGGCTGTGGATGAAAGGCATCCGGCACGTGCCGGGCAGCCTTGCCGGCGTGTTCAGCGCGGTGCTGCCGGTCGCGGCCGCCGCGTATGGCATCGCGTTCCTCGGCGAGCGCCCGACGCTCGCCCACGGCATCGCGCTCGCGTGCGTCGTCACCGGCATCGTGCTCGCCAGCCTGCGCGTGAAACGCGTGCCGGCCGCCGCCTCCTGATCCGTCCCCGGCAGCGCCGGCGCGTCACTGCAATCGCGCCGGCCGACGCGTTACAATAGCGCGCCTTTTCAAGATTACCCCCGATACCTGCGCACCGCGCCCGACTGTCCACCATGTCTGCCCCGCATTCGCCCGGCCGCCCCGCGCGTCGCCCGCTTCGCCCCCTTCCCGCGCTGATTTTCATGAGCCGCTGGCTCCAGGTTCCGCTTTACCTCGGCCTGATCGTTGCGCAAGCCGTCTACGTGTTCCTGTTTCTGAAGGAAGTCTGGCACCTGCTGTCGCATGCGACGAGCCTCGACGAAATCAGCGTGATGCTCGCGGTGCTCGGCCTGATCGACGTGGTGATGATCTCGAACCTGCTGATCATGGTGATCGTCGGCGGTTATGAGACGTTCGTGTCGCGCCTCGGCATCGAGGGGCACCCCGACGAGCCCGAATGGCTCGACCACGTGAACGCGGGCGTGCTGAAGGTCAAGCTGTCGATGGCGCTGATCAGCATTTCGTCGATCCACCTGCTGAAGACGTTCATCAACCCCGACCAGCACACGATGCACGCGATCATGTGGCAGGTGATCATCCACGTGTCGTTCCTGGTGTCGGCGCTCGTGATGGCGTGGGTCGACCGCCTGACGACGCACACGCACCCGGCCCATTTCCACGAGCCGCACGCCCACGGCGCGCACGCGAGCGCGGCGAACGAGCCCCGCAAGCCGGCCGACGCAGCCGTCAACGCATAAACGCATTCCCCACAGTCCCCACAGAGTCTCAGCCATGACCGTCATCAAACAGGAAGACCTGATCCAGAGCATCGCGGATTCGCTGCAGTACATCAGCTACTACCATCCGCTCGACTACATCCAGGCCCTCGGCCGCGCGTACGAGCTGGAAGAGAGCCCGGCCGCGAAGGATGCGATCGCGCAGATCCTCACGAACAGCCGCATGTGCGCGGAAGGCCGCCGCCCGATCTGCCAGGACACCGGCATCGTCACGATCTTCGTGAAGGTCGGCATGGACGTGCGCTGGGACGGCGCGACGATGGGCCTCACCGACATGATCAACGAAGGCGTGCGTCGCGGTTACACGCACCCGGACAACGTGCTGCGCGCGTCGATCGTCAATCCGCCGGAAGGCGCCCGCAAGAACACGAAGGACAACACGCCGGCCGTGATCCACTACGAGATCGTGCCGGGCGACAAGGTCGACGTGCAGGTCGCGGCGAAGGGCGGCGGCTCGGAGAACAAGTCGAAGTTCGTGATGCTGAACCCGTCCGACTCGATCGTCGACTGGGTGCTGAAGACGGTCCCGACGATGGGTGCGGGCTGGTGCCCGCCCGGCATGCTGGGGATCGGCATCGGCGGCACCGCCGAAAAGGCGATGCTGATGGCGAAGGAATCGCTGATGGAGCCGATCGACATCCAGGAAATCATCGCGCGCGGCCCGAAGGACTGGGTCGAGGAACTGCGCGTCGAGCTGCACGAGAAGGTCAACGCGCTCGGCATCGGCGCGCAGGGCCTCGGCGGCCTGGCAACCGTGCTCGACGTGAAGATCATGGCGGCACCGACGCACGCGGCATCGAAGCCGGTCGCACTGATCCCGAACTGCGCGGCGACGCGCCACGCGCACTTCGTGCTCGACGGCTCGGGCCCGGCCAAGCTTGAAGCGCCGTCGCTCGACGCGTGGCCGAAGGTCAACTGGGAACCGAACACGGAAACCAGCAAGCGCGTCGACCTGAACACGCTGACGCCGGAAGAAGTCGCGAGCTGGACGCCGGGCCAGACGCTGCTGCTGTCGGGCAAGATGCTCACCGGCCGCGACGCTGCGCACAAGCGCATCGCCGACATGCTCGCGAAGGGCGAGAAGCTGCCGGTCGACTTCACGAACCGCGTGATCTACTACGTCGGCCCGGTCGATCCGGTCCGCGACGAAGTGGTCGGCCCGGCAGGCCCGACGACGGCCACGCGCATGGACAAGTTCACCGAGACGATGCTCGCGCAAACCGGGCTGATCTCGATGGTCGGCAAGGCCGAGCGCGGCCCGGTCGCGATCGACGCGATCAAGAAGCACAAGGCGGCCTACCTGATGGCCGTCGGCGGCGCGGCTTACCTCGTGTCGAAGGCGATCCGCGGTGCGAAGGTGCTCGCGTTCGAAGACCTCGGCATGGAAGCGATCTACGAGTTCGACGTGCAGGACATGCCGGTGACGGTCGCCGTCGATTCGTCGGGCACGTCGGTGCACCAGACCGGTCCGAAGGAGTGGCAAGCGAAGATCGGCAAGATCCCGGTCGCAGCCGCTTAAGCGCGATCGAACGAAAGGCCGGACGCGAGTCCGGCCTTTTTACTTCTCATTCTCATTATGGTGCGTGGCCGGATATTCGAGGCTGATTCTCATTACACGCAAAAGGCAGGCCCGGCAAGGCTTCGAGGCTTGGCTTTTCTCGTTCGAGCGATTATCGTTCGGTTTCTGAAGCCCCACTGAACAAGGAACAGGCCATGCAAGGCGACAAGAAAGTCATCGAATATCTGAACGCCCAGTTGAAGAATGAACTCACGGCGATCAACCAGTACTTCCTGCATGCGCGCATGTACAAGCACTGGGGCCTCGAGAAGCTCGGCAAGCACGAGTACGACGAGTCGATCGGCGAAATGAAGCACGCCGACTGGCTGATCGAGCGCGTCTTCATGCTCGACGGCTTGCCGAACCTGCAGGATCTGCACAAGCTGCTCGTCGGCGAGGAAACCGAAGAGATCCTGAAGTGCGACCTGAAGCTCGAACAGATCTCGCAGTCCACCTGCAAGGAAGCGATCGCCTACTGCGAATCGGTGCGTGACTACGTGTCGCGCGAGATCTTCGAAAAGATCCTCGACGACACCGAAGAGCACATCGACTGGCTGGAAACGCAAATCGACCTGATCGGCAAGGTCGGCCTGCAGAACTACCAGCAAACGATGATGGGGTCGCCGGAGTAAACTCGCTCCACGCTTCCCGTTACCGCCCCCAGCCCGTTCATGTCGACACCTTCCGCTATTCCTGCGACGGCCACGACCGTCGCGCCCATCGGCATCTTCGATTCAGGGCTGGGCGGCCTGTCGGTGCTGCGCGCCGTGCGCGCGAAACTGCCCGACGAATCGTTCATCTACGTCGCCGATTCGCACCATGCGCCGTATGGTCCGCGCGACGAGGCGTTCATTACGGAACGCACGCTGGCAATCGGCGAGTGGCTGGCCCGCGAAGGGGCGAAAGCGCTCGTCATCGCGTGCAACACGGCGACCGCACGTGCGATAGCCACGGTCCGCGAACATCTGTCGATGCCGCTCGTCGGCGTCGAGCCGGGCATCAAGCCGGCCGCCGCCGTGTCCGCGAGCGGCGTCGCGGGCGTCCTGGCCACGCAGTCGACGCTGAACAGCCCGCGCTTCCAGGCGCTGCTCGACCGCTACGGCGCCGGCCGCCGCTTCATCTGCCAGCCCGGCCACGGGCTCGTCGAAGCCATCGAGCGCGGCGATACGAATTCGCCCGCGTTGCGCGCGTTGCTCGACAGCTACCTGCAACCGATGCTCGACGACGGCGCCGATACGCTGGTACTCGGCTGCACGCATTACCCGTTCTTCACGGAAACGATTCGTGACCTTGTGGGCGACCGCCTGACGCTCGTCGACACCAGCGACGCGATCGCGCGCCAGCTCGTGCGGGTGCTCGACGAACGCCACCTGCGCGCACCGGCCGGCACGCGCGCGGCACCGCCCCGCTTCTGCTCGACCAGCGACGGCCGCCAGTTGCAGGTGCTCGCCTCGACGCTGCTCGGCCTCGCTGCGCCGGTCGAATCCGTCACCATTTCCTCGCCGAACGCGCGCGCTTGCGCGACCGCCTGATACCGGCCGGTACGCCCTCTTCCGCGTGCCGCTCCACCCTCCCGACGTTTCAAGGGTCCGATGCCCTTAAAAAAAGCCTGCCCCAGGCTTGTCAACGTCCGCAAATTTAATGATAATAATTCGCATTACCGTTAGCTATCGCAACTCATCATGATCGTCTGCGTGTGCAAGTCTGTTTCCGATCGCAAGATTCGCGCGTCCCTCGCAGAGGGCGTGACCTCTTTCGATGAACTCCAGTTCGAGCTTGGCGTGGCCACGTGCTGCGGCAAGTGCGAGGAGTCCGTACGCGACCTCATGGCCGAACAAGGCGTCTGCGCGAGCCGGTGCGGTGTCGAGCATCACGCTCACCCGATCCCGGTCACGTTTTACGAACGCAAGGCCGCCTGACCGGCGCCGAGTGTGCGCATGCGGCCCAGGCCGCATTTTTTGTTTTGACCGTCAGCAAGCCACCGTCTGCGCGAGCCAGCGGCTTACCTGCCAAGGAGCCTGTCATGGAATTGCTGATCGGATTTGTGACCACCGTTTGCATCTCGCTGCTGATCTTCCGCAAGTGATGCCGATTCACCCGCCGCGCCCCGGGTGCGACATCGTTCTTTCAAGCTAACATGCAGGCTTCGCATCTCGCTCCTGCCGGCGCCGTGCCGGCTGCACCACGTATGAATCCCCGAGTGATCGTCGTCGCGGTCGGTGTGCTTGCCGCACATGCGATCATGCTGACGGCCGCCTGGCTCCATCGCAACGCGCCGCCGCCGCCGAAGGAGATCGAGGTTCAGTCGATCACCGCGCAGCTCATTCCGCCTGCCCCTCCTGCCCAGCCGGTCGCGGTCCAGTCGGCCGCGCAGCAGCCTACGCCGCCCAAGCCCACGCCGCGCGTGAAGCCGAAGGTCGAGCCGAAGCCGGTGCAGAAGGCGGTCCCGACGCCTCAACCCGTCTCGCAGGCACCATCGCCGACGCCCGCGCCGGCAGTGGCCGACCCGACACCGGCTCCGGCCGCGCCGGCGCCTGCTGCACCGGCTGCAGCACCCGGCCCGGCGCGCGAGACGATGCAGGTCAGCGCGCCGAAGAACGTGTCGGCGCTCAGCTGCAATTTCGTCAAGCCGACCTATCCGTCGATGTCGCGCCGTCGCAGCGAAACGGGCACGGCCTATGTTCACTTCATCATCGGCGTGACGGGCAAGATCGAAAGCGTCCAGCTGCAGAAGAGCAGCGGCTACCCGCGTCTCGACGAAGCCGCGCTCGAGGCGACGCGCGCGAGCACCTGCCCGCCGTATATCGAGAACGGCCAGGCGATCCGCGCCGCCCATACGCTGCCCTTCAACTTCACGCTTGACGACTAACCCGTCATATTCGGTAGATTCAAAGGAAACAAGAAAATGCAAAGCTACGGTATCGCGCACGTCTGGGCGCAAGGTGATTTCGTCACGCGCGCCATCGCGATCACGCTGCTCGTGATGTCGGTCCTGTCGTGGATCGTGATCGTCATCAAGGGCTGGAACGTGATTCGCCTGAACCGCCTGACGAAGAACGCCGAACAGGCATTCTGGCATTCGGACAACTTCGACGACGGCATCAAGAAGCTCGGCCTCGCCGCATCGACGCCGAACGACAACCCGTTCCTCGCGCTCGCGCTGTCGGGCAAGGAAGCCGCCGATCACCACCACCAGACGCAACCGCACCTGCACGATCGCATGGACGTGTCGGACTGGGTCACGCGCTGCCTGAAGGACACGATGGACGAAGGCATCTCGCGCATGCAGAGCGGTCTCGCGATCCTCGCGTCGATCGGCAGCACCGCGCCGTTCGTCGGCCTGTTCGGTACGGTCTGGGGGATCTACCACGCCCTGCTCGCAATCGGCGCATCCGGCCAGACGTCGATCGACCAGGTCGCGGGCCCGGTCGGCGAATCGCTGATCATGACCGCCTTCGGCCTGTTCGTCGCGATCCCGGCGGTGCTCGGCTACAACGCACTCACCCGCGCGAACAAGGGCGTCGTCAGCAAGCTGCGCCGCTTCGCGCACGGTCTACATGCGTATTTCGTGACGGGCGCGAGCCTGGCCTCGTCGTCGACGCGCGACGGCCTGCGTCTCGCGACGCGCGCCAGCTGAGGCGGGGTGAACCATGGCAATGAACACCGGTTTCAGCGACGATGACGACGATGCAGTGATGAGCGAGATCAACATGACGCCGCTCGTCGACGTCATGCTCGTACTCCTGATCATTTTCCTCGTGACGATCCCGGCGATGCAGCATGCGGTGAAGATCGACCTGCCGCACGCCAGCAGCCAGCCCGTCGACGAAAAGCCGCAGACGGTCGACGTCGCGATCCAGGGTGACGGCACGATCCTGTGGGACGACCACACGGTCACGCGCGCACAATTGCAGGAACGCATCGCGGAAGCGGCAAAGCGCACGCCCCAGCCGGAGTTGCACCTTCGCGCGGATCGCAAGGTCGCGTACGAACACGTCGCGGAAGTGATGTCGGATGCGCAGGCAGGCGGCCTGACGAAGCTCGGCTTCGTGACGGAGCCGGGCGCGAAAGCGAAGTAACGCGCGCACGTCTTGCGGTAACTCACCGCCGGCCGCGCATCGCCGGCCGCACCTAGCCGGCCGCGCCTAGCCGGCCGCGCCTAGCCGGCCGCGCACAAAGTAAAAGGCCTTCATCGCCAGATGAAGGCCTTTTTTCATGCGCACGCGGGCGCCTTCGGGCGGCGGGCTCTTTGGCGGTATCGGTTGCGCCTCGAGCAACGCAAATGCGACTCTGCCGTGGTCTGCACGGACTGCGCGTTCTGCCCTATCTGGCTCGCAATATATGCGGCCACCTGATTTCGCTCAGAACTTCCTTCACGAAATGGGATTTCAATATAGGCCCGCGCGCACACGCATTCAAGGTTCCGGCGATTGAAACTTGCGATTGCAGGCGACGCTTCAATGACAAAACAAATTTGCGTCGCCGTGCGCGTCGTGTTCAGGTCGCCGAAACATCGGCCGCCGCTTCCTTCTTCGCGCGTTCCGGGCACCCCGGATCCTGGTAGGCGCCATGATCGAGCTTCTCGACCAGATAGTCGACGAACGCACGCACCGCCGGCGGCATCCCCTGCCGCGACACGAACACCGCATACAGTTGCGGCACCGGCAACGTCCAGCCCGGCATCACCGGCGACAGTTGCCCCGCCCTCAGCGCGTTGCCGTACATCATCTCCGGCAATGCCGCGATGCCGAGGCCATCGAGCACGGCTTCACGGATCGTCATCAGGTCAGCCGTCACGAGCCGCGGGTCGTGCTCGTGCACGTGACGCGTTCCGTCCGGCGCGATCAGGTTGAACAGGTGCCGCCCGTCGACGCTCGGCGTATCGAGTGTCTCGAAGCCGCTCAGGTCGTCCGGTACCAGCGGCGGCGCATTCTGGCTCAGCAGGCTCGGCGCGCCGACCAGCATCTGCTCGGTGCGCCACAGCGGCCGCACGACGATGTTCGCGTTCTGCGGCGGCTCCGAGCGCACGCGCAGCGCGACGTCGATCGAATCCTCGAACAGGTCGATCACGCGATTCGTCACGCGAACGTGCACCTTCACCTCGGGATAGCGACGCAGGAATTCGGGCAGGATGCGCGACAGCATCGTCTGCGACAGCGTCACGGGCACGCTGACGCGCACCGATCCGCGCGGCGATGAGCGCAACTGCTGCACCGCGTTCATCGCCGCCTGCGCTTCGGCCAGCATCGCCTGGCAATGCTGGTAGAACAGCTCCCCCGCCTCGGTCAGCGCGAGCTTGCGGGTGGAACGCTGCAGCAGGCGCACGCCGAGCGCCGCCTCGAGTTCGGTCAGGCGCCGCGACAGGCGCGATTTCGAGATGCCCAGCACGCGCTCCGCGGCCGAGAAACCGCCATGTTCGACGACCTGCGAAAAGTACATGAGGTCGTTCAGGTTATGTGCATCGATATTCATGTCATCGTTCCAATTTCAGAACAATCCATTGCGAACCTTCGCGAATTGAACGGTAAAACGCCCAATATAATAGCGCTATGTTTCAAAAATAACGCTATTCCGTTGATTTCGAGGGTATCCGCATGACGACCGCTCGCTCGCTTGACCGCACCTACCCCGCGCTTCGCACGACCGAAGGCGGCGGCTTCGTGGTTCATCGCCCGTTCCCGACCCGGCTGCTGATGGATTTCGATCCGTTCCTGCTGCTCGACGAAATGGGCCCCGTCGACTACGCGCCCGGCGAAGCCAAGGGCGCCCCCGACCATCCGCATCGCGGCTTCGAGACCGTGACCTACGCCCTCGACGGGCGCTTCCGCCATCGCGACTCGTCCGGCCATGCCGGCACGCTCGGCCCGGGCGACGTGCAATGGATGACGGCGGGCGCCGGCGTCGTGCACAGCGAGATGCCGGATCCGGAATTCGCGCAAGCAGGCGGCCGCTCGCACGGTTTCCAGCTGTGGGTCAACCTGCCGCGCCGCGACAAGCTGATCGCGCCGCGCTACCAGGAGATCCCCGCGGATCGCATCCCGACCGCCACCTCACCTGACGGCCGCGCACGGGTGCGCGTGATCGCCGGCGAAGCGTTCGGCGTCCGCGCCGCGATCGAGACACGCACACCGATCCTCTACCAGCATTTCACGCTGCAACCAGGCGCAACGGTCACGCAGACCGTCCCGGCAGGCTATCGTGTGTTCGCCTATCCGATCGACGGAACAGGACTCTACGGGCCCGCCAGGCAGGCGGTCGACGCACGAAACATGGTCGTGTACTGCGATGACGGCGACACGGTCACGTTCGCCGCCGGCGGCACGTCGCTCGACCTGCTGCTGATCGGCGGCGTGCCACTCAACGAGCCGATCGTCCGCTACGGCCCGTTCGTGATGAACACCGAGGAAGAGATCCGGCAGGCGGTCGTCGACTACCAGACCGGTCGCATGGGGCGCATCGAAGCATGACGCACCGACGGGCGCCCAGGTGCCGCGAAACCGCGCGTTTTGCGTCACAATAACTTCTTGAACCACGTGGCCGCCCGCCACCAGAAGGAACCCGTCCCCTTGAACTTCGAACATCTGATCCAGATCAATTCCGACGATCCGGCCGTGCCGACCCTCACCCGCGACCAGCTCTGGGAAGGTCTCGTGTTGCGCGCCGAACAGCCGCAACTGTTCGTGCTCGGTCTCGACAGCTGCGTCGTCCACGAACGGACGGACACGACGCTCGAACGTGAACTGCACTACGGTCACGCGACCGTGCGCGACCACGTCACGTTCACGCCGAACCAGCAGGTTCGCTACGACATCCTCGCCGCCGATGGCGAGATCGGCGGCTCGCTGACGATGACGATCGAGGAACGCGACGACCACGAGCTGTTCCTGCGTTTCGAATACCGCACGACGCTGGTCGTCACGGACGACAGCGAAGACGCGCGTCAGACGCACGGGATCGTCAAGGAAGCGTACCGCACGTCGGATATCGACACGGTCCGCCTGATCCGCGAGTACGCGCAGGGCCGCAAGGATCCCGATCCGCTGCACTGAACTCGACGGCGGCCTGTGGGCCGCCCCTTTGACTCAAGCTATCGGGCTCACCATTTCGATCGATAAAGAGTTTTTGTAAATGGGAATAGTTATCATTTAGAATTCATTCCATCGTATCGACAGTCACCGATCAAGCGAATGACCGACACCCTGCGCCAGACCCCGACCACGCTGACCTTGCGCCGCACGACCGGCACCGCAGGCAGCAGCCGTCAGAAGACGGCAGCGGTCACCACGCCGGCGAAACCCGCCGGCAACCGCGAAGCAGGCACGCGGGTCGTCAGCAGCGATGCGCTGCTGCAAGGCCAAAGCCACGTCAGCATCGCGCATAACGGAGAGACCTATCAGTTGCGCGCCACACGGTTGGGCAAACTGATCCTGACGAAGTAAGACAGAGTATTGTGGGGACCACCTCCCTGAGAGGTGTTGGGCAGTAGCCAGCGTAACGGCTTGCACGCGAGATCTAGACCCCTTCGTGCAAACACACTCAAGCAGCCGTTGCAGCAAGCCAAGCCACTTTTTTTGGTTCTCGCACAAGGAAGAAAAAAAGCGACACGTCCTTCGACGTGTCGCTTTTTTGTTTGGGTGTGACCCGTCCTGAAATAGGTTGACACTTTTTCGCTGAAGCGAAGAGGTGCCAAATGGAGCAAGGGATCAAGCGGACGCAGCGGGACTACAGTCTGGCTTTTAAGCTGTCGGTGGTGGCCCAGGTCGAAAAGGGCGAGCTGACGTACAAAGAGGCGCAGCAGCGCT
>NZ_JAIZRT010000006.1:0-612121 GCF_020420065.1 Burkholderia sp. AU31624
GTGATCCGTTCCGTTACAGCCATCGCAGCCTCCGGCGCCGGACACCCGGCGACCGAACAGCTTACGCGGCCCGAAAGCGGACATTTCTATGTAGCCAAAAGCGGACATTTCAATCTAGCCACTACAACCAAAAAAATTGATCATACGCATTATGTCAAATGAAGGATATTTGACGATTGCCGTGGACACGGGACCTGCCCACCTCGCTGGAACACTCGGACGGCCCGTGTAGGTGTTGCTGTCGGTTGCATGCGATGAGCGGTTGTCCAACAGCTTTCGCGATACGCCGTGGTAAAGGTCCATGTAGTTGTATCGGCAAGCGGCATTGGGAGACTGGAGCACACCGATATCGGAAATGGCATACGCATTCTCCGGCTTACCCATTCTCCCAATGAAATGTCGTGAATTTACTCAAAAAGACCGATCAGGAGCCTGTCATACGACTCGATTTGCGTCGAATTTGTCGACAAAAATCCACCGATAAATTCGCGCTGCCGAATTTTGTAATCAACCCATTTCTCATCGTGCGAATCGATTGCCTGCCCGAGTTGCAGTGCACCCTCCTCCGCATCCTGTCCATTATAAAAATAACCAAGTTCACGGCAGAGGTATGCGTTATGGATCAATGCATACCCGTTCCAGCAAACATCGAAATAGAAGTAATTCAGCGCAAGCCCTGATTGATGGGATATTACAATGTCGGTATGTTCCGAAAGAAATTGAGGGGTGTTGTAATAACCGACAAAGCTTATCTTTGAATCTTGCACAAGGTCGAGGTGGTGCGCGATACCAATAAATTCGGGGCTGTTTTTTGCAAGATGCTCCGTGTTCGTCGCGTGCACATAAGATATCTTCTCGCCAAATTTTCGATAGCCCAGTTCTGCAATCAAGAGCGGATAGAGGCAAAACTTCGTCACGTCGATATTCGGCTCCATGATGGAGAGGCGCTTCGATTGCCCGGTTGGACGATACTCCCCGCCATGCGGAAGCGTTGCCGACCGCTCTTCGACACACATCGGGTCCCAAACGAACGGGACTTCACGAACCGGCTGGCGCCGTAATACGCTGAAGTAGCTCGCGCTGGTATCGACAACTTGCGGGATGATCCACACTTGATCGTAACGTTGGTTGATGAATACCGTTTCCGCATGCCGCCTGCCAAAAATCATGGCCTGCATCATGTGCACGTATTCCGAACCGCAGCAGTAGCTCACCACTTTCGTACCGCGGCCCTGCAGATACGCGGTTTGCTGCTGGTCAATTTGCCCCCCGAGTTCGATCAGGACATCGAGCGAGTCTTTCGCATCGTCGAACGAGCGAATCGGATACTGCGTGGTATCCCATGGAAGTTCCGGCGTGATCTTGACGTTCGTGGTATTGACGAGGGTGACCTGATGGCCAAGAGGCGAGTGTTGAAAGAGCTTCATCAGATACAAGGCGTTCTGCTTGATGCCGTTGACCCAGAGACTCTCCGCCGCGTGGTGAAGGCCAATTGTGATACCAACGCTGAGTGAGCGTGCCAAACGCATGGGAGGTTCTCCAGGGTGCCCGTCCAATAAAGAGTTAGATCATAGCGCTGCACTAGTCTCCAGCTGTCAAGAACTGTCAAAATCTGACATGCGTGCTCGGCACGGGTGACCCTGCACGGCATGCCATACAGCGGCGCGCAGGGTTTCGTATTCGAGGAAGTGCGGTTGTCGATTGAAATCGCGTCGGATCCAGTCGACGATGTCCCGGCGGCCCTGAGCGCGAAAATGCGCGCCTACCCGGCACATTTGTTAAATAGCTTGAATACCCGCCAACGTGCGAATGATTTGCCGTACTATCCGCCCGTCATCCTGGCTAATGTCGAATGCGGTCGATCGACCTTGGGCAACGGCCATGGTTTTTTATCTTCGGGAGCTCGAGCCGGGCGCCGATTTCATCCGAACGCCAGGACCGATCATGTTCCAGTCCCCCGGAGATTCCTTCGTCAACGGTTCGTTGCTGGGCCTGTGCGTCGAGGTTCCGCTTGCCGCGATCGTTTCGCTGGCGATGCACGGCGTCGACTGGAACGGGCCGCGCATCGCGATGCTCATCGCCACGCCGGTGCTGATCGCGTGCATCACCCTGCTGACGCGCCCCGTCGCATTCAGCACGGTATGGAAGCACAAACGCTCGCCGTTCGTGCTTGACGACAATGTGCGTGCATCGATTTACGGCCGGCTCTGCGGAATCGCGATCGGCGTCGTGTTCGGCATCATGGTCGCGACGACGTTCGCCTGACCCGGTCGAGAAAATCTCCCATCGGGGTCCGCGCAGGGCGTGAAGCCTCGCTCACGAAGGGAAAGCAGCGTTTCCCGAAAGCGCATGTGCCCTCAATCTCCCGCTCACCCGACCGCCTTCTCATTACCCCCGCTCACGTCGCCGCGACCAGCGCGTTGAACGACGTATCCCACAGCGGCGCGACATTGGCCGGCCCATCCAGCACACCGATCCGCGCGAACACGTCCGCGACCTGCTGATGCTGCGCCACCACGTCGGGCGTCACCGGCAGCAGTGCGTAGTCTTCGCTGCGCTGGTCGAACATCGCGACGAGATCGGCAACCGGCACGCGCGTCTCGCGGTTCTGCACGAGCGCATAGTCGCCGAAATGCGCGTTCGCCCATGCATACGCGCGTCGAAACCGCAGCAGCAGATCGCCCGTCGCCGCGCGACGGCGCGCATCGTCGAGCGTGCGCGGGTTCGCATAGACCGGAAAGTTGCCCGACAGATAGCCCTTCCCCGTCTTCAGCACGCGTGCACCGTAGCGATTGCGCGCGAGCTGCCCGTTGTAGCCGTAGATCGCCCATGCGTCGATGTCGCCGCGATCGTAGGCGGACAAGCCATCGGCCGGCGACAGGTTGATCGGCTGGATATCGTCGAAGCTCAGGCCGGCCTCTTTGAGTTGGCGATACAGGAAGTAGTGCGACGTCGTCGCACGCACGTACCCGACACGTTTGCCCTTCAGGTCCGCGATGCCGCGGATCGGCGTGTCCTTGCGCGCGAGCGTGACCTGGTTGTTCAGGTCTTCGCGCACGCGGGTGATGAGCCGCACGTTAGCCTTCTGTCGCGCGGCGAACACGGCCGGAATTTCGCTGCCCGAACCGATGTCGAGCGCATCCGCGTTGAGCGCCTCGATGTGCAGCACGCCGTTGTTCAGCTCGCGCCAGTCGATCCGGTACGGTGTGTCGGCCAGCGCGGCCGCCTGCAACAGCGCGCGCCAGCCGCCCTTGTAGGTTGCGACGCGCAACGTGGTGCCGGCGAGATCGGTGTTGACCGCGGGCGCGGCGAACGCGGCCTTCGCGGCCCATGGCGCCGCCGCCGCTGCGGCGCCGGCAAGCAGCAAACGGCGACGTGCCGCCGAAATTGACGACATCGGATGCTCCTGTCGGTCGATCAAACGGGAAGTGAAAATCGCTGCGTCAATGCAGCACCGGAAATCCGTGGCGCTCGGCCAGCAGTTCGAGGATGCGGCGCGCGTCGGTGACGAAGCGCACGTCGCCGAGCGTCCGTGCATCGTCCGGCGCCGGCTGGTCGCGGCCGAGCACGAGGACCGGCAGCCCCTGGTGCGCATCGTCGAGCGCGTCGATCACCGCGTGCCGCGGCCGCTCGAAGCCGACACGTTTCACGTCGATTCGACTCGCGTGATCGGGCGCGCTCGCGAGCAGCCCCTCGATCGACAGTCCATGCGGGCAGACGAAGCGCTGGCCCGGATGCTTCGGATCGGCAAAGCCCGGTTCCAGCAGAAACAGCACATCGCGACTCATGACAGACGGCTCCCGTGTTCGTGGTTCAGCCGGGACGAATGCGCTTGGGCGCCCTTCCGTTCCCGGAGCATGCCGGCCCGAGGCCGGATGCCCGACTCTACCGGCATGCGTCGCACGGCCCTACCAACGTTTTGCGGAATCGATATGCGGCCGCGCGTAGCGCATCGGGCGCCCGCCGCACAGCGGGCGTTGCGTAAAAACATCGCGCACCGGGCCGCAGATAGTGCGCACATCGAACGATTTCAGCGATCGATATGACGGCGCCCGCGCGTATCCGGTGCCCGACGTTCGCCGTTCGCGCGATACGTTCGCCGCAGCATGGGTGCCGGACGCGATCGCGGCGCACATGCAGGGCTTGCGGCAACGCATATTGCAAATCGGCCGCGCAGCGATTTGCAAACCACGGATCGACCGTTCGCCGGCACCGCCGTCATCAATAGGATCGTGATCCTCGCAGATGTACCCATAAAAAAGAGGATAGTCATGATCAAAAAAACGGTAGTCCTGGGTTTGGTTTCGATCGGTTCGGTCAGCGCGCATGCGCAGAGTTCGGTCACGTTGTACGGCGTCGTCGATGCCGGGTTCGCTTATACGAACAATCAGGGTGGCGCGAGCAACATCCAGCAGACGAGCGGCAAGCTGAGCGGCAGCCGCTGGGGCCTGAAAGGCGTGGAGGATCTCGGTGGCGGCGTGCAGGCGGTCTTCACGCTCGAAAGCGGGTTCCGGCCGAGCGACGGCGGGCTCGGCCAGGGCGGCCGCCTGTTCGGCCGCTCCGCCTACGTGGGCCTCGCCAGCAAGGGGCTCGGCACGCTGACCTTCGGCCGCCAGTACGAGCCGATCACCGACCTCGTTGCGCAGTACTCGGGGTCCGGCTTCTGGTCGCCGGCCACGCACGTGGGCGACAACGACAACATGAACCAGAGCTTCCGGCTGAACAACGCGGTGAAGTTCCGCAGCGACACGATCGCCGGCTTCACGGCCGACCTGCTCTATGCGTTCAGCAACCAGGCCAACGGTGGCGCGGGCACCGGGTTCTCGAACAACAACGCGTGGGGCGCGTCGGCGAACTACGTGAACGGCCCGTTGTCGGTAGGCGCCGGCTATGTCCGCATCAATCACCCGAATTCGACGTCGAATACGAGCGGCGCGGTGGGCGGTGCGACCACCACCACCGGCAACGACTACAGCGGCGGATTCTTCTACGGGCTGAACGGCGGCGTGCTCAAGCAGCAGATCGGCGTGGCGGGCGCGAACTACGCGCTTGGCCGTGCGACGCTGGGCTTCGCGTGGAGCCACACGCAGCTCGATTATCTCGACGGCTCGTCGCGCAAGTTCAACAACTACGACGTGAACGCGCGTTACCAGCTCACGCCGGCCGCCACGCTGATCGGTGTCTATACGTTCACCGACGGGCGCGCGAGCGGCCTGCCGGGCACTGGCGGCCAGACGCTGAAGCCGCGCTGGCACCAGTTCACGCTCGGGTTCGACTATGCGTCGTCGAAGCGCACCGATATCTACCTGTCCGGCATCTACCAGCTCGCGGCCGGCGATGCGAGCACGGCAACGTCGGGCGGCTATCGCAAGATCGCGGCGATCTCGAACATCGGCAGCGCGTCGTCGACGAACCGCCAGGTCGCGTTCGTCACTGGGCTGCGCGTGAAGTTCTGACGGCGCGTGTATCGGGCGCGGTGCAGCGCGGTGCAGCGTGGCGCGATAAGCAAAGCGGGAATCGTTGTTTGTCGCACCGGGTTCGGTTGCCGAGAATGGGCGTTTCCCCGCGTGCTGCCCCGGCGCACGATACGCGTTCGACCATGACCGACTCCCGTTTCCCGCCCCACCCACCGCGCAGCGGTCGGCGCGCGGCACTGCGCCGGCTCGCCGGCGGCTGGGCGGCAGCGATGCTGCCTGCCGGCGGCGCGCTGGCTAGCCAGCCGCTCGCCCCGCTCACCCCGCTCTCTCCGCGCTCCCCGCTCGACGTGCCGCCATGGACCCGCGAACCGGGTGCGCCGCTGCTGTCGCCGCCCTACGGCATGCCCGGGCCGCACGAACGCGACGTGATCCGCCGCAGCGCCCGCACGCCGGCCTTGCCCGGCTCCGGCTCGTCGATGACGCCGCTCGCCGACCTGTTCGGCGACATCACGCCGAACGGCCTCGTCTACGAGCGTCATCATGCGGGTGTGCCGGAAATCGATGCGCAGCGTCACCGCGTCGTCGTGCACGGCCTCGTGCGCGAGCCGCGCGTGTTCACGATCGACGACCTGCTGCGCTTTCCGTCCGAGTCGCGGATCCACTTCCTCGAATGCTCGGGCAACACCGGCAGCGAATGGAACGGCCCGAGCGGGCTGCCCGTTCAGTTCACGCACGGGCTGCTGTCGTGCTGCGAATGGACGGGCGTCCGGCTGTCGACGCTGCTCGACGAAAGCGGCATCGATCCGGACGCACGCTGGTTGCTCGCCGAAGGCGCCGATGGCGCGGCGATGACACGCAGCCTGCCGCTCGACCGGATCCTCGAGCGCGCGCTCGTCGTCTATGCGCAGAACGGCGAACGGCTGCGCCCCGAGAACGGTTATCCGGTACGGCTGATCGTGCCGGGTTTCGAAGGCAACACGAACATCAAGTGGCTGCGGCGGCTGAAGCTGGTGCGCGCGCCGGAGATGACGCGCGAGGAAACGTCGAAATACACGAACCTGCTGCCCGGCGGCTGCGCGCGCCAGTTCGTGTTCGAGATGGATGCGAAGTCGGTCATCACGCGGCCGTCGGCCGGCCATCGGCTCGCGGCGCACGGCTATTACCCGATCGGCGGCTACGCGTGGTCGGGACGCGGCCGGATTCGCGCGGTCGACGTCTCGACCGACGGCGGCCGCACCTGGCGGCCCGCGCGACTCGCGGGCGACGTGCGCGATCGCGCGCTGACGCGCTTCGAAGCCGACTGGATCTGGAACGGCGAGCCCGCCGACCTGCAAAGCCGCGCCACCGACGACACCGGCTACGTGCAGCCGACCCGCGAGGCGCTCGTCGCCGTGCGCGGCGTCAATTCGCAGTACCACTACAACGGCATCCAGAACTGGCGCGTCGGCGCGGACGGCGAGGTGCGCAATGCGTAAGCCGCTTGCCTGCCTGCTCGTCGCATCCCTGCTGGTTCCGAGCCTGGTGGTTCCGAGCGCATTCGGCGCGGGCTACGGTCTCGGCCAGCCCGTCGACCGTGCGGCGCTCGCGGCGTGGGACATCGACGTCGCGCCCGACGGCAGCGGCCTGCCGCCCGGCTCGGGCACGGTCGCGCGCGGCGCTCACGTGTTCGCGGACAAATGCGCGATGTGCCACGGCGCCGGCGGCGAAGGCGGCGTCGGCGATCCGCTCGTCGGCGGACTGGGCTCGCTCGCGAGCGCGAAGCCGAAAAAGACGGTTGGCAGCTACTGGCCGTACGCGACGACGCTGTTCGACTACATCCGCCGCGCGATGCCGTACAACGCGCCGCAATCGCTGAGCGCGGACGAAGTCTATGCGGTCACCGCGTATGTCCTCCATCTGAACGGCATCGTGCCCGCCGATGCACGGCTCGACGCGCGCACGCTGCCACGCGTGCGGATGCCGAACCGCGACGGGTTCGTGCCCGATCCGAGGCCCGGCACGCTATGATGCGGCTCGAACCGCGCGCACGCACATCGTGCATGACACCCGGGCGATTCGCCGCCGCGCGTGCCGAGCGTTGTCGTCCGGACCCTGTCCAACCCGCAAGGAAGCCTTCATGAGCGACACTTCCCTCGCCGCGCCGGTCGCGCCGTCGCCGTTCGTCGACGTGCGCTCACCGGCGGATTTCCCCGACAGCCCGGTGTCGCGCGTCCTCGCGCAGCCGCTGATGCTCGGGCTGTTCCTGCCGATCCAGGCCGGCGGCTGGAGCGCGTCGACGCTGCCGCGCACGACCGACTGGACCTTCGACTACAACGCCGACCTGGTCGCGCGCGCGGAGGCACTCGGCTTCGATCTCGTGTTCGCGCTGTCGCAGTGGCTGCCGAAAGGCGGTTACGGCGGCGTGTTCGACGGCCAGGCGCTCGACTCGTTCATGACGCTGGCCGCGCTGACCGCGCGTACCGAACGGATCATCCTCGTCGCGACGAGCCACGTGCTCTACGGGCCCTGGCATCCGCTGCATTTCGCGAAATTCACCGCGACGCTCGATCACATCTCGCGCGGGCGCTGGGGCATCAACGTCGTGACCGGCCACCGCGCGATCGAGCACGAGATGTTCGGCTGGAACAGGATCGAACACGACCGGCGCTACGAAATGGCCGCCGAATTTCTCGATGCGGTCCAGCAGTTGTGGGCGCAACCGGACAATTTCAGCTACACGCCGGCGCTGTCGAGCTGGCGGCTGGGCGGCGCATTCGTGACGCCGAAGCCGCGCTACGGCCGCCCGCTGCTGATCAACGCGACGGGCTCCGATGCGGGTATCGATTTCGCCGCACGCTACTCGGACATCGTGTTCGTCACGAGCCCCGCAGGCACGGATGCCGAACACGCGGTCGCTGCGCTGCCCGCGCATACCGCACGGGTGAAGGCAGCCGCCGCGGCGCGCGGCCGAACGATCCGCACGTTGCTCAACCCGCTCGTGATCTGCCGCGAGACGGCGGCGGAAGCCCGTGCGTACCGCGACGCGATCGTCGCGCATGCGGACGAAGGCAGCTTCCACCGTTTCGACAGTGACGCGCATGCATGGAGAGGCGGCTTCGAACAGCGCTCGCAGGCTGCCTCGCGCGCGATCGGCGGCAATATCTCGATCACCGGCTCGCCGGAGGAAGTCGCCGATACCATCGTGCGGCTGCACCGTGCAGGCATCGACGGCATCCAGTTGAGCTTCTACGACTTCAAGCCCGATCTCGACTTCTTCGGCGAGCGTGTGCTGCCGCTGCTGCGCGCCGCCGGCTTGCGGCGCTGACGTCAGGCAGCCGTTTCGGCACGGGTGGCGGTGGCGCGGCGCACGGGCCGCCGCAACCCCAGATGCTCGCGCAGCGTATGGCCCGCATAGTCGTCGCGAAACAGCCCTCGGCGCCGCAACTCGGGCAGCACCAGCGCGATGAAATCGTCGAGGCCACCGGGCAACGTCGGCGCCATCACGTTGTAGCCGTCCGCGCCGTAACGCACGAAGCGCTCTTCGAGCTGGTCGACGATCTGTTCCGGCGTGCCGACGAGTTGCCAGTGGCCGCGCGCGCCTGCGACACGCAAATAGAGTTCGCGGATCGTCAGGTTCTCGCGGCGCGCGAGCTCGATCGTCAGTGCCTGCCGGCTCTTGCTGGCGTTGGTCTCCGGCAGCGGCGGAATCGGGCCGTCGAGCGGATACGCGGACAGGTCGAATCCACCGGTGAGGCCGGATACGAGCGCGAGCCCGACCGTCGGGTCGATCAACGACTGCAGCGCGTCGAATTTCTCCTTCGCTTCGCTTTCGGTACGGCCCACCACCGGAAACACGCCCGGCATGATCTTCAGCGTATCGGGATCGCGGCCGAACGCCGCGAGCTGGCCCTTCACGTCCGCATAAAACGCGACCGCGTCGTCGAGCGTCTGCTGCGCGGTGAAGATCACCTCGGCCGTGCGCGCGGCCAGCCGCGTACCGGCCGGCGACGAACCGGCCTGCACGACGACCGGGTGCCCCTGCGGCGGCCGCGCGACATTCAAGGGCCCGCGCACCTGGAAGAAGCGGCCGCGATGGTCGAGCACGTGGCGCTTGCTGGGATCGAAGAAGCGGCCCGATGCGCGATCGCGCACGAACGCATCGTCGTCCCAGCTATCCCAGAGGCCACGCACGACATCCGCGAACTCCTCCGCACGCGCATAGCGTTCGGCGTGATCGAAATGCGCGTCGCGATTGAAATTGCGCGCCTCGTGCTCACTCGACGACGTGACGAGGTTCCAGCCCGCTCGACCGCCGCTGATGTGGTCGAGCGAGGCGAACTTGCGCGCGATATGAAACGGCTCGTTGAAACTCGTCGACGCGGTGCCAACGAGGCCGATTCGCTCGGTAACGGCCGCGAGCGCCGACAGCAGCGTCAGCGGCTCGAATTGTGCGATGTAGCTGTGCGCGGTGCGGCTCAGGAACTCGACGTCGTCGCCGCGCGTGCCCACGCCGTCGGCAAGGAACACGAGATCGAACTTCGCGGCCTCGGCCGCCTGGGCAAGCCGCACGTAGTGGCGAAAATCGACGCCCGCGTCGGCCTGCGAACCGGGGTGGCGCCATGCGGCGATGTGATGGCCGGTCGGGTACAGGAATGCGCCGAGATGCAGGTGTCCGGTGCGGGTCGTCATCGGGAAGGGTTTCCGAAAAAGAGGGCCGCGCGCGCGGCCAGGTCAGAACACGCGGCCTTCGGTCAGGTGTGTCGTCACGCCGTTCAGCTCGTAGTCGCCGATCACGCGCGCCTTGTGCAGCAGCGGGTTGTGGCTGAAGATCGTGCGCAGGTTGCGCCAGTGCCGGTCGAGGTTGTGTTCGCGCGCCGTCGCCGACGCGCCGCCGACTTCGAACAGCCGCTCCGCCGCATGCAGCGCCAGCTTGCTGACGATGAGCTGCGTGCGTGCCGTCGCGAGCGCGCTGTCGAGCACTAGCGCATGCGCATCGGCGTTACCGGCTTCGATCGCGTCGGCGGAACGGTCGAGCGCCCGCGCGTTTTCACGGACGAGCGCATCGATTGCATGACTGTGGGCGGACAGCTCGCCGACGACCTGCTGGATGAAATGATCGTCGCGCGCGGTCGGCGCCGGGCTGTGCAGCACCGGGCGGCCGTGCGCGAGCACGTAGCGGCGCGCATCGGCAACCACGTTGCGCACGATGCCCGCCCCCGTCGCGACGAGATGCAGCTGCCGCAGCGCGCCGCAATGGCGGCCGACGAGCGTCGAGCCGTCGCGCGCGGCCACCTCATCCGCGAACACCTGCACGTCGTTCAGCAGCAGGCTGCCGCTCGCGGTCATGCGCTGGCCCATGCCGTCCCAGTCGTCGAGTACCTGCACGCCGTCCCGCGCGACGGGAATGATCACGGCGACCGCGTTACCTTGCTCGTTCTCCACGTTGATGCGCGCGAAATCGGCAAACGCGGTGCCGGTCGAATAATATTTGCGGCCCGTCACGCGATAGTGATCGCCGTCCCGACGCAACACCGTGGTGTTCTCGCCGGGCCGCGACGTGCCGCGCTCGGTCGACGCACCGCCGAAGATCGCGCCGGCCAGCGCCCGTTCGAGCTGCACGTCGTTGAACGGTGTGCGCGGCGACAGCCGCAGCGTCTCGATCTGGTCGTAGTGAATCCGCAGCGCGTGCGCGAGATTCGAATCGGCGGCGGCCAGCGTCGCGATCGTGTCGAACAGGTCGACCAGCGTGCCGCCGAGGCCGCCGCGCTCCACCGGAATCCGCAGCACGCCCAGCGTCGAGCGGCGGAAGATCGCAAACCCCTCGAACGGCAGTTCGCGACGCGCCTCGCGTTGCGCGGCATCCTGCCCGATCGCGTTCGCGAGATCGGGTAGCGCGGCAAGCGCGTCGCGCAACGCGTCGCGCGGATCGACGGCATCACGGGCAGTCATTCGGCAAGTCCTTGTTCGGGAAGATCGGGCGCTGCGCAGCGCGATCGCGGCATGCGCGAACCGCCGCGTGCGCAGCATCGCAAAGTATAGGGACGCACCCGGCGCGCGTGAAAAGCCGATTTCAGCTTACGTTATGCAGGCGCCGGGAATTGCCGCGTGCGGTGACATCAGTGCTGGATGCCCCAGCGCCGCACGGTCACGCGTTCGAGCGTGTCGAACACGAGATTCTCGACGAGCAGGCCGATCACGATGACGGCCGCGAGGCCGGCGAACACGCGATCCGTATACAGCTCGTTGCGGTTCTGGAAGATGTACCAGCCGAGCCCGCCCTGGCCCGCGCTCGCGCCGAATACCAGCTCGGCCGCGATCAGCGTTCGCCACGCAAATGCCCAGCCGACGCGCAGGCCCGACAGGATCGACGGTAATGCGGCCGGCACGAGGATCAGCGCGATCTGGCGCAGGCCCGTGAGGCCGTAGTTGCGCCCCGCCATCTTCAGCGTGGCCGGCACGCCCGCGAAGCCCGTATACATGCTGAGCGCGAGCGGCCACAGCACCGCGTGCACGAGCACGAACAGCAGGCTGCCGGTGCCGAGCCCGAACCACAGCAGCGCGATCGGCAGCAACGCGATCGACGGCAGCGGATTGAACATCGACGTCAGCATCGCCAGCAGGTCGCGGCCGATGCGCGTCGATACCGCGAGCGATGTCAGCGCGAATGCGAAGCCCACGCCCAGCGCGTAGCCGCGCAGCAGCACCGACAGCGAGATGCCCGTCTTCACCAGCAGTTCGCCCGACTCGATGCCCTGCACGAACGCGGCCAGTGTCGCGCCGAAGGTCGGCACGAGCAGATCGTTCGCGACGATGCGCGCGACGATCTCCCATGCGGCAATCAGCACGAGTGCGATGACGCTGCGCCGAAACCATCCCGCGCCGGCGACGCGACGCCACAGCGGCGCCGGCACGGCACGTTCGGCGTCGGGCAGCGTGTCGAGCGTGCGTTCGTATTCGGCGCGCACGGGCGGCAGCGGCGGCAGGGACGGATCGATCGTGCTCATGATGCGGCTTCCTCCGTCGTCGGGGCGTGGGTCGAGTCGGTATCGAACAGCAGGCGATGGATCCGCGCGACGTTGTCGCGGAAGTCGCCGGTGTCGACGTTGTCGAGCGAATGCTCGTGGCTGTTGAGTTCCGCACGCACACGGCCCGGATGCGGTGACAGCAGCAGGATCCGGTTGCCGACGACGAGCGCTTCCTCGATCGAATGCGTGACGAACAGCAGCGTGAAACGGAATTCGTCCCACAGGCGCAGCAGTTCCTCCTGCATCTTGCGGCGCGTCAACGCGTCGAGTGCGGCGAACGGCTCGTCCATCAGCAGCACGCGCGGCTGCATCGCCAGAGCGCGCGCGATCGCGACACGCTGCTTCATGCCGCCCGACAGCGTGTGCGGGTAGGCGTCGGCGAACCCGCTCAACCCGACCTTGTCGAGATAATGCAGCGCGCGCGCCCGTGCTTCGGCGCGCGACAACCTGGCGGCGGCACGCAACGGAAACGCGACGTTTTCGACGACCGTCTTCCACGGCGGCAACTGGTCGAATTCCTGGAACACCACGACGCGGTCAGGGCCCGGCCCGCGCACCGGCCGGCCGTCGAGCGCGATCGAACCCGATACGGGCTCGATGAAGCCGGCAATCGCCTTCAGCAGCGTCGACTTTCCGCACCCCGACGGGCCGAGCAGCACGAAGCGGTCGCTGCCGTACACGTCGAAGCTGACCTGGTGGGTCGCGCGCACGATCCGCGCGCCGCTGCGGTATTCGAGGTTCACGCGGTCGATGGCGAGCAGGCGTTCACTGTGCGCGCCGGCCTGCGCGGCGTCCGGCGCGGGCCGGCCGGCGACTTGCGCGTCGGGCTCGGGGTGGCCGGCAGGCGCCGCGCCGCCGCGTGCTGCATACGGCGGCAGCCAGGTTCGGGGAGAAGTGGCGTTCACGATCGAATCTCTTGCGGGTAAAGCATCAGCATGCGGCCAGCTCTTTCGCGGGCCAACCATCGATTGCCCATATCGAAACCGCACCGACGCATAAGCGTCGATCGCGGCGTCGAAGCGGCTCTGCTCAACTGCCGCCGGCCGTCGCCGGATCGTCGAAGAAATAGTCGCGCCACGACTTCGGTTCGTTACGAATCGCACCGGTGCGGTGCATGAACTGCGCTAGCGCGAGCGTGTTCTGCGGCGCTGTCTTGAACTGCACCTGCGGATTGCGCAGGATCTTCAGCAGCAGCGCGCGATCGATCTTCGATGCGTTCACGCGGATATAGGTATCGGCGGCGCGCTCGGGATCGGCCGCGATCTGGCGCGCGGCTTCGGCCAGCGCGGCAACGAATGCGCGATAGGTCTTCGGGTTGTCGTCGCGGAATTTCTCGGTGGCATACAGCACCGTCGCGGAGCTCGGGCCGCCGAGCACGTCATAGGAATTCAGCACGATGTGCGCGTTCGGGTTGCCGGCGAGTTCCTGCTCCTGAAACGGCGGATTGCCGAAGTGGCCGGTAATCACGCTGCTGTTCGCCAGAATGGCCGCCGTTGCGTCGGGATGCGGAATCGCCTGCGTGAGCGCGTCGAGCTTGTCGAATTGCTTGTCGCCCCACTGCTTCGCGGCCGCGTATTGCAGCACGCGCGACTGCACCGACACACCGACCGCCGGCACCGCGATGCGGTCCTTCGTGCTCAGGTCGGCGATCGTCTTCACGTTCGGGTTGCTGCTGACGAGGTAGTACGGGAAATTGCCGAGCGACGCGACGCCCTTCACGTTCTGCCGGCCGCGCGTGCGGTCCCACACGGTCAGCAGCGGCCCGACGCCCGCGCCCGCGATGTCGACCGCGCCGGACAGCAGCGCGTCGTTCACGGCCGCGCCGCCCGACAGCCGGACCCAGTCGACCTTGATGTCGAGGCCGGCCTTGCGCCCTTCCTTTTCGATCAACTGCTGGTCGCGCGCGACGTTCAGCATCAGGTAGACGACGCCGAACTGCTCGGCGATGCGGATGCGGCCTTCCGCGTGTGCGGCTTGCGGGGCGAGTGCGCCGGCGAACGCGAGCGCTGCGGTCAGTGCGGCCGCCAGCGCGCGGCGCGCCGGCAAAAACGAAAACGACATCGGAACTCCAGTCAGGATGGGGCGGAAGATTGACGCAGCGGCACGTGGCTCAGAAAGGCGCGTCGCCTTCGATCGTCGTGCGGTACAGCTTGCGGCGCAGATGGTCGGGCGTGCCG
The DNA here is from genome assembly GCF_020420065.1 of Burkholderia sp. AU31624. Taxonomy (NCBI): domain Bacteria; kingdom Pseudomonadati; phylum Pseudomonadota; class Betaproteobacteria; order Burkholderiales; family Burkholderiaceae; genus Burkholderia; species Burkholderia sp. AU31624. Next base: position 14,599 of record NZ_JAIZRT010000006.1, read on the forward strand.
GCGGCGAGATGCATCAGCGAACGGTTGTCCCAGAACACGAGGTCGTGCTCGCGCCACTGGTGCCGGTACACATGCTCGGCACGCACGCTGTGGGCGAACAGCTCGTCGAGCAGCGCGCGGCTTTCGTCGTCGGGCAGCCCGACGATGCGCGTCGTGAAATGCTCGCTGACGAACAGCGCCTTGCGGCCCGTTTCCGGATGCGTGCGCACGACCGGATGCACGACCGCGGCAACCTGCGCGATCTGCTCGGGCGACAGGTTCGGCCGCCACGGGCTGCGCGCCTGCAATTCCGCATAGCGCGCGAGATACGTATGCTCGGCGCGCCGCCCTTCCACCGCGCGGCGCAGATGGGCCGGCAGCGTGTCCCACGCGAGATGCATGTTCGCGAACAGCGTGTCGCCGCCTTCGGCCGGCAGTTCCTGCGCATGCAGCAGCGAGCCGAGGCTCGGCTTCTCCTTGTATGACAGGTCGGAGTGCCAGAAATGGCCCGCGTCGCCGAGCCCGATCGGCTTGCCGTTCTCGACGACGTTCGACACGATCAGCACCTCCGGATGGCCGGCAAGCGCGAACTGGTGCAGCACGTGGATCTGCAGCGGGCCGAAGCGGCGGCTGAACGCGATGTGCTCGTCCGGCGTGATGCGCTGGTCGCGAAACACCAGCACGTGATGGTCGAGATGCGCGCGATGAATGCGCGCGAAGTCGCCAGCGTCGAGCGGTTGCGACAGGTCGAGGCCGACCACTTCGGCACCGAGCGGCGCATCGAACGGCACGATGTCGAAATGCTGCGCCGCAACGCGCGGCCGCGACGCGGGCGGATGCCCGGCGGAAAGCGATGCGTCGTCGCGGATGGCGGTAGTCGTCACGGCACGGCCCCCCTGATTCGGTCAAAACGCGAATCTACGAGTGCGTGCCGCACCGCGTCAACGAAGCGATTCCGATACGTTTATCTGCTGCGCTGATAAAGATCGCTGCTCCCGCATACGGCGCGGCAGCGGGCGGCGGGCTCACGAGCGAAAACGGCCGGTCGCGGCGGCCGTCACGATTCCGTCGACGGGGCCGGTACGTGCACGGCGCCTTCCCGATACCGGATGTCGATCAGCCCGTTCTTGTCGCGGATGCGTAGCGGCGGCACGGCTTCCACGCTCGCGCGGTCGACGCCTTCGCACACGGCCAGGTTCGTGTTGGTCCGGTAGTACACGCGCTGGTCGTCAACCGCGAAGGCCCAGTTCAGGAAGCGCAGGCTTCTGGGGTCGATTCCCGGCAGATTTCGATTTCAATTCGATTGCCGCATTCCGGCACGTATTAATGGCGGTGGGTGGCCGAGGGCGTCCATTTGAATATATGACGCGCCCGGCGGACGAAATGGGGCGAACGCTCTAAATCGACGTGCCGTGAAAACGAGCTTTAACGAGCCAATCGGAAATTTTCGGGATCGTTTGCCGCTTCAGCTTTTGTGAAGCGTGATGACAAAATCCGATCGAGAACCGATCGATATTGGAAGCGCGTGCAGACCGTTGGTCAACGGTCTGCACTAAACGGATGTGCCGTCTATTGGAATATTGGGCGGCCCTCGGAACAAGCTGCTATTAAAACAAAATCCCGCGCCGCGGATAACTGACAACATTGACAGGGATTGTTCCAATTCGAGTGACTACCGAGCCGACGACAGCACCGCCCATCTGGAAATGAGCGAATGATCCTTTACGCGTGACGCCATTTTGCCAATGTAGGCAGTTCGCGCTCGGTGACCGGATCATCCAGCCGGATCCAGCTATAAAACGTGCCGTGCCATCCCGGAACCGGAAGCGGGGCCGTGCAGCGAATGTCCGCGAGGCCCGGCCGATAGGCCTGAAATGGCCAGAATAGCGGCATGATGCGGCGCGCTTCCATGTCTTGGCGCAATTCGGCCGGTCCGCCCGCGTCGGACACGATATCGCAGTGGAACGCCCAGTCCTCTTCGCTCCAGGCGAGAAATACACTGGGCGCGCCGGCGGCATCGAACATCAGCACCGCGTCCTGATTGGGGCGCCAGTAGTATTCGACGATGCCTTCCCGCGCGGCCAACTCATCGATCAGTTTGACGATCCGTGGATCCCGGTAGGTCGCCCCCGCTTCATGCAGGCTGATGTGCCCGCGGGCCGCGCAGCACTTGCGTTTCGCGTCGTCCAGCGCGGTTGCCAGCTTGCGGGCCATCTCGACGTCGGTTTTCTTCAGATAGCAATCGATCAGTCCCGCGTTGAACGCGGCCACCGCCGCGCGCTCGTCGGCGATGCCGGTGAGCAGGATTTTCGTGCAGTTCGCGTTGCGGATGGAGGTCAGGAACTGGATGCCGTCGACCTCCGGCATCGAGTAGTCGACGACCACCGCGCCCACCGCCTCGAATCGGGCAGGATCGGCAAGCGCATCCTCGCCGATCGCATTCCCGCCGGTTTTCTCCGCGCCGAAATAGTCCGCAGCCGTGGGGGGCATCTCCGCGTCACGCGACGACACGAAGTCGAGCGCCGCCCGCGGGTGCGTAAAAAAGTGGTTCAGGCGTTCGTCCGGAAATGCGCCCCGCAGCGCCTGCAGGAAATCCGGATTGTCGTCGACAAATACCACGGACACGGGGTAAAGCACCGGCTGCCTGACGAAGGGTTGCATAAGAGTCTCGATAAATCAGCAGAAAAAGAGGCGGTATCGGGGGTGATTTACCGCGAATGATTATTACGGCAATTATCCGGCGAAAGTAGGACGCACATCAACTGCTCCTTATCCGTTCATTCGTCATATTACGAGCGCGCCGCTCAGCAGAATTGCACGGGGAGAATCGGGCCATTCCTTCTCGTTGAAGGAATGCGCCGCTACCGCCAGTAGCGATTCAAGGAGTTATTCATGCTGACGCGAGACGCGATTCTTCACGTCCTTTCCAACGAAACGGCCCATCTTTCCGAGAAAACCTTCCACCATGTGATGGATATTTACCTCAAGGATTCCAATGCCTTCATGAATACCTATTTCGCACGCTATTTCGAATGGCAGGGCGTGTGCCGTGAACGCTGGTTTCACGAATGCATCCACGACAACCTGATGGGGGCCGGCGGGGCATTCGTGACGAAGCGTGCGCATCAGGAATACGTCCACGAGACGTTTCCGTTCCAACGCGTCGATTGCTTTCTCAATACGTTCGAGGTTCGGCAATGCTCGGCCTATCTGCTGTTCCGCTTCTGCGTGGACGGGCGGCAGGTGTCGCTGGGGTATCAGCAGATCGTGTTTGCCGGTTCGGACAAGCGGATCCGCCGGTTTCCGCCGGGCATCATCGAGCGGGTCAAGGCGTATGAGCTGATCCTGCCGTCCAGCGCGAACTGAATGTGAGACCGCCCTACCCGACGCGATAGCGCGGGGGGAGCGCCGGCGGACCGTTCAATGTCGGGTCCGCCGGCGCGCCGGGTTCCGGCAGCCGAATCGTGAACGTGGTCCGCACGCCGGGGACGGATTCGCACGTGATGGTGCCACCGAGCGCTTCACACGCGCGGCGGCAAAAGCTCAGGCCCATGCCGGCGCCGCGACCGTGCGACTTGGTCGAGAAAAAGGCGTCGAAGATTTGAGGGAGCACATCGGGGGCGATGCCCGGCCCCGTATCGCTGAAACGCACGACGCAGTAACCGTTGCTGCGATGCGCGTCGATCTCGATCTGCCCACGGCCGTTTGCGTGGATCGCGTACAGCGCGTTTTTCAGCAGATTGAAGATGACGAAGATCACGAGCGAGTCGGAGCCGAAAAACCGGATGTCCGTATCGATCGCGTCGACCGATACGCGGTCCCGCTCACCCGGACGGAACGGAAAGCGATCGACGGCGGCGTCGACACAGGCCCGTATCGGATAGGCCGCGAAGCTGTGGCGATCGAGTCGGTCCAGCGTAAAGGACGCCAGCGACATCTCGACTACCGTACTCGTGGTGTCGACCTGGCGCCGGATCGACGACGCGAGCGTCGGTAGCCGCTCCAGTTGCCCGGGATACAAACCGTCGGCGCACAACCGGTGCTCCACCGCCAGCCGATAGCCGCGCACCAGCACCGGCAGGACCGAGCGCAGCTCGTCCGCGTGCAGGCCGATCGCCGCCAGCGGCGTGGCCACTTCGTGCGCGACCGTCGCGGCCAGCAGATAGGGGCCCATCAGCCCGTAGCGGACGATCGACGTCGCGAGTATCCCGAGACTGATCGCGATAAACAGCACCCCCACCGGATAGAAGTCGACGCCGTAGTTCACCGCATAGTCGGTCGCCGCGAGCGAGTAGAGGCCCAGGCTGACGAGACATTGCGTGAGCAACTGCCGGACGTCTCGCGCCCGCCCCTGACGTCTTGCCTCGATCAGGAGCCAACCGCTGCGGCAGACCAGGAGTACCGTCTGCGCGACGTGCAACGGATGCAGCGGGCCCGCGTTGGGATACGGGCCAAAGAAATGCGGGCGGAATCCATCGACGACCGCATTGCTGGTGACCAGCAGCACGGCCAGCAGGACGCAGAGTCCGTAGGACGCGAATATGACCGGCCGCTCGTCCCGACGCGATACGACTTCCGTCACGAAATGATAGAAGGTCGTCGGCAGAAACAGGATGAACAGATAGCCGGCCTTGACCAACACGTTGGCGACGTCCGCGTCGGTCGTCTGGAACAGGAAGGCCCACGTTCCCTGCCAGACGAAGGTCGTCGCGCACATCAGGACGAACGGGACGGAGACCCGCGTGAGCCCCTTGGTGGCCAGCACGTAGAGGCCAAACCCGAGAAACAACGCGGATACGAACGCAGGCAAGATCGAGTACATATGCGTGAATCCAGCATGTTGACGGGTCGCGCACCACTGAACTGTCCTGGCCGGTGCCGTTCGCGAGAGTAGCACGCCGAGCCAGGCGTGCGAGCGCGGCGGGTTTGTCCACGGGGCTGCCGCGCATCACGACTGTTGCGCGCGCGGTGCCGTATGCCGGGTAGCGTTGACCAGAATGAAATTGTCGCGGTTTGCGAAGCAAGGTTGTCACTTCGGCGTTCAACGTTGGGCGGAAGGTGCGAAGGCCTCGTGAATTCATGCGGCTGCACGTCGCGAATCCACGCTGTCGCGGGCCGTGGCCTCGCGAAGCCCCGTATCAACTCCCCTGCGCTGCCGTTGCCGCGTGGGCAGCCTCTGTCGCGCGTCGTGCGAACCCTGATTTTGGGTCACACATCCACGTCGTCACGATAAGTTTTCTTATCACAATAGCTGTGTTTTAGATCAGAACTCGCATTTGCGCGAACGCCCCGCATGCAACGGGGCGTTCGCCTTTCAGCGCCCGATCGGCAACCCGGTCGGCTCGATCCAGCCCAGCTTGTAAGCGATCAGCAGCGACAGGAACAGCGTGACCGACAGCCCGACGCGCGCCGCGAGCGACCATGCCATCCGCTTGGACTTGCCGCGATCGTGATTCATGAAATACAGCGCGAAGATCAGGCTCGCGATGATCATCGCGAATGCCACGGAAACCAGCAGAGTTTTCATTGGTGATGCCCTTGAAGATCGGAATCGGCCTGAATCAGTTCGGCCAGTTTGTGCCGCTCGTCGGCGAGCGCGCCGACGCCCGACGCCGGCCAGTCCAGCGCGACGCCGTTGCCCAGCGAATCGCGCACGAGCGCCTGGTAGCGCCGGTCGTTGATCCGGCCGTGGTCCATCGTTTCCGAGATCTCGCGCCGGAACGGCAGCGGGAAACTCGCGTACGCGCGCGACAGCGCCGCATATTGTCTCGCATCGATCTCTTTCGACGATGGTATGACAGTCCAGATCACCACAGCCACGATGGCCGTGAACGGGATCGCCGTATAGCGAAGAATGAACTTGATCGGGGTCATGAAACGGTGGGCAGAAGTGATCGCGAATGCGCGCGGCGCGCCCATACGGTAGCGAAACCGCAATCGGGCCGCAGTCAGGCCGCGCCGGATGACATTGTACTGAAAGCCCTATTCGACTAACAGAGTATGATAATGGCATTATCATGTTCGTCACATGATTCAAGAGACCGGCACCTGTGCGCAGGCGGCGTGCCCGCCCTGCCGTCCGGTGCCGGTCGTCATGTCCATGCCCGCGACCCGCGGCGATTGAGCGAAGCCCTGAGCCCCTATGCCAGCGCAGTACTTTCGAAACCTGACGGGAAAACACCGCAGCGCGACCGCGAACCGTCAGCTCGGGTTCTCGCTGGCGTTCGTCGCCGGCGCGGCCAATGCCGGCGGCTTCCTCGCGGTCAAGCAATACACGTCGCACATGAGCGGCATCGTGTCGGCGATCGCCGACCAGACGGCGCTCGGCGACGTGCGGCTCGCGCTGGCCGGCATCAGCTCGCTGGGGTCGTTCCTGATCGGCGCCAGTTGCTCGGCGATCCTCGTCAACTGGGGCCGCCGTCGCGGCCTGCACAGCCAGTTCATGCTGCCGCTGCTGGTCGAGGCCGCGCTGCTGCTCCTGTTCGGGCTGCTCGGCAGCCACCTCGCGCTGTGGGAAACCTTCTTCGTGCCGGTGACCGTGACGCTGCTGTGCTTCATCATGGGGCTGCAGAACGCGACGATCACGAAGCTGTCGGGCGCGGAGATCCGCACGACGCACATGACCGGCATCGTGACCGACCTCGGCATCGAGCTCGGGAAGCTGTTCTACTGGAACCGGTCGGCGGTCGACGTCGACGCGCAGGCGGTGGTCGCCAACCGCTCGAAACTGCGGATTCACGCGACGATGCTCGCGTCGTTCTTCATCGGTGGCCTGGCCGGCGCGATCGGCTTCAAGCATGTCGGCTACGTGTCGACCGTGCCGCTTGCCGCGGTGCTCGTCACGCTCGCGATCGTGCCGGTGATCGACGACCTGCTCGTGTTGCTCCGCAGCAGGCGCTGATCGCGCACCGGGAGCGCGCTGTCGGCGGTGGCGCCGAAGGCGGATCGATTATAATTTGATTAACATACCGACCACCCTCGCCCCGCAATGGAAACGAAAACCGCCCGCCTGACCGTCCTGATCGACCCCGCGAAAAAGGAAGCCTTCGAGATGCTCTGCGCGGAGCAGGATCTCACGCCGTCGCAAGTCGTGCGGCAACTGATCCGCGAGTATCTCGACCGCCACGGCGTGACGTACAAGACCAAGAGCGCGCTCGGCAAGCGCGTGAAGTAAGGGCCGGCCGTACAGGCCGCACCTCCCCGCAGGCTACGCGCCGATCTCCCATCGCCCGTGCGGCTGCGCACGCATCACCAGCCGCTGCGGGTCGACGCTCTCCCCGGCCTTCATCCGCCTCGCCGTGGCCGCCAGCTTGAGTTCGCCGGCCCGTGCACACGCAAGTGCGCGTTCGAGCAGGATTCGCAGCGACGGCAGCCGGCTGCCCCCCTTCCATGCGAACGCGATGAAGTTGTTGTCGTCGCCGCACGGCGCCAGCGTATACGACGCACCGAATACGGATCGCAACTGCTCGAGATGCTCGGGTAGCGCGGGATCGTCGTCCATGAAGTTGATTGCCAGCACGCCGTTTTCGCTCAGGCGCGCGTGACATGCGGCGAGGAATGTGGCGCCCGTACAGCGGCCCCGCATGCCGTCGGCGACGAACGCGTCGTGCAGGATCACGTCCGTCCGGACATCCGCCCTGTCCAGATGATCCGCGCCGTCGGCGCACACCACCGTGAACCGGCCGTCATCAGCGGGAATCCTGAAAACGTCGCGCAGCGCGATCACGTCCGGGTTGATCTCGACCGCGTCGATCGTCGCGCCGGGCAAGTGCCGGTAGCAGTACTTCGCCAGCGAACCGCCGCCGAGCCCGAGCATGCAGATGTGCGCGGGCTCGGGCTGCAGCAGCAGAAAGCCCATCATCACGCGCGTATAGCCGAGCTCGAGCCGGCCCGGATCCCGGAGCGACATGAAGCTCTGCGTGCCGAAATGGTCGAAGTGCAGCGAAAGCGCGTGCTGCGTCTCCAGCACGAACGGCCGGCCGTCGTTCAGCGGCGTCGCCAGGAACCTGACGAACGCGTCGTAGGAAATTCGATCGTCTTCCATGAGCGGGCAGTCAGTTACTGACGGACGATTGGAGCGTGCGCGCTCAGACTTTCTTCAGGTAGCAGGCCTTCAGCATGAAGCCACCCATGTCGGTCTTGCAGTCGACCTCGTGATCGCCTCCGACGAGCCGGATGCTCTTGACCTTGGTGCCCATCTTAAGCGTGATCGACGAGCCCTTCACGCGCAAATCCTTGATCAGCACGACCGAGTCGCCATCCGACAGCACGTTGCCGTTGGCGTCCTTGACGACGTCGCCCGCCGGTTCGTCGCCCGTTTCGGCGCCGGCGCCGGCCGACCATTCATGGCCGCAGTCCGCGCATACGGTCAGCGTGCCGTCCGGGTAAGTGTTGTCCATCGCGCATTGCGGGCAGGCGGGGGCGGCGTTCATTGCAGCTTCCATTCAGGGGGAGTTGAGTCGTCGATAAAAAGGCCGGGCGCGCTGGCAGCGTCGCCCGGCCCGCGTGAAGGCACGCGCCGACGGGTCGGCGAGCCGCCTTCGGCGCACACGGCATTATAATGCAATACACATATCTTGGCTGCTGTATTATAATGAGCGTTTTCGCGCTGTTCGCCGGACTTGCGGCCCGTTTCACCGAGAATGCCGGCACATCCGCGCAGGATATGCATGCCCCGGCAGCGCTGCCGGCGTTCCGGAGTCATGCGGAACAGCGCGTTTCTCGCCTGCCTGGCGCACCGCCGGCCCGGCGCCGCACACCGATCCCGACGTTCCGTCCAGAGGCTCTCCGACATCGTGGCAACCGTTGTGTTCGTTGAAATCGGCCCCGCGTGGAACCGCAACCGCGGCCACGCCGCACGAGCAGCCGCCGCCGACGCGGCGCGCGGCTTCGAAAGCGACATCCTGCTGATCGCGAACGGGATCAGCAGCGATGCAAAGGACAGCGCCGCCGTCGCGGCGCTGCAGGTGCACGGCGGCACGTCCGCCCAGGTGCTGGCCACCGGCCCCGACGAGGAGGCAGCCCTGCAGGCGCTGCTGCCCGTGCTGCAGGCGCGCTGACCGGCGCGCCACCCGATGTCACGGCATCCCGCCCACCCCGAATCCCCTTTTCACGAGGAAGCGATGAGCGACAACTTCACGTCCAACACCCCGAACCTGTCGGCCTCCGCCATCTGGGCGCTCGAGCGCCTCGCCGATGTCCGCTACGGGCGCGACGCGCCGGCGCTCGGCTGGTCGATCGCGAGCGAACTCGTCAGCGCGGGCTTCGTCAGCCATCCGGCACACGGCCGCTCGGGCGCCTCGATCACGGCCGAAGGCCGGACCTTCCTGAAGAACCGGAAGTAGACCGCCTGCGGCCGCGAATCGGATTGATCCCTCCGAGCATCATGTCGAGTGACGGCGGCACATCGAAAGGGCGGCGCACCGCATGAAAGTCCGACTATCGCGCGGGAAGCAGATGGAATTGCGCCCGCTTCCCGTGCGACGTCGTCGATGCGGCGGCACCACCTCCGGCCGGCCGCACCGAAGCTCGTCCGTGCAAGGGTTTTGCTATCATTCCGGCTCCCTGTCTTGCCGAATTGGACATGCCCGCTCGCAGCGGGCCGCCGTCGCCTGCCGTCAATCGCACGTCGTCGCTCGCCGAGGAACATCGCCGGCCGATCTGCCTGCCGGTGCGTGAACGGAACCCAACCAGCGCGGCATCGACATGCTGACGGCCTGACCGTCCCATGCCCCTCCTCTCCGGAAGCCACGATGCCGCCTGTCTCCTCCCCGCCCGTTCTCGATACGCCGCGTCTCATCCTCGAAGGCCATCCGCTCGGCGACTTCGAGGCGCTCGCCACGATGTGGGCCGAGCCGAAGGTCGTCGAGCACATCTTCAACGGCAAGCCGTCCGCGCCGCGCGACTCGTGGATGCGCATGCTCGCGTATCGCGGGCTGTGGCCGCTGCTCGGCTATGGGTACTGGGCGATTCGCGAGAAGGCGTCGGGCCGCTATGTCGGCGATCTGGGCTTCGCCGATTTCCACCGGCTCATCGAGCCGTCGATTCGCGGCGTGCCGGAAGCCGGCTGGGCCCTTGCGACGTGGGCGCACGGCAAGGGCTACGCGACCGAGGCGCTCTCGGCCGCGCTGGCATGGCTCGACGGCCAGCACCGGTTCGAGCGCAGCGTGTGCCTGATCGCGCCGACCAACGTCGCGTCGATCCGCGTGGCGGAAAAGGCGGGTTATGGGGAGCCGGTGCCGATCCGGTTCAACGACACCGACTCATTGCTGTTTTCGCGTGCGCGCCGATAGGCTGCCGGCGTACGGGTGACGCGGGCGTGCCGTACGGACGGCGCCGGCGCGCCCTCGCCGCTCACTCCACGACCGGTTCATACAGGCTCGTAAAGAGCCCGTTGTCCATCGGCCAGCAGTTGCCGCAATCATCGCGCAAGATCCAGTCACCCGACTTCACCGAACGCCAGCCCTCCGGTGTGGCGATCGCGCGTCCGCCTTCACGGGTTTCCACCCGATCGTGGTCGCCATCCGCGAACCACCGTGTTGCATCGACATAACTGATGCGTTTTCGAAATCGCATACCGCCACCGAAATGTTGAGACCTGACCGGCATGTTCAAGGATCTGTCCGTGTCAATGCGTGTACGGCGCGAAGCGCCGTGAAGTGGCTGAGCGCCACGAAGGGGATCGGGCGGCCATGGCATCGGCCCCGGGCGACGCCAGCCGGGTTTCGTGCAACGCGTTCCGGCTCTCCGCGACGCGTGCCTCCAGCGTTTCCCGTGCGGTGATCGAGATCCGGATATCGATCTCCCGCATTCTCCGGAGCGCCGCGTGAACCTCGTCGGGTTGACCGGGTGACAGCGTCATCAGGAACGCCGAACGTGTTTCCGCTGCCCGGACGGCCTCGCTCCAGTCGGCCCGGGCGACCGCGACTTCGATCGCGGTTGTGAGTGCATCGAGACTCCGGATGATTTGAAGCGGCGTCATTTCGCATTCCTATCAGAGCATCCTGCCGGCCACACGTTTGCCGCCTGGAAGGCGGGAAGACGTCGACATTGATTCGCGCGCGTCGGGCACCGGCAGTGCCGCGCCCAACGGACGCACCGGGCGAGCAATGGCACGCTGTCGGTCACCGCCACCGCGTTGGCATTCCCTTTGGTGGCCAGCCGGTAGCCGGTGTGCAGCATGCTCGCCATCGAGTCGCCACGATTGTAAGGACCTGTTCGTTGCCCGTTTCGTAATATTTTGTAATGATATGTCGAGCAATCTTTACCGGCTTGCGGGCCGGGCGAGTGTGCTTTTCACGCGCCATTTTTCCGCAAACGTTTTCGTTCGAACGACTTCGCGCCAGCGGTCCTCGGCGGCCATGAAGCGGATCCCGCGCCTGAGCTTATCGCCCGACCATCGCCCCGTTCCGCGACGACACGATTCCACACTTTCGCCCATTTGCCCGGCTGCATGGGCCGGGTGATTCGCGTGCGGACGGGACGGACGAGCGATGCAGATTTCGCTACATTCCAGCGAAATGTTTGGACGTATCATGCGCGTCTCTTCAGTCACCCCATGGTCGGACTGGGCTGCTGCGCTCGCCACTTTCCCGTTTCATCCCCTCGTTTAGCGATGCCCATCCGAATCCTGCTCGTCGAAGACGACGTCCACTTGTCCGCACTGATCGCAGACTATCTGCGCACGCATCAGTACGAGGTGGACCGCCTGTTCGACGGCACCGACGCCGTCGCCACGATCGTCGCGCGTCACCCCGACCTGGTGCTGCTCGACATCAACCTGCCGGGCAAGGACGGCTTCGAGATTTGTCGCGAGGCACGCATGCGGTACGACGGCATCGTCATCATGATGACGGCCCGCGACGAGCTGTTCGACGAGTTGCTCGGCCTGGAATTCGGCGCGGACGACTTTCTCCACAAGCCGGTCGAGCCGCGCATCCTGCTCGCGCGGATCAAGGCTCATCTGCGACGGGTGCGTATGCGCCCGGACGATGTCGAGCCCGCATCGCCTCATCGTTTCGAGTTCGGCAAGTTTTCGATCGACCGGGCCGATCGCAAGGTTCGTCTTCCCGACGGCAGCGCACCCCGCCTGACGTCGACCGAGTTCGACCTGCTGTGGGCGCTCGTCTGTCGCGCCGGCGAGGTGGTCAGCCGAAAAGACCTGACGCTGCTGCTGCGCGGCATCGAGTTCGACGGCTTCGACCGCTCGATCGACGGCCGCATTTCGAAGCTGCGCCGCAAGCTGCGTGACGACCTGACGGAACCGAAGCGAATCAAGACGATTCGCGGCAAGGGCTATCAGTTCAGCAAGCACGCGTGGGACTGACGCGCTGCGTCAAATGCCCGTCGTCTTCTCGCCGGGCGCGGTGACGGGCGTCTCCGGGGCGCGCGCCAGCCCTTGCGCGAACACCTTCAACCCTTCGAGCAACGGCGTCAGCGCGTCCCACAGCGCTTCGTCGTGCAGCAGCCGGTACGCGCCGCGCACGCCGGGTGCGACATGCTCGTGCTGCGCCGGCTGCCACGCGCCGACGTGATGCAGCGCGTCGGCGGCCGCGAACACGGCCTTGCCGAACTGTTCGGGCGGAATGCGCGACAGCGCCATCAACAGCACCGCGAGATTCTGCATGCCGCTCTGCATGCCCGGCTTGTCGAGCGCATCGACGAACGTGTCGGCCAGCCGCGCGTTCGCGCTGACGACCTCGGTCGCCAAATGCAGGAATCCATGCCGGTGCAGGCTGCCGAGCAAATGTTCGAGCGCATCGTGCGCGCTGGGCTCCGGGTGCGGAGGCGTCGTGTCGGGGGACTGACGTTCGGTCATCGGCTTTCTCCGGTTGGGACGCCACGCGGCCGCCGCAACGGCGGCCACGCGCGCCGGTTGCATCTCGTTCGTCTGACACCGCCTGCCCGGCAGCAGGCCGGGCAGGTGCGCCCATCGCGCGCCGCTTGCGCCGCGGCGGTTGCGTGCGCGGGTTTCATCGGCGAGCCATGCGGCCCGCGTGTCGAGCGGCCGGGCCGGTACGCGCTGACCGGCCGCCGCACTACCGCATGTTTCCCGTATGGCCCAGCGAATAGCGGCCCGGTTGCGGCCACACCGTCAGGCCGTGCGGCTCCATGCCGACGGGAATCGACCGGACCGCGCCGCTCGTGGTGTCGATCGCGTAGACGACGTCATCGAAACGGCCCGACAGCCACAGCGTGGTGCCGTCCGCGCTGACGTTGCCCATGTCGGGGCTGCCGCCGCCGGGAATCGGCCACGTTGCAACCACCTGGCGGGTCGCGAAATCGAGCACCGATACGCTGCCCTTGCCGTGACGCGCCCCATGGACGCGATTGGAGCCGCGATTCGCGATATAGAGCTTCGTGCCGTCGCGGCTCGGGTACAGGCCGTGCGTCCCGACGCCGGTCGGGATGAAGCCGATCTTCGTGAAGGCGTCGCCATCGATGACGTACACCCCGTCGGCCATCATGTCGGCGACATAGAACACCTTGCCGTCGGGCGACACGCGGATGTCCTGCGGCATTCCTTTCCGGTCGAGCTCGAGATAGCCGACCACCTTGCGGTTCACGAAATCGATCTTGGCCAGCTTGCCGCCGAACTCGCACGTGAAGAGCGCGTACCGGCCGTCGATCGAAAAGTCGGCATGGTTGATGCCCTTGCATTGCGGCACATCGAGGCTCGATTTCAGCGCCATCGTCTTCGGGTCGCGGAAGTCGAGCCGCGCATGTGCCTCGGCCACCACGATCGCATCGTGGCCGTCGGGCGTGAAATACATGTTGTACGGATCGTCGACGTTCACTGCCTGGCCGGGCTTGCCCGTCTTCGGGTCGATCGGCGTCAGGCTGCCGTCGGTTCGCCCTTCCGCATTGTTCGCGACCCACAGCGTCTGCAGGTCCCAGGCCGGCACGACGTGCTGTGGGCTACGGCCGACCGCGAACCGGTCGACGACCTGGTACGTGGCCGGGTCGATCACGTAGACGTCGTTCGATCTCAGGTTCGGCACGTAGATGCGCGGCAACGCGCCCGCCACCGCCGCGCTCATGCGGCCGGCCTGCGCCTCGCTGTACAGGTTGTCGGGATGGACGACGGGCGGCATGCCGGGTACGGTCGCGACGGCGGCCGCCGCGATCGCCCCGCGGGCACCGACGGCCAGCACCGCCACGATGACGGTCGCGGGGCGGGAGAAGCGAAGATGACGGCGTAAGCGCGGTTGCATGACGATGTCCCGGTTCGATTGAAGGGAACGACGACAAAGGTAGCGCGATGGCGCGGCTGCGTCAGCGGCCGGCGATGTCCTTTCTGATCGCGTCGACGGTGCGCGACACGATGGCGTCGGTGCCCAGCCGGCCCAGTTCGACACTCGCATGACGCGGATCGCCGCCGTAGACGCCGTCGACGGCGCCCGGCTTCGCGGCGTTGCGCAGCTGGTCGACCCTGACCATGCGCGGCTCGACCGCCAGCAGCAGCGCCGTGTCGGCCAGCCCCGCATGCGTGCCGATCTCCGCGGCCGGCACGCCGTGCTCGCGCAGGATCTGGTCATAACCGTCGGAACTGGTGCCGTAGTACGCGGCCGGCACGAACGCGCGCGCGCCCGTGCCGGCCCACGACTTGTTGAGCCGCGCGACGGATTGCTTGATGTCGTTCTGGTAGCCGCCGTGGTCGCCGAGAAACACGATGTTCGTGAAGCCATGGACGCGGAAGCTGTTGGCCGCGGATTCGAGGGTCTTTTCGAAGACGTCGTCGGGCACGGTGATCGTGCCCGGGAAGCGCATGTGCGACGTCGGCGGCGCATAGCCGCCCTCGGGCACATAGGCGATGACTGGCGCGACGATCGCGTTGCCGAGGCCTTCCGCGATCCGCTCGGACAGCACCCTGACCCGCGCGTTGTGCTTGCCGAGCGCGACGTACGGGCCGCTTTGCTCGGTCCCGCCGATCGGAATCAGGATCGTGGTCTTGCCGGCCCGGATGCTGTCGCGCAGTTCGGTCCAGGTCATGTCTTCGAGTTGCACCGTGCCCGGCGCCTGGGCGAGCACGGCTTGCGCGACGGTGACAGCGAGGGCGGCGAGGATGGCGCGTGGCAGGCATTTCATCGCGGATTCCCGGCGGAAGGAAAGAAACGACGCGGCGTTCCCTCGCACCATAAACGAAGTCGCGCGACTTGTCGCTGACCGACGCATGACGCTTCACGCCGCAGGTCGAGAGAAAGGATTTCGTCAGGATGCCGTCTTGCGTCGTGACGCCTGTCACTCCCGGTCAGCACGCGCCCTCTCCTCATCTGCGCCCATCACGCCGGCAACACGGCCACCGCCTTGATCTCGACGATATAGCCCGGCGCGCCGCCCAGCATGTGCGCACCGACCGCCGTCCACGCCGGCTTCGGGTGCGCAGCAAGGTAACGGTCGCGCACCTGCATGAACAACGGCAGGTCGCGCATGTCGGTATGGAAGGTCGTCAGGTCGACCACATCGTTGAACGATGCGCCTGCCGCCTCCAGCACAAGCTTCAGATTCTCGAACGCCTGCACGATCTGCGCTTCACGGCCTTCGACGAGCTGCATCGCCGCATCGCGGCCGATCTGGCCGGATACGTACAGCGTATCGCCGACCATCAGGCCCGGCGCATAGCCGATTTTCTCGTACACCGCTTCCATGCCCGCCGGAACGATGGCTTTGCGATCACGCATGAGAGTCTCCGTGGCCAGCGTCTTCGCGCCGGCCGGTGGGTTGTCGATGAACACAGGTTGAACACGTGCAGGTGGCGCCACGACACATCGCTCAACCCGTATCGCCGCCCGCGACCGGCAGCACCGTGCCGGTGATGTAGCTCGCCTCGTCGGACGCGAGGAACAGGATCGGCGCGATCTGTTCGTCGAGGCTGCCGTAGCGCTTGAAGAACGTCGACTCGGTGACCTGGCGTACGGCCTCGCCCATCCATGCCTGTTCCTGCTCGCTGTCGCCGGCCGCGTTGCGCGGCACGCGTCGCGGCGGCGCGCTGGTGCCGCCCGGTGCGGTGGCCACGACCCGGATGTCGTGCTCGGCGTATTCCATCGCGAGCGCCGCCGTCAGGGCATTGACGCCGCCTTTCGCTGCCGAGTACGGCACGCGGCGGATGCCGCGCGTCGCGTTCGACGAGATATTGACGATCGTGCCGCCGCCGCGCGCGAGCAGATGCGGCAGCACCGCGTGGCACGTATAGAGCGTCGGCATCAGCGAACGACGGATTTCCGCATCGATCTGCGCGGGCTCGAATTCGGCGAACGGGCGCATGCGAATCGCGCCGCCGACGCCGTTGATCAGGATGTCGATCCCGCCGAACGTCTGCGCGGCGTGCGCGATCGCCGCATGCGCGCCGTCGTAGGTTTCGAGATCGGCGACGAAGCCGGCCGTCTCGCCACCGGCAGCTTCGGCCGCGACGTCGGCGACGAAATCCGCGCGATCGACGAACAGCACCCTGCCGCCTTCGGCGGCCGCGCGCAGCGCGACGCCGCGGCCGATGCCCTGCGCGGCGCCCGTGACGACGATGACCTTGCCAGAGAATCGTTGCATGATCACGCCGCCTTTGCCGTGACGTTGGGGGTGAACTTCTCGTAGTGGAAGCTGTTCGGCTTCACGCCTTCGTCGTCGAAGTACTGGCGCACCGCGTCGACCATCGGCGGCGGCCCGCACAGATACACGTCGACGTCGCCGTCGTTCAGCGCCTCGGCCGGGATGTGCTGCGTGACCCAGCCCTTGCGCGGATGGCTCGACGCCGCATCCGCGACGACCGTCGCGAAGCTGAAGTTCGGCAGTTTCGCCGCGTAGGCTTCGATCGCGTCGACCAGCACGAGGTCGAGCTCGCGCGTCACGCCGTAGATCAGGTGCACCTTCTGCCGCGACCCGGTGCGCGCGAGCACCTCGAGCATCGACAGGAACGGTGCGAGCCCCGTGCCGCCCGCGAGGAACAGCAGCGGCCGCTGCACGTCGCGCAGGTAGAAGCTGCCGAGCGGCCCGTGCAGTTCCAGCGTGTCGCCGGGCTGCGCCGATTCGAGCCACGTGCTCATCACGCCGCCGGGGATCTTCTTGATCAGGAAGCTGACCTTCGCATCGGCCGGCGCCGACGAGAACGAGTAGGACCGGTGCTGCCCGCTCGCGGGCACGTCGATGTTCACGTACTGACCCGGCAGGAACACCGGCGCGGCCGCGCCGACGTCCAGTTCGAGCACGACGGCCGCGTCGTTGTGCTGCTCGACCTTCGTCACCGTGGCGGCGAACCCGCTCTGGCCCGTCTTGCACGCGACCGACGACGTCGGCACCGCGATCACGCAATCGCTTTGCGGCACCATCTGGCACGTCAGCACGAGGCCGCCGTCCTTTTCGTCCTCGGTGAGCGCGTCGTCGATGTGATCGTCGCCGAGGTCGTAGCTGCCGCTTTCGGCGCGGCACTTGCAGGTGCCGCACACGCCGTCGGAGCAATCCATCGGCAGGTTGATCTTCGCGCGGAAGGCTGCGTCGAGCACCTTCTCGCCGGCCTTGCAGTCGATGAAGCGGGTTACCCCGTCCTCGAAATTCAGTGCAATCTTGTAGCTGGACATGGCGTCGCCTCCACTTCCTTGTCTTTGATGACGAAACAACGGGCGTCAGACGTGATAGACGTCGAGCACCTGCCGGATGTAGTCGTTCTTCAGCACGATCTTCTTGTACGCGATCAGCAGTTCATCGCCCACCTGGCGCAACGTGACGAACATCGTGCCGAAGAAGTGATCGGTCACGCGGTAGCGGTGGTTCAGCGTGTGAAAGTTGTAACGCACGTCCACCTCGCCGTCGCGTTCGGCCAGCACCTCGACGTTCGTCACGTTGTGGCTGGTGCGCGGCTCGGGCGTCGATGCGCCGCTGCGCTCGGTCTTGATCCGGAACACGCGATCCTCGAGGCCGCCGCGGTCCGGGTAGTACATCAGCGAGATCTGGCTCTGGTGATCGTCGGTCGGCCGATCGTCGTCGTCCCATGCGGGCATCCAGTACGTGACGTCCTCCGTGTAGCAGGTCAGCCACGCGTCCCACTGGCGATCGTCGAGCAGGCGCGCTTCGCGATACAGCGCCGCGCAAATGGTCCGGTAATCGAAGCTCATGCTGCCACCTCCCCGCGTTCCTTCTTCAGCGCATCGCGCATCACGTGCACCCAGTGTTCGTGCTGGCACACGAACAGCCCTTCGTCCTCGCTGCGCTCGCCTGAAATGCGCGGGTTCAGCCCCATCTTCCTCGCGTTCTCGTCCGGGCCGTCGACCCACAGCGGCGCACCGCGCGACAGGTCGTTCCACATCGCCGTGATACCCGCGTAACCGGCCTGGCATGCGCGGAATTCCTCGAGATCGTCGGCGGTGCCCATGCCGGTGACGTTGAAGAAATCCTCGTACTGGCGGATCCGCACCGTGCGATCGGTCTCGCTCTCGCCCTTCGGCGCGAAGCAGAAGATCGTGACCTCGGTCTTGTCGACGCCGAGCGGCCGCACCACGCGGATCTGCGTGCTGAACTGGTCCATCAGGAACACGTTCGGGTACACGCACAGGTTGCGGGTCTGGTTGACGATGAAGTCGGCCTGCACGTCGCCGACGCGCGCCTTGATCTCGTCACGGTGCTGGTACACCGGCCGCACTTCCGGGTTCATCGTCTGCGTCCACAGCAGGATGTGGCCGTTGTCGAAGCCGTACACGCCCGCGACCGACTTGCTCCAGCTGTTCGCATCGACGGCCTTGGTGCCGTCTTCCTTGCGGCGGCCCATCGTCGCCGCATAGTTCCAGTGCACGGTGCTGACGTGGTAGCCGTCGCAGCCGTTCTCCATCTGCATCTTCCAGTTGCCTTCGTAGATGTAGGACGAGTTGCCGCGCAGCACCTCGAGCCCGTTCGGCGCCTGGTCGACGATCTGGTCGATGATCACGCGCGCTTCGCCGAGGTAGTCCTCGAGCGGCAGCACGTCGGCGCTGAGGCTGCCGAACAGGAAGCCGCGATAGTTCGCGAAGCGTGCGACCTTCTTCAGGTCGTGCGAGCCGTGCGTGTTGAACTGCACCGGATACTCGGTCGTCTTCTCGTCCTTCACCTTCAGCAGCTTGCCGGTGTTCGAGAAGGTCCAGCCGTGGAACGGGCACGTGAAGCTGCCCTTGTTGCCGTGCTTGCGGCGGCACAGCATCGCGCCCTTGTGAGCACAGGCATTGATCACCGCGTGCAGCTCGCCGGTCTTGTCGCGCGTGATCACGATCGGCTGGCGGCCGATCCACGTCGTGTAGTAGTCGTTGTTGGCCGGGATCTGGCTTTCGTGCGCCAGGTACACCCAGTTGCTTTCGAAGATGTGCTTCATCTCCAGTTCGTACAGCTCGGCGTTCGTGAAGATGTCGCGGCGGCAGCGGAATACGCCGGCTTCCTTGTCGTCCTGCACGGCAGTGGCGAGCAGGTGATCCAGGTCGGTGGCTTGGTCGATCGTGGCGGACATGTTGGCTCCTCCCATGCGCGTGCCGCGTCCTGCAAGCACGCTCGCATCGGTAATCGGTTGAATCTCGCGGGAACCCGGCCGGCGGCGGCGCATCGGCGCCGCGCCGGCGGGCGGTGGGCGGTTACGCCGTCGCGGCTGCGCGCGGCCGGTGGACGATCTGGTTGTCCTTGCCCTGCACCCGTGGCGTCAGGACGAAGTTGAACTCGATGTCCTGGTACGCATCGGCCTTCATGCCGAGCGCCGTGCCGCCGGTCTTCGCGACCACGGGCGGGATCAGCTCCTCGCGCGTCGCATACGCGAAGTCATCCCAGATCAGCGGATCGCCGTCGATGTTGAACTGCGTCGTCAGCTTGCGGTGGTCGGGGCTGTCGACGAAGAAGTGCACGTGCGCCGGGCGGTTGCCGTGGCGGCCGAGGCTGTTCAGCAACTGCTGTGTCGCGCCCTGCGGCGGGCAGCCGTAGCCGACCGGCATCAGCGTGCGGAATTCGTACTTGCCGTCGGCGCCCGTTCTTACCGCGCCGCGCAGGTTGAACTCGCTCTGCTTGCCGGTCGGGTCGAAGTGCGAATAGAAGCCGTGCGAGTTCGCGTGCCAGCATTCGACCAGCGCGCCCGCGACCGGCTTGCCGTCGAGGCCGGTGACCGTGCCGTGGATCACGAGCGGGCCCGCGCCGTCGTCTTCGTCGAGGTCGATCTTCGACACGCCGTCGCGCACCGGTGCGCCCGCCACATACAGCGGCCCTTCGATCGTGCGCGGCGTGCCGCCGTCGAGGCCGGCCGCCTGGTCCGCGGCATCCATCCGGATGTCGAGATACTTCTCGAGGCCGAGGCCAGCCGCGAGCAGCGCCGCTTCGCCGTCCTGGCCGAGCTTGTTCAGGTAGTTGACGCCGGCCCACACCTCGTCGGGCGTGATGTCGAGATCGTCGATCGCCTTGAACAGGTCGCCGAGCAGCCGCAGCACGACCTGCTGCGTGCGCGCGTTGCCGCCGTTCGTGCCGTTCGCGCCCGCGTTCGACGCGGCCTTCAGCAGATCCTGCACTTCCCGGGACTCGAAAACTTTGACGCTCATGATGGTGTCTCCACGTGTATTGGGGGGAATGACGGCCGTTGCCTGGCTCGGGTTATCGCGCGACTTTCGTCAGCCCGTCGCGGGTGAAACGCCTGACCTTGTCCTCGTCGAGTTCGATGCCGAGGCCCGGGCCGTCCGGCACGGTCAGTTCGAATTCGCTGTAATCGAGCGGCTGCGTCAGGATCTCTTCGGTGATCAGCAGCGGCCCGAACAGTTCGGTGCCCCACTGCAGGTTCGCGACACTCGCGAACAGGTGCGCGGACGCCACCGTGCTGAACGCGCCTTCGAGCATCGTGCCGCCGTACAGCTCGATGCCGGCCGCGTCCGCGATCGCGGCGACGCGCTGCGCGGCGAACAGGCCGCCGCTTTGCTCGATCTTGATCGCGAACACGTCCGCGCCGTGATGCTTCGCGATCTCGAAGGCGCTGTCGGGGCCTTGCAGGATTTCATCGGCCATCAGTGCGACCGGGAAGCGGCGCATCAGGCGCGTCAGCGCCGCGGCCGACGCCACCGGCTGCTCGACCAGTTCGCAGCCGGCATCGGCCAGCGCCGGAATCGCGCGCGCGGCCTGCGTTTCGCTCCACGCCATGTTCACGTCGACACGCACCGCCGCGCGATCGCCGACGGCCCGCTTGATCTCGGCCACGTGGCGGATATCCGTCTCCGGCGACTTCGCGCCGATCTTCAGCTTGAACACGTTGTGGCGGCGCAGGTCGAGCATCCGCTCGGCTTCGGCGATGTCGATGGCCGTGTCGCCCGATGCGAGCGTCCACGCGACCGGCAGGCGGTCGCGGCGGCGGCCGCCGAGCAGCTCGCTCACCGGCACGCCGAGCCGCTTGCCGTGCGCGTCGAGCAGCGCGGTTTCGAGTGCGCTCTTCGCGAAGTGGTTGACCTTCGCGAGCTTGCCGAGGAACGCCATCAGCGTCTGGATGCGCGTCGCGTCCTTGCCGATGATCGCCGGCGCGAGATACGTGTCGATCGCCAGCTTCATCGCTTCGGGGCTTTCCGGGCCGTACGCCATGCCGGCGATCGTCGTGCCTTCGCCGAGGCCCGTCACGCCGTCGCTGCAGCACACCTTCACGAGCATCAGCGTCTGGCCGTGCATCGTGGCCACCGACAGCTTGTGCGGGCGGATCGTCGGCAGGTCGACGAGGCGGGTTTCGATGCGTTCGATGGTGACGGAGGACATGGGGCACGCCGTGGGGGTGAAGTTCTTGAGGCGATTTATACGTCTCGTCCGGATCGAGCGTCCAATACTTTTAGGCGGTCATTTCAATACCTGACAGGTATTGAAATTCGGGAATATTCGCTGAATATCGCTGGTTACCATACCCTCGATGACAGGCAGTATGACCGGGAAGCCGCGCTGGATCGAGAGGAGCGGTCAACCGGGATGCGGACGGACGGAGACACGAAAGGCATCGGCCGCCACGCGCGCAGCGACGCAAAAAAGCGGCCTCGACGGGCCGCTGTCAGGGTTTTCCTGATGCTTCGCTCGGGGGCTCGTGGGCGAGTTTCTCGGTATATGCGGTTGGCGGCCGGCTTCGCGTGCGTTGGTTCGAGCGGTTGTCGGGTCAAGACGCTGCGGCGCCGGCGGGATTCACGTCAGCGGTGCTTTGCGCATCGGGTCGGGCGTGCGAAGGGCTCGGCGTCAGGGCAGTCCGCCTCACGCGAATGCTCGCTGGCTTCGTCGCGAGCCACACCGGCTCCGGCAATTCAACCGCCGCACCACCCCCGGGGCGCGGCGGCACCGCATCACGACTCCCCATCGACACCCGCGTACCCACCCAACCTGCCCTCCACCCCGAATCCCTCATTCGGCGCCGGCAACCGCCCGAGCACCCGCTCGACCTCCAGCGCGACCGCGATGAGTTCGCGATCGGTGCCGGCCGCCCCGTCCAGTGCGAGGCCGACGGGCAGCCCGGCCGCCGTCAGCCCTGCCGGGACGGTCATGCCCGGTACGCCGGCATTGCTGCCCGGATCGGTATTCCGGATGTAAGTCGCGAACACCGACGCGGGCTCGCCGTTGAGCATCATCGCGTCGCCCGCCGGGATCGGGCACGCGGTCGCGATCGTGGTCGGAAACACCAGCGCGTCGGCGCCGCTGTCGGCGAGGCACTGCCGATACGCGGCACGCGAGCGCGTACGCCGGTCGAGCGCGGTGCGGTACGCCGCTTCGCCGATCCCGTCGGGGCCGGTGACATGGCGGGCGATCTTCGCGACGTCCGGGCTCCCCACGTTCGCGACGATGTCGTCGACCGACAGGTCGTAGCCGTTCTCGACCAGATACGCGTGCATCGACGACCGGAATTCGTACAGGGCAATGACGGCCGGCTCGTCGTCGAAGAACCCCGGATAGTCGTTCAGGTCGATATCGACGCATTCGAAGCCCGCCTGCGCCAGTTTCGCCACCGCGGCATTCGCCACCCTTTCGACATCTTGAGCGAGGCCGCGCCAGAACGTCGTGCGCGGGACCGCCAGGCGCAGGGGGCGCGTCGCACTGCGGATCGGCAGCGACGTGGGTGCGCCGGCGCCGGACAGAATCGCGTCGAGCAGCGCGATGTCCTCGACCGACCGCGCGATCGGGCCGACGGTGTCGCGCGTGCGCGAAATCGGCGCGACACCGCCCGACGGGTAGCGCCCCACGGTCGGCCGGAGGCCGACGGCACCGCACAGCGCCGCCGGAATCCGCACCGAGCCGCCGGTGTCCGTCCCGAGCGCGGCGGGCACCACGCCCGCGCCGACCAGCGCGCCCGAGCCGCTGCTGCTGCCGCCCGGAATCCGGTTGAAGTCGTACGGATTGCGTACCGCGCCGGTCACGCGGTTGTTGCCCGACACGCCGAACGCCAGCTCGTGCAGGTTGGCCTTGCCCGCGATCAGCGCCCCTTGCGCGAGCAGCCGCGCGACGACCGGTGCATGCTGCGGCGGCACGCGGTTGTGCAGCGCCAGCGTGCCGTTGCCGGTCGGCCGGCACGCGGTGTCGATGTTGTCCTTGATCGCGATCGGCAGGCCCAGCAGCGCGTGCGGGGTGGCCGACGTCGCGAGGTCGCGGTCGCAGCGGGCCGCTTCGGCGAGCAGCCGCGCATCGTCGACGCACGTAAAGCCGTTCAGGTAGCGCCAGCGGGCGTGCCGCTCGATCGTTGCATACGCGTATTCGACGCAGGAAAATTCCCGGCGCAGGATCGCGTTCCGGGCTTCGGTGAGCGTCAGGGTTCCCAGGGTGGGCATCGTCGTCGTTCCTCGTCACGGGGGATCGTCACAAGGTAGGGCGCGCCGATTTTGACGCCCATCATCACAATGGATGACCCCTGCCGTCGGCCGTGCAACCCGCCGTTACGCCAGCGCGGCCGCCAGGCTCGCGCGGTTGGCGACACCCTTCTTCGCCATCACGCGCCGCAGATGCGTGCGGACCGTCGGCACCCCGATGCCGAGCGTGCGTGCGACGTCCTTGTCGGTATAACCGGCGGCAACCAGCCGCGCGACGTCGCTCTCGCGCCCGGTCAGCCCCGTGCACGCATGGCGCCGCCGCAGCAGCGCGCGCCGGAAAAACGGCTCGATGCCGTTCAGCAGCAGCTTGTCGCGTTCGGTGAAATCGGGCCGCCCTTGCGCCCGCCAGATGCGCAGGTCGCCGACGTGCGTCGCGCCGTCGAACGCATAGACGTTGATGCCGTGGTGCATGCCGTCGCGGCACAGGAAATCGGTGTAGAACTCGGTCTGCTCAAGCTCGCGCCGGCTCACCACCTCGTCGACGCAGGTCGCCACGCGGCGCGCGCGCAGTGGCGGCGTGACCGGATCGATATGCTGGAACCACGCTTCGTACCGGGCGATCTGCAACGGATCGACGTTGTACGAGAAGCCGTTGCGCCACAGGCCGGTGTGTTCGTCGCAATCGAACGATGCGGCGAAATCGGCGCGGAGCAGTTGCGTGATCGCGGGCAGCACGAACGTCCGCACGTCGACGACCGGCCCCAGTTCTTCCAGGCGGGCGACGAGGTCGCCGAACAGCCGGAGTTCCTCCGGTGTGATATCGGACGCGGAAAGGTTCATGACGGACGGTTCCTCGGCAAGCCGGTGGAGAACACCTGCATCGAGCGCTTCGACGGGGGGTGTCGCGGCGGAGGCCCGAACGGGCGCGGGTGCGTCGCGATGCGCCATGTTACCCGGCAGATTGACGTACTGCGTATCGCGTATCGACTGCGGCGCCGAGCAGGCTCATGGTTCGCGCGGCACTCCGACACCTGAGCGGTTCGCCAGGGCGCACGAGGCAAAACGGCCGTTTTCCCGAGGGAACAACGACGGAGCCGCTGCGTCAAGGCGCCAACGTGAAGCCCCGCTCAGCGGTCGGCAGCCGCCACCGACGCCTGCCATTGCGCGGCCACGCCGGCGTAATCCCTGATCTTGAACGCGGAGCCGTCTTTGACGTGGACCCAGCCGAGCGTGCGCTCGGCGAGCGGCTTGTCGTGGTCGTCCGTCGCGATCTTGACGATCGCCTGCGCACGCACATGGACGAGACCGTCCGGATAGTCGGACGACGGGTTCGCCAGCGTCACCGTCACGAACGGCCCGAGATCCTGCAGCAGTTGAGCGGCCGGCGGATTGTCGGCCATCAGCAACGAACCGCCCTTCACGCGGTCGTCGACGCGAATGGCCGTGCCGCCCGGGCGCCGCTGCGCAGCGGTCGGCTGCGACATCCACAGCACGTGATCCGGGTTGAGATAGACCACATCGGGGTCGCCCATCGCGTCGCGGGTTTCAATCCGGGGTATCGGCATGCACAGTTCTCCAGTCGAATATCGGGCACCGGGTGCCGGTGCGTCGGCTCCATGATGATGCCGCAATATGTCGGCTTGCCGCGTGCATGGCGGTGAATGGCGAATGGCGCGACCACGCCAGGCCGGATGGCCGCGCGCGATGCACGTTACTCGCACGTTACCGTTTCGCAGGTGCGCCGACGTCGTCGAGTGGTGGTTGATACCGCTTCGCGCCAACCCGATCCGTAGCCCGGCCGCACCGCCTACCCCCGCCACGTCGCGTCCGCGAGCTTCGCCACCAGTTCGTCGTACACGACCCGGATGCGCCGGGGCATCGGCCCGCGCCGCGGCCGATAGACGTGCAGCTTCCACGGCTCGGGTTCGAGGCCGGGCAGCAGCCGCACGAGGCGCCCGTTGTCGACGTACGGCCGGACGAGGTATTCCGAGCACTGCCCCAGCCCCACCCCCGCACAGATGGCCTCGATCTCCACCTCGGTATCGTCGGTCATATACGCCGGCGACGACGGGACGAACTGGTGCTCCCCCCGAAACATCCACGGCCACGCGCGGCCGCTCGCGCGATCGATCAGGCACGTGACCGGCATCGATTCGAGTTCCTTGCGATTTTTGGGCTCACCCAGCCGCCGGATCAGCGACGGCGCGCCGACGATCCACATCGGCAACGGCCCGACCATCCGCGCGACGAAGCGGTTGTCGCCGATCGCTCCGACGCGCACGCCGATGTCGATCTGCTCGTCGACCACCGGCGACGGCACGTCCGACAGCCGCAAGTCGGGCACGAGCCCCGGATACCGCTGCATGAGATCGCTCAGGATCGGTTGCACGTAACGACGCCCCATGCCCGACGGCGCCGTGATCCGCACGACGCCCACCGGCGCGTCGGCCTGACCCGTCGCGGGTCCGAACAGCCCGTCGACGGCAGCCAGCGCCGTCTGCGCGTCACGGGCGAACGCCTGCCCGAACGCGGTGATCCGCAGGCTCCGGGTCGTCCGGTGAAACAGCGTTTCGCCGAGCATCTCCTCCAGTTCGCGCACCGCACGCGTCACGACCTGCGGCGACACGCCCAGGCGCGCCGCCGCCTCGCGGAACGTGGGCGCCGCGGCGGCCGCGGCAAAGATCTTCAGGATGTCGAGTCGGTTGAGCATGGAGAACCCTCACGGAACGCGAAAGCGGCAGCGCCTTTCATTCCCGAAACGGGAATTCTGAATGCGCCATTGTTCCATTTTTTTACGACCGGCGAGCGACCACAATGCTCATCAAGCGTGCATCGCAACCGATTCAACTCAGCCCCATGCGCCGCTTTCATCCCTCACTCTGGAGAATCTCATCATGAACGCAAGCACGAAACCGGGCCAACTCGACGGCCGCATCGCCGTGGTAACGGGCGCCAGCTCCGGCATCGGCCGCGCGTCCGCGATCGAACTCGCGCGTCGCGGCGCCAAGGTCGTCGTCTCCGCACGGCGCAAGCCCGAACTCGATCGACTGGTCGACGAAATCGTGACCGCCGGCGGCGACGCCAAGGCCTTCGTCGCGGACGTCGCGAACGAAGACGATCTGCGCAAGCTGTTCGATTTCACGGTAGCGACCTACGGACGCGTCGACATCGCGTTCAACAACGCCGGCACGGAAGGCGTGTTCGCGCCGCTGCTCGAGCAGGATGCCGAGCGGTTCGACAAGGTGTTCGAACCGAACGTGCGCGGGGTATTCAACTCGATGAAGTACGCCGCTGAAATCATGCTGCGGCAGGGGGCGGGCAGCATCATCAACAATGCGTCGATGGGCGGGCTGATCGGCTTCGAGAATGCGTCGGTCTATATCGCGAGCAAGCACGCGGTGATCGGGATGACGAAGACGGCGTCGATCGAATGGTTCAAACGCGGCGTGCGCGTGAACGCGCTGTGTCCGGGGCTGATCGAAACGCCGTTCCATCATCGCGGCATCTGGCCGTCGGACGAGGCGCAACAGGCGTTCGCCGCATCGACGCCGGCAGGACGCTGGGGCTCCGCCGAGGAGATGGCGACGATCGTCGCGTTCCTCGCTTCGGACGATTCCAGCTACGTGTCGGGACATGCGCTCGTGGCCGACGGCGGTTACTCGGTGGCATGACGGGCAACGCGCGAGGCCGGGCCGTGGCGACTGCTTTACATGCCGCACGCTGCCGCCCGGCGTCGGCTAGGCCACCGCCTGCCTCGCGTGCAGCCGCAGTGCCAGCCACGCGATCCCGACCGCCACCGCGCCGACCACGCCGCCGAACGTGCCGATCCACGGCAGCCCGAAGTCGCCGGCGATATGGTTGCCGATCAGCGCGCCCGCGCCGATGCCGACGTTGTACAGCCCGGAGAAGATCGATACCGCGAGGTCGGTTCCCTCCGGCGCCAGCTTCAGCACCCATGCCTGCATCGCCAGCCCGAAGCAGACGATCGCCCCGCCCCAGAGCAGCGTATGCAAGGACAGCGTGACGATGTTCAGCGCACACGGGAACAGGATCAGCAGGCATCCCGCCAGCGCGACGATCGACCCGAGCAGGAAATCGTCCGGCCGGTGCGGATAGAGGCGGTTGAAGCAGATCGCGGCCGGTATGCCGGCGACGCCGAACAGGATCAGCACATACGTAATCCGGCTGCTGCTCGCGTGGTTCACGCTCTGGACGAACGGCTCGATGTACGTGTACGACGTGAAATGCGCGGACACGACGAGCACGGTGATCGCGTACAGCGCCACCAGCGCGGGCTTGCGCAGGAACACGCCGATGCTGCTGAGCGACCCGGCGCCCTGGCTCGGCGATACCGGCAACGTCGCACGCAGCAGCACCAGCGCGACGGCCGCCGCGCCGGCGATGATCAGGAACGTGACGCGCCAGCCGAACGTCTCGCCGACCACGCGCCCGAGCGGAATGCCGGCCACCATCGCGATCGCCGTGCCCATCGCCAGCAGGCTGAGCGCACGGCTTTTCCGGTCGCTCGGCGCGAGCCGCACGGCCAGCGGCACGGAAATCGACCAGAACACCGCATGCGCGCACGCAATGCCCAGCCGGCCGACCATCAGCACCGCGAAATTCCATGCGACACCGGTCACGACGTGGCTCGCGATGAACCCCAGCAACGCCCACGTGAGCAGCTTGCGACGCTCGACATGGCGCGTGGCCAGTGTCAGCGGCAACGACACGACGGCCACGGCCCACGCGTAGATCGTCAGCATCAGGCCGACGTCGGTCGGCTGCATGTGCAGGCTGTCGCCGATCGCGCTGAGCAGCGCGACAGGCACGAATTCGGTGGTATTGAAGATGAAGGCGGTGAGTGCCAGGGTCAGGACACCCCACCACGAATGCTTGGAACTGACGGCGTCCGGTGTAGCCATACCTGGAATCGGCGAGACGAGGGTTGGGGGCGCGCGGCGCGGAGAGCCCGGCCCGGCGATCGCCGCGATTGTACCAGCGGCACATGACACGGCGCGGGGTGGCGTGGCGTCTCGTCGGTGGGCCGCGGGACATGGTCACGACACGGCCGTGCGCCGATAATGTGCCGATACGCTTCTCACGACCCGTTTGCACGCGCCCCTTTCGATCCAGGAGGTACACATGCGCATTGAAACGTCTTTTCTGTTCGATCTCGACGGCACGCTCGTCGACAGCGTCTACCAGCACGTCCTCGCGTGGAAGGAAGCGCTCGATGCCGAAGGCATCGAATTGTCGGTGTGGCGCATCCATCGCAAGATCGGCATGAGCGGCGGCCTGTTCCTGAATCAGCTGCTGCGCGAGACGTCGGGCGACCTCGACGCCGAGCGCGTCGAGCGGCTGGCGCGCCTCCATGCGGCCGCGTACCAGCGGCTGCGCGCGCAGGTCCGGCCGCTGCCGGGGGCGCGCGAGCTGCTGGCCGCGTTGTCGTCGGCAGGCATCCGCTGGGCGATCGCGACCAGCGGGCGGATGGAGACGGCCGCCATCAATCTGGAGGCGCTCGGCGTCGATCCGGCGAAGCAGGTGGTGGTGACGCGCGATCAGGTCAAGTACGCGAAGCCCGATCCCGACCTGTTCCTGACGGCCGCCGCAAAACTGAACGTGCCGATCGAACACACGGTCGTGGTGGGCGACAGCATCTGGGACATGCTCGCCGCCGCCCGCTGCCGCTCGCTCGGCGTCGGGTTGCTGTCGGGTGGCTACGGCAGCGACGAACTCGAACGCGCGGGCGCGCTGCGCGTGTATGACGATCCGGCCGATCTGCTGTGGCATCTCGACGAGATTGCGGCGCGGCCCTGAAACGCGTGCTTCGCCGACGGCGCCTGCACCGGCGCGCCGTCGGTTTTGTCAGGTCGAGAACGACCACCGGCCGCGCCTGCGCGGAACCGGCTCGCGGCGGCCGCGCGGCTCAATCGTCGTCAACGCGCTTGTCGATCAGATAGCGCCCCCGCTCGACACCCGCGAGCAGCGCCTCGTTCTCGGTCGTCCAGGTGGGGCCGTCGGCCGCCGGCACGACCAGCTCGATGCGCTCGCCGCCCACATACACCTGCACCTCGTCACGCCACGCGCCGCTGTCGTTGCGCCGCGCCCACACGCGTATCTCGTGCCCGCGATACGGGTCCCGAATCTGTGCGTCCTGTTGATTTTGCACGGTGGCCTCCTTGTACCTATCTGCGATGGCGATGCAAATAATACGCGCCGCATGAGCGCCGCGCGCCCCGTCGGCCCATACGCACGCGCCGTGCCTGACACCCGGCCGCTGGCACGCGGTTTGCGCGCCGGTCGCGCACCGAACCGCCGCGGCATGCCGCGCGAGCCCGCGAAGCGGTTCCTCCAGCAACCGGACGACGATCCGCGCACCGACGCCTTCCCCGGCTCCGCTCCCGCGACCCGGCTCGCGGATCGACCGTCCCGACCCTTCGCGAAGGAGCCTCGTGTGAATCAAACGACCGATCTGCTCTCCTATCTCGTGACGAGCCAGCTGGCCGCGCGCATGCGGTCCGGTGCATGGCTCACGACCGGTCAGCTCGTCGACGTGCAGCGGATGTGGCTCGCGTGCCATCGCGCCGAATGCGGATGGCTTGCGCGGATAAGGATCGCGGACGCGTCCGTGACGATCGCGCAAGGGATCTACGACATCGCGATCGCGAACCGCGATCCCGACAGCGGTGAACGGGTGCGGCTCGACGCCGATTCACCGGAATTGAACGCGCTGCGCGAACGTTGCGACGCGCTGCTGCAGCGGATCGACGGCAGCCGGGACGTCGACGCATGGTGATCGTGCCGGACCGCGCGACGCCCGCGCCGGGCACGCCGCTTGCGCGGTGAGCCCGTTTTGACCCGACGGAGCCGGCCCATGCGAACCGACGCACTCGACGGAAACGATCTCGACTACTGGTGTGCACGCGCGCTGTGCGCCGACGACGAAGACACGCTGCGTTTCACCGCCGTCGCACCGCACCTGGTCGTGACGGCTGCGTGCGACGCGCTCAGGCGGCTCGACACGTGCTTCGTGCCGTCGGCGTCGTGGTCCGACGCGGGCGCGGTGCTCGACCGTGTCGACGATCTGCGAATCGCACGGCACGGCGACGACGTCGAATGCGACGCGACCTTCGTCGACGGGCCGTCCACCTGCGGCGCGCACGGACGCGATGCGCGCGTGGCCCTGCTGCGGGCGTTCGTGCGCGCCCGCTTCGGCGACGAAATCGATGCACCGCCGCCGTTCCCGCACCGGATCGAACACGGTGCGGTGGTGCGCTGCGATCCCGGCGTGCCGCTTCCCGAAGCCGATGACGATCGTGCCACGGGCGACAGCACGGATATCCGCTCGGTACCGCGCATGTAAGTGCATGCAGTACCCAGCGGTCATGTAAAAACGACAGTCCCAGCCGCCGCGGGCCCCCACCCGCCCTTGCCCCACGGGGAACCACCCGGCAGGCACGCGCGTTGCGGCGAACCGGCGTCATCGACTGCCGCCCCTACGCCCGCGCCATGGACCCCACGCCGCCCTTTTCTCCGCACCTCTACTTCTGCGACGCCCGTCTCGTCGGGCCGCTCGACGCATGGCCGCAGACGTTCGCGCATGTCGCCGGCATGGGCTTCGATCATGTGCTCGTCGGCGCGTTCTGGGCCGCGAGCGTCGCCGGCTTTCCGCGCCACGTGGCCGATTTCCGGCGTCCGTCCCAAGCGTTCGCGACCCGCGCGAGCGCGCTCGAAACCTTCTCGCGGCTCGCCCAGCTCGCACACGGCCACGGGCTGCGCGTGCTGCTCGAAGTCGTGCCGGATCGGGTCGCGCGCGAGAACCCGCTGCGTGCCGAACATCCGGACTGGTATGTCGAGCGCACGCACGACGACGCGCTGATCGATCCGCGCGGCACCGCGCACGCGCTGGACGTCGCCCACGCGAATCTCGGCGATGAAGCTGCGCGCGACGCGCTGTCCGCGTGGTGGTGCCAACACCTCGCCGCGTTCGCCGATGCGGGCGCGGCCGGCTTCCTGATCGACGCGCCACATCATCTGCCGGCGGGCTGGTGGCCCGGCTGGCGCGCGGCGCTGCGCCGTACGCGCCCGGACGCCGCGGTGCTCGCCGGCGTGCCCGGCCATGCGCGCGACGCGCTGGCGCAGCTCGAAGGCGCCGGGTTCGACGCGGTGTTTTCATCGGTGCGCTGGTGGGATCTGCGCGCGCCGTGGTTCGTCGACGAACACCGGCTGCTGCGGCGGATCGGCACGCCGATCGCGTTTCCCGACGCGTTCGACGGCCCGCGCCTCGCCGACGACTGGCCCGACGCGTCGGATGACACCCTCGCCCGCGCCTATCGCCGCGCGCTGTGGACCGCTGCCGCCGTCGGCACCGGCTGGCTCGTCCCGATGGGCTTCGAGCGCGGCGTCACGATGCCGCTGATGGCGCGCGACGCCGAAGCGGCGCGCTACCGCACCGCGTTCGAGCGCGCGCGCTTCGACCTGTCGGGCACGATCGCCGATGCGAACGCGTGGCGCCGCGCCACGCCTGTGGCGGCCGCGCGCGGCGAAATCGTGCAGTTGAGCGCGCCCGGCGCACCGGCGACCGCGTTGCTGCGCGGCACCGGGCCGTCGCTCGAGCACGACGAAGCGGCGCTGCTGATCGCGTTGAATCCCGAGCTCGACGCAGCGGTGACGGTCGACCCCGCGACGATCCTGCCCGGCGTGCCGGGCGGATTCACGCGCGTCGCCACGCACGACGGCACGCACACCCACCCGCCGGCCGCGCTCGAACCGTTCACGCTCGACCCGGGCGCGTATGCGCTGCTGCATGCGTGGCAGGCGCCGCCCGTCACGACACGCCACGACGCCGCACGCGAGCGCGGTGTGCTATCCGTGGCGCTCGCGGCCGACCGGATCGCGATCGAGCGCGTCGAGCCGTCGGTCGACGGCGGCCGCTTCGCGGTCAAGCGCGTGGTCGGCGAGACGCTCGTCGTCCACGCATCGATCTTCACCGACGGGCACGCGCATCTCGCGGCCGCGCTGCAGTGGCGCGCCGCCGGCGATGACGACTGGCGCGAAATCCCGTTCGAAGCCGAACCGAACGACGGCTGGCAGGCCCGCGTCGTGCTCGACCGGCTCGGCCGCCATGAATTTCGCGTGATTGCCTGGCGCGACGACTGGGCCTCGCTCGTCCACGATGTCGCGAAGAAACACGCGGCCGGCCAGGACGTGGCACTCGAACTGCGCGAAGCGCAACTGCTGCTCGCGACCGCGCTCAAGCTCGCCGATCCGCTCGATGCGCGCGCGCGCACGCAGATGAAACGGCTCGTCGCCGAATTCAAGGACGCACCGGCCGACGCGCGGCTCGCGCAGCTCGGCGCGGCGCCGCTCGCCGACGCGTTCGCGGCGCTGCGCTACCGCCCGTTCGTCACGCACGACACGACGACCTTCCCGGTCGATGTCGAGCGCCGCGCGGCGCGCTTCTCCAGCTGGTACGAGATGTTTCCGCGCTCGGCGAGCGACGATCCGCACCGGCACGGCACGTTCGACGACGTGATCGCGCACCTGCCGCGGATCCGCGACATGGGTTTCGACGTGCTGTATTTCCCGCCGATCCACCCGATCGGCACGACGGCGCGCAAGGGCCGCAACAACAGCCTGAAGGCCGGCCCCGACGACGTCGGCAGCCCGTACGCGATCGGCTCGCCGGACGGCGGCCACACGGCCGTGCATCCGCAGCTCGGCACGCTCGACTCGTTCCGCGCGCTGGTCGATGCCGCGCGCGGCCACGGGCTCGAGATCGCGCTCGATTTCGCGATCCAGTGCTCGCCCGACCATCCGTGGCTCGCCGCGCATCCGGGCTGGTTCGCGTGGCGGCCCGACGGCTCGCTGCGCTTCGCGGAGAATCCGCCGAAGCGCTACCAGGACATCGTGAACCCCGATTTCTACGCGCCGGACGCGCTGCCCGACCTGTGGCTCGCGCTGCGCGACGCAGTGCTGTTCTGGGTCGATGCAGGCGTGCGGATCTTCCGCGTCGACAACCCGCACACGAAGCCGCTGCCGTTCTGGGCGTGGATGATCGACGACGTGCGCGGCCGGCATCCGGACGTCGTGTTCCTGTCCGAAGCGTTCACGCGGCCGGGGATGATGTATCGGCTCGCGAAGGTCGGCTTCTCGCAGTCGTACACGTACTTCACGTGGCGCGAGACGAAGCGCGAATTCATCGACTACCTGACCGAGCTGACGACCGGCCCGGCGCGCGACTTCTTCCGGCCGAACTTCTTCGTCAACACGCCCGACATCAACCCGCGCCACCTGCAGAACGCGCCGCGCACGCAGTTCGTGATCCGCGCGGCGCTCGCGGCGACGCTGGCCGGCTCGTGGGGCCTGTACTCGGGCTTCGAGCTCGGCGAATCGGCGCCGCTGCCCGACAGCGAGGAATACGCGGACGCGGAGAAGTACGAGCTGCGCTCGCGCGACTGGAGCAAGGCCGCGCATATCGGCGCCGAGGTCGCGCGGCTGAACCGCGCGCGGCGCGCCAACCCGGCGCTGCAGACGCATCTCGGCCTCACGTTCGCCGACGCGGACAACGACGCGGTGCTCGTGTTCGTGAAGGCGACGCCGGCGTTCGACAGCGTGGTCGTCGTCGCGATCAGCACCGATCCGTGGCATCCGCAGGTCGCCAACTTCACGCTCGATGCGTCGCTGTGGCGCGGCCTGGGGCTCGTCGACGGCGAACCGCTCGACGCGCTCGAACAGGACGCCACGCATGCGGAAACCTGGCGCGGGCATCGCCAGTACGTCTCGCTCGATCCGCATGTGCGCCCGTATGCGATCTGGCGGCTCACGCCGTCTCCAGGCGCCGCGCGGGCGGCGGCGCGCGAACCGGGCGACGCCCGGCCCTCCTCGGGAGCCCATGGATGATGAAACGCGAAGATTCCCTCGACGACGTACGCCGCGCGC
The DNA here is from genome assembly GCF_020420065.1 of Burkholderia sp. AU31624. Lineage (NCBI taxonomy): Bacteria > Pseudomonadati > Pseudomonadota > Betaproteobacteria > Burkholderiales > Burkholderiaceae > Burkholderia > Burkholderia sp. AU31624. The sequence continues at coordinate 49,248 of NZ_JAIZRT010000006.1, forward strand.
AATTCCCGTCGCTGGCGCCGGCCGGCACCCCGCGCCGGCGCCGCGCACGCCGCCGCGCGCCGGCGCTCTGCGCGGACGATCCGCTGTGGTACAAGGACGCGATCATCTACCAGGTGCACGTGAAGTCGTTCTACGACTCGAACAACGATGGCATCGGCGATTTCCCCGGCCTGATCGCGAAGCTCGACTACATCGCCGAACTCGGCGTCGACACGATCTGGCTGCTGCCGTTCTACCCGTCGCCGCGCCGCGACGACGGCTACGACATCGCCGACTATCGCGACGTGCATCCCGACTACGGCACGCTGGCCGACGTGCGGCGCTTCATCCGCGAAGCGCATGCGCGCGGCATTCGCGTGATCACCGAGCTGGTGATCAACCACACGTCGGACCAGCATCCGTGGTTCCAGCGCGCGCGCCGCGCGAAGCCCGGCTCCACGCATCGCGACTACTACGTGTGGTCCGACACCGACACGAAATACGCGGGCACGCGGATCATCTTCCTCGATACGGAAACGTCGAACTGGGCGCACGATCCGATCGCCGGCCAGTACTACTGGCACCGCTTCTATTCGCACCAGCCGGACCTGAACTTCGACAACCCGGCCGTCGTGCGCGAGGTGATGCAGGTGATGCGCTTCTGGCTCGACCTCGGCATCGACGGGCTGCGGCTCGACGCGGTGCCGTATCTCGTCGCGCGGGAAGGCACCAGCAACGAGAACCTGCCCGAGACGCACGCGATCCTGAAGCAAATCCGCGCGACGATCGACGCCGAGTATCCGAACCGGATGCTGCTCGCCGAGGCGAACCAGTGGCCGGAAGACGTGCAGGAATATTTCGGCAACGAGGACGAATGCCACATGGCGTTCCATTTCCCGCTGATGCCGCGCATCTACATGTCGATCGCGAGCGAGGACCGCTTCCCGATCGTCGACATCATGCGGCAAACGCCGGAGCTCGCGCCGAGCAACCAGTGGGCCGTGTTCCTGCGCAACCACGACGAGCTGACGCTCGAGATGGTCACCGATTCCGAGCGCGACCTGCTGTGGCAAACCTATGCGAGCGACCGGCGCGCGCGGCTGAACCTCGGCATCCGGCGCCGGCTCGCGCCGCTGATGGAACGCGACCGGCGCCGCATCGAGCTGATCAACTCGCTGCTGCTGTCGATGCCGGGCACGCCGGTGATCTACTACGGCGACGAGCTCGGGATGGGCGACAACATCCACCTCGGCGACCGCGACGGCGTGCGCACGCCGATGCAGTGGTCGTCGGACCGCAACGGCGGCTTCTCGCGCGCCGACCCCGAACAGCTCGTGCTGCCGCCGGTGATGGGCGCGCTGTACGGCTACGACGCGGTCAACGTCGAGGCGCAGACGCGCGACCCGCATTCGCTGCTGAACTGGACGCGCCGCATCCTGTCGACGCGCCGCGCGTCGCAGGCGTTCGGGCGCGGCACGATCCGCTTCCTGCGCCCGGAGAACCGCAAGGTGCTCGCGTACCTGCGCGAGCTGGACGGCCATGACCCGGTGCTGTGCGTCGCGAACCTGTCGCGGGCATCGCAGGCCGTCGAGCTCGACCTGTCCGAATTCGCGGGCCGCGTGCCGATCGAGATGACGTCGGATTCGCCGTTTCCGCCGATCGGGCAGCTCACGTACCTGCTGACCTTTCCGCCGTACGGGTTCCTGTGGTTCGTGCTCGCCGAGCACGGCCGCGAGCCGTCGTGGCGGCAGCCGCACGCGGAGCCGCTGCCCGAATACGTGACGCTCGTGATGCGGCGCGGCGATACGCGGCCGAACGTCGAACAGCTGCACGTGCTCGCGCACGATGCCCTGCCCTCGTGGCTCGCGCGGCGGCGCTGGTTCGCGTCGAAGGACCGCGCGATCGGCACGGCCCGGCTGAACGTCGTCACACCGGTGCCGGGCGAACCGTTCCAGTATGCGGAGGCCTGGGTCGAATCCGGTGAGACGGGCGACGTCGAACGCTACGTCGTGCCGCTCGCGGCCGCGTGGGGCGGCGAGACCTCGCAGCCGCTGTTCACGCAGCTGGCGCTGGCGCGCGTGCGGCGCGGCCATTCGGTCGGCTACCTGACCGATGCGTTCGCGCTGCCGGCGTTCGCGCACGGGATGCTGCGCAAGCTGCGCGACGGCGCGACGGTGCCGACCACCGACGGCGGCCGGCTCGCGTTCCTGCCGGAAGACGCGCTCGCCGCGCTCGATCCCGGCGACGACGCCGAAGTGCGCTGGCTCGCGGCCGAGCAGAGCAACAGCTCGCTCGTGATCGGCGACGCGATCGTGCTGAAGCTGGTGCGCAAGGTCGCGCACGGCGTGCATCCGGAAGCGGAAATGAGCCGGTACCTGACGCGGATCGGCTACCCGAACACCGCGACGCTCGCGGGCGAAGTCGTGCACGTCGATCCGGACGGCACGCCGCACACGGTCGCGATCCTGCAGCGCTACGTCGACAACCAGGGCGACGCGTGGACGCGCTCGTTCGACTTCCTGCGGCGCGCGGTGGACGAGCTCGCGCTGCCGGCGGCCGACGATGAGGGCGCCGACGGCGCGAACGAGGAACCCGACGCGCTGCTCGGCTATGCGGCGTTCGCGGGGATCATCGGCACGCGGCTCGGCCAGCTGCACGTCGCGCTCGCGCAGCCGTCCGACGATCCCGCTTTCGCGCCGGAGCATGCGACGCCCGAACACGTCGACGGCTGGTGCGCGGACGCGATCGCGTCGTTCGAGCACGCGCTCGACGTGCTGCACACGCGGCTCGATGCGCTCGATCCCGCGATGCGTGCGTCGGCCGACACGCTGCTCGCGTCGCGCGACGCGGCCGTACGCGCGCTCGGCGAACTCGTTCCGCGCACGCTCGATGCGCAATGCATGCGGATCCACGGCGATTTCCATCTGGGCCAGGTACTCGACGTGCAGGGCGACGCGCTGCTGATCGACTTCGAAGGCGAGCCGGCGCGCCCGCTCGAGCACCGCCGCGCGAAATCGCATCCGCTGCGCGACGTGGCCGGCCTGCTGCGTTCGCTGTCGTACGTGAGCGCGACCGCGCAGTTCGCGATCGAGAAGGCGCCGCCGCAGGCGGCCGGCCGCAAGCGTGCACTGTTCGACCGCTTCGGGCAGGCCGCCGCCGACCGCTTCGTCGACTGCTATCGCATGGCGGCCGAGCAGGCCCCCGCGCGTTTCGTCGACCCGCGCTACGCCGATCGCCTGCTCGCGCTGTTCCTGATCGACAAGGCGTCGTACGAGCTGTGCTACGAAGCCGCGAACCGGCCCGACTGGCTGAGCGTGCCGGTCGGCGGGCTCGCCGCGCTGGTCGAGCGGCTGCTCGGCGATGGCGGCGCATCCGACGACGGAGGCACGCCATGACTGACACGCTGTTCGAACGATCCGACATCGATGCGCTGCTCGCCGGCCGTCATCCCGATCCGTTCGCGTGCCTCGGCCCGCACGGGCAGGCCGGCGAGGTCGTCGTGCGCGCGCTGCTGCCCGGCGCGACAAGCGTGCACGCGCTGTCGCCGGACGGCGCCGACCTCGGCCCCCTCGCGTGCGTCGATCGCGCCGGCTGCTTCGCGGGGACGATCCCGCGCAACGGCGGCGCGCCCCACTATCTGCTCGCGATCGACTGGCCCGACGCGCGGCAGGTGATCGACGATGCGTATGCGTTCGGCACGCTGCTCGACGACGCGGTGCTCGCGCGCTTCTCCGCCGGCGACCCGGCCGCCGTGCTCGACTGCCTCGGCGCGGTGCCCGCGCGCATCGACGACACCGACGGCGTGCGTTTCGCGGTCTGGGCGCCGAACGCGCAGCGCGTGTCGGTGGTCGGCGATTTCAACGGCTGGGACGGCCGCCGCCATCCGATGCGGCTGCGGCGGCCGTCGGGCGTGTGGGAGCTGTTCGTGCCGGGCATCGGCGCGGGCGAGTGCTACAAGTACGAGCTGCGCGCGGCCGACGGGCGCGTGCTGCCGCACAAGGCCGACCCCTGCGCGCGCGCGACCGAGGCGCCGCCGCGCACGGCGTCGGTCGTCGCCGACGTCGCGGCGCTCGACGCGTTTGCGTGGCACGACGACGGCTGGATGCACGCGCGGCCGCACGCCGACCGCTACCGCGTGCCGTGGTCGATCTACGAGGTGCATGCGGAATCGTGGCAACGCGTGCCCGAGGAGATGAACCGCAGCGCGACCTGGGACGAACTCGCCGAGCGGCTGATTCCGTACGTGAAGGGGATGGGCTTCACGCACGTCGAGTTCATGCCGATCGCCGAATACCCGTTCGGCGGCTCCTGGGGCTACCAGCCGCTCGCGCAGTTCGCGCCGTCCGCGCGCTTCGGGCCGGTCGACGGTTTCGCGCGCTTCGTCGACCGCGCGCATGCGGCCGGCATCGGCGTGCTCGTCGACTGGGTGCCCGCGCACTTCCCCGACGATCCACACGGCCTCGCGCAGTTCGACGGCACCGCGCTGTACGAGCACGCCGACCCGCGCGAAGGGCTGCATCCCGACTGGCACACCTGCGTGTTCAACGTCGGGCGCACGGAAGTCGGCGCATTCCTCGCCGCATCGGCGCTCGCCTGGGCGCGCCGGTATCACGTCGACGGCATCCGCGTCGACGCGGTCGCGTCGATGCTGTACCGCGACTATTCGCGTGCGGAAGGCGAATGGGTGCCGAACGTGCACGGCGGCCGCGAGAACCTCGAATCGGTCGCGTTCCTGCGCATGCTGAACGACACGCTGCACGGTGCGGCCGCGCCGGCCGGCGTCGTCACCGTCGCGGAGGAATCGACCGCCTGGCCGGGCGTCACCGCGCCGACCGGCGACGGCGGGCTCGGCTTCGACTTCAAGTGGAACATGGGCTGGATGCACGACACGCTCGCGTATCTGCGCGAGGATCCGGTGCATCGCCGCTATCACCACGACCGGATGACGTTCGGGCTCGTGTACGCGTTCTCCGAGCGCTTCGTGCTGCCGCTGTCGCACGACGAGGTCGTGCACGGCAAGGGCTCGCTCGTCGCGAAAATGCCGGGCGACGCGTGGCAGCGGCTCGCGACGCTGCGCGCGTACTTCGGCTTCATGTGGGCGCATCCCGGCAAGAAGCTGCTGTTCATGGGCAGCGAATTCGCGCAATGGGCCGAGTTCGCGCACGACGCGACGCCGCACTGGGACCTGCTCGACGCGCCCGCGCATCGCGGCGTGCAGCGGCTCGTGCGCGACCTGAACCGCACCTATGCGGCCGAGCCGGCGCTGCATGCGCTCGACTGCCACGCGGCCGGCTTCTCCTGGCTGATCGGCGACGACCGCGACAACAGCGTGTTCGCGTTCGCGCGCCGCGACGACGCGGGGCACCTGGTGGTCGCCGTCTGCAACTTCACGCCGGTGCCGCGCGCGAGCTATCGCGTCGGCCTGCCCGCGCCCGGACAGTGGCGCGAACTGATGAACACCGATGCCGCGCCCTACGGCGGCACCAACGCCGGCAACGACGGCGCCGTGTGGGCCGAAGCCGTGCCCGCGCATGGCGAGGCGTGGTCGGCCACCCTGCGCCTGCCGCCGCTCGCGACGCTGTGGCTGCGCCCCATCTGAATGCTTGCGCCCTCGACACGGAGATCCCCCGCATGCCGACTGCCCTGCCCGCCCGTCTCGAATCCGGCCGCAGCTACCCGCTCGGCGCGACCTGGGACGGCCTCGGAACCAACTTCGCGGTGTTTTCCGCGCACGCGCACCGCATCCAGCTGTGCGTGTTCGATCCGACCGGCCGCAAGGAGCTGGCGCGCCTCGACCTGCCCGAATGCACCGACGAGATCTGGCACGGCTACCTGCCCAACGCGCATCCGGGCACCGTGTACGGGTTTCGCGCGGACGGCCCGTACCAGCCGCAGCACGGCCATCGCTTCAACCCGACCAAGCTGCTGCTCGACCCGTACGCGCGCAAGCTGGTCGGCCAGTTCCGCTGGTCGGACGCGCTGTTCGGCTACCGCCTGCATTCGAACCGCGCGGACCTGTCGATGGACCGGCGCGACTCGGCGCCCGCGATGCCGAAGTGCGTGGTGGTCGACGAGGCGTTCGACTGGAGCACCGACCGGCGCCCGCGCGTGTCGTGGCGCAACACGGTGATCTACGAGACCCACGTGCGCGGCGCGTCGATGCGGCGTGCCGGGTTGCGCCCGCCCGAGCGCGGGACGTTCGCGGCGTTCGCGCATCCGGCGTTCATCGATCACCTGCTGTCGATCGGCGTGACGACGGTCGAGCTGCTGCCCGTTCACGCGTTCCTGCAGCAGCGCGCGCTCGTGAACCGCGGGCTGCGCAACTACTGGGGCTACGACACGGCCGCGTTCTTCGCGCCGGAGCCCGCGTATCTCGCGACGCGGCGGCTCGACGAGATGCGCATCGCGATCCGCCAGCTGCATGCGGCCGGCATCGAGGTCGTGCTCGACGTCGTCTACAACCATACGTGCGAGGGCAACGAGCTCGGCCCGACGCTATCGTGGCGCGGCCTCGACAACGCGAGCTACTACCGGCTGATGCCGGACAACCGCCGCTTTCATGTCGACGAGACCGGCTGCGGCAACACGCTGAACCTGTCGCATCCGCGTGTCGTGCAGATGGTGATGGATTCGCTGCGCTACTGGGCTACCGCGTTCAACATCGACGGCTTCCGCTTCGACCTCGGCGTGACGCTCGGCCGCGAGGAACACGGCTTCGATCCCGGCGCGGGGTTCTTCGACGCGCTGCGGCAGGACCCGGTGCTCGCGCAGCGCAAGCTGATCACCGAGCCGTGGGATCTCGGCCCCGGCGGCTACCAGCTCGGCCGCCACCCGCCCGGTTTCGCCGAGTGGAACGACCGCTTCCGCGACACCGTGCGGCGCTTCTGGCGCGGCGACCCGGGCCAGCGGCCGGAGCTCGCCGCGCGGCTCGCGGGCTCGGCCGACCTGTTCAACCACCAGCGGCGCCATACGTGGGCGTCGGTCAATTTCATCACCGCGCACGACGGCTTCACGCTCGCCGATCTCGCGTCGTATTCGGCGAAACACAACGAAGCCAACGGCGAGGACAACCGTGACGGCCGCGACGACAACTGCAGCGCGAACTGGGGCGCCGAGGGGCCGACCGACGACGCGGCGATCCGCGACGTGCGTGCCCGCGTCGCGCGCTCGATGCTCGCGACGCTGTTCACCGCGCTCGGCACGCCGATGCTGGTGGCCGGCGACGAGTTCGGCCGCACCCAGCACGGCAACAACAACGCGTACTGCCAGGACAACGAGCTGTCGTGGCTCGACTGGGATCAGGCGCGCGGCGACGAAGCGGTGACGCTGATGCGCTTCGTGTCGCGGCTTGCCGCGCTGCGGCGCATGTATCCGGTGATGTCCACGCCAGGCTATCCGTCGGGCGACCGCGAAGCGGCGCCGGGCATGGCGGAGATCGGCTGGTTCGACGAGCGCGGCGACGCGATGACCGTGCCCGCGTGGCAGGACCGCGAGCGGCGCGCGCTGACGATGCGGCGCGTCGGCACGGGCCGCACCGGGCGCACCGAGGCGCTGCTCGTGATGCTGAACGCGTCGTCCGAGACGGTCGTGTTCGCGCCGCCCGCGCCGGCGCTCGACTATCGCGTGCTGGTCGACACGGCCACGCCGGACGCCGGCCCGCGCTCGTGGCCGGCCGACGGCCTCGCCGTCGCCGCGCACGCGGCCGCGATCGCGGTGGCCGCCGTGCCGACCGACCTGTCTCCGGGAGACCCGACATGAGATCACGCCCCGCCCGTCCATCCGGTTCGCACGCGTTCGACACGTCGTTCGGCGCGACCTGCGTCGAGCCCGACCGCACGCGCTTCCGGCTGTGGGCGCCCGCGAGCCGCACGGCCGCCGTCGAAATCGAAGGCGAAAACCGGCCCGCCGCCCCGATGACCGCGATGGGCGACGGCTGGTTCGAGGCCGTCGTGCCGTGCGGCCCCGGGACGCTGTATCGCTACCGGCTCGACGGCGATCTCGTGGTGCCCGATCCCGCGTCGCGCTTCCAGCCCGGCGGCGTGGACGGCCCGAGCCAGGTCGTCGATCCGGCTGCGTACCGCTGGCGCCACGACACGTGGCGCGGCCGCCCGTGGCACGAGACGGTGCTGTACGAGCTGCACATCGGCGCATGCGGCGGCCACGCGAGCGTCGAGCGGCGGCTGCCAGATATCGCCGCGCTCGGCGTGACCACGATCGAGCTGATGCCCGTCAACACGTTTCCCGGCGCGCGCAACTGGGGTTACGACGGCGTGCTGCCGTTCGCGCCCGATCCGTCGTACGGGCGGCCCGAGGAACTGAAAGCGCTGATCGATGCCGCGCACGGGCTCGGGCTGCAGGTGTTGCTCGACGTCGTCTACAACCACTTCGGCCCGCAAGGCAACCTGCTGCCGCGCTACGCCCCCGCATTCTTCCGCGCGGACCGGCAGACCGCATGGGGGCCGGCGATCGACTTTTCGCGGGAGCAGACGAGCGCGTTCTTCATCGAGAACGCGCTGTACTGGCTCGACGAATTCCGTTTCGACGGGCTGCGCATCGATGCCGCGCACGCGATCGACGACGACGCGTGGCTGCGCGAACTCGCGCGCCGCGTGCGCGCGTACGCGGGCGACACGCGCCATGTGCACCTCGTGCTCGAGAACGAGCGCAACGCGGCGAGCCTGCTCGGGCCCGGCGGTTTCGACGCGCAATGGAACGACGATTTCCACAACAGCGCGCACGTGCTGCTGACGGGCGAGCGCGACGGCTACTACCGCGCCTACGCCGACGCGCCGTTGCGCCATCTGGCGCGCACGCTCGGCGAGGGCTTCGCGTACCAGGGCGAACCGTCGCCGCTGCACGACGGCGCCCCGCGCGGCGAACCGAGCGCGCACCTGCCGCCGACCGCGTTCGTCGCGTTCCTGCAGAACCACGACCAGGTCGGCAACCGCGCGTTCGGCGAACGGCTGCGCACGCTCGCGAACGAAGACGCGGTGCGCGCGGCGACCGCGCTGCTGCTGCTTGCGCCGTCGATCCCGCTGCTGTTCATGGGCGAGGAAGACGGCAGCACGCAGCCGTTCCAGTTCTTCACCGACTATCGCGGCGCGCTCGCCGACGCGGTGCGCGAGGGCCGGCGCCGCGAATTCGCGGCTTTTCCGGCGTTCACCGATGCCGCGCATCGCGACGCGATTCCCGATCCGAACGACATCGCGACGTTCGTGCGTTCGACGCTGCACGGCAGCAGCGACGAAACCACACCCGACACCGACGCCTGGCGGCGCTTCTACCGCAGCGCACTGACCGTGCGTGCGGCGCTCGTGACGCCGAACCTGCCCGGCGCCCGCGCGCTCGGCGTCGACCTGCTCGCGGGCGACGGCGACCCGCAGGCGCTCGCCGCGCGCTGGCGCCTCGGCGACGGCAGCACGCTGACGATCGCGTTGAACCTCGGCGCGCACGACGCGGTGCTGCCCGCGCTGCCGGTCGGCAAGATCGTGTTCGAGACGCCGCCACGTGCACGCGACCGGCTGCGCGACCTGCGGCTGCCGCCCCGCGCGTGCATCGCGTGGCGCGACGGCGAGGTCAACCACGATGCGCGGCAGCACCGCCTGAATGGGCAGGGACGATCATGACTTCCGACGTGTCGATCACCGAACTCGCGCGCGCGGCCGGCCTGGAATCCGACTGGACCGATGCGGGCGGCATCGCGCGGCGGGTGGACGATGACGCCCTCGTCGCGCTCGTCGACGCGCTCGGCTGGCCGTGCGGCACGGCGACCCAGCGGGTGGAAAGCGCCGCCGCGCTCGCCGACGCGAACGCGGCGCCCCCGCGCATCGTCACCGGCGACGCCGGCCTGCCGCTGACCCTGCCGGCCGCGATCGCCCCGCCCGGCGCGCGCTTCCGGGTCACGTTCGAAGCCGGCGGGCATGTCGACGGGCGCGTGGGCGGCGAAGGCGAAGGCGAACACGGCACGCTGCCGCCGCTCGCGATCCCCGGCTACCACGCGCTCGACGTCGGCGACCAGCGCATCGGGCTCACGATCGCGCCGCCGCGCCCGCAACCGGTCGACCCGCGCGCGGCGGAGGCGGGCGGCCGCTGGGGCATCGCGGCGCAGCTCTACAGCCTGCGCCGCACCGGCGACGACGGCGCGGGCGACTACACCGCGCTGGCGCGGCTGGCCGCGCATGCGGCACGGCACGGCGCGCAGGCGGTGGCGATCAGCCCGACGCACGCCGGCTTTCCGGCGCTGCCCGCGCACGACAGCCCGTATTCGCCGTCGTCGCGGCGCTGGCACAACGTCGCGTATCTCGACTGCGACGCGGTGCCGGGCGCCGCTGCCGTGCCTCACGCAACCGGTGCCGCGGCCGACGCACCGCTGATCGACTGGCCGCACGTGCTGCCGCTGAAACTGCGGCGCCTGCGTGCGTGCTTCGACGCATGGCGCGCCGGCGACGACCCGTCGCGTGACGCCTTCCAGCGGTTTCGCGCCGCGGGCGGTGCGGCGCTCGAGGCGCATGCGCGCTTCGACGCGTTGCAGTCGTTCTGCCTCGAGCACGGGGCGGGCGTTGACTGGCGGAAATGGCCGGCGCCGTGGCGCGAGGCGGGATCGGCTGAAGTCGACGCGTTCGCGCACGCCCATGCCGATACGGTCGCGTTCCACACGTACCTGCAATGGTGCGCGTCGCGCGCGCTCGGCGACGCGCAGCACGCGGCCCGCGGTGCGGGCATGGCCACCGGGCTGATCGCCGATCTCGCGGTCGGCTCCGATCGCGCGGGCAGCGACGCGTGGGCGCACGGCGCGACGCTGCTGCGCGGCGTGTCGCTCGGGGCGCCGCCCGACCTGTTCAATGCGGCCGGCCAGGCGTGGGGCGTGACGACCTGGACGCCCGCCGCGCTCCGTGCGGAAGGCTTCGTGCCGTTCGTCGAACTGTTGCGCGCGGCGTTCGCGCATGCGGGCGGCATCCGCATCGATCACGTGCTCGGCTTCGCGCGGATGTGGATCGTGCCGGACGGCGGCTCGCCGCGCGACGGCGCGTACCTGCGCTATCCGGTCGACGATCTCGTGCGGCTCGTCGCGCTCGAGGCGGCCCGTCATCGCGCGCTCGCGATCGGCGAGGATCTCGGCACGGTGCCGGCCGGTTTCCGCGAACGGCTCGGCGCGCAGGGCATCGCCGGGATTCGCGTGCTGTGGTTCGAGCGCGACGCCGACGGCACGTTCCGGCCGCCGTCGGCATGGGATCGCGATGCGATCGCGATGACGTCGACGCATGATCTGCCGACCGTGGCCGGCTGGTGGCGCGGGGTCGATCTGGCCTGGCGGCGGATCGCGGCCGAGGCGGCGCAGCAGTCCGACGACGGGGAGGCGCGCAATGCGGCGCCGCGTGCGCGGGCGGACGAGACGAGCGAGCACGAGCAGGACGACACCGTGCCCCGCGCGGCCCCCTCGGCCAACGCCACGCCGCCTCCGGAAGCCGGCCCGGCCGCCCCGCCGCCCGCCGTCGATCCCGACGTCGTCGCCGCACATGCGGCGCGCGCCACCGAACGCGCGGCGCTGTGGCGAGCGTTGCAGCATGCGGGCTGCGCGCCGGCCGGTGACGCCGCCCCCCCGCCGGCTGATGCGCCGCCGGTCGCCGAGATACTCGCGTACGTCGCGCGCAGCCCGTCGCCGCTCGCGATCCTGCCGCTCGAGGATCTGCTTGCGCTGGACATGCAGCCGAACCTGCCGGGGCCGCCTTGCGGGCACCCGAACTGGCGGCAGCGCCTGCCGCGCGCGATCGACACGCTGTTCGACGCCGACGTGCGCGAGCGCATCGCGGCCGTGGTGCGCGCACGCGGTTCGCGGGAGCCCGGCCCATGACGCCACGCGCGACGCTGCGACTGCAGCTGCATGCGGGCTTCACGTTCGACGACGCGGCCGCGCACGCCGGCTATTTCGCGCGGCTCGGCGTGAGCCACCTGTACCTGTCGCCGATCGCGACGGCCGAACCCGGTTCGCGGCACGGCTACGACACCGTCGATTACGGCACGCTCAACCCCGAGCTCGGCGGCGAAGCCGGTTTCGTCCGGCTCGTCGATGCGCTGCGCGCGCACGGCCTGGGCGTGATCGTCGACATCGTGCCGAACCACATGGGCGTGGGCGGCTCGTCGAACGGCTGGTGGAACGACGTGCTCGAATGGGGCCCCGCGAGCCCGTACGCGCACCATTTCGACATCGACTGGCATCCGCCCGACGCGACGCTCGACGGCAAGGTGCTGCTGCCCTGCCTCGGCACGCCGTACGGGGAAGCGCTCGCGGCCGGCGACATCACGCTCGACGCCGATCCGGCCACCGGGCGCTTCTTCGTGTCGTGCCCCGGGCGACGCCTGCCGGTGGCCGCCGCCACCTACGCGGAGCTCCTGCGCATCGCGAACCGTGCGGACCTGAACGCGCTCGCCGAACGCTTCGACGCCGCGCCGCCGCGCGACAGCACGCGACTGGCCGCCGCGCATGCGGCGCTGCGCGATCACGCGGCCGCGCACGGCCCGCATGCGCTCGACGCGGTGCTGCGCGGCGCCGATCCGCGCCGCGCGCGCTCGCGCGCCTGCCTGCACCGGCTGCTCGAACGCCAGCACTACCGGCTCGCGTGGTGGCGCACGGCCGCCGACGAGCTGAACTGGCGGCGCTTCTTCGACATCGCGACGCTCGCGGCCGTCCGCGTCGACGACGATGCGGTGTTCGATGCCGTCCATGCGCTGCCGCTGCGGCTGCATGCGGCCGGCTACATCGACGGCCTGCGCGCCGATCACGTCGACGGCCTCGCCGATCCGCGCGCGTACGGCCGGCGGCTGCATCAACGGCTTGCCGCGCAACGCGACGCGCGGCCGTACATCGTCGTCGAGAAGATCCTCGCGCCCGGCGAGACGCTGCGCGACGACTGGGCCGTCGACGGCACGACCGGCTACGACTTCATGAACGACGTCGGCGCGCTGCTGCACGATCCGGCCGGCGCCGCGCCGCTCGCCGCGCACTGGGCCCACGTGTCGGGTTCGTCGCGCACGTTCGCGCAGGAAGCGCTCGACGGCAAGCGGCGCGTGCTGATGCGCCAGCTCGCCGTCGAGCATGCGCGCGCCGCGCGGGCGTTGCACCGCGTGGCGAGGGCGGCGCCCGCGACGCGCGACGTCAGCCGGATCGCGATTCGGCGCGTACTGGGGGAACTCGCGGTGCAGTTGCCCGTGTACCGGATGTATCCGGTGCAGGACGAAGAACCGGCCGACGCCGACCGTCGCGTGCTCGCGCAGGCGTACGAACGGGCGGTCGAGGCCGTCGATCCTGCCGACCGGTTCGCACTCGATCACGTCGCCACCTGGCTCGGGTGGCCGGTCGTACGCGTGCCGCGCGCGGACGCCGCCGCGCTGCACGCGGCGCGCGTCGCGTTCGCGCAGCTCACCGCGCCGCTGGCCGCGAAGGGCGTCGAGGATACGGCCCACTACCGTTACGGCCGGCTTCTGTCGCGCAACGAAGTCGGCGCCGACGCGGGCGACTTCAGCCTGTCGCGCGGCGCGTTCCATGCGCGCAATCGGCGCCGCGCGCGCACCGTGCCGCACGGGCTCGTCGCCACCGCCACGCACGACCACAAGCGCGGCGAGGATGCGCGTGCGCGGCTGGCCGTGCTCAGCGAAATGCCCGACGCGTGGCGCGCGGTGTCGCTCGACTGGTCCGCGCTCAACCGGCCGCATCGCGGCGGCGCGCATCGCGAGCTCGCATGGGCGCCGGGGCCGGCCGCCGAGGCGATGCTGTACCAGACGCTCGTCGGCTGCTGGCCGCCCGAACTCTCGCCTGACGACGCGGCGGGGCGCGCGGCGCTCACCGAACGCGTCGTGCAGTGGCAGACGAAAGCGCTGCGCGAGGCGAAGCTTCACACCGACTGGCTCGCGCCCGATCTACGCTACGAGCGCGATTGCGAAGCGTTCGTCCGCGCGATCCTGAAGCCGCGCGGCCCAGGCGACTTCGCCCATCGGCTGCATGCGTTCGTCGCGCGGATCGCGCCGGCCGGCGTCGTCAACAGCCTGACGCAGGCCGTGCTGCGGATGGCATCGCCCGGCGTGCCCGACCTGTATCAAGGATCTGAAGCATGGGACCACTCGCTCGTCGATCCGGACAACCGCCGCGACGTGCCGTTCGCGGCGCTCGCGGCCGAGCGGGTCGACGGGCCGGTCGCGTCGTATCTGGCGACGTGGCCCGATGCGCGCGTGAAGCGGGCGCTGGTCGAGCGCATGCTGGCGCTGCGCGCGCGATGGCCGGCGACGTTCGCGGACGGCGCGTACGTGCCGCTGCGCGTACGCGGCCCGCTCGGGCGTCATGCGGTGGCGTTCGCGCGGTGCAGCGACGAGGCCACCGTGGTGGTGGTCGCGACACGGCTTGCGGGCCGGTTGCTCGGCGAAGCACCGGAATTGCCGCGCGTGGAACCGGCGCAATGGGGCGATACGGCGGTCGTGCTGCCGCGCGATATCGACGGGCCGTGGATGGATGGACTGGAGGCGGGGGATGCGGTCGACGTGGCGGGAGGCATTTTGCCGCTCGACCGCTGCCTGGCGTCCTTGCCTGTCGCGGTGCTCGTCGCCGCGCATCCGCCCGTCACGCGTCGGTGACGTCGGGCTCGCGCGCGTCGTTGCGTTGCACGCACTGCACGACCGACAACCCGTCGGCCGTCAACGCGGGCCGGCGCTCGCCGGACGCGTCGTCGTGCTGCATCACGATCAGGTGCTGTTCAACCAGCGCGAGGACATCCTCGCGGTCGATCTGGATCTGCTCCGGTGCGCGATGCACCAGGAGCAGCGTGGCGAATTCATGTGCGGTCAGCATGCTCGTTCCCCGTTGGCGGCTACGCGAGATGCGCGCCGGCGATCAGCCATGCATGCAGGGACCGTGCCGGGTTGCGTGCCGCCCCCGTCATCCGTGCTGCCTGCGCGCGGCGCGATGTGGCACCACACCGCGGCCCGTGCGCGGTGCAAAGTTTTCAACGGCGTGTAATGCGGGAGGAAAACCGGCAGGAGGGAAACAGGAGCGGGACACGCCGGGAACGTCAACCGGGTCAGGATCGCCGGGACCGGAACAGGCCCGCTCGCGCACGACCGGCCGGCGCACGGAAATAGCCGCTGTGCAGCACCACGCCGCCGTTGCCGTTGCCGCTGCCGTCGCGGTTGCTGTCGCCCAGCACGTCGGCGCAGGCGGCTTCGATCCGCGCGCGGCCCTGTTCGAACGCATCGCGCAAGTCGGCCTCCAGCGCGGAGCGTGCGCCGAAATGATCTTCCAGCGCTTCGACCGTGATCGCGCAGGTTTGCGGTTCGCCATCGACATCGACGACGAAACGCAACTGCAGCGCCGCCCCGTCGAACACGGGCGGCTCGTCGACCAGCGTCACGCGGCGGGAGGAATCGGCGGCCATGGTGTCAGGCGCCCCGCGCCGAAACGCGATCGACCGGTGTGTCCCCGACCGCGAGCATGGCTACCTTGCAATGCATCAACTTTCCGCTCATGAGCCCCTCCGTCCGCGTGGCGGCACGTGTCGTGCCATGCCGGTCGCGCAGCAAGCGACGTGCCTGCCAGCCCGTTCGCGCGCGCCAATCTCGAGTATCTGGAAGCCGATCCGTGCGGCTACTGCAGACGGCGCGCGGCGTCGAGCATCGCATCGGTCAGCTCGACCGTCAGCGTCACGTGTTCGTCGGGCAGGCGCTCGAGCAGATCCTCCACCGTGGCGTGCAGGATCGCGTGCACGCGCATCCGCGTGCTTTCGTCGAGATCCGCATAGCGTTCCATCGTGTCGCAGTCGAGCACGAGCACGACCGAATGCCGCGCGGTCTCGGGCGGCGGATCGGCCGCCTCCGCCCACGCCGCCTGAAACATGATCCTGCCCGTCGAGACGTCGACATGGACCGTCGTATCGAGATCGTCGGCGTCGATCATGTCGCCATCGGCATCGTTGTCGATCTCGTCGTTTTCCAGCCAGATCCGGGAATGCGATTGCATGATGTCCTCCTGCGTGATGGCGTGATGGCGGGATGGCATGTCCAGCCCCTCTTCTGCAGCAACACCCGTGCCGCGGCCGGCACGGGTTCGTCGTACGGATCACGCGCGCCGCGCGGCACGCGGTTTGCGTCGCCCACCCCGTCACTACGTCCCTGTCACCCCAATGGAGCCGACTTAATGCCTTCCGCTACCGCTACCCACGCGCATGGCAAGCACCTGACGCGACGCCCGGGCCGCGCCCGCGGCACCGATCCGCACCACCGCAAGCGCTGGTCCGCCGAGGTCACGCAAAAAAGCGATGCGCTCGACATCGAACCCAATATCTTCAAGTCCGACGACCCGGCCGCGATCGCCGCGTCGCTGAAGCATTCGGCCGAACACAGCCGCCGCCGCCACGGGTCGCCATTCCAGTCGGCGATGTCGATGCTGAACTTCTACGTGAACCGCGCGGGCCGCAACCTGCCGAAAACGCGCCGCGCCACGCTCGAACGCGCGAAGCGGAAGCTGCGCGAGGCGTTCGGCCGCAAGCCCTGACGGCGCGCGACCACCTGATCGGCCTGCCACGGCACACATGCACGAGACGCTCTGGTACCTGATCGTCGGCGCGGTGCTGATGGGCATGGGCGTCGCGACGTCCGCGCTGCGCCACCTGCCCGTCAGCACCGCGATGATCTATCTCGTGCTCGGCGTCGTACTCGGCCCGGCCGGCGCCGGCCTGCTGGATCTCGACCTCGAACGCGATGCACGGCTGCTGCGTGAGATCGTCGAGATCGCGCTGCTCGTCTCGCTGTTCGCGATCGGGCTGCGGCTGCGCGTGCCGCTCACCGACCGGCTGTGGCGCGTGCCGTGCCGCCTCGGCCTGTTCGCGATGGGCCTCACCGTGCCGCTGCTGGCCGCGTGCGCGATGCTCGCCCTCGGGCTCGACTGGGGCCCCGCGCTGCTGCTCGCGGCGATCCTCGCGCCGACCGACCCGGTGCTCGCACACGACGTGCAGGTGCACGACCCGGGCGATCGCGATCTCGTGCGTTTCGCGCTGTCTGGCGAAGGCGGCCTGAACGACGGGATCGCACTGCCGTTCGCGCTGGCCGGGCTCGCGCTGTGCGGCGCGCCCGGCACGACGCACGGGCTGCCGCCGCTGTCGGGCGCGTTCGCGCTCACCGCGCTGTGGGGCATCGCCGGTGCGGCCGCGATCGGCGGCGGCCTCGGCTGGATCACGACGAAGACGATCGGCTGGCTGCGCACGCGCCACGCGCAGGCGCTCGGCCTCGAAGGCTTCTTCGCGCTCGCGCTGATCGTGCTGTCGTTCGGCGCCGCGCAGTTCGCGCATGCATTCGGGTTCATCGCGACGTTCGCGGCCGGGGTCGCGATGCGGCGGGTCGAGCACCGCGCGAGCGGCGATCGCGCGCCGCGCGACGTGATCGGCCAGATCGATTCGGCCGACGTCGTCGCCACCGAAAAGCATCCGGACAAAGCGCACGCGTTCATGGCCGAATCGGTGCTCGGCTTCACGATCGAACTCGAACGGATCGCCGAAGCCATCGTGATGACGATGATCGGCAGCGTGCTCATGACGCTGCCCGGCCCGCTGCTGACGTGGGGCGCGGCGTCGCTGGCCGTCGTGCTGTTCGTCGCCGTGCGCCCGCTCGCGGTGCTGGTCACGCTCACCGGTTCGCGCGCGACGCATGCGCAGCGACGGCTGATGGCGTGGTTCGGCATTCGCGGAATCGGCTCGTTCTACTACCTGCTGTTCGCGCTCGAACACGGGCCCGCCGCCGCGGTGCGCCCGCTCGCGGCCCCCGTGCTGGCCGTCGTGTCGGCATCGGTAATCGCGCACGGGATCACCGCGACGCCGCTGATGAACTGGTATCACCGGCTGCAGCATCGGCGCTGACGCGTGCATGACGATGCGCGCGGCCACGCAATCGGGCCGCCACGCAGCGGGTGGCGCCGAGGGGGTGAGGGAAGCATCGGTATCGACATGCGCTCGCCGCGTTCGGGATGCAGCGGCCACGCGGATCGCCGCGTCGCCATCCTGCGAACGGCAACGGCGTCAGGGCGCGCGCAGCGCCGCGTCGAGTTCGGCGCGCGTCACGTCGAGCGCGACGTTGCATTCGATCGCCGCCTCCTCGACGCGCGGCTTGCGCTCGTCCACCGCGCGCCGCGCGCGGTCGCACAGAACCGTGCGCACGCGCAGCCGGTCGTCCGCGCCGAGCGACGCATAGCGCGTGATCACGTCCGGCTCGAACCGCAGGTCGACCGTGCAGCGCCATTCGCGCGCGTCCTCGTCGGACGGCACGCGCACCCACGACACCTGGATCGTCAGCCGCCCGGACGCGTCGTCCGACTGCACGACGACGGTCGATTCCGACGGAAAACCGTTCGCGAGCGCATGCTCGAGCTCCGCGATGCGCTGCGACCGGCCGGGTGTGCCGGTCATCGTCGCACGACGCCCAGCAGCAGCGTGACGAGGAAGATCACGACGAAGATGTAGAACAGGATCTTCGCGATCTCGGCCGCGCCGGCCGCGATCCCGCCGAAGCCGAACACGGCCGCGACGATCGCGATGATGAAGAAGATGACGGCGTATCGCAGCATGGATACCTCCTGGATGGCAGCAGTGGTCAATACACGTCGTCGCCGGTCACGCATCGTGCTTGTGCTCCGGTTTGCCGCGTCTCGGCTTGGACGCCGTTTTTTCACGTTCCCTTTCGTTCATCGACCTGGCGATCGGCTTCGCCGGCGGCATGAGATCCCGCATTTTCGTGTTGCCGCATCGGGCCGACAGCACGGCACGCGCCGCGCCCTGCCGGGCACGGGACGTTGCCGGCATGGTTGCGCGCCGGTCGTGGGTGCACGCGTCGACGCGACGGTCGGCACATGCACGCGACAGGCTCGCCCGGGCCGCCGTCATGCCGCGTCGCGGCGCCGCAGGTCGGCCGGCGGAATCTTCATCGCCTGGCGATACTTCGTCACCGTGCGACGCGCAAGCAGGATGCCGCGGCCCGCGAGGTTCTGCGCGAGCGTGACGTCGGACAGCGGATCGGTGTGCCGTTCGGACGCGATCATGTCGCGGATCAGCACCTTCGCGGCCGCCGCCGAGCACACGCCCTTGCCGGCCGCCTCGAGCTTGCGCGGGAAGAAATGCTTGAACTCGAACGTGCCGTGCGGCGTGGCCATGTACTTGTTGCCCGTCGCGCGCGACACCGTCGATTCGTGCAGGTCGAGCTCCTCGGCGATGTCGCGCAGCACGAGCGGCTTCATCGCGATCTCGCCGTAGCGGAAGAAATCGCGCTGCCGCGCGACGATGCATTCGCCGACGCGCTGGATCGTCTCGAAGCGCTTCTGCACGTTGCGGATCAGCCAGCGCGCTTCCTGCAGCTGCTGGCCGAGCGGCGAATCGCGTTCGCCGCTCGACTGCGCGAACAGCGTCGCATAGCGTTCATGCAGCCGCGCGCGCGGCAGCACGGCAGGGTTGATCGCCACGATCCACTCGTCGCGCACCTGGCGCACGATCACGTCGGGCACCACGTAGTCGCCGCGCGTGCTGCCATAATGATTGCCGGGGCGCGGGTCGAGCCCGCGCACCAGCGCGCAGGCCGCCTGCAGCGTCGGCGCGTCGCAGCCGAGCCGACGCTGGATCTCGGCCGTCTCGCGGCGTGCCAGACGCTCGAGATGCTCGCGCGCGATCGCTTTCGCTTCCGCGAGCGCCGGCGTGCCGGCGGGAATCGCATCGAGTTGCAGCACGAGACACTCGGACAGCGAGCGCGCGGCCAGGCCCGGGCGGTCGAGCATCTGCACGAGCCGCAGTGCGACCGCGAGATCCTGCTCGGAGAGCAGCAGCGCGGGGTCGGCCGCGACCAGCAGTTCGGCCAGTTCCTGGCGCAGGTAACCGTCATCGTCGAGCGCGTCGATCACGATGCGCGCGGCTTCGCGGTCACGCCGGTTCAACGGATAGAGCCGCAACGCATCGTGCAACTGCTGATTCAGCGACGGCTCCGCGGCCAGCCATTCGCCAGGCGACTGGCCGCCCGCATCGTCGCCGTGGCGGCTCGTGCCGTGCGGCGTGGGCGCGGCCGTCAACGACACTTCGGACACGTCGGGCACTTCGGGCGCTTCGGGCGCTTCGCCGTCCTGCGGACGAGCGTCGTCGGGCTGGGGTGCGGCTTCAGGCGCGGCCGCCTCGGCCGGCTGCCCGGAGGCGTCGGCGCCAGCCTCCTCGTCTGCCTGGCCATCATCGAGGAACGGATTCTGATCGAGCGCCTGCCGCAATTCCTGTTGAAATTCGAGCGAGGACAACTGCAGCAACCGCAGCGACTGCTGAAGCCTCGGCGTAAGTGCCAGATGCTGTCGCATCTGCAGCGCAAGCGAGACGGACATCGATGGTCCTCCTGACGTTTCACGGGTTTCGTTTCGTATTCGGTCAGGATTGATGCAGCTTCCATGCCAGACGGCGCGACCGCACCGCGTCGCGGGTCACGCGGGTTCGTACCCCGTCTTGCAAACCGTCGAGGGCCGCTTTTTTACAAGCGGGTCGGCAAGTTTTGGGCACGCGTTTCGCGCACGGTCCCGCCACGCGCCGGCCGTGGGATGTATCAGTACTGCGTCGGCGGCGGCGTGCCCGGCAGCGGCGGGTCGCCCGGCGTGCCGTTCGGGCCGGGGGGCGGCACGTCGGCCGGATCGCCGCCCGTCGCGCCCGGCGGCAACGTGTTGCCCGGCGACGGCCGCGGCTCGTAACGCGTATTGGCATCGGGCATCGTCGTGCCCGGCGACGGCGGATGGGCGCCGGGCGGCGCGGGCGGCGCGCCTCGCGCGCCGTAGGGAGCAGGTTGCGTGCAGGCAGCCAGCGCGCACGCGGCGGCCAGCAGGCATGCGCCGGTGCGGATCGTGCGGATCGTGCGGATCGGTTTCATCGAACACCTCCTGATATCCGCGGCAGCCGCGGAATCGGTTGGGCAGGCCCCGGCCAATCCGCAATCCACGTGCCGTCCGTTCACGCGTCAAGCACGTCGTCCCGCGGTGCGCCCGCAGGTCGCGGGCCGCCGTCGTTCGCCGCGATGCCTGCCTGCGCGCCGCTAGGCGTCGTACGCGGCCATCACGAGCCATAGCTCGCGGCCGTCGTCGCGCACGCGTGCCGCGAGCGCATACGTGTCGGCGGGCTCGCATGCACGCTGCAGCGCGAATCTCGCCGGCTCGGTCGCGCCGAACGTCTCGTCTCCGAGCGGCCGCACGTCCGCCTTGCCCTCGAACATCCGGCGCTCGGGCCGGTAGATCAGCGGTTCGCGCTTCCATTCCTGGAAGCGGCTTTTCACCGAATCGAACCCGCCCCCGCAAACGTTGAGCTCGTAGCGCACGCCCTCTCGCCGTTTTGGAATCGTCATCGTGCCTCCGTGTGATGGGCGCGCGGCCGGCACGGGTCGCGCCGCACGTGGTCGTCGTCATCTTCGTCGTGTTCCGCGTCGCTACGGCAAGTCGCGTGCCGCGTGCCGACCCCGGGCATGGTCGTTGCGAAGACGTTCGGGTCATCGAGGAGGATTCGCTGGCGAGATCCAGCATGACATGGCCGATGCGCAGTTGCGGCGCCTGCCGGTCGTCGATCACGACAAGCGGCTGGTCCGCATGCTGTCGCTCGCGGACATCGCGACGCGCTCGGCCGGCCCGGCACGCGACGACGTCGCGAACACGCACGAAGGCGTGTCGCAGCCGAAGCGGACGTGATGGCGTATCGAAGGCCGCGCGCGATACTGCCTGCCGGCCTCCGGCCAAGATCGGCCCCGCATCACCGAAACGGGCCGTCGCATCAGGACAACGACGGACGGCCGCCGCGTCAGCCGTCCTGCTTCGTCACGCGCACGATCTTGTCCGCCAGTTCGCGCACGTCGACCGGCTTACACAGATAGCCGTCGAACCCGGCCTCGAGCGCGCGGCGTTCGTCGGCCAGGCCTGCATGCGCGGTCACGGCGAGCACCCGCATGCCGGGCGGCCCGCCGCCGTTCATGCCGGCGCGTCGCAACGCGTCGAGCAGCCAGAAGCCGTCGCCGTCGGGCATCGCGAGATCGGACAGCACGACGGTCGGCCGTAGATCCGCGGCCACCGCGAGCGCTTCGCGCCCCGTCGACGCGATCGCGACGGCCGCGCCGAACGTCGTCAGCGCGGCGGTGAGGCTCTCGCGCGTGGTCGGATCGTCGTCGACGATCAGGATGCGTTGCGTATCGAGCGTCAACGGGGCGCGATGGGCGTCCATGTGCGCGCTCCCCCACGCCATCGCGCCGACCGGCTGCCAGCCGGCCGGCAGCGTCACGGTAAACGTCGCGCCGCGATTACGGCCCGCGCTCTCGACCGTCACGCCGCCGCCATGCAGCTCGGCGATATGCCGCACGATCGACAGGCCGAGGCCCAGCCCGCGCCGCGACGACGCCGGCGAATCCTCCGCGCGGCGGAACATGTCGAACACGTACGGCAGGAACGCCGGCACGATGCCCTGCCCCGTGTCGCTCACGGTCAGCACCACCCGCGCATCGTTGCGGGCGAGCCCGACCGTCACGCTGCCGCCGGACGGCGTGAACTTGAGCGCGTTCGACACGAGGTTCGACAGCATCTGCCGCAAGCGCTCGGCATCGCCCGACACCACGCAGGTCGACGCCGCACAGTCGAATTCGAGCACGATGCCGGCCGACAACGCGGCCGTCTGGAACGCGCCGACCGAATCGGAGAACAGCCGCACGACGTCCACCGGCCGCGCGTCGAGCTGCAGCTTGCCGGTCGCGAGCGACGACGCATCGAGGATGTCGCCGACCATCCGCGTGAGCGAGCGCGCGCTGCGATCGATCGCGTCGACCGCCTGCTGCTGCAGCGCGCTGTCGCCCGAATTGCGCAGCACCTCGACCCAGCCGTAGATCACGTTCAGCGGCGTGCGCAGCTCGTGCGACACCGTCGCGAGCAGTTCGTCCTTCAGCCGGTTCGACGTATCGGCCTGGTCGCGCGCATCGCGTGCGCCCTGCAGCGACCGCTGCGCGCGCAGGTCGCGGCGGCGCTGCGCGCCGGCTTCGCGCAGCGTCAGCGACAACGCGACGGACGCACGCACGTCGCCGCGTACCGGGCCCGCCGACACGGTCGCCCGGAAGCGCCGGCCGTCGCGCCGCACGCACAGCAGGTCGATCGGCCCGACCGCCGCGTGCATGTCGTCGAACGACTGCACGAGCGGCTTGCGTTTCAGCCAGCGCATCGCCACCAGCGATTCGAACGTGCGCCCATGCGCATCGCTTTCGTCGTAGCCGAACATGCGTTGCGCGGCCGGGTTCCAGCTGACGATGCGGCCGTCGCCATCGATGCCGACGATCGCGTCGGGCGACGCGTCGACGACAGCGCGCTGCAACCGCGACGCATCGGCCCGCGAACGGTCGGCGCCGGCTTCGCGCAGCAGCAGCACGGCGCCGTCGACGTTGCCGTCCGCATCGCCGAGCGGCGCGGCCACCTCGACGATCGGCACCGGCTCGCTCCCTTCCGCCTGCAGCCAGTGGCGATCCGATGTGACACCCTCGCCGCCGAGCGCGAGATCGAGCGGGGTCGATTGAACGCGCCGGCCGTCGCGATCGACGATCCGCAGCACGTCGCGCGCGGCGCGGCCCGTCGCATCGTCCGGCCGGCAGCCGACGAGCGCGGCCGCGGCGGCGTTGAGGTAGGTGAGCCGCCCGTTCGTATCGGTGGCGATCACGCCATGCGGCAACGCCTGCAGCACGGCTTCGAGCCGCCGGCGCGCGGCCGCTTCACGCCGTAGCGCCGCATCGTTCGTGAAGCGCGCGCGGCGCAGCATCGACGCGATCGCGCAGACGAGCGCGCAGATCAGCACGAAGGTGCCGAGCCGCACGAGCCGATCGGGCAGCGGCTGCGTATAGGCCGCGGGATCCGAGAGAAACAGCGTCCACACGAGCAGGCCGCTGACGACCGTCGAGGCCATCCCGAACAGGAACGACGTCGCCCACGCGGCGCCCGCGAGCAGCGGATAGTAGAGGACGAGCGGCAGGTTCACGCCGCCGAAGCGGATCGCGAGCGCCTGCAGCACGGTGGCGATCGCAACCAGCATCACGGCCGTGACGTAGTTGCCCGCGCGAGTCCGCGAAATGTCGATCATCGATCACGCTCCTGCCGGCGGGTCGGTCGCGGCGGCATCAGGACTCCGGCTTGTCCACTTCGTCTTCGAGCTGCGCGAGCCGGTTGTAGATCGTCTTCAGGCTGACGTCGAGCACCTC
This sequence comes from Burkholderia sp. AU31624, assembly GCF_020420065.1. Lineage (NCBI taxonomy): Bacteria > Pseudomonadati > Pseudomonadota > Betaproteobacteria > Burkholderiales > Burkholderiaceae > Burkholderia > Burkholderia sp. AU31624. Next base: position 73,473 of record NZ_JAIZRT010000006.1, read on the forward strand.
GGCCGCCTGCGCCTTCACGCCGCCGCATTGCGCGATCGTGCCGAGGATCAGCTTGCGGTCGGCTTCCTCGAGCGACGTGCCGAACGGCACGGTCACACGATCCTCGTGCGAATCGGCCATGCTCGACAGTTCGTCCATGATCGGCGGCGGCAGCGTATCGATCACGTCCGCGTCGCAGAAGATGCTCGCGCGCTGCACGAAGTTGCGCAGCTCGCGTACGTTGCCGGGCCACGCATAGCTCTTCAGCGCATCGCGCGCGGCCGGTGCGAAGCGCAGGTTCCGGCCGCTTTCGGCGTTGAACTGCTGCAGGAACGCATCGGCGAGCATCGGGATGTCGTCGCCGCGCTCGCGCAGCGACGGCAGCGGGATCGGGAACACGTTGATCCGGTGGAACAGGTCGGGCCGCAGCTTGCCGTCGGCCATCGCGGCCTCCGGGTCGCGGTTGGTCGCCGCGACGATGCGCACGTCGACGTCGATCTCGCGCGTCGAGCCGAGCCGCGTGAGGCGCCCCGTCTCGAGCACGCGCAGCAGCTTGACCTGCGACTCGAGCGGCATCTCGGTGATCTCGTCGAGAAACAGCGTGCCGCCGTCCGCGCGTTCGAAGAAGCCCTTGTGCTGTCGCTCCGCGCCCGTGAAGCTGCCGCGGTCGTGGCCGAACATCTCGCTCTCGACGAGGTTCGCGGCGATCGCGCCGCAGTTCACCGCGAGGAACGGGCCGCGGCGGCGCAGGCTCAGGTCGTGCACCGTCTGCGCGGCCAGCTCCTTGCCGGTGCCCGATTCGCCCGTCAGCAGGACCGATGCCTCGGTGCGCGCGACCCGGCCGATCGCGTCGTAGACGGTCTGCATCGCGGGCGAGCTGCCGAGCATGCGGCCGAAGCGGCCGAGACGCTGCAGTTCGGAGCGCAGCTCGGCGATCTCTTCATGCAGCGCGGTGGTGCGCGGCACGCGCGCGAAGATGCTGTTCAGCCGCTGCATGTTCAGCGGCTTGACCAGGTAGTCGGTCGCGCCGCGCCGCAGTGCGTCGATCGCGGTTTCGAGGCTCGCGTGGCCGGTGGTCAGCACCATTTCGCAGTGCGAATGCTTCGGCAACGCATCGAACAGATCCATCCCGTTGCCGTCCGGCAGCACGAGATCGCACAGCACGAGATCAGGGGGGTGCGTCGTGACGAGCGTGCGCGCTTCCTCGAGCGTCGCGGCCGTGTCGCACGCAAGCTGCTGCGTGCGCGCCAGCGCCGCGAGCATGGCGCGCGTATCGGCGTCATCTTCGACGATCAGGACGTAGGGCATCGTGGCTCCTTGTGAAGCAGCCCGGCGCGCGTAGCTGCCGGAACCGCGGCAGGTTGCAGCGAGGTCCGGCCACTGGTCGCACGACGATACGGCTTGATCGATGCACTCGTGCGGATGGGCAGTCCTCCCGTGAAAAGCAGTCCCTGTGAGTATAGGAGAGGCATGTCGCGCATTCGCCGGTCATCGAATAAATCTATCCGTCCACGTGACCTGCATTGCCAGATTCAATGCGCGACAATCGGTAAGAACGCCCTCGTTTCAAGGCGATCATGTAGCGTGAAGTCGCCCGGATCCCGTCTTTTGCGCACGTTGACGCGCCATGCGGTCAAACTTTCCGGTCTGTTTTTTCGCATGTCGGAATGCTCCGATGACGATCGTGGTCGCTTGATAGCGCGCGTTCGATTCAGACCCTGCCGCGTGACTTGCCGACCATCGAGCGCTCTATCTGCTTCGTCGATCCGTCAGTCGGTCGCGGCCTGACTGCCGCTGTCACGCGCTTTCGAGATCGCTTCGACGAGCTTCAGTTCGTCGTCGATCGACAACGTCGTGTCGATCACGTCTCCGCCGAACGGTGCGAGCGCCGTGCTCAGCGCGTAGATATCGAGTTGCGTCGCGGCCAGCCCGAGCGACACGGTGCCGGGGCGCGCCTTGCGCGCGACGCGGTCGATCAGCGCGTCGTCCACCGGCTTCTCGCGCCATGCGTCGAGCGACGATTCGATGTGCTCGACCACGCTGTCGAGCAGCGACGCGGGCGGCGTGCGATCGGGGTCGAGCGCATGCGCGCGCAACTGTCCGTCAGCCGTGCACTCGACGATCGCCACCCCCGACAGCGCGACGACGTGCCGGTCGCGCAACGTATCGAGTTCGGCGAGCGCGCGATGGGCGGCCGCGAGGTCGGGATAGGACAACACGATCAACGTATTCATCAACGACTCCACGAAATCAGGCGGCCGGTTCGAGATGGGCGGCACTCAGTGCGGCAGCCCGAATGCGGCCTTCAGGCTCGCGACGATCATCTGCATCGCGATCGCCGCGAGAATCATCCCCTTGACATCCTCCCCCGCCTAAAGGCGGGGGGGTCCTACCGCGTCTGAAGCGATGATGCTCGTTTCAGATCGCCTCGGCGGGTTCCTGCTTCACGGAGCGGCCCGACTGCACCGGCTCTCCACAGGCTGCAACGCGGTGTCCCCGCGCCAGTATGTTGATCGCACCGACCACATCGGCATGGTCCTCATGACCGCAGTCGACACAGCGGAATGCCGCCTGTGTCTGCCGGTTTTCGGCGCTCACGTATTTGCAGACCGGGCATGTTCGACTCGTATTCGCCGGCGGCACGGCGATGAGCCAGCCCCCATTCCACGTCAGCTTATAGTCCAGCTGACGACGAAATTCGAACCACCCCTGATCGAGGATGGCTTTGTTCAGGCCGGACTTGGCCCGAGCGTTCTTGCCCGGTGCGCCGGGGCTGCCAGCCGCCGACCTCGACATGTTGCGTACCTGCAAGTCCTCGATGCACACCATCGCGTGGTTTTGGCTGATCGTGGTCGTGGCTTTGTGCAGGTAGTCACGGCGAGCGTTGCCGATGCGGGCATGGATACGCTGGATGCGAGCCTTTGCCTTCTTCCAGTTGTTGCTGAACTTGACCTTTCGGCTTATTCCCTGCTGCACACGACGCAGCTTAGCCTCGTGCCGCTTGAAGCTGTTGAGCGGCACAAGAAAGCTACCGTCGCTCATTGTGGCAAACCGTGCGATGCCCATGTCGATGCCGATCGCGCTGGTTGCCCGCAGCACCGGCTGCGTGACTTCACGCGCAGTCTGGATGGAGACAAACCATTTTCCTGCGTTTCTAGACACGGTGGCATTGCGCACTTCGCCCAACACGTCCCGGCTGTTGCGATAACGGAGCCAGCCAAGCTTAGGCAGAAAGATGCGGTTGTTGACCTGATCGAGTTTGATCTGCTTCGAGTCGGGGTAGCGGAAGCTGTCGCTGCGACCTTTCTTCTTGAAGCGCGGAAAGGCGGTGCGCTTGGCGAAGAAGTTCTTGTAGGCTCGCTCCAGATCCTTGAGTGCGTGTTGGAGCGGATGCACCGGGGAGTCCTTGAGCCAAGGCGTTTCGGTACCGTTGCGCCATGCCGTCAGGCGCTTTGCCATCTCAACGTACCCGATGAACTTTCCGCCCGCCTCGCAGTTCTCCTGCTGCCACGCCAGCGCCTTGTTGAAAACGAATCGGCACGCCCCGGCGAAGCGGCGCATCTTGCGCTGCTGCTCGCCGTTTGGCATCAGTTCGAACTTGAAAGCCTGGAGTCGTTGCATCGGGCCATTCTATGCTTGGCCTACAAGTGAGAGTCAAGCCATTCGACGCGGTCGCCATTGCGTCGTTCTGATGCATATGCAACATGGACTTCGCGACCAAATACCGACGCGACGTGTTCCCCACGGAAATTCCGAATGATTGCGCGGCATTTCCGCCGCGTCGAATCCGAACTGATGGGGTTCGATGGCGAGGACGAGCATGTCCGCCTGCTGATGAGCTACCCGCCCGAGGTTTCTGTGTCGTCGTTGGCGAGCAGCCTCAAGGGCGTCTCAAGCCGCATGATCCGGCAGAAGCGCTACCCCCAGCATTCGCAAAAAGGTGGTGAGGCAGTGCGATGTGGTCTCCGTCTTACTGGAAAAGGTCAGGTCGAAGGCCACAGGTTCGCTCCCGTCTCGCGCGGCGATACGTGCGTCGAATCGCGCGCAGGTTCCGCTTCGTTTCGGATGCACGGCGCACGCCATGCTGCTACGATCGACGCACCGCGTTCACGCACGACGGAGGGCCCCGACCGATGCAAGCCACCGACACCTTCATGGATCACGAGATTCGCGTCGACGCGACGCGCAACGCGAACGGCGCGTGGGTCGCGCAGGTGCGGATCTTCCGCGACGGCGCGCCGGTCGACCTGCCCGCGCCCGAGCTCGTCACACCCGAATGGCTCACGTGCGACGAAGCCCTGCGCGGCGGCATCGACCAGGGCCGCGTGATCATCAAGACACGCGACCGCTAGCGGCAACCGGCTCATCCGCACGCATCGCACGGCGCGTTTCACGCATCGAAATCCAGATCGCCGATCAGGATCTCGCGATCGCGCTGGGTGCGCGTGCTGAAATCGACCGGCAACTCCATCTGCCAGCGTTCGATCGTGACCGGCAGCGCCGCAAGATAGCGGTCGAAGCGGCTGCGGTCGGGCTCGGCCAGCAACGCATCGATCGCATCGTCACGCCACGCGAGCCGCGCGTTCAGCCGGTTCGGCAAGCCGACCGTCGACGTGAGGCCGATCACGTCGACACAGGTCGGGCTGCCCTGCCCGTCGTGCGGCACGACGTCCACTCTCACTTCGCCGGGCTGATACAGGCCGAGCACGCGCGCCGCGATGCGCGGCGCAAACTCGGTTTCGAAACGGGCACGCACATCGGGATTCATCTCGCCTCCGGGTTCGAATCATGTCGTCACAACGCTGTCACGCGGCTGCAATCTGCCGCTCGAATGCCGCTTCCGCCTTCAGGCTGTCGAGATCGCGACCGACCGTCGCGACCGCGAGCCGTGTGTTGCCGCGCCAGTACGCGATCGAGCAATCGTGCGCGCCGAGGTCGCCATCGATCTCGACCCGATCGAATTGCTCCGCATGCCCGACATAGTTGACCGTCAGGTCGTAATGCTGGCTCCAGAAGAACGGCACCGCGTCGAACGGCCGCTGCTGCCCGAGCATGTTGCGCGCGGCGGCGATGCCCTGCCGCTCGGCGACGACCCAGTGCTCGACGCGAATCCGCTCGCCCGTCAGCGGATCGGGCCAGCGCGCGATGTCGCCGGCCGCGTAGATGCCGGGCGCACTCGTCTGAAGGAAGCGGTCGACCGTCACGCCGCGCTCGACGGCCAGCCCCGCGTCCTGCGCGAGCGCCACGTTCGGATACACGCCGATGCCGACCACCACGAGATCGGCCGGCAGCACGTCGCCGCTCGACAGCGTCACGCTGTCCGGCGTGATCCGCGCGGGCGTCGCGCCGAGATGGAACACGACGCCGTGCGACTCGTGCAGTGCCTGGATCGTGCTGCCGAGCGCTTCGCCGAGCACGCGCGCCATCGGATGCGCATCGGGCGCGACGACCTGCACGTCGAGCCCGCGCGTGCGCAGCGCGGCGGCCGCTTCGAGCCCGATGAAGCTCGCGCCGACCACGACGCAGCGACGCGCCGTTTTCAGCTTGCCGATCAGCGCGTCGCAATCGGCGCGCGAGCGCAGCACGCACACGTGCGGCAGATCCGCGCCGGGCACGGTCAGCCGGTTCGGCTCGGCGCCCGTTGCAAGCAGCAGCGCGCCGTAGCCGACGCGGCTGCCGTCGGCCAGTTCGACCGCCTGCCGCGCGGGGTCGATGCGTACGACACGCGTGCCGCACCGCATGTCGATGTGATGGTCCGCATAGAACGACGGCGCACGCAGCGGCAGCCAGTCGGCATCGGCCGTGCCGGCGAGATAGTCTTTCGACAGGTTCGGGCGGTCGTACGGCGGATCGGCATCGGCGGTGAGCAGCGTGACGGGATGCGGATAGCCTTCCTGCCGCAGCGTCACCGCGGCCGCGATGGCAGCCGCACCGCCGCCGACGATCACCACCGACGCGGGCAGTCCCGCTGCATTCAATACAGGCGGTGCGGCGGCCGGCCGCTCGTCGAGCACGACGGCGCGGCCGTCGCGGCGTTCGACGCGCCAGCACGGCAGCCCGTCGAGCGCGGGCGCGCGCAGCAGCGCGCCGGTGCGCAGGCAGAACGCCGCGTGATGCCACGGGCAATGGATCGTGTCGCCTTCCAGCAGGCCGTCGGCCAACGGCGCGCCGTAGTGCGGGCACTGTGCGCCCACGGCAAACAGTTCATCGGCGCGGCGCACGAGCAGCACCGCTGCATCGCCGACATGGCCCTCTATCATTGCGCCGTCGGCGAGATCGTCGAGCGCGATGCCTTGCGTGAGATCGGGGCGTGACGACGAATCGTCGCTTTCAGTCATGACGTGGCTCCCGAAAAGTCAGGTAACGATCCCATTATCGACATCCCTCCTGAAAAGAACAGGTACAGACGTCCCCGCAGCGCACGCAAACACGCACTGTAGCTTGTACGCGATCCATGACGGGCGTAGAACGTCATCAACGTTGCGGCGCAACACGGCAGCGGCCCGCGACGCACGCCGCGCCTCCCGCGCAAGCCGCGTGCCGCCTTCTCCCCGTCACCAGGAGTACTACCCGATGGCTACCGTCCTGTGCGTGCTCTACCCCGATCCCGTGGACGGCTATCCGCCGCGCTACGTGCGCGATGCGATTCCGGTCATCACGCACTACGCGGACGGGCAGACCGCGCCGACGCCGGCCGGCCCGCCCGGCTTTCGTCCCGGCGAACTCGTCGGCTCGGTGTCCGGCGCGCTCGGCTTGCGCGCCTATCTGGAAGCGCACGGCCACACGCTGATCGTCACGAGCGACAAGGACGGCCCCGACTCCGAATTCGAGCGCCGGCTGCCCGAAGCGGATGTCGTGATCTCGCAGCCGTTCTGGCCCGCGTACCTGACGGCCGAACGAATCGCCCGGGCGCCGAAGCTGAAGCTCGCGCTGACGGCCGGCATCGGCTCCGATCACGTCGATCTCGACGCCGCCGCGCGCGCGCACATCACCGTCGCCGAAGTCACCGGCTCGAACAGCATCAGCGTGGCCGAGCACGTGGTGATGACGACGCTCGCGCTGGTGCGCAACTACTTGCCGTCGCATGCGATCGCGCAGCAAGGCGGCTGGAACATCGCCGATTGCGTGTCGCGCAGCTACGACGTCGAAGGCATGCAGTTCGGCACGGTCGGCGCGGGACGCATCGGGCTCGCCGTGCTGCGCCGGCTGCAGCCGTTCGGGCTGCAGCTGCACTACACGCAGCGCCACCGGCTCGATGCATCGGTCGAGCAGGCACTCGGGCTCACGTATCACGCCGATGCCGCGTCGCTCGCGAGCGCCGTCGACATCGTCAACCTGCAGATTCCGCTGTACCCGTCGACCGAGCACCTGTTCGACGCGGCGATGATCGCGCGCATGAAGCGCGGCGCGTACCTGATCAACACCGCGCGTGCCAAGCTGGTCGACCGCGACGCGGTCGTGAACGCCGTCACGTCCGGGCATCTCGCGGGCTACGGCGGCGACGTGTGGTTTCCGCAGCCGGCGCCGGCCGATCACCCGTGGCGCACGATGCCGTTCAACGGGATGACCCCGCACATCTCGGGCACGTCGCTGTCCGCGCAGGCCCGCTACGCGGCCGGCACGCTGGAGATCCTGCAATGCTGGTTCGACGGCAAGCCGATCCGCAACGAATACCTAATCGTCGACGGCGGCACGCTCGCGGGAACGGGCGCGCAGTCGTACCGGCTGACGTGACGCCGCGCGCGTGCCGCACGACGCGCGACGCGCGGCGGCTCACTCAGTCGAGGCAGTAGGCGGCGAGCTTGCCGACCGCGATCACCGCCTGCTCGATCTCCGGCGACCACGGGCTGCTGTAGTTCAGCCGGATGAAGTTCCGGTAGCTGTCCGTGATCGAGAACATGTAGCCGGGCCCGATCGTGATCCCCTGCTCCAGCGCGAGCTGGTACAGCCGCATCGCGTCGATCTGCGCCGGCAGTTCGATCCACAGCACGTATCCGCCCGCCGGGCTCGAGATGCGCGTGCCCTCCGGAAAGAACCGCGACACCATCGTACGCATCAGGTTCGCCTGCTGCGCATAGGCCTTGCGAATCCGCCGCAGGTGATGCTCGTAGCCGTCGCGTTCGAGAAACTCGGCGATCGCGAGCTGCGGCAACGACGGCGTCGCGAGCGTGTTCAGGAATTTCAGCTTCTCGACCTGCTCGCGATAGCGGCCCGGCAGCGCCCAGCCGATCCGGTACGCGGCCGTCAGGCTCTTCGAGAACGACGAGCAATGCAGCACGATGTCGTGCCGGTCGAACGACTTCAGCGTGCTCGGATGCATGTTGCCGAAGTACAGTTCGTTGTACACGCCGTTCTCGATGATCGGCAGGTCGGCTTTCGCGGCGAACTCGACCAGCTCGCGCTTGCGCTCGTCCGGCATCTGGAAGCCGAGCGGGTTCTGGAAATTCGGCATCACCATGCATGCGGCGATCGGCTGCGACTTCGCGATCGCGGCCAACGCGGCGATGTCGATCCCGTATTCCGGATGCGTCGCCACCTCGATCGCCTTCATCCCCATCCGTTCGATCGCGTGCAGCATCGCGTAGAACGTCGGCGATTCCACCGCGATCGTGTCGCCCGGTTTCGCGACCGCCTGCAGGCACAGGTTGATCGCCTCGGTCGCGCCGACCGTCACGATGATCTCGTTCGGATCCACCGACATCCCGTTTTCCAGGTAGCGGCGCGCGATCTGCCGGATCAGCCGCGGATGGCCGGGCGGCAGCCCGTCCGTCACGCCCCACAGCGACTTGTCGCGGCCGGCCGCATACGCGTAGCGGTTCAGCTTCTCGAACGGAAACAGGCTCGGGTCCGGGTATGGCGAGCCGAGCGGCACCGCATCGTCGGTGCCGATCGAGCGCAGCGTCGACAGCACCAGCCGACTCACGTCCACTGACGACGAAATCGCGATCGGCTTCGACGGCCGCAGCTCGCGCACCGGCGCATGGCTGTCATCGCGTCGCAGGTTCACGAAATAGCCCGACTGCGGGCGACTCTCCAGCAGCCCGCGGCTTTCCAGCAGCAGATATGCATGCAGCACGGTCGTGATGCTGATCCGGTGCTGCTGGCTCGCCTGCCGCACCGAAGGGACACGATCGCCGTGTCGATATACGCCCTGCCGGATGAGTCTCTCTATGTCGTTTGCAAATTTCTCGTAGAGCTTCATCCGCCTCGCCCCGCCAGCGGTGAACCGGCGTGCGATGCACGGGCGGCATGGCCGCGCCGGTGCACGAAGCCGGATAGCCGTGCCCGGGCGCGGGCGTGCCGGTGCGAACCTCGTCCGTTATCGAAATTGAAGGCGGATAGCAATGCGAATCTCATCTAGACAAGGTTCGGCATCCTACTGCGTCATTTCGACGAATGTAAGTGACAGTTTGGCGAGGAAACGTGAAATCCGGCCGGCGTGGTGAACAGATTCGAACGCGACGGCAAACGGCCCCGCGCGATCGCGCGGCAAGCATTCGCCGGGCGCGGTGCCGGCGTGCGTCGTCGCGGTTTGCCGGCCGCCGTCGGGCGGCAGTCACGCGAAGCCCGCTGATGCGCGGGCCCCGCGTGTGCTCAAGCGTCGTCGACGTTGTCCGCGTAGTGATCGATCGCGACCTTGCACTCGTCGAACACCACCGTCAGCAACGCGATGTCGTTCGACTCGACCCACTTGCGGATCTGCAGGAATTGCCCGGTGCCGAGATCGGCGAGGCGGGCCGGATCGTCGGTCGTCACGTCGACGCTCGCGATCGCGCGGTTGCCGTGGCCGGGCAGCGGCGACAGCGTCGCCGTGATGTCGAAGCGCCGGTACGATTGTTCGATGTGCATGCGGTTCTCCCTTTACGGTTCGACGACGACACGCTCAGTCGAGCGACTGGCGAAACACCTTGCCGCCGAATCCGGTCACGACGTTGTCGACCGAGAACGGCGTGTCTTCCTTCGCTTCCAGGATGATCGCGACGCTGCCGGGCACGAGCCGCGCCGCCACCGTCTCGACGAACGTGCCGTCGAGCAGCGCGTTGCCGGCCGCTTCCGCGAGAATGCCGGCGCCCGCACCGGCCGCCATGCCGGTGACCACGCCGAGCGGCCCGGCGAGCAGGCCGAGCAAGCCGCCCGCGATCGCGCCGATCACGCCGCCCTTGAACGGCCGCGATTCCGCGTGGAGGACCGCGAGCTTGCCGGTCGCGTCCTTCTCGACGACGACGCCGTTCTCGATGTGGAATCCTTCGTCCTTCTCCGACAGCGCCTCGAAATCGTTCGCGGCCTGGCGAGCCGTGTCGACGCTGCCGAACACGGCGACGATCAGTTGCTGGGTCATGCGATACCTCGCTCGGTTGGAGGGTCAGTGGCAGCGCCGCAACCGATGCGGCACGCCGGGGTTCGATTCAGATACCGATGGCCGCCTCGCGTGCACGCGCCGCGTCGGCATAGGCGTACGCAGCCTCTCGCTGCAACCCGGCGACGGTGGGCGCGCGGGCGAGCGCCGGATCGGCATCGCGCGTGTCGCGCGCCAGCCGGTAGGCGTCCGACGCCGCGTGCTGCAGCTCGATCGCCCGCTTCGATTCAACGGAATGTGTGCTCATCCAGCTCCCTCCTTGCAGGGACAGCGAAAATGCATGCGGCCGCCCGCGCGCTTACCTGCGCGCCTGCGCATCGTCCTCGACATCGGCGACGTCGGCCGGGAAGCGGTGCTGGCCGAAACTCAGGATCAGCACGCCGACGGCGAGCAGCACGATCCCGACCGTCGTCATCAGCATCCGCTCGGGGCTGTCGGTTGCGCCGCGCAGTATCAGGTCGCGCGCGAGCGACGTCATCGCAATGAACAGCGGAAACCGTACGGGCAAGCGGCCGAGCCGCAGGTAGCGCACGTCCATCGCGAGCACTTCGAGATACAGGAACATCAGCAGCAGGTCGGTCAGCGACACCTCGCCCGCGAGCACGACCTTCCACGCTTCCTGCGCCATCGCGAACGCGGTCGCGAGCCCGATCACGATCAGTCCGGCCAGTTCGGCCGCGTGAAGGAAATGGCCGAAGCGGCGGCGGATGCGCTCGGCGGGCGAGCAGGCAATGGAGGTCGTATTCAAGGTGACAGTCGCTGGGTTGAGGCATGAGCGGCGCCGGGCTGCGGCGGGAACGTCGCGTCGCGCGCGGCGGCATGCACGGTATCGTGCGCGTCGGGCCGATCCGGCCTGTCCGTCGCATGCGGGCCGGCCGCGCCGGTCGCCTGCTCGACCGCGGACAGCGTCCGGCGGCAGCACACGTGGAACGCGTCACCCGCGTCGGTGCAGGCGACGTCGTCGTGGTCGCGGCACAGCAGCAGGCGGCAGCCGAGATACCGTTCGAGGCCGTCGATCCGTTCGCTCACCTGCGCTTCGTCGAGTTGCAGCTCGGACGCCGCACCGGACAGGCCGCCATGCTCGACCACCGCGACATACACACGCATCGCTTCCAGCAGGTTCATGATGACGCTCCTCGTGGCGGCGCAGCGGGACCTAATCTACTGCACCCGGCACGCACGCTCAAGAGCACAGCGCCGCATGCGCCAGGAGTACAGCTGAGCGGGCGCCGGCCAAAATCCGGCCCTGTTTGACGGATTCGCATGACAGTTTGGCGATTCGTATTCCAAAGACCGGTCGAAGCTGCTAGATTGCTTGCTCGACGACGTCACGCGGGGCGGGCAGGTCGCGCGCCCCGTGCGGCCGCCACCGCTGCGGCCCGTTGCGGGATGCCCGCACAGCGTCCTTCATCCGCGTGACACAAAGAGAACAGTCGCATGACACAGTTCAACCGTTCGCCCTCGCGCGCCACGGCACTTCCGTCCCGACCTGACTGACCGGCAGCCCACGATGCAGACACCTCCCCCGCTCCCCCAAAACGTTCACAGCACGATCACGCGCAGCGCGATCTTCCTCGTCGCGACGATCAATCCCGGCGCCGATCACGCCGACACGATCCGCTCATGGTGCGGCGACATCGCCGCGCTCGTGCGCTCGGTCGGCAAGCGCGTGCCGGGCGGCAACCTCACCTGCGTGTGCGGCTTCGGCGCCGACGCGTGGGATGCGCTGTTCGGCAACCCGCGCCCCGCCGCGCTGCATCCGTTCCGCGAATTCGGCGCGGGCCAGCGCGTCGCGGTCGCGACGCCGGGCGACATCCTGCTGCACATTCGCGCGGAAGCGATGGACCTGTGCTTCGAACTCGCGACGCAGCTGCTCGGCGCGCTCGGCGATGCCGTCACGGTCGTCGACGAGGTGCACGGCTTCCGCAATTTCGACCAGCGCGCGATGATCGGCTTCGTCGACGGCACCGAGAACCCGGAAGGCCGCGCGGCGGTCGACTTCACGGTGATCGGCGACGAGGACGCGGCATTCACCGGCGGCAGCTACGTGATCGTGCAGAAGTACCTGCACGACATGGCCGGCTGGAACGCGCTCGCGGTCGAGACGCAGGAGCGCATCATCGGCCGCACCAAGCTCGCCGACATCGAGCTCGCGCCGGACGTGAAGCCGTCGTGCTCGCACAGCTCGCTGACCACGCTCGACGAGGGCGGCCAGGAGGTGAAGATCCTGCGCGACAACATGCCGTTCGGGCGCCCGGGCGCGGGCGAATTCGGCACCTACTTCATCGGCTACGCGCGTTCGCCGGCGCCGATCGAGCAGATGCTCGAGAACATGTTCGTCGGCCGCCCGCCCGGCAACTACGACCGCCTGCTCGATTACAGCCGCGCGGTCACCGGCTCGCTGTTCTTCGTGCCGTCCGCCGACCTGCTCGAAGCGCTCGCCGATCGCGCGGCGCCGGCCGCCGAGGCCGCGGAGACGGAACCGGCCTCTTCCGCGCCGCATCGCGACGGCTCGTTGAAGATCGGCTCGCTGAAAGGCGTGCCGTCGTAACGCCCATCATCACCAAGGGCAGTCCGGCGCGCCAACCCCGCGCCGGGCGAGGCGAATGGTCGCGCCATGAATGCCCTCCACTCGTTGCGAAGCTTCAATAGACTGCGCCTATGATTCATCCGGGCTCGGCCCCGGCAACTGAACGCGGCCGAGCCCCGGCGTCCGGAACCCCTGCCGGATGAATGTTCGTAAGAATGCACGACACGTGATCGGCCGTCGACCGCCAAGGGTTCGGCTCGCCAGCGAGCGCGGCCCGAGCGACGCGAGCGCCGGCGCGAACCCGGGCATCGCCATCCGGTCGCGGCGTTCAGCACAAGCGCACCGCCTCTCCCCGCACGTGAATTGCAGAACAGTTGCGCCACCGCAGGGTGTCGTTTCGATTTGTGCTGCAGCGGTGTCAATAGAGCCTGCTAATATGCATTTTCGTCCGCGATCGGCCTGCCGGGCTCAGACGCAGTCCGTCAGCCGATCGGCCCACCCTGAAGTGTTTTCGCTGACGTGAGGCAACCCAAACCCATGAACAACCTGCACCGCGAACTCGCCCCGATCTCGTCCTCCGCCTGGGAGCAAATCGAGGAGGAAGTGGCACGCACGTTCAAACGCTCGGTGGCCGGCCGCCGCGTCGTCGATGTCGACGGCCCCGAAGGCCCCGAGCTGTCGGCCGTCGGCACCGGGCACCTCGTCGACGTCGCCGCCCCGCGCGAGCTGGTGAATGCGCGGCTGCGCGAAGTCCGCACGATCGTCGAGCTGACGGTGCCGTTCGAGTTGAGCCGCGATGCGATCGACAGCGTCGAGCGCGGCGCGCGCGACGCCGACTGGCAACCGGCGAAGGACGCCGCGCAGCGGCTCGCGTTCGCCGAGGACGGCGCGATTTTCGACGGCTACCGGGCCGCCGGCATTCTCGGCATCCGCGAAGGCACGTCGAACCGCAAGCTCACGCTGCCGGCGGACGTCGCCGCGTATCCCGACGCGATCAGCGACGCGCTCGAAGCGCTGCGGCTTGCCGGCGTCGACGGCCCGTACTCGGTCGTGCTCGGCTCGGATGCGTACACGGCGCTCAGCGAAGCGCGCGACCAGGGCTATCCGGTCCTCGGCCATATCAAGCGGATCGTCAGCGGCGAGATCATCTGGGCGCCGGCGATCAGCGGCGGCTGCGTGCTGTCCACGCGCGGCGGCGATTACGAGCTGCACCTCGGGGAAGACGTATCGATCGGCTACACGAGTCATACCGACAAGGTCGTCCGCCTGTACCTGCGCGAAACGTTCACGTTCCTGATGCTCACGAGCGAAGCATCGGTGGCCGTGGCGCCGCAGGCCAGCACGGCGGCCTGACCGCGGTTGCCTGCGCGCGATGCCCGCCGGGTGTCGCGCGCGAGCGGCCGCACTGCCGGCCGCAGGTTCGTCGCCGATCAAACCCATCTTGCATGGAGTGTGTGATGAGCGAGTCGAATGAGGCATTGCAGGCGCTGCAGGCGTCGGTCGACCACCTGAAGCAGGCGGTCGACGCGAACGCGAGCAGCCACGCCGGCGACACCGCCGTGCTGTTCACCGTCTTGTCGCTGGTCCTGGCGGAGTTGCCGCCCGACACGCGCAACCTGATCGAGGATTCGTTCTCCGTCTGGGCCAATGGCCTGCCGAATGCGGCACTGTCACAGGACGTGAAGCAGATCGCCCGGCAGCGGCTTGCGATGACCCTCTCGGACTGATCGCGGCACGCGTCGGTTGCGCCGCGTCCGGCCCGGACCGTGCAACCCGCCCTCGCCTGCGGCCGCCCCACACGCATCGTCCGCGGTGCGTGCGTGGTGGCGCTTGGCCGCTCGCGGCACGCGCCCCGTGTCGCGCCCCCTGCCGCGCTTCCGTCGCGCCTCCCCATCCGCGCTGCCTTTGATCCCCCGATCACCGGCGCCCTGCGCGCCGATGTCGCACCGCGATCCGTTCGCGCGCCGCCCGCTTCCGCTTCCTGTCATCACACGCCGCGCACGCCCGTGGCGCCGTGCGCCCGCCCGTCTGTACTCCTTGCCACCCGTGCGCGCGCGCATGCGAGGGTGCAATTCGCGGCCGGGCCGGGGCGGAACTGTGCCTTGGATAGCCTGCGCCGATTCGCTATTTTGAACGCAGTCGAAGCGATGCCGTGGGCTCCTCCCGGCACGCACGCTTGCCGCCCTGACCGCGACCGTGCACGACGCCGACGCGCGCTGCGTGACAGCACCGGTGCCGCCCGCGCGCCGCCGTGCCGCGTGTCGTGCGTTCGCGGTCGGTAGCGCCCAAGCGCCGCACCGCATCGGGACTTCACCCTTCGACCCACTTTCACCGACAGGAGCCAGACCACCATGCCCGCACTTTGCGATATCTGCCACGCGCGGCCGGCCGTCGCGCGCGCAACCGTGATGCAGGACGGCGAGCGCAAGACGATCTCGATCTGCGATTACCACTTCCGTCAGCTGATGCGGCATCAGAGCATGCTGAACCCGTTCGATTCGCTGCTCGGCGGTGGCGGCTCGTCGTCGCTGTTCGGCGGGCTCGATGACGAATCGCCGCTCGCCGCCGAGATTCCGCGCGAATCGGTCGACCCGACCGACGCGTTCAGCGAGCAGACGCTGGAGCTGCTGCAGCGCGCGGCCGAGAAGGCGCACGAGCTGCGCCGCAGCGAGCTCGATTCCGAACACCTGCTGTACGCGCTCGCGGACACCGACGTGTGCGCCGCGCTGCTGAAGGAACTGAAGCTGTCGCCGGAGGACATCAAGTCGTACATCGACGCGCATGCGCACACCGGCACGGCCGCCCCCGATGCGCCGCTCGACAAGCTGTCGATCTCGCCGCGCGTGAAGAAGGCCGTGCAGTACGCGTTCCAGGCGTCGCGCGACCTCGGCCACTCGTACATCGGCCCCGAGCACCTGCTGATCGGGCTCGCGTCGGTGCCGGACAGCGTCGCCGGCACGCTGCTGAAGAAATACGGCGTGACGCCCGAGGCGCTGCGCCAGAAAGTCGTGAAGGTGGTCGGCAAAGGCGCCGAGGACGGCCGCGTCGATGCGCCGACCGGCACGCCGAACCTCGACAAGTTCGGCCGCGACCTCACCGCGATCGCGCGCCAGGGCAAGCTCGACCCGGTGCTCGGCCGCGCGCAGGAAATCGAGAGCACGATCGAGGTGCTTGCACGCCGCAAGAAGAACAACCCGGTGCTGATCGGCGAGCCGGGCGTCGGCAAGACGGCGATCGTCGAAGGGCTCGCGCAGCGGATCGTCAACGGCGACGTGCCCGAGGTGCTGCGCGACAAGCGGCTCGTCGAAGTCAACATCAACTCGATGGTGGCCGGCGCGAAGTATCGCGGCGAATTCGAGGAGCGCGCGAAGCAGCTGATCGACGAAGTCACTGCGAAGCAGGACGAACTGATCCTCTTCATCGACGAGCTGCACACGATCGTCGGTGCCGGCCAGGGCGGCGGCGAAGGCGGCCTCGACATCGCGAACGTGCTGAAGCCCGCGCTGGCGCGCGGCGAGCTGAGCCTGATCGGCGCGACGACGCTCAACGAGTACCAGAAGTACATCGAGAAGGATGCCGCGCTCGAACGGCGCTTCCAGCCGGTGTTCGTGCCGGAGCCGAGCGTCGAGCAGACGATCGTGATCCTGCGCGGGCTGCGCGACAGCCTCGAGGCGCACCACCAGGTCACGTTCGCCGACGACGCATTCGTCGCGGCCGCGGAATTCGCCGATCGCTACATCACGTCGCGCTTCCTGCCCGACAAGGCGATCGACCTGATCGACCAGGCCGCCGCGCGCGTGCGGATCGGCGCGACGTCGCGTCCGGTCGACATCCAGGAAGGCGAAGCGCAGATCGCGCAACTGAAGCGCGAGCAGGACTACGCCACGTCGCGCAAGCGCTTCGACGAAGCGAAGCAGTTCGAGGAGCAGATCAACGCGAAGCAGAAATCCGTCGACGAGATGATGGAGGCGTGGCAGCGCAAGACGGGCTCCGAGACGCTCGAAGTGACGGTCGAATCGGTGGCCGAGGTCGTGTCGCGCCTCACCGGCATCCCCGTGTCCGAACTCACGCAGGAAGAACGCCAGAAGCTGTTGAAGATGGAAGAGCAGCTGCGCGAGCGCGTGGTCGGCCAGAGCGATGCCGTGGTGGCCGTCAGCGATGCCGTGCGGCTGTCGCGCGCGGGGCTCGGCCAGACGCACCGGCCGATCGCGACGTTCCTGTTCCTCGGGCCGACGGGCGTCGGCAAGACCGAGCTCGCGAAGGCGCTGGCCGAGACCGTGTTCGGCGACGAACAGGCGATCATCCGCATCGACATGTCCGAGTACATGGAGCGGCACGCCGTTGCGCGGCTGATCGGCGCGCCGCCCGGCTACGTCGGCTACGACGAAGGCGGCCAGCTCACCGAGCGCGTACGGCGCCGCCCGTACAGCGTGATCCTGCTCGACGAGATCGAGAAGGCGCATCCGGACGTCTACAACGTGCTGCTGCAGGTGTTCGACGACGGCCGCCTGACCGACGGCAAGGGCCGCGTGGTCGACTTCAGCAACACGATCATCATCGCGACGAGCAACCTCGGCGCCGCGATCATCATGGACAACCTCACGCAGCCGGAAGCCGCGCGCAAGACCGACAAGGCGATCCGCGAGGAGCTGATGCAGGTGCTGAAGGGCCATTTCCGCCCCGAGTTCCTGAACCGGATCGACGAGGTGATCGTCTTCCACGCGCTGTCGAAGGAGAACATCCGCGCGATCGTGCAGATCCAGCTCGACCGCGTGGTGCGCACCGCCGCCGCGCAGGACATCACGCTCGTGATGGGCGATTCGCTCGTCGAGCACCTGACCGAAGCCGGCTACCAGCCGGAGTTCGGCGCACGCGAGCTGAAGCGCCAGATCCGCCAGACCATCGAGACCCGGCTCGCGAAGGAGATCCTCGCCGACCGGCTGAAGTCGGGCGACAAGTGCGAGGTCGACTACGACAAGGCCAGCGACGAAGTGACGTTCACCAAGCTCGCGGCGCCTGAAGCGAAGGAGACCCGGGACGCGAAGAAGGACGCCGACGGCAAGGCGAAATCGAACGGCAAGGCAGCCAAGGCCAGCGACGATGCGAAGACGGGCGACACGCCCGCCGACGCACCGCCGCCCGCGCCAGCCGCGAAAGCGTCCGGCAAGAAGTCGTCCGGCGCGAAGAAGGACGCGCACTGAAAAACAGCGTGCCCCGCACGCCCGGGGCACGCATGACCGGCTCCGTCCACCGGGCGGAGCCGCCCCACGCCGCGACACGGCGCAAACCGAGCCGCCCGCACCGGGTAAGGCTGATGGAGATTCAACATGACAAATCGACGCGAAGTGCCAGGCATCAGGAAGTACGACGGGCCCGCCGGTGGTTGGGGCGCGCTTCGCGCGACAGCCGATGCGGTGCGCACGCAAATGGAAACCATCGAGGCGCCGATCGTGCTGATGCGGACCAACCAGCCCGACGGCTTCGACTGCCCCGGCTGCGCGTGGCCCGACAAGGAACACAAGTCGACGTTCCAGTTCTGCGAGAACGGCGCGAAGGCCGTCACGTGGGAAGCGACCACCAAGCGCGTGACGCCCGAGTTCTTCGCGGCGAACACCGTGTCGTCGCTGCTGCGCATGTCGGACTACGAGCTGGAGAACATGGGCCGGCTCACGCATCCGCTCGTCTACGACCGCGCGACCGACACGTTCCGCGCGATCGAATGGGACGACGCGTTCGCGCGCATCGGCGAAGTGCTGCGCGCGCTGCCGCCCGACCAGGTCGAGTTCTATACGTCGGGCCGCGCGTCGAACGAAGCCGCGTACCTGTACCAGCTGTTCGCGCGCGAGCTCGGCACCAACAACTTCCCCGACTGCTCGAACATGTGTCACGAGCCGACCAGCGTCGGCCTGCCGCAGTCGATCGGCATCGGCAAGGGCACGGTATCGCTGGAGGATTTCGACCACTGCGAGCTGATCATCTCGATCGGCCACAACCCGGGCACGAACCACCCGCGGATGATGGGCACGCTGCACGAGTGCGCGCGCCGCAACGTGCCGATCATCGTGTTCAACCCGCTGCGCGAGCGCGCGCTCGAACGCTTCGCCGATCCGCAGGACATGATCGAGATGGCGTCGTTCGGCTCGACCCGGATCGCATCGACGTACTACCAGGTCGACGCCGGCGGCGACGCGGCCGCGCTGAAGGGCATCATGAAGGCGCTGCTGCAGCTCGAAGCCGAGCGCGGCAACGTGCTCGACCGCGACTTCATCGCGCAGCACACCAGCGGCTTCGACGCGTTCTCGGCCGACCTCGAGGCCACGTCGTGGGACGACATCGAGCGCGCGAGCGGCCTCAGCCAGGCGCAGCTCGAACAGGTCGCGCTCGCGTACGCGAAGTCGAACGCGACGATCGTCACGTACGGGATGGGCGTCACGCAGCACAACAAGGGCACCGCAACCGTGCGCCTGATCGCCGACCTGCTGCTGATGCGCGGCAACATCGGCAAGCCCGGCGCCGGCGTGTGCCCGCTGCGCGGCCACTCGAACGTGCAGGGCAACCGCACGGTCGGCATCACCGAGAAGCCATCGGCCGAGTTCCTGAAGAAGATCGAGGACGTGTGCGGCTTCACGCCGCCCGCGCATCACGGGCACGACGCCGTGCAGGCGATGCAGGCGATGATCGACGGCACCGCGAAGGCGCTGCTGTGCCTCGGCGGCAACTTCGCGGTCGCACTGCCCGATCCGGAGCAGTCGTTCCCGGCGATGGCGAAGCTCGACCTGAGCGTGCATCTCGGCACCAAGCTGAACCGCTCGCACCTGCTGGTCGCGAAGGAAACCTTCGTGCTGCCGGTGCTCGGCCGCACCGAGCTCGACATGCAGGCCACCGGCCGGCAGTCGATCACCGTCGAGGATTCGATGTCGATGGTTCACGCGTCGGCCGGCAAGCTCAAGCCGGCGTCCGACCAGTTGCGCTCGGAGCCGGCGATCGTCGCGGGCATCGCGCATGCGACGCTGCCGGCCAGCAAGGTCGCGTGGCTCGACCTGATCGACGATTACGACCGCATCCGCGACCTGATCGACAAAACGGTATCCGGCTTCGAGGCGTTCAACGAGCGCATCCGCACGCCGGGCGGCTTCCGCCTGCCGCTGCCGCCCACCGAGCGCGTGTGGCCGACGCCGACCGGCAAGGCGATGTTCTCGGTCTACAAGGGCGTGAAGGAAGATGCCGACGTGCTCGGCGCCGAGCAGGTGCTGCGGCTGATCACGCTGCGCAGCCACGACCAGTACAACACGACGATCTACGGGCTCGACGACCGCTATCGCGGCGTGTTCGGCCGGCGCGACGTGCTGTTCATGAACCCTGCCGATCTCGCGAAGTACGGGCTCGAGCACGGCGACCTCGTCGACATCGAGACGGTCACCGCATCGGGTCGCGCGCTGCGCCTCGAGAAGATCACCGCGATCGAGTACGACATCGCCCCGGGGTCGGTCGGCGCGTACTACCCGGAAGCGAACGTGCTCGTGCCGCTCGACTACATCGACAAGGAAAGCGGCACGCCGTCGTACAAGTCGGTGCCGGTGCGCGTCGCGCGCTCGGCGGTGGTCTGACGTACTAACGGGCCGGCTCGCGGCGCACACGCTACCGCGAGCCGGCCCGCCATCCTCCACGGGCCATCGTGTCTCAACGGATGCGATGGCCCCCCTTCCTTCCCCGTTGCTACCGCGCCGCCGTCGGCGGCATCGTCGCGCCCGTCTGCCGGCGCCGGTACGCGCTGTCGCGCGTCGCGAGCCAGTAGTACAGCGGCGACGTCAGCACGAGCCCCACCAGCCACGACAGGTCGGCGCCACCGAGATGCGCGGGAATCGGGCCCGCATACATCGGCGTGTTCATGAACGGAATCTGCACGAGAATGCCGATCGCATACGCGAGCAGCGCCTGCGGATTGAAGCGGCCGTAGATCCCGCCATCGACCATGAAGATCGACTTGATGTCGTACTTGCCCTTGTGGATCACGTAGAAGTCGATCAGGTTGATCGCCGTCCACGGCACCAGCACGACGAGCAGCGCGAGCACGAGATCGACGAGGTTGCCGACGAAGTTCGTCGACGCACCGATCGCCGCGTAGCAGCAGGCGACGAAGATCACGACCGACACCACCGCGCGTGCCTTCGCGGTCGGAATCCACTTGTATGCGAACGTCTGCACCGACGTGATCACCGCGAGCACCGCGCCGTACAGGTTCAGCGCGTTGTGGCTGATCACGCTGAGCAGGAACAGCACGAGCATCAGCGGGCCGAGCGGGCCCGTCGCCTGCTTGACCGCATCCATCGCGTCCGCGCCGGCCGGCACCGCGAGCACCGCGACCGCGCCGAAGATGAACGCGAGCGTCGAGCCGATCGTGCAGCCGAGATAGGTCGCCCAGAACGTCGACGCCACGCCGACGTTTTCCGGCAGATAGCGCGAATAGTCCGACACGTACGGCGCGAACGCGATCTGCCACAACGCCGACAGCGACACCGTCGCGAGCCAGCCGGCGAAGTTGAAGCCGCCGCGCGTCAGGAAATCGTCGGTCGTCACGTGCGTGAGGATCATCCAGAAGCCGACCAGGATGCCGATGCCGAGCACCCACGTGCCGATCCGGTTCAGGATGTGGATGAACCGGTAGCCGACGATCCCGATCAGCCCCGAGCCCACCGCGCCGATCACGATGCCGACGGGCACCGGCACCGACGACGCGATGCCGTGCACCGACTTGCCGGCCAGCACGATGTTCGACGCGAAGAAGCCGACGTACATCACGGCCGCGATCACGGTCACGAGCAGCGCGCCCCACGAGCCGAACTGCGCGCGGCTCTGGATCATCTGCGGGATGCCCATCTGCGGCCCCTGCGCCGAATGCAGCGCCATCAGCACGCCGCCGACCGCCTGGCCGACGACGATCGCGACGATGCCCCACATCAGGTTCAGGTGGAAGAGCTGCACGCCGAGCGCGCCGGTCACGATCGGCAGCGGCGCGATGTTGCCGCCGAACCAGAGCGTGAACAGGTCGCGCACCTTGCCGTGGCGGTCCGCGGGCGGCACGTAGCCGATCGTGTGCTTCTCTATCATCGGGGACGCGTTGCGGTCCACGTTCGTCATGGTGATGTCTCCTGTGCTGCGCGGCGATGCGCGCTTGCCGTGTCAGCCGGCGCGCGTTGGGGGGCGCGCCGGCAATCGGGTCCGGATACGCGAGCGACGACGCGCCGCGTGCACGCGCGGCGGGGTCGAACGAAGCGGACGATGCGCATGCGGGGGACGGATGCCATGTCCCGCCGGTGCGTGCGCGGCCGCTTCGTTTGCTTCTTGATCCAGGTTGGAGACGATGGTGCGCCACGACCCGCGCGACCGGAAAATACTAAAAATATTTCCGGGACATACGAAAAAGCTCTGCAGCGGACATTTCGGCGCCGGGGGGCTTTCAGGTAAGGTGCTACGTAAACCATGGACAGATTGCGCCCGCGGCGGCACGCCGGGGCCGTGCATCAGAGGTGCTTGTGGCTCACTACACTTTGCGGCAACTGAAATACTTCGTGACGACGGTGGAATCCGGCAGCGTCGCCGAGGCGTCGCGCCAGCTGTTCATCGCGCAGCCGTCGATCTCCAGCGCGATCAAGGGTCTGGAGGAAAGCTTCGGCGTGAAGCTGTTCATCCGCCATCACGCGCAGGGCGTGTCGCTGACGCCGAGCGGCACGCGCTTCTACCGGAAGGCGCAGGAGCTGCTGCGCATCGCGCACGAATTCGAACAGAACGCGCTCGCCGACAACGACGTGATCACCGGGCAGATCGACATCGGCTGCTTCGAGACGGTCGCGCCGCTCTATCTGCCGCAACTGATCGCGGGCTTTCGCGAGCGCTACCCGGGCGTGAACATCCGGCTGCGCGACGGCGACCAGCAGGAACTCGTGCAGGGCCTGACGTCCGGCACGTTCGATCTCGCGCTGATGTACGACCACGATCTCGACGGCACGATCGAAACCGAGCCGCTGATGCCGCCGCAGCAGCCGTACGTGCTGCTGCCGGAAAACCACCGGTTCGCGGGCCAGACGCACGTGTCGTTGCGCGACCTCTGCGTCGAGCCGATGATCCTGCTCGACGTGCAGCCGAGCCGCACGTATTTCGTCAGCCTCTTTCACGAACTCGGGCTCACACCGAACATCGTGTTCGGATCGCCGTCGATCGAGATGGTGCGCGGGATGGTCGGCCAGGGGTTCGGCTTCTCGCTGCTCGTCACGCGCCCGCATTCCGAATACACGTACGACGGCCAGCGCGTCGTGACGATCGGCCTCAGCGAAACGGTGAGCCCGTCGGGGCTCGTGAGCGCGCGGCTGAAGCGCGGGCAACTCACGAAGCAGGCGCAGTCGTTCGTCGATTTCTGCCGCGAGCGGCTCGCGCAGATCGTCGCGGAAACGGTGCGATAAGGAACCTGAAGGAACACGAAAGCGCACGCGCCGCGGGAGGCGGTGCGTGCGTGTCGGTCAGGCGCGCCGCGTCAGGCGGCCGCGGCGAGATGGACGGCCAGCCGCCCCAGCATCGCGTCGCAGCCGTGGAGCTGGTCGAGCGTGACGAATTCGTCGGGCTTGTGCCCCTGGTCCATGCTGCCGGGCCCGCACACCAC
This sequence comes from Burkholderia sp. AU31624, assembly GCF_020420065.1. Taxonomy (NCBI): domain Bacteria; kingdom Pseudomonadati; phylum Pseudomonadota; class Betaproteobacteria; order Burkholderiales; family Burkholderiaceae; genus Burkholderia; species Burkholderia sp. AU31624. The sequence goes on from NZ_JAIZRT010000006.1 coordinate 96,993, forward strand.
GGTCGGAATGCCGGCCTCGCCATATAGCCCGCCCTCGGTGCCGAACGCCACCGTGCCGAATGCATCGGAGCCGCTCAGCATCGCGAGCAGGCGCGCGGCCTCGCTGTCCGGCGCGGTCGCCAGCCCCGGATACGCGCCCAGCGGCTGCAGTTGAATGTCGGTATCGGGCTGCACCGCGCGCATCCTCGGCAACAGTTCGGATTCCGCATAGTCCTGCAACTTCCTCGGCACGTCGTGCGCATCGAAATCCGGCAGCGCGCGCACCTCGAAATCGAACTCGCATTCGGCCGGCACGATGTTCAGCGCGCGGCCGCCCTTGATCAGCCCCGTCTGCACCGTCGAGAACGGCGGATCGAATCGCGCGTCGTGCCGTTCCGGCCGTGCGAGCGCCGCGCCGATCTCGCCGAGCCGGCCGATCAGCTTCGCCGCGTAGTCGATCGCGTTGACGCCCGACGGCGCGTACGCCGAGTGGCATGCGGCACCCTTTACATGGCAACGCATCGCGAGCTTGCCCTTGTGACCGAGCACCGGCTTCAGTTCGGTCGGCTCGCCGATCAGGCACAGGCGCGGCCGGTGCTCGCGCGCGGCCAGTGCATCGAGCATCGGCCGCACGCCGAGGCAGCCGACTTCCTCGTCGTACGAGAACGCGAGATGCACGGGCATGCTCAGCGGCCGGGCGACGAACGCCGGCACGGCCGCGAGCACCGACGCGATGAAGCCCTTCATGTCGGCCGTGCCGCGGCCGTACAGGCGGCCGTCGCGCTCGGTCAGCCGGAACGGCTCGACCGTCCACGCCTGCCCGTCGACCGGCACCACGTCGGTATGGCCCGACAGCGCGATGCCGCCGCGATCACGCGGCCCGATCGTCGCGTACAGGCTCGCCTTCGTGCTTTCCGCGTTGTAGAACAGTTCGCTTTCGACGCCGAAGCCCGCGAGATAGTCGCGGATGAAGCCGATCATCTCCAGGTTCGACTCGCGGCTGACCGTCGCGAAACCGATCAGCCGTTCCAGCAGTGCGCGGCTCGACGTGTCATTCATCGCCCGGCACTCCGTAGCTCGGCGCGGCGGTGGGGTTCAGCGCGCGCGTCTGGTAGTCCTGCATCTGCGGCCGATATGCCTGCCACAGCGCATCGAGCTGCCCGATCGGATCGGTGTCGGCCCAGTCGACGCGCAGGTCGACGATCGGCCAGGTCACGTCACCGGCCACCTTCAGCGCGGCCGAATGCACCGGCCCCGCCTCGCCGCCGGCCGCCATCGCCGCGTGCATCGCGGCCAGCAGGCGATCGGCGAGCAGGCCGGGCGCCTGTTCGAAGGCCCGCGCCATCGCGTCGATCACGGCCGGCGCGGCCAGCAGGTTGCCCGCCGCCACGCATTGCTCGCCCTGCACCGCGTGATGCGTGCCGAGCGCTTCCTTGCCGGTGAAGCAGGCCGTCTGCCCCTGCCCGTCGATCACCGTGACCTGCCGGTACTGGCTCCAGCCGTTCGCGCTGAGCGCGCGATCGAGCGCCGCGGCGGGCGCGAGCTGCTCGTGCTCGATCAGGTCGAGGATCTGCGGCCCAAGCGCCGGCAGCGTGATGTTCTGCGTCGCGACGGCGCCGACGCCCGCGCGCACCCACGGGCAGCGCGCGCCCACCGCGATGCTCGACGAGCTGATCGCGATGCCGAGCTGGCCCGTCTCCGGGCAACGCCCGACGATGGAGAAAGTCATGTCGCCTCCTACGCGCGGTTCGGCTGCCAGTTGTCCGGGATCACGGCGATCACGTCGATTTCCATCAGCCATTGCGGCTGGCCGAGCGCCGACACGACGAGCCCCGTCGAGATCGGATACACGCCCTTCAGCCACTTGCCGACTTCCTGGTACACCGGCTCGCGATAGCGCGGGTCGATCAGGTAAGTCGTCGTCTTCACGATGTGCGTGAGGTCGCTGCCGGCTTCCTCCAGCAGCTGCTTGACGTTCTTCATCGCCTGCTCGGCCTGCGCGCGCGGATCGCCGAGGCCGATCAGTTTGCCGTCGAAATCGGTGCCGACCTGGCCGCGCACGTAAACGGTGTTGCCCGCCCGCACGGCCTGGCACAGGTCGTTGTCGAGCGTCTGGTTCGGGTAGGTATCCTTCGTGTTGAACATGCGGATACGGGTATGGGTGGGTTGGCTCATCGGAATCCTTCAGTCGTCAGGGGTCACGCCGCCGCACCGGAGGCAGACGCGGTGCGGCACGCGGCGGGGGTTCGGTCAGTTCACCGCGTCGGCGAGCGGCTGCGTATCGGCGTGCGGCTGCGCGCCGGCGTGCGGCGCGGCGCCGTCCTGCTCCGCGTGCGAAGTCGAGCGGCGCTGCGATGCGTCGTGGTACTCGAGGTAGGTGCGCTGGATCGCGATGTGGTCGGCGATGTGCCGCGCGTCGTGCCACACGCCCCAGATGAAGCTGGAGCCGCGCCGCGACAGCCACGGCAGCCCGAGGAAATAGATGCCCGGCTCCTTCGACACGCCGCGCTGGTGCTGCGGCTTGCCGTTGTCGGCGAACGCGTCGACCTTCAGCCAGCCGTAGTCGACCGCATAGCCGGTCGCCCAGATGATCGACGTGACACCCGCGCCGGCAAGGTCGAGCGCGAGGATCGGATGCGCGACGCAGTCGGGGTTCGGCAGGATGCGGCGGGCTTCCGGCTCTTCCGGCAGGTCGAGGCCGTTGCGCGCCGCATAGGCGTCGGCCGCGTCGAGCAGCGACAGGTAGTTCTCGTCGCCGCGTGCGAGATTGATCGCCAGATCGCGTTCGAACACGGCCACGCCGCCGTCGAACGACTTCGTCAGCCCGACGAGCGTCACGCCCTGGTTCGCGAGCTTGCGGAAATCCACCGTGTGGCCGCCGCGCGCGCCGCTCACCGCGATCGTCACGTGCTCACGGCCGGGCGTCGCGACTTCCTTGTCCCATTCGCCGAGCACGCCGAGCCACCAGCAGAAATCGCGGCCGCGATACGCACGCGGCGGCCGATCGTGCGGGCCGACCGACAGGTAGACCTGCCGGCCCGCGCGCTGCAGCTCGTCGGCGATCTGCACGCCCGACGACCCCGCGCCGACCACCAGCACCGCCCCTTCCGGAAGCTGCGCCGGGTTGCGATAGTCTGCGGAATGAATCTGCACGAGGCGGGCGTCGTCCGGCGCGATCGGCGGAATCACCGGGCGCTGGAACGGCCCGGTCGCGACGACCACGCGGTTCGCCTCGATCGTGCCGTCGGACGTCTCGACGATGAAACCCGGCTTGCCGGCATTGCGCACGACCTGCTTCACCTCGACGCCGGTGCGGATCGGCGCGTTGAACTTGCGCGCATACGCTTCGAAGTAGTCGGCGACCTGGTCTTTCGTTGCGAACGCATCGGGATCAAGGCCGTCGAATTCGAGGCCGGGGAAGCGGTCATGCCATGCGGGGCCGTTCGCGACCAGCGAATCCCAGCGCCCGGTGCGCCAGCGTTCGGCGATGCGGCTGCGCTCCAGCACGAGATGCGGTACGCCCAGCTTGCCCAGGTGCTCGCTCATGGCCACGCCGGCCTGACCGGCGCCGACGACGAGCGTATCGATTGAGGTTGTTTCGACTGCCACGGCTGTCTCCTTCGGAAGTGCGGCTCGGCGCGACGTTCGGGTTGTCGCGTGAGTTGGAATGGAGACATTCTGCTGACAGCCAGGCGTAGGCGAAATGATGTTTTTTGTGGTTGTTGACGAGAAAAAAGCTGGGGGATCAGGGATGCCTCCGGACGGAGACATCATGCGTTCCGACGCCGGGTCGGCACTCGCTGCGAGGTGGCGCGGCGGCAGGTCGACGTGGCGAGCGAGGCATCTGCCGCGCCATACGGGAACGAATCATGCGCGCGAGTCGTGGTCGGCATTCAATGGAGGACGGCTCGATGAAACCCCTGACAATTGCAACGCGTCGCATTCTGGCGACCCTCGTGGCAGGCGGGGCACTCGCCGCGACCAGCACGGCCTTCGCGCAAGGCTACGGTGCACCACCACCGAGGGTCGAGGAGCGAGAGCGCGCCCCGGAAGCCGGTGTATCGGTCGAGATCGGCATGCACGGCGACCGCTACTGGGACGGCCATCGCTACTGGGAACGCGACGAGTGGAGGCATCGTCATCCGCGCGATCGTGATCCGTGGCGCGAGCATGAGCACGAGCGCGAGGGCGAGCATCGTGAATAGTGACGACCGCCGCCTGGCGTACGCGCAACTTCCGTGTGACGCGGGTCAAAACCCGGATTCCGATGCCAAAGCGCTCCGGTAAATGAGCGCAAACCGCGTCATCACACTTTTCCAGATCAGCTTGAACGCGGCCTCGTCTGACAAGAGATGGCCGCGCCTCCTTTTGATATTGCGCAGTGGCATGCTCGCCTGATCAACGGCATCCCTGCGACCTTCCACGCCGTCACATCGAAAGTAGCCGTGTACTCGCTGCCGGCGCAGACGTCACCGCCTTCGCCGCGTCGATCAACGTCTCCTTTTTGCCGTCCCATTTGGGCAGTTTGGCGGGCGGCAGCGGCACCACCTTGTCCAGGTTCGGCAGACGCAGGTCGGGGTCGCGCTCCAGGCGATCGGCAAGGACGCTATAACGCTCGGCGCGGGCGCGATCCTTCACGCCACCGGCTACCGGATCGCCATCATCGAACGCACCGAACAAATATGCAGCACTTTTGGCGCTACCGAATTTCACGCCTTCATGCAGAATCTTGAATGCGCGCGCATTGTCCTCGTCCAGCGACTTGTCGGAGCCAACCAGCGTCGTTCCAAGCGCATACGCGGCATCGCCGCTACCCTGGGCGAATCCACATTCAAGCATTTTGAGCGCAATTTTTCGGTTCCCCCAGAAACCGGATTTCGGATCATCGTAGACTGCATCGAGCTTGCTGCCCAAATAAGCCATGGCGCTGGGGCTGCCCTTGTCCGCCGCAAGTTGCCAGAAGGCGTAGGCACGACTGGCATCCTGCTTTACGCCCACTCCGTTCATGTAGTCCGTGCCCATCAGGTCGTAAGCTGCGGGGATGCCCAGCTTCATTGCAGCTTCGGTGATCTGCACGGCTCGCTCGGTATTGCGATCCACACCCAACCCCTGAGCGTAGGCGTTCGCCAGGTTGAGCATCGCCTTCCAGTGCTTGCGCTCGGCAGCCTTCTCCCATAGCGCAACTGCACCAACGTAGTCGCGCTGGTTCGGCCACAACAATGCACTTGTCATCTTCATCGCCTGCTGATTCCAGCGATCCGCGTCCGGGTCGACTCCCGGAACGACAGCGGCTTCGTGTACACAAACGAACGTATCCCGATGGGGGTTGAAAGCGTCGAGCGACATGTTTCGCGGAAGAGAATCATTCATCGAGCAGGCTGCGCATGCAATGAACAGGAAAGCCGAAACCAATCGGGTCAAGCCGATACGGTTGGCGGAAGTCGAACGCAATTGATTCAGCACGATTCGGGAAGCCTGTTCAGGAAAAGCGAACGCCTGTCGCACGCTCATCATGGGACGGATGCAGGAAGCCGGTCGGCGCTCCCAACGTGAAGAAACTGTCGTCGATCAACATCAGCAGCAGTTTATTTTCGATGCAGCTCGTGTCCCGTCCTCGGATCGGGTCAGGGAGCGGCGGTCGACCTATCGCCGGGGCCAAGACGGCAGGCGGGAAGCCCGTCGTCGCGATCATCGGCGACGGCTCCGCGCGCTACGCACCGCAAGCGTTGTGAACCACTGCGAGTCGGAGGTGCCGCCGCCGGCCGCACGCCTCTCCGACAATTCTTGACTATGCACACATCGCCAAACTGGTAGGATGCCGGTCGCCTCGGCATGAAAGGCAGTCACAGGATACCCGATCGATCCCTTTTAATGGATCGTGCCCCGCCATCCCTGTCGCGCCCAGCCCAGGCAACACGGTACCCCACAGCCCCCGTCGAACCCCGCAACACCCCGGCATCGCCCCGCGCGATCCGTTGCAGCAACCGTTGGAGTGGCGCACCCGCGCCTGTGAGCATGAAGAACTCGAAGCAGCCCCCCCGCCCCCCGCAGCACAAAGACCGCACGCCGCTGGCGCGCGCCGGCGCGCTGCTGCTGATGGCCGGCCTGCTGTATCTGCTGTGGCCGTCGGCCGAAACCGCGTACCTCGCGATGGAGTCGGTGATCCGCTGACGCGCCCGGCCATCCAACCCCGCACTACGCTATACTCACGCGATGGAAACCCGAACCGCCTCGCCGAACGTGCATTGCTGGTGGCGCGCCTGACCCAGGCGGCCCGTTTCCTTTTGCATGTCCCAAACGTGATGCCGCCAGCGATGGCGGCATTTGCGTTTCTGCGCACACACCATGGCTGGCGGCTTCGATAACCCGGAGCTACAACCAACATGACCCACCCCGCCCGACCGACCATCCTCACCGGCGACCGCACGACCGGCCCGCTGCACCTCGGCCATTACATCGGCTCGCTGCGCGCGCGCGTGCAGATGCAGCACGAAGCGAAGCAGTTCCTGTTGCTCGCCGACACGCAGGCGCTGACCGACAACATGGGCCGCCGCCAGCGCGTCACCGAGAACGTGATCGAAGTCGCGCTCGACTATCTCGCGGTCGGCATCGATCCGGCGATCTCGACGATCGTCGTGCAATCGCAGGTGCCCGAACTCGCCGAGCTGACGCAATACCTGCTGAACCTCGTCACGGTCGCGCGCCTCGAACGCAATCCGACCATCAAGGAAGAGATCCGCCTGCGCGGTTTCGAGCGCGACATCCCGGCCGGCTTCCTGACCTACCCGGTGAGCCAGGCGGCCGACATCACCGCGTTCAAGGCGACGCACGTGCCGGTCGGCGACGACCAGTTGCCGATGATCGAGCAGACCAACGAACTCGTGCGCCGCTTCAACGCGACCGTCGAGCAGCCGGTGCTGGTCGAATGCGAGGCCGTGCTGTCGGCGGTCACGCGGCTGCCGGGGATCGACGGCAAGGCGAAGATGAGCAAGTCGCTCGGCAACGCGATCACGCTCGGCTCGACGCCGGACGAGATCACGCAAGCGGTGAAGGACATGTACACGGACCCGAACCACCTGCGCGTGAGCGATCCCGGCCAGGTCGAGGGCAACGTCGTGTTCACGTTCCTCGATGCGTTCGAGCCCGACGTGCAGAAGGTCGACGAGCTGAAGGCGCACTACCGTCGCGGCGGGCTCGGCGACAGCGTCGTCAAGCGCGTGCTGAACGAGCGGCTGCAGGCGTTGATCGAGCCGATCCGCGCGCGCCGTCGCGAATTCGAGGCCGACAAGGCCGAAGTGATGGCGATCCTGAAGCGCGGCACGATGCACGCTCGCGACGTGGCCGGCGCGACGCTCGCCGAGGTGAAGGGCGCGATGGGGTTGAATTACTTCGATTGAGCGACGCAGGCGGCGCGTGCGCGAACGCGCTTTGCGCGCCGGTCGGTATCGAGCCGGCGCGTGGCGTTCACCGCGTCACGTGCGCGAGCGATCGAGCGAGCGAGTGTCGAGTGAACCGCACCTTCATCACGATGCCTGCGCCGGCACGGACGCATGACACACCGCCTCGACCCGATTGCCGGCCGGGTCGACGAGAAACGCGCCGTAGTAGTCGCCGTGGTAATGCGGCCGCAAGCCGGGTTCGCCGTCGGACTGCCCGCCCGTCGCCAGGCCGGCCTCGAAAAACGCATCCACCTGCTCGCGGCTCGCGGCCTTGAAACACCAGTGCCGCTTGCTCGCGCCGATTTCAGCGGGATCCAGATAGACCGCCAGAAACGTCGATGCGGTGTCGTTCGCATTGCAACGTTCGCCATAGCCGAGCGCGGTCGGCCGGTCATAAACCTTGGCTGCGCCGAGCGCGGCCATGATGGCATCGTAGAACGGGCGCGCCAGGTCGATATCCGGCACGCTGATTGACACGTGATCGAGCAATTGCATCGCATCCACTCCGTTGAAGGGCACACGAGTCTACCTGAGCGGGGCATTTCGCACCGGAGTCACCCTGCTGCTCGTGGGCGATTCTGCGCCTCCGCCACCGTCGCTCGAGCGGCTATCCGAGCCGACGGCGGAGCGGCCGCTGGTCCACTCGCGACCTGCCGGTACAAAACGAACGCGGATGGCGCATCCGGAGCCGCACGCAGGAGCGCAGCTGGATGCACGATGCGCCGCCGGTCGCGGTGCGCTGAGCGCCCCGCTCGCGGCGTGTTACGTCACTTCATTTGCATCAGCTGAATCAAGTTCCCGCACGTATCGTCGATGATCGCGACACGCACGGGCCCGGCATCCATCGGCTCCAGCGTGAAGCGCACGCCGAGATCCGTGAGCCGCGCGAACTCCGCATCGAGATCGTCGACCTGGAACGATGCCGCCGGAATGCCGTCCTCGTACAGCGCCTGCTTGTAAGGCCCGACCGCGCGATGGTGGCTCGGCTCGAGCAGCAGCTCGGTGCCGTCCGGCTGGTCCTTCGACACGACCGTCAGCCAGCGGGTCTCGCCCACCGGCACGTTGTTCTTCAGCTTGAACCCGAGCTTGTCGGTATAGAACGTCAACGCCGTGTCCTGGTCGTCGACAAAGATACTCGTCACGTAGATTCGCATGTCAATCGCTCCTGTCGCGGCAGCCACCGCCCTGCCACTATTCTTCGCCGAAATCGATGACAAATGCATCACCGTTGTCGATCAGCGTGCACAGGTAGCCGTCGAAGTCGTCGGCGATCACCGCATCGCGGTCGGGATCATGCGGGAAACGCACGACTCGCCCGACCCTGCCGCCCGGCGCCGGCCCGAAATCGATGCAGCGCCGCGACGTGCCGCCGCTTACGTGATCTGGTACGTCGACGCCGGCACGAATTCCTCCGGCAGCGGGCGGTCGCCCAGTTCGAGCACCGACCGCTCGATCGTACGCGTCATCGCATCGAGCGCCAGCGCGTTCGGCGCGAGGCCGAACGGCTCGGCCACCTCGCTCGCGATCGCTTCGAGCGCGATCAGCGTGTACGAGATGAACACGCAGATCAGCGGCGTGAAGAACTCCGTCGAATCGACGAGGCCGAACGGCAGCAGCACGCAATACGCATACACGGTGCGATGCAGCAGCACGCTGTACGAGAACGGGATCGGCGTCGACAGGATGCGTTCGCAACCACCGACCGACTTGCCGACCTCGTCGAGCTGCGTCTCGAACATCCAGCAAGTCGCATCGCTACCGGGCGCACGGCCCAGCGCGCGGACGATGTCGCCGCGCAGCTCATCGAGGATCGCGACGGGCTTGAAGCATTTGCCGCCCAGCTCGGCCGTGTGGTCCGCACCGAGAATGCGCTGCAGGTCCGCGGTCGGATCGGTATGACGAAGCTGATGCTTGAGCGCATAGGTGAGCGCGATCAGCAGGTCGGCGAGCCGGTTGCGCTCGGCGTCGCTCACGCTGTCGGGCAGGTAGCGATTGAACTGCGACGTCAGCGTACGCGCCGCGATCAGCAGGTTGCCCCACAGATGCCGCGCTTCCTTGAAACGCTCGAAGCTCGCGCTGTTGCGAAACCCGAGAAAGATCGCGAGCGCGAGCCCGAACAGCGTGAACGGCGCGGTGTTGAGGGGGATCTTCTCGCCGAAGATGCGCCCGTTCGTGAAGACCGCCAGCGTGCTGACGACCGCCATGAACACGAGCTGCGGAATGATCGATTGCAGCACGGAGCCGTTCCAGACGAACAGCATCCTGAGCCAGTTTTGTTGTGGTCGGACGATCATGGTGTTTTCTCGACTGCAGGGAATGCATCAAACGGCGCGCCGGCGCCCGATGCGCAACGGCCCGCGCGTGGCGGGCCGCTGTCGGGTGAAGGCCGGGGCGGGCAACGCGCTGCGCGTGATGATACGCCCGCGCCCGCCCTGCCCGTCACCTCATGCGGCGTTCAGCGATGGCCGCTCAGGATGGCCGCTCAGTGATAACCGATATCGCCCTCGCGCACCTTGCCGCGGAACACGCGGTACTGCATCGCGTTGTACACGAGGATGATCGGCAGCACGATCACGGTGCCGACGAGCGCGAACAGCTGGCTCGAGTGGCTCGACGACGCGTCCCAGATCGACAGCGACGGCGGCACGATGTTCGGCCAGATACTGATCACGAGCCCCGTGTAGCCGAGGAACACGAGCGCGAGCGTCAGCAGGAACGGCGTGGCCTCGTGCTCGCGCTTCACAGTGTGGAAGATGCCCCACACGCAGGCGACGACGAGCACCGGCACCGGCAGGAACCAGCCGAGGTTGCCGCTGCCGAACCAGCGATGCGCGACGGCCGGCAGCCCGATCACGGTCCACAGGCTGACCACGCCCATCACGGCGAGCAGCACGCCCGCGAGCGGCTTCATCAGCAACCGCATCTTGCGCTGCAGCTCGCCGTCGACCTTCAGGATCAGCCAGCCGCAGCCGAGCGTCGCATACGTGACGAGCACGCCGATCCCGCACAGCAGGCTGAACGGCGACAGCCAGTCGAACGGCCCGCCCGCGAACTGGTTGTTCTCGATCTTGATGCCCTGCAGCAGCGAACCGAGCACGATCCCCTGGCAGAACGCGGCCAGCGCCGAGCCGCCGATGAACGCGAGATCCCACATGTGTTGCGTGCGCGTGGCCTTCGCGCGCAGCTCGAACGCCGCCCCGCGGAAGATCAGCCCGACCAGCATCAGCACCAGCGGCAGGTAGTTCGCCGGCAGCAGCGTCGAATACACGACCGGGAACGCGCCGTAGAGCCCCGCGCCGCCGAGCACCAGGAACGTCTCGTTGCCGTCCCACACCGGCGCGACGGTGTCGAGCATCACCTGGCGCTCGGCCTTCGCGTCGAAGAACGGAAACAGCAGGCCGATGCCGAGATCGAAGCCGTCCAGCATCACGTAGATGAATACGCCGAGGCCGATGATCGCGGCCCAAATGACAGGAAGATCGATGTGCATGGCTTACTCCGCTTCGGTGACGTTCAGCGGCGTGGACAGCGCGCTCTTGCGCAGCCCCGGATGCCGGTGCAGCTCGATATACCCGGCCTGGGCAGCCGGCCCGCGCTTCATCAGTTTCATCATGTAATAGATACCCGTTCCGAACACCAGGAAATACACGACCACGAAGATCAGCAGCGACACGCCGACCTGCTGCGCGCTCAGCGGCGCGACCGAATCGACGGTGCGCAGCACGCCGTACACGGTCCAGGGCTGCCGCCCGACCTCGGTCGTGATCCAGCCGGCCAGCAGCGCGAGGATGCCCGACGGCCCCATGCAGACGACGAACCACTGGAACCAGCGCGTCTCATACAGGCGCCCGCCCTTTCTCAGCAGCAGCCCGAGCACGGCGGTGAGCAGCATCAGCATCCCGAGGCCCGCCATGATCCGGAACGTCCAGAACACGATCGGCGAATACGGGCGGTCCTGCGGCGGGAATTCCTTCAGCCCGCGAATCTCGCCGTCCCAGCTGTGCGTGAGGATCAGGCTGCCGAGGTGCGGCACCTGGATCGCATAGCGCGTGGTTTCGGCCTGCATGTCGGGCAACCCGAAGAGGTTCAGCGCGGTGCCGCCCTTCTCGGTTTCCCACAGCCCCTCGATCGCCGCGATCTTCGCCGGCTGGTATTCGCGCGTGTTCAGCCCGTGCGCATCGCCGACGACGATCTGGATCGGCGCGAGCACCAGCAGCATCCACAGCGCCATCGAGAAGCTGCGCTTCACCGGCTCGTCGCGGCGCCCCTTGAGCAGGTGCCACGCGCCGCACGCGGCGACGATGAAGCCCGCGACGATGAACGCCGCGATCGTCATGTGCACGAGTCGGTACGGGAACGACGGGTTGAAGACGATCTTGAACCAGTCGACCGGCACGACGAGGCCGTTCTCGATCTTGTAGCCCTGCGGCGTCTGCATGAAGCTGTTCGACGCGAGGATCCAGAACGTCGAGATCAGCGTGCCGACCGCGACCATCAGCGTCGCGAAGAAGTGTGCGCGGGGGCTCACGCGCTGCCAGCCGAACAGCATCACGCCGAGGAAGCCGGCTTCGAGGAAGAACGCCGTCAGCACTTCATACGTGAGGAGCGGGCCGGTGATGTTGCCCGCGACACGCGAGAAGCCGGCCCAGTTGGTGCCGAACTCGTACGCCATCACGACGCCGGAGACCACGCCCATCCCGAAGCCGATCGCGAAGATCTTCGACCAGAACTGGAACATGGATTTGTAGGCGGCATCGCCGGTGACGAGGTAGCGCCATTCCAGCACTGCCAGGAAGCTCGCCATACCGATGCTGATCGCGGGAAACACGATGTGGAACGACACCGTGAACGCGAATTGCAAGCGGGCGAGATGGAACGCATCGAAGATTTCCATGACCGTAATTTGCTCGTGGTTGTGAGGACGTACGCTCGAAGCAGGAAATCGCGCGACGGCTTGGCGACAACACATGCGAACACAAACGGTCACTCGCATGGCATCGAAGCGTGAATGACGATATCGCGTTTGCAACGATACTCGCAATCGTTCGAACGTGCGTTGAAACTGTGCTGCTTACGCCGCCGAAGATGTGTGCACGGAAAACACATTTCGTGCCTGCGGGATGGTCAGCTGTACTGCTTTCCGCATTGCGGCGCTGTATCTCCGGCGCGCCTGTCATCCCCCTTAACATCCCATGAAACGCCTGCCCGAAGCGACGGCGCGCCCCCTCGGCCGCGCCGCCCGGCAGCCTCCCGATTCCCCTGGTCCGGCGTACCCGCCCGACCCGGCCGGCCCGCCGGCCGATCCGCCTGGAGAAAACCGCATGGAGTCCTGCATCCGCCGCGACGCTCCGACCGGCAGCACCGCGTGTCAGGTGACGCGTCACCGTGCCGGCGAAGCGCGCGACACCGTCGACAGCGTCGTCGACGAAACGCCGGTTGCACTCGTGTTCAACGACATTGCGCACACGGTCATGATGGCGACGCCGATCGACCTCGACGTGTTCGGCCTCGGCTTCGCGCTGAGCGAAGGCATCGTCGAGCGCGCATCGGACATCTTCGACATCGAAAGCGAATGCCGTGCCGGCAGCGCCGAAGTGCGGCTGACCGTGTCGCAGCAGGCGTTCATGGCGATGAAGGCGCACCGGCGCGCGCTGGCCGGCCGCACCGGCTGCGGCGTCTGCGGGATCGAAAGCATCGCGCAGCTCGACCTGCACCCGCCGCGCATCGCCGCCGCCGGCACGGCCGCCGGGATCGGCGCGGCGGCGATCGAACGTGCCGCGCGCGCGTTGCCGGCCCACCAGACACTGATGCGCGAGACGGGCGGCATCCATGCGGCTGCGTGGTGCAACCGTGACGGCGACGTGCTCGACGTGTTCGAGGACGTCGGCCGCCACAACGCGCTCGACAAGCTGATCGGCCGGCTCGCGCGGCGCCGCGCGAACCTGTACGACGGCTTCGTGTTCCTGTCGAGCCGCGCAAGCTACGAACTGGTGCGCAAGGCCGCGCGGGTCGGCATCCCGATGATCGCGACGATCTCGGCGCCGACCTCGCTCGCGATCGACGTCGCCCGTGAAGCCGGCGTGCGGCTGGTCGGCTTCTGCCGCAACGACGGCTTCGTCGAGTACGTGTCGCCCGACGCCGCTCAACCCTCTCAACCCGATCAACCCGCGCTCGCTCAAGCGCATCCGGCGCGCTCCCGATGAAACCCCTGACCGATTTCGACACCGCGCAGCAGCATTTCGCCACTGCGTTCGCGCCGCTCGGCGCCACCACGTCCGTCCCGGTCGCGGAAGCCGCCGGCCACGTGCTGGCCGCGCCGCTCGTCGCCGTACTCGACCAGCCGCCGGCCGACCAGAGTGCGATGGACGGCTACGCCGTGCGTTACGCGGATCTCGCGCACGGCGAGCCGCTGCACGTCGCGCAACGCTGCTATGCGGGCGACACGCCGGCACCGCTGGCCCCGCGCACGGCCGCACGCATCTTCACCGGCAGCGTGATTCCGCCCGGCGCGGACACCGTCGTGATGCAGGAACACGCACGCGAGCGGGACGGCTGGGTCGCGGTCGACGCGCCGCAGCGCAGCGGCTCGCACATCCGCCGCCAGGGCGAGGAAGTGCGCGCCGGCGACCCGCTCGTGCCGGCCGGCGTGCGCATGGGCCCGATGCACGTCGGCGTGGCGGCCGCGCAGGGGTTCGCGCGCGTCGACGTGCGCCCGGCGCTGCGCGTCGGCATCCTGACGACCGGCGACGAGCTCGTCGCGTGCGGGCAGCCGCGTGCGCCGCAACAGATTTACAACAGCAATGCGCCGATGCTCGCCGCGCTGGTCACGGGAACCGGGGCCGAGGTCGCGATGCGCCTGCATGCAGCCGACACCGCGGCCGCCGTCGATCGTGCGCTGCGCGATCTGCACGCGGGCTGCGACCTGGTGATCTGCGTCGGCGGCGCGTCGGTCGGCGACAAGGATCTGCTGCGCCCCGCGCTGGACGCGCTCGGCGCGTCGTTCATCGTCGCCGGCGTGCGAATGAAGCCGGGCAAGCCGGTTGCACTCGCCCGGCTCGACACGCGGCCGGTGGTGTTGCTGCCCGGCAATCCGGGGGCCGCGATGACCGCGTTCGCGCTGTTCGTCGCACCGCTGATCCGGCGCCTGCAGGGGCGCCACGCACGCCTGCCGATCGTGCCGTCGCTGCCGATCGACGCCGACTTCGAACCGGATCCGCAGCGCGAGCGCTTCGTGCGCGTGCACTGCACCGTCGGCCTCGACGGCACGCCCGCGCTCGACACGTTGCGCCAGCAAGGCGCCGGCACGCTGCAGTCGCTCGTGCAGGCGAGCGGGCTGGCGCGGCTGCCGGCCGGGCAGCGCATCGCGTGCGGCGACGCGGTACCGTATTACGAATTCGCGCACTGGCTCGCATGAGCGCGACGCCGCTCACCCGCCCGATTCGCGGCCTTCACCGCCGCGCCGGCCACGCCGGCCGGCCGGCGAACTGTATCCCTGCAATTCGGGCGCGATTGTGTCCCTGCCGCGAAAACCCCGCGGACTATCCTCACGATGAGGCTCGTCACGCGCCGTGCGCCTGCCCATCCGCACACGCACGGCCGACCGGCAACGCCCCACCGCTTACTTCTTGCAGGCAGACGAACCGATCGTGAATGCCATCGTTTCCGCCGCGCCGGCCGCTGCCGCACTGTCCGGCGGCGCATCGCCCGGCGCTTTCCCCCGCACGACCGACACGCTCGGCCGCCCGCTGCGCGACCTGCGCCTGTCCGTGATCGATCAATGCAATTTCCGCTGCGGCTACTGCATGCCGCGCGAAAGCTTCGACGCCGACTATGCGTTCATGCCGTCGTCCGAGCGGCTGTCGTTCGCGCAACTCGAAAAGATCGCCCGTGCGTTCACGTCGCTCGGCGTCGAGAAGATCCGCATCACCGGCGGCGAGCCGCTGCTGCGCCGCAACCTCGAAGCGTTGATCGAACGCCTCGCCGCGCTGACGACCGTCGACGGCAAGCCCGTCGAGATCGCGCTGACGACCAACGGCTCGCTGCTGGCCGCGAAGGCGCGCACGCTGCGCGACGCGGGCCTGTCGCGCGTGACGGTCAGCCTCGACGCGCTCGACGACGAGGTGTTCCGCCGGATGAGCGATACCGACATGCCCGTGTCGCGTGTGCTGGCCGGCATCGAGGCCGCGCAGGCGGCCGGGCTCGCGCCGGTCAAGGTCAACGCGGTGATCGAGCGCGGCGCGAACGACGACCAGATCCTCCCGCTCGTGCGGCACTTCCGGCACACCGGCGTGGCCGTGCGCTTCATCGAATACATGGACGTCGGCGGCGCGAGCTTCTGGTCCGGCGACAAGGTCGTGCCGGCCGCGCGGATGCGCGAACTGATCGACGAACACTATCCGCTCGTGCTCGTCGGCGAACCGGCGCACGATGCGACCGCGATTCGTTGCGCGCACATCGACGGCGCGGGCGAAGTCGGCTTCATCGCGAGCGTGTCGCATCCGTTCTGCGGCACCTGCTCGCGCGCCCGCGTGTCGGCCGACGGGCAGCTCTATACGTGCCTGTTCGCGACGCAAGGCACCGACCTGCGGCCGTGGCTCGACGACGCAGCGTCGAGCGCCGACCTCGCCGCCGCCGTGCGCGAGCGCTGGACGCACCGCGACGACCGCTATTCCGAGCGCCGGGCCGCACGGCCTGCCCGCGCGCCGGGCAAGACCTATCCGACCGTGCGCATGTCGCTGGTCGGCGGCTGACGGGCCGCCGCGCGACCCAGGACGCACCGCCAACAGGAGAATCGTCATGACGAGCTTCACCGAATCCCGTGCCGGGCTGCCGGACGATCCGATGCACGCGGGCAGCCCCGCGCCCGACAACGCGACCGACCCGCATCCCGAACCGCCACCGTCGATCGCCGCGGGCTTCGAAGTGCGCGTGCAGTACGCGTCGATCGATGCCGGTGCCGAGCTCGCACCGATCGTTCGCAATCCGAATGTCGGCGCGGTCGTGAATTTCCTCGGCGTCGTGCGCAACGAAGGCGACGTCGATGACGTGATCGCGCTCGAGGTCGAGCACTATCCGACGATGACCGAACAGGCGCTGTGGAGCATCGTCGAGGAAGCCAGCGCGCGCTGGCAGCTCGAAACGATCAGGATCGTGCATCGCGTCGGGCGCATTCCGCTCGGCCAGGCGGTCGTGCTGGTCGTGGTGGCTGCCGCGCATCGCGGCGCTGCGTTTGACGCGTGCGAATTCCTGATGGACTTCCTGAAGACCCACGCACCGTTCTGGAAGAAGGAGATCCGCCACGACGGCGTATCCGGCTGGGTCGAGGCGAAAGCGCACGACGACCAGGCGATGCGACGCTGGGGCTGAACGTATGCGCTGCGCATGTTCCGATTCCGCCGAGTGATTCCTTTCAAGACATCGCAATGAAACTGACGATCAAATACTTTGCAAGCATTCGCGAGCAACTCGAGCGCGACGAGGAAATCGTCGAGATCGATGCACGCGAACTCACCGTCGACGCGCTGCGCGACACGCTGGCCGCACGCGACGCGCGCAGCGCGGAAGCGCTGCGGACGGACCGGCCCGTGCGGGCCGCCGTGAATCTCGAGATGGTGACGGGGGGATTCGTCGTGCGGGAGGACAGCGAGGTGGCGTTTTTCCCGCCGGTGACGGGCGGGTAACCTCGGTCAGGCCAGCCTCCGGGGCACGCGATTGCGCGCGCCCGGCCGGCGATGGCGTCTGCACGGCCACCGCTGCATGCCGTCGAAATGACAAAGCCGGCACCAGGCCGGCTTCGTCGTTGAAGCACACGATACCGCGCGTGCCCGCTCACCGCATGCACGCCGCCGCCAGCTTCCCGACCGTGATCACCGCCTGCTCGATCTCTGGCGACCACGGGCTGCTGTAGTTCAGCCGGATGAAGTTCCGGTAGCTGTCCGTGATCGAGAACATGTAGCCGGGCCCGATCGTGATCCCCTGCTCCAGCGCGAGCTGGTACAGCCGCATCGCATCGATTTGCGCAGGCAGTTCGACCCACAGCACGTACCCGCCCGCCGGGCTCGAGATGCGCGTGCCTTCCGGGAAGAACCGCGACACCATCGCGCGCATCAGGTTCGCCTGCTGCGCATACGCCTTGCGCAGGCGCCGCAGGTGATGCTCGTAGCCGTCGCGTTCGAGAAACTCCGCGATCGCGAGCTGCGGCAACGACGGCGTCGCGAGCGTGTTCAGGAATTTCAGCTTCTCGACCTGGTCACGATAGCGGCCCGGCAGCGCCCAGCCGATCCGGTATGCAGCCGTCAGGCTCTTCGAGAACGACGAGCAATGCAGCACGATCCCGCTGCGGTCATACGACTTCAGCGAACTCGGATGCGCATCGCCGAAATACAGCTCGTTGTACACGCCGTTCTCGATCAGCGGCATCCCCGTCTTCGTCGCGAACTCGACCAGCTCGCGCTTGCGCTCGTCCGGCATCTGGAAGCCGAGCGGGTTCTGGAAGTTCGGCATCACCATGCACGCGGCGATCGGCTGCGACTTCGCGATCGCGGCCAATGCCGCGATGTCGATTCCGTATTCCGGATGCGTCGCCACCTCGATCGCCTTCATCCCCATCCGTTCGATCGCGTGCAGCATCGCGTAGAACGTCGGCGATTCCACCGCGATCGTGTCGCCCGGTTTCGCGACCGCCTGCAGGCACAGGTTGATCGCCTCGGTCGCGCCGACCGTCACGATGATCTCGTTCGGATCCACCGACATCCCGTTTTCCAGGTAGCGGCGCGCGATCTGCCGGATCAGCCGCGGATGGCCGGGCGGCAGCCCGTCCGTCACGCCCCACAACGACTTGTCGCGGCCGGCCGCATACGCGTAGCGATTCAGCTTCTCGAACGGAAACAGGCTCGGGTCCGGATACGGCGAGCCGAGCGGCACCGCATCGTCGGTGCCGATCGAGCGCAGCGTCGACAGCACGAGCCGGCTCACGTCGACCGACGACGAAATCGCGATCGGCTTCGACGGCCGCAGCTCGCGTACCGGCGCATGGCTGTCGTCGCGTCGCAGGTTCACGAAATAGCCCGACTGCGGACGGCTTTCGAGCAGCCCGCGGCTTTCCAGCAGCAGATACGCATGCAGCACGGTCGTGATGCTGATCCGGTGCTGCTGGCTCGCCTGCCGCACCGAAGGAATCCGGTCGCCGTGCCGGTACACGCCCTGGCGGATCAGGCGCTCGATGTCGTCCGCGAGTTTTTCATAGAGTTTCATCGCGTGCCTCCCGCCGGGCGGCGCAGCTGGGCTGCCCCGCCGTTTGCGTCCGACACGCCCGTGTTGCGCCCGCCGGCCGGGCCGTCGTGATTCCTGATCCTTCCCTCCGGTTTTGCCTTTTCCATCGCACTGGCTCTCTCTTGAAGATGCGCCGACAGGGTTCCGGTGCGACTGGATCCGCGGCACTGTGCACTTGATGGTGGAATCTTAAGAGCAGAACAGTTGGCGACGAGTACACACATCGATCGCGCGAACAAGAGTACAGTTCGGCGCGCATCGCTCACAGCAGGAAAACTGTACGTCTTAAGAATGGGCCGCGAGGGCGGTGAATCGCGCGCAGCGACGCCGGACGGTGCGCGGGGCTTTCGGGGAAGGCACGACAACGGACCGCGAATGCACCAGGCGGTCGCGGAGCGGCCGGTACACGTTGCCGGCCATTCGGAGATGAAAAACTGTTCGATCTAACAGTTTTTCGTTCGATACCGTCGCCAACGAGCCAAAACTCGTCGATCGCACAGTTTTCCCTTGAATTCTTGCATCGAGATGCAATACTGTTTGATCTCACAGTTTTCATCCTGCCGAGCCGGCAACGGTAGCAGGGCCCACCATGCGATACACGATCGAACAGGCATCCGACATCGGCGGCGTGATCCGCGCCGCGCGGAAAGTGCAGCAACTGCGCCAGGACGACGCGGCCGGCAGCGTCGGCGTCAGCGAGTCGTTCATGGTCAAGGCCGAGCGCGGCGCGGACACCATCCAGTGGGCCAAGGTGTTCCAGATCCTGCAGGGGCTCGGCGTTCGGGTCGTCGTCGACATTCCCGACGCCAGCGAGGAACTGCTTGAACGCCAGTCGGCGCGCGCGAGCCATCGGGCCGGCGTGCGTGCACGGCGCGCGGCCGAGCGCCTGCTGCTGCGCGCGGACGCCGCGCACCCGGCCCCGGCCGGCGAATCCGCGCCGCCCACCCGCGCGGCCGCACGCGTGCTCTCGGCCGCACGTCTCGTGCTGTCGCCTGCCGAAGCGTTCGGCGTGGGGACGGACGACACGCGCCGCCCGCGGATCAGGACGACCGACGCCGGCCGTCAGGCCTCGGCCCGTGCAATCGAGATCGCGCGCCGCGTGCTGACAGACGCCGGTGAAGCCGTACCCGACCACGCGCGCCCCGCCGACGAGGACGCGTCGCATGACTGAGCGCACCCTCGTCGCCGCCATCGACGGCCAATCAATCGGCACGCTGCATGAAAACCGCAATCTGTGGGCATTCGAATACGCGCCGTCGTGGCTCGCGCAGGCGTCCCGCTTCGCGCTGAGCCCGCATCTCCCGCTGCAGGCCGGTGTGCTGCGCGACGGCGCGACCACCCGCCCCGTCCAGTGGTATTTCGACAACCTGCTGCCGGAAGAATCGGTGCGGGCGCTGCTGACGCGTGACGCGGGCCTGCCCGACATCGGCGACGCGTTCGCGCTGCTCGAGCACTACGGACGCGAATCGGCCGGCTCGGTGACGTTGCGCCTGCCGGCGGACACGGCCGACGAGGACACGCGCCTGCGCCCGCTCGACGATACCGAACTCGACGCGCGCATCCGCCACCTGCCTGCCGTGCCGCTGACGCACGACGCGCCGAAGAAGATGTCGCTCGCCGGCGCGCAGCACAAGCTGCCGGTCGTGCTGCGCGACGGCGCGCTGTTCGAGCCGAGCGGCCAGGCGGTGTCGACGCACATCCTGAAGCCGAATCATCCGCACGCGCACGACTATCCGCATTCGGTCATCAACGAGTGGTTCGTGATGACGCTCGCGCGCCGCGTCGGCCTCGACGTGCCCGAGGTCGAGCGCCGCTACGTGCCGGCGCCCGTGTACGTGATCCGCCGCTTCGACCGCGCGCAGACGGATACCGGCGTCGAACGACGCCACGCGATCGATGGTTGCCAGGCGCTCAACCTGCCCGCGACGATGAAATACACGGGCTGGTCGCTCGACGCGCTCGCAACGCTCGCCAACGCGTGCCGCGCGCCCGCACCGGTTCGCCTGCGCCTGTTCCGCTGGCTCGTGTTCTGCATCGTCGTCGGCAACGGCGATTCACACCTGAAGAATCTGAGCTTCCTCGTCACCGACAGCGGGCTCGCGCTGGCACCGCACTACGACCTGCTGTGCGACGGTGTCTACGAAACCGCGACTTATAGCGCGCGCAGCCGCTGGCCGGACCTGACGGAATTCACGCGGCCCGTCGTGGGTGTGCAGCGCTATGCGGATTTCACACGCGACGTGCTCGACCAGGCCGGCGCGACGCTCGGGCTGACGCGCGCGACCGCGCATCGCCACATCGACGAAGTGCTCGCGCGCATTCCGGCGCAGGCCGACGCGCTGCTGCTCGAGATCGCCGCCGACAACGACGCGATGAAGACTGCCCGCCCCGAACTCACGGCGACGCTCGGCGGCGAAATGCACCTGCTGCGCGCGATCCGCCATATCGTCATCCACGAGATGGTCGAGCGGCTGCGCCCGCGCTGACGCCAAACACCACCCAAGACGATCCGATGCCGCCACGCGAAGGCCGCCGAACATCATGACCCAATCTGTCCGCCCGCCCATCGTCGACCCGCTCGTCGCTCGACTGACCGGCAGCGCCGACCACCCGCGCTTCACCGGCGCGCCGCTCGACCTGTCGACGCTCGACGCGCACGCGCTCGGCGCGGTGTGGCCGGCGCTGCGCCGCACCGAGGAACACGTCGCGCAGCACGACTACGCGTACGACGATCCGCGCGCCGAATTCGCACGCTGGCTACGCACCCAGATCGACGCACTCGAGCTCGCGCCGCTCGTCGATGCCGAAGCCGCGCTCGAACTGTTCCGCGACATTCCGGCCGGCGCGTGGCAGCGCGCGATACAGGAACTGTCGTGTCTCGACGCGCTGCCCGCGCCCGCACTGCAGGCCGAACTCGCGCGCATCCTCGGCGAACCGCAGAACGACGGCCTGCAACGACTCTCCGTGTACGGCGAATATGCGCTCCATTCGTTCGCCGGCCGGCGCGACATCACGGCCGTGCGCGATGCGTATGCGCAGTCGAATGCCGATTCCCCGTTTCGCGTGCGCGAGCTCGACGTGCTGCCCGAACTCGGGCCGGCGGCGCTGCTCGCGCTGGCCGCGACGAACGACGGTTATTTCGCGCCGAAGCGGCTGTGGTTCAACGCCGACGATCCGGCCGCCACGCTCGCGGAGGAGCCCGCTTACGTCGACTTCGCGCGCGACACGCTGACCGAAGCGGCGCGGCACGTCGCCGCGATTCACGCGGGTGACGTCCCCTATCAGGCCGATCGCGCGTTCACGACCGACGACGCGCAGGTCGTCGCGCGCGCGGCGCGCGTCGCGGCCTATCGCGACGCGCCGTGGCTCCCCCCGCTGATCGGGCCGCTGCTGACCGGCGTGTGCGTCGCGCCGACCGCCGCGAAAACCGCGCCGTCGCAATCGCTTGCGATCGCGCTCGGCCATGCGGTCGAGACGATCCCGACACCCGAGAGCGTGCGTGCGCTGCGCGATGCGCTGGCCACCGTGCGCCACGCGGGCGTGCAGAAGAAGCTCGCGCGTAACCTGAAGCCCGCCGAACGCGCGCTCGGCGAACGGCCGCACACCGCGCTGCGCATGACACTCGACGCGAAGCCCGACAAGAAGCAGCTCACGATGCTCGCCACCTGCATGGAAGCGGGTTTCTGGCAGTCGATGACGCTCGGCCATGCCGAATGGCGCGAGCGCCTCGTCGATGCGCCGGCCGGCGCCGCGTTCTCGACCCGCACGATCTGGCAGGCACGCGCGCGCGACGGCGCGACCGTTTCGTTCATGCCCGATATCGCGAAGGGCAAGGTCGTGCTGCGCAACGCCGCCGGCGCGGCGTGCGAACTCGATGCCGACAGCGAGATCCGGCTCTGGCATCCGCTCTTGGCCGATGCGGACGAGCGGCTCGCGTGGCAGCGCGCGATCGTCGGCCGTGCGATCCGGCAGCCCGTTCGGCAGGCGTTCCGCGAGTTCTACGTGCCTGCCGACGAAGACACCGCGATCAGTCATTCCGCGATGTTCGAAGGTCATGTCCTCGCGAGCCGCCCGCTGCTCGGCGTCGCACGCCGCGAAGGCTGGTCGATCCGCGCGTACGACGACGGCCTTGCACGCGAGTTCGGCGACGTGCGCGCGACCTTCAGCGTCGCCGCGCGGCTCTTTCCCGGCACGGACGGCCAGGGCACGTCGGGCCGGCTGCACGTCGAACGCAGGCTCGAGCGGCGCTGGATGGCCGCGCCGATCGGCGAAATCGATCCCGTCGTGTTCTCGGAAGTGGCGCGCGCGGTCGACCTGCTCGTCAGCGTCGCCGCCTTCGCGCTCGACGATGAAGCGACGCGCGCGGCCGACACGCCGGCGGACCCGGTGCGCCAGCGCGCCGCGCGAAACGCGCGCGCGCAGCGCCTGCACCGGCTGTCCGACCTGCCGCTCGGCGCGATGGCGCGGCATCGCAAGCAGGTGCTCGCGCTCGTGTTCGCGGAACCGATCGCGCAAGGCCGGGTGACGCTCGACGATCGCCATGTGCGCGTCGGCGCGTGGTCGGTGCATTGCGCGACCGGGCGCGTGATGCGCGACGGCGAACCCGTCGAACCTTCGATCGAACCGCCGCCGTCGCCGCTGCGCGCGGTGCCGTGGCTGCCTTATGACGAAGCGCTGCTGCAGCGGATCGTCGATGTGGTCGCGGGGTTGCTCGACTGAGGCGGCGATGCGGCGGCATGCACCGCCTACCGCGCCGCCTGCTGCCGCTGCACCTCCTGCGCTTTCATCTGCAGATAGGCGCCGCGCTCGACCTCGTGCAATTGCTGCGGATACTGCTCGGTCGCGTCGAACCAGCGCGCGAGGCGCTGGTCGAGCGGCTTGTCGAGCGTCGCGAGATACGTGTCGATCGCGAGGTAGTAGCGCATCGTGTTGCGCTCCAGCAGCCCGCGCACGCCACCGACGTACTGCGGCTGCGCGGCCGATCCGCCGCTGACGGTCGTGAAGCCGACCTTCTCGCTGCCGACGGTCGCGAGGTAGGTCTTCATCGCCATCCGGCCCACCGTGCCGAAGCCATACGAATACGTCAGATGCAGGAACGTGCGCGACGCGCCGACCGGCACGGCCTCCAGCGCGATCCGGTAATCCTTCGTGCCCATCGGCCCGCTGTCGGCGGTCAGGTCGACCTGGAAATAGTCGGGCGTCGCGGCCGCCGCGCGATAGCGGAACTGCACGCGGTAGGTGTCCGGCAGCTTCTGCTGGATCTTGCGGCCGAGGTTCACGTCGAGCACCGGGCCGTTGCTGCCGGTCGACGCGTGGCAATACTTCGTGTTCAGGTGCAGGATCAGCACCGCGCACCAGTTCGCGGGGCCCTGGGCGGGATCGTCGAGCTGGCCGCTCACCACCGCATACGGATAGTCGACCACCGCGTAGATGTCGCCCTTCAGCGACGACGACGCTTCCGCCGATTCCAGGACCAGCGGCCGGTGAAACGCGTTGTCCTTCAGTTGCGGGCCGAGGCTGCGGTACCGCTCGAGCAGTGTCGCCGCGTCGTCCGCGCCGAACGACAGCGCGCTCCAGCCCGCGCACAGGGCCGCGACGAGCGCGTGCCGGGCGCGGCGAGCAAGCCGCGTGCCGCGCGGATGTCCGGATGTCTTCATTCTTGTGCTCCCACCGGATGCGCGATGGTCGCGCACATGTGTCACAGAATACGCCTGGCCGCAGCGCAACATCGCATGCGAACGCGCCGTTATCGGCTCCGCTTCACCGGCACCGGCAACTGCGCGGCCGTGATCCGGATCAGCGCCGACAGCCATTCGCGATCGTCCCAGCGCTCGCCGGCGATGACGAGGTGCGGCTTCGCGGCCGGATACGGCGAACCTTCTTCGCACGTGCCGAGAAACGCGCGGCCTTCGGCCGTCGGCTTGACGAACAGCCGATCGTCGCAGACGAGCGCGACCATCTTGCCGTCGCAATAAATGCCGTATTCGCCGAACATCTTGCGCGCCGATACCGTGCCGGCCGCCGCCATCTGCTCGACGATGAAATCGACTGTGCCTTGGCTCGATGCCATCGCTGTTCCTTTGAAAACGTTTATGACCGCAGCGGGTGGCCGACCGTTCCGCCTGATTGGCAGATGCGCTGCGGGGCATCATCCGTTGGAAAGCGGCGTGAGCATTCCGGTCACGCACGTCCCATCGCAATCGCCCGTCCCCTCCTGATATCCCTGACAGTTGCATTACCGCGCGGTGAATCGTCCAATAGCGCTTCACAAAAAATGTGCTTCGCCGACGTGCCGGGAGAGCGGCACGGGCCAGCCCACCGAATCGCGGTGCGCCCCGAAGCATCTCTGCAAGGAACCCGATGAACGTACCCTACACATCCATTGCCGGCGCAACCGTCCCCGCCGTTCGCGAATCGTGGAAACGGATCGAAGGCTGGATCGCCGCCGATCCGGCACGCCTGCCCGGCGGACTCAACGGACCGGCCCCGGGGCACGCGATCGCCGCATTGCATGCCGCGCTGGGCACGACGCTGCCGGACGACCTGCTGGAAAGCCTCCGGCTGCACGACGGACAAGCCGATCCGGACGCCGTCTTCGCCGAAGGCGATGCCATGCTGAGCGCACACGAGATCGGCGCGCAATGGTCGATCTGGAACAAGCTCGTTTCCGGCGGCGACTTCGACGACATGACGTCCGACCCCGCCGCCGGCATCCGCGACGACTGGTACAACCTCAAGTGGATTCCGTTCACGCACGACGGCAGCGGCAATCATCTGTGCGTCGACCTCGATCCCGCGGAAGGCGGCACGGTCGGGCAGGTGATCCGGGTCTGGCATGACGACGAGCAGCGCGAACGGATCGCATCGAGTTTTGCGGAATGGCTCGCCCGCGTGGCGGCGGAGCGTGACGATCCGGCCGGTGATTGAGCCGCGGGTGAAAGCGGCGCGACATGTCGCGCGCCGGCGCCCGCCTACGAACGCAGTGTCGACGGCGCGGCGCAGCATCTTGCGCAACCGGACGCAGGCCGACGGGCGTCTTGACGACGCACAGGCAGCCCCTGCCCGATCGGCAAGACGCCGTTACTTGTCAGCCGCGAACGCGCTCGACATCTGCCGCGCCCGCTTCACGTCGTCGCCATGCAGGTAAATCGACGTCGTCGAGATCGACGCATGGCGCAGGTTGTCGCGCACGGTCGTCAACTCCGCGCCACGCGCCAACGCGTGCGTCGCATGCGTATGACGCATCCAGTGCGGGCTGGCCTGCCGCAACTTCTGCGCGAGCGCCGGGTTGTCGGCATCGACCTGATCGGCCGTCTGCGCGAAGAAGCGCTGCATCACCTTCCACAGCCGCACGCTCGTGATCGCGGCCGCACCGTCTTCCGCGAGGCTCGGGATCAGCGGCGTGTCGGGCCGCCAGCGCGACGGCGTGACCGGCAGCCGGCGTGCGACCAGGAAACGGTCGAGCCCCGTGCGTGCAAGCGGCGGCAGCGCGACGCGCGCCGCCTTGCTGCCCTTGCCGATCACCTTCAGCCACGCGTCGCCGTGCGCATCGGTCTCGATGTCGCCGAGCGTCGCGCCGACCAGCTCGCTCGCGCGCAGCCCGGTCGCATAGCCGAAATCGAGAATGAAGCGCAGCCGTTGCGCGGCGGCCGGCGTCCAGCCCGACTGCGGCGCGGCCGGCGTGCCCTTGCGGAACTCGAGCCCGTCGGCGATCGTGCGCACGAGCAGCCACTCGCCTTCGGTGAACGCATGCGACGTGTCGAGTGCGTTCGGGCCGCGCGTGTCGCGCACCTTGACGCCCGCGAACGGATTCGCGAGCAGGTAGCGCTGCTCGATCAGCCAGCGGAACAGCGCGCCGAGCACCGACAGCGTGTAGGCGGCCGAGCGCGCCGACAGCGCACCCGAGAACGGCCGCCAGTCGGGCGCGCTGCGCGGCCGCACGGGCCCGACCCAGCGCTCGTGCGGTGTCGGGCGCCGCACGAACGCGCGATACGCGACCGCATCCTCGGTCGTCAGCGACGACAGCGCGCGGCCGCGCTCGACGATCGCCCACAGGATCAGCCGCTCGGCCTCCTTCCGGTACGCCCGCCGCGTCGCGGCCGATTCGTGCAGCGACAGCCACGCATGCACGGCCGCGTAATCGTTGTCGGCATCGAGCGTGCTGGTCGCGCGCGGCGCGCGGAAGGTGCCGGCCGATCCGTCGACCTCGTGCGGCAGCTTCAGCTGCTCCCACGGCACGATGGCGCCGCGCGGCGTCGCCGCGATCAGCGCGCGCGCCCGTTCGGTCAGCGCCGGATGCGCGGCGAAAAACGCCTCGATGTGCCGCGCACCGGCCATGCCGAGGCCCGCGATCGCACGCCACCACTGGCGCCGCCGCGGAATCCGCACCGTGAGATCGGCGAGCGTCGCGATCCCGTGCGCACGCAGCGCGCCGACCGCACGCGCGGGCAGCCACAGGCCGACGTCGTCGCTGATCTGCGGGACCGGCGCACGCGCATGACGCAGCAGGCCGATCGCTTCGGCGGCCGCCTTCGCTTCCCGCATACGCTCCCCGTCGGGATGACCGAGCCGCTCCGCG
The DNA here is from genome assembly GCF_020420065.1 of Burkholderia sp. AU31624. Classification (NCBI taxonomy): domain Bacteria; kingdom Pseudomonadati; phylum Pseudomonadota; class Betaproteobacteria; order Burkholderiales; family Burkholderiaceae; genus Burkholderia; species Burkholderia sp. AU31624. The sequence continues at coordinate 124,260 of NZ_JAIZRT010000006.1, forward strand.
AGATCGGGCCGGCCCACCTGCCGCGCGACGCGCACAAGGCGGCGGCGAATGCCGCCGATCACGCCGCGCGCCGAGCGCCCTTCGCCGAGCCGATCGGGCAGGTAGCGCTCGACGGCCTGGCGCACGGTCATGCCCGCGTACCACGCACGCAGCGCGGCCAGTTCGTCGGCATCGGGAAAGCCTGCGGGCGCAGGGGTGGAATCGGAGGAAGGCGGTGAGGCGAGGCGCGGTTTCATGACCGCGAGTTTGACAGAAGCGCGCGCGGCCGGATACGTCGTACGCGGCGTGTCGGGCGTGAGGCGCGTTCACGAGCGTGACGCTCGACACGGCCTGCTATGCTCCGCACTGCATTCCCGCGTCATTCGTCTGCCGCTTCTTCGCATCACGTTGCGACGGGCGGGTTCCGCGTTGAACTGCGCTGGACGATCCGGCCATCCGAATCGGAATGCGCAGCCGGATATCAAAGGCTGCGTGGCTCGTCCAATGCAATTCCGGCCGTCGTCAATCACGCCATTACCAACAAGAACCGTAATTCCATGACATCCCGCCTTCTCGCCGCGCTCGTTGCCGCGGCCTTGAGCTGCGCCGCCCTGCCCGTCGCCTACGCACGCACCTACGTCGCACCGACCGCGTCGCTCGGAACCGGGGCTTACGTTCACCGGTTCGTGCTGCGCGACCCCGTCACGCACCAGCCGCTGCCGAATGCGCGCTACCGGCTGCTGCTGCCCGGGCAGGCGATCGCGGGGCTGCCGCCTCATGAAAAAGGCGGCGAAAGCGTCGTGTTCGGCACGACCGACGCCGCCGGACGCACGGCGCGGATCCGCCTGCCCGCCCGTCATCCCGAGCGTGAGTGGGCGCTTCAGCCCATCGTCGGCGAAGGCGACATGGGCGGAACGTTCCGCGTGATCGACATCGATACGGGGCGACCCTACGGCCATTACTCGTACGTACTCGACGTGACGGGCGCGTATCTGGCCTGCGGACAGATCGACGCCAACGGCTATACCGTCTTCGCGCAATCGCACGAGGACCGCAAGCTCTGGTTGCACCCCACGGTATTGCGCGTGCCCGCGGACACCGACTGGTGCGCAGGGCCCGCCACGAACATCGCCAACAGTGCCGGCAATCCGGGCGCGCCCGATCTCTACACGCAGTACCTCGGCAGCCTGGTCGCCGACGGCCAGCATCTCGGCCGAGCACTCCGGCAACAGATCGCGGCCAAGATGGTCGCGCTGGCGATTGCCGAACGGGACGAAGGCCGCATCGACACCGCGCTCGATGTGGGCAATTTCACGGATCGCATGTTGAACACGGTCGGTTACGACCTCGTCAATGCCGGCCTGAAGATCGATCGTGCGATGGCGATGATCGATACGCGCCTGGCGAAATCGCCGGACGACGCGTATGCGCTCGACAGCAAGGGCTGGGCACTGTATCGCCTTGGTCGCAACGACGACGCGCTGACGTGGTTCGACCGCTCGATCGCGATCTTCGCGAAGGACGGCGACATCGACAAGGATGCGCGCGAAGCCTATGCAAGCGGGCTGACGCATAAGGGTGAAGTGCTGTGGAAGCTGGCGCGCCGGGATGAAGCGCGCGAGGCGTTCGCGCAGGCGCGGCAGGCTCAGCCGGAGAACGCCGATCTGGCGGAGACGTTGAAACGGCTGGCGATCCCGCTCGGGCAGGATGGCGCGAAGGCGCCGGGTACGGCAAGCGAATAGCCGGCGACGCGAGCGGACACGCAAGCGGATGCCTGGCGCTGCAGCGGCTGTCGCGGGGCGCGTGGAGCGCGGTGGCCGGCCGTGTCCGGCACCTTCACCGGACGAGGCCGGCCACGCGCGCTTCCGTCACTCCTCGCCCTTCGCGCCCGGATTGAGCATCACGACGAAGCCGGCCACGCCGACGACCAGCGCGATCGCGCCGCCGCGCAGCGCCATCGCGTTGTCGAACAGCAGCCCCGACACGACGGCCATCATCCCCGCGAGCGACACGAACACGGCGATCGCCGCGACGACGATGCGGGACTGGCGGCGGATCATCGCGCGCCGCGTCAGGCAGCCGCGGCGGCGGCCGCTACGTCGTGATCGTCGCCGCGAATCAGCAGCACCGGGCACTTCGAGCCGCGCACGAAGCGCTCCGCGACGCTGCCGAGCAGCACGCGCCGGATTCCGCGCCGCCCATGCGTGCCGACCACCGCGAGATCGAACCCGCCTTCCTTCACGTAGCGCTGCAGGCGCTCCGCGATGTCCTCGCCGATGCTTTCGGTCTCGACGAGTTCGGCCTCGCCCTTCGCGCCGGCCAGCGCGATGATCTGCTCGGCTTCGCGCAGCACCTTGCGCCCGTCGTCGCGGATCTCCTCGACCAGTGCGTGCGGATCGAAACGGCCCGCGTAAGTGAACAGCACCGACTTGTCCACCACATACACGACGCTGACGTGTGCGTCGCCTGCCAACGCGACCTTCACTGCCTCGGCAAGCGCCTGCTTCGACGAAGCGCTGCCGTCGACGGCCACCATGATCTTCTCGTACATGCGAACCTCGCTGGGGTGAGTGGCCACGCGTCCGATCGCGCGGCCTTGTCACCATCATCGGCGGATGGCGGGTTCGAATGTTGACGGCGATCAAGGTCGACCGGCGGACGTCCGTGCGGCAAAGCGTCGCGACGCGATGCCGATACCGCTCGCTTGCGGCCAGGTCGCGAACCCGGCTGACACAACAGCCGAAGCGGTGCGATCGAGCGGTCATCGTGCCGAAAGCGCTATCATCGAATGTGCGACTTTCGTCCGGCCCTTATTTGCCGGCCCACTTTCAACTCGCTCAACCGACATGACAACGACTACCGAACGCGTGGACGGCGCCGCCCAGCATCTCGTCGCCGCCCGCCATGCCGGCTCGCCCGGCCCGCTGCTGCCCGATGCGCTACGCCCCGAGAACGTCGAGACCGCCCTCGCGATCCAGCAGCGCGTGGCCGACCTGCTCGGCGAACCCGTCGGCGGCTGGAAATGCGCGCTGCCGCCGCCCGACCGCGTGATCCTCGCGCCGATCTTCGCATCGACGATCCGCGAGGCCGATGCGCCGTACCGCGTCGTCGGCGGCCCGATCGTGCGGATCGAACCGGAAATCGCATTCGTGCTCGATCGCGACCTGCCTGCGCGCGAACAGCCTTACGACGAACAGCACGTGCGCGACGCGATCCGCGAAGTGCGCATCGTGCTCGAAGTGCTCGGTTGCCGCTATGCGGAGCCCACGCGCGCGTCGAAGTTCGAGCTGCTGGCCGACGGCCAATTCAACCAGGGGCTGTGCGTCGGCCCGGTCGTGCCCGACGGGCTGAACGTGCCGCTCGAGACGCTCGCGCTGTCGTTCGAAGGCGCACTGAACCGCGCGATCGACGGCCGCCATCCGGACGGCGATCCGCTGAAGCCGCTGGTGTGGCTCGTCAATTTCCTCGCGTCGCGCGGCGACGCCGTGCGCGCCGGACAGATCGTGACGACCGGTTCGTACGCCGGCGCGATCGACGTGCCGCTCGGCGATGCGCTGACGGTGCGCTTCGGCGAACTCGGCAGCCTGTCGGTGACGTTGACGGCGTGATGCGTGGGGTGGGCGGGAGCGGTTGCGCTGATCGCTGACGCCCAGGGACGCCTGCGCCGTCGTGCCGACCGACCCGGCGTGATAACGTTGCACATCATCGCGTCCACCACTTCACTCCCCCAACCCCGGGCACGCGCATCGCCTTCAAGCCGATACCGACCATGTCGCTGACACCGCTTCCCGCCCTGCTCGACGAAACCCTGCGCACCGTCGCACGCCGCTACCGGCTGCCGCCGCTCGACAGCACGCTGTCGCCGGCCGATGCCGCGAACCCGGCCGCCACGCTCGCAATCGTGATCGAGGCAGCGCGCCGGATGCAAAGCGACGGACAGACGCCCGACGCGGCACTGCGGCAGCGCTTCATCGACGCCCTCGCGCGGATGATCCGCGATGCAATGGACACGCACGCCGGCGATCCCGCCTTTCAGGCCGCGGTGCTGCGGCACGATGCGCCGAGCGTGCGCGAATACGCGTCGTTGTCCGCGCACGCCGAGCAGGACCGTCGCGCGCTGCACTCGGCCGTCAACGCGATCGCGCACCCGGCCAAGCTCGAGCGCAGCGCCCGCCCCTGGCAACGCGACGGGCTCGCGCGGCTGCATGCGGCCGCCACCGCCGCGTCGTGGGCCGACCTGCACGACACGCTGCTGCACCTGCTCGCGCTGCCCGACATGGCGACCGACGCCGCGTTCGAGCAGGACATCGTCAAGCTGAAAGACAGCGCCGCGCTCGAACGCCTGCTGCGCGTCGACGCACTGGCATCGGACGAGCACGTGCGTCGCTACCGGGCGCTCTGGGTACGCCAGGGCCCGCTCGAAGGCAGCACCGTCGCCGTCGCGCAAGGCGTCGCGTCGCAGCAGCGCGGCGCGGCCGTCGAAGCGCTGGCCGCGCAGGCGCTCGACGCGCTGGCGCGCCGGCTCGACGCCGTCGACGCCCGCCGCACGTACCGGGTGGTGACGTCGATGCGCGTGCCGTCATCGATTCCGGGCCGCCACGATCGCGCGAAAACCGAATGGGACGCGATCCTGCTCGAACGCCCGCGCGGCGATGACCCGGTGCCCGTGTGGAACGTGCGCTTCCTCGTCGAAGCGAAAGCATCCGCGGATGCCGCGACGACCGATCTGCCGCGGCTGCTGCGCGGCCTGAACCTGCTCGCGCAGGCCGACCCGGACACGCTCTATGCGTTCGAGACGCACCAGGGCACGGTGCGCGTGCACGGCGCGTCGCTGCGCGCGCTGACGACCGATGAAGCGACGCTGCCACGCGAAGTGCTCTATTGCTGCGATGCGTCCGCCGACACGACGCCGCGCCTGCTGGGCGCCGCCAGCCGGATGCAGCTGCTGTCGGCGCAGGCGAGCCTCGAATACGCGAGCGCGCTCGCGCAGCGGCCGGATGCCGATCCGGGCGGCCTCGGTGTGGTCTGGCACGCGCTGCTGACGCTACCGCAATGGCACGCGGTGCTGCACCAGTACCCGTCGTTGCGGCAGGTGCGCGAGCTGATGGTGGCGATCGACGACTGGCGGGCCGCGATCGACGATGTCGATGAAGGCGGTGTGGCGAGCAGCGCGTACGCGTGACGCACGACATGAACCGCCGTGCGGCGGCCGGCGTGCCCCGCCCGCTCAGTTGGTGAGCACGCCGAACGGCAACGTCCATCCTGTCAGGCGGCCGCCGTCCGCCCATCGATCCTCGGCCGCATCGCATGGCAGCAGCACCGGCGCGGTCGCGCATTCGAGCGTTTCCTTCGGCGTGTGGCCGAACTCCGCCTTGAACAGCCGGTGGAAATACTTCTCGTCGGGAAAGCCGTGCGCCCACGCGATTTCCGCGATGCGCCGATGCCGGCGCTGCGGGTCGCCCAGCACGTGGTATGCATGGCGCAGCCGCCGGCGCGTGATCTGCCGCATCACGCCGCCGTCTTCCTTGAACAGCTGGTAGAGCCGCGCTCTCGACACGCCGATGTCACGGCAGATCCGGTCGGGATCGAGGTCGGGCTCCAGCAGATGCACGTCGATGTAGCGCCGGACCCGCTCGGCCAGCGCCCCGTCGATCGGGCCGCGTGCGTCGTTCAGCGCCTGCGTGGTGGGTGAAATGGCCGCGGCCAGCAGCAGCAACGTCGATTGCACGATGCTCGGGATCTCGTGCGTGCGCAGAGTCGGCAGGTTGAGGAACAGCGACAGCATGTGGTCGCCGAGCAGCCGCCCCACGCCGCTCGTCAGCGTCTGGCCGTGCGCCTGTGCGGCATGGCTCGGCAGCAGGTACCTCGGCACGACCAGGCTGATCACGTCGCCGGCCTCGACCCGGCAGTCGTTGACCTGCGCGACGTCGTAGACGAACACGTCGCCGGCGCGCTTGACCAGTTCGGGCCCGCCGGTGTGGCTGGCCAGCCGCCCGCCGAGCAGCAGCGTGAAGCGGATCGAGTCCTGGCCGTCGAGCCGGATTCGCCGCGTGGTGCGATTGACCCGATAGGCCGGTGCGCGCGACCGCCATTGCCGGCCCGACAGGATCAGCGGGCCGAGCGCCGCGCCGCTCGCTTCCGCGTCGAACACGCCGTGGCCGCCGTCGTCATCGAGACGGTAGTCGCACAGCATGTCCTTGACCCAGACGTGGAATCGGTCCTGTTCGGGGTAGTCGATCGTGCGAAACTTGAAAACAGGGACGAATGCCGCTTGATCCATGACAGTTTTTTTATCGAGCCGACACGAGAGGATAGATCGGTTCGTCGATTATCGGACCAAATTGCGTCGGCGCAAGGCCCGCGCGGCATGTCGTCCACAGAAGCGGCCGACCGGCGCCCTGCGACGGGCGCCGTCGATCTCGCGGCCATCAGCGTTGCGGATGGCATTCCCAGTTGTTGTACGTCGGCCGATCGATCGGCGTGAGCCCCGGAATCATGAACACCGTACAGCCGAAACGCCGCCCCTTGCCGGTCGTCGCGTCGTAACCCACCTTCTGGCCACCCAGCCCGTCCTTCTTCCCGTACTGCACGTTGGCAATCGTGATCTCGTCCGACGACGCGAGGCCGAGCGTCTTCGCGGTCGACGTCTGCACGTCGACCATGTTCATCTGCGTCGAACCGCACGCGGACAACACGAGGCCGGCGGCCGCCGCGCCCAGCGCGGTCCGCAAGGTAACAACGGTGCACTGCAAGACTTGCTTCATGGCTTCTCCTTCGAATGCCCGACGCGACACGATTACGAGCCCGGCGTATAAAAACTGGACTGGATCTGGCTGCCGATGTTCGCGGCGAACCCCTGCCAGACGAGCGCCATCGCCCCCGCCGCGTTGACGGCCAGCGCCGGCCACGTTCCATCCTGCGGATCCGCGGTCGACGTGCTCCATGCGCCGTTGCGGTAGCCGCCCACGAGGAGGACCGACGCGTTCGGCGTGCCCGTGTCCTCCCAGGCGACCGTCACGTTGCCGGCCGGGTCGATCACCAGCGGCGGGTACTGAAGCGCCGCCCCGTTCAGGTGTTCCGTCAGCTTCTGCAGCGGCCCCCAGTTTCCGCTGGCATCCGACACGCTCGCCTGCAGCACCGCGCCGCCTTCCGCCCACATCGCGGCGGCCACGCCGTTTTCGTTGACGGTCAGCATCGGCGTCGCGATGAAGCCCGTGGGCACCACGATCGCCGGGGCGACCGGCTGGGCCGGCTGCCATCCGGTTCCGGACACATAGCGCTGCGACATCGTGGCGTTGTAGAGCTTGCCGCCCGTCACGTCGAGTTGCCCCCAAACCAGCGTGATGTTGCCCTTCGCGTCCATGCCGGCGACCGGCGAGATGATCGTCGTGAACAGGCTCGAGTTCGAGACGACCGGGTTGACGTTGGTCCAGCCGTTGGTCGCGTCGTACGTGGCCGTCCACAGCGCCGACTTCGTATGGTTGGTCTGCCGCCACGCGAGCACCGCCCGGCCGGATGACAGCACCGACAGCATCGGCCTCACGTTGTCGGTGTCGCCGGTCACGGCGTCCGGGCCGCTCTGCACCGGCATCTGGACCAGCGCCGTCGGTGACCACTGCCCGGCCTGCGTATAGCGGGTCCACGCGATGCGCGTATCGAGCAGGCTGATCGACTGCGTCCACGTGACCAGCGCGTTGCCCTGGCTGTCCATGCCGGCCGAATAGGACGAACCGGCCATGTCCGGCGCCAGCGTGACCGGCGTGCCCCAGCCGCTACCCGGGCTGTACGGGCGCGCCCACAACGCGTACGTGTTGGCGCCCGGCGTCCATTCGGTCCAGAACGCGACCGCCTGCCCGCTCGCGTTGCCGACCAGTTTCGGCTGCACGCCGGTCAGCGTGTTCATCGCATGCGAACCGTCGCCCGTGTCGAGCCGCGTCGCGCTGCCCCAGCCCGAGCCCGCCACACGGCGCGCGCCCCACATTTCGTTGCCGTTCGTGCCGGCCGGGCCATTGGTCATCCAGGTGGCGAGCGCGTTGCCGCTCGCGTCGATGGTCACGCTGGGCTGGCCCTCCGGCCCCTTGCCGTCCACGGCGGCAGCCTTCGACCAGCCGGCCTGCGGTTGCGTCGTCCCGCCGCCGCCCGTCGGCCCACCGTTCGAGCCGCCGTTCGAGCCGCCACCGGGCGACGTCGGGCCGGAAGGCGAACCGGGCGTGTTCGGCGACGACGACGACGACGCGCCGCCGTTCGTGGCGACGTCGTCGCCGCCGCAGGCGGACAGCGCGAGCGCGACTGCCATGACCATCCATGTAATGGGTTTCATCGGAATCCTCTTCTTTTCGTGTGCCGGCGCACTCTCGTCTGCCGTTCGCCTCACGATGCCTCGCATCGATCGGCCTATTGATAAGCAATACTATTGAACAGGCATGGAAACCGGCGGCCGCTCGCCGTCAATCATGATCGACTCCGTCGTGCGGATCGATACGAACGCCGCTTCCGGCAGCCCCCCGTCGGGCAGCGACGACGACAAGTCGTCTATCGTCGGATGTCCATCACTGCCGGCTGCATCTTAATTCAGACGATCCGGATTCAAGGTGGCGTTGCGTCTACAGTAAGTGGACTTCCATTTCGCCGGCCCGCATTCGATGCGTCGATCGGCCGGCCTGCGCGCACTCGCGGCCGAAGCGATCGGTGCGGTACGATACGCGCCGGGGCGAAACGCCTCACCTGAGAGACCCGGCCGCTGCGGCCCCCTACCCGGCACAAGAAAAAAATGCCCAACACCCCATTGCTGCACCGCCACCTGTTCGCCGCGCTGGCGGTCGGCCTGTTCTGGATTCCGGCGGCCCATGCCAGCGGCGACGACGGCTGCTATGCGCCGACCACGCTCCGGCAGACCACCTACTCCTGCGCCAACGTGCCGATGCTGAGCCCCGCCAACGACACGCGCATCAACGCGATGCTGATGATGGTCGACAGCGCCAAGGTCGCGCAGGCGTTTCCGGATCCGAAGACCATCCCGGCGAAAGACCGGATCCACCAGATCATCGTGCCGTTCCAGATGGACTTCTCCGGATGGATCTATATCGGGCAGAAGGAGCCCGACAAGACCGGCAGCGCAACGGATGCCGAAGCGCCGTCGAACCAGTACGCCGACGGCGAAGGCAGCATCTGCCGCAGCATGACTTCGGGCGCCGACGCATTCAACGACGCACTGGGCGGTGCCGGTCTCCCCGCCGACGAAGCCTCACGGCTGCGCGCGGCGCGTGCCGACATCGCGCAGAAGACCTGCGCCGCCGCCGGCGCGAGTGCCGCCTGGACCAAACCGCCGGCCAAGTCGCCACTCGGCCAGCAGTTCGCCGCGTACCTCGACGGCACGAACGCGTTCTACCGCGCCGACTTCCTCACCGCGACCCGGGCCTTCGCGAGCGCTTCTCACAGCGCGAACCCGTGGCTGAAGGAAACCGGGCTCTACATGGCCGGGCGCGCGCAGCTGAACGCCGCGCAGGCCAACGTGTTCGACCACGACAGCCCCACGCCGACGCGCGGCCGCGTGACGAAGGTGTCGCTCGACGCCGCGAACACGGTGTTTCGCACTTACTTGAAGGTGTACCCGCAGGGGCGCTATGCGACCTCCGCAAACGGGCTGTTGCGGCGGGTCGCATGGCTCGGCGGCAACGTGACGCAGCAGGCCGACCTGTACGGCCACGCGCTCGCGCGCTGGTCGCCGGCGACGTCGAACGTGCCGCTGATCCAGCTGGCGAACGAACTCGACAGCAAGCTGCTGTTCGGGTCGGAATTCGACGCGAGCCAGATCCAGTCGCCGACCGTGCTCGCGACCGTCGACCTGCTGCGCATGCGCACGTCGGACAGCAGCGATTCGAACCGCAAGCCGCTGACGCTGGACGACCTGCAGGCGCAGAAGCCGCGCTTCGCGAACGCGCCCGCGCTCTACGACTACCTGCTCGCGACCTGGTACGTCCAGATCGGGCACAAGCCGGACGCCGCGCTCGCGTTACTGCCGCAGACGCCCGCGGAGCCGCTCGACTACTTCGGCCTGAGCCAGCAGGCGCTGCGCGGGTTCGCGCTGGAGGATAGCGGCCAGTCCGACAAGGCGCGCCAGCTGTGGCGCGACCTGATCCCGCTCGCGACATTCCGCTTCCAGCGCGAAGCGCTGGAACTCGCGCTCGCGATCAACCTGGAGCAGGCCGGGCTCGTCAACGACGCGTTCGCCGACGATTCGCCCGTGCAGAACGCCGCGATCCGCGCCGTGCTGCTGCAACGCTCGGCCAATGCGGACCTGCTGCGCGCCCAGGCGCAAAACCAGGCGACCGGCGGCGCGCTGCGCGACACCGCGCTGACCACGCTGCTGTACAAGGAACTCACCCGCTCGCATTACGCCGAGTTCATCGCCGATGCCGCGCTGGTGTCCGGCAAGCCGGCCGATCCGCTGAAGCCGTTCATCGCGGCCGGCGCGAGGAACGATGACGGATATACGTGCCCGTCCGCGCACGACATCGCCACGGCGCTCCAGCAGAATCCCGCCGATGCGAAAGGGCTGAACTGCCTCGCCGATTTCGTGCGCCTGCACCCGCCCGCACCCGGCCTCGAAAGCGATCCGGTGCCGCTGTGGATCCGCAACGCATCGACGACGGCCGCCGCGCGCATTCCGCCGACGCTCGGCGCGGGGCCGTCGCAGTTCGACGGCAAACCGTACGAGCGGATGTCGAGCTACCTGACGGTGATGGCCGATGCGCAGGCGAACCCGAACGACCGCGCCTACGCGTACTACCGCGCGATCAAGTGCTATGCACCGGGCGGCTCCAACGAATGCGGCGGCAAGGACGTGCCGAAGAACGTGCGCAAGCGCTGGTTCGATACGCTGAAGGCGAGCTACGCGGGCAGCCCGTGGGCGCAGAAGCTTCGCTACTACTGGTAAGCGCCGCGTGACGCGCATCGCATGCCTGGCGTGCCTCGCACTGCTGCTGGCCGGACGCGTCGCACTGGCCGGCACCGTCGATGCCGCGCGGTACGACGCGTTCTGGCTGTGGGCAGGCGTGAAGCCGCAGGCGGTCGTGCACGGCGCGCGCACCGTCTACGTGCTGCAAGGGCAGATCGAGGCGTCGCCGCGGGACGAGTCGCAGGTCCGCGTGATCGCGCAGGGCGTCGCGCTGCCACCCGCGCCGCAGGCGCGCGTGTGGCTCGTCTATCGCGCGCATACGCTGCGCTGGACGCCGCGCGTCACGCAGATCATGCTCGCGCAGCTCACGCGCTGGCGCGCGTCGGGCCGCACGATCACTGGCATCCAGATCGACTTCGATGCGCGCACGCGCCACCTGCAGGATTACCTCGCATTCCTGCAGTCGCTGCGCGACACGCTGCCCGCCGACTATCGGCTCAGCATCACCGGGCTGCTCGACTGGAGCAGCCGCATCGATACCGACCAGGTGAACCAGCTCAGGGGGATCGTCGACGAGGTGGTCGTGCAGACCTACCAGGGCCGCCGCACGGTCCCCGACTATGCGGACTACCTGCCGCGCGTCGCGCGGCTGCAGTTGCCGTTTCGCATCGGCATCATCCAGGGCGGCGAATGGGACGCGCCGCCGTACCTCGCGACGAATCCGTGGTTCCGCGGCTACGTCGTGTTCCTGCGCAACGGCTGATGTGACTCGCGCGGTCAATCGGGACCGCTTACGCGGCACCCGCGATCGTGCTGCCGAGCCCGGCGAGCGCAATCACGAGTAGCGCGCCCGCCGACGACGCCGTGATCCAGCGCTGCTTGCGATGAATCAGCGGATGGTTGATCGCGGCCATGTAGCTGGTCAGGATCGTGAAATCGACCGCGATCCACAGGGCGGCCAGGATCGCCAGGCTCACGCGCGAATCCGGCGTGATGCCGACGAACTGCGGGAAGAACGCGACGAAGAACAGCAGGTCCTTCGGATTCGCGATGCCGACGAGAAAGCCGCGCACGACGCCCGGCAAGCCGCGCGCCTGCGACGCCGGTTCGCGTTGCGCGGCGTCGTTGCCGTGACGCACGCGGCCGGCGCGCCATTCGCCGAGCAGCGTCCGGACGGCCAGCACCGCGATGAACACGCAACCGGCCACATGCAACCCGGTCAACAGGCGCTCGCTGACGAGCACGACGCCGAACACCATCAGCATCGCCCCCGCGATCATCACGAGGCTCGCGGCATTGGCGCCCACCGCGGTCAGCATCCCCTGGCGGAAGCCGCGCCGCGCGACGGTGCCGACCACGAGCATGACGACCGGGCCGGGCGTCGCGATGAGCAGCACGATCGCGGCGAGATAGGCGAACAGCAGCGGGTAATGAAGTGTCATGACAAAAAGTTGTGGGGTGAATTGACGCGCGTGCCCGCCACGGTGGCATCATCGTGCTTCAGCGCACCGGATTGCACGGTTTTCTGAAGTATTGCGTACCCGGCCTGCCGTTGAAAAACGGAAAATCCTGCCGGATGACATGAGTTTTATTCCTGTTCAAAACCCATGAAGGCCAAACCGCTCCCGCCTGTCTACGCGCTGCGCGCGTTCGAAAGCGCCGCGCGCACCGGCTCGTTTACGCTGGCCGCAGAAGAACTGAGCCTCACGCAAAGCGCGGTGAGCAAGCACGTGCGGACGCTCGAGGCGTACTTCGGCCGGAAGCTGTTCGTCCGGCACGGCCCCAGAATGACCGTGACGGCGGAAGCGCACATCTTCGCGTCGGGCCTGCGGCGCGGCTTCCGGCAGATCGAGGAAGCGTGCGTGCTGTTCCAGTCGCAACGCGACGTGCTGCGGCTCAAGGCGCCGTCCACGCTCACGATGCGCTGGCTGCTCGACGCCCTGGCCGCGTTTCGCGCCACGCGGCCCGCGTTCGAGGTGCAGATCGCGAGCGTGTGGATGGACGTCGATACCGTCGATTTCTTCAGCGAATCCCACGATTGCGCGATCCTGCTCGGCGCGGGCAAGTTCGGCGAGGCCACGCAGTGCGTGAAGCTGTTCGACGAATGGCTGATTCCGGTGTGCTCGCGAGCGACCGCGACGGTCGCACGCACGAATCCGGCGGCGTGCGAGCTGATCCACCCGTCGCCCGACCGGCGCGACTGGCGCCGTTGGCTCAAGGGCAGCGGCCATGATCTCGAGGTGGACATCACGCGCGGGCAGGTGTTCGACATGCTCGAACAGGGGATCGCGGCGGCGATTGCCGGCCACGGCATTTCGATCGGCGATCTCGCGCTGTGCGCGACGGCCATCGACGAGAAGCAGCTCGTGCTGCCGTTCAAGACCGCCGTCAATACGGGGGACGCGTACTACCTCGTGTGGCCGGACGATTCAGCCAAGGCCGCGCAGGTGCGCGAACTGCTGGCGTTTCTGGAAAGCCGGCTCCCGCGTCTGACGTTTCCGGGCATCCGCTTCAACGGCCCGGGCTAAACCACAGCGGCCGGTGATCCGGCCGCGTGGCCGGCAGCGCGACCGCGCGCCACCGGCCCGCAATGGCGGCGCAGCCCGCCGAAGCGGGCCCGCGCCAACACTGTTACGCCTGCACGAAAGCCAGCAGGTCGGCGTTGAGGACGTCCGCGTTGATCGTCAGCATCCCGTGCGAGTAGCCCGGGTACGTCTTCAGCGTGCCATTCTTCAGCAGCTTGATCGACTTCAGCGCGGCATCCGCGATCGGCACGATCTGGTCGTCTTCGCCATGCAGCACGAGCGTCGGGACGGAGATCGACTTCAGGTCTTCCGTCTGGTCGGTTTCCGAAAACGCCTTGATGCCTTCGTAATGCGCCTTCGCGCTGCCTTCCATCCCCTGTCGCCACCAGTTGCGGATCACACCCTGATGCACGGTTGCACCTTCGCGGTTGAACCCGTAGAACGGACCGCTCGGCACATCGAGGAAGAACTGCGCGCGATTGTCGGCGAGCGCCTTGCGGAAGCCGTCGAACACCTCGATCGGCAAGCCTTCCGGGTTCGATGCGGTTTTCACCATCAGCGGCGGCACCGCGCTGACCAGCACCGCCTTCGCGACGCGGCCGGCCGGCTCGCCGTGCTTCGCGACGTAGCGCGCCACTTCGCCGCCGCCGGTCGAGTGGCCGATGTGCACCGCATTGCGCAGGTCGAGCGCCTCGACGACCGCGAAAGCGTCCGCCGCGTAATGATCCATGTCGTGGCCGTCCGACACCTGCGCCGACCGGCCGTGGCCGCGCCGGTCGTGCGCCACCACGCGATAGCCCTTCTGGACGAAGAAGAGCAGCTGCGCGTCCCAGTCGTCCGAGGACAACGGCCAGCCATGATGGAAGACGATGGGCTGCGCGTCCTTCGGGCCCCAGTCCTTGTAAAAGATCTCGACGTGATCCTTCGTGGTGACGTATGGCATCGCGATGACTCCTGTGAGGTGGATGAACGGCGCACTGGCCGGCAGCCATTATCGGACAGGTTTGTTAAACGAGGATGCCAAGTTGCGAATGACCGTCGACGATGTCGACGACGTGGACGATCCCGCTACGGGCGAACGATCGTCCAGCGCCGCACTTCAACCGTCCGTCGACACCGTCACGGCCTCCCACGCGCGGATTTCCGCGTCCAGCGCCGCCAGCTTGCCGCGTACCAGCCGCAGCGCATCGCTGCCGAGCAGCAGGTGCGCGGGCGGATGGTCCGCCGCGATCGCCGCGAGCATCGCCCGCGCGGCCTTCGCGGGATCGCCCAGCTGCTTGCCGCTCTTCTCTTCGCGCGCCTGGCGGATCGGATCGAACAGCGCGTCGTAATCCGCGATCGAGCGCGGCGTGCGCGCCATCGAGCGGCCAGCCCAGTCGGTGCGGAACGACCCCGGCGCCACGGCCGTCACCGCGATGCCGAACGGCGCCAGCTCCTTGCCGACGGTTTCGGTCACGCCTTCCAGCGCGAACTTGCTGCCGCAGTAGTACGCGATGCCGGGCATCGTGATGTGGCCGCCCATCGACGTGATGTTCAGGATATGGCCACGCCGCCGTTCGCGCATGTAAGGGATGACCGCCTTCATCATCGCGACCGCGCCGAACACGTTCACGTCGAACTGCCGGCGCATCTCCGCGAGCGGCGCCTCTTCCATGATCCCTTCGTGCCCGTAGCCGGCGTTGTTCACCAGGACGTCGACGGGGCCGACGTTCGCCTCGATGTCCGCCACGACGCCGTCGATGCGCTCGAAGTCGGTCACGTCGAGCACCCGCGCGAACGCCTGCGCGGACAGTGCGTCGAAATCCTGCGCCGGCTGCGCGCTTCGCACGGTGCCGACCACCGTGTAACCCGCCGCGAGGGCCTCCTGCGCGAGGGCGCGGCCAAAGCCGCTGCTGACGCCGGTAATGAGCATGAGCTTGCCGGATGCCATGTGAGCTTCTCCCGAATGTCGATTGGAGCATGCATACTAGTCTGACGAACCCCGTCGAATAAGCCCGATTCCGCTTATTTTCTTGCACAAAACTATGAGCGCCGATCCCGTCCCCGCCCGATCCCCGACGCTGCCGCCGCGCGACCGGAAGCGCCTGGTGGCGCTGCTGCGCACGCTGGCGCCCGACGAAGGCTACAACCTGACGGCGCTGCCGAGCGTGCGCATCCTGCGTTCGAACCGCGCGCTGACGCGCACGCCGGTGCTGTACGACCCGGGCATCGTGATCGTGTGCCAGGGCTGCAAGCGCGGCTACTTCGGCGGCGAGCGCTATCTGTACGACGAACATCACTATCTGGCGGTGTCCGTCCCCGTGCCGTTCAGCATGGAAACCGACGCCACGCCCGAGCGCCCGCTGCTCGCGCTGTACCTGCACCTCGATTTCACATTGGCCGCCGAACTCGCGGCGCAGATCGACCGCGAAGGGACGGCGGAGCCCGTGCAGGCGCCCAGGAGCATGATGTCGACGCCGATGGACGCGACGATGCATGCGTCGGTGCTGCGTTTCGTCGAGGCGATGCACCGGCCGCTCGACGCCGCGGTGCTCGGCCCGGCCCTGCTGCGGGAGCTGTATTTCCGCGTGCTCACCGGCGCGCAGGGCAGCGCGTTGCGCAGCGCGCTGGCGATGCGCGGGCAGTTCGGCCGGATCGGCCGGTCACTGCGCGTGATCCATGCCGATTACGCGCAACCGCTCGACGTGCCGCAACTGGCCGACGCAGCCGGCATGAGCGTGCCGAGCTTTCACAGTCACTTCAAGGCGATCACGCAGGTGTCGCCGATGCAGTACCTGAAGTCGACGCGGCTGCATCAGGCGCGCCTGCTGATGGTGCGCGAAGACCTGACGGCGGAGGCGGCCGGCTACGCGGTCGGCTATGCGAGCCCGTCGCAGTTCAGCCGCGAATTCAAGCGCCTGTTCGGCCTGACGCCGGCGAAGGAAACGCAGCGCATGCGCGACAGCTTCGCGATTCCGGAAGCCTTCGAGGATGCTGTGTTCGTGTCGTCGCATTGACGTGCGTCGGCATGCGACCGTCAACGCATGCCGTCATCGCATGGCATCGCGCACCAGACCGGCGAGCGACCTCAGGATGAGCGCCGTCACGCCCCAGATGTCCTGCGTCTGCTCCGCCCAGTACCATGCGCCCGTGCGCTCGCCGTCCGTGTATTGCCGCAGCAGCTCCGGATTCAGCAGCACGGCGAACGGAAACTCGAAGATCTCCGCGACTTCCGCGGGCGCCGCCTCCCATATCGCCGTGTCCGGCACGATGCCGACCACGGGAAAGATCGCGTGATTGCGTTTTCTGGTTTTGTGGATCGGCAAGCTGCCGGCCACGCGGACCACATCAGGCGCGAGGCGGATTTCCTCGAATGCCTCGCGCAAGGCGGTCGCGCCGATATCGCGGTCGGACTCGGCCGGGCGTCCGCCCGGAAAACTCACATGCGACGAGTATTCGCTGAGGTCCGACGCGCGTCGGGTCAACAGGATCGTCGGCTCGCGCCGCGCGACGATCGCGACCAGCACCGCCGAGAATTTCCACTGGCCCTCGTTGTCCGCGAGGAGTTGCTTCGCGGTCGGCCAATCGGTGCCGGCAGGGATGCCGTGGCCTTCGACGCCACGGACGATCGCGTCCAGGAGCGTTTGCGGCGAGCCGGCATTCGGTTGGTCGCCGCCGGTATCCGGAGCGCTTCCGTCAGATCCCATGTCTTTCCCCTGCACGCTCGAACCTGCACGTTGCGGATAGTCGAATGATCGAACCGAATCTCCATCGGCAAACCGGAGATACCCGATCATGCATGAAAAACGGACAACCCGGATGCCGCCCTTTCATCGCATCTTGCGGGCACAATGACGCACCGCATCGCGACGCGATGTCGCCGCCGCTCTGCCGCAAGCCGGCGACAAACGTGCCCCCTCGGTCCGTCGACTGCCGCACCCACACGAGATTCAAATGCCTTCCTACGCCTTCCGCCTGCTGAACGTATTCGCCGAATCGACTTTCGGCGGCAACCCGCTTTGCGTATTCGACGATGCGCGCGGCATGGACGACGCGACCATGCGGGCGCTCGCGGTGCAGTTCAACCTGTCCGAAACGACCTTCGTGCTGCCGTCCGAGCGCGCCCATGCGCGGGTTCGCATTTTCACGCCGGGCCATGAGATGGCCTTTGCCGGCCATCCGACGCTCGGCACCGCGCATGTCGTGCGCGACCTGCAGGGTGCGGGCCACGCGCTCGCGCTCGAGTTCAAGGCAGGCGTGGTCGACGTGAGCGCGCATGACGACGTGTGGACGTTCACCGCGCCGCACGCAGGCATGCCGAAGACGGCGCCGTGCGAATTGTCGGACGCCCGGACGGCGACCTTGCTGGGGCTCACGGAAGACGATCTGCTCGCGCCGCCGATCTGGGTCGACACCGGCGCCGACCAGTTGCTGGTCGCGCTCAAGGATCCCGCCGCCGTGCGCCGCGCGCAGCCCGACAGCGCCTGCCTCGATATCTGGCCGACCAGCAGCCTCGGCCGCAAGACCGCCTACGTATTCGCGTTCGATGCCGAGCGTCCGGGGACGGTGGTGTCGCGCTACTTCTTCGTGAAGCAAGGCAGCGTCTCGGAAGACCCGGGCACCGGGTCGGCCTGCGCAAACCTGGGCGGGTGGCTGCTTGCGATGCAGCGTGACCTGCCGGCCGCGTTTCAGGTCGAACAGGGTGACGCTATCGGCCGGCCTTGCCGATTGCGGCTGTCGGTCAGTGCGAGCGGCGAGATCGGCGTGGGCGGCCGCGTGATCGAACTCGGGCGCGGCGTGGTCAACCTGTAGCGGAGACGATCCGGGCCGCGCCCCGGCTCATCGCGCCCCCACCCGCCACACCGTCGCTTCGTGCAGCGTCTCGCCGGGCTTGAGTACCGTCGTCGGGAATGCCGGATGATTCGGCGAATCGGGAAAATGCTCGGCCTCCAGCGCGAACGCATCGGTTTGCCGATAGACCGTCCCGCCCTTGCCCGCGACGCTGCCGTTCAATCCGTTGGCCGTATAGAACTGCAGCCCCGGCTGCGTCGTGTACAGCTCGAGAAAACGCCCCGACGCCGGATCATAGGCGCGCGCGGCAAACGCCGGCGCCGGCTGGCCGCCCTGGTCGAGCACCCAGTTCTGGTCGTACCCATGCGCCATGACGAGCTGCGGATAGGCGTCGCGCAAATGCGCACCGATCGGCGTCAACTGGCGCAGATCCATCGGCGTACCCGCGACGCTCGCCAGTTGCCCGGTCGGAATCGACGTCTCGTCGGTCGGCGTGAAGCGCGAGGCGGCGATCTCGATCAGTTGCCGCTCGACGCTGCCGCCGGCGTGCCCGGCCAGATTGAAGTAGCTGTGGTTAGTGAGGTTGACGACCGTGTCCTTGTCGGTCGTCGCGCGATAGTCGATGCGGATCTGGTTGTCACGTGTCAGCGTGTAGGTCACGTCGGTCGTCAATGTGCCGGGAAAGCCGTTCTCGCCGTCGGGGCTCACGTAGCGCAGCGTGACGCTCGAACCGCTCGCGTCGCTGTGCGTACCGGTGACCGTCCATACCTTCGCGTCGAAACTGCCGGGGCCGCCATGCAGCGTGTTCGGCCCGTCGTTGACCGGCAGCGCCCACGTCCGGCCATCGAGCGGGAACCGCCCGCCGGCAATGCGGTTCGCATACCGGCCGATCAGTGCGCCGAAATGGATGTTGCCGTTGTGCGCTTCGTAGTCGTGCAGCGAATCGAAGCCGAGCACGATGTCGGCGACGTGGCCGGCGCGGTCCGGCACGTCGAGCGAGGTCACGATAGCGCCGTACGTGATGACTTTCAGCGTCACGCCGCGCTGGTTCGCCAGCGTGTACTCGCTCACCGGCTGCCCGGCCGCGGTCGTTCCTTCATCCGCGCGGCTGATCGAGACGTCGGGCGCCGCCGATGCGAGGTCTGCGGACAGCGCGAGCGCCCCGACCGCCCAGATCGCGAGCAGCGGGCAGCGCGGCCAGATGCGTTTCATGGCAACCTCCGATACGGTGCAATGCGTGCGCGTGCGCAAGCGGCATGCCTGCTCGCGGCCACGTTTGCTATGCTCCGCGCACCGCCTGCCCGAGCCGACCGCCACCATGAACGCCCTCGATCCCGATATCGCGCGCACGCTGCGCGCGGCCTGCGACGCCTGCTTCGGCACGACGGCCGTGTGGCCGCTCGTCGAACGCGCGTACGGCGAGCCGCAGCGCTTCTACCACACGCTCGCCCATCTGGCGGAACTGTTCGCGCACCTCGCGCCGTATCGCGCGGACCCGCTGTGGCCGGCCATCGAGCTGGCCGTGTGGGCACACGACATCGTCTACGCGACGACACTGCCGGCGTATGCGGACAACGAAGCGCTCAGCGCGCAATGGCTCGCGCAGGTCACGCACGCGCATTGCGACGCAGCGTGGTTGCATGCGCATGCATCGCACGTGTCCGTGGCCCGCGACCTGGTGCTGGCGACGAAGTCGCACCGGCTGCCTGACAGGTTCGCCGTCGATCCGGAATTGCAGCGCGCCGCGCAAATTTTTCTCGACGCCGATCTCGCGATCCTCGCGGCCGCACCCGACCGGCTCCGTGAATACGACCGCGCGATCGCGCGCGAGTGGGCGCAGGATCCCGATGCGCCGTCGGCAGCCTTCCGCGCCGGCCGCAGGCAGGCGCTCGAACATCTGCGCGCGCAGGCCCCGTTGTTTCGATCGGCGGAATTCGCGCCGCTCGAGCAGCACGCGCAACGCAATCTCGACATGCTGATCGGCTTCTATGCATAAGCACGCTGCGCTCAGCGTCTGCTGCGCATTCGAATGGGCGCGCGCCTGGCAGGTTCAATTTCCCCGGGCAACTGCCCACCCGCCATCACGGAAACCTGCCCGGCCCCGCATCACGACGCTCAGGTATGGTCCGCTCGCCAGCGGCGAGGGCTGACGCCGGTCAGGCGCGTGAAGGTCCGCGAGAAGTGGCTCTGATCGGCAAAACCGCACGCGTCGGCAATCATGCTCAACGGCAGGCTCGGATTGCGCATCCACTCCTTCGCCCGTTCGACACGCTGCACGATGAGCCAGCGATGCGGCGGCAGCCCGGTCGTCTGATGAAACGCTTTCACGAAATAGCTGCGAGACAGGCCGCATGCGCTTGCCACGTCGGCCAGCCCGAGGTTGCCGTCGAGATGCTCGAGCAGCAATTCCTTCGCACGGCGCGCCTGCGACGGCGTGAGTTTCCCGTACGTCTTTTCCCGTCGCTCGCTGACGCCGCCATAACGGTGGGCCACGTGCGCCTGAAACGCGAGCCCGACGTGATCGATGAAGATCTGCGACGCCTCGCCCGGCCGCGCGAGCGCGGGCAGCAGCGACTGGCCGAGCGAGTGGATGATCGGGTCGTGCGCGCTCAGATGAGGCGGCAGGTAAAGCCGCGGCCGCTGCCGGCCGCCGAGGTCGTCCACCGTTTCCTCGAGCAGCGGGCGCGGCATGTGGAAATGCAGGCAGTCGAACGCGCCCTTCAGATCGGCTACCCACTCGCGATCGAGATCGTAAACCGTGACCGTGCCCGCGCCGTACGGCACGAACGGCGCGCGGCGGCCGTCGAGCCACAGATCCTGCTCGCCGAACGGGCGCAACTGCAACACGATGAGATCCGAATTCTCCAGTTGATAGGGCGCGGTGAGCCCGCTGTTGCGGCGCGGCGACTTCAGCCGGACGATGCTGACCTGTCCCTTCGGGAGCGCCTGCGCGACGACGGTCTGCCGGACGTCGGCCGGGATGAAATCGGAAGAAGCGTTGTCCGGCTGACGCGCAGTCATGAGTGGAGACAAGCAGGTGAATGACGAGGAGCATCAGTCTAGCAAACCACCATGACGCGTGCGGCCCTCCGCGCGGCACGCGCTGGTATGATGCGCCAGCCTCCTCCACCCGGAACTCGCGATGAAGCTGTCATTCGAAGCGCTCGAAGCACTGGATGCGATCGACCGTACCGGCACGTTCGCCGAAGCCGCGGAACTGCTGCATCGCGTGCCGTCCGCCCTGACCTACCTGGTACAAAAACTCGAGAGCGATCTCGGCGTCATGCTGTTCGACCGCAGCGGACGACGCGCGAAGCTCACGCACGCGGGCCGCATCGTCGTCGAGGAAGGCCGGCGGCTCCTGCATGCGGCCGAACAACTTGAGATGAAGGCGCAGCGCGCGCAGGAAGGCTGGGAAACCGAGGTCCGCATCTGTATCGACGAGATCCTGCCGTTCGATGCGATGTGGCCGTTCGTGCACCGGTTCTATGCGCTCGAGATGGACACGCGGCTGCGGCTGTCGACCGAAGTGCTCGGCGGTGCCTGGGACGCGCTGATCTCGCGCCGCGCGGATCTCGTCGTCGGCGCCGCCGGCGCGCCGCCCGAACTGCCGAACATCATCGCGCGCCCGATCGGCGCGCTGAAACACGTGTTCGCCGTTGCGCCGACCCACCCGCTCGCCGCGCTTCCCGAGCCGCTGTCGATGGCAACGGTCGTCCAGTATCGCGGCGCGGTGATCAGCGATACGTCGCGCGAGTTGCCGCCGCAATCGGTTGCGATCGATGCAGGCCAGCCGACGCTCGCGGTGCCGACGCTCGCGGCCAAGCTCGATGCGCAATGCGAAGGGCTGGCGGTGGGCACGCTGCCGGAATGCATCGCCGCCCGTGCGATCGCCGACGGCAAGCTCGTCGCCCGCCGCGTGACCGGCATGCGCGATACCACGCATTGCTATCTCGCGTGGCGCAGCGACGAGGCCGGCCGTGCACTCCTGTGGTGGGTCGAGCAACTCGATCGCCCCGACCTCGTCGATCGCCTCTTGCAGCTCGCCTGATCGCGTTCGGCGCCAGCGAAGGTCACCCCCCCGCGTCAGACGATCGAGTCGTGCACGCGCTTCATTTCCTTCTCGAGCCACGCGATCAGGCTGAATGACGCGTGCGCCTTCTCGACCGGCGGGATCATCATCCTTTCCTCGGCCGCGATGTGCTCGGTCACCGATTCGCACATCAGCCTGCCGAGCTCCGGCTTCCTGCGGATCAGCGCCGACAGGTCGGCGCTGCGCAGTTGCAGGACGGTCATCGCGGTCACCGCATGCACGGTCGCATGCAGGCGCGTGCCGGCCAGCACGACCGATTGTCCGATCGCGTCTCCAGGCGCCATGCGCCGCACCTCGACGTCGCCCGCCGGGCCCGGCACGAATACGGCCGCGACGCCGGATTCGACGATCGTCAGCACGCGCGTATCCGAATTCGACGCGTAGATCACGTCGCCCTGGCCGAACGAGCGCGAGACCAGCGCATCGGCCAGCGCGGCGAGATCGTCGCCGTCGACGTGCGCGAACAGGTCCACCGCACGCAACAGCAGCAACCGGCGCGATACGTCACGCCGATCGTGCCCATCGCGCCCGTCCGGTGCCGTTGCCGGCGCGGCGCTCGCGAGCGGCCGCCATGCGGTGCCTGCCGCGGCCAGATGCCGGTGCGCGAGATCGTACAGCGCGTTGCGCACGGCCGTCGTCTTCTGCAGCGCGTCGACGTAGCCGAGCAGCTCGTAGCGGATCGCGTTGGTGCCGAACGCCTTCACGACGGCAACCGGCGCGGGGCGCGCGAGCACGTCGAGCGAACTGGCCGCCGCGCGCTCGAGCGCGCCGACCACGACCGCCGGCCGCACCGCGGGATCGACGTCGAGCGTGAGCGTCACGCCGTGCAGGCCGGACGGTTCGCTGAGGTTCACGATGGTGGCGCGGGCCGCGGCGCTGTTCGGCACGACGACCAGGTTGCCGAGGCTGTCGATCAGCTTCGTCGCCCGCCAGTTGCTCTCGACGATCCGCCCTTCGATTTCGCCGATCGACACGGTGTCGTTCAGACGAAACGGCTGCGTGGTGTTCAGCACGAGCCCGGAGAATACGTCGTTCAGCGTGTTCTGCAGCGCGAGACCGAGGATCACCGCCACCGCGCCCGACGTCGCGACGACGCCGCTCAACGGCAGGCCGAGCACGTAGCCCAGCGCGGCGACCACGGCCGCGCCGAACACGACGCCCGCGGCGATGTCGTGAAAGAGCCGCTGGCTGCGCCACGCGGGCGGCAACAGCAGATGATCGAGCAGCAGGCTGAAGACGATCGCGCATTGCAGCCACCACGCGATGCAGATGGCCTGGAGCGCGATGCGGTCGAGGCCGGTGGCCGACGCGGGAACGGCGAGCGGGCTCACGCCGTGCGCGAACAGCACGGCAGTCAGTGCGGCGAAGGCCGCGCAGCGCCACACCGCCCGCGTCGCGCCGCGGCCGCGCCCGAACAGGCGCCACGCGACGAGATCGGCCAGCACGATCGGCGCGCCGTAGAGCGCCGTGTCGGAAAGATTCAGCATATCGAAACGAAACGGAACGGAACGATGGCGACGGCAGCGTGACGGTCGGTCCGTCGCCGCCGCGACGAGAGGCTGGGCGCGCCCGCGGCCGCGCTACGCGCGCCGGCGCACCACGCCCGGCAACGCATAGCGGCCGGCCCCCGCGATCGCGATCGTGCCGAACAGGATCAGCAGCATCCACGCGAACTGCGCATCGCGCAGCGACCAGTCGGGATGGACGAACACCAGCGCGACGAGCGTGATGATCATCACCGGCAACGCGGCCAGCCGCGGCCATACGCCGACGATCATGAAGACCGGGCACACGACTTCCGCGAAGATCGCGAACAGGATCGACAGCGTGCGGCCGAGATGGAACGGATCCTCGATGGCGGCGGCTTCCGACGTGTAGTGAAGGACTTTGGGCAAGCCGTGAACCACGAGCAGCAGCACGCTGGCGGTGACGCGCAGGAACAGCAGGCCGAGGTCGGTCGCGTGGCGGGAAAGGTCGGATTCGGGAAGTTTCATGCGGCGGTTCGTCCGGTTGGGCGGGCACGCGGCGGCGCAGGGGGCGCCGCACGTGTCGCGACGCCCGCTTGGCGGATGGCGTCGCGATATCTCGGCGCGCGCACGGGATCGCCACGCAAGCGTGCCGGGATGGCCGCGCCTTACGCTCGCACTCTACGCATGCCGCGTGCCCGTGTCCTTGAGCCGCGCTGAAACGTTCTGAAGCGCGGCAGGCACCCCGCCCGTCCGCCGTCAGCCGTCGCGCGCCGGCAGCTCCGCCTCGGCCGCATCGAAGCCGAGCGCGTGCACTTCCGACCACGCGTCGTGCACCGCCTGCGTCGATCCGGCCGTATGCGCAAGCGCCGCCGCATACGCGGCGAGCAAGCGCACGCGCGCATCGGCGGCCTCTGCCGTGGTGTCGGCGTCGCGCATCGCATCGAGCGCCACGCGCGCCCGTTCGCGGCATTCGTCGACGAGCGACAGGTCGAACAGGCAAGGCACCGCGACCGCCGCGAGCGCGACGCCGAGCGCCGCATCGCCGTTCGCCGAGAATGCCCAGTCGAGCGCGGCACGCAGGTTGCCGAGCTCACGCCGCACCGCCTCGAGCCGCGTGGAGCCGCCTTGATCGCCGCCCCGCGCGCCACCGCCATGCGCCGCTTGCCGGAACAACTCGAGGAAATAGCCGGCGTGCGCGCGCGCGGCCGCCGCGCCGTCGCCGTGCGCGTCGAGCTGCTGCTGCGCGTACGCGCGCGTGGTCGTCAGCAACCGGTAGCGCGGCGCGCCGTGCGCGGTCTCGAGGATCAGCAGCGATTTCGACACGAGGCCCGCGATCGTATCGAGCAGGTCGGCACCGGCCAGCCCGTTCGGGCCGACCACCGCGCGCACGGCCTCGATCGAGAAACCGTCGCGGAACACGCCGAGCCATCGCAACAGCAGGCGCTCGGCATCGCCCAGCAGCCGGTCGCTCCAGTCGTACATCGCCTGCAATGTCTGATGGCGCGGGAGCGCGGTGCGGAAACCGCCCGTCAGCAGCCGGAAATGATCGTCGAGATGGGCGGCCAGCACGTCGATGCCGAGCACGGCGGCACGCGCCGCGGCCAGTTCGATCGCGAGCGGCAGACCGTCGAGCCGGCGGCAGACCGACGCCATCAGCGACAGGCTGCGCGCATCGAGCGGAAAACGCGGATCGGCCGCGCGGGCGCGCGCGGCGAACAACTGCACGGCGCTCGCGCGCATCGCATCGTGTTCGGCCGCGCCTTCGTCCGGCACGTCGAGCGGCAACACCGGGCACACGCGCTCGCCGTGGATGCGCAGCGATTCCCGGCTCGTCGCGAGCACGCACAGCCCGTCGTCCGCATCGGTCAGCGCGCTCGCGATCCGCGCCGCGGCATCGAGCAGGTGTTCGCAATTGTCGAGCACGAGCAGCATCCGGCGGCGTGCGACCGCGGCGAGCACCGCTTCGAGGGTCAGCGCGCCGGTCGGCTGCGCGATGCCGAACGCGCCCGCGAGCGCATCCGGCACGAAGCGCGGGCACGCGACCGTCGCGAGCGACACGAACACGGTGCCCTCGGGAAAACGCGCGTCCGCGCGCGCGGCCGCTTCGATCGCGATGCGCGTCTTGCCGATGCCGCCCGCGCCGACCAGCGTCACGATGCGGGCGTCCTGCAACGCGGCCAGCACCTCGCCGACCATGCGTTCGCGGCCGAACAGCGCGCCGGGCGCGGCGGACGGCCGCGACATCGCGGGGCGCACGGGCGCGCCGCCGTCGTCATGTTGCTCGGTGACGAGCCGATAGCCGCGGCCCGGCACCGTCACGATCAGGTTCCGGTCGTCGGCCAACGCCTTGCGCAGCGACGCGATGTGCACCTGCAGGTTGTTTTCTTCCACCACGGTGTGCGGCCACACGCGCTGCATGATTTCGTCTTTCGATACCAGTGCGCCGTTCGCCCGAATCAACAGCTCGAGAATCTCGAATGCGCGGCTACCGATGCGCAACAGCTTGCCGTTCGAACGAATTTCACGTCTGTCGAGAAAAACGTGAAGTGTTCCAATTCGGATCATCGCAATTTCTTGATGGTGACATTCAACGGCGCACGGTTTAAACCGCGCGCCGGTTTCGCGTCAATGCTACGGTATTTACGTAGCAGAATGATTCAAATTATCAGAATGAAGCGATCGAATTTTTTGAAATGACGAAAAACGCCGTGACGATGTGCGGCACGCGCGTGGCCATCTGCACTGCAATGCGGCAGGCTCGGCACGGCAGCGCACGATTCATGTGCGAATGGCCGATTCGTTTGTAAATGTGATTTCCATATATCAGACGATATGATTGCCGGTTCTGAAAAATTCGACGTATTTTCCTTTTGATTCGGCCGGTCGATCGAATCAGCGCGGGCTCCGCATGTTGCGCCGGTCGAGCATCGCTCCGCACCGATAGCGGAACGAGTCCCGCTTCGAGCAGCCGTGCAATCGGGCCGGTGCAAACAGCGGCCCTTCGTCGCGGTATCGGCGAACGTGTCGCGGTCACTCCCGTTCCGCGGCTGGCGGCTTCACGATGTATCGCGCCGGTCGCTACCGGCGCAGCGCCGCGCTGCCGGCGTCATGGCCGGGACTGTCGCGCGGCGAACGCGTCGAGCGCCGACGCCAGAATCATCTCGCGGCAGTTCGCCGGCCGTTTCGCGCCGCGCCACTGGGGCTTGTAGATGGCATCGCCGACCCGGATCGGCCCGCCGGTGAGCGCGCACCGCCCGAGCCCGCGCGCCTTCGCGCTGATCCAGCGCTGCTCGTCGTAGCGGCAGTGCGTCGGGTCGCTCCACGACACCAGCATCGACGAATCGGTCTGCCGCTCGGCGGTGACGATCGCGCTGCGGCGGCGTATGTCGCCGCTCGACGGCGTCGGCGCGTCGCCGCGATGGCCGCGGCGCGGGCCGTCCGCCTGTCGCGCGCGCGGCATCGGCATCGATCGGACGCCCGCCAGGGAAGGCGGCCCGAGCGACGTGATCATGTGCTCCCAGCGATTGAAGGCATCCATGGCGGCATATCCAGGCGAGTGACGGGCGGTGCGGGCGGTCGGATCCGTGCGCGCGGCGCGAACGGTGCGCGGATGATCCGATGTCGACGATAGTCGCCGCGCGCTGAAGAGTCCCGGTCGCGCGCTTAATTTTTCTGCAGCCCGGCGAATTTCCGTCCGCGACGCGGCGCGTTCAAGAAAATTCAGCCTGATTTCAGTACGGCGCGCGGCGCGCCGCGATACGCTCCCGACGGCTTTCGTTCGTCCACGCGGCACGAACCGACGTGCGACGACGCAAGCGGACCGGCTGCCGGCGGGATGGCCGCGGCCGGTCGTCACCGATCCACCATCCCGCGCGGCATCGTTGCGCCGCATATTTCAGGAGTCCAGATGCACCCCGAACAGACCGACGCCGTTTCGTCGGCGCGCCGCCGCGACATGCTGCTTGCCGGCGCGACGGCCGTCGCGGCCGCCGCGCTGCCCGCGATCGCGGCCGCGGCCGGCACCCCCGCCCGCAGCGCCGCTTCAGCCC
The DNA here is from genome assembly GCF_020420065.1 of Burkholderia sp. AU31624. Classification (NCBI taxonomy): domain Bacteria; kingdom Pseudomonadati; phylum Pseudomonadota; class Betaproteobacteria; order Burkholderiales; family Burkholderiaceae; genus Burkholderia; species Burkholderia sp. AU31624. The sequence goes on from NZ_JAIZRT010000006.1 coordinate 152,042, forward strand.
ACCCAGGAGCCCATTCGATGAACACGATCACCACCCAGGACGGCACGCAGATCTACTTCAAGGACTGGGGCACCGGCCGCCCGGTCGTGTTCTCGCACGGCTGGCCGCTGTGTGCGGACGCGTGGGACGCGCAGATGCTGTTCCTCGTGCAGCACGGCTATCGCGTGATCGCGCACGACCGCCGTGGCCACGGCCGGTCGAGCCAGCCGTCGCGCGGCAACGACATGAACACGTACGCGGACGATCTGGCCGCCCTGCTCGACGCACTGGACGTGCGCGAAGCCACGCTCGTCGGCCACTCGACGGGCGGTGGCGAAGTGGCGCGCTACATCGGCCGCCACGGCACGAAGCGCGTGTCGAAGGCCGTGCTGATCGGCGCGGTGCCGCCGCAGATGGTGAAGTCGCCGACCAATCCCGGCGGCCTGCCGATGGACGTATTCGACGGCATCCGCAAGAACGTCGCCGAGAACCGTTCGCAGTTCTACAAGGATCTCGCGGTGCCGTTCTTCGGGTTCAACCGCCCGAACGCCAAGCCGTCGCAGGGCACGATCGACGCGTTCTGGTCGCAGGGCATGATGGGCGGCATTCACGGCCAGTATCTGTGCGTGAAGGAGTTTTCCGAAGTCGACTACACGGACGATCTCAAGAAGATCGACGTGCCGACGCTCGTGCTGCACGGCGATGACGACCAGATCGTGCCGATCGACGATTCGGCCCGGCTGTCGTCGAAGATCGTCAAGCACGCGCAGTTGAAGGTGATCGAAGGCGGCTCGCACGGCATGTGCGTCGTGAACGCCGATCGCATCAACGCCGAGCTGCTCGCGTTCCTGCAGGCGTAAGCGCACCGTCTGCCGTCGCGGCGCGCATGCCGCTTCGGCAGGCGTGCCGTTCAGGATTTTTCAGAACAATTCAGCCGCGCCGCGCTCACTGCGCCCGCACCGGCCTCAACAGGAGGCCGATCAGCGCACCGGCGAGCGCGCACACCATCGCCACGCGGAAATTGTCGGCCAGCGCGAGCGTGGTCGCCTGCACGCGCACCGCCCGATCGACGAGCGCGTACGTGGCCTGGTTGCCGGTCGCGACCGTGGCGCCGTGCGTCACCAGCGAGGTTGCACCGGCGCGCAGCCGCTCGAGCGTCTCGGGATCCGACAGCGACACATGCAGACCGACGAGATTCGAATGGGTACCCTCCCTGATCCGCTGAATCACCGCGATCGACGTCGTGCCGAGCTGCCCGCTCAGCAGGCGCGTCGTCTGCACGACCGCGCCGAACGTCAACGCGTGTTCGGCCGTCACGTGCTTGCCGAAGAAGAAGATCACCGACGTCAGCGCCATCGTCTGCCCGAGCGCCTGCAGCAGTTGCGACGGAATGAAGTCGGGTTCGGCCCACGCGGACGTGAGGCGCGCGCCGAGCGCGAAGGCGATCGCCACCGTCACGAAGCCGGCCACGATCAACCGGCGCGGATCGACGCGCTGCAGCAGCAGCGCGACGCACGGCGCGAACAGCAGCTGCGGGATCGCGATCCAGCGCAGCGTATCGCCGATCTGCAACGGCCGCAGCCCGTAGGTGCTGGCGAGGAACAGCGACGGGATGAAGCTCGTATTGAGCACGGTGAAGCGCACGAGGCCGACGAGCACGATCAGCAGCGCGATGTTCGGCCGCGCGAGATAGCCGAGATCGAGGCCCGCGCGCGGCGACGCGAGCTCATGAATCAGGAACGCGGCGACCATCAGGGTGCCGAGCGCGAGCAGCACGACGATCAGCGGCGACTGCAGCCAGAACAGCCGTTCGCCCTGGTCGAGCGCGACGCACAGGCACGCGAAGCCGCCGGCGCCGAGCAGCATCCCGCGCGCATCGAGGCCGGACGCGAAGCGCTTGACCGGCTCGTCCGCCAGCGACAGCAGCAGGCACGCGATGAACGGCACCGTCAGCACCGCGTTCTGCCAGAACAGCCAGCGCCAGCTCAGGTGTTCGCTGTACCAGCCCTCGAGCGTCGCCGACAGGTTCAGCGACATCTCGAGATTCATCGCATACGCGGCGATGCCGAACGCAATGAGACGCGGCGGCAGCGTCCGGACGACGAAGCCGACCGTCAGCGGGACGAACACGCCGGACGCGAGCCCCGCGATCGCCTGGAACACGACGAACGCGCCGAACTGCGTGCAGAGCGGCAGCACGGTTTCGGCGCCGAGAAACACGACGGCGCCCGCGACCAGCACGCGGCGCGTGCCGAACATGAATGCCGCGGCGATCGCCAGCGGCCCGACGAACATCTGCGACGCGGTAAACGCGGTGTTGATCCACGCGCCTTCGTCGAAGCCGACGCCGAGCGCGCCGCGCACGTCGGCGAGCCCGAGCGACGTGATGCGCGAGGTCAGCGTCGCGATGACCGCGCCGAGCAATACGGCCGCGATCGCGGCGATCGAGCGGAACGTCGGTATGTCGGGGGCCGCCGCCGGCGCGGCACGACCGGTCGCAAACGTGGTGTTCATCGTCAGGCGGCTCCCCGCTGTCAAGCTGGCGCAAGCATAACGCGATGCGTCGAACCGCGTCCGTACGATGGAGTTTGCCGACCATGACCTCGTTTTCCGCCGATACGCCGGCCGCTTCGGCGCCGCCGCCCGCCGCGCCCGTTCGCTCGCGCCGGCCCGCCATCGCGGCGATCGCGACGCTCGCGCTGCTGCTCGTCGCATTGCTCGTGTACGAGTTCGACGCGCGCGATCGCGGCACCGACGACGCATACGTGACCGGCCACCTGCACGTGATCTCGCCGCGCGTCGCCGGCACCGTCGAACGCGTGCTCGTCGACGACAACCAGTTCGTGCACGCGGGCGACGCGCTCGTGCAGATCGACCGGCGCGATTTCGACGTGCGGGTCGCCGCGCAGCGCGCACGCGTCGCCCAGGCACATGCCGATGCGAGCCGCGCACACGCGCTGATCGAACAGGCGGACGCGGCGCTCGTGTCCGCACACGCCGATGCGGAAAAGGCCGAACTCGATTACGCGCGTGCACGCGAACTCACCCGCGAGACGCCGCGCGGCCTGTCGAAGCAGGAGTTCGATGCGGCCGATGCCGCGCGCAAGTCGGCCCGCGCGCGCGTCGCGGCGGCCGATGCGCAACGGCGCAGCGCCGTCGCCGCCGCCGAGGCAGCCGATGCCGCGGCGAGCCAGAACGACGCCGAGCTGCACGACGCGCTGCTGCAGCTCGGCTACACGGCGGTCCTCGCGCCGTCGGACGGCTACGTCGGCAAGAAGACCGTCGAGACCGGCGAGCACGTCGCGCCCGGCCAGGCGCTGCTCACGCTGGTCGAGCCGCACCCCTGGATCGTCGCGAATTTCCGCGAGACGCAGCTTCGGCGCGTACGCGCCGGCGATGCCGTGCAATTGCACTTCGATGCGCTGCCGCAGCGTGCGTTCACCGGCCGCATCGACAGCCTGTCGCCCGCGACGGGCGCCCAGTTCGCATTGCTGCCGCCCGACAATGCGACCGGCAATTTCACGAAGGTCACGCAGCGCGTGCCCGTGAAGATCCTGCTCGACGGCCCGGCCGCGACGGAGCCGCGCATCCGGCCCGGGCTGTCGGTCGTCGTCACGCTGCAACCCGGCGGCGAATCGCGATGAAGCGCGCCGCCGTACTCGCCGCCAGCCTGCTCGCCGCGTGCTCGATCGCGCCGCAGCCGCTCGCGCCCGTGCCGGTCGGACACGACGGGTTCCGCCATGCCGATCCGTCGACCAATACGTCGACCAATACGTCGCCCGCTACGCGCACGCCGTCGCTCGCCGCGTGGCCCGCGTGGTTCGGCGATCCGCAACTCGGCACCCTCGTCGACGCCGCGCTCGCGCACAACCTCGATATCCGCGCGGCGGCCGCACGCGTCGACCAGGCGCAGGCGCTGCTCGGCGTGCGCGATGCCGCACTCGCGCCGACCGTGCGCGTCGATCCGTCGTTCAGCCGCACGCGCGTATCCGGTACGGTCGACAACGCGCTGCCGAAGCGCACGATGCACAACTGGTCGGTTCCCATCGCCGCGAGCTACGAAGTCGATCTATGGGGCCGCTTGCGCGGCGATGCCGACATCGGCGAACAGAACGTGCTGCAGGCGGCGGCCGACCGCGATGCGGTGCGTCTGCGGGTGGCGACCGAAGTGGCCGTCGACTACCTGACGCTGCGTTACGTCGACGACGATCTCGAGACGCTCACGCGCGCGATCGGGCTGCGGCGCACCGCGCTCGACGTGATCGCCGCCCGCGTGCGGGCCGGCGCGGCGAGCGATCTCGACGGGCTGCGCGCGTCGGCCGATCTCGATACCGCGCACGCCGATCTCGCGGAGAGCCGCCGGCTGCGCGAGAACCTCGTCGACGCCATCGCGGTGCTGACCGGCGTGTCGCCGACCGCGTTCGACGTCGACGCGCGCCCCGTGCCCGTGCAAGTGCCCGACGTGCCGGCCGGGCTGCCGTCCGCGCTGCTCGCCCAACGCCCGGACGTATTCGCGGCGGCACGGCGCGCCGATGCGGCGTCGCTCGCACTGGGCATCGCGCGCACCGCGTGGCTGCCGACACTGACGCTGACCGCCGACGGTGGCTTCGCCACCCGCGATCTACGCACGTTTCTCGACCGCAACAGCTCGCTGTGGAGTCTCGGCGCGAACGTCGCGCTGACACTGTTCGACGGCGGCAAGCGCGACGCCACGGTGGCCGCCGCGCGTGCCGGCATGGACGCAGCCGACGCGAACTATCGCGCCACCGCGATCGGCGCGCTGCGCGACGTGCAGGACGCGCTCAACGATATCGCCGCGCAGAAGGCGCGGATCGCGCGCTACGACAACGCGGTACGCGCGACGGACGCCGCCGCACGGCTGTCGCTGAGCCGCTATGCGCATGGCTACGTCAGCTATCTCGAAGTCATCGATGCGGATCGCGATGCATTGAATGCGCGGCGCCAGTCGATTCACAGCCGGCAGGCGCTAGCCGTCGCGACGGTGAGTCTCGTGCGCGCGTTGGGCGGCGGCTGGACACCGCCGGAGCGCTCAGGTCGAACCGGGTGGCGCGAAGCATGGCGTGCCGGCGCGTTCAGAACGTTTCAGCCGCCCTTCAGGAAATGAAGCGGGCGCGTCAGTAGACTGACTGCATGAGCGACCGCGCAGGCGAGCCTGCGCACCTTTTCGACCTCCGGAGTGACAACGTGGCCCCTGTTGCCCATCACCGCCGCGCGGCAATGCGCTCGCGGCCGCACCGGCCGACGCACCACGTGCCGCACGTGCGTCGCGCCGCACCACTTCGCCTGGAGCGCGCATGAAGCACAAACGACTCTGGATCGGCGCGGCCGGCATCGCGATCGCGGCCTGCGCCGTCGCGATCGGCATCATGGTGCGGCCGTCGATCGCGCCGATCGATCCGCCCGCCCCTGCTTCGTTCGATCCGCAGCTGGTGCGCGCCGGCGCGCGCGTCGTCGCGCTGGGCGACTGTGTCGTATGTCACACGTCGAAGGACGGCAAGCCGTTCGCCGGCGGCCTGCCGCTCGCGACGCCGTTCGGCACGATCTATGCGACCAACATCACGCCGGATCCGGAAACCGGCATCGGCCGCTGGTCGCGCGACGCGTTCGCCCGTGCGCTGCGCACCGGCATCGGGCGCAACGGCCAGCCGCTGTACCCGGCGTTTCCGTACATTCATTTCACGAAGATGTCGGACGACGACATCGCCGCCGCGTATGCGTACCTGATGACGCGTGAGCCGGTACATGCGACGGCGCCCGCCAACGACCTGATATTTCCGCTGAACTTCCGGCCCCTGGTCGCATTCTGGAACGTGCTGTTCCTGCGCGAAGGCGCGTATCGACCCGACCCTGCGCAGTCCGCGCAATGGAACCGCGGCAGGATGCTCGTCGACGGGCTCGGCCATTGCGCGTCGTGCCATTCGCCGCTGAACGCGATCGGCGGCGAGCAAAGCGGCCGTGCGTTCGACGGCGGCATCGTCGACGGCTGGGAAGCGCCGCCGCTCAATACGCTCGGCCAGGCCGTGCGGCCGTGGACGCAGGCGCAGCTCGTCACGTACCTGCGCACCGGCCGCGCGAGCGAGCACGGCGCGGCGGCCGGGCCGATGTTGCCGGTCACGCGCGATCTCGCGACGGTGCCGGTGGAAGACGTCGAAGCGATCGCCGCGTACCTCCTGTCGATCCAGAAGCCGGCGAACGGGCATGCAACCACGGCCGCCGCACCGGCCGAACGTGCCGCGACGACACCCGCCGCGCAGCGCGGCGCGGTGCTGTTCCAGGCATCGTGCGCGCAGTGCCACGGGCCGGCCGCGCCGATGCAGTCGATCGGCGAGCGGCCGACGCTCGCGTTCAGCACGGCCGTCAACGCCGATACGCCGCGCAATGCGATCCAGATGATGTTCAACGGCATCGGCTGGCACGGCGAGGACACATTGAACTACATGCCGTCGTTCATCGACCAGTACGACGACGCGCAGATCGCCGATCTCGCCGCGTACGTGCGCGCGACCTACACCGGTCGCCCCGCATGGTCCGGCGTCGACGCGATGGCCGCGACGCTCAGAAAAGAGGACACCGCCCGATGATTACCCTCACCGTCAACGGCGTGCGGCACACGCTGGACATCGATCCGTCCACGCCGCTGCTGTACGCGCTGCGCAACGACCTGCACCTGCATGGCGCGAAGTTCGGCTGCGGCCTCGGGCAATGCGGCGCCTGCACGGTGATCGTCGACGGCAAGCCGACGTTCTCGTGCCTGATGCCGGTGGCCGCGGTCGGCGCGCGCAGCGTGCGCACCATCGAGAGCCTCGGCACCGCCGAGCATCCGGGCCCGCTGCAGCGCGCGTTCGTCGAGCATCAGGCCGCGCAGTGCGGCTACTGCATCGCGGGGATGATCATGCGCGCGCAGGCCCTGCTCGAGCGCAACCCGAAGCCGACCGAACAGGAACTGCGTACGCACATGGAGCCGAACCTGTGCCGCTGCGGCACGCATATGCGGATCCTCGCGGCCGTGCGCTCGGTCGCCGGGCTGCCGCCCCCGGAACCCGCCTCCGCCCCCGTTACGATCAGCAAAGGACTGTGATGAATGCCCACGACGATATCGACGAAGGCCGCCGGCATTTCATCGTCTCCGGCGCGCTGTTCGTCGCGTTCACGCTCGCGCCCGCGTCGCGTGCGGCCGCGCAGTTGGTGATCGCCGACGAAGGCGCCGCCGTGCACGTGGCGAAAGCCACGCAGGTGCTCGCCGGCAGCCTGAAGACCAATCCGCTGCTCGACGCGTGGATCAAGATCGCACCGGACGGCAAGGTCACCGTATTCACCGGCAAGGTCGAGCTCGGCACCGGCGTGCGCACCGCGCTGCTGCAAGTGGCTGCCGAGGAGCTCGACATGAAGCCGTCGCTGATCACGTTCCTGACGGCCGACACCGGCGCCTCGCCCGACGAAGGGTTGACCGCCGGCAGCCACACGATGGCCGACAGCGGTTCCGCGCTGCTGAATGCTGCCGCGCAAGTGCGTGCGCTGCTGGTGGAAGGCGCGGCGAAGCGCTTCGGCGTCGACGCGCGCACGCTGACGACCGCCGACGCAGTCATCCAGGCGCCCGACGGCCGCACGATGACCTACGGCGACGCGATCCGCACCGTCGACCTGCATCGCAACGCCGCGCCCACGTCGCCGCTGAAGAGCCCGGCGACGTTCACGGTGATCGGCACGTCGCTGCCGCGCGTCGACATCCCGAACAAGGTAACGGGCGGCGTCAGCTACGTGCAGGACATGCAGTTGCCCGGCATGCTGCATGCCCGTGTCGTGATGCCGCCGGTGTACGAAGCGAAGCTGCTGTCGTTCGACGAAGCGGCGATCCTGAAGCTGCCGGGCGTCGTGCGGATCGTGCGCAACGGCAGCATGCTCGCGGTGGTCGCGCAGGGCGAATGGCAGGCGGTGGTCGCCCAGCGCGCGCTGGCCGCCGCGTGCCGCTGGTCGCCCGGCCGCACGCTGCCCGATCGCGTCACCGTGCACGCCGACCTGAAGCGGATCTCGACGCAGCGCATCGAGATCGCCAACACGCACGCGGCCACCGCGCCGGCCGTGAAAACGCTGAACGCGACGTTCCTGAAGAACTACCTGCTGCACGGCTCGATCGGGCCGTCGTGTGCGGTCGCGCACCTCGATAACGGGACGATGACGGTGTGGACCCATTCGCAAGGCGTCTACCCGCTGCGCGACGCGCTGGCCGAGATGCTGTCGATGCCGAAAGCGGGCGTGCGCTGCATTCATGCCGAAGGGTCCGGCTGCTACGGACACAACGGGGCCGACGACGCCGCCGCGCACGCGGCGCTGATCGCCGCCGCGATGCCGAGCAAGCCGATTCGCGTGCAATGGATGCGCGAACAGGAACACACGTGGGATCACTTCACGCCGGCGATGGTGACGGAGGTCAGCGCATCGCTCGACGCGAGTGGCCATATCGTCGACTGGAACTATGCGTTGTGGAGCAGTTCGCACAACGAGCGGATCGTCAACGCTGGCCGGCTGCTGCCGGCGCGGATGCTGGAGCCGCCGTTCGTACCCGCGCCGTCGACGCCGATGCTGCAACCGGAGGGCGGCGCCGACCGCAACGCGATTCCGCTGTATGCGCTGCCGAACCAGCACATCGTGAACCACTTCTCGCCGACGATGCCGCTGCAGACGTCCGCGATGCGCTCGCTCGGCGCACACACCAACGTGTGGGCGATCGAAAGCTTCATGGACGAACTCGCGCACGCGGCCGGTGTCGATCCGGTCGAATTCCGGCTGCGCCACATGGAAGATCATCGCGCGCTTCAGGTGATCAAGCTCGCCGCGAAGCACTTCGGCTGGCCGCGGCCGCCGCGTGCGCGCAACCGCGGCGTCGGCTTCGCGTTCGGCAAGTACAAGAACCTGATGGCGTACGTCGCGATCGCCGTCGAGGTGTCGGTCGTGCCGGAAACCGGCCAGGTGACGCTCGAGCACGCGGAAGCCGCCGTCGACGCGGGGCAGGTTGTGTCGCCGGACGGGATCCGCAACCAGATCGAGGGCGGCATCGTGCAGGCCGCGAGCTGGACGCTGTACGAGGCGCTGAAGTACGACACCGAACGGATTCGCAGCTTCGACTGGAGCAGCTACCCGATCCTGCGCTTCTCGGCCGCACCGCAAAGCGTGAAGGTCCACCTGATCAATCGCCCGGGCGCGCCGTTCCTCGGTGCGGCCGAGGCGTCGATGGGGCCGACCGCCGGCGCACTGGCCAACGCGATCTTCGACGCGACCGGCCGGCGCATGCGCGAAATGCCGTTCGCCGGCGACGCGCTGAGACGACGCATCGACGCATAGCAATTCGGTCGCGCCCGCTACGCGCGGCCGACACACCCGACAAGACGGACGGCGCCGGCATGCAACGGCGCCGCGCCCCGACAGAACTGGAGCCCTCCCGACGATGGATACCTTGCTTTCGATGCGCGTGTTCACGCGCATCGTCGAAACCGGCAGCTTCACGCGCGCATCCGACACGACCGGCCTCACGACGCCGCGCGTGTCCGCGCTGCTCAGCGCGCTCGAACAGCACCTCGGCTGCCGGCTGCTGAACCGCACGACGCGCCGTATCTCGCTGACCGAGGACGGCCAGGCTTACTACGAACGTTCCGTCGCGGTGCTGCGCGAAATCGACGACATGGAGGCGTCGGTCTCGCAGGCGCGCAACGTGCCGCGCGGCCGGTTGAAGGTGAACCTGCCGCCGGCGATGGCCAAGCAGGTCGTGGTGCCCGCGCTGCCCGCGTTCCTCGACGCCCATCCGGGCATCATGATCGAGCTCGGCGTGACCGACCGGCAGATCGATCTCGTCGGCGAAGGCGTCGACTGCGTGGTGCGCATCGGCGCGCTCGACGACTCGGGAATGATCGCGCGGCGCATCGGCAGCCTGACCACCTGCACGTGCGCGTCGCCCGCGTACCTGGCACGGTGCGGCGAGCCGGAGACCGTCGACGATCTCGCGCAGCACGTGGCGGTCAGCCACATCTCGGCCGATACCGGGCGCCCCCGCGTGTGGGACTACGTCGTCGACGGCGAGCCGCGCGTCGTGCAGATGTGCGGCACGGTCGCCGTCAACGATGCGGACAACTACATCGAGTGCGGCATCGCGGGCATCGGCCTGATCAAGACGTCGCTGTACCTCGTCGAGCCCTATCTGAAATCGGGACGGCTGCGCGAGGTGCTGACGGATTTCAACGCGCCGGCCCGGCCGATCTCCGTGCTGTATCCGCCCAATCGCCACGTGCCCGTCAAGCTCAAGGTGTTCGTCGACTGGCTCGCGGGCCTGTTCGAGCAGATTCCGACGCTGCAGGGCAAGCGCGGCTGACCGGACGCGGCGCGTCGCGGCACGCGTCGTCGCGCTCCCCTTGCGATACCTGGCTCGCGCGGCCGATTCCCGCGCGGCGCAACGGCGCCGTCACGCGTCGTTCCAGCGCGCCCCCAGCACGCGCCCGCAGAAATTCGGCCGCTGGAAATCCGGATCCGCACGTTCGAGCACGTCGGCGCTCCACGTGCCGAACGTCGACTGCGGCCGATGCTCGACGCCGCGCGCGACCGCGGCCAGGAAGGTTTCGCGAAATCCGCTGCCGCGCGGGTACGCCGCGAGCAGCGCGGTGCGCTCGTCGGCGGTGTAGCTGTCGAAATCGGTGGCCATCAGATCCGTCGACACGGCGCGTGCCAGCACGCGGGCGAGCGGCGACGCACGCGCGGCCACACCGGGCGTCGTATGCAGCGCGATCGCGTGCCATACGTCGTCGCGCATGCTGCGCGCGCGCCGATGCCGCACCAGCAGCGCGTGCGCGGCATCGGCGCCGTCGAGCTCGTAGCGTTCAGCCGAGCGGCAGTAAGCGGGGCTCAGCCCCATGTTCGCGTACATCGCGGCGACGTACAGCGCATCGGCATCGCACCCTTCGCCCGCACGCCGCGCGGCGAGCGACGCGAACACGAACACGCGCGCGGCATGATCGGCGAGCGCGGCGGGCAACGATGCGCGCGCCGCGTCGGCCGCCTCGACCGCAAGCGTCGTGCGCGGAATGCTGACGCCGGCCACTTCGTCGGCGGTCGACGGTGCGCGTGTGTGCGCAACGTTCATCGTGTCTCCTTCCTGTCCCGTGCACGGGACGAAAAATCGTTCAAGGCCATGCCGTGCGCCGGTCACGGCGGCGCGCGCACCGGTGCATGCCGGCTAGCACGCGTCGCAGCGGCCGCCGGCCGCGCTGGCCGTCGGATAGCGCGGCCGTGCGAAGCGGCGCCCGGGGCCGCGTGCCCGGCACGCATCGGTACCGGGTTCCGTGCACGCGTCGCCACCCGTCGATGCGCGCGGACCGCCGTGTCCGTTCGCTCCGGGCGCAGGCGTGCCGCCGCCCTCGGCGACCGGCGACCATCCGGGGCTGACGGGCGGCGGCGGCGGCGCGAGCGACGCAAATTCCCGTTCCGCGTGCACGACCTTGCCGTCGACGACCGTCAGCACCGACGACAGTTGCGGGATGCGCGCCATGTCGATCGTGAAATAGTCGTCGCTGAGCACCGCGAAGTCCGCGTAACGGCCGGGCACCAGCGCCCCCTTGCGATGCTCGTCGGCGGAGAACCATGCGCTGCCGACCGTGTAGCGGCGCAGCGCCTCCATCCGGCCGAGCCGGTTGCGCGCCGGATACAGCACGGTGCCGCCGATGCTGCGCCCCGACACCATCCAGTACAGCGCGACGAACGGGTTGTAGCTCCCCGCATCCAGCGCGCCGGAGCCTGCCCCGACCGGCAGCCCGGCCGCGAGCATCGCGCGGATCGGCGGCGCGCGCGTCGCCGCGGCCGCACCGTCGCGCGCGATGAACGCCTCGCCCTGGAACGCCATGCGCGGCTGCACGGTCACGCCGCCGCCCAGCGCCGCCACGCGTGCGATGTTCGCATCCGACATCGTCTCGCACCGGTCGAAACACCAGCGCAGCCCGGCGAACGGCGTATCGCGGTTCACCGCCTCGAACACGTCGAGGAAGCGGCCGATCGACTCGTCGTAGGTCGCATGCAGCCGGAACGGCCAGCGGTGGCGGACCAGCAGCCGGACGACGGCGGCCAGTTCCGCATCGACCGACGCGGGCAGTTCGGTGCGCGGTTCGAGAAAATTCCCCAGATCGACCGCCGAAAACAGCAGCCGCTCGCCCGCGCCGTTCGCGCGCAGGAACGCATCGCCGTCGCCGGGCGAGGTCAGCGCGATCCACTGCGCGAAGTCGTCGATTTCCCGGCCGGCGTGCCGCGCGCCCAGCGCGTACGCGATGCGCGTCGTCAGTTCGCCGCGGCGTGCCAGCGCGATGACCGCCGCGTAATCGTCCGGATACGCCAGGCCGTCGCCGCCGGCGTCGATCACGCTCGTCACGCCGACGCGGTTCAGCGCGCGCATGAACTGCCGCGTGGAGTTGATCCGGTCGGCCGCGCCGAGCACCGGCGCGCGCGCGAGCGCCGCGGCCAGCACGGCCGGATCGGGGCGTGCGAGCAGCAGCCCGGTCGGCCGCCCATGACGGTCGCGCCGCAATTCGCCGCCCGGCGGATCGGGCGTGTCGCGCCCGTAGCCGATCGCGCGCAGCGCGGCCGCATTCAGCCACGCGCTGTCGCCGAGATGCCGGACGAACACCGGCGTATCGGGTGCGATCGCATTCAGCTCGGCCACCGTCGGGCCGCGCTTTTCCGCGAACTGCAGCGCGGTCCAGCCGCCGCCCACGCGCACCCAGTGCGGTGCGGGCGTGCGCACGGCCTGCCGATGCAGCAGGTCGAGCGCGGCGGCGAGCGACGGCACGCCGTCCCAGCGCAGCTCGAGGTTGAAGTGCGTGCCGCCGCGGATGGCCTGCAGGTGCGCGTCGACGAGGCCGGGGATCACCGTGCGGCCGTTCAGGTCGATGCAGGTCGTGTCGCCGTGCGCATGACGCAGCACATCGCGATCGTCGCCGGTCGCGACGATGCGCCCGTCCTTCACCGCCAGTGCGCTGACGAACGAGCGCTGCTCGTCCTGGGTCGCAATCTTGCCGTTGAAGACGACGAGGTCCGCCGCGCGCGCGGGTTCCGTCGCTCTAAGCACCGTCGGGCCTCCCGTGCGCATGCGCACGCCGCGCCGCGCCGCGCGTGCGGCGCGTCGTCGAACGACGGAACATGGCTGCGTCGCGCGCATCGGCACGCATCCCGCGATCGCGCAGTCGCGCTGTTGCCTGGAACTCGCGCATCGCTATGCGGCCTGCTGCGCCGCGTCGGCGGCGTCGTGGCGCGCAGGCGGGCGGGACGGCGGCGGCATGTCCTGGCGGACGAAATTCTGCACACGCAACAAGCGCCGCACATCATGGGCGCGCGAATGCGGATCGAAGTGCCGCGCAACGCCGGCGACCAGCGTCGACGCGTGCGCGGTGCGCCCGCGCTCGATCAGGTGATCGGCGAGATCCAGCGCGCCGCGCAGCGCCCACATCGCGGCGCCCTGCCCGTTCGCGGTCTGGATCGCCATCTGCAGATGACGATGGCCGTCGGCCTCGTACGCGAGCGCGACATCCGGGGCCGCAATCCGTGCCTGTTCGAGCATCGCGATACCCGTCACGCGCAGCAGTTCCGGCACGAACAGATGCTCGCCGTGCGCACGGCAGCGCGCGAGCGTCGCATCGAGCCGCGTGCGCGCCTCGCTTGCGCGGCCGACGCGCACGAGGCCCTCCGCATACGCGACGTTCAACGGGGCGAGCAGCCGCCGGAATCCGCTCGCCTCGACACGCCGCAGCGCGGGTTCGAGCCGCGCGAGGCCCGCGCCGGGATGACCGGCCTGGATGTCGAACTGGCCGGTCAGGCATTCCGCGTGATTGCGCCAGATGTCGAAGCCGTGCGCGCTCGCGGTCGCGCGCAGCGTCGCGAGATAGTCGGACGTGATGTCGTGGTCACCGTAGCGCAGTGCGATCGGCACGGCGGCCGCCCCCAGCACCACGCACAGCGCGAGCGCGGACGGGCCGCGGCGCGCGCACTCGACCGCTTGCGCGGCGATGCGCATCGCATGGTCGGGGTCGCCCTGAATCCACACGAGCCGCGTGAGCATCGTGCGCGCGAGCGTCGTCATGTCGACGCCGAGCGCGGCCTGCGCGCACGGCGGCTCGCCCACCGCGCCGAGTTCGGCCGTCGCCGCTTCGAGCCGCTCGCGCGCCTGCGCGTGCTCGCCGAAGTAGTGCAGCGACGTGGCGACCATCGCGTTGGCCAGAAGCCGCTGCGCGCGGTCGCCGCGCCGCTCGGCCGCGCGCTCGAAGCGGGTCGCGTAACGCAGCGATTCGTGAATGTCCGACAGCGTCAGCATCGTATGCCACTGCCCGACCAGCGCGCGCGCATCGAACGTATCGTCGCCGACATGCGCGGCCAGACCGAGCGTGCGGTCCCACATCGCGGCCGCGGCCACGGCGTCGCCGTCCGTATGCAGCAGCGCCGACGCGCAGGCCGCGCGCAACCGCATCTCGCGCGCGGCATCGACCGGGTCGGCCGCGGCCGTGTCGAAAGCGGCGAGCACCTGGCGCGCCCGCGCCGCGCATTCGTGCATCCGTGCCGGCTCCAGCAGCGCGCGCGCCAGGCGTTCCGCTTCGGGCACGGGCGTTGCGTCGGCGGCCAGGACGAGCGCGTCGGTCGATGCATCGGCTGGTGCGTCGTTCGGCACTGCCGTGACCGCATCGGCTGTCACGTCGTTCAGTGCCCCGGTGCCCACCTCCGCTGATGCGTCGTTCAGTGCTTCGGCGCCCCCATCGTTGCGCCGCGCCGCGTCCACGCTCGCCGCCGCGTGCCCGTGCTCGTGTCCCTGCCCTTGCTCGCGCTCGTATCGTGCGTGACGCGCCGCGATGCGCTCGAACTCACCCTCGTTGTGCAGTTTTTCCAGCGCATACGCGCGCGTCGACTCGGTCAGCCGGTACCGCGCCGATGCGCCGTGGAACTCGACGGTCACCAGCGACTTGGCGACCAGCTCGCCGAGCACCGCGATCATGTCCGCGGCCGATGTGCCGGGCTCGGTGGCGACCGCGTGCGCGGCATCGAACGTAAACGGCCCGATGAAGCATCCCATCCGGCGGAACAGCGCACGCGCGGCCGGGTCGAGCAGCACGTAGCTCCAGTCGAAGGTCGCCCGCAGCGTCTGATGACGCGGCAGCGCCGAGCGCAGCCCGCCGGTCAGCAGGTTCAGCCGGTCGTCCAGCCGCGACGCGACGACCGCGAGCCCGAGCGTCGCGACGCGCGCCGCGGCCAGTTCGATCGCGAGCGGCAGCCCGTCGAGCCGCCGGCAGATATCGGCGATCAGCCGCGTGCCGGCTTCGTCGACCGGACAATCCGGCGCGGCCGTGCGAACCCGTTCCAGGAACAGCTCGACGGCGGAACAACGCACGATCTCGTCGGTGCGCGCGTCGTCGCCGGGCACCGCGAGCGGGCTCATGCGCAGCACCGCTTCGGCCGAGATATGCAGCGGCTCGCGGCTCGTCACGAGGACGCGCAGCGAGCCGGCGCACGACGTCAGCGTTTCGACGAGGCTCGCGACGAGATCGACGATGTGCTCGGCATTGTCGAACACGAGCAGGTAGCGCGACGCCGCGAATGCGGCGCCGATGTCCTCGATGGCGGGCACGCGCTGCGTGTCCAGGCCGAGTTCGGCCGCGACGGCGATCAGCATGTCGGCGCGCGTCCCCGCGCGCGCCAGCTCCACGAACAGCACGCGCTCGCGCGAGCGGCTGCGCACCGCGTGGGCCACGCGTACGGCGAGGCTCGTCTTGCCGATCCCGCCCGCGCCGACGAGCGTGACGACCGGCGTGCGTTCGAGCATCTCGACGATCTGCGCGATTTCGGTGTCGCGTCCGACGAGCGGCGCAGGCAGCAACGACGCGCGGGCATCGGTCGGTACGGCAGCCGGGACGGCGGCCGGCGTGTCGGCCGCGGGCATCGGTTCCGGGCCGGGCGACGCGCACGCGACCAGCAGGTAGCCGCGCCCGGGCACCGTCTTGATCAGATCGCGGCTCGTGCCGAGCGCCTTGCGCAGCGTCGCCACATGCACCTGAAGGCGGTTTTCCTCGACGATCAGCCCGGGCCAGACCGCGTCCATGATGTCGTCTTTCGACACGACCGCCCCGCTCGCGCGGTGCAGCACTTCGAGAATGTCGAGCGCGCGTGCGCCGATGCGCAACGACGCGCCCTGACAGCGAATGTCGCGCTGCTCGAAATCCACCGACAACGTTCCGATCTGGATCATGGCCGCCTCCGGGTCCCTCAGGATGACCGCCCGGTGAACGCGGCAGTCCACCCGGCAGGATGTCCGGCCCCGGCGCACCGTGGCGCCGGCCGGACACTGTTGAATTCCGGGCTGAGTGTAGACGGGCGCGCGACGAAAATCTTGAAGGAAAATGCGCTGTGGGCGGCGGCCGGATCACGCGACCGGCGCATTCGCTTGCATGTAAAAGTAGGGCGCGATACTCTGCCGGGCCGCTCGCACGCCTGTCGTGACGGGCGATGCGGCGGCTGCGCGCCACCCTTGAAAGCAATTCGTCAGATTCACGAGCGGACGTTTGTGCAAATTCATTTTGAATGTTCACATGCGTCGCTAAACTGGACTCGCCATTTCGCGCGCCGAGTCACTTGCCCGGGAATTCCATGTCAGACTCCGTTACCGCAGCGCCGGCGGTATCCCCGCCACCACCGCCGAAGGACACGCTCGGCTGCGTGGCCAGCTTGCTGGCGAAGGATGTCGAGACCGCCACCGGCGGCCTGCGGCTTCACCGCAAATGCATGCGCGAAGCGCACGTGGAACACATCGACATGCCTGCGTGCGACCGCGGCTTCCTGGTCGGCGTGTCGCTGGCCGGCGGCCATCGCCGCACGCTCTACGGGCGCGCCGGCGCAAGCGAGCGCCGGTTTCAGCATCACTCGATCTACATTCGCGATTTCTCGCGCCACTTCCATGCGGACCTGTACGGCAACTTCGACTTCGTGCTGGTCGAGCTGCCGCATGCGTATCTCGAGCGCGTCGGCCCGGAGCATGGCGGGCAGGCAATCGGCGGCCTCACGTGTCGCCCCGACGTGCGCGATCCGGTGCTCGGCCATCTCGCGCACGCGGTGGCCGACAGCCTCGACGCGCCCGGCCCGCTGAACGCGCTGTTCATCGAGCAGGTGGGGCTCGCGATCGGCACGCACCTCGTGCGCCGTTACGGCAATGCGCGCACGCGCGAACTCGACCACAAGGGCAGCCTGTCGCCGGCGAAACTGGCGCGCGCGCAGGAACTGTTGCTGGAAAAGGCGGATCTCGGCGTATCGATCGAGGAAGTGGCGAACGAATGCGACCTGTCGCGTGGTTACTTCATTCGCGCATTCTCGCGCACCACCGGCCGCACGCCGCACCAGTGGCTGCTCGAACAGCGCGTGACGCGTGCGCGCGAACTGATCCAGACATCCGACATGACGCTCGCCGACATCGCGATCGCGTGCGGCTTCGCGGACCAGAGCCATCTGAACCGCGTCTTCGCGCGGATCGTCGGCCATCCGCCCGGCGCGTGGCGGCGCGCACGCTCGCGCTGAAGCCGCTGCGCGGTCGCGGTCGCGCGCGCCGATCGCCCGGCTGATTGTTCAATCGAGGTTCATGCCGCCATCCGTCTGATCCGACATATTGCGGCGCCAGCCCGCTCCATCCACCTTTTTGGTGGAGGGAGCGGGCTCGTCGCTTTATGCCGGTCGTCGTATCGTCACCGAACGGCGGGACGACTGCCAGCCGGGTCTCGTCCATGGTCGAGCACAAGTGACGAGGACGAGCCCGCCGATCAGTCCCGGGGGCTCGCAAAAAGCGTGAAGGGCGATGAAGCGCGCGGACCCACGTCGCGGAGTCGCAATGGGTCTGCGCGCCGTATCAGACCGCCCAGCAGGAGCACCCGAACGCGCCCCAGAAGCCCTTTGCGTCGGACGTCGGTAGCGCACTTGCCCATGCGCTCGCATGCGCATGCTGGTGAACGTTGCATGCATTCGCGCAACCGCACATCGCCGCGGCGGCCGCCCGTTGCAGCGGCGCGCCGGCGCGCTGCGTCGCGCCCCAGCCGCCATAGCCGCCGAACTCGCGCACGGGCGACCAGTCGGGCATCGCGGGCGGGATCGGTGCATCGTACGACGCGAACGGCCCCGCGCCCCACACGATCTTTCCGTCCACGACCGTGAGCAACGCCGTCGTGCCGGCGATGTCGTCCTCGGCACACCCGAAGAAATCGCGATCCGGGACCACCAGGTCGGCCAGCCGCCCCACCGCGATGCGCCCTTTCTTGCCCTCCTCGTTCGAGAACCACGTCACGTACTCGGTCCACATGCGCAGTGCCGTCTCCCGATCGAGCAGGTTGCGCTGCGGGTACATCCGCAGGCCGCCGACCGTCTTGCCGGTGACGAGCCATGCGAGCGACACCCACGGGTTGTACGACGCGACGCGGGTCGCGTCGGTGCCGGCCGAGACCTTGAGTCCCTTGCCGAGCATCTTCGCCACAGGCGGCGTGGCCTCCGCGGCCTGCGCGCCGTAGCGCTCGACGAAGTATTCGCCCTGGTACGCCATCCGGTGCTGCACCGCGATGCCGCCGCCGAGCGCGGCGATCCGGTCCATCGATTTCTCGGTGATGGTTTCCGCATGATCGAAGAACCAGTTCAGCCCGTCGAGCGGGATGTCCTCGTTCACTTTTTCGAACACGTCGAGCGCGCGGCTGATGGTCTCGTCATAGGTCGCGTGCATGCGCCACGGCCAACGGTTTTCCGCGAGCACGCGCACCACGCCTTCGAGATCGTCCTCCATCTGGTCGGGCAGGTCCGGGCGCGCCACCCGGAAGTCCTCGAAGTCGGCCGCGGAAAACGCCAGCATCTCGCCGGCGCCGTTGTTGCGGAAATAGTCGGTGCCGTCGTGGTACTTGACGCTCTTCGTCCAGTTCACGAAGTCTTCCTTCTCCGCGTTCGGCTTCTGCGTGAACAGGTTGTACGCGATCCGGATCGTCATCTCGCCCGAGTCGTGCAGCTTGCGGATCACCTCGTAGTCGTCGGGATAATTCTGCGAGCCGCCGCCCGCGTCGATCACGCCCGTCACGCCGAGCCGGTTCAGCTCGCGCATGAAATGGCGCGTCGAATTGTACTGATACTCGAACGGCAGCTTCGGGCCCCTCGCGAGCGTCGCGTAGAGGATCGTCGCGTTCGGGTTCGCAAGCAGCAGGCCGGTCGGGTTGCCGGCGGCATCGCGAACGATGGTCCCGCCCGGCGGCTCCGGCGTGTCCTTCGTGTAGCCGACCACCCGCAGCGCGGCCGCGTTCAGCAGCGCGCGATCGTACAGGTGCAGGATGAACACCGGGGTGTCCGGCGCGGCGGCATTGAGTTCGTCGATCGTGGGGAGCCGTTTCTCCACGAATTGATGCTCGGTGAAGCCACCGACCACGCGGACCCACTGCGGCGCGGGCGTCACGGCCACCTGGCGCTTGAGCATGTCCATCGCGACCGCGAGCGACGGCACGCCGTCCCAACGCAGTTCCATGTTGTAGTTCAGTCCGCCGCGAATCACGTGGCAGTGGTTGTCGATCAGACCCGGCAGCACGCCACGGCCACCGAGATCGACCACCTTCGTCGCGCGGCCCGCGAGCGGCATCACGTCCGCGTCACTGCCGACGGCGACGAAGCGGCCGGCGGCAATCGCGACCGCCGTCGCGACGGGGTTCGCGCGGTCGAGCGTCGTGAATCTTCCGTTATGCAGGATCAGATCCGGTTGGGTCACGGTTGCGGTCATATGCATTACCTCTTGTTGATCAGAAGCCAAGCAGCTGTTTCACGGTGGGCAACGCTTGCACGCCAATCAGCATGCCGAGCAACCCGACCAGCGCAATCAGCGGCGGTGCGGGAGAGCGAACCTTGATCGCGCTGTAAATCACGCCGATCAAGAGGCCCGCACCAAGGGAAACCAGATAAGGTTCCATGCGATAAATCTCCCGGAAATTTCGAATGCGGCGGCCGTGGTCCGATCAGCCTGCCGCGGGCGGCATGCGTGTTTCGGTCCCGTCCGCCGCCCGCGCAAGGGAGCCAATGCGGCGCGTTCGCCTCGAACCCGCCGCACCGGCATCAGCGATCGCGGGCCGTCCGCGCTTACTTCGCCGGAACGGGCGCGATCGACTCGTGCGGCGTCGCGGTGCGCGGCGCGGCCTTGTGGACCATCGTGTACGCGTAGTCGACGCCCATCCCGTACGCGCCCGAATGCTCCTTCGCGATCGCCATCACGGCGTCGTACGTCTCGCGGTGCGCCCAGTCGCGCTGCCACTCGAGGAGCACCTGCTGCCACGTGACCGGCACGACGCCCGCCTGCACCATGCGCTGCATCGCGAAGTCGTGCGCGGCCTGCGTGGTGCCGCCCGACGCGTCGGCGACCATGTAGATTTCGTAGTCGCCTTCGAGCATCGCGCACAGCGCGAACGTCGTGTTGCAGACTTCGGTCCACAGACCGGACACGATCACCTTCTTGCGGCCGTTCGCGGCCAGTGCGTCGCGCACCTTCTGGTCGTCCCAGGAATTCATCGACGTGCGTTCGAGCGTCTTCTGGTTCGGGAACACGTCGAGCAGCTCCGGATACGTGTGACCGGAGAAGCTGTCGCTTTCGACCGTCGTGATCGTGGTCGGGATGTTGAAGACCTTCGCGGCCTTCGCGAGCCCGACGACGTTGTTCTTCAGCGTCTGGCGATCGATCGACTGCACGCCGAATGCCATCTGCGGCTGCTGGTCGATGAAGATCAGTTGGCTGTTGTGCGGGGTAAGTACTTCAAGCTTCGGGTTGCTCATGGCGGTGATGTCCTTTGACGCAGAGAGAAATGAGGCTCGCCGGGCCGACGAATCCGCGACGCGTCGAATGCGCTGGGGCGGAAGACTCGGCAGCCGGCCTGCGTCATTCAATCGACTAATGCGCGGCCACACCAATTAATTGTTCTGATTCTCGCGACCTTCATGAATCCAGGCTGAAAAGATCTGAATTTCATTGAACGGACCCACAACGAACAAGCAGAACTGATAGGCTGACCCAGGACTTTCGGATCGACTCGAGATCGGTAGTTGTCCATATTTCCAACTGCCGTCACACCATTCCAGACCTATGAAACCGTACACTGCTTCACTGTTCGCCGGCATCCTCGCCGGCATCGTTTATGCTCTGATCGGCGTGCAATCGCCGGCGCCGCCCGCGGTCGCCCTGGCGGGCCTGCTTGGCATTCTGGCCGGCGAACAGATTCTTCCACTGGCACGACGGGTGTTCAGCGGAATCCGGCTGGGAACCGCATGGCGCGACGCGAAGTGCAGCCAGCACATGTTCGGTGCGCTGCCGGGCGCCCATGCAACCGACGCTGGCGCGAAGCGCCGCGAATCGACACCGCTGTGATCGGAAGGTTCGAGCGCATCCGACCGGGACGGTCGGGGCGCTTGCATGTGTTTCAAGACGTTCGTCAATGGCCTGCGTGACGCCGCTGTTTCTGCGACCGTCCGCCGGCAGCACCGCCGGCTGCTCGAACGACGCATGACGCGGACTCCGCATCTGATCGGCACGCCGATCTGACCTTCGCCGAGATCGGGGCCATTTGCGACTTTTCCGATCGGCACCCTCTGAACGACGTATTCGCGCAGGTCGTTGGGCGACCTGCCCCGTGCCCGGCGTCGTTCGGTTACACGCGCGCCGCCCTGCAGAAGCGGCGGCGCGCGCCGCGTCACCAACCGAACTTCGCTTCCACGCCGACATAGTCGGCATTACGCGCGCCCAGCGCGCGAATCGAATCGGCGAGCTGGAAGTGCACCGCCTCGACGGCCAGGGCCGTGTTGGCATTGACGAGCCAGTCCACGCGAGCCTGCGCGTACATCCCCGTCCACGCGCCGCCCTTGCCCGCCGTGCCCGGCACGGCCGACATGCCCTGTCCGTAGATCGCATCGGCCGTCGTCTGCCGCCACTGGAAGCCGACGGCGGTGAGCACCGTGACCGAGCTGGCGGGCTTGAAGGTCAGCGAAGGCTTCACGTGGATCAGGTTGCTGTATCCGGTATAACCGGCGAGCGTGAAGTAATAGCCGTTCGGAAACATCGGGTTGAACGTACCCACGCGCCGGTCGCCCGGGTGAGCATCGCCCGACGCGCCGTCAATCTGGATCCCGATGCGCGGCGTGCCGGCCGTCTTCGCGAACGTATAGCCGCCCAACGCGCCGAACGCCCACGCGCCCACCGTGTCCTGCCCGACGTGGCCCGTCTGCAGCATCGCCTCGACGTCCCAGTCGAGCCCGTCGGCCTTGCCCGCATAGCGCATGTCGAACACGTCGCGCCGCTCGGTGCCCGACGCATCCGGAAAGCGCGCGTTGTCGCGCGTGTAGCGCGACCAGTACGCGGACAGGTCGCCGGGCCCCGTGCCGTTGCGCTCGACGCGCACGCCGTCGAATCGCAGGTGCCGGTTCGACACGTCGTCGAACGCGGCGGCGTCGCGATACTGCACCGGGCGCGTCACGTAGCCGATCAGCCGCCACTTGCCGATTTCGTAATCGGCCCACAGCGCGTCGAACGCCTGCCGCACGTTCGGGCCGTCGCGCACCGACACGAAGCGTTGCAAGTCGAACGCCATCTCCTGCCGGCCGACCCGCGTCTTCAACGTGCCGGGGCCGATCTGGTCGACATACGCGACGAACGCCTGCTCGATGTCGAGCTGGTCCTTGTCGACCGGGCCGACCGTATTCTTGCCGAACGGCCGCGCATCGACGAACTGCACGAACGCCTGCAGATGGCCGCGATAGCGCAGGTCCGCGTGCACGTTCGTGCGCTGGATCACGTAGTTGTCGTCGTGCGCGGAGCCGAGGCCGAACAGCGGCGCGTTGTTCAGCTCGAAACGCTCGCGCAGGTTCGCGCCGAGCGACAGGTAGGTCGACGGGTCGTCGCCGAGCCGCACGTATTTCAGTGCGTCGAACGGCTTGCGCGGCACGCACGGATTCGCGAGTACCGACCAGTCCTCCTGCCAGCGGTTGAACAGCACGGTCGGGCGCTTCGCGGTGCACGACCCGGCGGCGCTCGCGGCCGCCGGCGGCTGAGCGGCGGCTGCCGCTGCGGCGGCGACGGCCGGCGCATCGGCACCGGCCGCCGTCCCGGCATGCAGCGCGACGCCGCCGGCCAGCACGACGCCCGGCAGCGCGCCGCGCCACGATGGTTTGATCGGCCGGCGCACCGTTATTTCGACCGTGCGTGGATTTCGGCGACGTAGCCGCCCGGGAACTGCACGAGCGCCGCGTTGCGGCCGTCCGACGTGAACGGCGGCACGAGCACGGTCACGCCCGCGGCTTCCGCCTGCTTCAGCGTCGTGGCCAGGTCGGCGACTTCATAGCCGGTCATCTCGCGCCCGAACGGGAAAGGCAGATGGCCGTCCGTCGCGAGCACGGTCATCTTGCCGAAGCCCGATTCGATACGAATGCGGCGGTACGTGTCGTTCGGCCGGCCGATCTCGATGCCCGGCGCCTTGCGCACGTCCGACACGATCTTGCCGTGCGAGAACGCGGCGAAGTCGTGCGCGAGCTTGCTCGCGCGTTCCGGCGACACGTACACGCGGTTTTCCGGCACCGTCTGCAGCGGGTCGTAACTCGGCGCCTGCGTGTGCCAGTACAGCTGCATGTTCACGCCGCCCGGCCAGCGGATGATCGCGTCGCGCCCGATCGGATCGGGGAACGTCGCGACGACCACGTCCGCGCCATGCGCGCGCGCCGATTTCACGGCCACGTCCATGTCGGTCACCAGATAGCCGGTGCGCTCCTCGCAGAACGGATACGGGATCGGCGTCTTGAAGCCGAACACCGAGATGGTGCCGACCGGCGTGAGCACCAGTTGCGACATCGTCTGGCTCGGCGTCGGCGTGACCTGGAACACGCCCTGCTTCGACTTCTTGCCGCCGAACGTCGCGACGAAGCTGTCGGTGAAGCGGTCGAAGTCTTCCGGCGCGACGCACACGTGCGTCGTGTCGTACTGCGGGCCGACCGCGACCGCCGGGAAGCGCGCGGCGGCCGGCTGGCGCGCCGTGTCGTCCAGATGCGTTTCGTCGGCATGCGACGGGGCGGCCGCCAGCAACGCGACGAGCATCGCCGTCGACGCAGTCGTCATGCGCAGCACATGGCGCAGGTTCAGTGAAATCATCGGGTTCTCCTTGAAGGTGGCGCGCAGCGGCACGCCGCGCGCGAAAACGGGTTCAGCGCGAGGCGGGCAGCTCGGCCAAGCGTGCGGATCGATACGTGAGAAAGCCCAGCACCGCGAGCGGCAGCGCGAGCGCCCAGAACGCGGCATACAGGTACGCCGTCGCGCCGGCGCCCGCGCCGAGCGCGAAACCGGCCACCGGCGGCAGCGTGCGCTGCAGCCGCGCGCGTGCGGCGTCCCGTTCGGCCGGCGCGGCGATCGGCACGAGCCAGTCGAAGGCATCGATGACGGCCTGCGTGACGTTGCCGGTCATCACCGTGTTGGCGACCACCGCGCGCGCGGTCAGCCGGCCATGCGCGTTCTGCACGCCCATCGCCGCCGCGCCGAGCAGCCCGCAGACGATCGTCGCGGGCGCGTCGGCGCTGCCGATCGGCGACGCCGCGATCCCCGCGAACATGAAGCCGGCGAGCAGGATCGCCTGCAACGCGTACAGCGAACCGGCCCGCGCGCCGTGACCGCGCACGCGCATCCGGTGGTCGAGCAGGCGGGCGGCCACGATCCCGGCGATGAAGGCCGGAAACGCGAGCCATTTGATCAGCAGCCCCTGCCCGACCCCGGCCAGGCCCGAGCCGATGAGGATGAAGTTGCCGGTCACGTGGGCGGTAAAGAGGCCGAACAGCGCGACGAAGCCGAGCGTGTCGACATAGCCTGCGATCGACGCGAGAAAGACGTCTTCGCCGGGCAGGCGATCGGGCGCGGCCGCGTCGGCGGCCGTTACTTGTCCAGGTTGCATGTCGTGGTTTCCATGGTTTTGCCGGCGCAGTCCGCGCCCTGAACCTGCGCGGCCGGCCCATGCGGCGGTTCGGTAGCAAGACTAGGGGACGTGCGCCTGAAAGTCATGGCGGCGAACTGAATTTTTCTGAAGCAACGCCGGCGGCGGAAGCGCAGCGCAACGCGCGAATCGAACGGGGCTGGAGCCTGCGCGCGAGCCTCTTCCCTCTCGGCGTGCGCAAGCGGGTATGCGGAGTGGCGGTGCCCGACGATCCCGACGCCGAAATCGAACGGCAGGTCGACGCGTTCCTGAACGGCACGCCGGCCGCACTGCAACGCGTGGCCTCCCGCTCCTCCGCCACCCCCGCCAAACGCCCGCCGCGGCTGAGCGGCGGCGCACGCGTCACGCTGTCGCGCTGTCACGCAGGCCGCTTCAGAACGATTCAACCGCTGCGTCCGTTGCTTGCCCTATGCTCGGCCATCATCGGGAGACATCGGATGGAACACGGATCGGGCCGCAAGGCCGTCATCGTCGGCGGGTCGGTCGGCGGGTCGGTCGGCGGGTCGGTCGGCGCGCGGTTCGCCGCGACCGCCCTGCGCGCAACCGGCTGGGACGCCAGCGTATTCGAGCAATCACCGCACGACCTGGACAGCCGCGGCGGCCGGTGTCGCGAAAGCGGCGGACGATGCGTTCGGCCTCGCACAAGCGCTGCGTGACGTCGGCCAAGGCCGCGGGTTCGACGCCGCGCTGGCGGGCTGGGACGCCCGTCAGCGCGCCGCGGGTGCGGTGATCGCCGCGCGCGGCATCGCGCTGGGCGCCCGCCGGATGGGTGCAGCTTGAACATGGGCCGGCCGCGTGTCGGCGGGCCGGCGCAGCGCCTCGCTCGACGGATCGAGCGCGCGCAGCACGCTGGCGCGCCCGCCATCGTCGTCGGGCAGTTGCGGCTGGCCGCGCGCGGCGGCCGGCGCGCCCTGCGCCGCGCACCACGCGGCGAGCGCCAGGGCCGCCACGCGTGCCGATACCGTGGCCCGCTTCATTGCGCGCTCGCCGTCGAGACGGGCGCCGCCGCGGGCGTTCCCACGCTCGCCGTCGCGGTGCGCGGCTCGCCGTGCGCGATCGCATACAGCTCGCGATTGCGCGCGATCGTCTGCGCGCTCGGCGGATAGTCCCAGTTCGACGTCGGCAGCGTGCCGTCGCGCTCCGCCTGAATCAGGTCGGCGACCACGTCGGCGCGGGTGAGCGCAGGGTCGGCGGTTTGCGCGAATGCGGCGATGGGTGCGCTCAGTGCGCAGGAAAGCAGGACTGCACGAATCAGGTCGTTCATGACGTTCACCTCTCGAGATGGCGTGTTCGCGTCCGCAGATCAGGCCGGACATCCGCTCCGCATCGATGCGATGAGGAGTGGTGTCCATTCTGCGATTCGCGCGCTTTCCGGAAGGTGAGGCTTCGATTACGGTCTTGTCATCGGGTCGCGGCCCGGCCGCACGGCCGTGCAGTCAGCGCGCAACCGTTTCCGGGTGCCGCACGCTGCCGAGAAACCGCGTCAATTCCACCGTCTGCGGACGCTCGAAAATCTCGTCGGCCGTCCCGCTCTCCCACACGCGGCCCTGGTGCATGAACACGATCCTGTCGCTCACCGCACGCGCGAAGTTCATCTCGTGGGTGACCATGATCAGCGTCATGTCCTCGCGCGCGAGTTGCTCGATCACGCCCAGCACCTCGCCGACGAGTTCGGGATCGAGCGCCGACGTGATTTCGTCGCACAGCAGCACGCTCGGCTTCATCGCGAGCGCACGCGCGATCGCGACGCGCTGCTGCTGGCCGCCCGACAGGTGTTCCGGAAACGCGTCGAACTTGTCGCCGAGGCCGACGCGCTCGAGCATCAGTTCCGCGATCGCGCGCGCCTGCTGGCGGTGCGACTTCTTCACCACCGACTGCGCGAGCATCACGTTCTGTCCGGCGCTCAGGTGCGGAAACAGGTTGTATTGCTGAAACACCATGCCGACCTTCAGCCGCAGCGCACGCAAGTCCGCATGCCGTGCATCGACGCGTTCGCCGTCGACCGAGATCGTGCCCGCGTCGATGCTCTCGAGCCCGTTGAGCGTGCGCAGCAGCGTGCTCTTGCCCGAGCCGCTGCGGCCGATGATCGACACGACCTGCCCGCGCTCGACGGACAGGTCGATGCCCTTGAGCACATGATGGGTGCCGAAGTTCTTTTCGAGACCCCGGGTTTCAACGAGCGGCATGCCATCTCCTTTGCAACGTGCGCGCATAACGGGTAAGCGGATAGCAGAGCGCGAAATAGATCAGCGCGACGAGGCCATACACGACGAACGGCCGGAACGTCGCGTTCGAGATCGCGATACCGGCCTTCGTCAGCTCGGTGAAGCCGATGATCGACACGAGCGCCGTATCCTTCACCGCCTGCACGCCGAAGCCGACCGTCGGCGCGATCGCGATGCGCGCGGCCTGCGGCAGGATCACGTGACGCAACTGCTCGACATAACTCATCGCCAGGCTGGCCGACGCCTCCCACTGCCCTTTCGGCACCGCCTCGACGCAGCCGCGCCAGATCTCCGCCAGATAGGCGCTGGTGAAGAACGTGAGCCCCGCCGTGGCCGCGACCCACGGCGGCACGTCGAGCCCGGCGAGCGGCAGGCCGAAGAACACGATGAACAGTTGCATCAGCAACGGCGTGCCCTGGAACACTTCGATATAGAGCTTCGCGATGCCGCGCAGCGCCGTCGAATTCGACACGCGCATCACGAGCAGCCCGAGGCCGACGAGGCCGCCGGATACGAACGACACGATCGACAGCACGATCGTCCAGCGCGCGGCCAGCAGCAGGTTCGCGAGAATCTGCCCGAACGTGAAATCGGTCATCGCGCACCTCGCACGCGGCGGGAGAACAGGCGGCGGCCCATCGCGCCGAGCGTGGCGCGCATCAGCAGCGCCATCGCCAGATACGCGAGCGTGATCACGAAGTACGTCTCGAATGCACGGAAATTGCGCGACTGGATGTAGCCGGCCGCATAGGTCAGATCGGCCACCGAGATCTGCGACACGACCGCCGAACCCAGCATCGTGATCACGATCTGGCTCGACAGCGCGGGAAACACCTTGGCGAGCGCCTGCGGCAGCACGACGTGGCGCAGCATCTGCGCGCGCGACATCGCCAGCGCGGACGCCGCCTCCAGATGCCCTTTCGGCACGGCGGCCACGCCCGCGCGCACGATCTCGACCGAGTACGCGCCGAGGTTGAGCGTCATCGCGAGGATCGCGGCCGCGTACTCGTCGATGTGCACGCCGAGCGCCGGCAAGCCGAAGAAGATGAAGAACAGCTGGACGACGAACGGCGTATTGCGAATCGCCTCGACGTACGCGCCGATCAGCGGGCGCAACCGCACGGCCGCGCGCGCGTCGGCGCTGTACGCGGCCGCGCCGAGCACACCGACGGCCACGCCGAGCACGGTCGCGACCGCGGTCAGCGCGAGCGTGATCGCCGCGCCGCTCGCGAACACGCCGGCGTAATCGGCGAGTTCGCCGAATTGAAGCTGGTAGCTCATGGGGAAACGGATGAATTCGGGTTCGGACAACGACACGCGCCGTGCCAGGCATCCCGGCCGCGGCGACGTGTCAGGCTGCACTGCGATACGTCACAGCCCGGCCGGCAGCGGCTGGCCGAGCCACTTGCGCGACAGCTCGCCGAGCGAGCCGTCCTGCTTCGCATGCGCGATCGCATCGTCGATCTTCGCGAGCAGGCGCGGTTCGTTCTTGTTGACGCCGACGAAGCACGGCGAATTCTTGATCACGAACTTGACCTCGGGGCGGCGCGGCGGATTCTTCGCGAGAATCGCCGCCGCGACGATGTTGCCGGCCGCGATCAGTTGCACCTGCCCCGACAGGAACGCCTGGATCGTCGCGTTGTTGTCCTCGAAGCGCTTGATCGTCGCGTTCGGCGCGAGCTGCGACAGCGCGATCTCCTCGAGCGCGCCGCGCGTCGCGCCGACCGTCTTGCCGGTGAGGTCGGCGGGCGCGCTCACCTTCACGTCGGACGGCCCGAACACGCCCTGGAAATACGGCGCGTACGCGCTCGAGAAATCGATGACCTTCTCGCGCTCCGGGGTCTTGCCGAGCGACGAAATCACCATGTCGACCTTGTTGGTCGTCAGGTACGGAATCCGGTTCGCACTGTTCACCGGCACCAGCTTCAGCTTGACGCCGAGCGCCTTGGCGAGGAGGCCTGCCATGTCGATGTCGTAGCCCTGCGGCTGCATGTCCGTGCCGACCGAACCGAACGGCGGATAGTCCTCGGGCACCGCGACGCGCAGCGTGCCGTTTTTCGCGATGGTGTCGAGCGCATCGGCGTGGGCCGGCGCGGCGGCGAACAGCGCGATCACGGGGGCGGCGAGCAGCGCTGCCAGCCAGGTGCGTCGGGGGAACGGTCGGGTCGTCGGGCTCACGGTGAATCTTCCTTGTCTGGTATGTCGTCGGGCAGCGCGCAACGATTGCGCGGCCGACACCACTCCAGCAAAAACCGGGCCATCGCCGTGAAACGCTTGCCGCACCGGCGCCAGACGGAAACTTCGATGTGCCGGATTCCTCATTTCGGTGCATGAGCCGGCGCCATCGGTAACGGTTGCCCCCGCAGCGCGCGCCGGCGCACCAAATTACCTATCCGGTTCACCCGGCGCCGACACCCTATGCATGGATTCGAACAGGCCCAGTCCAAATTTGCATTCCGTTTGTGACCGGAATTACGGCTGACTACGTTCGCGACGTACCGTGCCTTTCGTCACGTCCGACGAACCGCAATCTGGACGGGCGCGCTCGATTGCGCGCGCCGGACCTCCGGTACCGGTGGTCCCGATCGTCCGCGACCGGGACGATTCCCATCCCCTCCCTGCGCGAGGAACCCGTCATGGCATCGATTCCCGACCCGTCGACAACCGGCGAAACCGACAAACGCAGCTGGCTCGAATCGCACGAAGCCGGCTATCACAAGACCCTCGGCAATCGACAGGTGCAGATGATCGCGATCGGCGGGGCGATCGGCACCGGGCTGTTTCTCGGCGCCGGCGCCCGGCTGCAGGCCGCCGGCCCCGCGCTCGCGATCGTCTATCTCGTCTGCGGCGCGTTTTCGTTCCTGATCCTGCGCGCGCTCGGCGAGCTCGTGATGCATCGCCCGAGCAGCGGCAGCTTCGTGTCGTACGCACGCGAATTCCTCGGCGAGAAGGCGTCGTTCGTCGCGGGCTGGATGTACTTCCTCAACTGGGCGATGACCGGCATCGTCGACATCACCGCCGTCGCGCTCTACATGCATTACTGGGCGCCGTTCGCGGCCGTGCCGCAGTGGGTCTTCGCGCTCGTCGCGCTGTGCATCGTCGCGACGATGAACCTGATCGGCGTGAAATGGTTCGCTGAAATGGAGTTCTGGTTCGCGCTGGTCAAGGTCGCCGCGATCGTGCTGTTTCTCGTGATCGGCGCGGCGATCCTCGGCACGGGCATGCCGGTGGCCGGCCATGGCACCGGCCTGCACCTGATCACCGACAACGGCGGGTTCTTTCCGCACGGACTGATGCCGGCGCTGGTGCTGGTGCAGGGCGTGGTGTTCGCGTTCGCGGGCGTCGAACTGGTCGGCACGGCCGCCGGCGAATGCAAGGATGCGCGCAAGGTGCTGCCGCGCGCGATCAACAACGTGATCTGGCGCATCGCGATTTTCTACGTCGCATCGGTCGTGCTGCTGGTCTGCCTGCTGCCGTGGAGTGCGTACAAGGCGGGCCAGAGCCCGTTCGTCACGTTCTTCGGCGCGCTCGGCGTGCCGGGCATCGGCTCGGTGATGAACCTGGTAGTGCTCACGGCCGCGCTGTCGAGCCTCAATTCCGGCCTGTATTCAACGGGGCGCGTGTTGCGTTCGCTGTCGATGGGCGGCTCGGCCCCCGCGTTCCTCGCGCGGATGAGCGGGCAATCCGTCCCGTACGCGGGCATTCTGGTGACGGTCGCGATCTATGTGGTCGGCGTGCTGCTCAACTATCTGGTGCCGTCGAACGTGTTCGAGATCGTGCTGAACATCGCGTCGCTCGGCATCATCAGCACATGGGGCTTCATCGTCGTGTGCCAGATGAAGTTCCGCGCCGCGGTCAGGCGCGGCGACGTGGAGGACGTATCGTTCAGGATGCCCGGCGCGCCCGTGACGTCGTGGCTCACGCTGCTGTTCCTGCTCGGCGTGCTGGTGTTGATGGCATTCGACTATCCGAACGGGACCTGGACGATCGCCTCGATCCCGCTGGTCGCGCTGCTGCTCGTGGCCGGCTGGAAATGGCTGAGCCGTCGCGCGCGCCGCGCGTTGCTGAAGCCGACGATTCCGTCGATCGCGCTCACGCAGAACGTGCTCGAGAAAGGCGACGACTGACTCGCTACGGCATGCATGCCGTCCGTTGAAGGCACCGCCGTCGAGCCGCGGACGGCGGTCGCCAACCATGCTCAGTGATGGTCGTACAGTTGGCGCTCGTCGAGCGACGCGAGCGATTGCGCATCAGTGCGCTTTGCGGCGACGCTCGGTGCGGCGGCCGATTGCGCTTGCTGCACGGCGACCTTCGCCTCGGCGGCCTGGATGTCCTCGGGATAGTTCGGATCGTTACTGATCGGCCGATAACCGGCCTGTTCGACGCGGACGAGATCGGCGCGCACGTCGGCCCGTGTGAGCGCATGGTCGGTAGTTTGCGCCAATGCGACGATCGGTGCGCTCAGTGCGCAGGAAAGCAGGACTGCACGAATCAGGTTGTTCATGATGTTCACCTCTCAATGATGGCGTGTTCGCGTCCGCGGATCAGGCCGGACATCCGCTCCCCATCGATGTGATGAAGAGTTGGATTCATTCTGCGATTCGCGCGCTTTCCTGAAGGTGAGGCTTCGATTACGGTTTTGTTATCTGAGCGCTCGCGTCCGTCGTGGGCGGACCGACCCGGTTCGCCGCACGCGGCGCGGGCCCTCAACGCGACGCGCATGCCAGTCGAGCATCGCGTTCATGCGGGCGCGTCGAGCGGCCGTACTTCCGGAATCATCGCGGCCTGGCCGCGCACGATGCCCTCCGCGTCGATTAGTTGCCACACCGTCGCGCGTTCGATCCAGAACCGCTTGCCGGATTTCGTCACGCGCACGCCGCGGTATTCGGCCACGAAGCCATCGCGCATCACCTTGTCGAGAAACACCTGGCGCTCGTGTCGCTCCATCGGCTCCGCCGACAGACGGGACGGCAACGCCGTCAGTTCATCCCAGTCGTATTCGAAAATCGCCTGCGCGCGCCGGTTGCCGTACACGAACACCGGATCGGCCGACGTGTCATGCGCCAGGATGCCGAACGGCGCCGCCTCGTAAAGCCACGCGGCGCCGTCGGAGGCGCTCATGCCGTCGGGCACGAGCGGGCGGTTCACGAGCCGGCGATACGAGTCGGCAAGAAGAAGGAAGAAGTTTGCATCGGTGCGCAACGACATCGGTCTGGCTCCTGAAATCGGCGAGATACGCGAATGAGCGAAGGTTTGCCGCCGGACATTATGGATGAAGCGGCGCCCCGCCGTCGGCGGCGCGTGTTTGGCCAGCCCGCATCGCGCCGCGCGGCCCGCCGCACGGCCGCTGCCGCCGTGCCGGCGCAGATAACGGTTTCGTAATCTTCGAGTCAGGGTCGGGTCAACGCCGCGCCGGCAGACTGCGTGCTCGTCGCATCGAATGCGCGTCCATTCCCCGCTTCGAGGAGCACCATCATGTGGATCGTCCGGCTGGCGTTACGCAGGCCCTACACGTTCGTCGTACTCGCGCTGCTGATCTTCATCGCGGGGCCGCTCGCGCTGCTGCGCACCCCCACCGACATCTTCCCGAACATCGACATTCCGGTCGTCAGCATCGTCTGGTCATACAACGGCTTCTCCGCCGAAGACATGGCCAAGCGCATCACGTCGAACTACGAACGCGCGCTCACGTCGGACGTCGACGACATCGAGCACATCGAATCGCAATCGCTGAACGGCGTGTCGGTCGTGAAGATCTTCTTCCACCCGGGCGCCGACATCAATCGCGCGATCGCGGAAGCCTCGAGCAACGCCGCGTCAATCCTGCGCATCCTGCCGCCCGGCACGCTGCCGCCGAACATCATCACGTACAACGCGTCGACGGTGCCGATCCTGCAGCTCGGGCTGTCGAGCAACACGCTCGCCGAGCAGCAGCTGTACGACCTCGGCAACAGCTTCATCCGCACGCAGCTCGCGACCGTCCAGGGCGCGGCCGTGCCGCTGCCGTTCGGCGGCAAGATCCGCCAGATCGTCGTCGATCTCGACACGCGTGCGCTGCAGGCGAAGGGCCTCGCGCCGATCGACGTGGTGAACGCGATCAACGCGCAGAACCTGATCCTGCCCGGCGGCACCGCGAAGATCGGCACGCACGAGTACGACGTGCAGATGAACGGCAGCACGCAGACGGTGGCCGCGCTGAACGACCTGCCGGTGAAGACGATCGGCGGCACGGTCGTCTATGTGCGCGACGTCGCTCACGTGCGCGACGGCTACGCGCCGCAGACCAACATCGTGCGCGTGGACGGCAAACGCGCGGCGCTGCTGACCGTCGAGAAAACGGGCAGCGCGTCGACGCTGACGATCATCGACCAGGTGAAGGCGATGCTGCCGAAGATCGCGGCCGGGCTGCCGAAGGCGCTGCACATTTCGCCGCTCGACGACCAGTCGGTGTTCGTGAAGGCGGCGGTCCAGGGTGTCGTGCGCGAAGCGCTGATCGCTGCCTGCCTGACCGCGCTGATGATCCTGCTGTTCCTCGGCAGCTGGCGCGCGACGCTGATCATCGCGATCACGATCCCGCTCGCGGTGCTCACGTCGCTGCTCGCACTCGCCGTGCTCGGCCAGACCATCAACATCATGACGCTCGGCGGGCTCGCACTCGCGGTCGGGATCCTGGTGGACGACGCGACCGTCGCCATCGAGAACATCACGCATCATCTCGAGCTCGGCGCGCCGCTCGAGGAAGCCATTCTGACCGGCGCGGGGGAAATCGCGGTGCCGACCTTCGTATCGACGCTGTCGATCTGCATCGTGTTCGTGCCGATGTTCCTGCTCACCGGCGTCGCACGCTACCTGTTCGTGCCGCTGGCCGAAGCGGTGATCTTCGCGATGATCGCGTCGTACTTCTTCTCGCGCACGCTGGTGCCGACGCTCGCGATGGCGCTGATGCGCGCAAAGGGCCACGGCCGGCCGCCGCGCGGCGTGTTCGCCCGCTTCGTGCGCTTCCAGGCCGCGTTCGAACATCGCTTCGAGGCCGTCCGGCTGCGCTATCGCGCGCTGCTCGCCGCGGCGATCGCCCGGCGCCGCCGCTTCGCGGCCGCGTTCCTGCTCGCCTGCGTCGCATCGACCGGCCTGTTCGCGTTCGCCGGCCAGGACTTCTTTCCGTCGGTCGATACCGGCGAGATCCGCCTGCACCTGCGCGCGCCGACCGGCACGCGGATCGAGGAAACCGCACGGCTCACCGACGAAGTCGAAGCGAAGATCCGCAACGTGATTCCGACGACCGAACTCGCAGGCGTGCTCGACAACATCGGCGTGCCGGTGAGCGGGATCAACCTCACGTACGACCCGTCCGACCCGATCGGCACCGGGGACGCCGACGTGCTGATCACGCTGAAGCCGAACCATGCGTCCACGGCCGCGTACGTCGCGAAGCTGCGCAACGTGCTCGCGCAGTCGTTCCCCGGCGTGACGTTCGCGTTCCTGCCGGCCGACATCGTCAGCCAGATCCTCAATTTCGGGCTGCCCGCGCCGATCGACATCCAGATCGTCGGCAACCAGCTCGACCCGAACCGCGCGGTCGCGAACGCGCTGCTCGCGAAGCTGCGCGGCGTGCGCGGCCTCGTCGACGCGCGCATCCAGCAACCCGGCGACGAACCGGCGATCGACGTGAACGTCGACCGCACCAAGGCGATCCTGGCCGGGCTGCAGCAGCGCGACGTCGCGCAGAACCTGTTGATCGCGCTGTCCGGCAGCTCGCAGACCACGCCGAACTTCTGGCTCGATCCGCGCAACGGCGTCAGCTACCCGGTGCTCGTGCAGACGCCGCAATACACGGTGAATTCGCTGCAGGCGCTCGCGAACGTGCCGCTGCCCGCCGGCACCGCCCGCGCGCCGCAGACGCCGGCCGGCGGCCCGGCGGCCGGCGCACCCGCGCAGAACCTGATCGGCACGCTCGGCAGCTTCTCGCGCACGACGCAGCAGGCGGTCGTGTCGCACTACAACGTGCAGCCGGTGCTCGACCTCTTCGCGTCGGTGCAGGGGCGCGACCTCGGCGGCGTCACCGCCGACGTGACGACACTCGTCGACGCAGCCCGCGCGCAACTGCCGCCCGGCTCGTCGATCGTGCTGCGCGGCCAGGTGCAGGCGATGCACGAATCGTTCGCGGGCCTGCTCGGCGGCCTCGTGCTCGCGGTCGCGCTCGTCTACCTGCTGATGGTCGTCAATTTCCAGTCGTGGCTCGACCCGCTCGTGATCGTCGGCGGCCTGCCCGCGTCGCTCGCCGGCATCGCGTGGATGCTGTTCGTCACGCGCACGACGCTGTCCGTGCCTGCGCTGACGGGCACGATCCTGTGCATCGGCATCGCGACCGCGAACAGCATCCTCGTCGTAAACACGGCGCGCGAACTGCTCGCCGGCGGCGCGCCGCCGTGGCAGGCCGCGCTGGACGCCGGGTTCAACCGCTTCCGCCCGGTGCTGATGACCGCGCTCGCGATGCTGATCGGGATGCTGCCGATGGCGCTCGGCCTCGGCGACGGCGGCGAGCAGAACGCGCCGCTCGGCCGCGCGGTGATCGGCGGGCTCGCGTTCGGCACGGTGTCGACGCTGCTGTTCGTGCCGGTCGTGTTCGGCTTCGTCCACGCATGGCTCGACCGGCGTCGCGAGGCCGCGGCCGCACGACGCGCGCAGCCCACCTCCGATACGCCGGCGCTCGGCTGATCGCGCCGCCGCCCTTTCATCCGATTCGTCCAACCTCGAGCCCCCATCATGAACGACTCGATCGAACCCCTCGCCCCGCCGGCCGCCGACGCGGCCCACCCTGCCGGAAGCACGATCGAACGCGCGGCCGTCCCGCCCCGCTCCCGCGAGGCGGCGCCCGACGCGCCGCACCGCCGAGGCGCCCGTCGACTGACCGTGCCGCTCGCCGCCGTCGCGCTCGCCGCCGTACTACTCGCGACCGGTATCGTGCCGCGTATCGATGCGCGCGCCGCGCAGCGCGCGCAGGTGGCCGCGCAGCAAGCGCTGCCGGTATCGGTGATCGCGCCCGGCACGGCGCCCGCCGACCAGACGCTGACGCTGCCCGGTTCGGTGATGCCGTTCGCGGAAGCGTCGATCTATGCGCGCACCAGCGGCTATATCGCGCACTGGAGCGCGGATCTCGGCACGCACGTGAAGGCCGGCCAGCCGCTCGCGCGGATCGCCGCGCCCGATCTCGATGCGCAGTTGCGCCAGGCGCGCGCCGACGCGGCCACCGCGCAGGCGAACTACGACTATGCGAAATCGACCGCGCAGCGCTGGCAGGACATGCTGAAGTCGCAATCGGTGTCGCAGCAGGATACGGACACGAAGGTGGCCGACATGAACGCGAAGCGTGCGATGCTCGCGTCCGCGCAGGCGAACGTCGCGCACCTGAACGAGCTGGTGTCGTACGAAGCGGTCAGCGCGCCGTTCGACGGCGTGATCACCGCGCGCAACGTCGACGTCGGCACGCTCGTCACCGCGGGCGGCACGCCGGGCAGTCCCGGCTTGTCCGGCGAGCTGTTCCATCTGGAGCAGACCGGCACGCTGCGCGTGTTCGTCGACGTGCCGCAGGACAGCGCGGCCGACGTCTCGACCGGCACGCCGGTCTACCTGACCACGCAGCAGTATCCGGGGCGGCACTTTGCCGCGCGTATCGCGCGCACGGCGGGCGCGATCGATCCGGTCACGCGCACGCTGCGCGTCGAGATCGACGTCGACAACGCCGACGGCGCGCTGCTGCCCGGTGCGTATGCGCAGGCGCACCTCGTCGTCGCGAGCGCCGCGCCCGCGTTCGAGCTGCCCGTCAGCGCGCTGCTGTTCCGGCCGGACGGCGTGACGGTGGCGACCGTCGCCGCGAACGGACGCACCGTGCTCAAGCGCGTGCAGATCGGGCGCGATTTCGGCACACGCGTCGAGATCGTCGCGGGGCTCGCGGCAGGCGATCGCGTGATCGACAACCCGGGCGATGCGATCACGGCCGGCGAAGTCGTGCAGATCGTGTCGATCGCGCACGCGGCGGGACCGGTCGCCGCTTCGTCGGTGCAAAGCGCGCAACCCGCGCCCGCGAGCGGTGCGGGCGGCATGCCGCCGATGCGCGCGAGCGGCGCAGCGCCGGCCGCATCGACACCCGCCTCGGCGCCCGCACGCGGCTGACCTATCGAAAACCCCTGACGAGATATCCGCCATGCGCCTCGCTCATCCGCTCCCGTTCGCCCGCCGCGCCGTCGCGCTCGGCGCCGCCGCGGCATTGGCCGCGTTGACCGCCTGCACGACGCTGCCGCCGTATTCACCGCCCGCGGTCGCCGTACCGGCGCACTACGCGGGCGCACCGGCCGCACCGCCTGCGCAAGCCGGCTGGCACGTCGCGATGCCGGCCGACGCCGACGCGCGCGGCGCATGGTGGACCGTGTTCGGCGACGCCGACCTGAACGCGCTCGAAGCACGCGTCGACGTATCGAACCAGACGGTGAAGAAAGCGCTCGCCGATTTGCAGCAGGCCCGCGCGATGGTCGACTACCAGCATGCGGGCTTCCTGCCGACGATCGCCGCGGGCGCCGCGCAAAGCCGCGCACGCGTGTCGCAGAACCGGCTCGGCTCGTCGCTGGCCGGCAAGACCACGCCCGACTATCAGGCCGGCGTGGCCGCGAGCTGGGAGCCCGACGTATTCGGCCGCGTGCGCGATGCGGTGGCGGGCGCGCAGGCGAACGCCGCCGCGAGCGCGGCCGACCTGCAGGCCGTGAAGCTGTCGGTGACGGCCGAGCTCGCGACCGACTATTTCGCGCTGCGCTCGCTCGACACGCAGAAGCAGCTGCTCGACGACACGGTGCACGCGTACGCGGACGCACTGACGCTGCTGAAGCAGCAGCTTGCGGCCGGTGCGATCGACGCGTCGGCGGTCGCGCAGGCCGACACGCAGCTCGAAGCGACCCGCACGCAGGACACCGACATCGACGCGTCGCGCGCGCAGCGCCAGCATGCGATTGCAACGTTGGTCGGCGAAAGCGCGTCGACGTTCGCGCTGCCGCCGCGCGTGCAGTCCTACGACGTGCCGGCCATCCCGCCCGGCGTGCCGTCGCAACTGCTCGAGCGGCGGCCGGACATCGCGGCGGCCGAGCGTCGCGTCGCGGCCGCGAACGCGCAGATCGGCGAGGCGCGCGCGGCGTTCTTTCCGGACCTCGTGCTGTCGGCGAGCGCCGGGCTCGAAAGTTCGTTCTTCGCGCCGTGGCTCACCGCACCGAGCCTGTTCTGGTCGCTCGGCCCGCAGCTCGCCGGCACGCTGTTCGACGGCGGGCGCCGCAGTGCGTCGCTGCGCGGCGCGCATGCGCAATACGACGGCGCGGTCGCCGATTACCGGCAAACCGTGCTGGTGGCATTCCAGCAGGTCGAGGATCAGCTGTCGTCGCTCGATGCGCTCGCGTCGGAGGCACGCAGCCAGCAGCGCGCGACCGACGCGGCCGACCTGTCGCTGCGGCTGACGACGAACCGGTTCAACGCGGGCGCCGTCAGCTACCTGGACGTCGTGACCGCGCAGACGATCGCGCTGACGGACCGGCGCACGGCCGACCAGATCGATGCACGGCGAATGGAGGCCGAGGTCGGGTTGTTGAAGGCGTTGGGCGGTGGCTGGCAGGCGAGTGCGAGTGCAGAATCAGGCGCGGAATCGAACACCGGCAAGAAAGAACCCGCAGCGGCCGCGCGACCCGAACCCGCCGTCACGCTGCCGGCGGCCGGTTGAACGTGAGAGGCGCGCAGCTGTAGCGCCATTCCAACTCGTCAATCGGCGGATGAAAGGCTGCACGTCGGTAATACGGGTCGTCGACGTCACCGCACGACATGTCACCGTCAGTCACGCGAACCATGTCTTCTCCATCGCTTGCGCGCGGGTCGACTGCCTTGCGGTAGTCCGAGAGCGAACCCATGTTGTTTTCCGTTGTGTCCGGGACCAGAGGTCCGAGCCGAGCGCAAAGGCTTGCTTCCGTAACGTAACCCGGTATCTGACCATCAGATGGCGGCGGCGTTGAAGCTGGCTGGAAGCAGATGATGATTGCGTTCGTCCTGCTGGAACAGGTATTTGCCGTTCATGTGCCTGGCCAGGCCATCGAGATCTGGGAAGAGCGTGGCAGGCGTCACCCCCGCTTTAGCAAGATCCAAGCGCATGCGGGCGAAGGCTTCGGCCGGAATCGTCACGTACTGCAAACGCTGCCAGTAGTCGTCCTCACACTCGAGCGGCGGAAATCTCAGCGTGTCGTTGTCGCCTGGATAGCTTCTATGCAGGGTGAAGTAGCCTTCCTGCGCAGTGATTCTCGGCGAAACATGGCTCGGGTAGACCACCCCCGTGCGGCGAACACGGAACGGTTGCG
Organism: Burkholderia sp. AU31624; assembly: GCF_020420065.1. Classification (NCBI taxonomy): domain Bacteria; kingdom Pseudomonadati; phylum Pseudomonadota; class Betaproteobacteria; order Burkholderiales; family Burkholderiaceae; genus Burkholderia; species Burkholderia sp. AU31624. The sequence goes on from NZ_JAIZRT010000006.1 coordinate 191,657, forward strand.
CGCTATTAGGGGACAGTACTGTGACCGGTGGGTCATAGGTCAACATCCAGACCGCGCCGTGGCTACCCGGCTTGGCGGGCGCTTGTACCGCGAACCATAGCGCAGCCAGGGCGCTGCCAGACCAGTCAAGCAGACGTGTCGCCATGCCGTGATGTTGCGCAATCGCCAGCCACTCCAGATCGCTAAGCTCTGCGTGGGGAAAATTCAGATACGGCAGTGCACGTCGTTTGAAGTCACTGAGCATCGATTGCTCGATGCCTGGTGTAAGGTCAAAAACCTGTGGCCGTGCGATGCCCGGTATCAACGTATGCTCCGCGTTGCGATGCCCGCGAAACAGTACCTGCGGATCCTCAGGCCAGAGCGGGTCATCAACTCGATTTGTGACTTCGTGCAGGAACTCTGCGAGGGTGCATACGTCGCGGAGATGCTGCATGTGGCGATAAGACCTCTTCTTCGGCTCCCCGGAGACGGTTTCGGCCAAAGATGACTCGGTCAGGCCATGATCGGCCATATTCTCTTCCTTCTTCATCGCTTCCAGTTTTTCGGTGGCAACTAGTCTTGCAGTCCGTGAGCCCTCGACAGAGCCCGCCCTATCGCTTGCATTCGCTCGTTCGCGCGGCTCCAGCTACCGAACAACTGATCCCATCTTTCTTGGGAAACGATCACTCCAGTATTTGGAAGACTCGCCATATGATCGGCGAGCGCCTGAAGCTCCTCCGCGGCGGCTCTTTGGAGCGCCCAAAGGCACTCGATTTCTCGGGGGTCGATCTTCATGTTTTCCTTGGTGTACGAGCTTGGTCAGCAGCCGTCGGCTCAGGAGGCTGAGCGGGTCATGGTGTCGACGAGGGTCTTTTCAGACACTTTGAATATCAAATGGAAAATAGACCAAATAAAGCCAGCTGCAGTCGATGACCTGCCCTCGATAATCTGACCTCGTCTCCGCTGACGAGTCTCTCAGTCAAATGAACCGCGTTGATCAACGTGCACGCAGGTCCAATCCAGAAATTCATGTCCTATTCCACGGTTTCCTATTGAATCCCAGCCTAGCTTCGATGGTATTGATGGAGCCGCACTATTTCCCTCAAATGACTCCGCACACAATGGAGACCAGAGTTACTGGATCGCCGTCCACAAGACGTTTAACGGCAGCGAGACTGGAAACTCCAATCAATTGTCGAATGAGTTTGGGCGACCAGCCTTGGCGATGGAGATTCACTGCGAAGGTTCGCCGAGCCACGTTGGCGTTACCGCTTTCGAAGCCCGCCTGCGTGTGCAGTCGGCGGATGATTTCGTTCAGCGTTTCGCAAGAGTCACTGGCCGCACCTGTACGCGTGACGCTGCGCGTAAAGGCGAACGGCGCTCCGTCGCTGGTTAGGAACAGCGAGCTTTGCGTGTCCAAGCCCCCCGTACGCCGCACGTGCTGTGCTGATGCCGTGGCCCGATTCGCGGCGATATTGCAGGTAGTTGTCCACTGCTTCGCGAGCCTTGGCGTTAGCCCACGGAAGCGGACGGCTTTTTCCTTTATTCGAGAATGGTCTGGAGACGCGCGAGCGCATCTTCGACCACTTCGGACGGGGCGCGCTCGACCTTGCGTGCGCCACGCGCCTCAAGATCGAGCGTGCGAACCATGTTCACAAGGGCCACGCCCTGCGTTTCAGTGCCCGAACCCGAGAGGGGCACAGCGAATCCCGCGTATCGCGCGAATTCGCCGCCCTGCGTAATCGGCGCGACGAGCGCCACGCCAAGCGCATTGAACGCAGCAGGCGACAGAACGAGCGCGGGGCGAAAATCCCCTTGTTGCTCCTTGCCTACGGTCGGGTTCAGGCTAACGCGCACGATATCGCCCCTCTCAAACTTGACGCGCCTCACCATGCTTCGTGCCCCACCGGCTTGGATTCGCCCCACGCGGCCAGGTCGGCCGGTTCCGGGGCCTTCGGATCGCACTGCGCGATCAGGTCATCCAGTGAATACTTGCGCCGGGCTGGCGAAAGCAACACACCATCGGGGCGCACATCGGCATTCAGCGAGCTACCTACCGACGCGTCGATTTGCTCAAGCAACACGGCCGGAAGCCGGACTGCCGCGCTGTTGCCCCACTTCTGAATTTTGAGTTCCATATCATCACTCCAAATGTAGATCCATTGTAGATACTCGCAGATCAAAAGGCAAGCACTTTGTATCTACATTGAAGATACCAGTGAGAGCGAAGGCGCGGTGCTGCCAACCGTACAGTTATCGGCCGCGAGCACTCGTAAGTTGAGGCCAAATCGCCAAGCTGCCCCCCTCACTCCCCAAGGTCGATCGCGGCAATCGCTTCGCGCATGTCTCGCTGGGAGACATCGACGTAGGGCGCAACGTGATCGATATGTGCGTGCCCCAACAGGATCTGAACTGGTTTCAAGCGAATGTCCGTTAGCTATCAGCCGCGTTGCACACGTCCGGCGGCCTGAGTGGCTGCTGAAGCCGGCTCCGAGGCCAGCAGCCCGATACAAACGGGTGACGTAACTTTGAGGCTGTCAGCGGCCAAATACTCCACTGCCTCCCCTTCGAAATTCACGCGACGCTTCACGCTAAGCTCGAATGGGTCGCCCTTCTGCCTGAGGATGAGCCGGGTTTTGGGCATCAGGCCGACGGCCGGCTGAACGTGAGCATGAAACGCGTGCCGGCCGCATCGCTTTCGACGCGGGCGGAACCGCCGTGCAGCTCCATCACCGACCGCACGATCGCGAGGCCGAGCCCGGCCGTGCCGCCCGGCGCACCGCCGCTGCGCGCCGGGTCACCGCGCACGAACCGGTCGAAGATCCGGGGCAGCAGCGCGGGATCGATCGGCTCGCCCGGATTCGCGACGACGACGCGCACCGCGTCCGGCGTTTCGTCGACGGCGAGCGTGATGACCCCGCCGGCCGGTGTATACCGCAGCGCGTTCGCGAGCAGGTTGCCGATCGCGCGGCGAAACAGCTCGACGTCGGCGGTCAGCCGCCCCTGCCCGTCGACGCGCAGCGTCGAGCCTGCTTCGTCGGCGAGCCCCTCGAAATACCCGGCGATGCGTTCGAGTTCGTCGCGCACGTCGAATGCCCGCTGCCGCGTGACGAAGCTCGGATGCTCGGCGCGCGCGAGGAACAGCACGTTGTCGATCATCCGCGCGAGCCGGTCGTATTCCTCGAGATGCGATTCGAGCAGCGCCTGGTATTCGTCGGCCGGGCGCGGCCGCGCGAGCGCGACTTCGGTCGCGCCGCGCATGTTGTTCAGCGGCGTCCGCAGGTCGTGCGCGAGATCGGCGCTGAATTGCGACAGATGCGAGAACGCCTGCTGCAGGCGGCCGAGCATCGCATTCTGCGCATCGACGAGCGCCCGCAGCTCGCGCGGCGCGCGCGACGCGTCGAGCCGCGTGTCGAGCTTGTCGACCGTGATCCGGCCGGTGTTGTCGACGATCTCGCGCAGCGGCTCGAGTGCCGTGCGGATCAGCCCGTAGCCGAGCAGCAGCGCGAACAACGCGCCGAGGCCGCCGGCAAGCTTGAGCCGGTCGCGGTAACCGTCGAGCAGCGCGGCCCGGTCGCGCATGTTGCGCGCGATCGCGATGTGAATCGGCGTGCGGTCGCCGAGCAAGGCCTCGATCACGACGCCGCGCATCGGCGTGCCGCCCGCCGCGACCCATGTGACGAGTCGATCGGCCGTGATCCGGTCGTTCGCGGGTATCGGCGTCGCATTCGGCGCAACCAGCTGCGCATCGGCCAGCGGCGCCGACGCGGCCGCACGCGCGTCGTCGAGCGCGGCGAGCGTGACGTTGTGGCGCACCAGCATGTCACCCTGGCCATCGGTGACGACCATCGACAGCGCCTCGTTGCCGAGCACCTGGCTCGTGAGCCGCTCCGTATGCGCGCGCACCGCGTCGAGCGATTCGAGCTCGCCCGCGAGCCGGCGCGTATGGCGCGCGGCGAGCACGATGTCGAGGTCGTCCTGCGTATTGACCTGTCGCTCGAGGCTCGCGTACACGTACACGCCGACGAGCCCGAACGCGGCCAGCGTGGTCGCGGCGATTGCGAGTGCGAGCGTCGCGGCCAGCGAACGCGGCCACCTCATGCGTCGTCCTTCGGTTCGAGCACGTAGCCGACGCCGCGCACCGTGTGGATCAGCTTCACCGGGAATGCGTCGTCGATCTTCGCGCGCAGGCGCCGGATCGCGACTTCGACGACGTTGGTATCGCTGTCGAAGTTCATGTCCCACACGTAGGACGCGATCTGCGTGCGGCTCAGCACCTCGCCTTGCCGGCGTGCGAGCAGCTGCAGCAGCGAGAATTCGCGCGGCGTCAGGTCGATCCGCGTGGCGCCGCGCTTCACGCGGCGGCGCACGACGTCGATTTCGAGGTCGCCCACCGCGAGATGCTCGGTTTCGCGCGGCGGCCCGCGCCGCGCGAGCGTGCGGATGCGGGCGAGCAGCTCGACGAACGCGAACGGCTTCACCAGGTAATCGTCGGCGCCGAGCTCGAGGCCGTGCACCCGGTCCTGCACGTCGTCGCGCGCGGTCAGGAACAGCACCGGCGTCGTATGCGTGTCGCGCAGCCGCTTCAGCACGCCCCAGCCGTCGAGCACCGGCAGCATCACGTCGAGCACGATCACGTCGTAGCGCTCTTCCTGCGCGAGCGTCAGCCCTTCGCCGCCGTCCTTCGCGAGATCGACGCTGAACCCCGACTCCTCGAGGCCCTTCTTCAGGTAGGCGCCCGTCTTCGGCTCGTCTTCAACTATCAGGATGCGCATGGCGGTTCCGTCGCGGTCATGGTGACATGCGGCGATGTTACCGGGAAACGGCGACGGCGCACTGCACGGTGCAAGCGGGAACGCGGTTGATGACAAAACGGTAATCGGGCCGTCAGCGTGGCGTGCGGTGGCGAACCCCCGAACCCCATTGGCGGCGCCGATCGGTATGCCGGAGACGGGTAGCCCTGTGCACGCGGGCGCGGTGCGGATGCCGGGAACCGAGGACGCCCCGGACGGAGATGTCCGCACATCTCACGCGTCGCCACTGCGTATGCAACCGAACTTAAAGGCGTCTTCCCGAGCCGCTGCTGCCGCTATTTGAAACCGGCCTGCGCGAACCCGCACGTCGGATCGAACGCGTCGAGGATCGTCGCCGACGTGCTGGCCATTCGCGTGGCCATCGCGTCCGGGTTCGCGCGCGCGGGCCCTGCCGAAGCCGGTGCACCGCCTTTCACATCAGGCCGCCGCCCAGCACGGTGAGCCCCCCTTCCGCTGCGCTCGGATTCCTTCATGCCTGCACGCCGCACCCATTGAACAACGCCGAGCTTGCTGAGCGGCGTTTCGTCGAGCGGTTTCGTCACGGCCCGGACGAGCGCATCGGAACTGCCCCGAAAGCGAGGGCCGGCCGGATCAAGGCTTGTATCAAGCGGCATCGATAGCACATGCCGGCACAGCTGCGCCCCGACAAAAGTAACCCTCCGAACATCGTATGATTGCATTTTCACATTTTATGTGATTTTATTATCGCGTATTGCACGCCGCCGCCCACCACGCGCGCGGCGCATCCCATACCAAGGAAGAGACGCAGATGGAGACAATCGCCGTGATCGGCAGCAACATGGTCGACCTCGTGACCTATGTCGCACGCATGCCCGCCCGGGGCGAAACGCTCGAAGCGCCGAACTTCGAGCTCGGCTGCGGCGGCAAGGGCGCGAACCAGGCCGTCGCGGCCGCCCGCCTCGGCGCGCGCGTCGTGATGGTCACGAAGGTCGGCGACGACGTCTTCGCCGACAACACGATCCGCAACTTCGCGCGCGAAGGCATCGACACCACGCACGTGCGCAAGGTCGCCGGCGTGCCGAGCGGCGTCGCGCCGATCTTCGTCGAACCCGATTCGAGCAACAGCATCCTGATCGTCAAGGGTGCGAACCGCCACCTGACGCCGGCCGACATCGACGCGGCCGCGCCGCAGCTCGCCGAATGCGCGCTGATCGTGCTGCAGCTCGAGATCGAGCTCGACACCGTCTATCACGCGATCGAATTCGGCGCGCGCCACGGCATTCCGGTGCTGCTGAACCCCGCGCCCGCGGTGGCCGATCTCGATTTCGAGCGGATCCGCACCGTCGAATTCTTCGTGCCGAACGAAACCGAGCTCGCGATCGTGTCCGGCATGCCGGTCGATTCGCGCGACAGCGCGGCGCGCGCCGCCGAAGCGCTGGTCGCGCGCGGGCTCAAGCACGTGCTCGTCACGCTCGGCGGCGACGGCTCGCTGCTGGTATCGCGCGACGGCGTGCGGCACGTGCCGGGCGTGCCGGTCGACGCACGCGACACGACGGGCGCCGGCGATGCGTACATCGGCTGCTTCGCGCGCTGCTATGCCGCGTCACGCAACGCACTCGATGCGATGCGTTACGCGTCCGCGTATGCCGCGCATTCGGTCACGGGCCTCGGCACGCAGAAGTCGTACGCCGACACCGCGACGTTCGAACGCTTCCTCCGCGACGCCGGCATGTAAGCGGCGCCTTCATCGACGAGACAATTGGGAAGGAGACACCCATGGGCCGAGCCAGAATCGAACACACCCCCGACGGCTATTACCTGAACCGCACGCCGCTCTTCGCGTTCACGCTGCTGTGCTGCCTGTTCGCGCTGTGGGGCACCGCCGCGAACCTGAACGACGTACTGATCGCGCAATTCAAGAAGTCGTTCTTCCTGTCCGATTTCGAATCGGCCTTCGTGCAGTCCGCGTTCTATCTCGGCTACTTCTTCCTCGCGATTCCGGCCGCGACCGTCGTGAAGAAGTTCAGCTACAAGACGACGATCCTCGTCGGCCTGCTGCTCTACACGACCGGCTGCCTGCTGTTCTTCCCCGCCGCGTCGATGGCGAAGTACGGGATGTTCCTCGTCGCGCTGTTCGTGATCGCGGCCGGCCTGTCGTTTCTCGAAACCGCATCGAATTCGTATTCGACGCTGATGGGCCCGCGCGCAACCAGCACGCGGCGGCTGAACATCTCGCAGACGTTCTATCCGTTCGGCGCGATGGCCGGCGTGTACATGGGCAGCTTCCTGATCTTCAAGGAAGGCGATGCGTCGCATGCGCAGCTCGCCGCGATGTCGGCCGCCGAAGCCCACGTGCACCAGCTCGCGATGATCCAGGCCACGCTGGAGCCGTACAAGTGGCTGATCGTCGTGCTCGTGGCCGTGTTCATCGTGTTCGCGCTCACGCCCTACCCGGCCTGCAAGGGCAACGGCCCGAGCGTGGCCACGCACCGGATCGACGCGCGCGGCACGCTCGCGCGCCTGTTCGGCAACCGGCGCTTCGTCGCGGGCGTCGTCGCGCAGTTCCTGTATGTCGGCGCGCAGGTCGGCGTGTGGAGCTTCACGATCCGGCTCGCGATGCAGATCGGCGGCCTGACCGAGCGCGGCGCGTCGCACTACCTGCTTGCCACGTTCTTCGCCTTCTTCGTCGGCAAGCTCGTCGCCACGCTCGTGATGAAGCGTGTCGGGCCGGCCAAGGTGCTGATCGCCTACGGCATCCTGTGCATCGCGCTGCTCGCGTACACGATCAGCGTGCACGACATCACGGCCGTCTATGCGGCCGTGGGCGTGAGCGTGTTCCTCGGCCCGTGCTGGCCGACGATCTACGGCCTCACGATCGACGGGCTCGGCAAGGACACCGAATACGGCGGCTCGATCCTGGTGATGAGCATCGTCGGCGGCGCGGTCGTGCCGCTGATCCAGGGGCTGATCTCCGATCACACGGGCGGCAACATGCAGCTCGCGTTCGTCGTGCCGCTCGCGTGCTTCGTCGTGATCGTCTACTACGGCTTCTACTGCCTGCGCCACCTGCCGGCCGCGACACCCGACGCAGCCGCCGACGGCCACGCGCCCGCGCGCTACGCCGCCACGCGCAACACGTCGGGAGCCTGAGCATGCGAGGCGAAATCGAACTGCGCCGCGACGACTTTCGCGACACGCCGCGCACGCTGTACCGCACCGACGGGCTCACCGTCACCGCGTTCGCGTATCCGTCCGGCGTCGAGGCGCTGAAACTCGAGAACCGTCGCGGCCACCTCGTCGTGCTGCCGTATCTCGGCCAGATGATCTGGGCCGCCGCGTTCGACGGCCGCGACCTGACGATGAAGCACATGTTCCGGCAGCCGAAGCGCGCGGCGTCGATCATCGATACCTACGGCTGCTTCATGTTCCACAGCGGGCTGTTGCGCAACGGCTGCCCGGGGCCGGACGACACGCATGCGCTGCACGGCGAGATGCCGTGCGCGCCGATGGATCGCGCGAGCGTCGTCGGCGCGGAGGCGCGCGGCGCGTTCGTCGAGGTGACCGGCGAATACGAATACGTGCAGGGATTCGGCAGCCACTACATCGCGCGCCCGTCGGTGCGGCTCGCCGAGCACGACGCGCAGATGACGATCGCGATGGAGGTGACGAATCTCGGCGGCGCGCCGATGGACCTGATGTACATGGCGCACCTGAACTATGCGTACGTGCCGGGCGGTCGTTTCGTGCAGTCGCTGCCTCGAGGCGGGCTGCGGTTGCGCGACAGCGTGCCCGCGCACGTCAAGCCGACCGCCGCGTGGCGCGACTACACGGCCACGCTCGCGCACGCACCGGAACGGCTTCACACGCTCGATGCGCCCGCGCTGTACGACCCGGAGATCGTGTTCTTCATGAACGGTGCGAAAACGGATGCGGACGGCGTCGCGCATTTCCTGCTCGAACATCCGGATGGCGGCGCGTTCCACACCGCATACCGTCCCGAGCAATTCCCGCATGCGACGCGCTGGATCCTGCACAACGCGGACCAGCAGGTCGCCGCGTTCGCGCTGCCGTCGACCTGCGAGCCGGAGGGGTATGAAGCCGAACGCCGCAAGGGCCATGTGGCGGCGCTCGCGCCGGGCGCGACACGCCGCTTCGAAGTCGTCACCGGCTACCTCAGCGCGGCGGAAGCACGCGATGCGTGAAGCGATGCGCGGCCGCGCGGCGTCAGGTCACGAGCGCGATCCCGTGTTCGCGAATCGCCGTTTCGTAGCGGCGGCTCAGTTGCCCGTCCGAGATCACGTAGTTGAAGTCGGTCAGCTCGGCGAAGTACGCCGCGCGCACTTCGTCGAATTTCGTGTGGTCGACGAGCAGGAAGCGGTTCTGCGCACGCGCCATCACCTTCTTCTTCGCGTCGACTTCGTGGAAGTTGAAGCAGGTCACGCCACAGCGGTCGCTCACGCCGGCGGCGGAGATGAACGCCTTCGACACGCGCACCGTGTCGAGGATGCCCGTCTCGGCCACCGACTCGAACACCATGTTCTTGCGGTGGTACACGCCGCCGCACAGGATCACGCTGCAATGCGGCTTCTGCTGCAGCTTCGCGAACACGTTCAGCGAATTGCAGACCGCGGTGAATTCGAGGTCGTCCGGAATGAAGTCGACGACGAACGGCGTGGTCGAGCCGCAGTCGACGAAGATCGTGTCGCCGGTCGTCACGAACTGCGCGGCCAGCTTGCCGATGCGGCGCTTCTCCTCGGTCTGCCGGTCGTTCTCGGTGCTGACCACGTACTCGCCGATGTCGCTGCGCTGCGCGGCGAAGTGGCGCGTCACGTAGCCGCCGATCAGGCTCAGGCCGTGTGGGTTGTCCGCGAGATCGCGGCGGATCGTCATCTCGGACACACCGAACAGCTCGGCCACTTCCTTCAGATGAATCGCGTTCTGCCCTTGCAGCACGTTCATCAATGTCTTGATCCGTTCGCCTTTCTTCGTTTCCATGCCAGTATCCTGCGTGCCCGCCGCATCCGTCGCTCGTCGTGCCGGGCGCGCGGGCCCGGCCGGAATGTCGTATTTGTAACAAACCGATGTGAAAACATCAACTTTACGTGTGCCCTTCCGGCGCACGCTCCGTGGAGTCCTGAAACATGCCGCTTTCCAATGCCCAACTCGCTCAAACCATCGATCACACGCTGCTCGCGCCCGACGCGAGCGACGCGCAGATCCGCGAACTCTGCCGCCAGGCGGCCGAGCATCGCTTTTACTCGGTCTGCGTGAATTCGGCGAACGTGCCGCTCGCCGCGCGCGAGCTGGCCGATACCGGCGTGCTCGTCTGTGCGGTGGTCGGCTTTCCGCTCGGTGCCGGGCTGTCGGCCGCCAAGGCATTCGAAGCCACCGCCGCGATCGCGGCGGGCGCCGGCGAGATCGACATGGTGATCAACATCGGCGCGCTGAAGAGCGGCCGCGCCGACGACGTGAAGGCCGACATCGACGCCGTGCATCAGGCATGCGGCGCGGTGCCGCTCAAGGTGATCCTCGAAACGGGGCTGCTGAGCGACGACGAGAAGGTGCGCGTGTGCGAGATGTGCCGCGATCTCGGCGTCGCGTTCGTGAAGACGTCGACCGGGTTCGGCCACGGCGGCGCGACGCTCGCGGATGTCGCGCTGATGCGCCGCACGGTCGGCCCCGTGCTCGGCGTGAAGGCGTCGGGCGGCGTGCGCGACCGCGCGGCCGCGCTGGCGATGATCGAGGCCGGCGCGACGCGGCTCGGCACGAGCTCGGGGGTGGCGATCGTGACGGATCAGGGGGGGAGTGGGTCGGGGTATTGACCGATGCTGCAGGCCGCCGACGGATTGGCGGACGCGGACGCGGGCACGATGCCAGGCTTCGCGCCTATGCGCCGGCTCGCGCGCGGCGCCTGCGTCCATCCGATGAGAACGCTTACCGTCCGCTCGCGATCGACATGCCCTGACAATTTCGACAGGGGCACCGCAACGCCTCTTCCACCCGCCCCGCGCCACCGGCACAATGCCGCTCATGCTCCAGGACAACGCCTTCGTTTCCCCATCCGCCGGCCCCGTCGGCCGCCTCGTCAACCGGCTCGTTGCGAGTCGCCCGCTGCTGCGCACACGCCGCGCGCTGCTGTCGCGCCTGCCGTTCCTGCAGCTCGCGAGCGAGGTCGAGAACGTCGTGTACTGCACGTGGCTCGTCGATGTTGCGGCGGTCGCGCATCTGGTGCCGCACGGCGTCACGCTCGCGAGCCGCGACGGCCGCACGCCGTTCACGATCCTCACCTATGCGCACCGCCATTTCGGCCCGCGTATCGCGGGCCCGCTGCGACGCGTATTCCCGTCGCCGTTGCAAAGCAACTGGCGGCTTTATGTCGATGCGCTGCCGGGTGGTGTGCCGGCCGATCGCACGGTGCTGTTCGTCAAGAACGTGTTTGACCATCCGCTCTATGCACTCGGCAGCCGACTCTTCAGCGACGCGCTGCCGTCGCATCTCGCCGAGCGCTTCACGCATGCAGTGCAGGATGGACGGTATCGGACGCGGCTGTCGGGCGGTAGCGGGAGCGCGCCCGATTTCCATTGCCCGGCGGCGATGTCGGATGACGCCACGCTACCCGAGGCGTTCGCGCCGTTCTTCGAAAGCTGGCGCGACGCCGTCGCTTACCTGTCGCTGCAGCACGCGGCCGTCGCGCATGTCGCGGACTGCGACCGCCTCGCGCATGCGTCGATCGACCTGCCGATCGATGTCGACGCGGTTCGGCCGCTGAAACCGGTCGAACCGGTGGGCGGCGGCGAATTCCTCGCGCGCATCGGCGCGACCGGCGAACCGATGTGCTTCGTCGTGCCGGACGTCGCGTTCAGGGTGTTGTCGGAGCGGGTCTTGTAACGCCCCACTCAACCCGCTCGCAACACGCGGGCGCTTTCCTCCACGTCGCTCTCTTCCGCCATCCGCCCGATGTAATCCCGCACGAACTGCACGGCGATCCGCCCCGACCGCGCACCGCGTTCCAGCGCCCACTGCAGCGCCGGTTCGCGCGCCGCGCGAATCTGCTCCGTATCGAACCCGGCTTCGCCCAGCCGGCTGTCGACCACCGCCAGATACGCGTCCTGCGTGAATCCGTAGAACGTCACCCAGATCCCGAAGCGCTCGGACAACGAGATCTTCTCCTCCACCGCGTCGCCCGGATGCAGCTCGCCGTTCTCCGCACGCGACACGTTCGCGTTGTCGCTCGCCTGCTCGGGCATCAGGTGGCGGCGATTCGACGTCGCGTACACGAGCACGTTCGACAGGTCGCTCGCGACCGATCCGTCGAGCACCGTCTTCAGTTCCTTGTAGCCGGTCTCACCCGCCTCGAACGACAGGTCGTCGCAGAACACGATGTATCGTTCCGGCCGCGCACGCACCAGCTCGACGATCGCCGGCAGGTCGCTCAACTGCTCCTTGCCGACCTCGATCAGCCGCAGCCCGTGCGGCGCGAACGCATGCAGGCACGCCTTCACGATCGACGACTTCCCGGTGCCGCGCGCGCCGGTCAACAGCACGTGATTCGCCGCGAAGCCGCGCACGAACTGCCGCGTGTTCCGTTCGACGATCGCCACCTGCCGCTCGACGTTGCGCAGCGCATCGAACGCGATGAGCGCGGGTGACGCGACCGGTTCGAGCGGCGCCGCGCGCGGCCCGCCGTCGAAGCCGCGCCAGAGGAATGCAACGGCCGCGTCGAAGTCGACGGGCGCCGGCTGGCCGGTGCCCACCAGCGCTTCGAGCGCGATCGCGATCCGTTCGAGCTGCTGCGCGAGCGCCGGGCCCTCCACGGATGCACGCGCGTCCGGCAGCGCGGCCATCAGGTGCTGCATGTCGCGATCGCCGCTCATTGCCGCGCCCCTTTCGATGCGCTCGCCTGGAACGGGAACCGCTGCGCGATCGCCACGCCGACGAGCGCCACGCCGCCGCCGATCAGGTGATACAGCCGCAGCGATTCGCCGAGCAGCACGATCGCGCCGCCGGCGGTCATCACCGGCAGCAGGTTCATGAACATCGCGCAACGGCTCGGGCCGAGCAGCCGCACGCCCTGCATCCACAGATACGGCAGCACCACCGACGCCAGCACGCCGGCATACAGGATCAGCGGCACGCTCGCACGCGTCGGCCACGCCGCCTGCGCGGGCAAGCGCAGCAGCATCGGCACCATGAAGACGAGCGCGGCGAGCGCCTGCACGTAGGTCGACTGCCACGCCGGCAGCGCACCGATGCGCCAGCGCTTGAGCAATACGCCGTACAGCGCATAGGCGGCCGACGCGGCCAGCATCAGCAGGTCGCCCGTATGCACGCCGCGCGTGGCGATCGTCGTCGGGTGCCCTTCGGCAATCAGGTAGACGACGCCCGCGAGCGACAGCACCCCGCCGCCGATCATGCCCACGCTGGGCGGATCACCGAGCAGCAGCGAGCTGAGCGCCATCGTCATCAGCGGCACGAGCGCCGTGATGATCGCCATGTTGGTCGCGCTGGTCGTTTTCGCGGCCTCGTAGGACAGGCTCTGGAACAGCGCCATCGCGAGAAAGCCGAGCACCGCGAGCTTCGGCAGGTGCGCTGCGAGCGCCACGCGATTGCGCCACGCGGGGCGCAGCGTGAACACGCTCATCAGCGCGACGGCGAGCAGCAGCCGGTAGAAGGTGATCGCCGACGGGTCGATCGTCGACGCCGACAGCTTCGACACGACCACGTTGCCGGCCCACAGCGCGATCGCGCAGAAGGGAAACAGAAGAGGAGACTTGTTCATCGCATTCGACGGATTAATATCCCGACAGGGGGTTGGCGTGGATGGGAACGCCATCGTGCCCGCCCGTCCACCTGCCTGTCTCACGCCAAAATGTCACGACTTGTCGCCAATCGGACACTCGAGTCCACGCCGCCCGGTGCCCACCTGCGCTTCGAATCGACGCCGATGCCCGTCTCGGCGATGGCGGCGACGTACGCGCACGGCACGTCGATCGCGCCGCACCGGCATCGCCGCGCGCAGCTGCTCTATGCGATCGAGGGCGTGATGCACGTGCAGTCCGAAGGCGCATCGTGGGTCGTGCCGCCGACGCGCGGCGTGTGGCTCGAAGCCGGTCTCGACCACACGGTGCAGATGAGCGGCGACGTGCAGATGCGCACGGTGTTCGTCGAACCGGGCGCGGTCGAGCACCTGCCCGCGCGGAGCTGCGTCGTGGAAGTGCATCCGCTGCTGCGCGAGCTGATCCTCGCCGCGGTGGACGTGCCGCTCGACTATGCGCCGGGCTCGCGCCACGATCACCTGATGCACCTGCTGCTCGCCGAGGTGACGGTCGCGCCGCTGCTGCCGCTGTACCTGCCGTGGCCGCACGACCCGCGCCTGCGCACGATCTGCGACGCGCTCGTCGCCGCGCCCGACGATCTGCGCACGATCGCCGAATGGGCCGACCTGCTCGGGCTGTCGGTCCGCACGCTCCATCGTGCGTTCCGGCGCGAGACGGGGCTCAGCTTCCGTCGATGGCGCGAACAGGCGCGGCTGCTGCTCGCGCTCAAGCGCCTCGCGCACGGCGAGAAGGTGCTGACCGTCGCGATGGATCACGGCTACAGCAGCCAGAGCGCGTTTTCCGCGATGTTCAAGCGGCATTTCGGCGTGTCGCCGTCGGCGTTTTACGCGTAGCGGTTGTCGGCGCATCGTCCGTTTGACTCCTATATGGAAGTGCCCGCACCGACGCGATGCGACCTAAACGTATCCTCTCCAGCGCAGGCATAAGGTCCGTGCGCATTAGTCTCGATCCTCAGTTGCTCGTTGACCGCCCGAAGACCACGGGTATTAACTGAACTCGCCGCAGACCGATCTCGGTAGGCGGCGCTCATCGTTCCCCCTATCGCATCTCGTCAGTGTTCCGAGCACGGCGACAGCATCTTGAAGCAATTTCTTACAGCCAGTTGCAAATGATTTTCATTTGCATTACGATGCCATTCAATGAGCAACGACGTTCCGGGAACACTAATTTTACATAGGAATACAGATGATATTGAGACAATCAATGAGAAGGCACAAATGAGGGTAGCGCCGGGGGGGGGCCGACTATAACCAGAAACAATAGCTGCGTGACGAGGAAGTTCGGCACCGGCACGGCAGCTACTATCTGTTGCACGGATACACGCAATCCAAAAATTGACCCGACTACCGTTCCTTTCAGATATCGACTTGACGGTTTTTGGTCAATCCGTTGACTTATATTTTACGAAAAATATTTGTTGACGATTTTTAATTAAGTTATCAAAAGGAGATCACCAAATGCAAGACAAACATCCCGAAGAAAATACCAATGCAACTGAAAACGATGTAATTCTCGTAGATGCAACCGAAGCAACCCAAGGATACGAATTCGATTACGTCCTCGAATACCGCACCAGCGACAAGCGATATTAATACATCACGCACATAGCAGAGGGGATGGCGCCGTCCCCTCCATCAACACAAATGAACATAAAACACGCCTGGTCAAATGGAAAATGGATTCACCTTGACCTCGATCACAACAAATATATCATTGGAAAGACAGACAAAGATCCAGAATTAAAATCCAAACAGACACACCAAGCTTCAATTCTACGTGACAGCGACGATTTTCTAGAAACCAACCTCCTAAATCCATCAAATTTTCTCAGGTACATAAAATGCAGAAATTTTTCTACAAAACTAAAGCGCGCACCAATAAAAAATCAAATATCAATGCTGACACAAAAAACAATACAACTAAAATCAATCACACCCCTCAAAGACATACCAATTCACCATCCAATTAATTCATACAACTTCTTTAGGAACCTCCATCTAAATCGACCTTTATGCATGACGGACTCTATTGCGTGCGCGCTTTACATGATCAAATTTACGGCATCAGTTAGCCTTCACCTTGGTGTCGCGCAGCCCAATTTTCGAGCTCACGCATGGGTTCAGTGCGGAAATCTAATCGTAAACGACACCAAATATGCGGTCGAGGAGTATAGCGAAATCATGAGGATCGATTTATGAACCTAGACATTAATTTTTTGACAAATGGCTCAAATATCACAGAAACAATTTCAATAAAAAACGACATCCTAGTAACGTCAATCAACCACATCGTCAACGCCCAAACCGGCGAACCGACCTCTCTACTTTCACTCAACACAAATGTCATCTCGTCCAACATAGAATGCATAGCAAGACAACTCCACGAGCACTATGCCGGCGATTGCGCATTCATCATTAGAAAGAAAAATGATTTCGCCGTCCTTCGACCAGCATTCTCAGAATTTTCAATTTTTTACAAAAAGAAACGTGACACAATCAAATTTTGGACTGGTTCACTTCCACCTCAAGAAATCCTCCAAACCACAACAAAACTCAATCAAAGCTATCTAGCCGCCTGGCTTCACAATCAATCAACCCTATCATCACAAACAGGATTGCTTGACATATTTGAAATAGTGAGTGGCTCCACATTATTTTTTACAAACAATGAATTCCATCTCGTTGATTACTTAACTGAGCTTCTGGCAACCACGAACCTCAAGAACAAATCATCTTTCGAGGAGGACTCTCAATCTATAGGAACATTGATTTCAAATAGCATTGCACACAAAACAATGGGCCTCAATGGAAAGTACAGCCTAGAGTGCTCCGGAGGAATTGACTCATCCGTCGTAGCTGTTGCCGCCTGCGATTTACATCGCGGATCCCCTCAATCTCTTTTGCACGGCTACAGTCCGAACAGCTTTGACACTAGCGAGATTTATTTTTTTGAGACGGTAGCAAATCATATTCGGGGATCGAAGATACTTGTCGACACCGGATCAAGCAGTCTTCTCCCAACCCTTTCTACTGAACTCCTCGCTCCATCGCTCAGACCTTGCAAGATGTTCTCAACCATTGAGACTACAAGCCGATTGTTTTTAGCCGCACAACGAGCCGGTTCGAAAGTGGTATTGAGCGGAGATGGTGGCGATCAATTATTTCTGCGCCTTCGCAGGCGAGCACTAACTCGAGAACTGACGTTTGAATGCAATACACTCTTTGAAAAAATTCGCATGCTCTCTCATCTGGCATCACACGACCGCCTTTCAATTTGGGACGTCGTTCATGAGCTTATACACGGCGACACCAGCAAGTCAATGAGACGCAGACTTTTCGATAGCCACAAGCCATCCAGTAACATACTTTCCTGCAGAAGCAATCATGAGATGATTGATCCCATCCCAAATATTCATCTAATAAAACACCTTCCAATTAGTGCCGCATTTCAATTTATTGGCATCCGAAATGCCGAGCTGAATTATGCGAACATAAAAAATTGCCTAACCAATGAGAGGAAAGTATTTCTCTTTTGGCCACTTATCCGCGCAGCGATTAGCGCGCAACGAAAAAACCACATTCAAAATGGAATGGATCGCGCCCTGGAAAGACATGCATTTAAAGAACTTCTCCCAGACGCCGTCTTTTACCGAGCAGGGAAAGGAGGAGGCCTAGATATACTCAATAGATTCGACTACCAATCCATTGGGACCAGTCTTTTCGACAGTACTCTATGCAAAATCGGTCTCATTTCACCCGACAAGCTACAAAGTGCATTGCGACAGCCAATCGAACACGAGGCAGCTCTTTCCATAGCATCCGCCAAAGCGTTATCAGACTGGATCGACACTATCGAGGGAGCAGCAATTGAATCTCACTGACATCCAATTCAACGCAATCACTCTATGCGCAAAAAAATCAAAGACATTAATACTCGGATTTATCCTTGCAACCGTCCTTGCTGCGGCGCTCTCTGTTTCCGGCCCCCTCATATTTTCACATGCCATATCTGCTCAAGCCACCTCCGAATTCGACACTACGATTCTTATAATATATTTCGTAGCATTTGGACTAACCATCGGCGGAGGCCGATTAATTCAAGATATCAAAGTCGTCATAATGAGTCGACTTGAACAAGAAATCAAAGCCGAAACCAGCAAATCAATAATGACATCGCTAATAAACTCGAGGGGGGCAATATTTGTTGAAAACAACTCATCAGCCATCTCCGAAATGACGCAAAACCTGCATCAATCCAACACCATATACATACAGGTGATGCTAATGGTGTTTATATCCGGAGTTGCAGAGATTATTTTTTCATTTTCAGTAATCGGAAAAAAAATAAGCTGGCTAATTGCACTATTTTCCACATTATACGGAATAGCAACCATTTGGATCACCCTTCGTGGGAACGCCGCCACTACTCAACATCAAAAAAAGGCACGCTCCAAATCGATAAAAGGTGCAAATTTGCTGGGTGGAGCCATAGACAATATCACCACAATTAGAATTCTCGGCGCCGGCAAATGGATTTCAACTTTATATGACTTTCAAAATCAAGAGATAAAAAAGCACTGGAACGATTTTTATCTATCCCGACTCAAATATGGAGCCGTCCAAGCAACTCTCATCACATTTCAGTATAGCTGCATATTTACGATAACAATTTTATCACTGCAAGAGAAAAGCGGCGTGAGCAACATGGTCCTTGTCGGCATGATTCTTATCCAATTAAATCGTCCCTTTGAGATGATCGGAGGATCACTGCGTGAATTCGCGATTGCCCGAGGGCTTGCGGAGCCGCTTCAATCACAGCTGACCAAGCACAAAGATGAAATTTATAGCGAAAAATCCATCCGACCTTCAATTGACTCGGCACCCACAATATCACTTAATCAAATCACCATTTCTCACCTGGAAAGCGAACGACCCATACTGACCAATTTATCTGCCACATTCAAACCAGGCAACATCAATTTTATTACAGGACCATCTGGCTCAGGAAAAACAAGCATTATCCAATCCCTCCTGAAATTGAAAGATATCAATAGCGGGAAAATTTTCATAAATAATGAAGATTTATCTGAAATTAGCACAAGCAACTATCTCCCGTATATCGGATATGTCGCACAAGAACCAATGCTCATCAATTTGAGCATACGAGATAATATTTTATTTGGTCGAAATTTTTCAGATCATCAAATTCTTGATGTACTTAAGCGAGTCAAACTTGACTCAAAATTGAACTCTCTCAAGGAGGGGTTAGACTACACGATCGGCGAGCGAGGGCAGCTACTTAGCGGCGGAGAGCGTCAAAGACTTGCGATTGCTCGCGCATTAATTGGAGATCCACACATTCTATTCCTGGACGAACCTAGCTCCGCGCTTGATGAGAATACCGAACGCGGAATATTTGACACTCTTCGCACGAACGAAAAGAAGATGACTATCATAGCCGTCACGCATCGGCACACCGTTATATCTCTTTCCGATAACGTCATAGATCTGCCGTCCAACGCTGAATTGATTTAATAATAATGCCAGAGCAATAGATCACGGCTACAGCAGTCAGAGCGCGTTCTCGGCGATGTGCAAGCGGTGTGTCGCCGTCAGCGTTTACGCGTAGGGTGGGTTCTGCATGTCGCTCACGGCACGGCAACCATGAGCGATAGAATCGCGCCCATGAACAGGAACATCCCGCACCGCCCGTCAGCATCCACGCACGAATCCCGTCCCGTGCATACGCTCGCGTGGGAACACGCGCCGATCGTCGATACCCGCGCCGTTCAGGCCGGCTACGGCCACCTGGTCGTATTGACGACGGACGGTTCGCTGCATGGAGTCGATCTCGATACGGGGCGCCGCACCGCACTGTGTTCGGTGCCGTTGCCGTCACTCCCGCCACCGACGGGTCACGCAGCGTTCGGCACGCCCGCTTATCGCCTGCACGCTTCGCCTGACGGCCAGCATGCGGCGATCGTGACCCGACTATGGGCGGCACGGCTTCGTTGTCGACGTCGCCACCGGCACCCCGACGATGCAGCTCGACCGCGGCGACTACTATCCGCACACCGTCGCGTTCAGTGCGTGCTTCCTCCGCGATCGCGATCGCACGATCTTCGTGCACCGCACCGCCCGGAACCGGCTCGACGCGGCCGATCCGGCCACCGGCGCCTCGCTCACCGCACGCGACATCGCGCCGTACGCCAGCGACGAGCGGCCCGAACACTATCTCGACTACTTCCACGGCCGGCTCGTGCCGAGCCCTGACGGCAGCCGGCTGTTCGACGACGGATGGGTCTGGCATCCCGTTTCGATCCCGCGCGCATGGTCGGTCGCCGCGTGGCTCGACGCCAATCCCTTCGAAAGTGAAGACGGTGCATCGGTGGTCAGACTGACCCGGCGCGACGACTGGGACACGCCGGCCTGCTGGATTGACAACCGGCATATCGCGTACTGGGGGCTCGCCGACTGGGACGAGGATGAATTTGCGGAAGCCGGGCAAGGCGCCGGCGTGCGCATCCTCGATGTGACCGAAGCCCTGCAATCGAACGACCGGCGCATCCCGATGGCGACCGAACCCGACCGCATCAGCGACCTGTTCAGTGACGGCGCGTCGCTGTACGTCGCGACGCCCGCCGGCACGACGATCTGGGTCATCGCCTCGGGTGCGCCGCTCGGGACGCTTCCTGGCTTCGTCGCGCGGCGGCACGATCCGGACCGCGGTTCGCTGATCGCATTCGATGCCGGCACGATCGCCGAATACCGGTTGCCCGCGCAGGCCTCACCCGCCGGATGACGCGCCCCATTACCGCGCCGCAATCCCCGCGATGAAAAACACGCACGCGGCGGCCGACGCCACCGTGCGCACGTGATTCCACATCGTCCAGTCGTGCACGTAGCGCGTCCACAGCGCCGCGCCCTGCGCGGTGGACGGATCGGCCGCGGCGAGCGCATCGTTGAGCGGCACGTTGACGGCCATCGTCACCGCGAACATCCCGACCACGTACAGCACGCCGCCCGCGACCGCCAGCATCGCGCCCGGCTGCTCGCGATGGAACAACGCGAGCACGACCAGCGCGAGCGCCATCAGCGTCGTGACGAGGAACAGCGGCATGAACGGCGAGCGCACGATGTCGACGTTGATCGCGTTCATCGCGGCCACGCCGGCCTGCGGCGCGATCCGTCCGAGCGACGTCATCACGAACGTCGAGAACGCGAAATACACGCCGGCCATCAGCCCGCAGCCGATGGCCGAGCCCCACAGCAAGGCGGCGGTCGCGAACGCGATCATGATCGTGCGCGCCACACGCCGGTGGCGGCCGTCGCGCGCGCATAGTCGGCGAAATCGCGCGCCGGCCGCCCGAGCGTCGCTTCGATACCGTGCGTCACCGCGCTGTTGCGCCCGTCGAGCACCACGCTGAACAGATCGTCGAGCAGCGCGACGACCGGCTCCGGCACGCCCGCCTCACGCAATCCGGCGACGAACGCATCGGCCGGAATCTCGCGATAGACGACCGGCCGGCCGGCAGCCCGTGCGATTTCGGCGACCGCTTCGGCGAACGTCAGCGCGCGCGGCCCCGTGACCCCGATCACGCGGTTCGCGAAGCGCGCGTCGGTGAGCGCGGCCACTGCTACATCGGCGATGTCGTCCGCATCGACGAACGGCTCGCGCACCGCGCCGGCCGGCAGCGCGACTTCACCGGCCAGCACGCCGTCGATCAGGTAGCCCTCGGAGAAGTTCTGGTTGAACCAGCTCGCGCGCACCACGCCCCACTCCACGCCCGACGCCTGCAGCGCGGCCTCCGCGGCCTGCGCGCGGGGCTCGCCGCGCCCGGACAGCAGCACGACCCGCTCGACGCCGCGCTCCCGCGCAAGCCGCGCGAATGCGGCGATCGCGTCCACCGCGCCTTCGACGGCCAGGTCGGGCTGGTAGGTCACGTACGCGGCCGATACGCCGTCGAGCGCGGCCGGCCACGTGTCGGGCGCCGTCCAGTCGAAGCGGACGGCCGACGTGCGCGACACGGGGCGGGTCGCGATGCCGCGCGCACGCAGCCGCGCATCGACGCGGGCGCCCGTCTTGCCCGAACCGCCGACGATGAGGATGGGAAGTGCCGACATGACCGTCTCCTTTGGCTAAAATGCGAGAATGTCTCGCGTTTCAAAAACACGATAGACTCTCGCATTAGCAACGTCAAGTTTTTCTGGAGGCGGCATGGGCCGACAAAAATCGGGGCAGAACGATGGGCCCGAAGCGGCAGCGGACACGGCGGATACGCCCGCGCGCGCACGGCTGGTGCCGACGCAGCAGCGCAGCCGCGAGCGGTTCGAGCGCATCCTCGCGTGCGCGTCGGAGGTGATGATCGAGAAAGGCTGCGATGCGTTCAGGATGAGCGACATCGTCGAACGCACGGGCATCTCGTTCGGCTCGCTGTACCAGTACTTCCCTGACAAGGCGGCCGTGATCGGCACGCTCGCTGAGCGCTACAACGAAGCCGGCCACGTCTGCGTGCGACGCGATCTCGCGACGATGAAGACGCTCGACGACCTGCACGCCACGCTCGCCCGCATCACGGACAGCTACTACCGGATGTTCGTCGACGAGCCGCTGATGCGCGACATCTGGCGGGCCACGCAGGCTGACCGCGCATTGCAGGCACTCGACCGGGCGGACGGTGAGTTTCTGGCGGGGTTGTTCGCGGATGCGCTGGGCGAAGTGGCGCCCGATATTCCGCATGCGCAACGGAGCACCTTCGCCGAGCTGATGATGATCCAGATCGCGGCGGCCGTGCGCCATGCGATCACGCTGCCGCCGAAGGCGGCGCAGCAGATTCTCGCGATGTTCAAGCGTGCGCTGCCGCGCGATCTGTCGGTGCTGGGCGCGTAGTCGTGTCCAACGCGGTACGCGGCCGGCACCGACTTCACGCCGCGCCTGCCGGATACGCATTCCGCCGGCGGCGAGCAAGCCCGACGTTCGTCAGGGCATGACGGGCGGATGGTAGTTGAGCGTGCTCGCAAGGGCCCAGAGCATGAAGATCACCAGCGGCAAATGCACCACCAGCTGCGTGAACGTGAACCCGACGATGTCGCGGGCCCGCAGCCCGAGCACACCGAGGAGCGGCAGCATCCAGAACGGATTGACCAGGTTCGGCAACGCCTCGGCCGCGTTGTAGACCGTCACCGCCCACCCCAGGTGGACGTGCAGCAGTTTTGCCGCCTCGATCACGTAGGGCGCCTCGATGATCCACTTGCCGCCGCCGGACGGCACGAAGAATCCGAGGACGGCCGAGTACCCCCCCATCACCGCCGGAAACGACGCTTGCGAGGACAACGCGACGAAGAAATGCGCGAGATGATCGGACAGCGGCAGTCCGGCAGGCGCCGACGCCTTCGTCAGGATGTACGCGATGCCGCCGTACAGCGGAAACTGGATCAGCACACCCGCCACCGACGGCACGGAACGCGCGACGGCATTGAGGAAGCGCCTCGGCCGCCAGTTCAGCAGCATGCCCAGCATCAGGAACAGGAAGTTGTACGTGTTCAGGTTCGAAATCGCGATCAGCGGATTTTTCGTCGTGAACGTGTGTGCCATCCAGATCGTCCCGATCGCAACGATCGCGAGGGTGACGAGCGGGCTGTACTCGAGCCAGTCTCCCGGGCGAGTCGGGCGCGGGATCGCGGCGTGGGCGTCGTCGAGCGGAATCCCGAGCGCCGCCGCCGTCTTGGCGCGCGTGCCGCCGGGTGCGGACAGCCACGC
This sequence comes from Burkholderia sp. AU31624, assembly GCF_020420065.1. Classification (NCBI taxonomy): domain Bacteria; kingdom Pseudomonadati; phylum Pseudomonadota; class Betaproteobacteria; order Burkholderiales; family Burkholderiaceae; genus Burkholderia; species Burkholderia sp. AU31624. The sequence continues at coordinate 215,007 of NZ_JAIZRT010000006.1, forward strand.
AATCAGCACCGAAACGACCGTCAGCACGGCAGCCATCAGCATCGACTGCGGCAGGAAGATGGTTTCCGCGAACGGAATGACGCCGGTGATCGCGAGCAGCGTCTTGGGCAAGCTGTCCGGGTTCGCTTGCAGTTGCGATGCGGACGAGCTCAATCCGAGCGCCCACGTCGCCCCCATGCCGAGATAAGCGGCCGCGCCCGCGGCCCGGTAGTCCATGCGCAGATCGGCGCGACGCGCCAGTGCCCGGACCAGCAGGCCGCTGAAGATCAGGCTGATCGCCCAGTTGAACAACGAGGCGACGATGCTGACGAGCGCGACGAACGCCACGGCCGCCCGTCCGGACGACGGCAGCCGCGCGAGCGCGTCGATCAGTTTCGACGCGGGTGGCGATACCGCGACGACATAACCCGAAATGGCCACGATCGCCATCTGCATCGTGAACGGGATGAGGCTCCAGAAGCCGTCGCCGAACGCCACGCCGACCTGCCTGACCGGCGCACCGATCGCAAGCGCGCCCAACGCCACGATGACCACGGCGATCGCGGCGAAGATATAAGCGTCCGGGAACCACTTCTCCGACCAGCGCGCGACGCCGGCGGCCATTCGCTCGAGCGCGCCTTCGCGGTCCGTCGCCGGCGCATCGACGCGCGGCACTTCCATCCACTCCTTCATCCTTGTCTCCTTGTCCGTCAACACGCTAGTTTGATTTTTCATAGACCTGAATCGCAGCGGCCAGGTCTTCCATCGCGGTACCGACGGCCTTGAACACCGTTCTCTCGCTGTCGTTCTGCCGGCCGTTCGCTTCGCCCTTGCACAACGCCGACAATGTCCGGTTCAGGCCGCCGATCGCGATGACACCGCGTGACAGCGGGCCAAGGAGATCACCGGATTTTTGCGGTGCCTCGTCCGTATCGACGTAAATCGCCGCATCCCGGAAGCAATCGTCGTCGGCCTCGCGCATGCGCGGCGTAAAACTGCCGATCAGGTCGAGATGCGATCCCGGCGCAAGCCACTTGCCATGGACGATCGGCTCCGTCGCGAGCGTCGCACAACTCACGATGTCCGCGCGCCGAACGCTTTTCTCGAGATCGGTAACGGGCGCCGCGTTGAAGCCGAGCCCGGCCAGCCGATCGACCAGCTCGGCCACTGCCCGGGGATTCCTGTCCCACACTTCGATGTCCGAAATGGGCAACTGGCTGCGATACGCGAGCGGAACCAGGCTGCCGACGCGTCCGGCGCCCAGCAGCACGAGACGCGACGCATCCGGACGGGCCAGATAGGTCGCGGCGAGGGCCGATGCAGCCGCGGTGCGGCGCGACGTGATCTCGTCCCCGTCCAGCTGCGCAAGCGGTTTTCCCGTCCGCCCGTCATAAAGCACATAGGTCGAATGCAGCCCGGGTAAGCCGTGCCGTGCATTCCCCGGGAAGATGTTGACCGTCTTGATGCCCAGATAGCCGGTGTCTTCCCACGCAGGCATGATGAGCACCGTGCCCTCGTCGTCACTGTCGGCATTGATCGCATGCGCATGGCGAAGCGGCACGTGACAGCCGTCGACGAACGCTTGCCCCAGACGCGATACCAACGATTCAAAATCCAGTGCGTCACGTGTTGCCACGGCGTCAAAATATTTCATGGTGAACATTTCCTTCGGCGGGTTCATGCATCGATGGCAACGTCGGTTGCCGGAATGGCCTGACAGGCGAGACACACATCGGGTTCATCGGGCCCGTGCCCGCTCAAATGCGCGACTTCACCCGATACGACCTTGACCGCGCAGCTCTCGCACTGCCCGACACGGCAGCCGCTCGGCATCGCGACCCCGAGCGACTCCGCGAACGACAGCAGGCTGCCGTCGCTAGGCGTCCAGGTGGCCACGCGACGCGATCGGGTGAACTGGACGACGAATCGCTTCGACGGGTCGGGCGCCGGCCTGAACGGTGATCTGAACGCCTCCTTGAAGATGTCGAAGGGTGGAACACCGCGTTCGATCAATCCCGCGGTAATCGCCTGCATCATCGGTTCCGGGCCGCACAAGTAAAACCGCGCGCGCCGTCGAATCAGGTCGTCACTGACGACGTCCGCCGTCAGATAGCCCTTCATCTGGTAGTCACGCCCGAGCACCTCGTCGTGCGGCTGGTTGTAGCAGTTGACGACTTCCAGCTTCGGCAGCCGCTGCTTCAGTATCTCGATGCGCGCACGGAACGCGTGCGTCGCGCTGTTCAGGTTCGCATAGAAGAGTTTCGATTCCGGCGCCTGCGCGCCCCGATCCCGGATCGACTCCAGATAGGAGATGAACGGCGTGATGCCGATGCCGCCCGCGAACATCACGACGGGCTGCATCGACGCCGGCGGCACGATGAAGGTGCCGGCGGGCGCGCCGAGCCACACGGGGTCCCCCACCTCGAGCGATCGATGGATATGGGAAGACATCGCACCTTCGAACGGAACACCCTCCCCGGTTCGGCCCTTCTGGTGGCGCACCGAGATGGCGTAAGTCCGGCGATCGTCTTCGCAGGCGGCGCCCGTCAATGAATAGGCGCGAGTCGTCCCGCCGTCGCCCAGCGTCGGAACGTGCACGGTCACGTGCTGCCCGGGCAAGTAGTCCGGCAACGCCCCACTATCCGACGCCCGGAACGTGACCGTTCGCACGCCGCTCGCTTCCTCGTGGATGGCGGAGACGACACAATCCCGCAGCCCTTTCCACGCACGGCGCGACGGATCGATCGACGGGTCCGGGCGGATCCGGCAGCGGACGGAACGCAGTGGCGACGATCCGCTCACCGGATCGAGCGTGGCCGCAGAAACCAGCCGGTTGAAGTTGCTGTGCTTGCGCCCCGCCACGGCGAGCGCATCCATGCCGATCTCGTCGCAGGCCTGCCACCAGCCGTATTCGGCCACGATCACGTCATGCGCAAGCTCCGGCACGACGCGTGCCTTGAAGCGCGCCTGGCCGTTCGTCGTTTCGATCAGGAACCAGTCGTCGTCGACGATGCCATGCTCCGCCGCCAGCGCGTCATTGAGTTCCGCGACGGGGTACGGCGCGCGGCGGCGCAGGCTCGGAAGCCCGCGGTGCTGACTGTGGCAGTAGTAGCCGTTCTTCATCGAGGTCAGCGTGCAGGGGAAGCGGCGGCGATCGTTCGCCTCCCCACGCTGTCCATGCTGCGGCGGCACATATCGGGGCACCGCCGGGTAGCCGTGACGATGCAACTGCTCGGAATACAGTTCGACCCGCGACGTCTCCGTGTTGAAACCGCGCGCGCCGTCAGGTGTCGCCGAAGCGTATCGACGCTCGTATTGCGTCAACGGCCGCGATATCCCCTCCGGATGTTCGCGCAGCATCGCGACGTCCATCCCGAGCGGCTCGAGCACATGATTCCATCCCGCCTCGATGCTGCCGCCGAAGAACCGATCCTTCATGCCGAGCCGAACGGCCAGATCGAAGACGATGTCGTAGTCGGCGCGGCTTTCCCCTCGCGGCGGCACCATGCGCTGCCTCAACTGAACGAGTTCGATCGCACGTTCGTTGATCTCGAAGCCGAGCCGCAAGCCTTCCCGCTCCCACGGCGTGTTCACGGGCAGCAGGATGTCCGCGTAGCGCGACGACGGCGTCTCGAAGAGATCGCAGTGAACGTGAAAATCGAGCGCGCACAGCGCATCGTGGGCCATGCCGCCGTCCGCCTGGGACAGCACCATGTTCGTGCCGAACGCGAACAGCGCGCGTACCCGATAGGGCTCGGCGTCGAGAATGGCGCGATAGACGTCGCGTGCCGTCACCCAACCCTGCGACGGCGGGCCGAGCGGCCGCTCCGCCAGGCCGAGCGCCTTCGCGCGCTGCTGCGGATCCAGCATCGCGTAGCTGCTGACCGCATTGGCCGGCTGCTTCGCCCATTCCCGATTGGAGCCGCGCGTATCGAACGCGCCCGTCAACGCATACAACGTCGCGATGGCGCGTTCCGTCTGCGTGGCATTGGTGTGCATCCCCACGCCGGACCACGCGTGATACGCAATGCCCTGCCCGGGATGCAGCATGTGCGCGGCCTTCATGATGTCGGCGGCATCGACTCCGGTGATCGTGCTGGCATGGTCCGGCGTATAGGCCGCGAGCGCACGCGAATAGAGGTCGAACGCAGGCGTGCATGCCACTTGCATGAAACGGCCGGCCGAGTCCGTGATCCCGACTTGGCGCGTGCCGGTCATCGACAGATCGGAGAGCGCCGTACCAGCCTCTTCGTCAACCAGCTCCAGCCGATCGAGCGTCTGGTTCCAGAGTGCGTATCGATTGCCCGACGCGCGTGGGTCGATATCCCGTTCACGCAGGAACCGTCCGGTATCGGCACGCACCAGCAACGGGCCGTTCGTCCATCGCCGGACGAAGGGTTCGTCGACGTTGCCGATCGCGATCATCTGCCTCGCGATGGCCATGGCGAGCGCACCGTCGGTGCCGGGATTGACGCGCAGCCACAGGTCCGCCTCGCGTGCGAGCGGCGTCGGCCGCGGATCGACGACGATCAGTTTCGCTCCGCGGCGCCGCCCCTTTGCGATCGCATCGGCCTGGGCCAGCCACGTATTGGCGGGATTGTTGCCCCACAGAACGATGAGGTCGGCATGCTGATAATCGGCGGTCGGCATGCCGCAGCCGAACGTGAAGACATGCGCGCTGTCCTTGTGCCAGTTGCAGATCTCGGTCGCGTAGCAGATGTTCGGACTTCCGAACAACCAGACGAACCGTTCGACCCAGTCGATACTGTCGCTCATGGGTGTGCCGCTCGGCGTCGTGACGCCGAACGCCACCGATTCGGCTCCGTTCTCGCGCTTGAAATGCGCAAGGCGCTCCGCGATCTCGGACAGCGCTTCCTCCCAGCCGATGCGCTGCCAGCCCGGATCGGCGGCACCCTTGGGCCGGGTCCGCCGCATCGGATACAACACCCGGTTCGGGCTGTGCACGAGTTCAGGTGCGGCTTTCCCCTTCATGCACATCGCCTGGCCGGTCGGATGCGATGCGTCGGGCCGCACCTTGATCATCATGTCGCCACGCACGACGTTGATCGTGCCGCACCGCGACCGGCACAACGTGCAATAGCCCTTTTTCTCCTGCGTTTCCATCGATTCGCATCGTCCGCTTCATGTTTGACTCCATGCTATGAAGCGGCAACGGCCACGACAAATTCATCCTTTTGATGGCGTGATATATATTGAATCAATATCGCGCGACCCGATCCGGTGTACCGTTCGGACCGTCGAGGCGGCGCCGTTCCGGCGCCGCCCGGATTGCCTGGAGCCTCGCCCGTGAGCACGCACATCACGCTTCGCCAGATCGAGTATTTCGTCTCCGTGGCCGACACGGGCCAGATCTCGCAGTCGGCCAACCTGTGCTCGGTGTCCCAGTCGTCGATGACCATCGCACTGAAGAATCTGGAGGAGAGGGTGGGCGTCACGCTGCTTCAGCGTCATTCGAGAGGCGTTCGGCTGACACCGGCAGGCGAGCGATTCCTGCGTCACGTGCAACACGCGACCCTGTCGATCGATCGTGCCGTGGTGGCGGCGCAGGAAGAGCCCGAGCAGATCTCGGGGCATGTTCGTATCGGCGTGACCGAAACCATCTCGGCTTATCTGATGCCGTCGCTGATGTCGGTCATTTCCCAACGGTTCGGTAACCTGAGCGTCAGCCTCGTCGAAAGCGCGCGCGAAGCGATCGAGGACATGCTCGTCGACGACCGCCTCGATATCGCACTGCTCCTCGTGTCGAACACGGCGGAGATTCGCGACCTGAAGTACGAGACGATGCTTCGCTCGCCGCGCCGGCTGTGGACCCATCCGGATCATCCGCTGCAGGACGCGCATCGGGTCACGCTGGAGGACGTCGCGCGCGAAAACTACCTGCTCCTGGACATGGACGAGCACCTGCGCACCGTCGGCAAGTACTGGGGAAGCTACGGCATCACGCCGAACGTCCGGATGCAGAGCAAATCGATCGAGGCCGTCAGGAGCCTCGTGGCGCTCGGACAAGGCGTCACGATCCTGTCGGATCTCGTCTATCGTCCGTGGTCCCTGGAAGGAAACCGGATCAGCCGGCGCAACCTGAGTGTGACCGTCCCGACGATGGATGTCGGTGCGGTATGGCGACGCGGGGGCGCAACGTCAACGCCGTGCCGCGCGCTGCTGGATTTGTTTCGGTCGTGGAAGAAAGGCGCGCGGTAGACGCGTGCAATGCCGACGGCGCGTGATCGACATCGGAGCAGCGCAACCGTTCGTGCAGGCCCGCGCGGAGCACCCCGGGCAGAGCGCGTGTGGCGATCGGAGGCCGGCGTCCGATCACGCGGCGCCGGCCCGTGCCGGTCAGCGCTTCGCCGGCACCGGCGGCTCGCCCGCCGTCGTCGCGCTGCGCGCCCAGTCGGCGAACTCGGTGTCGTAGCGATTGCCGATGTAAGCGACATGGTTTGCGTAGCCGTCGTAATCGCCCACCCGGAAGCGTGACACGATCGTGTCGACGTCCGCGCGATGGCGCTCGAACATGAAGCGCGTCGCCATGTAGCCCCACCGGTACGCGCGCGTGACGTAGTCGCTCGACGTGTAGCGCGTGCCGAGCACGTCCGAGAACCGGTACGCGCCCGTGCGCACCGCGTCGATCGACTCCGGGTTGTCGTTCTTTCTCGACAGATACTCGGCGACGCCTTCTATCCACCACACGGTCGGCTTCGCGGTGCTCACCGAGAAGTCGCCCGCCATGTCGTAGCGGCCGTCGAGATAGTGCGTGAACTCGTGCTCGAGATTCCACACCTTGAACTCGGGCCGCAGCCACGATGCCTCGTGCGCGATGAAGCGCGCCTGATTGCCCGGCGCGGACGGATCGCCCTCGAGATACATGCCGCCGTTGTCGGTGCTGATGCCGTAGATCACCGACGCGTATTTTCGATAGTTCGCGTAGTCATCGAAAATGACGAGTTCGATCGTGTCGTTGCGATCGCCCGCGACCGGCTTGCGCCCGGTCTTCATCATCCGGTGGAAGTAGTCGTCCTGCCGCGCGACCGCCGTGCAGACCGACTGCAGCTGCGGCATCGTCATGTCCTGCGCGAGAATGCGCACGCCCGCATTGCATGCGTAGCGATGCGAGAGCACCGCGTCGGTCAGCCGCTTCTTGTAGTCGCAGGTGCCGTAGTCCGCGCAGTTGCCCGGATCGCCGTAGTCGACCGCTTCCGCCGCCGCGAGCCAGAGGTCGCTGTCCGCGCCCGTCATGCTCGTCGACGCCAGCAGGTCCTGGATCATTTTCTTCACGCGCGGCTTCTGCGCCGGATAACGGAGGAAGCGAAACGTTTCGCGCGCCGCGTCGGCCAGCTGATAGGCGGCGCTCGTGTTCGACAGGCTCGCGCGGTTCGCGGTGACGAAGCGGTTGAGCGTCTCCGGGAGCGTCGCATCGCTGTCGAGCATCGGTTGCGCGCCGCCGCGCTGGTGCGCGTAGAAGAACACCGTGAGCAAGCCGGTGAAGCCGCCCGCCGCACTGCGCTGCAGCAGCGGCGCCGCCGCCTGCGGATTCGCCGCGCTCACGGTGTAGGACGCGATGCGGTTCTTCAGCGTCGGCAGGTAGTACGCTTCGTCCCGCATGTTCGTGATGAGCTTCATCAGCTCGTTCGCGGTGCTCGGCGCACGCGAATTGTCGCGATAGAGCGCATCGCCCTCCAGGCCTTGCTTGATATACGGGCGCAGCGACACAGCGAGATTCGGAATCGGGTTCGCGATGCCCGATACATCATATTGGTAATAAGCGGCACGCAGATAAATCAGCAAATTGACCAGGATTAAATTGCTCGCGTCGTATTGATAGATTTCCTGCACGAAACGACCCGCGACAGCGTGCACGTTCTCGGCATTGAATATCTGCGTGGCCTGCGCTTTATCGACCGAGAACAGGCCGTAATGGCATTCGTAATCGGGAAGATTCGCGATGTAATCGGCGAGTGCCGCGCCGCGATACTGGGTCATCGCCGACATGTCGCGGCAATCGGCGCCCGACGTGCTGCGCTTGCTGCGCGTGGCCGGTTGCTTGAGCGGCGAGGGCCGGGTCAGCGCCGCGCGATCCTGTTCGCTGAGCGGCAGGTTGTACTGCGCCTGCTCGGGCGACACCGGCAGATTCTGCGGCACGCGAGGCATGCGCGCCTGCCTGGGTTGCGTCTGCTGCGCCGGCTCGGTATTGGCCGATGCGGTGCCGGCCAGTCCGGCGAATACCGACCACGCGACGATGGCCGACCAGCGGCATTTTTTTTGAAACCCCTCGTTTATTGCCACTTTATTTTCTCTCGGTTGTTTTTGGGCAACCAAGATATAACATTACACATTGAAACGTCAATTTAATCGATATGGAAAATATCAACGTTAATTGGTTTAACTATTTAACGATTAAAATCGATTTTCGAAATGATTCAACCGGCGGACAGGATTCGGTGAGCCACTTCCATCAATGAAAAACGCGGATGGCGAACCGCACCGGATAAACGACACCATCCGGCACGACTCGCCACCCGCGTTGAGGTCTTTCCAGCCCTCTGCTTACTTGCTGTAGTCGTACACCCCACGCCCCGTCTTCCGCCCGAGCCTGCCGGCCGTCACCATCTCGCGCAGCAGCGGGCATGCACGATACTTCGGATCGCCGAAGTCCTTCACGAACACGTCCATCACCGCGAGGCACACGTCGAGGCCGACGAGGTCGGCCAGCGCGAGCGGCCCGATCGGGTGGTTCGCGCCGAGCTTCATCCCCGCGTCGATTTCCTCGGCCGACGCGATGCCTTCCGCCAGCACGAAGAACGCCTCGTTGATCATCGGCACGAGAATCCGGTTCACGACGAAGCCCGGCGAATTGCGCACGCCGATCGGCGACTTGTCGAAACGCTCGGTCAGCTCGCGCACCGCCTGCGCGGTCGCGTCGCTCGTCTGCAGCCCGCGGATGATCTCGACGAGCGGCATCAGCGGCACCGGGTTGAAGAAGTGCATGCCGACGAAGCGCGCCGGATCGGCGAGCGGCGCCGCGAGCGCGGTGATCGAGATTGACGACGTGTTGGTCGCGATGATCGCTTCCGGCCGCGCGACGGACTCGATCTGCTTCAGGATGCGGCCCTTCAGCTCGACGTTCTCGGTCGCGGCTTCGATCACGATATCGGCCGCTGCGAGCTTCGCGTAGTCGGTCGACGTCGTGATGCGCGCGAGTGCCGCGTCGCGCGTGGCGGCGTCGAGCTTGTCCTTCGACACGAGCCGCTCGAGGCTGCCCTTCAGCGTCGCGATGCCCTTCTCGAGCGCCGCGTCGCTGACGTCGATCATCACGACGTTGAGACCCGCAACGGCGGCGGTCTGCGCAATGCCGTTGCCCATGGTTCCGGCGCCCACGACGCCGACGATTTCGATGGCCATGAAATTTCCTGTGTGTTCGGGTGCTGAGCGTTCGATTATCAGATGTTCTCGAAGATCGCAGCAATCCCCTGGCCGCCGCCGATACACATCGTCACGAGCGCGTAACGCCCGCCGATGCGCTTCAGTTCGTACAGCGCCTTGACCGTGATCAGCGCGCCGGTCGCACCGATCGGGTGGCCGAGCGAGATGCCCGAGCCGTTCGGGTTGACCTTCGCCGGATCGAGGCCGAGCTCCTGCGTGACCGCGCAGGCCTGGGCCGCGAATGCCTCGTTCGCCTCGATCACGTCGAGATCGCTGATCTTCAGGCCCGCGCGTTCGAGCGCCTTCTGCGTGGCCGGCACCGGGCCGATGCCCATGTATGCCGGATCGACACCCGCGTGCGCATACGCGACGAGGCGGGCGAGCGGCTTCACGCCTTGCGCGCGCGCGGCGTCCGCGCTCATCATCAGCACGGCCGCGGCCGCATCGTTGATGCCCGACGCGTTGCCGGCCGTCACCGTGCCGTCTTCCTTCTTGAACACCGGCTTCAGCTTCGTGAAATCATCCGCGCTGGCTTCGAGGCGCACGTGCTCGTCGGTGTCGAACGCAACCTCACCCTTCTTCGTGCGGATCGAGATCGGCAGGATCTGATCCTTGAAGCGCCCTTCCGCGATCGCACGCGCCGCGCGACGATGCGATTCAAGCGCCAGCGCATCCTGCGCGTCGCGCGAGATGCCGTACTTCGCCGCGACGTTCTCGGCCGTCACGCCCATGTGGATCGTCTGGAACGGGTCGTGCAGCGCGCCGAGCATCATGTCGACGAGCTTGCCGTCGCCCATGCGCTGGCCGAAGCGCGCGGCCGGCACGGTGTACGGGGCGCGGCTCATGCTTTCCGAGCCGCCGCCGATCGCGATGTCGGCGTCGCCGAGCATGATCGTCTGCGCGGCCGACACGATCGCCTGCAGGCCCGAACCGCACAGGCGGTTCACGGTCAGCGCGGGAGTATGCTGCGCCACGCCGCCGTTGATCGCCGCGACGCGCGCGAGATACATGTCCTTCGGCTCGGTGTTCACCACGTGGCCGAACACGACATGCCCGACTGCGTCGCCCGACACGTTCGCACGCGACAGCACTTCGGCGACCACCTTCGCACCGAGGTCGGTCGGCGAGAAATCCTTCAGGCTGCCGCCGAAATCACCGATCGCGGTACGGACACCGCTCACCACCACGACTTCTTTCGCTGCATTGCTCATCGTCTCACTCCGGTTCGTTCGCGCCCGCTGGCGCGGGGATGCGTTGCGTTACATGTTCGGGTAATTCGGCCCGCCACCGCCTTCCGGCGTGACCCACACGATGTTCTGCGTCGGGTCCTTGATGTCGCAGGTCTTGCAGTGCACGCAGTTCTGCGCGTTGATCACCAGGCGATCGCTGCCGTCGTCGTTCTTCACGAACTCATACACGGCCGCCGGGCAGAAACGCCCCTCCGGCCCCGCGTACGTGCGCAGGTTCACGTTCACCGGCACGTTCGCATCCTTCAGCGTCAGGTGCGCCGGCTGGTTCTCCTCGTGGTTCGTGTTCGAGATGAACACCGACGAGAGGCGATCGAACGTCAGCTTGCCGTCCGGCTTCGGATACTCGATCGGCTGGCATTGCGACGCCGGCTTCAGCATCTCGTGGTCCGCATGCTTGTGATGCAGCGTCCACGGCACGTTGCCGCCCATCACCTTCTGCTCGAGCCCGACCATCAGCGTGCCGAGATACAGCCCCTTCGCCATCCACTGCTTGAAGTTGCGCGCGCGGTACAGCTCCGTGTACAGCCACGACTGCTTGAACGCATCCGGGTACGCGTTGAGCTCGTCCGACTGGCGGCCGGCCTGCACCGCGTCGAACGCGGCGTCGGCGGCCAGCATGCCGGTCTTGATCGCCGCGTGGCTGCCCTTGATCCGCGACGCGTTCAGGAAGCCCGCATCGTCGCCGATCAGCGCGCCGCCCGGGAACACCGTCTTCGGCAGCGACAGCAGCCCGCCGGCCGTGATCGCGCGCGCGCCGTACGACACGCGCTTGCCGCCTTCCAGGAACGCACGGATCGACGGGTGCGTCTTGTAGCGCTGGAATTCCTCGAACGGCGACAGGTACGGGTTCGTGTAGCCGAGGCCGACCACGAAGCCGACCACGACCTGGTTGTTGTCCATGTGATACAGGAACGAGCCGCCGTAGGTATCCGACTTCAGCGGCCAGCCGGCCGTGTGGATCACGAGGCCCGGCTTGTGCTTGGCCGGGTCGATTTCCCACAGTTCCTTGATGCCGATCCCGTAGGCCTGCGGATCCGCGTTCGCGTCGAGCTTGAACTTCGAGATCAGCTGGCGGCCCAGATGGCCGCGGCAGCCTTCGGCGAACAGCGTGTACTTCGCATGCAGTTCCATGCCGAGCTGGAAGTTCTCGGTCGGCTCGCCGTCCTTGCCCACGCCCATGTTGCCGGTGGCGACGCCTTTGACCGAACCGTCGTCGTTGTAGAGAATCTCGGCGGCCGGGAAGCCCGGGAAGATCTCGACGCCCAGCGCCTCGGCCTGCTGTCCAAGCCAGCGCGTGACGTTGCCCAGTGAAATCACGTAGTTGCCGTGGTTCTGGAAGTTGGCGGGCAGCGCCCAGTTCGGCGTGGTGACCGCGCTCTTCTCGGACAGGAACAGGAAGCGGTCTTCCGTCACCTCGACGTCGAGCGGTGCGCCGCGTTCCTTCCAGTCGGGAAACAGCTCGTTGATCGCGCGCGGGTCCATCACCGCGCCCGACAGGATGTGCGCGCCGATCTCGGAACCCTTCTCGAGCACGCACACGCCGATTTCGGTGCCTTTCTCGGCGGCCAGCTGCTTGAGCCGGATCGCCGCCGACAGCCCGGCGGGGCCGCCGCCGACGATCACGACGTCGTATTCCATCGATTCGCGCGGGCCGTACTGCGCGAGCAAGTCCTGTGTGGTCAAAATCCTGTCTCCTCCTGCGTCCCGACCGTCAGCCGGTCAGAACTGGTCTTCCGTCAACGCGAGCACGCCCTCGTTGCCCTTCGTGCCGACGATCGACGCTTCGAATGCGCCCGCCTGCACCAGCACGTGCTCCGCATAGCATTGCGCGATCGCGATCTTCGCATCGAAGAACGCCGGATCGCTCGCGCGGTTCGCATGCGCCGCCACCAGCGCGCGGCCCATCTGCCACCCGCACAGCACCACGCCCGCCAGCTTCAGGTACGGCACGCTGCCCGCGAACACCGCGTTCGGATCCTGCTTCACGTTCGCCACCACGTAATCGACCACCGACGACAGCGCCTTCGCGCCCTTCTCCAGCTGCGCCTTCACCGACGCAGCCGCCGCGCCGTCCAGCTTGCCCAGCGCCGCCACCGTGTCGCCGATCTCCGCGATCAGCGCCTTCGCCACGGCGCCGCCGTCGCGCATCGTCTTGCGGCCCACCAGGTCGTTCGCCTGGATCGCCGTCGTGCCTTCGTAGATCGCCAGGATACGGGCATCGCGGTAATACTGCGCTGCACCCGTCTCCTCGATGAAGCCCATCCCGCCGTGCACCTGCACGCCCAGGCTCGCCACGTCGTTCACCATCTCCGTGCTCCAGCCCTTCACCACCGGCACCAGATACTCGTAGATTGCCTGATGACGCGACCGCGTCGCCTCGTCCGAATGGCGGTGGGCAATGTCGCTGTGCGCGGCGGCCACGTAGGCCAGCGCCCGCGCGCCTTCGGTCAGCGCGCGCATCGTGCCGAGCATGCGACGCACGTCCGGGTGATGGATGATCGTCACCGACTGCTTGGCCGAACCGTCCACCGGGCGGCTCTGCACGCGTTCCTTCGCGAACTCCGCGGCCTTCTGGTAGGCGCGATCGGCCACGCCGATCCCCTGCATCCCGACGCCGAAGCGCGCCGCGTTCATCATGATGAACATGTATTCGAGGCCGCGGTTTTCCTCGCCGACCAGGTAGCCGATCGCGCCGCCGTGGTCGCCGTACTGCAGCACCGCCGTCGGGCTCGCCTTGATCCCGAGCTTGTGCTCGATCGACACGCAGTGCACGTCGTTGCGTGCGCCGAGCGAGCCGTCGTCGTTGACCAGGAACTTCGGCACGATGAACAGCGAAATGCCCTTCACGCCTTCCGGCGCGTTCGGCGTGCGCGCCAGCACCAGATGGACGATGTTGTCCGCCATGTCGTGCTCGCCCCACGTGATGAAGATCTTCGTGCCGAACACCTTGTACGTGCCGTCGCCCTGCGGCTCCGCGCGCGAGCGCACCAGCGCGAGATCGGAGCCGGCCTGCGGCTCGGTCAGGTTCATCGTGCCGGTCCATTCGCCGGAGATCAGCTTCGGCACGTAGCGTTGCTTCTGCTCGTCGGTGCCGGCCGTCAGCAGCGCTTCGATCGTGCCGTCGGTGAGCAGCGGACAGAGCGCGAACGACAGGTTCGATGCGTTCAGCATCTCGATGCACGGCGTCGCGATCAGCTTCGGCAGCCCCTGGCCGTCGTATTCGGACGGATGCTGCAGCCCCTGCCAGCCGCCTTCGACGAACTGGCGGAATGCTTCGCCGAAGCCCGGCGTTGCGGTCACGACGCCGTCTTTCCAGCTGCTCGGGTTGCGGTCGCCTTCGACGTTCAGCGGGGCCAGCACCTCGCCGCAGAACTTCGCGGATTCGTCGAGCACGGCCTGCGCCGTGTCGTAACCGGCATCCTCGAAGCCCGGCAACTGCGCAACGGCGTCGATGCCGGCCAGTTCCTTCAGCACGAACAGCATGTCCTTGACGGGGGCGTGATAGCTCATGGTCGATGTTCCAATCAGACGTTTTATGAGGGGCGCTCTCGGGCGAGAGGCGGGAAAAACGGCTCAGGCCCGGGCGACGACGTGAGGCATCGTAATCCTAGGGCAGGCGATTCTCATTGTCATATCCGGCCCATGTGGTGACAAAATCGGCCACGGGATTGGGGGGTTGGGCGGGGGAAGGCTGGCTGGGTGGGGGTTTGGGCGGGGGTGGTTTTTATTCTTCCGATATATCGGCGAGCAATCGACATACCCGGCCGGGGCTATCCGAGTGGCAGCCGCGGCTGGATTGCCGCAATGGCGGTCGCTTGCCGGCCAAGGCGACACGTACGCCGAGACAGGTGAGACGTCCGTTTTGCGTCGGCCATCGGACACCGAGTTCCGGCCTGTTTTCGGTGGACATTGCTCATCCACGCGTTTGAACTAAAGAATCGCCTCCGATTGCCGTAATCAGGGATCTATTGGGAAATCGAGTTTCGGGAACGACGTGAAACGGCAATTCTGGATTGGAATCGGGCTAATTTGTGCGGCGCTTAGTGGATGTGCAACCCGGCAACTTGTGGCTACGCCTTTGGCTGAATCACGGATCGGCGTGAAGAGCTACGCAGAGATGTCTTATCAACCACTTGCACTGAACGATGCAAAGACGATTGACTTCGACGCGAGCACTTCTCCGGTGGCTCGATTTCCAGACGGCCTTGGCGTCTATGCTCCCTTCTCCCTGGATCAACAGTCCACGGCAACCACTTTGCGCGTCCGCACATGGTTTTCGAGTTCGTGGTTGCCGCTGGCAACGGTGCTGAAGCCGTATGTCATGTTCCTCGATGCCGACAAGCGCGTTGTCAGCAACGTCGAGTCATTCGAGAGCACCGACGGATCGACCTTCGTGAAGGGCCACTACAGACAAGCCTACTTCATCGTCCCTTCTGGCGCACGATTCTTCATCCTCTACTCGGCTTCGTCAGAATCCGATCGGATGATTCTCACGGCACAAACCGGCAAACGGTGGGCGATCCCCAATGCTTATAGCGGCACGGTAGAGGTAAAACACGAGGTTGCGCACCAATGAAAGTTAAAGCATCGGCGGCGAAACTCGTGACTCGATTGGCGATGTTTGCATTCTCCTTGTCGGTGACAGGGTGTGTAACAACAAACTACATGCCACCGCCAGGCGTGCCGACTGCAAACGTTCGCTTCCGTGAAATCGGCGAAGGTACGTTCTACCTCTATCAACCCCCTCCGTTGCCGGGTTGCTACGTGCCGAGCGATCCGCTGGGCGGCGAACCCATTGGCGTGGCGGGTATTCGTTTCAAAGACGATCACACGATCATTCTCTTTTCGACGCATCGACAACAGCCGAGGCTGGGAATGCCGATCGCCGATAAATATATCGACCAAAGTTACTTCGAACTCAGGATGCAAGCCGATCACTTGCTGACGCTGCGCGTTGCCCTTCCGGGACGAGACCAATACGACAGCGCCTTTCGCTTCACCCCCAAATCCGGGGAAAATTATGAGGTAACAGTCCGTTTTGGAACGCCGATGAAGGTCGATGTGTATCACATTGACAGCCGCGACGGACACTACTCCGTCGAGCGTGTTGAGGACCTCGAAATCATTCGGCGATGTTCTTGAACGTGGCGATGCAGTCGGCCGTCGACGAGTGAGCTTGGGTCATTCGGTCTGGCGCGGGGGATGCCTGTTTCGGGCCGGCAACGGCCGCTGCAACACCCTGTAGCGCGGGCCTAGGCTCATCTTTCTGACCGGGGCCCTTTCAAGCAAAGGACAGGCACTACCGGTCATTGAAGTACCGCTCGCAGACGCACGGGAACGTTAGTGTCCTCATCACGCGGGAAAGGTCCACTTGACCATGCGAATCTGCCAGCAACCACGACCCGCAAGCGCGCTCCACCGTTCGACCTGCGGCCGACGATCACAACAGGCAAGTGCCCGCTCCCTGCGACCCGATTCGACCGCCCCCGAATCAGCCCCCTACTTCACCACCACCAACGGCCCCACAAACGCCTCGAAGTGCGGCAACCAGATCGGTATCGCCTCCTTGACCGCAAACATCCCGTGCCCGTTCTTGCCAAACGGCGGTTCAACAACCATCTGCCCGCGCCCACCCGCCCCCTGAAACGCGGCAAACCAGGTCGCCACGACTTCAGGCGCGAAATACTTGTCGTTCTGCACGTAATGCCACAGCACCGGCACCCGCGTCGTACTCGCGAAATGCCCGATCGTGTCGGCCATCTGCTTCGGATCGCACGGCATGCCGGGATGAGTCGTCGGGTTCCCGCCACGCCCACCCGAGAAGTTCACCACCGCGACCACCCCCTGCGGCGCGTAGCTCGCCGCCGCCAGCGAAGCAAAACCACCCGCCGATTGCCCGACCAGCACGACACGGTTTCGATCCACCTGCGGCAACGTCTGCGCATACCGCACGGCCGCGAGCACATCGCGCGCGGCCTGCAGCCCCGCAGCAAGGTAATCCGGATGCCGGCACGAACCGGCATCCTCTTCATCGACCCCGCCCGTCGCCCCGTACCCGCGGCGGATCGGCACGATGACCGCGAAGCCGAGCTTCACGAACGTCCGGATCTGCGGCAATGCGCGATAGCGGCGCACCTTCGGCCGGTCGCGCGGATCGGGCGGGCTGCCGTGGCTCAGCACGATCAGCGGAAAGGGTCCGGGGCCCTCCGGCATGTAGGTGGTGGCGACGATGTCCCGCGTGCTCGCCCCCTCGTCGACCGGCAGCTTGACGACGGTTTCATGCAGATCCGGCGCGATGGACGTGTCGTCGACCGCCGTCGCGGCACAGCCGACGACGGAAGCGATCAACGCGCCCGAGATGAGCACCCGGCCTAATCGGCTGGCGATCCGGTTTCGACGAACGACGATGCTCATGGGTGATCTCTCCACGAATCCGCAGCCGACGGCCCACGCTGCCGCGACGGATACGGCGAAGGCGTCAGTGTATCCGGGTGGCGAAGGTGCACGCTGCCGCGACTCCATTTACGGGCGGATAGACCGGCGCTGCAACTTCAAGCCGAACTTACCCACCCCCAACGGCAGCGGAAAAACGACGATCTCGCCGCGCGCGTTCCAACGTACACCGAATCATCGTGTCATCCGATGGCCAATTACGTGCGGTAATATTGCGATTCGATGAAGTGAATAGCAGAATCCCAAGCGGACACCATGATTGAAGAACGCATACCGTCCCGCACACATCGCGCTGTCCGGCCGCTGTCCCTGTCGGCCGGGAACGATCCCGTCGATGCAAGCCCGGCCTTTTCCGGTCTCGAGCCACATCGCACCTCCGACACACCTGCCGCGGGAAACCTCGACGCACCGAGGCATACCGCTCGCCCGCCTCGATCACACCCCTCCCTTGACGCCACGGCCATCCAACCGCACGACTGTCCCGTCGTGAATCGACGCAACACCACGCTTGGGAGCACGAAATGAAACTCGGTGGGCTGGGCCGCAAGATTGCGGTGTCGATGGCGGAGCTGGCGCTCGGCATCATGCTGATCGTCGTGCTGATGACCTATGTTTTTTACTACGTGATGCTCCGGCACTGGAGCGAGTTTTGCCACCAGGCAAGCTGGATTCCGTCCAACCCCGAGTGGATATGCCTGGGTATCACGCTGCTGATCGGCCTGATACTCGCCATTGTCGTGTCGGCCCGGCTCGCGCATCGGATCCTGGTGCCGCTCAACTCGGTCGCGGACAGCATTCGTCGCGTCGCCAGGGGCGACCTGACCGCGCGCGCCGTCGCCGGCGATCGATCGATTCACGAAGCCGCACTGATCGCGGACGACTTCAATGCGCTCGCCGCCCAGCTGCAGCGCATGACGGACGAGCAGGCATTCTGGAATGCCGCGATCGCGCACGAACTGCGGACGCCGGTCACGGTCCTGCGCGGGCGGTTGCAGGGGCTGGCCGAAGGCGTCTTCCAGCCGGGCGAGGCGCTGTTCCGAAGCCTGTTGACCCAGGCGGAAGGATTGACGCGCCTGATCGAGGATCTGCGCGTGATCAGCCTCGCCGAAAGCGGGCATCTGAGCGTCAGTATCCAGGAGACCGACCTGGCGACGCACGTCAAGGCGGTCGTCGAGATGCTCGAGGATTCGCTGGCCGCGGCCGGTCAATACATGGTGCTCGATCTCGATACGCGGCCCGTGCGCTGCGACGCGTTCCGGATGCGCCAGGCGCTGCTCGCGCTGCTGGAGAATGCACGGCGCTACGCGGTGCCCGGTGCGATCCGCATTCACACGCGGGTCGAAAACGGTACGTGCCAGTTGGTGGTCGAAGACGAAGGTCCGGGCATCCCCGCCGATTGCGCAGCCCGGATCTTCGATGCCTTCCGGCGCGTGGACGATACGCATTCCGACCAGAAGGGCGGCAGCGGCCTGGGGCTGGCCGTGGTGGCGGCCATTGCGCAGGCGCACGACGGCGAAGCATCGTGTCGCCCAACCGCGTGCGGCGGCACGTCGTTCGCGTTGCGCTGGCCCGACCGCCCTGTATCGGTACGCGCGGCGGCATCGAGCCGGAAGGACCTGCCGTCCACCACGCAGCGCACCGTCGACACCGACCCGCGGTAAACCTCCCGGCGAGCGGTCGACGCGCCTTGTGCGCCGTGCCGCCGCCTCGCCGCCTCGCCGCCTCGCGCCCCCGGCCGCCGCAGCAGCGGAACGGGAGGCGTGCCGGCCCTGATCGATCCCGCGCCGCCTCCACCGACGCGAACCTCGCAATGGCATCCCCCGGGCGCCGGCCGGGGGATGCCGATGGCACACACAGCCACCGGCATTTCATCAGACGATTGCGTCATTCCGGGACTCGCGCGCCGCCCACCCCGCCGCCGGATAGCGCCAAGCCGCCCCGGCGCCCATCATCTTCCGGCCCGCCCCGCCTGCGAATCGCCCTTCCGCGAATCCTTCACGCCCTCCATCGAACCTCCATCTTTCCGCACAAAAAACTCCATCGGGCGCACGCACACTTCGATCCGAACATGCGGGCCACTGGGTGCCTGCGTCCCATGGAGTCCACATGAAAAATCAGAAACGAGCCTGCTACGGCGCCGTGTGCGCACTGGTGGCGGCGATGCTGGCGGGCTGCGGGCCCACCGAACAGCAGGCCGCCGCGCCGGCCACCCCGGTTGCGGCGATGACGCTGGCAGGCGCCCCCCTCGACCTGACCGAAGACCTGCCGGGCCGCGTCGCGGCTGTCCGGATCGCCGAGATCCGGCCGCAGGTCAGCGGCATCGTGCAGCGGCGGCTGTTCGAGCAGGGCACGGAAGTCCGTGCCGGCCAGCCGCTGTTCCAGATCAACCCGGCGCCGTTCAAGGCCGACATGGACACGGCCGCGGCGGCCCTGCAACGCGCGGAAGCCGCGCTCGCGCGGGCCAAGGTGCAGACCACCCGTCTGAAGCCGCTGGTCGAGGCCGACGCGATCAGCCGCCAGGTGTACGACGACTCGGTGTCGCAACGCGACCAGGCTGCCGCCGACGTCGCGCAGGCGCGCGCGACGCTCGCCCGCCGCCAGCTCGACCTGAAGTTCGCGACCGTCGAAGCGCCGATCACGGGCCGCATCGACCAGGCCCTCGTGACCGAGGGTGCGCTCGTCGCGAGCAGCGACAGCCAGCCGATGGCACGCATCCAGCAGATCGACCAGGTCTATGTGGACGTGCGCCAGCCGGCCGCGTCGCTCGAAGCGCTGCGCGGCGCGCTCGCGGCCCAGCCGGACACCGCGGGCAACGGGCTGCCGGTCGACGTGCTGCGCGACGACGACTCGCGCTACGACGTGAAGGGCCGCATGCTGTTCTCGGGCGTCAACGTCGACCCGGGCACCGGCGACGTGCTGCTGCGCGTGCTGGTCGACAACCCGAAGCGCGAGCTGCTGCCGGGCATGTACGTGCGTGCCCGCATCCCGCGCGGGCACTTCGAGAATGCACTGACCGTGCCGCAACAGGCGATCGTCCGCGCGGGCGGCAAGCCGCAGGTCTGGGTGCTCGACGCAAAGAGCCAGGCACACCTGAAGGCCATCGAAGTGGGCGAGCTGACGAACCGCAGCTATCGGATCAAGTCGGGTCTGCAGGCGGGCCAGAAGGTCGTCGTCGAAGGCATGGAGCGCCTGAGCGACGGTGCGCCCGTGACGGCGACCGCCTGGAAGGCGCCTGAAGCGGTCAAGACCGCTTCGTCGCACTGAGTCACGGGGAGCATCCAGTCATGTCCCAATTCTTCATCCGGCGCCCGGTCTTCGCGTGGGTGATCGCCCTCTTCATCATCCTGCTGGGCCTGATCGCCATCCCCGAACTGCCGGTTGCGCGCTATCCGTCGGTCGCGCCGCCGACCGTCACCATTACCGCCACCTACCCGGGCGCCACGCCGCAGACGATGACCGACAGCGTGCTGAGCCTCATCGAGCGCGAGCTGTCCGGCGTCCGCAACCTGCTGTACTTCGAATCGGCGTCGGATACGTCCGGCCAGGCGAAGATCACCGCGACCTTCAAGCCCGGCACCGATTCGGCGATGGCGCAGGTCGAGGTGCAGAACAAGCTCAAGTCGGTCGAGCCGCGCCTGCCGCCCGTCGTGCGGCAAAACGGCGTGATCGTCGAGTCCGCCTCCACCGGCTTCCTGTTGTTCGTCGGCCTGAAGTCGGACAGCGGCCGCTATGACGAAAACGCGCTGGCCGACTACATGGCGCGCAACGTCGTCGAGGACCTGCGCCGTGTCGAAGGCGTCGGCAAGGTGCAGCTGTTCGGCTCCGAACAGGCGATGCGCATCTGGGTCGATCCGCAGAAGCTGATCACCTACGGCCTGTCGATGAACGACCTGACGACGGCCGTCGCCCAGCAGAACGTGCAGATCGCCCCGGGCAGCCTCGGTGCGGCGCCCGCGCTGCCGGGCCAGCGCGTCACGGTACCGCTCACCGCGCAAGGCCAGCTCACGTCGCCCGAGCAGTTCGCGAAGATCGTGCTGCGCGCGAACGCGAACGGCTCGAAGGTCGTGCTCGGCGACGTCGCGCGGGTCGAGCTCGGCCCGCAGTCGTTCACCTTCGTCAACAGCGAGAACGGCAAACCCGCGACCTTCGCCGGCGTGCAGCTGGCGCCGGGCGCCAACGCGGTGAAGACCGCCGAGGCCGTGCGCGAGCAACTGGACATGATCGCCAAGACGATGCCGTCCGGCATGACCTACTCGATCCCGTTCGATACCGCGCCGTTCGTGAAGATCTCGATCGAGAAGGTGATTCACACGCTGATCGAAGCGATGGTGCTCGTGTTCCTGGTGATGTACCTGTTCCTGCAGAACGTGCGCTACACGCTGATCCCGGCGATCGTCGCGCCGGTGGCGATGCTCGGCACCTTCACGGTCATGCTGATGACGGGCTTCTCAATCAACGTGCTGACGATGTTCGGCATGGTGCTCGCGATCGGCATCATCGTCGACGATGCGATCGTCGTCGTGGAGAACGTCGAACGCCTGATGGTGGAAGAAGGCCTGTCGCCGAAGGACGCGACGATCAAGGCCATGAAGGAAATCACCGGCGCGATCATCGGCATCACGCTGGTGCTGACGGCCGTGTTCCTGCCGATGGCGATGTCGAGCGGTTCGGTCGGCGTGATTTACCAGCAGTTCACGATGTCGATGGCCGTGTCGATCATGTTCTCGGCCCTGCTCGCGCTGACGCTGACGCCGGCCCTGTGCGCGACGATGCTCAAGCCGGTCGAGCATGGCCACCACGAGAAGCGCGGCTTCTTCGGCTGGTTCAACCGCCGCTTCGACCGCATGACGAGCTGGTACGAAACGCGCGTCGGCAAGCTGGTCGGCCGCACGGGCCGCGTGATGCTGCTGTTCGTCGCGATCTCCACCGCGCTGGTGTTCGGCTTCCGCATGCTGCCGTCGTCGTTCCTGCCCGAGGAAGACCAGGGCTACTTCATGACCGGCTTCCTGCTCCCGTCGGATTCGACCGTCGAGCGCACGGGCGACGTGGTCAAGACCCTCGAGAAGCATCTCGCGTCGCGTCCGGGCATCGAGTCGAGCATCTCCATCATCGGCTACGGCTTCTCGGGCCTCGGCTCCAACGCGGCGCTGAACTACGCGGTGCTCAAGGACTGGGACAAGCGCGACGGGGCAAACGCGATGGACGAAGCGATGCGCGCGCAGGCCGCGATGGGCGGCGTGACGGAAGGCACGGTCATGAGCCTGTTGCCGCCGGCGATCGACGGGCTGGGCACCAGCTCGGGCTTCACGATGCGCCTGCAGGATCGCGCGAACCAGGGCTACGCGGCACTCAAGGCGGCTGAAGCCAAGCTGCTCGAACTGGCCGCGCAAAGCAAGGTGGTGACCGGCGTCTATCCGGACAGCCTGCCGGCCGGCACGAGCGTGAAGCTGGACATCGACCGCGACAAGGCCGAAGCGCTCGGCGTGTCGTTCACGACCATCAGCGACACGCTGTCGGCCGCGATGGGTTCGACCTACGTGAACGACTTCCCGAACGCGGGCCGCATGCAGCAGGTGATCATCCAGGCGGATGCGCCGGCCCGCATGCAGATCGAGAACGTGATGAAGCTCTACGTGCGCAACGCGACCGGCGGCATGGTGCCGCTGTCCGAAGTGGTGCGTCCGGTCTGGTCGGAAACCCCGCTGCAACTGGTGCGCTTCCAGGGTTACCCGTCCGCACGGATCTCGGGCGGCTCGGCCCCCGGCTACTCCAGCGGCGCGGCGATGGCCGAGATGGAGCATCTGGCCGCGCAGTTGCCGCCGGGCTTCACGGTCGCGTGGACCGGCCAGTCGCTGCAGGAGCGTGAGTCGGCTTCGCAGGCGCCGATGCTGATGGCGCTGTCGATGGTCGT
This sequence comes from Burkholderia sp. AU31624, assembly GCF_020420065.1. NCBI lineage: Bacteria > Pseudomonadati > Pseudomonadota > Betaproteobacteria > Burkholderiales > Burkholderiaceae > Burkholderia > Burkholderia sp. AU31624. The sequence goes on from NZ_JAIZRT010000006.1 coordinate 238,038, forward strand.
CGTGTTCCTGGTGCTCGCGGCGCTCTACGAGAGCTGGGCGATTCCGCTGTCGGTGATGCTGGTGGTGCCGCTCGGCCTGATCGGCGCGCTCGCCGCGGTGATGTTGCGCGGGATGCCGAACGACGTGTTCTTCAAGGTCGGGATGATCACCGTGATCGGCCTGTCGGCGAAGAACGCGATCCTGATCGTGGAAGTCGCGAAGCAGTTGCGCGAGGAAGGCATGGGGCTGATCGAGTCGGCCGTGCAGGCATCCAAGCTGCGGCTGCGCCCGATCCTGATGACCTCGCTCGCGTTCGGCCTCGGCGTCGTCCCGCTGATGATCGCGACCGGCGCCAGCGCCGAGACGCAGCACGCGATCGGCACCGGCGTGTTCGGCGGCATGGTGACCGCCACCGTGCTGGCCATTTTCTTCGTTCCGGTTTTCTACGTGTTCGTGATGAGCATCCAGGAACGCCTCTCGGCATGGCGCGCATCCGGCAAGAAGCCCGCCGCCGTGACCCACGAACATGAAGGTTGATGCCATGCGATTACTCATTCTTTCCGCCGCGGTTTCCGCCGCGCTCGCGCTGTCGGCGTGCTCGATGGCGCCGAAGCTGGTCAAGCCCGAGCTGCCGGTGCCGACCGCCTATACGACCGCCGTCGCGGCCGACCAGCACGCGAACGCGGCCGATCTCGGCTGGCGCTCGATGTTCGGCGACCGTCGCCTGCAGCGCCTGATCGAGCTCGCGCTCGAGAACAACCGCGACCTGCGCCTGGCCGCGCTGAACGTCCAGGCCGCCGAAGCGCAGTACGGCATCCAGCGTTCCGCGCGCCTGCCGTCGATCGGCGCCGGCGCGAGCTTCACGCGCCAGCGCACGGCCGCCGACTCGCAATCGAACCCGCCGCTGCTCGAGAACACGCAGAACCAGTACGGCGTGAACATCGGTCTCAGCGCGTTCGAGATCGACCTGTTCGGCCGCGTGAAGTCGCTGTCGGATGCCGCGTTCGCGCGCTACCTCGCGACCGATCACGGCCGCCGGGCGGTGCAGATCGCGCTCGTCGGCTCCGTGGCCAACGCGTATTTCGCCGAGCGCCTCGCGCAAGAGCAGCGCGCGCTGTCGGAACGCACGCTGAACGACTGGCGCCAGTCGCTCGACCTCGCGCGCCGCCTCAAGCTCGCCGACCAGGCGAGCGGCGTCGACATCGCACAGGCCGAAGGCCAGGTCGCGAGCGCCAGCGCCGATCTCGAGGCGCGTTCGCGCGCCGTCGAGCAGGCGGGCAACGCGCTGCGGCTGCTGGTCGGCACCGACCTGCCGAAGAACCTGCCCGATCCGCTGTCGCTGGAACGCCAGCCGGTGATGACCAAGCTGCCGGCCGGACTGCCGTCGGAACTGCTGTACCGCCGGCCGGACATCCAGCAGGCCGAGCAGAATCTCGTCGCCGCCAACGCCGACATCGGCGCGGCGCGCGCGGCATTCTTCCCGCGCCTGTCGCTGACGTCGTCGATCGGCTTCCTCAGCCCGGGGCTGGGCAGCCTGTTCGACGGCGGCCAGCGCGTGTGGAGTTTCGCGCCGCAGGTCACGCTGCCGATCTTCCAGGGCGGCCGGCTGCGTTCCGAGCTGAATCTCGCGGAAGTGCGCAAGTCCAGCGCGGTCGTCGAGTACGAACGCTCGATCCAGACCGCGTTCCGCGAAGTGGCCGACGGCCTCGCCGGGCGCGAGACCTTCAGCCGCCAGATCGACGCGCAGACCAAGGTCGTCAAGAGTGCCGAGCGCCGGACCGATCTCGTGAACCTGCGCTATCGCGCCGGCATCGAGGATCGGCTGGAACTGCTCGACTCGCAGCGCCAGCTGTATGCCGCGCGCCAGACGTTGCTGGATCTGCGCAACGCCGAACTGGGCAACGCGGTCGCGCTCTACAAGGCGCTCGGTGGCGGGCTGACCGACACCGACGTGCCCCCCGCCAACAGCGTGGCAAAAAACTGAGCAATGGGCCGTCGCCCATCCGTCCGCGACGACCGAAAGCACGGTGAAGTCCGGCGGCGCACGTGCCGCGCCGCCGGCCCGCCCAAGGACACGCTCACTTCCAGTGAACCCGATGAACCCTCTGATACTCATTGCCGAAGACGATCCGGAGATCGCCGACATACTCGACGCGTACCTCGCCCACGACGGCTTTCGCACCTACCGCGTCGATCACGGCCAGGCCGTGCTCGACGTGGAGCCCGTCCTGAAGCCCGACCTGATCCTGCTCGACGTCAGGATGCCGAAGAAGGACGGCTGGGAAGTCCTGGTCGAACTGCGCCGCCGCAGCGACACGCCGATCGTCATCATCACGGCGCTCGACCGCGAGATCGATCGCTTGCAGGGGCTGCGTTTCGGCGCGGACGACTACATCACGAAGCCGTTCAATCCGGCCGAGGTGGTCGCGCGCATCCGCGCGATCCTGCGTCGTTTCGAAACGGCCACGTCCGGGCGCTTCATCAAGGTCGGCAACCTTGAAATCGACACGCAAAGCTATCTGACCACGGTTCGCACCGACACCGGAGCAACCGGCGTCTCGCTGACGTTGACCGAATTCCGGCTGCTCGCGCACCTGGCCGGCTCGCCGAACCGCGTGTTCACGCGCAGCGAACTGATCGACGCCTGCCTCGCCGACGTCGATGCGCTGGAGCGCACCGTCGACAGCCACATCAGCCGGCTGCGCAAGAAGCTCGAATGCGCGGGCGCGTCCGGGATGCCGGAGGTGATGCGCGGGGTCGGCTACCGGCTGCGCAGCACGCAGTGAATGCGCGTCACGGATCGCGGCGGCGCGGGGCGAGGATCGTCGGACTCCTGATGGTTGCTGTCGTGCTGACGATCGCGACCGGATGGTTCGTCGCCTACGGCCTGATCCTGGCCGTGTCGTCTCCGGCGACCGGCAACCCGATCGCGGTGATGATCCGGGAGACGCCGAGCTATCCGATGCTGGCAGCCGTATTGCTGGCCGCGCTGGTCGCGACGATCGTCGATCTCGTCAGACTGGCGCGCAGAACGGGCTCGTAGCAACAGGCCGACGCGCATTGCACGCCGGCGTGCCACGCTGCGGTTCCGTTGTTTTCGAATCGTTATCGGAAAAACGCCTTTTCCAGAGATCTGATCAACCGCATGCGCGCAGCGAGGGTCGAAATGAGCAATCAGGGCAATGTCTCTTCGTCGATCGATGGCGATGCTCGCGAACGGGAAAGCAGCGACGATGCACGGATCGGCCGCGTAACGTCGATTCCGATCGACGCAATCGAACCGGAGGAACGTTGGCGCCACATGATGCACTCGCTCAACGCATGCAGCGACGGCGCGCGCATCAACCGGCAGCGCAAGGATGGCGTGGTCGATTCACGCAGAAAGGTGACTTCGGGCGATCGATCGAGATGCAGCGCGACGATCGATATCCTGGATCAACCGACGTCCAGCACGGTGGTGCTTTCGTGGCGGGATTCGACGGGCGGACATTACGGCTATCAAAACTGGCACAAAGGATTCGCCAGACGGGCAGGGATATGCGCGATGAGCGGGGTGCCCATCACCCCGGGCGACGAGATATTTCGTCCAAGCGCGCGAAATGGCCGGCCGACGAACGCGTCCGCGATGATTCTCGCGATTCACATCGCCTGCATCGACTTTGCGCGGATCACGACATAGACGTGACGCCCTTCCCGCTCCCGGCCGGGCGCCGACGCTCTCCGGCTCCTGGAAACCGGGCCGCTCAGTGCGCCTTCCATCCGGCCGAAGCGCTCATGGGCCACTCACCACCGAAGCGCTGAAGCGCCGACTACAGAACCCTCACCATGGCTATTTTCGAATTGATGATCGCGCTGCTCCTGGCGATCCTTGTCTTGCACTACGTCGGGCACAAGCTCGGGCTGCCCCCTGCCGTCGCGCTGATCATCGGCGGCGGTTTCATCGCCTTTCTGCCCGGCCTGCCCGAGGTGCATATCGATCCGGAACTGGTGCTGGTGATTTTTCTGCCCCCGTTGCTGATGGACAGCGCGCTGGGCATCTCACTCGACCATCTGCGCCGGCACATGCTGGGCGTCGGCGCGTTGGCGATCGGGGCGGTGCTCTTCACCACGACCGTGGTGGCCCTCGTCGCCCACTGGCTCGTGCCCGCCCTGCCCTGGGCGGCCTGCGCGGCCCTGGGCGCGCTGGTCGCGCCGCCGGATGCGGTGTCGGCCCGCGCCGCGCTGCAGCAGGTGAACCTGCCGCGCCGCCTCCTGATCCTCCTGGAGGGCGAGAGCCTGTTCAACGACGCAACGGGCCTCGTGCTGTTCCGCTTCGCGGTGGCCGCGGGCGTGACGGGCCTGTTCAGTCCGGCCGAAGCCCTCGGCAGCTTCGCCCTGCTGGCGCTGGGCGGCGTACTGGTCGGCGCGCTCGTGGGGGGCGCCTGGGTGATCCTGATGCGCCATCTCGACGAAGACAGCCTGATCATCGCCGCCGGCCCGCTGTGTGCGTGGGGCTCCTATCTGCTGGCCGAGCGCTTCCACGTGTCGGGGGTGATCGCCACGGTGACGACGGGGCTCATCTGCGCCTGGTTCCAGCACCGCGTGCTCGGCGCGTCGGCGCGCCTGTACGGCACCGGCTTCTGGTCCGTCACGATCTTCATTCTCGAGGCGTTCGTGTTCCTGATCATCGGATCCTCGCTGCATGAGTTGATCCAGCGGGGCGACGGGCTCGACTCGATGCTCGCGGAGATGGGCGTGCCGGTGCTGATCGTCGTGCTGGCCGTCATCCTCGCGCGGTTTGCGTGGGTGTATGTGTCGGACGGCGCGCTCATCGTGCTGCGCAAGCTGGGCGTGACCCGCTTCCATCCGCTCGGGCTGGCCGATGCCACGGTATTGAGCTGGGCCGGGATGCGCGGGGTGATCACCCTGACGCTCGCCGCCAGCCTGCCGGAGAGTTTTCCGGGGCGCGATTTCATCCTCGTCACCGCCATCGCCGTCATCCTCGCCACCGTGCTGGTGCAGGGGCAATCGCTCGGCGCCGTGATCCGCTGGACCGGGCTCGCGGCGCCGGAAAGCGACCAGCCTCGCCTGAGCATGAGCGAGGCGCAGGCCGTGATCGCCAAGGTGCAGTACGAGTTGATGGCAAAACGGGCCTACAACGCGGCAGGCGAACTCGTTCACCCGATGCTCCTGGACATTCACCGGCACAAGGCCGAGGACATGGCCCGCTACGCGCGGCACGCCGACGAATACAAGCCCCACCTCGTGGCGCGTTCGGACACCGTGCTGGAACTGATCGCGGCGGGACGGGCCGAGCTCATGCGCCTCTACCGCGCCGGCGACATCGACGAGCACACGCTACACGAACTGACGCGCGACCTCGATCTCGAGGAACTCCGCGCCATTTCCGCCAAGGCATGAGGCGATCGCCATCGATGGAGACGCAACGCCTTCAAGCCCGCTCCGCCTCCATCATTTCTCCATCAAACCGCACCAAAGCGTCCATCGACGCGAAGCACACTGCGAAGCCCATCACCGAGACCGCATGCGCGAGCAACACGAACCCATGGACACGTTTCCAGCCCTGATCGCCTGTGAGCATTGCGACAGCGTCTACCGACGCCGCGCGCTGGCGCCGCACGAGGTCGCGCGGTGCGAGCGCTGTTCGGCGGTGCTGTTTCGCTCGAGCTGGCTCGATATCGACCGGTGGCTCGCGCTGGCGATGGCGGCAGGCGTGGTGTTTGCCATCGCCAACCTCTGCCCGATCATGCGGATCAGCGTGCAGGGGCTGCACAGCGAAGCCACGCTGTGGCAATCCGCGCTCGCGCTGGCCAAAGGCTACGCCGCGCCGATCGCGATTCCGACGGCGCTCGCCATCGTGGTGGTGCCGTTCCTGCAGATCGCCACGCTGATCTGGTTGCTGGCGTTTGCCCGCGCCGGGCATCGCGCGCCCGCGTTCGGCCCGCTGATGCGGCTGCTCGTCGCGCTGCGGCCGTGGAGCATGATCGAGGTCGGATTGCTCGGCATCCTGATCGCCATCATCAAGCTGTCCAGCATCATGCAGATCATTCCCGGCGCGGGCTTGTGGGCCACGGCCGTGCTGATGGTGCTGATCCCGCTGATCGCGGGCCACGATGCGCGCCAGCTGTGGGACTGGGTCGTGCCGGTGGAACCCGCCGGAGGCCGCTCGTGAGCCTGCCCGTGCGCGCCAGTCAGATGGGCATGGTCGGGTGCCATGCGTGCGGCCTCGTCTGCCGGACCCATGCCTGCGCCGCGCAGGATGTGCACGCGCGTGGCGCCGAAGCGGCACGCTGCCCGCGCTGCGGGTCGGCGCTGCACGCGCGTCGCCCGGACAGCCTCGTGCGCGCGTGGGCGCTGCTGATCGCCAGCCTGATCTTCTATCTCCCGGCCAACCTGTTGCCGGTGATGCGCACCACGCTGCTCGGCAGCCACAGCGAATCGACGATTCTCAGCGGCGTCGTGGTGTTCTGGAAAGCCGGCTCGTACGGCATCGCGTCAGTGATCTTCATCGCGAGCGTCGTCGTGCCGTGCACGAAGTTTCTCGCGCTCGGCATGTTGCTCGTCACGACGGGCCGGCGCAGCGTGTCGGCCATGCGCGAGCGGGCCGTGCTGTATCGCGCGGTCGAGCTGGTCGGCTACTGGTCGATGCTCGACGTGCTGGTCGTCGCGATCATCTGTGCGCTGGTGAAGTTCGGTCCGCTGTCCGAGATCGAGCCGCGCGCCGGCATTTTGTTTTTCGGCATGGTCGTCATTCTCACGATGCTGTCAGCGATGAGTTTTGACCCACGCCTCATTTGGGACGCCGAAGAAGCATGAATCCTCCATCCGGCCCGCAAGGCCTCGAACCCCACGACCCGCCCGTGACGCGCAACCGCCTGCGGCTGTCGCTCGTCTGGCTCGTGCCGCTCGTCGCGGCATTGATCGGCCTGTCGATGGTGATCCACGCGTGGTTGTCCGTCGGACCGGAAATCACGATCACGTTCAACACCGCGCAAGGCCTCGAAGCCGGCAAGACGCCCGTCAAGTACAAGGACGTCGTGATCGGCACCGTGACCGCCATCTCGCTGAGCGACGACAGTTCGCACGTCGTCGCTACGGTCGCGTTCGTGAAGAATGCGCGCAACCTCATTCGCGACGACACGCGCTTCTGGGTCGTGCGGCCGCGCGTCGGCATGAGCGGCGTATCGGGCATCGATACGCTGTTCTCCGGCGCTTACATCGGCATGGACACGGGCGGCTCGACGCAATCGCGCAAGGCCTACACCGGGCTCGAGACGCCGCCCACCGTCATCAACGGCATGCCGGGGACGAGCTTCGCGCTGCGCGCCACCGATCTCGGCTCGCTCGATATCGGCTCGCCGGTCTATTACCGCCACCTGATGGTCGGGCACGTCGCGTCGTACAAGCTCGACATGCAGCGCCGCGACATGAACCTGCAGGTGTTCATCGATGCGCCGTACGACCGGCTGGTGACGACCGATACGCGCTTCTGGAACGCGAGCGGGATGGATCTGTCGCTCGACGCGAACGGCCTGAAGCTGAAGACCCAGTCGGTCGCGACGATCGTGGGCGGCGGCATCGCGTTCGCGACGCCGGAAGACAGCGATGCGGCGGCGGCCCGTGCAAACCACCTGTTTACGCTCGCCGACAACGAAACGTCCGCGATGGCGGCCCCGGACGGCCCATCCCAACTCATTCGACTCCGTTTCGCGCAGCCGTTGCGCGGGCTCGCGGTCGGGGCGCCGGTGGAATTCTCCGGCGTCAACATGGGCAAGGTGGTGTCGACCCAGCTCGACTTCGACCGTAGCACCCGGCGCTTCCAGTCCATCGTCATGGTCAAGGTCTATCCGTATCGGCTCGGCCCCGTCATCGAGAAGCTGCAGAAGACCGAAGGCAACGGCAATCCGCGCGCGGCCCAGTTTCTCGCGGGCCTGGTCGAGCATGGGCTCCGTGCGCAGGCGCGTACCGGCAACCTGCTGACGGAGCAGCTCTACATTTCGTTCGATTTCGTGAAGAACGCGCCGAAGGTGCCGTTCGATGCGAATGCCACGCCGCTGACGTTGCCCACCGTGCCGAGTACGTTCGACAAGCTGCCGGAGCAGCTCGCCGACATCGTCGACAAGATCAACAAGCTGCCGCTGGCGTCGATCGGCAAGCATGTCGATTCGAGCCTGACGAACCTGGACGCGACGCTCAGGCAGGTCAACGGCCAGGTGCTGCCGTCGACGACGCGCGCGCTCGACCAGGCGAACCAGACGTTCGGCGCGTTGCGCCAGGGCATCGCCGAGGACGGCCCGCTTCAGGAAAACCTCACGAACACGCTGACCGAAGTCCAGCGCACAGCGCGCTCGTTGCGCACGCTCACCGACATGCTGGGCCGCCGTCCCGACGCGCTGCTCCGGGGCACCGGCGCCGATCACGCGCCGATCGCGCCGGTCGCCCCTTCCACCTCGCCTGTCCAGCAGGAGCCACGACAACCATGAGCTTCCCGATTCGCGCCAGGACGATCGCCCTGGGCGCCGGCGCCGCCATCGCGCTGACCGCCTGCGCGTCGAACCCGGTGCATTACTACACGCTGGTCTCGCCGGCCACGTCCGCGACGACAACGGCAACGTCGACCACCGCGCGCGCCGCGGCGCCGCTGGCGATCAACGTGTTGCCGGTCGGCATCCCCGCCCAGCTCGACCAGCAGCAGATGGTCGTGCGCAGCGGGACCGGCGCCGCGCGGATACTCGACAACGAACGCTGGGTCGCGCCGCTCGGCGACGAGCTGCGCGCGGCGCTTTCGTCGGCGCTCGTCGAGCAGCTGGGCGCGCGCAATGTCACCGGCCTGCCGCGTCCGTCGAACCAGACCGTCATGAGCATCCGCACGCAGGTGCGCCGCTTCGATGCGTGGCCCGGCAGCATGGCCCAGTTCGAAGCGGATTGGGTCGTCGGCGTGCAGCAGGACACGCCGGGCACGCCGGGCACGCGCATTTCGTGCAGCACGCGGCTCAACGAGGCGGCACCCGGCGGCTACGCGGACATGGTGCGGGTGCAACAGCGCATGATCGAGCAGTTCGCCACGCGGATCGCGAGCACGGTGCGCAGCTTCGGCAACGGCCGCCCTGCCTGTCCCGCCGATTCGTAAACCGTCCCGCCCAGGGGAGCCGTCCATGGGAGCGCGCGAAGGTATCCGGTTATGGGAACCGGCTACCTTGAAGCGATGCAAGACGCATGACGCATGACGCGTTACGCGCGCCGCCGGTAAGTGCCCGGCGTGCTCCCTGTCCAGTGCCGGAACGCGCGATGGAACGCGCTCGGATCGTCGAAGCCGATGTCGGCGCCGATCGCCGCGATCGTGTCGGGCGTATCGGTCAGCCGCTGGATCGCGATGTCGCGCCGCAGTTCGTCCTTGAGCGCCTGGAACGTCGTCCCTTCGGCGGCCAGGTGGCGGCTCAGCGTGCGCACCGAGCAATGCAGGTGCTCGGCCGCCTGGTCGATCACCGGCAGGTCGGGCAACGCTTCCGACAGGTACTGCCGCACGCGATGGCACACGAGTTGTTCGCTGAACGATTCGAAGATCCAGTCGCCCGGTGCGCGCGCGAGGAACTTGCGCAGGTTGCGCTTGCTCTGCCGGATCGGCGCGTCGAGGTAATCCGCGCTGAAACGCATCAGCGTGCGCTCGCAGTCGAACCGCACGGCGCCGGTGAAGAAGTACAGGTGCTCGACCGCATGGCGCGGCCGCGGGCACGCGAACTCGATCTGCAGCAACGGGATCTTCTGCCCGATCAGCCAGGAGCACACGCCGTGCACGAGCTTGAGCATCAGCTCCTGGCCGAGCGCGCCGATCGGGCCGATGGCGTCGTTCGGGCGCAGCACCGTCTGCGCGACGAGGCCGTCGCGCTTCGATTCGACGAAGAAATCGTCGAGCAGGATATGGAAGAATTGCCCGAAACGATGCAGCGCCGTTTCGAGGTTGCGCGCGTCGAGCAGGCTCAGGCACAGGTACTTCAGCGTACCGCCGCGCAGCGGGCGCGAGAAGATGCCGGGCATCTCGTCGTCGAGTTCGATCGCGAGCGTGCGGTACAGCGTCGAGAACTGTTCCTCCGTCACGCGCGCGTGCGGTTCGCCGAGCAGCTCGATCGGGATGCCGGCCCCGCCCAGGTAGCGCTCGACCACGTCGCGCTGCACGGCCGCGCTCGCGAGGAAGCCGTTGACGAGCGAGATCGGCACCGTCGCGCTCGGCGACGGCAGCGTCCGCCCGGGTGCGGGCCCGGGCTGGGCGGAAAGTGAATCTGAACCGGTCATCGCGTCCCCGTCGATCGAACCGCTCGCATTGTACTTGAGCGGCCCGCGCGGAGGCTTCCGGGCTATCGGCACGCCGGACACTGCGCGGCGCGGCGCGCCGACGCCATCAGTCGGTGCGGCTGAGTTCCCGGCGCAGGATCTTGCCGACGGTCGACTTCGGCAGCCGGTCGACGAAGCGAATCAGCTTCGGCACCTTGTAGCCCGCGAGGCTCTCGCGGCAATGCGCGACGAGTTGCTCCTCCGTCACGTCGGCGTCCTGCGCCAGCACCACGAACAGTTTCACCGCCTCGCCCGTGCGCGCGTCCGGCACGCCGATGCACGCGCATTCGGCCACGCCCGGCACGGCGGTCGCGACCGCTTCCACCTCGTTCGGATACACGTTGAAGCCCGACACGATGATCATGTCCTTCTTGCGGTCGACGATCCGCAGGAACCCGGCTTCGTCGAACACGCCGACGTCGCCGGTGCGGAAATAGCCGTCGGCCGTGAACGCGGCCGCGTTCGCGTCCGGTTTCCGCCAGTAGCCGCCCATCACCTGCGGCCCCTTCACGCAGATCTCGCCTGCGCCGCCGATCGCCACCTCGTTGTCCTGGTCGTCGAGCAGCTTCACGTCGGTCGACGGCAGCGGCAGGCCGGTGGTGCCCGTGAACGAGTCGATCGACTGCGGGTTGAACGACACGACCGGCGACGTTTCCGACAGCCCGTAGCCCTCGCGGATGAAGTTGCCCGTCACCGCCTTCCAGCGCGACGAGATCACGTCGATCACGGCCGCGCCGCCGCCGGCCGACAGCTTCAGCCGCGACCAGTCGACTTCCGTCAGGCGCGGATGGCCGGCGAGCCCCGCGTACAGCGTGTTCACGCCGACGAACACCGTCGGCCGCGCGGCCTTCAGCACGTCGATGAAGCCGTCCATGTCGCGCGGGTTCGCGATCAGCCAGTTCTGCGCACCGATCGCGAAGTAGGACAGGAAGTTCACCGTCAGCGCGAAGATGTGATACATCGGGATCGCCGTGACGACGACCTCCTCGCCCGGCACGCGCGCGGCCGGCACGATCGCCCCGAACTGCTCGATGTTCGCGACGAGGTTGCGGTGCGACAGCGCCGCGCCCTTCGACAAGCCGGTCGTGCCGCCCGTGTACTGCAGCAGCAGCAGGTCCGCGCCGCCGAGCGCAACCGGCTCGAGCGCGAGCGATTCGCCGGCGGCAATCGCATCCGCGAGCGGGATCGAACCGGGCGGCAGCGCGTCGCATGTCCCGGCCGGCGCATCGACGACGCCGAGATCGCCGCGCCCGACGCTCAGCACGGTACGCACGCGCGTGCCGCCGACCACTTCGGCGAACGTGCCCATCGACCCGCCGCACACCAGCGCGACCTCGACACCCGCGTCGTTCAGCTGATGCTCGAGCTCGCGCGCCGTGTAGAGCGGGTTCACGTTGACCTGGATCGCACCGATCTTCGCGACCGCGACGAACGCGACCGCAAACGCGAGCACGTTCGGCAGCATCACGGCCACGCGATCGCCCTTGCGCACGCCCACGACCTGCTGCAGATAGGCGGCCAGCGCGGTCGACAGGCGATCGACGTCGCCATAGGTCAGCGTGCGGCCATACGAGTGGAACGCCGGGCGACCGGCGAATCGGCGCATTGCGTCGTCCAGCAACGCGCTTACGGAAGGAAAGCGATCGGGATCGATCTCGGCGGGGATCGAGCCATACGACCCGGTCCAGTGTCTCTTCGTCATGTCTCACTCCACGGGGGACGGCGCGCCGGCCGCGCCGTTCGCACGACGGCCTGCACGCCGGAGAAGCGCGGACCATCGCCTGATCGGCGACTATCGCCCGCGCGGCGCACTTTGAAAATGATCCGGGCGGCCGAAAAGATGATCGAAACGGACATACGGGCCGCACCTGTCCAGGTAACGTCGGCGGACACCGCCGACCTGGCCGGCCGGCACGCGCCAGGCCGGCTGCGGCGGCAGGGGTGCCACCGACGCCCGCTGCACCGGGTCGCACCGGCGCGCGCATCAGGGTGAACCCTGTGGCGCATGGGACCGATCCCGAGCAGAATTGCGTGCCGTCAACGATATCGATTCGGACGCAGGATGCTCCCATGCCGCGCAGTGCGCTCTTGACCCCGACGACCGCCCGCGCAGCCCGCCTGCCGGACGTCGAGCCGACCCACGCGTTGCGCCAGCAGCGCTTCACGCCGGCCAAGCTGGCCGTGCTGCTCGACGTGGCCACGCAAGCCGGCCTCGACCCGGCCGCGGTGCTCGACGGCACCGGTCTCACGCCGGCCGCCGTCGCGGACCCGTTCACGCTCACGTCGCCGCTGCAGTTCCTCACGGCCGCGCGCAATGCGATCGGCCGCTACGACGGCACCGATCTCGGCGTGCGCGTCGGCCACCGGCTGCACGCGTCGAGCTACGGGATGTACGGCTACGCGATGCTGTGTTCGGAATCGCTCGCGCACGCGTTCGAATCCGCCGTCAAGTATCACCGGCTCGCGAACGGCATGCTCGCGATCCGCTGGGTCGAACAGGGCGACATCGTGTCGTGGCAGTTTCCCGACCGGCACGAAGTCGCGCTCCCCGACCTCGACGAGCCGCTGTACCGTTTCCTGATCGACATGCAGTTCGCGCTGCACGTGACGATCATCAAGGACGTGATGGGGGCGTGGTGCGTGCCGGCGCGCGCGCAGTTCGCGCAGCCGCAGCCGGCGCACGCGGCGCGGCTGGCCGACGCGCTCGAATGCCCGATCGCCTTCGACCAGCCGCATCATGTGCTCAGCTACCCGGCCGCCTGGCTCACGCGCGCGCCGCAGCTCGCGAATCCGATCACCGCCGCGCAGGTGTCGTCGCATTGCGCGAGCCTGCTCGACGAATTGCGCAGCCAGGCCGGCGTCACGCGGCGCGTGTACCAGGAACTCACGCGCACGCCCGGGCAGTTTCCGGACATCGACGCGATCGCGGCGATCCTGTGCATCACGTCGCGCACGCTGCGCCGCAAGCTCGAAGCCGAAGGCACGTCGTACAGCGAACTGCTGGCGAGCGTGCGCAAGGCGCTCGCGATCGACTATCTCAGCACGACCACGCTCAGCACCGAGGACATCGCATCGACGCTCGGCTTCAGCGACGCGGTGGGGTTCCGCCACGCGTTCAAGCGCTGGACAGGGATGACGCCGAGCGACGTGCGGCGCAAGCGCGGCGGTTGAACGCGGGCATTGCCTGGGGACGGTCAGCGCCCGTCGCCGGCCGCAGGGGTGGCCACCGCCAGCGCGAACTCGAACACCGCCCCGCGCCCGGCCCGGTCGACCAGCCGGATACGGCTGCCGTTGAGCGCCAGCATCCGGTGCACGATCAGCAGCCCGAGCCCGCCGCTCGTCACCGCGCCGCCGCTCATCGGTCGCTGCGGCCGCTGGAACAGCCCTTCGCGCCGCGCCGCCGGAATCCCTTCGCCGGTATCGGCCACGGTCACGAGCACGCGGTCGCCGCGCGGCTCGAGCGCGACCTCGACCTCGCCGTGCGCGGGCGTGTGCCGCAGCGCGTTGTCAAGCAGGTTGGTCAGCACGCGCTCGATCATCCCGAGATCGGCCGACACGACCGGCACCCGCGGCGGAATCCGCGCATGCAGCGCGACGCCGCGCGCCTGCGCGGTCAGCTCGAATTTCTGGAACACGTCCTGCACGAGGTCGACGAGCGAGAACGGCTCGCGCTCGGCCTGCACACCGCCCGATTCCAGCCGCGCGAGCTCGAACAGCGCCTGCGCGAGCCGGCCGACCTTCGCGCTTTGCGCGAGCGCGATCGACAGGTAACGCCGCCGCTCGTTTTCGGCGAGCGTGTCCGACTTCAGCGACAGCGTCTCCAGGTAGCCGTGCAGCGACGTAAGCGGCGTGCGCAGGTCGTGCGAGATGTTCGTGATCAGTTCGCGCCGCTGCTGGTCCTGGTGCGTCAGCGCGCGCCACTGGTCGCCGATCCGGTCGGCCATCTGCGCGAATGCGGATTCGAGCACCACGATGTCGTCGCCGCGCCGGCCCGGCCGCGAGCGCGGCACCGGCGGCTGCGTGTCGGGCGTGCCGTTCGCGTCGAAGCGGCGCATCGCGTCCGTCAGCCGGCGCAGCGGACGCGTGATGAAGCTGAATGCGGTGAGGCCCGCGAGCAGGCCGAGCAGCGCGACCAGCGCCATCGACCACAGCGTCGTGCGCAACACGTTGCCGGCGTCGACACGCGCGGCCAGCTGGTCGTGCGCCTCGCCGAGCAGCACCACGTAGATGTAGCCCGACGGCGGCTGCCCCGCCAGCTGCAGCGGCGCGGCGCTGAACACCTTGCGCGCATCGGGGCTGCGCGGGTCGTCGCCGAGGATCGGCAGCGGCTCGCCCGCGATGAAGCGCTGCACGGGCGCGAGATCGACGCGCTCGCGCTTCACGTGGCCGGGCGGCGCATCGTCGCCCTTGATCCGCCCCGCGTTGTCGAGCAGATACACCTCGACGCTCGGGTTCACGCCCATCAACTGCCCGAACAGCGTGCGCACGGCGTCCGGCCGCAGCCCGTTCGCGTCCATCAGCGGCGCGCTGTGGGTCACGCTGTTGACGATGTTGGCGGCCAGGTCGCGCGACAGCCCCTGCACGACTTCCTGCTCGCGCATGTCGTTCGCGCGGATCTGCAGCCACGCGGACGCGCCCGAGCACGCAAGCAGCAGCACCGAGAACACGAGCGACAGCCGCTGGGTAAGGGTGAGCTTCATCATGCGTCCCGCTGGCCCGGCGCGGCGAGCTTGTAGCCGCGGCCCCACACGGTGAGGATCCGCACGGGCTCGGCCGGATCGGCCTCGATCTTCGCGCGCAGCCGGTTGATGTGGGTGTTGACCGTGTGCTCGTAGCCTTCGTGCTGGTAACCCCACACGGCATTGAGCAGGTCCATCCGCGAGAACACCTTGCCCGGATGCCGCGCGAAGAAATACAGCAGGTCGAATTCGCGCGGCGTGAGGTCGATGCGCGCGCCGTCCACGCTCGCCTCGCGCGCGATCGGGTCGATCGCCAGCCCCGCGACGTCGAGCGTGCCCGCGTCGATCCGCGAATCGCGCGCCAGCGCATCGACGCGCCGCAGCAGCGCCTTCACGCGCGCGACGAGTTCGAGCACCGAGAACGGCTTGGCCAGATAGTCGTCGGCGCCGAGCTCGAGGCCGAGGATCCGATGCACCTCGCTCGAACGCGCACTGGTGATGATGATCGGCGTGTAGCGCGTCATCGCACGCGCGCGCCGGCAGATTTCGAGGCCGTCGACGCCCGGCAGCATCAGGTCGAGGATCAGCGCATCCCAGCCGCCCTGTTCGAGCAGGCGCAGCCCCTCGGCGCCGTCCGCGCTGTGCACGACCTCGTAGCGCTCGTCGCGCAGGTGCAGGCTCAGTACATCGGCGATATCGGCGTCGTCCTCGACGATCAGGATGCGTTTCGGTTGGTCCATGGCGGCGGGCGGCGGCACGTCGGTGCCGGGTATCGGTTCGGGCCCGGTCCGGCTGGCCGGGTTCTCCGGGGGGAATCGCGGCAACGGCCGCGCTGCCGCCATTGTGCAAAATTTTGCGGCGCGGCGGGGAGTGATCACATTTCATTTAACTTTGGATTGTGCCGGCGCTGTGAACCAATGCCCGCAAGGTCTCCAAGGCCGGCCCCAAAAATGAATCGCTACTCACTCCAGTCCGAACACGAAAAAGCGGACGTGATACGTCCCAAGCGACGATACAAGCCCGCGCGTCCCGATGATCAGCCGTACTGTCTGCCGTGGCGTCAATCCCGGTCGTTCCGCCGCACGCCATGGTTTGGCCTTGCCGTCCGGCATGTGCCGAAGACCTGTAACCTGTCCAGCTCGCGCGTCGTCAGTATCACCTTTTCAGCTGACTGCATGGTCAGCCCCGTGCTTGCTCAACTAGCTTCCTGAATTTTTGCACGTGTATCGTGAAAACGCTGTCTTCTTGTTCAAGACAGACCAATCCAGATTGGTGAAATGACCTCACTGACTAGTCAGGTTCTCGCCACTTTCGTCGCGGCTACGCCACTCCTGAATCAACCGCTTGGCGTGCCGCATTGAGACGAACCAGTGCTCGTTCAGGCATTCATCGCGGAACCGCCCGTTGAAGCTCTCGACATAGGCATTCTCCACCGGCTTCGTAGGCGCGTGCACCAGACCTTGCCAACGAACCCCGGCCTGTTTTTGACCGTGATTGATCCGGGCACGCCTCGTATCACCGTGAGCCGCTCGAGCACTTGCTGCACTCGTCAGCCCGGTAGCGAAGTATCGATTTCGATGACCAAACACTCGCACGTGTAATCGTCGACCACGTTCAGGCATCGAAACCGCCGACCAAAGGCCGGCCCGCCAGAAACCAATCGTATGGTCCTCCCGCTTCTTCTATCGTAGCGGCGCTTCTGCGCGGCGATGGCCATCATCCAGCCAGTCAGCGCTTCGTCGTCAATTCGGCGGTGTGATTCGTCGTGAACCAGCGAGCGCGACATCCCTCCCGGCCCGCAGGCCCGCACAACACCCACGGCGCGTTCTGTCATCAAGATTCAGACCGCTCACTCCGGAACGGACTCTCCACCGTCACCGCACTAAACGCGGGGAGCAGGTCAACGGCCTTGTAGACGATGACTTCATACCACAGAGGGTTAACCTTTATCGACACGGAATTGATATGACAATATTTTCCAATCTCTTTCCGATTTCTTTCTATTTTATGGTCATTTGACCAAGTCATTTGTCAAACTTTGTCCCGGATAGCCAGGCGGTGAGCAATTCGCAAAGTACTGCACTTCGACACGGTCGCTTATAGACGTCATCGCCGAACGACAACTTCCCCTCGTGCGCGAAAGGTAATCACCATGGCCGGCCAGCGCACGATAGCTGTATGCATTAGCAAACTGTCGGCACGCCATCAGGGTTCCCGGCAATGCGGACTCCTACGTCATGACGATGACCTGGAGTCAGCAGATTCAAGAAAATAAAGCAAAACACACCCTTAATAATTTCGCATAGCTAATAAATAGACTGAACTTTCAGATCGTTCATCTGCATTCGTCTATGCGCACCCTTTTGGCGGGCGCACGTTACCAGGTCAAGGTCAAGGAGATAGCCGTGGTCAAGACTCATGCTTTCAAGAAATCCGCTTCGCACGTCCGATCGACAGCGAAATTGCCACTCATTGCTTCCGCGGTCTCGATGACTTTGACCGGTGCGCTGGCGGAAGGTACGGATTCGGCTCATACGCCGTCGGGCACCGAAGTCGCCGGCACCGCGAGCGGCATTCCCGCATGGACGCTCGCAGGTAATCTCCGTGCATTGAGCGAGCGTTGACAGGAGCCGACAACCAGATGGCTATCACGTCCTCATTTAAGCGCCGGCCCAGCATGGCTTTCGTACGCACGGCGATCTTGGCGCTGGTCGCCCTCGGGTCCAGCTGCGCGCACGCGTTCATTTTCACGGTCGGGAATGTTGAAGGCAGTTTCGATTCGACGATATCGGCGGGCATCGGCATTCGAACTGCCTCGCCAAGTTCCAATCTCGTATCGCCGACCTACAACCAGGCCACCGGCGCAAGGACCGGTGGCGGTCAGCTCGGCCAGTTGAGTGGCCTCTCCGATCAAGGCAACATCAACTACGGCAAGGGAGATCCGTTCACGAGCTATCTCAAGGGCAACCACGAGCTGCTCCTGAAGATGCCCTCCCAAGGGCTGGCGTTCATGGCGCGAGGCACCTGGCAATACGATTACTCCGGCACCCGCACGACAGGCGCAACCAGCGGACAGAACCTTTTCTATACCCCCCCACCCAGCCTCAGCGGCGG
Organism: Burkholderia sp. AU31624; assembly: GCF_020420065.1. NCBI lineage: Bacteria > Pseudomonadati > Pseudomonadota > Betaproteobacteria > Burkholderiales > Burkholderiaceae > Burkholderia > Burkholderia sp. AU31624. The sequence continues at coordinate 256,140 of NZ_JAIZRT010000006.1, forward strand.
GTTCCCGCCCGACGCCGAGAGCAACATCCGGTTCAAACCTCGGTTGCTTGACTTGTGGGTGAGCAAACAGTTCAACGTAGGCGACCAGATTGCACGCATCCGTGTGGGTAATCAGGTCGTCAGCTGGGGCGAGAGCATCTGGGAAGTCGGGGGGATCAATGCGACAAATGCCATCGACATGAATCGCGCTGCCCAACCAGGCGCGCAAGTCAAGGAAACGGTCCTTCCTGCACCGATACTGAGTGTCGCGTCTGGTGTGGGTCACGGCGTGAACGTCGAGGGTTACATCCAGAGTAACTGGAATCAGAATTATCTGCCCCCGGTTGGCAGCTATTGGTCCAATCAGATCACAGGGCCCGGCAACAACACGTATGGCATTGCGACCGTCCATCCGAAAAACGGCGGGCAGTATGGCTTTTCCATTCGCTACCAACCCGCTGGAACGGACCTGAATCTCGGCTTCTACACGATCGCGTACCACGACAAGTTCCAGCAAGTCTCGCTGAGCTCGACGGGTGGGACGGTCTTCAGATTTCCGGAAGACCGTCACATGATCGGTCTCAGCGCCAACTTCCCCGTTGGCGACTGGGCGATCGGCACCGAGCTCTCGTACCGTCCGCGAGATGCCGTTCCCCTGAATCCGGCCAGTGGATGCGTCGCACAAGGTGGAAACTGCTGGGTCGACGAGAAGCGATTCCAGTGGCATCTGACGTCACTCTACTCGTTCCAGCCAAGCAATTCCGGCGCGTTCCTCAAGCTGCTCGGTGCCCAAACCGCTACGCTGACGACCGAGACGGTGATCATTGGTTATCCCGGGCTTCACAAAAGCTATGGTGGATCACCTATCGCGTCGGGCGGGCTCGCGTGGGGAAATGAATTCAATGACTTGTCCTCGAGCGGCGCACCCAACTCACCGGGTAGTGCACAAGGAACGAAATACTCCGGCGGGATTGACGTCGACTTCAACTGGGTTTACGACGGCACACTCATTTCTGGATGGCGGGTCAATCCGGGGATATTCATCCGATATGGCCTGTTCGGTAACACGCCGTCCATCAACTCCCAGTTCATGCGAGGTGTTACCTCCATGAACCTGTACGTGAACCTCATACAGAACCCGGCGAACTGGCAGGTCGGATTGAACTACAGCCGCTTCATGGGTCCCACCAACCCGCTGGTCAATCCGCTACGTGATCGAGACTTCGTGGCAATCGTCGCATCTCGAAATTTCTGAGGTCAATACGAATCGCAACGTAAGCGATCGAGCAACGACACTCTTGTGTAGAAATCGCGACACTCTGATGCTACGTGTCTACGTGAACAGCTGGCATCAGACTGTATGAGCGAGAGGCAAGACCTACGTTGCCGAATAGCGCACCTCGATCAGGCGTGGATCGATTCCGCTGCGTCGGACCTATTCGGCAACTGCGACGGCGGCAGAGCCGCGCATGCCCATGTTCCCCTGCAGCCTATTCGAAACTGGGGGCTTCGCTAGTCTCCACGCCGGTCAGCTTGCGCGCGATCATCCGCCGTCACCGACGTCAGTCGCGCGAGCCGCACGGCGAACCAGGCCCGCAAGTCGTCCATGCAGGTATAGGCGACCGGCACGAACACGAGACTGAGCAGCGTCGACGTAATCAGGCCGCCGATCACCGCGACGGCCATCGGCGCGCGAAAGCCCGCATCGGCACCCGTGCTGATCACCGACGGCACCATGCCGGCCACCATCGCGATCGTCGTCATGATGATCGGCCGCGCGCGCTCAGCGCCGGATTGCAGCAGCGCCTGGTGGCGCGGCATGCCTTCGCGCCGCTTCTCGATCGCGAAGTCGACCATCAGGATCGAGTTCTTCGTGACGATGCCCATCAGCATCAGCATGCCGATCACTACCGGCAGGTCGATCGCGGCGCCATACAGCAGCAGCGCGCCGAGCGCACCGCCGACCGACAGCGGCAGCGCCGTCAGGATCGTCAGCGGCTGCAGGAAGTCGCGGAACAGCAGCGTTAGCACTGCGAGCACCATCAGGATACCGAACGTCATCGCCGCACCGAACCGGGAGAACATCTCGCTCATGTACTCGGCGTCGCCGTACTCAGCGCGGCGCACGCCGTCGGGCAGCGCGCGCATCGACGGCAGCGCGTCGACCGCATCGAGCACCGTCCCTAGCGTCATGCCGTTCGTCAGGTCGGCATCCACCGACACGCGCCGCAAGCGGTCGAAACGCTCGATCCGCGATGGCCCGCTGCCGAAATCGACGTCCGCGACCGCCTGCAGCGGTACGCTCGTTCCGCCGTCGGTCGCCACGCGCAGTTGCCGCAGTGTATTCAGGTCGCCGCGCTCGGCCTCCGGCAACGCGACGCGCACCGGCACCTGCCGGTCGCGCAGGTTGAAGCGTGCCGAATTCGCATTGATGTCGCCGACGGTCGCGATGCGCGCGACGGTGCCGATCGCGTGGGTCGTCACGCCCGCGCGCGCCGCCTCGTCGAAACGCGGCCGCACCTGGATCTCGGGGCGCGCCAGCGGTTCGTTGACCTGCACGTTCGCGATGCCCGGCACATTGCGCATGTCGCGCTGCAGCGCCGACGCGGCTGCCGACAGTCGTGCCGGATCGGCACCGACGAGGATAATCGACACGTCACGCGCGGCGCCGTCCGCGCGGAACGCGTAGCGGATGTCCGCGAGCTTGTCGAGCGCCGGGCGCAGCGACTGCTCGAACGCCTTCTGGCCGAGTTCGCGCTGCCCCGCCGGCAGGAGTCTCAGCATCACCGTGCCGGTGGACACGTCGGTAGTGCCCGACGCATCTTCGCCGCCCGCCGTCGTGAACGCGGCGAGCACTTCGGGGCGGCGACGCGCCTCCGCGGCGATCTGCTGCAGCACCGCGTCGGTTTTCGCGAGCGGCGTGCCCGGCGGCAGCGTCACCTCGATCCGTGACTGACTGACGTCGTTGGTCGGCAGAAAGCCGGACGGCAGCAGCGGCACGATCGCGAGCGACACGGCGAAGAACGCCGCGCCCGCGAACACGCATGTGCGCCGGTGCCGAAGCGCCCAGTCCAGCAGCGCCAGGTAGCGGCCGAGCACGCGCCCGGGCGGCGCACCGGCAGCCGATGCGTGCCCCAGCGCGCCGGCGGGCTTCGGCTGCATCAGGTAGGCGGCCAGCAAAGGAGTGACGAGCCGCGCGACCAACAGCGACGCAAGCACGGCGACCGACACCGTAACGCCGAACGGCGTGAAATACCGGCCGACGATACCGCCGATGAAGCTCACCGGCAGGAATACCGCGACGATCGTCGCGGTGATCGCGACCACCGCGAAGCCGATCGCGTCGGCCGCGTCGATTGCGGCCTGAAACGGCCGCTTGCCGAGATCCAGATGGCGCTCGATGTTCTCGATCTCGACGATCGCATCGTCGACCAGGATGCCGATCACGAGCGTCAGCGCCAGCAGCGTGATGCTGTTCAGCGTGTAGCCGAACCCTAGCATCACCGCGAAAGTCGGCAGCATCGACAGCGGCAGCGCGACGGCCGCGACCAGCGTCGCGCGCCAGCTGCGCAGGAAGAAGAACACCACCAGCACCGTGAGCACCGCGCCTTCGATCAGCGTCGCCATCGTCGCGTCGTAGCTTGCGAGCGTGTAGTCGACCATCGACGCCACCTCGCGAATCTCGATGTCTGGGTGCTGGCGCCGCAGGCGTTCGAGCGCCGCCTGTACGCCGGACGCGACTATCGTATCGCTCGAGCCCTTCGCGCGATACACGGCGAAGCCGACCACTTCCGCGCCGTCGAGCCGCGCGAGCGAGCGAGCGTCGCTCGCGCCATCGCGGATCGTCGCGAGGTCGGACAGCGTGGCCCAGCGCCCGTCGGACAGCGCGATCGGCATTGCGGCGAGCGCGTCGACCGACGTCGCGCCGCCGAGCGTGCGCACCGACTGCTCGCTGCCGGCCAGTACCGCGCGGCCGCCCGGCACGTCGACACTGGTACGCACCAGTTGCGCATTGACCTGGTCGGTCGTCACGCCGAGCGCCTCGAGCCGCTCCGGGCGCAGCTGCACGCGGATCTCGCGGTCGACGCCGCCGAGCCGCTGCACGCGCTGCACGCCCGGTACGGCCAGCAATTCGCGGCTGAGCGTATCGTCGACGAACCACGACTGCTCGACGACGCTGCGTCCTTTCGCGCGCAGCGCATAGTTGAGGATCGCGCCGCCTTCGACTTCGAACCGCGTGACGATCGGCTCCTCGATCGACTGCGGCAGGTTCGCGCGGTTCTGCGCCACGACCTCGCGCACGTCGTTGAACGCGCGCGCCGTATCGACGCCGAGCTGAAACTCGACGGCCGTGACCGACAGACCGTCGCCGACCGTCGACGTGATGTGCCGCACACCCGCGAGCCCCGACACCGCACGCTCGACCGGCAGCGTGACCGCATGTTCGAGATCGGCGGGCGCGGTGCCCGCCTGCGCGATCGCCACCGCGACGATCGGAAAATCCACGCGCGGATTAGCGTTGATCGGCAGCTTGAGGAACGCCATCCAGCCCGCCACCGCGAGCACGACGAACAGCACGATGGTCGGAATCGGGCGGCGGATCGCCCACGACGACAGCCGGAGACTCATTTCGCCCCCGCCACGCCGTTGCCGGCTGCCTGCACGATGTCGCCGTCGCGCACCAGCGCCGACGCCACTGCAACGACGTGATCGCCCGCCTTGAGGCCACTACGCACCTCGATCCATGCACCGTCGCGCCGTCCCGCAACGATCGCGCGGCGGGTCACGCGGCCCGCCGCGTCGACCTGCGACACGAATGCCGCATCCTGCGCGCCGAACGTGACTGCGCGTTGCGGCACGGCCACCGGCACCTCGATACGATCGGCCGCAAGCTCCGCGCGCGCAAAGCCGCCGGCCCGCAAACGCGACGCATCGCCCAGTGCGACGCGCACCTTGCCCATCCGGGTTTGCGGGTCGATACGCGGTGCGATGAGACGCACGGTGCCGTCGACGGTGCCTGGCGTGTCCGGCAACACGATCGTCGCGCGCTGCCCGGCGCGGATCGCGCCCAACTCGCGTTCGGCCACGTCACCATCGAATTCAAGTTCGCCGCGGGCGATCAGCCGGAACAGCGGCTCGCCGCCGGCCAGCGCCCCGGCGCGCACGGCGCGGCTTGCGATCACGCCATCGGTCGGCGCGCTGACGATGGCCTTGTCGCGTTCCGCGCGCGCCTCGGCGAGCCGCGCGAGCGCCTGTTCCTCGTCCGCGCGCGCACCGCGCAGGTTTGCCGCTGCCGCCGCGACCTGCGCGCGCTGCTGGTCGACCTGCTGGTCGCTCACCGCGCCGGACCGGCCCAGCGGCTCGATGCGGCGCCACACGGCCTGCGCGTCGGCATCGAGCGCCTGCTGCTGCGCGACTGCGGCACGTGCGCGATCGACGGCCGAGCGTGCGTCGCGCACCCGCGCGTCGAGCGTCGTGGTGTCGAGCCTCGCGAGGATCTGGCCGGCTTTCACGCGATCGCCTTCCTCGACGAGCACGGCCGTCACGCGCTGATCCTGCAGCGGCGTACCGATCGCGATGTCGTCACGCGCAACGACTGTGCCCGTCAGCCGGATCGTGCGCGCGAACACGGCCGGCCCGGCGGTCGCGACCGTAACGCGCTGCATGGCCGGCGCGGGTCGCGGCGCGACCTCGCCATGCGCTAGCGACGGCATCAGGCTCACTGCGCCGCCCACCAGCGCCATCAGCAGCATGTACGTGACGAGGCCGCAGCGCACGCGCGCAACGGCTTTCCAGCACAACAAGGCACCCGTCGCGGGTTGTTTCCGAATCATGGGAGTCTTCAGAGGAAGGGAGTCACGCGGCGAACGGCCGCGCGCGTCATTGCGGCTGCAGCATTCTCCGGATGATCAGCAGGTACATCGGTGCATGCGTCTTTGTCTTGAAGCCGGGCTCGAACACGACCCGACCGACCGCGCCTTCCGCGAGCGCGATCAGCCACGTAGCGACCAGATCCGGCTTCAGCGTCGGGTCGATCTGCCCCTGCGCGATGCCGCGCTTGACCAACGCGGCGAGCAAGCCCTTCTCATGCGCCTCGTTTTCGGCGAACAGCGCGGCAATCTCCGGATTGCGCGATGCCTCGGCCGCGACCTCGATGCTGATGCGCGCATAGATTGGCTCGCTGGCTGCCTTCATCTTTTCGAGCGCCAGTGCTTCGATCGCGGCAACAACGTCGTCAGCGCCCGCCCATCGCGCAAACAGCTCGGCCGACTCCTGCCGGTCTTCCTGCGCGATCGCCTCGATGATCGCCGCCTTGGTCGGGAAATAATGAAACAGGTTGCCGGGGCTCATGCCTGCGGCGGCGCAGATCGCCGCCGTCGATGTGCCATGGAAACCGTTGCGCGCAAAACATTCGATCGCCGCGTCCAGAATCTGACGCCGCTTCGCTTCCACTTTTTCCGGATCGACCTTTCTCACCATGCACTCCGCACTGGACGTTGCTTCGAATATTTAATAGACTGACTACTCGATCTATTATTATGCGGCTGGGTCGATGCGTCAAGCCGCGTTGCCGAGAATGAGTGCGAACATGAGCGTCATGGATGACAGGAAGCCAGGCCGGCTGCTCGGCCTGTGGATGCGCGGTCTCGCGCTGGTGGTTGGTGTGGGCCTGCTTTCCGGCTGCGTCCAACCGGCGCTGTTGCCCGATGCGCATCAGCCTGTGCCGGCCGACTGGCGCAATCGCGGCGAGCCCGCGCCGACGGTCGCGCCTGCGCCCGCTGACTGGTGGGCCGTGTTCCGCGATCCGGCGCTCGACGCGCTGGTCGCCGCCGTGCTGTCACGCAACCTGACGCTCGCCGAGGCCGGCTATCGCCTGCAGGCCGCGCGCGCGATCGCCCGGCAGGCGGACGCGTCGCGCTTGCCGCAGATCGGTATGAGCGGCGAGCTGCAGCGGCAGCAGCGCATATCGGGCGCGGACGGATCCCGCGAATACGCCAGCGAAGCGGGCGGCACGGCATTTCCGTCCGACGACGCGCCGTTCGTGCCATCCGACCGCGCCAGCGGCTACTACCAGGCGGGCTTCGATGCGTCGTGGGAAATCGACCTGTTCGGCCGTCTCGCGGCCACCGCCGCGTCGGCGCGCGCGGGTGTGGGTATCGCGCAGGCCGACTGGCAGCAGGCGCGCATGACGGTTGTCGCCGAGCTGGTGCGCTGTTACATCGAGCTACGCGGTGCACAGCGCCGCAGCGCGCTGCTCGCGCAGAGCGTTGCCGACCAGCGCGAACGGATCGTGCTGACCCGCGAGAAACGCAAGGCGGGCGTCGCCAGCGATTTCGACGTCGAGCGCGCGCTCGCCAGCGCCGCCGAGCTCGCGACCCGCCGCGCGGCATCGGATCAGGTCGAGCAGCAAGCAGCGCAACGCATTGCGCTGCTCACCGGCGAGCCGGAACCGGACGACCGCTGGCTCGCCGCACGCGCACAACCCGCCGTGCCGCCCATCGCGCTACAGGCCGTGCCGGCGAACCTGTTGCGCACACGGCCCGACATCCGCCGCGCTGAGCGTGCGGTCGAGCAGGCGGCGGCCGAGCTGCGCGTGTCGACCGCAGAACTCTATCCGCGCCTGAACCTGGTCGGCAACATCGTCATCAGCGGCAATCTGGTCGGCATGCCACTGCCGGGACGCAACACGGTCGGCTCGGGCGCGCTCTCCGTGACGATCCCGCTGCTCGACTGGGGCGCGCGCCGCGCGGCCGTGCGTGCACGCGAAGCGGAACTCGCTGCCGCGATCGTCGCGTACCGGCACGCCGTGCTCGAAGGCATAGAGGAAACCGAAAACGCGCTGAACGCGCTCGCGGCCGAGCGGCGCCGCGCGGCGGACCTCGCACTGCACGTCGACGCCGCGCGGCGCACGGACGCTCACACCGCGCTGCTCTGGCAACGCGGGATGGCAAGCCGGATCGAGCGCATTGAAGCAGGCTTGGCGACCCGCGAGGCCGACCTGGCCTCGGTCGAGGCGATCGAGAAGCAAAGCCTCGCGGTTGTCGCGCTGCACAAGGCTGTCGGCGGCGCGGCGATCGAGCGCGACGGCTGAGCGGCGCATGACGATGAACACGGAACGCGGCACATCGTGCGTAGACCAAAATAAAGTCGTCGCCGCTTGCGAAGGAAAAATGTCACTGCGCCGGTCTCAGCCGACCAAGAAACGCGAGACCCTTGTGAATCAAGGGATTGTCCGACGAGAATTAAAGTTGCCATCGAGCCCGGCGTCGCAGAGACCGGTGCCCCCCCGGAGCGCCGATAGCCGGTGCCACGCGTTGTGCGGAGCCTGAGTCTGAACGGACGATCGTGCCGCAGGGGTAAGGTTCCGTCCATCAATGCACATCAGACGCTCGGTGTGATTCGCATCCATAGTCAAACAACGCTCGTGTCCCAGTCGATTCAATTGGCCAACCAAAGTCCGGATTCGCCGTGCCACCCGGCGAGCACTGAAAATCTCGGCGCGAACAGGTGCTCGGCAAACATCAACCGCTCACCCATTCGAAGGCCCTTGCCAGTCGGAGCGTCAACGGATTCCGCCGCCCTCCCCACGGAACACTACGGACGTCACATTTCATCCAGCTTTTGCCGGCGCCCGCGCCGCGAGTCAATATGGGCATGGCTTCCCGATCCGGCCGCTCGCGGGCGATTTCATCAGCCGATGTGAGCGCGACGTGGGCACGAAAAGGCGGAGGCGATGAAGCGGTAATCGGTGACCACTGGCGGAAGCGCGCCGACGCCTCGGCACGCTGCGCCAGCATTCCCCACCGCATTCCATTTGCGGAGCATGTGGAAGCAGTGCAATGAGTCGTCGCAGCTAACGCACGCACAATAAGCAATGCAAACTGCTTTTCAAAGCGAAGATCACACCAACTGAGCCTCGCGATCATCGGTATCGGCCAATAACTGCCGGTTGGTGACACGACCGAAGATGCCATTCCTGCGCAACGCGTTCGATCCGAGTCGCTTCGGCACACGGGCGGCGCATGTCGATCAACCCGCCCGCCTCCCGTGCGCCCTCTCTCGCTACTCCGAATCCGCCTGAGCGAACCCGAGCGTCAGCCCGAACGCGTCGAGGATCGTCGCCGCGGTGCGGGCCATGCGCTTCGCCATGGCCTCCGGCGTTTCGCGCATGGCGCCCTGGCGAAGCCAGTGCACCGCCGTCCAGACCAATCCCCCGCCTAGCACCGTCAGGCAATCCTGCTCTGCTTGCGTCCGGACGCCTTCATAGGGCGGAAGGAGCCGGCCGGAAACGAAGGTCACCAGTTCATCGAAAAACGCCGATGTTGCCGCGTCGTTGAATACGGTCAGATAGAACGACTGATGCGCATGCAGATGCTCGAGAATCAGCGCGGTTTCCACCTCCATTGACCGGATGAACGTGGTATTCGGCGGGTTAATCAGCTTGCCTTGCTCCTCGACGAATGCAAACGCGTGGTCGAGCCTCACCATCGCCGCCCGCCGAGCAGCCGATTGAAGGTCGGGAAAGTGCTGATAGAACGTGGGACGCGCGACGCCCGCGCGCTGCACCAGCTGGGCAATGCTGAGCGTGTTCAGCGGCGCGTCGTCGAGCAGCTCGGTCGCGGCGCGAACGAGCGCGTCGTAACTCCGTTGAAAGCGGGGATCGGCGGGATTAGGGCTTACATCAGGTGGCATAAAAAGCTCTGGACACGTGGTTTTGTCTATTTTACATTCGTTCAATAGATTGAGATGTGATGCGTCGACATACCTCTGAAAGGCTATTGAAATGAAATCCTCATCCCTCGTCCCCCAGCCGCCCCTGAAACCCGTCATCGGTCATCTGATGGAGGTCCTCGGGCCGTCTCCGCTTGCCAAGATGATGGATCTCGCGCGCAAGTACGGGCCGGTCTACTGGTTCGAGGTGTTCGGCCAAGGTTACTACGTTGTCAGCGGCCAAACACTCGTGAATGAAGTGTGTGATGAAAGCCGATTTCAGAAGTGCGTGCACCAGTCGCTGCTCGAACTCAGACCGGCGATCGGCGACGGGTTATTTACGGCATTCGGGGACGAACCGAACTGGGCCAAGGCGCATCGCGTGCTGATGCAGGCGTTCGGCCCGCTCAGTATCTGGTCGATGTTCGACAAAATGGTCGACATCGCCGACCAGATGTTTCTCCATTGGGAGCGGTTCGGCCCGGAGACGCCGGTCGACGTGTCCGATCACATGACGCGACTGACGCTCGATACGATTGCCCTGTGTGCGTTCGATTGTCGTTTCAACAGCTTCTACCGTGAAGATCAGCATCCGTTTGTCGATGCCATGGTCAACACCCTCAGCGAGGCCGGAAAGCGCGAGTTGCGACCCAAACTGGTGTCGAAGCTGATGATCAATCGCAGTCGCAAGTTCGACGCCGACATCGAAGTCATGCGATCGCTCGCGACCAAGATGATCGAGGACCGGCGCAAGCACCCGCACGACAGCGAGGCGTCGATGGACCTGCTCGACCGAATGCTGAACGGCGTCGATCCGGTGACGGGAGAAAAACTCGATGACGAGAACATCGTCTTCCAGATGATTACCTTTCTCATCGCCGGACATGAAACGACCAGCGGGCTCCTGTCCTTTGCCACCTATTTCCTCCTCAAGAACCCGGACATCCTGCAAAAAGCACGGGACCTGGTCGACGAGGTGGTGGGCAGCGAGACCCCGCGGATCGAGCATCTCGCGCGACTGCGTTACATCGAACACATCCTCATGGAGACATTGCGAATCTGGCCGACCGCGCCGGCATTCGCCGTGTCGCCGCTCGCCGACACCACGTTCGGCGGGAAATATGCCGTTTCTCCCGACGACATCATCATGATCCTGACGCCCATGTTGCATCGGGATGTGAGCGTCTGGGGCGAGGACGTCGAGGCGTTTCGTCCGGAGCGATTTGCCCCGGAGAATGCGGAGCAACTCCCGCCCAATGCATGGAAGCCCTTCGGCAATGGGGCACGTGCCTGTATCGGCCGCCCGTTTGCGATGCAGGAAGCGCATCTCGTCCTGATCATGCTGCTTCAGCGATTCGATTTCTCGTTCGCCGATCCGGACTACGAGCTGGACGTCGCCGAAACGCTTACGCTTAAGCCGACCGGTTTCCGGATCAACGTGAAACCGCGGGCCCGGGGTGCGCTCAAAGTGCCCGATACGGCCGTTCGCGCCCGCCCGAGCGCGCAAAACCCGAGCGTCGCCCCGGTTCAGTCGCTCCCTGCCAGCGAAGACGTGTCGAGCATGCTCGTCCTCTTCGGGGGAAATACGGGCTCCGCCGAATCCTTTGCAAGACGCATTGCAGGAGACGCGAGTCGTCACGGATTTCACGCGACGTGCGCGCCCCTCGACGATTTCGCGGGAAAGCTCGACGGGTATCCGGCCATCGTGATCGTCACCGCTTCCTACGAAGGACAGCCGCCCGACAACGCCAGATCATTCGTCCCGTATGTCGAAGCACTCGGCGAAGGCGCGCTGGACGGTGTCCATTTTTCGGTACTCGGGTGCGGCAACAAACAATGGGCACGGACCTACCAGGCGATTCCCAAGCGAGTCGATGAGGCGCTCGAGAAGGCCGGTGCCACGAGAGTGCACGTCAGAGGCGAACTCGATTCCGGTGGCGACTTCTTCGGTGAATTTGACAATTGGTATACCGAAATGTGGGACCGCTTTGCGATCAGTGCCGGGAAGGAAGTCTCGACCGTGCAACATGGTGATACCGCACTGAAAGTCAGTTTCGCCGAGAACACCCGTGAAAAATTGCTGAACTTCGGCGACATGGCGCATGCGTCCATCGTCGACAACAGGGAACTGGTCGATATCAGCGTGGCCGGAAGCCGCTCCAAAAAGCATATCGAACTGAAACTGCCGGAAGCGATGACGTATCGATCGGGAGATTACCTGGCTGTTCTGCCGCGCAACTCGAAAAACAACGTCGATCGCGTCTTGCGCCGGTTTCGCGTGAGCTGGGACACGCCGGTGGTGATTGAAGGCACGTCAAGTAATCCGCGCCTTCCGCTCGGCCAGCCCATCAGTTGTGGTGACCTGTTCTCGAGCTATGTCGAACTCGCCGTTCCTGCCACCCGATCACAAGTATCGACCCTGGCCGCCGCCACGCGTTGCCCTCCCGAGAAGGTCGAGCTCGAGCGCCTGAGCGCCGACGATTTCGAAGGCGAGATCCTCGGAAAGCGGACCACCGTCATGGATCTGCTCGAACGCTTCGGATCCGTCGATCTGCCGCTCGAAAAATTCCTCGATATGCTGCCCGCGCTGAAAGCACGCCAGTATTCGATCTCGTCTTCCCCGCTTTGGAAAGCAGACCATGTCACGCTGACGGTAGCCGTGGTCGATGCACCGGCGCTCTCCGGCAATGGTCGCCATGAAGGGGTGGCGTCGTCGTATCTTGCGCGACTCGACACCGGGGACAGCCTGTCCGTTGCAGTCAGGCCATCGAATGCACACTTTCGGCCACCCGCCGAGACCGGCCTTCCGATGATCCTGATCTGTGCCGGTTCCGGTATCGCCCCATTCCGCGGCTTCCTGCAAGAGCGCGCACTACAGAAGCAGCAGGGGGAAACCGTCGGCAAGTCGTTGCTCTTCTTCGGAATCGATGACCCCGACGTCGACTTTCTTTATCGCGACGAACTCGACGAATGGGCTCGATGCGGTGTGGTCGAAGTGATGCCGGCTTACTCGAACCGACCGGAGGAAGGTGCCCGGTTCGTTCAGGACAAAGTCTGGCTGGAGCGCGAGAAGATCGCCGCACTGTTTGCGCAAGGCGCCACCGTCTTCGTCTGCGGGGATGGAAAGAATATGGCGCCTGCCGTACGCGCCACGCTTGCCCGCATTTATCAGGAGGCAACGGGAGCGAACGATGAAATCGCCAGCGCGTGGATCGACACGATGGAGCGGGAGCATGGCAGATATGTTGCCGACGTGTTTGCATGACGGTGACGTGATCATGCCACGTCCGGTTGCTTCAGACATCTGAGCTGCCCCGCCACCGCTTTCCGGAACGGATGCGACACGTGCTTCGATCCCGGCCCGTGCCCTGTTTTCCTTGCGTCCTTCACCCTGGTTCCGGTCGAGTTCCGACCGGAACCAGGGATTGATCACACACCGCATGACTGCGTCGAATCGACCGCACCTCTTTCAATGACGGACGGTTCGGAAAGCGACGGGTTAACCACGATCGACCGTCGATGAACACCATGCTAATTTCATCGGCCACATGACTTGGTCATTTGATCAACATTGGTATGGATATGCCGTCCCCCTGGAAACCACGTGAATCGCTCCATGCATGCCGCCTCTGGATATGCGTGATCGATCACCCCGATGTCGTGGCGGGATGGACGATGCCGATCACCCCATGATGTCCTCCAGCGTCTCCCATCTCGATCGCTTCGAACCCATAATTTCGCATTCCTGAATTTATTGAAGCGATTCGAAATCGCGCCAAGACACCAGATACACACTCATTCGATGCCATGACTAGCGAACTCACCCTCTCCCGCCGCGACGTGGAGTTCATTCTTTTCGACTGGCTGCAGGTCGAATCGCTTACCCATCGGCCACGATTTGCCGGGCAGGACCGCTTCGACTACACCTCCGTGCTGGATGTGTACGAATCGCTTGCCACGGATCTCTTCAAACCGCACAACAAGAAGAACGACAGCAACGAACCCGCATTCGACGGAGAACGCGTCACCATCAACCCGGAAGTGGGGGTCGCATTGCGCGCATTTGCGGCCGCCGGCCTGATCAGCGCGTCGTTCCCGAACGAGTGGAACGGCATGAGCCTGCCGAGCACCGTGGAGCGGGCCGGCATGGCGTATTTGCTGGCAGCCAATCCGGGAACCGCGGGCTACGCCTTTCTCACGATCGCCAACGCCAATTTGCTGATGGCCCACGGCGAGCGCGACCGGGTCGAGCCCTACGTCAAGGCCATGGCGGAAGGGCGATGTTTTGGCACGATGTGCCTGTCGGAACCGCAAGCCGGGTCGAGTCTTGCCGATATCCGCACGCGCGCGGTTCCGGCCCGGGATGGCCGCTACCGCCTGTTCGGCAACAAGATGTGGATCTCCGGCGGCGATCACGAGATTGCCGAGAACATCGTCCACCTGGTACTGGCCAAGATTCCCGACGAAAACGGCCAGCTTCCTCCGGGCATTCAAGGGATATCGCTCTTCACCGTACCGCGCAAGTTGATCGACGCCGACGGGCTGCCCGGCGAGCGAAACGATGTCGTACTCGCCGGCATCAATCACAAGATGGGGTACCGCGGCACCGTCAATTGCCTGCTGAACTTTGGTGAGGGTCGCTACCGCCCGGAAGGCGAAGCGGGCGCCATCGGTGAGATCGTCGGCGAGCCCGGCAAAGGCCTGGCCTACATGTTCCACATGATGAACGAGGCGCGTATCTCGGTCGGCCTCGGCGCCGCCGCGATCGGCTATACCGGCTACCTTCACTCGCTGGATTATGCGAAGACGCGCCTGCAGGGCCGGACACGCGGAGACCGATCGCCCGCGTCGGGACAGGTCCCCATCATTCGTCATGCCGATGTCCGGCGCATGCTGCTCGCGCAAAAGGCCTATGTGTCGGGGGCACTCGCGTTGTGCCTGTATGCGGCTCGACTGAGCGACGATATCCATTCGCAGGAAGACGCCTGCGACCGCGAGGACGCGCATGGCCTGCTTGACCTGCTCACGCCCGTCGTCAAGAGCTGGTCGTCCCAATGGGGTCTCGTCGCCAACGATCTCGCCATTCAGGTTCATGGCGGCTACGGTTACACGCGCGAATACAACGTCGAACAGTTCTATCGCGACAATCGGCTCAACCCGATACACGAAGGCACATTCGGTATCCAGGCGCTCGACCTGCTGGGTCGAAAGACACGTGCAAACGGCGGCGCCGCGATGAATGCGCTCGACCGGAAAATCGCCGCGACGGTGTTCAAGGCACGGTCGATCCGTCCGCTCCATGGCCATGCCGACACGCTCGAATGCGCGTGGGAGCGCATCCGACTCGTCACCCACGCGCTGCACCGGCTCGACGACCCGGAGCTCCAGCTGGCGAATGCGGCGGCCTACCTCGAAGCATTTGGCCATGTCGTCGTCGGCTGGCTTTGGCTCGATCAGGCGCTCGTGGCCAGCACGCTCGAGAGCGGCCCCACCGGCAGCGACTTCCATCGCGGCAAGCTCGCCGCGTGCGACTACTTCTTCGGGTGGGAAATGCCCAAGGTGGCCGCGTGGCTGGCGGTGCTCAATCCCGTGGAAACCACGCCCCTGACGATGCCGGAGCATTGGTTCTGACCCGTGCGCGCAGCCTCCATTTCGTTGCTTTCGTTTAATTCATGAGGATGTCATATGATTGATGCCGTCATCGTTTCCACCGCGCGCACGCCGATCGGCAAGGCCTATCGTGGCGCATTCAACCTCACGCACTCGCCCACCCTGCTCGGTCACGCAATCAGGCATGCCGTGCTGCGCGCCGGGATCGAACCGGATCGCATCGAGGACGCCGTCATCGGTTCGGTGCTCAACGCGGGTACCGCCGGCAACAATGTCGCCCGACAAGGTGCGCTGGCGGCCGGGCTGCCTGCTTCGGTCGGCGCGCAAACGCTTGACCGCCAATGTGCATCGGGCCTGATGGCGATCGCCACGGCCGCCAAACAGATCATGTGCGACGGGATGCAGGTGGTGGTCGCGGGCGGCCAGGAAAACATCTCGGCGGTACAGACGCGCTACTTCGAGTGGACGCGCGCCGACCAGGATCCCAACGTGCTGGCCGTGCAGCCCGCCGCCTACATGCCGATGCTCGAGACCGCCGAGTTCGTTTCCCGCAAATACGGGATCGCGCGGGACGTGCAGGATCAGTACGCGCTCGATTCCCAGCTGCGCACTGCCGCCGCACAAAAGGAAGGCCGCTTCTCGGACGAAATCGTCCCGATCACGACACAGATGCTGGTCGTCGACAAGGCGACCGGCGAAACGTGGCGGAGGGAGGTCACGCTCTCGCAGGATGAGGGGAATCGTCCCGGCACGACGCTCGAATCGCTCGCAGCGCTCGCACCGGTGATTGACGGTGGCGTGGTGACCGCCGGGAACGCCAGCCAGCTGTCGGACGGTGCAAGCGCCTGCGTGCTGATGAACGGCAAGACCGCCGAACAGATCGGCGCAACGCCCCTCGGCATCTATCGCGGCATGACCGTCGTCGGCAATGCGCCCGAGGAGATGGGCATCGGCCCCCTCTACGCGATCCCCAAGCTCCTGAAGCTTCATGGCCTGACAGTCGACGACATCGGACTGTGGGAGCTCAACGAGGCATTTGCCTGCCAGGTGCTGTACTGCCGCGACAAGCTGGGAATCGATCCGGCCCGATACAACGTCAACGGCGGCAGCATTTCGATCGGCCATCCGTACGGGATGACGGGCGCCCGCCTGGTTGGACACGCACTGATCGAAGGCAAACGACGCGGCGCGCGCTACGTCGTCGTATCGATGTGCGTGGGGGGCGGCATGGGGGCAGCCGGCTTGTTCGAAGTCGTCTGACGGAACGCGCCTTTACCCGCAGCACGAATGGGGCGGCAGCCCCGCTCTTGCGGGCCTTGCCTACGTTTCCGCGGATGCTTGAGCGGACTTTGTGTCGCCAGCGCGCCTGATGCGCCATCGCACCAGGCGCCGACGCGCGCCGGACTTTTTCCGCGCTGCCATTCACGTGCCGGTTAGGAGACGGGTGATGCCGGCCACTCAATCTCCCGGCATCACCTCGGTCACCACGTCAATTGTTCAACACCCGCAACTCGCGCCGGAGGATCTTCCCGACGTTGCTCTTTGGCAGGCTGTCGCGAAACTCGATGCTTTTCGGGCGCTTGTAACCCGTCAGCTGGCCTTTACAGAACGCCATCAGGTCTTCGAACGTCAGCGCCGGATCCTTCCTGACCACGAACAGCTTGACGGCCTCTCCGGAATGCTCGTCGGGCACGCCGATCGCCGCGACCTCGTATACGCCGGGGTGGTTGGCGACGACCTCTTCGATCTCGTTCGGGTAGACGTTGAAACCGGATACGAGAATCATGTCCTTCTTGCGGTCGACGATTCGCACGAAGCCCGCTTCCGAGATCGACGCAATATCACCCGATCTGAAGAAGCCATCCGCGGTCATCACCTTCGCGGTCTCGTCCGGCCGCTGCCAGTAACCCGCCATCACCTGCGGGCCACGAATGCACAGCTCTCCGGCTGCGCCGGGCGGCAATTCGTTGCCGTCGTCGTCCCGGATCGACACTTCCGTGGAAGGCAACGGCAGGCCGATGGTGCCGTTGAACTCACTCCCGGTCACGGGATTGACCGCGACGCAAGGTGATGTCTCGGACAGCCCGTATCCGTCGATGATCGGCGCGCCGGTCATCTCCTTCCAGCGCCTGGCGACGGCTTCCTGCGTGGCCATCCCGCCACCGCTGGCCAGCAGCAGATTGGAGAAATCGAGGCGCGGGAATTCAGGATGATGGAGCATCGCGTTGAAGAGCGTGTTGACGCCCGGAAAATTCGTGATCTTGTATCCGGCGAGCGACTCGATCATCCCGCCGATGTCCCGCGGATTCGGCACCAGTACGGAAAGCGCACCCATGTGAATCGTCAACAGGCAGCAAACATTGAGCGCAAAGATGTGATAGAGCGGAAGTGCAGCCACCGTGATGAGCTGCGTCACGTCAGGGCGCAAATCGCGAGCCGGTTTGAGCCAGACGTCCGACTGCACTACATTCGCGACGATGTTCCGATGCAACAGCGTCGCGCCTTTCGACACCCCGGTTGTCCCGCCCGTATATTGGAGAAAAGCGATATCGTCCGGCGACTGGGAAGCCGGTACGAATGTGCCCCGACGTCCCTCCTCGATCGCGTCGTCAAATGTCGTATACGGGCTCGGCTTCCGTTCCGCGCCGGAAGCGTTGCCCTGCGCGACAACCAGTGCATGCTTCACCTGCGTGTGCGCAAGGATGGCATCCAGCGTTGCCGTGCAGCCGTCGAGAATGACGATCGCCTCCGCGCCGCTGTCATTCAGTTGGTGTTGCAGCTCGCGGGGCGTATAGAGCGGGTTGACGTTGACGACAACGTAGCCGGCGCGCAACACCGCACAAATCGAGATCGGGTACTGCAACACATTCGGCATCATGATGGCGACCCGCGCACCCCGCTCGAGGCCGCGTGACTGCAGCCACGCGGCCAGTGCTCGGGACATCACGTCGAGCTCACCATAGGTGATCTGCTTGCCATCGCACGCAAACGCCGGCTTCGCGTGAAACCTGCTGAAGCTTTGTTCGATCAACGCAGTGATGTTTCGATACGCGCTTGAATCAAGCTCTGCCGGAACCCCCGGCGGATAGGCATCAAGCCAGATCTTTTCCATACCCAATCTCCTCTGTCCCGTTTGAATAATTGCGCGACGCCAATCTCCTCATCACGCGCGTGAATATGCCGGGATGCCTCGAACACGCGAGACACATCCCTCGTCGCAACGATAGGGCTGCGTGGTCGGCCGACAGTCAGCGGCGCCGTGGATCACGTTGTCGGCAGACAGTTGACGGGCGACGGCCACCATCCGTTTGTTTCGCCTTCATCGCACCCTGCTTGGCAGGCAAATTCTTGCCCCCCGAGACGCGACTTCCGAATCAGGGGGCTACACCAAAACTGGTCAAATGATATGGTCATTTGACCATACAGGGAAACTTGCGGCAACTTGGTAGTTGCACGAGGCTGCGACGCGGGATCTGTCGACGCCATACTCGAACCGAAACACGGATCGTCGGTGTTGAAGTTCGTCGAGGTTGCGCGAGGCGTCCATTAAAACGCGAATCGTGCCCGTTTGTTCCGCCCATGCGGAACGACCGCCGTGACGCTTAGAAGCGGTGACGCAGGCCAACCGTTGCCGCAGTCTGGCTGACCTTCGAGCTCGGGAACGCGTTGATATCGCCGTTGTAGATCGACGAACCCAAACCGGCACCCTTCGTACCACGCTGATACACCATCTGAGCGTAGACGTCCGTACGCTTCGACAGGAAGTAGTCGGCTTGCACGCCGAACTGATTCCAGTGCGTGCTGTTACCGTTCAGTTTCGCATTCGTATACGTATAGGCTGCGCCCAGGCCGAGAGCCGCCGTGAGGTTGTACTTCGCGTTGACTTCGTAGTTGTCGGCGCGCAGCGTACCGGCACCGTTCGTCTGGTTATCGAGGCGCGATTGCGTCCATGCCGCGCCAACCAGTGCCGGGCCAAATGCATACTTTGCCGCGATGCCATACGTGCGGCTGCGGCCCTGGATTCCGTATGCAGTGCCATTGATCGAATCGACCGACGGGTTCACCGCGCCCGTCGCGGACAGACCGGCGTTGTTCGCTTGCGAGTACGCCGCACCCAGCTTCAGGCCTTCAAACTGGTACGACACGCCGGCGCTGTATGCGCGGTTGTTCGCAAAGTTCGTGCTGTTCGAGAACGAGTACGTGCCGCCGAACTGCAAACCGGCATAGTTCACGCTCGTGTACTTGATCGTGTTGTTCAGCGCGACGTCGCCGTTCGTGCTCAGGCGGTCATTGTTCAGCGGGTGCGCGAAGTACGTGCCGCCCCACGAGCCCGTTGCCGTCAGCGGTGCCAGGTAGTCTTGCGTCGCGTCGTATTGCTTGCCCAGCGTGACCGTGCCGTACTGGCTCGACAGGCCGACGAAAGCCTGGCGGTTGAACATGCCGCCGTTGCCGTTCGCGAACTTGCCGTTACCGAGGTTGAAACCGCTTTCCAGCGTGAAGATCGCCTTCAGGCCGCCACCGAGATCTTCCGAGCCACGCAGGCCGAAACGGCTCTGGTCAATGCCCGAGCCCATCGAGAAGCGCGACTTGCCTTGGCCTGATGCGGTCTGGACGTTGCTTTGATAGGTCAGGCCCGCGTCCAGCACGCCGTACAGCGAGACGCTGCTTTGCGCGTGTGCGACGGTGGAGAACGATACTGCAGCTGCTGCAGCGATCAGCGTCTTGTTCATTCGTGAAGCTCCATTCAAAAAAAAGAGGCAGGTCTCGCGACCTCGTTCATAAAAAATCGGGAGGACCTTGTCCTGTTGGTCACCCCCGGGTTCCAATGCGCCCGCATCGACGGGCGCCATAGGGTCAGGCGATCCGTTTCAACATTTCCCGGGCGCATCGACGGCGCCGGAACCGAAGAACTTCCGGCTCCAGCCGGACAGCCTGTCGCTGAACAGCAGTTCGTACAGCACCGGCACCATGCCGAGCGTGATCAGCGTCCCGAGCAGCAGCCCACCCATGATGGTGACGGCCATGCCGGTCCACAGCGTGCCGGCGAACAGCAGCAGCGGAATCAAGCCGGCGATGCAGGTCAGCTTGGTCATCACGATCGGCCGCAGGCGCGCCACGGCCGCCGCGACGACCGCTTCGCGGCGCGATTTGCCGGCCGCCAGCTCGACCTCGATACGCTCCAGCAGCAGCACCGCGTTGTTGACGATGATCCCGGCCAGCGACAGCAGGCCGAAGTTCGCCATGAAGCCCAACGGTTCGCCGGCGATGATCAGCGCGGGCCCGACGCCGATCATCGCGAACGGAATGATCCCGACGATCAGCAGCAGCTTGCGGAACGAGCCGAACTGCCAGATGAACAGCACCAGCATCGCGACCACCGCGTGCGGCAGATACTCGCTGAGCGCCACGTTGGCCTCGGCGGACTCCTCGATTTCGGCGCCCAGCTCGATCCGGTACCCCGGCGGCAACGCGATCCGGCCGATGGTCGGCGCGAGCTGATCGACCGCCTGCTGCGCGGTGCCGTGGGCATTGCGGCCCTTCACGGTGAGCGTGCGCATCAGGTCGCGGCGTCGAATCGTCGACGGCTCGGTATTCAACGTGACCGTCGCGACCGCGGACAGCGGAACCGGCGCGCCGCCCGCCGCCGGATGGATCAGCGTATTGGCGAGATCTTCGGGCCGCGTGCGCTCGGCTTGCGCGCCGCGCACGACCAGCGGCACCAGCGTATCGCCGTCGCGCAACACCGACACGTTGACGCCGGTATAGCGCGTGGCCAGCGCCGTGGTGATGTCCTCGCTGCTGACGCCCAGGCGCCGTGCCTTGTTCTGGTCGATCTCGACGTCGACACGCGGCACGCGCGGCCCCCAGTCGTCGTGGATCTGCACGATGCCCGGCTCGGTATGCAACGCCGCCTGGATCTTGCGGCCGATCTCGCGCAGCACGGCTTCGTCGGGACCCGACACGCGATACGCCACCGTGCCGGCGTCGTGGGCGCTGCGCGAGAAGCGTTTCGCATCGGTTCGCACTTCGGGATGGTGTTGCGTCATCCACGCCTGGGTTCGCGCGATCACGGCGTCGAGATCCTGCGGCTTCGCGACGCTGACCGTGACGTAGCCGATATGCGACGCAGGCAGCGGCGGATTGAGCACCAGGACGACACGCGGGCCGCCGTCGGCGACATAGCCGATGCTGGTCGTCACCTCGGGATTGCGCTTGCGATCGTCGAGCCAACGGCTCAGGTCGCGGACCACGTCGCGCGTGAGCCGTGCATCGCTCCCGGGCTGCAGCTCGAGTTCGACCTGGAACTGCGGCCGGTCGGAAGCCGGCAGGAACCCGGCCGGACGCGTGGCCAGGATCGCGAGCGCACCGACCAGCAACGCAGTCATCACGACCAGGAACCGCCCCTTGTGGTCGAGCACGCGGCGAATCAGGCGCGCATAGGCACCGTAGAAGCGGCTTTGCTTGACCGTCGCGTCGGCATCGTGCTCGTGCGCATCGCCTCCGCCGTGATGGCCGGATTTCAGGAAGAAATAGCAGAGCAGCGGCGTCACCGTCAGACAGAGCAGCCACGACCCGAGCAGCGACAGCGTGAGCACGACCACGAGCGGGCGCAGGTATTCGTTGGTGGCGGTGTCGCCGAAGAAGAACGGCGAGAACGCGAAGATGATGACCAGCGACGACGTCAGCAGCGGAATCGCGAGCGTACGGCCTGCTTCGACGCACGCGTGACGGCGCTCCTCGCCCGCGGCGAGGCGGCGTTCGACGTCCTCCGCGATCACGATGCCGTTGTCGACCAGCAAGCCCAGCGCGATGATGATCGCGGCCATCGACACGATGTGCAGTTCGATGCCCAGCGAGCGCATCACGAGCAGCGTGGCCAGGATGGTCAGCGGCACGATGCCGCCCACCACCACGCCGGCGCGCCAGCCGAGGAACAGCACGACGACGATCATCACGATCACGATCGTCTCGATCATCACCTGGTTCATGCGGCCCATTTCCCGCTCGACCACGTCCGCCTGGAAGGTCACGTAGTCGAGCGAAAAACCGGCGGGCAACTGCTGCTTCAATTCGTCCAGACGCGCACGCAGCGCCTGGCCGACCGCCTTGACGTTCTGGCCTTTGCGCATCGAGATGCCGAGGACGACCGCGTCTTCGCCGCGGAAGATCGCCGCGGACTCGGGCGGGTCGACGGGCCGGACCTGCACCTGCGCGATGTCGCCCAGGCGCACGGTGCCCGGCGCGGCTTCCGCGCGCGCGCCGGCCGGCGGCACGGTGAGCGTGAAATCCTGCAGCGCCTGCAGCGAGCGGATTTCGCCGGAGCTGACGACCGCGCTGTTCAGGCCCGACACCACGAGCCGGCCGCCGGACTGCACGACGTTCTGCTTCTGCAGCTGTTGCATGACCGACGCGGTGGACAAATGCAGCCCCGCCATTCTGGCGCGGTCGAATTCGATATAGACGCGCTCCTCCTGCAGCCCATGAAAGCTGACGCCCTGCACGCCAGGCACGCGGTACAGCCCTTCGCGCAGCAGCTTCAGCGGTTCGCGCATCTCGCTCATCGAAAAACCCGGCGCGGTCACCGCGATGGACGCGATCGCCACGCGGCCGAAGTCGTCGTCGATCTGCGGAGGCAGCGTGCCGGCCGGGAACAGCGGCACCGCTTCTTCGACCTTGGCGCGCATGCGCTGCAACACCGGCATCAGTGCATGCACGTCTTCACGCAACGAAACCTGGAGGATCACGCTGCCGTCACGCACGGTGCTCGTGACGTGCTTCAGTTCGTTCAATTGGCGCAGGCGCTCCTCCACCGGCCGGGCGACGAGCTGCTCCATCCGCTCGGCCGGCACGCCGGGGTTCGCGACGAACACCAGCGCGTCGCGAACGGTCGTGGAGGGCTCCTCCTGGGACGGGAACGTGAGGAACGTGAACGCGCCGGTCACGAGAATCAGCAGCGCGACGAAGAAGGTGAGCCGGCTGGAATTGAGTGCGGCCTGGGTCAGCTTCACGAGCGCGCTCCCTGCAGAAGGGTCTGCGCCCGATACGTGACGACGGACTGGCCCTCGTTCAGGACGGAAGTCCCCGCGACCACGACCTGCTCGCCGGCGCGCAGGCCTTGCGTCACGGCGACGCGCCCGCCCGGCAGCAGCTGCCCGCCCGTGCGGATCGCGCGACGCTTCAGCGTCTGGCTGGCGCCGTCGATGACGAAGACGCTGCCGCGGCCGGCTTCCGTGCCGGCCATGACGGCGGCCGCCGGCAGCGTGATGTCATGCGCTTCACCGCGCGGCAGCGCCACGGACAGCACGCCGCCGCTGCGCAGCCCGGAAGGGGTGCCCTGGACCCGGAAGATGGCTTGCACCAGCGAGCCGTTGTCGCTCCGGCCGGACAGCCGTTCCATGGTCAGCGTCACGCGATCCGTGCCGCTGACCGCGTGGGCTTCGGCGCCGGGTGCAAGCGTCGCGGCGATCGTGTCCGGCAGCATCACGACGGCTTCCAGCGCGCGGCCAGCTTCCATCTGCAGCACGCGCTGGCCTGCGGCGACATCCACGAACGGCTGGACCTGACGCGCGACGATTTCGCCGTCGAAGGGGGCCGTGATGCGCGTGAACGCGAGATCGCGCCGAGCGCTCGCCACCGCGGCCTCCGCGACACCCAGCTGGCTCGCGGCCTGCTGATGCGATGCCTGTGCGGCCTGCAACGCGGGCGCGGAAATGATTCCGTCGCGGGCGAGTTCCTCCTGCTGACGCAGGTGGGTGCGACGCTCGGCCAGGGTCGCGGCGGCGGCGGCACGATCGGCCGTCGCCTTGTCGAGCCGCCAGCGTGCCGGCGACTCGTCCAGTCGCGCGAGCACCTGCCCGGCCCGGACGCGATCACCCACGTCGACCAGCATCGCGACGACACGGCCCGACGACTCGAAGCCGAGGTCGGTGCGCTGACGCGCGCGCAGCGTCGCGACGAACGTGTCGGCATGTGCCTGGCCGGCACCGCCGGCCACTTCGACCTTGACGGGCCGCGGTACGTCGGCAACCGGCGCGGCAGATGGCTGACATGCCGACAGCAGCGTTGCCGAGACGAGCGCGCAGAGTACCAGCCTGCCCGCTTGAGGCATGGAACGGGAATGCATCGTAAAACCTTCGAAATGAATGAGGGAGCTCAGGGAAGCTTGCGAATCGCGCTTTCCAGCGTGTCGCGCAACACTTGGCGCTGCTCGGGCGTGAACCGGTGCAGATTGAGCAATTCGAGCAGGGCGATGCCGTCGAGGGCGACGACCAGCGCGAGCACCTGCCCCGCATCGGGGCCGCTTTGCGCGACCCGTGCATAGCTGCGCGTGTAGAAATCCCGCACGGGACCGGCCAGATGCGGATACAACGACGTGGCGGCCAGCAGGTTGGCCAGCAGCAGGCGGCGGTCTTCCGGCATGTCGAAGGTCAGCTTCGACAGTTCGGCCAGCGACGACTTCAGCGGCTTCGCGGAATCGTCCGCCTCACGCGCGTCACGCGTGTCACGCGCCTCCTGCGCCCGCAGGTCCAGCATGTCCAGTTCGCCGACCACCCGCTCGATCAGCGCAGCCAGCAAGTCGTCGCGCGTTTTGAAATGGTAGACAAGGCCCGCTTTCGTGACCTTCGCGGCAGCGGCCACGGCTTCAATGGTCAGGTTCTGGATACCCTGGCTGGCCACGAGCTCGGCCGCGGCATCGAGAAGACGGTCGCGTGAACTGCTGCGGCCGGCTCGTCGCTCGGAAGTCGACATGGTGCATCTCCTTGGGATTGAAACTAAACTATACGTACAGTATAGTTTCACGAACTCCATGTCAAGACTCAAGGTAAATCCATGACGACCGTTGTTTCCCGCCCCATTTCCGCGCACCGCGCGCTGACCTGTCTTGCTCTTGCCGCGACACTCGCCCTCGGCGGCTGTGCGATCGCCCCGCCCAGCCACGTTGCCACGACGCCCGCCGTTGCGGCGCCCTCGCAATGGGCCGAGACGTCGCCCGGGAACCTGGGCGCCGTCGGCGACAGGTGGTGGCGGGATTTTGGCGATCCGGTGCTCGATCGACTGGTGGACAGCGCGCTCGACGCCAACCGCGACCTGAAGGTTGCCGCGGCGCGCCTCGCGCAGGCGCGCGCGCTCGGCGACAGCGCCGAGGCGGAGCGCCGTCCGCGGCTGGATGCGATGGCGCGTGGCGAACGCGGGCGCGAAAACAGCGTCGATCCGCGTGCGGAGCGCAGCGGCGTCGGCTTGCGTGCCGCGTGGGAAGTCGATCTGTTCGGACGCGGTGCGTTGCTGGTGGACGCCGCACGGTCCGACAGCGATGTCGCTCGCGAGGCGCTCCGCGCGGCCCGCATCGCGCTGGCCGCGGACGTCAGTACCGCCTACTTCGAATTGCGCACGCTGGAGCGGCGCTCAGCGCTCAAGCGCGAGGCGCTCGAGGTTGCGCAAAGGCAGGCGGTCGTGGCGGAGCGCAAATTCGCCGCGGGCCAGGTGACGGCGCTGGACGTCGAACGCTGGCGTGCCGAGCTGGCGCAGGAACAGGCGTCGCTTGCCCAGCTCGATGGCGAACACCGGGTGCGTTTGCACCAGCTCGCGCTGCTCGTCGGCAGCCCCCAGGCGCCCGAGCTCGGCGCGCAAGCCGTGCCGGCCGCACTGCCCGCGCCGCCCGCGACGGTGTTGCCCGCCACGCTGCTCGAGCGCAGGCCCGACGTGCAGCGTCAGGCGCGTGCGCTCGACGCCGCGCTCGCCCGTGCCGGCGCCGCCCGGAAAGAGGTCTATCCGCGGCTCCAGATCGAGTGGGCCGGGACGAAGGAAAGGCTGGCCGCGGTCGGCGATGGCGCCGCGCCTCGCGTGGCGGTCGGCTATGGCGTGTCGGTGACGCTGCCCATCCTCGACGGCGGCCGGATTCGCGCCAACGTCGCGGTACACGATGCGCGCGCGCGGGAAGCGATGGCCGAATACGAAAAGGCCATGCTGGCGGCGCTCGTCGACGTCGAGACGAGCCTGGCCCGGTGGTCCGCATCGGATCGCTCGATGCAGGAGTGGCAACGCGCCGAGGCGGCCGGCAAGGTGGCCGCACGCAATGCGGCCAGACTGTATGACGCCGGCCAGGCCGACATGAGCGATGTGCTCGCCGCGCGCCACGCGCACCTGCGGTCCCGCGACGCGCTGGAAACGGCAATCGGCGCACAGTGGGAGGCCGCGGTCGGCCTGCGCCGCACCTTTGCCGGGGCCGTCTAGGCGGCCTCGCCGATGCGCCCGCGACGCTTGCGTATCGACGACACGCGCTGGCTGCACCCACGTGGGCGCGAAGCATCCGCGTTGCTATCGCACACCTCACTCACTTCGCATGCCGAAGTTCGCCACCCACTGGCGCGGAAGCCGAGGAAGCCGCCGACGGCGCATTCATGTACGCCGGCGCCGCCTTCGTCTTCTGCCGGACGCCCGGCGGTGGCGCGACCGGGCGCCGCTCCATGTCGGCCAGCATCTGCCCGCACGGCAACGGGCGGCTGCGGCCCGGCTGCAGCAGCGCGAGCAGACTGGCGAACGGGTTCAGCAAGCCCAGCCCGACCGCGGCACCGCCCCGCGCGATCAGTGCGCCCGCCTTCACCCCGACGTGCGGTTGCTTGAAGGAGCCGGTGACGTACAGCGGCGAGCGGAGCGAAATCACCCGGAATCCCTTGGTATGCGGATGGATCGTCAGGTTCATGGTCTCGTCCCGCAGGTTCACGTTGCCGTCCATGCCGATCACCGCATCCTCGGTGTCGAGCGCGAATACGCGCGAGTCGAGCACGCCGTTGGTGGCCACGAAGTCGGCCACGCCGCAGTTGATCTTGACGTCGCGTGTGCCGAACAGTTTCTCGTACACCACGTTGGCGACGTTCAGCCCCGCGGCTTCCATCAGCAAGAGGCTCACCGTGCCGTCGGTCACCAACGTCTTCACCTCGCCGTTGGCAGTCGCGGCGAGCGCCGCCGGCGAATTGCCGGTGGCCGACAACGCGGCATCGCCGTTGACCTCGCCGAGCGCCGTTTGCATCACCGGGAAGGTCGGGAACAGCTGCTTGAGTTTCAGATGCCGCGCCTGCAGCGAGAACCGCCCTTTGAGCGGTACGCCGCTGCCGTCCAGGTGGATGTTCGACGCAAGCGTCCCGCCCGCGACACCGAAGTTCAGCGGGTTGAGCGTCAGCACGCCGTCCTGCATCACGATGTGGGTCGACAGGTCGGTGATCGGCAGGCTCGCGGTCTTGACGATGCGCCGACCGGTGAATCGAACGTCGGCGTCGATCTTCTTCCAGCGGTCCGTGCGAAATGTCTCGACCGGCAACGCCTTGTTCGTGGGCTGGGTGGGCGCAGCCCCCCGCCGTGCCTTGCTGGCATTCGTGTCGGCGCCGATGAGCGGCGCGAGGTCGGAGAACTGCAGGAGCCGCGACTCCAGCGTGCCGGACAACAACGGCCTCGGTTCGCGCGACACGTACACCAGCGTGCCGCCGAGATCGCTGCCGCCGACGCGTCCCGTGAAGTTCTCGTACTTGAAGACGTTCCCGGACGCCCGGAACTGGCCGACCAGCCGGCCGTCGGTCGCATAGGGCGAGGTTTCGGGCAGCGTGATGCCCGTGACGTCATACAGCTTGGCCATGCTGGTGCCCGCAAGCCACAGCCGGAGATCGACCGCGGCCAGGTGAGACGGGTCCGTCAGCGTGCCGACGAGCGCCAGGTGCGTATCGCCGAAGCGCAAATCGGCCTGAACCGGAAACGGACGTTGCGCACCCCGTACGTCCAGCAAGTTGCCGATCTTGCCCGTGCCGGCGACCTTGCCCTTCTTGTAGATCCCCTTGACGGTCCAGCCGATCGTGTAAGTGCCGACGCCGGTGGAGGCCGCGGGCGCCGAGGCCGCCGCCCCCGGTGCGGCAGTCGCAGGGGCGTTCGATACCGCTGCCTTGCCTGATGCAGCCGGGGCGATGGCGGTGCCGGATGTCGTCGCGGCAGCATGCGAAGCCGCGGCCAACGCTTGCGAAGCCGCGGCCGATGCACGTGACGCCGCTTCGGCACCCGATGCAGGCACCACCGGTTGCGCCGCACCCGCGTGCGCCTGTGCCGCGAGCTTCCTTTGACCCGCCGGCCCGACGGCCTTTGCCGATTCGTGGTGCGCCAGCGCCTCCTGCTGCTTCATCACCGCGCCGAACGGGATTGGCTGGCCAAGCGTGTCGATCACCGCGCTCAGATCGAATTGCTTCTGCTGGTCGTAGTAGCCGAGATTGCCTTGTGCAAACGCGATCTCATGCAGGTCGAGCGTCCATCGGCCCGATTGGGCGGGCTGCTTGAACTTGAACGTCCAGTTGGCTCGCCCGTCCTTCAGTCGCTCGAGGTCGACGGACGGATTGACCAGATCGATTGCCGGAATCACGATGCGGCGTGCCATCAGCGGCAGCGCCTCGACCTCGAAACTGATCGCGTCCAGCGTGACGAAATACTTCGTGCGCGCCCAATCGGGGTTGGAGATCGTGACATTGCGTGCGATGAATCGTGGCCATGGCACCCATGCGCGCCAGCCCTGCTCGCTCGCGGGCCGACGCCACCCGACCTGCAGGTCGCCGTTGATGGCGAACTGCCGTCCGATCGCGTCCGACACCTTGTCATCGATCCAGGGCCGGGCTCGATTCCAGTCGAACGTCACGATGACGATCACCAGCGCGGCAAGCGCCAGGGTGACGCTCACGGCAAGCCACGCGGCCGCCTTGCCGACGCTGTGGCCGATGTGCATTGCTCACTCCCGAGTTTGCTGCCCGGTATGCAGCAAGGCGCGTTCCTGCATATATGAGCCTTCCGCCGGATGGCGTGCGGGAATTCGAAATGGGGTTATCACGACTTTCCGGTCGTCGCGCTTCGCAGTAACGTTCCGGATCGACTGCTCCCCTGCCGCGCGCCGCGGGAGCGGTGGCAAGCTGTCGCACGCGAGAAGCGGGCGCCTGCCGCAGCGCTTCCCGCCTCCACGGGATGTCGATCGGGAGGATCAATGGATCGTCGCCATTTCCTCAAGTCGTCGGCTTTTTTTACCATTGCGGCCGCCGCCGCCGTCACGCACGACGTTTCACCGGCGGCCCCGCCGGGCAGCCCGGTGCGCAAGAACCTCCATCGATTCCCGCAAGGTGTTGCCAGCGGTGATCCGCGCGATCGCTCCATCGTGTTCTGGACGCGATGCGTTCCGGTCTCCAGCGGCGTGCAGCACGATGCAAAAGGCATTGCGCGCGCAATCCCGCTGCGACTCGAAGTGTCGACGCGGGCGGATTTCTCGACGCTCGTCGCCAGCGTCCCGTTGCGGGCGCTGGCCCTCTACGACTTCACCGTGCGCGCGAAGGTGACGGCCTTCTCGCCGAAGACCACCTACCACTACAGGTTCGTCGCCGGCGACGACGTCAGCGTGACGGGTGTCGCGCGCACCGCGCCGGCGGCAAACGAGGCCAACGGACGGGTTCGCTTCGCGTGGCTCACCTGCCAGGACTGGAGCGTCAACCACTGGCAAGCGATGACGCTGCTGGCCGACGAGCGCGACCTCGATTTCGTCGTGCACGTGGGCGACTACATCTATGAAACGGTCGGAACCGCTCCTCCCGGCCGCGCCGAACCGGCGCATCCTCCGCTGCACCTGAGCGGCGGCAAGCTGCTCGCGGACGGCCGCGCGTATGCCGACACGCTCGACGACTACCGGACGCTCTATCGCACCTATCGAACCGATCCGCGCCTGCAGACGCTGCACCAGCGCCTGCCGATGATTGCGATCTGGGACGACCACGAATTTTCCGACGACTGCTGGCAGGACCATCAGGTCTACACCAACGAGGAGCGGCAGGAAACCGCGCGGCGCCGCAGCGCCAGTCGCGCGTGGGCGGAATACATGCCGGTGGATTGGGACGATGTGCGCTTCGAGCCGGACAATCCGTCGTACACGAACATTCGCATCTACCGCGATTTTCGTTTCGGCACGCTGATGCATCTGGTGATGACGGACGAGCGGCTGTATCGCGACGACCACGTCGTGAGCGAAGCCGCTATCGCACGTGCGCACGGGCACGACCCGGTGCACGGGGACGATGCGGCCGGCTCGCGCTACTTCGTCAAGCAGGACGTGCTGCAACGTGACGAGGCGCGCGACACCCAGCAGCTCGGCCGCCCGCCGTCGATGCTCGGCCCGGAACAGACACGATGGTGGAAAACCTTGATGAAGGACTCGCCGGCCACCTGGAAAGTATGGGGCAACGAAGTGATGTTGAACCGCCTGTGGTTCGCGATGCCGGGCGCACCCGCGGCGCCGGCGGCCCGCCTCGTGGTGGATTGCGACGCATGGGACGGCTATCCGGCGCACAAGCACGAACTGCTCGCTTACTTGAGGGAGCACGGGATCCGTAACGTCGTCGCGATCACCGGCGACCTGCATGCCTTTCAGGGCGGCGTCGTGCGGGACGATCCCGATCCCGCGACGGGGGTGCCGGTCATCGTCGATTTCGTCTGCGCCGGCATCAGCAGCCTGTCCTTCTATATGTACCTGAAAGCCGCGTGGAACGGGACGCCGCTCGCGTCGATCGTGGCGACTCCGGCCAGGCTCGACCGCTTCCTGATGGCGAACAACCCCGATCTGTGCCACGCCGACCACGACGCACAGGGGTATGCATCGGCCACCGTCACACCGGAATACTTTTCCGTTACGTTCAACAAGGTGAGGCCGCTGAACCCGGACGGCACCGCGCCCGCGGACGCCCTGCTTGGCCGCACGCGATTGACCGTGCCCCGGGATTCAGTCGAGGTACGCGTCGAACGTATCTAGACGCCGACGCGGCGCGTCAGTGGAAATGTCCGCCGAAAAGCCCGAGCAGTCCAATGACGATCAGATAGATCGCGACGATGTAGTTCAGCAGGCGCGGTACCACCAGAATGAGAATCCCGGCGATCAGCGAGACCAATGGGCTCCAGTTCGTGAATGTATGCATGGCGTTGCCCTCATGACAATAGATCGCGAAATCGCTGAGTGAAGCGCCTCGCCGAAACACGACCGGCATGTGTCGTGCAGCGTTTCATTGCGGGCCGGAGCGATTTCCGTGCCTGGCTCAGCGCGCGAGCCGCTATGAAAAATACCGGCATGCCTTCGCGCCATGGCGTTCGCGCATCTCACGGCGCTTCGTCGTGGAGAAGCCGTCACGCGTCGCGATGCCGGAACAGAATTGACAAGGGCTTGAAAAATCGTCCGCGGATCGCGCGCCGGTCGCCGTGCAGCCGCGCCGGGGAAGGATGTCGATCGTGGCGCACGCAACGGCACGGGAACCGGTCCCGTACGCAGGCGCTGACGACGAGCGAGCAGCTTGCGTGCCCGATCACCTGGTTCGCGCCACACTGAGCCCGCCCGTATGCGCGAACCTGAGCGTAAGACTGAACGTGTCGAGGAACGTCGTCGCCGGCGTGGCCATTCGATTCCGAATCATGTCTCGCCACACCACGCCAGGCATGACCACAACTTTCGCATCCACGCCGGAACGACCGCTCTCCTTTCATCCCTACACCATTCAAACGCGACGGGTTAACCATGATCGACCGTCGAAAAACGCCATGTTAACTTCCTCGATCATACGACTTGGTCATTTGACCTGATTCGTCGCGAATACGCCAGTTCACCGAAAAACCCGGCGAATGCCCTCCTGTCTGTCGCTTCCGGGAACACGTACTGGGCCACCCGGTGGTCGCGACAACGTCGGGAACAACGTGCGCGTTCCGTCAACCGGCGTGACAGGAACGTATCGCAGAAAGCGAAGGCATACGCAGTCAAATGACTCAGTCAAACACTCGACTTGATGTCTGGATCACCACCGAATCAGAACGTGCCACCGCGTCTGATTTACCCGTCCACGCAACTTTGAGGCAAACATGAACGCAAATATTCAGACCATTCAGGACGCGCTCCCCACCGTCTCCAAGCAGACCAGCGCGCAAGAGATCGTGTCGCTCATGAATCAATATGGTGGAGTCCGGATCAAGAATTATCTGACTCAGGAGCAGGTCGCGAACATCAATCGCGAGGTCGATGCGCCGCTCGAGCGGCTTCGCGAAGGGTCGTCGCACGACAACGAACTGATCAAGGAATTCCACGGCACCTATACGAAGCGCCTGACGAACATGGTCACGCACAGCAAGACGTTCGGGGATGTTCTGGATGACGACCTCTTTCATGAACTCGGCGAGGTGCTCTACCGTGAAGAGTCCGGCGACTGGTGGCTTTCGACCGCGCAGGTCATCGACATCGGCCCGGGAAACACGGCACAGATGCTACATCGCGATGTCGGCAATTTTCCGCCCCTGTGCGCGCTCGGCGTCAACGGGCCGACGGTGTTCACCAACCTCATGATTGCGCTGACGCGCTTCACCGAGGAAAACGGTGCCACCCGAATTATTCCGGGAAGCCAGAACTGGGACGAGGACTACTTCAACAGCAAGGGCACGCCCGACATGACCATTGCCGCCGAGATGGATGCCGGCGACGCGTTGCTGTTCAGCGGCAAGGTGATCCACGGCGGCGGCGCGAACGTGACGAAGAACGAGCGCCGGCGCGGGCTCACGATTCCGATGCAACCGTCCTACCTGACGCCGGAGGAAGCGTATCCGTTCATCGTCGAGATGGACACCGTGAGGCGCCTGTCGAAACGCGTTCAGCGAATCATCGGCTTCCGCTCGCAATATCCCGCCGGCACGCCGGGCCTGTGGCAAGTCGACTACGACGATATCGCGACGCATCTCGGTCTCTGAGCCACGAACAGACGCCTGCATCCGTCCGGGAGGGGGATCCCCCTCCACGGATTCCGTGATGCACATGCGCGGGCCACGACAGCATCACCGCCAGCGAAACACCCCATGAAGATCGACCTGACGAATCGCGTTGCGATCTTGCGAACAATGCGGGGATTGCGCGCTTTTCCGGGGATGGCCCTCAAGAATCGACTTTCTATTGCACCTCATCCAACTCAGGAGCGTGATCATGGTGAAGCGTTTATTTGTCGCAATCTCTCTCGTTGCCGGGCTCCTTCTTGTATTGAGCCCGGGATTCATGGTTCTCTACCATATCGAGCACTACGACTCGAGCCAATAGCCTCCATCTGGAAAGATCGAACCTGCCGGCGTGGCCTGGCGCGCGGATCGTATCCAGCACGATCCGCGTAGCGCATTGTTCGCGCTTCGATCGTCGGCTTTCTGTCTCGATCCGGCCCGACGCTTAGTGGGTCCATGCATCGCTGACGCGCGGGCCCGCGCGCTGCGGATACTTCCGACTGCGTAGATCAGTCTGCCCCTGCCATGCGTGCATCGTGCGACTGAACACGCCCGTACGCACCACGATCGCCCGCCGCGACACCTTCTGGCGGAAGTACACCGCCGCTCCCCCCCAGCCCCCATCCTCACCGTGATCGCCCCGCATCCCTGCTTGAAGGTCGAGCGGGGGTTTTCCTCATGCGGATCAGATAGCGACGTAGCACCGCGCACGCCGGCGAACTGCCGCTGCTCAACTCGCCTCGCCCATCGCCGCGGCATGCCGAGCGAGACGTTGAGCCACTGCTGTGCCGGACTAGTGGAAAACGCCAATTTCCGTCTGGATGACATTTGTAGACACTAGACTTGGTCAAATGACCCATTTAACGAAGGCGACGACAGAAGCCGAAGTGGGTGACGCTGCGGCGCTGCATTCGCGGCGCGAGGCTGGACGGCGCGTCGATCCAACGCCCGGACGCGAGATTTCGGCGGCAGCATTCCCCAAAATTCCGGGGTTCACGCATTTGGTCAAATGACTAAGTCAAATGAATCTATATCGGGTCTGACGTTCCGAAAACGAATTTTCCACAAGGAGTCGCACATGGACAGGCTGGCAAGGAAGAACGAGTGGTTCGCAAGAGCCGAAAAGGTCATCCCGGGCGGGATGTACGGTCACCAGAGCGTCAAGTACCTGACGGAAGATTTCCCGCTGTACTTCGCAAAAGCGAAAGGGTCCCATCTCTGGGACGTCGACGGCAACAAGTACATCGACTACGTGTGTGGCTACGGCACGAACCTGTTCGGCTACGGCAACGAGCGGATCGAGCAAGCCGCGGCCCTCCAGTTGCAGAAGATCGACACGGCGACGGGCCCCAGCGAGGTGATGGTTCAGCTTGCCGAGGCGCTCACTCAACAGGTCAGCCACGCCGACTGGGCGATGTTCTGCAAGAACGGCTCGGACGCCACGTCGATGGCCATGGTGATCTCGCGCGCGTATCGCGAGAAGCGCAAGATTCTCGTGGCGCGCGGCACGTACCATGGTGCGTCCCCGTGGAACGTGCCCTATACGACGGGGATTACCAAGGAAGACCGCGCTCACGTCGTCTACTTCGAGTACAACGACATCGAGAGCCTCAATGCCGCCGTCAAGAGCGTCGACGGCGACGTAGCGGCCATCTACGCCACGCCGTTCCGGCACGAAGTGCTCTACGATCAGTTTTTCCCGTCGATCGAATACGCGAAGGAGTGCCGTCGCCTCGCGGACGAGCAGGAAGCGCTTCTGGTCGTCGACGAGGTCCGCACGGGGCTGCGCCTGTCGCGTGATTGCTCATGGTCGGACTGGGGCGTGCACCCGGACCTCAGCTGCTGGGGCAAGGCCATCGGCGGCGGCTATGCGATCGCGGCGGTGCTCGGTTCGGACAAGGCACGCGAGGCGGCGACGAAGATCTTCGTCACGGGCTCCTACTGGCTCTCGGCCGTGCCGATGGCCGCGGCCATCGAAACGCTGCGCCTGGTACGTGAAACCGACTACCTCGAACACACCAGGCGGTTGGCGGACAAGCTGCGCGCCGGCCTCGCCGAGCAAGCCGAGCGACATGGCTTCGAACTCAAGCAGACCGGGCCGAGCGTCATGCCCCAGATGCTGTTCGCGGGTGACGACGAGCTCGTGTCGCGCGGCCGGGCGTGGGCTTCGGAAGTCATCAAGAATGGCGCCTATCTCCACCCGTGGCACAACATGTTCTTTACGGCGAGCCATACCGACGAAGACATCGCGCGTACGCTCGAGGCGACCGAAACGGCGTTTGGCGCGATCAAGCAGAAGGCGGCGGCAGTGAGCCGCCTGGATATCCTGGACACCGTGCAGCGTTGATGCCGGATGCTGGATGAGCCTTCGGCCTGCGGCCGAAGGCTGTATTGCCGAGCGCGTTCGCCCGGCGTCAAAACCCTGAGTGGCCGTGCGAGCAATCGATACGTCCGGCTTCAGGCCAGGCTCGATCCACTCCCGAACCGCGTCTTCGTCAAGTTCCAGTCGCTCATCCCGTCCGTGGCCGGCCGGCATTCTGCTTCGAAGGTCTTTTCTTCGTCGTCAAGGCCCGAGTGCATGGGTTCACGCGGACACTTTGTCCCAGACCTTCTTGCCCTCGTCAATCAGGTTCGGTCGTCGACGACTCGGTCAGTCGCCGGCGCGGAAGATCGCCGGTTGGACGTTGGTGAAGTTCCGCACATCGCCGACCACCTCGGCTGTTCTGGTCGAAGCCAGCGCGGCGTCGACTCCAGCCTGATCGCTGAAACGCAGCAGCGTGACGCAGGCAAAAGGTTGTGGGCCCGGAGCCGGAAACAGAACCTCCACCGACTGGAGGCCACATTCGCCCCACGCCGCCCGTACGAGCGCGGTGTGGGTGGCAAGATAGTACTCGCGATCAAATTCCATACCCTCTACAGCGGGATAACTCACGATCAAGGTAGCCATATCCGATCTCTCGAATGAAGATTCAAATACATTCCCGAAGGAACGCGACAATTACTGCGGTTTTCGCTCCAGGCGGCCAAGGGTATAACCTCGAATCAGATTCCCTTCCTTTTCCTGCACCCGTTCCAGCGCACAATAGGCGTAATACAACGAAACTGACATATAGGACCACGAAAGCAATGCAAATATGTAGAAAATCATATGATCGCTGTCGCCGGGGATATGGAAGAAGTCGTAGATGCTCGCAATGATCTGCGTGGATACGAGTGTCAGGATCACACTCGCAGCATTACGATACTCTCCGGCATTCGCCAGTTTCTTGACAACGTAAATGAGGTAAATCGAGAACAACGACCACATCACCAGATAGAAATACGGCTTGGGTCCAACCATGAAATCCGCGGTCCACAAAATAACCGTCCCCACCAGCGCACCCACCGCATACAACACGTCGCCGACAATCGATGGCTTATATCGATGCGTAACCGACATCATCCCCGCAACGATGATGATCGGCACGCCGAAGCCTCTTGAAAACGCGTCGCAGAAAAGCGAGATACTGAAAAAAATCGCCTTGTCGGTCAAGGCATTGATCATTAAATTCGTCGCCGAGAACGTCACGACCAGCGACTCGAATCCAAGAAGGCCGTTGCGCTTCCGGAAGTACTTCACGCCACAAATGAACGAAGTCACGATCAACGCGAGATCAGCCAGGCAATAAAGATAGAATTTGAGTTCCATGAAAAAATTCCGTGATCGTCGAGATGTTTGTCTACCGCCACGTTCGTCGTCCACGTTCACGGCAGTTTTTTTTGCGCTGCCTGTCGACGCGAGACGGCGCTTCCGGGAGATGTCTGCGCCGCACCGGCATGTCAGGCATGCTGGCGCCGCCCAGGTACCGGTGCGGTCAGTGCGGCCGCGCTCGGTTGATCGCTTCGCCGCGCACGTCAGGCGACCGCGGCTTCGGCATGTTTTGCCTTGAACTGCCGGATCGCCACGCTGGTCAGAAAGATCGGCACCACCAGCAACCCGACGGAGAGCCAGCCGACCGCGCGCAAACCGGCCACGCTGAACACCGTGCCGGCAATCGCCGGGCCCACCGTCAGGCCAAGATTGATTGCCGACGCACAGGTCGCAGTGCTTCTTCCGCTGGCATCCATTTGCGAAAGTGCCCCCACCATATAAGGCGCCACCAGCGTGGCGCCGGCACTGACGAGCGCCGTCGACACGAGAAACGCCCACTTGCCGCCCACGCAATACATGCCCAGGCTGCATGCGATCAACAGCGCGAGTCCAAGTGCGATCGGCTTGAACAGACCAAAGCGATCGCCCAGCCAGTTGACCGCCACCCCCACCGGCAACTGGAGGGCCGCATTGAGCATGAACAGCATGCCGAGTTGCTCCGCTTCGACGCCCCGGGTCGCAGCGACCTCAGCGGCAAATCCCATGAGGGCCGTCTGCGAGACGTAGATGAAGAATGCACTGATCAGCATCCCTCGGACGTCACTGGATTTGATGGCGTCCTTCCCGACCGCTTCCTCGCTTGCGTTGACGGCAGGATGCATGAACGCGCCGAAAAACAGCGCCGCCACGACCACGGCGAGCTGGACGGCATCCACCCCGATATGACCCATCTTCACATTCAGGATCGGTACGACGTACATCGCACAGGAAAATATGATGGCCATCGCAACGGCGACTTGCGCCGCGACCTTCTCCGGGTGCTTGACGTGTGCAATCACCCCATACGCGCACACGCAGCTGACACCCAACGCGGCGCCGAGAACCAGCTTCGCGGCGACGAATACATAGAAATTATGTGAAAACATCGCACACGTCGACAGAACGGCAAGCGCTGCCGCAGCAAGCGCACCCGTTCTCTTGTTCAACGTCGCCGTGTGACGACCGAAAAAGATGATGGAAAGCGAAAGACAGAGCAGCACCGCGGACGCGAGCCAGCCAGCGGTGCTTTCGGACAGCCCGAACCGGGCCATCGATTCTTCGATGCTGAATGGGAGCAGATAGGTTGGAGTCCAGACCACGGCCCCTGTATAAAGCAGCGCGATTTTTCGGATTCCCTTGATTTCGACACTCACGATCGACTCCTTGTCGTTTGCACGAATACGAGATCGCGACGAGGCATCGAATCGCCCTCTTGCTCGCATTCATACTGGCACTGTTTCGAAGACTGCTGCATCCAACCGAAAAATCGCAATATCAGAATCGCTCGCTCTGCACCGATCCAGGCATCCCGTCGAGCGGCCACGATGCCTCCAGATGATGGAATCGCCCGATTTCCGCGTGAAAACCGGGCCAGGATTCCATCACCCAACCCGTGCGTTAATCGAAATGCCCGACCTCGAGGAAATCCTTCATCTTCAACAGGTCGTTCGGATCCGACATTTGACCGTTACGCTCGACGAAGCCGGCGAAAGTCGTGCCGTACGTCCAGCCGAGCAGGCGCTGCAGCTCTTCCGGATAGCGCTTCACGCGTTCGATCGGCAGCGTGAGGTACTGGTTTTCTTCCTGCCGGAGGATCGCCAGGTCATACGACATCGTCAGGCCGGTGCGCGGCGCATCGCTGGTGTTCTTGCCGCCGCCGTGATACGTGGAGCCGATGAAGAACAGCGCATCGCCGGCCGACATGGTCGCGGGAATGGCTTCCTCCTGCTTGGGCATGCGCTCGTCGTCCCACTTGTGGCTGCCCGGGATGACGAGCGTGGCGCCGTTTTCCGCCGTAAAGTCCGATACGGCCACCATCACCTGGAACCGGGCCTCGCGCCCATAGTTCGGGTGCCGCCAGAGCCATACGGAATCGTCACGATGCAACGGCTGAAGGCCCTGCCCCGGCAGAATCTGGATGGCTTGCGTCACCCCCACCTGGATATCGGGCGCGACATCGACCTGGTTTTCGCCGCTCCAGATCTTGATCGGCGTCTGCAGGATGCTGCGCGCCGCACCCAGATAGAGCGGATGCAACGCAACCTCGGCCATCCAGTCGGTACGCGCGAAGAGGCGCGAGACGCGACGCGTCTGGGTACCGGCGAAGTAATCGTCTACTCCGTTCGGAGCCGACTCGAGCGTGTCGAAGAGCGTACGTTGGATTCGCGCAAGCAAATCGGAATCGAGAAAGTTCTTGACGATCGCTCCACCATCCTGCCTGACTGCATTGGCAAGATCCTCAGGAGTGCTACCACTTGAAAGGCGCTGCAACGACATGATGATTCCTCCAACAAATTGTCAATGATTAAAAAGCGCGGCGTATCCTCGGTCACCACTGCCTTCTGCAATGGATGACAGGATTCGCTCGCGTAGCGCCTTCAGGATTCGCGGCGGCTGCCCGATATCTTCCTGCGCCTGCTGAAACAGTTCGGTCGCTCGTGCGTAGATGTCGAGGTCCGCTCCGCGCGGTTGATAGTCGGAAGCCGCCACGGACTCGAACAGGCCTTCGATGAAGTGAGTCTGACCGGCGAGATAGTTTGGGATCAGGTCGCGAATCTCGTCGATCGAAATGCCCGAGTTCACCACGAATCTGAGACCTTCCAGGAAGGCCGCGCCCGCCCCAAAAACGAACGTGCCCGTCAACCCGGCATCGAGCACGTTCGGCACGTCGGGTCGTGCACCGACGTAGGTGGATTGCGGAGCAATCTTCCGGAGCAGAGGCTCCACTTCGCGCCAGATCTTCTCGTCGCCCCCAAAAAGGATGACGGCGTTCTCGCGGCCGATATCCGGCGGGAAGCACTGGATAGTTCCGCTGATGAAGTTTGCTCCGGCGCCACGCACGATTTGATCCAGCTTCTGGACCTCGGACGGGCGACCCGTGGCCAGATTGACCACCGTTTTCCCTTTCAGGCGCTCGCCCAGCGCCTCGAAGTCCGCCGCGAGGTCAACCGGTGTTGCCGTCACGACGACGATGACGTCCGCCTCATCAAAGGCGGTCGTGGCACGCTCGGCAACCCGGGCGCCCAGTTCGCGCAGACGCTGCGCCTTTTCAGCCTTCCTGTTCCAGACGACGACTTCCGCACCATCGTCAATCAGGGTGGCGGCAATGGCGGACCCCATCACCCCCAGGCCCAAGACGGCAATCACATGGCTCATTCGTATTCCCTATCGTTGTCGTTGACCACACTACCGAGAAACATCCTTCGTTCAAGTCAACCGCACGAATCATTAGACTTGGTCATATGACTATCAAGCAAGCCGTATGCCAATCGGATCCGGGTGTTCGCCCTTCGTGAAGGGCGGCTAACGCGCACGGTGGTGATGCGCATGCCCCGGCGCGGGGAATTCGCCGCACCAGATGAGGCTCAGCGTCACGATCGCGGTGCAGACGGTTGACTTGATCAAATGACCACGAATCTACAGGCACGAGTCTTATGCTTCGACAGGACATTGGGAATACGGAGTTTCCATTAGCCTCGTCATGAAGGCGCCGCACGAGCCAACGCAGTGGCGCCCATTCCACGATCCGCACGGCTGCTTTACCGTGCACGTGTGAGAGTCACCGTACCTGCGCTGCTCTGCGACGGCCTCATCGAAGCAGGAACGCAAGCACCGCTCGACGAGCGGAGCACCGCTTGATGCGCCGGGCCGATCCACGATGGCGAGTCCGTCTTCTGGTTCAGGGAGCCTGCCGCCGAGTCGCATTGCTGCCGTGATGTTCGTCCTGCGCCGCGGCGCATCGACGCCATCACCATGCCCGGCACGTACCTGCGAACGGCACGTCTCACGACGCCACGGCGGCGCAATATCCGTGGGGGACAATGCCTTGTGTTGCTAGCGAAATGCCGCCCATCGTCATGCTAATATCCGAGGATTCGACTACCCTGCACGGGTAGCGCCTTTGGACGAAGACATAAAACGGAGCGCTGGCCTATGCAGCGAGTACGGGCTGAAGTCCGCCGCCAGGACCTCGTCGCGGCGACTGTCGCGGTGATTGCAGAGCACGGTGTGAAGGGTGCCACGACCCGTCGCATCGCCGAGGCTGCAGGATGCCCACTGGCGTCCCTGCACTACGTGTTTCACTCAAAGGACGAGCTGCTGTTCGCCGTCTACGAGTCCCTGATCGACTTGATCCGCTCGGATAGCCCCGAGCCTCCGGAGCACGGCACCCTGTCGGACCTGGCGGAGTTCAACCTGCGCTCCGTGATGACCTGGTTCGAAGCCAACCCGACATACGCGAAGACCCAGTCGGAGTTGTATACGTGGGCGCTCAGGCATCAGCCCGACATGGCCGTTAACGCGCTTCGCATCTCCCAGGAAGGTGCCCGCAGCAATCTGACCACCGCCGAGCCCCGTGCAGATGCCAAGGTGCTGGACGCCATTGCGCGGCTGACCATCGTCCTGGTCGACGGCCTGCTCTTCTCGTGGTTTGCCCAGGAAGATTCGAAGCGTCTGGCAACCGATGTCGACCACGCCTGCAAGATGCTGGCCGCCTACGCGGCGACACTGTCGGACGCGCGCCCTGCCGCCAAGACCCCTCGCAAGTCGGTACGGAAGCACTGAACCGCTGCCACCTACGCGGAGGCACCGGCTCCCCCCCGGTGCCCTCACAGCGGCAGCGTCGCCGCTTCAAATGACCGCACGGCTCGCGGCGCATGACGTTGCAATTTCACCCATGCGCCGCCCTGCGCGCACGCTCTGCTCGAAGGTGCTTTCAGGAGCCCTTGTTCGCGTTCGACCCCGCACGTTCGACGCGACGTAACGGGCTTCACCGAGAATCCACACCGGCTGCAGCCAAGCACCCCGTTTCCATTCGCATCGAAACCCGACGCTCCTGGCAGGCAGCCCTCGGACTTACGTCGCAGTTCTTGCGCTCACGGGTTTACCTCCATCGACAGCGTCTCTTTGTCTGCTTAACGTTGACCGATCAAATGATCAAGTCATACGATCAAAACTTCCAGAATCAGCGCAAAAAAGCGAACTGAATATTCATGGCATCCGCGGCCCGGCCCATTCATGGACAAACTTTCAAGAAGCCGACATAATTCACGAGCGTTATGGTCACTTGACCATGTATCACGGATAAACACTACACCTGTGTATGACGTGAACGGAAGAGGATTTTCGGGTACCGGAGTTTACCAATGACAAGAGTTCGCGCTGCGTTGCGGCGACAAGATTTCGTTGACGCTGCCGTTGAAGTGATCGCCGCGCACGGCGTCGCTGGAGCCACCACGCGGCGAATCGCCGAAGCCGCGAGTTGCCCGCTGGCATCGCTGCATTATGTATTCCATACCAAAGACGATCTGTTCGACGCGGTGTACGAATCCCTGTTCGACCTGCTCGCGGCGAATGCTCTCGCCGACAGGGAATTTCATTCTTTCGGCGAACTCGCCGGATGGCAGCTGCGCAAGAATGTCGATTGGCTCGTGCAGCATCCGTCGTACGCCCGGGCACAGTCTGAACTGATCCAGTGGGCAGAGCGTCATCGCCCCGATTTCGCGTTGAAAACTTATGTCGAGACCATCGAGCGAACGATCGCTTACCTCGGCAAGTGCGCGCCACAAGTCAACCCTGACGCGATTGAATCCGTCGCCAGAATGAGCATCATCCTGATCGATGGATTGCTGAACAGTTGGCAAGGCGACACGAATATCCGCGAGCTCAAGGCGAACCTGGATAGTGTAAGTTCAGCGTTGGAGGCGTTTGCCACCTCTCTCTCGAGCTCGACGGTGCAGGCCTGAGCGCCGACGCGGCGTGTCATTGCACCATCGCCGGCAACCCGACACTGCCCATCCGCACGATGCCTCGTGACCGGCCTCGATCCTGCCGCCTTTCCGTAGACGGACGTCCGCGGACAGCCGGACGCCCGTCGTCGCTTCCCGCTAGCTGACGGCGCCCGGCGCCGCGCCGAACATCGACTTCGTCTCCAGGAACTCCTCGATACCGGCGTAGCCCCACTCTCGTCCGTTGCCGGACTGCTTGTACCCACCGAACGGCGCCGCGATGTCGACGGGCGCGCCGTTCAAATGCACCATCCCGGTCCGCAACTGTCTCGCGACGCGCTCCGCCTGTTCGATCGTGTCGCCGTAGACGTAGCCGGACAATCCGTACGGCGAGTCGTTGGCAATGGCGACCGCGTCCGATTCGTCCTGATACGGGATGATCACCAGGACGGGGCCGAAAATCTCCTCGGTTGCAATCGTCATGCGATTGTTCACGCGGCTGAAGACCGTCGGCTTGACGTAGTAGCCTCGTTCGAGCCCGGAGGGATTGCCGAGCCCGCCCGACAGGAGCACCGCGCCCTCGTCGATGCCCGTCTGAATCATCTCCTGCACCTTGCGATGCTGGCGCTGGTTTGCCATCGGCCCCATGGTCGTACCGGGAGCGCGCGGATCACCGACGACGACCTGCGCGCACGCCGCGACCGCAATCTGCTCCGCCTCCTCGAGCCGATGCGCCGGCACCAGCATGCGCGAGGGCGCGGTGCACGTCTGGCCGGAGTTGGCCATCATCTGGAGCACGCCATGCGTGACACCCTGCTGAAAGTTTTCGCTATCCAGAATGATGTTCGCCGACTTTCCGCCCAGCTCCAGCGTCACCCGCTTGATCGTCGTCGCAGCGGCCTGTGCGACCTCCACGCCGGCGCTCGTCGAACCGGTCAGCGACACCATGTCGAAGAGCGGGCTGGACGCAATGGCCCTGCCCAGGCGCTGCCCGGAGCCCTGCACGAGATTGAATACGCCGGGAGGAACGCCGGCCTTCTCGAGGATCTCGGCGAGAACAATCGCCGAGTATGGCGCATTCTGACTGGGCTTCAACACGATCGTGCAACCCGCCACCAGCGCCGGCGCCACCTTGCACATGACCTGGTTCATCGGCCAGTTCCACGGCGTGATCAACCCGCACACCCCCACCGGCTCCTTCACGATCCGCGACGTGCCCTGGGTGCGTTCGAACGGATACTGCTTCGCCACTTCCAGCGTCGTATGAAGGTGCCAGAGCCCCAGTGCCGCCTGAAGCGGGCGAGAAATGGCGTCCATCGGCGCGCCCATCTCGAGCGTGATGGCGTCCGCCATATCCTGCAACCGCTCGGTGTAGGCAGCGATCACGCGCTCGAGCATCGCGAGCCGCT
Source organism: Burkholderia sp. AU31624 (assembly GCF_020420065.1). Classification (NCBI taxonomy): domain Bacteria; kingdom Pseudomonadati; phylum Pseudomonadota; class Betaproteobacteria; order Burkholderiales; family Burkholderiaceae; genus Burkholderia; species Burkholderia sp. AU31624. The sequence goes on from NZ_JAIZRT010000006.1 coordinate 300,260, forward strand.
CGACGAGCGGTGTGGTCGAGAATGCCGCGAACGCGTCGCGCGCCGCCTGCGCGGCCAGGTTCACATCGGCTTCGTCCGAGAACAGCAACGCGCCGGAGACTTCGCCCGTCGCCGGGTTGATGATGTCGTGCTCCACGCCACCGTTCACCGGCCCCACCCAACGGCCGCCGATGAACGCCTTGCGGAGATGGTCTGCTTCGAAAATCGGCATCTGCTCGCTCCATGTCATTTTGGTATCGAGGGCGAGTCTTCAGCCTTCTGGATCGCCCGGGAAGATCCATACTAACGTCTTTTTTGATCATTTGGCCAAGTCACATGACTCGGTAATAATCAGTATTGCCACCGGCAAGCCAAAGTAAGACGCTTCATGGAACGAACCGTCATGCTGCTGCAAAAGATCTGCAGCGCGTGTGACCGGATGATGATGGAGACGAAACCACGAGGCGGCTTCCGGCGAAGCGCGCGACACGCCGAAGTCTCTTATCTCAGGTGAATCGGTTTGGCTACCGGCACGGACGTTCGACGATCACCGGCCGGCAAGCACGAGTCTGCTCGCCGCTAGCGTATCGAGGCAGGCATCACAGAGGGTTAACCTTCATCGACAAGGAATTTTTCGAGCAATACTTTCCACTACACGGTCACTTGATCAAGTCATATGGCAGACTTCACGGCGGATAGCCTGGAAGCAAGCAATCCGCAAGGAAGCGCACCGCGATCCGGTCGCTTTTGACGTCAACATCGAACGACAACTCTCCCTCGGGAGCGAAAGGTAATTACCATGGCAATCATTCAAGTCCAGCAGATCATGCACGAGAATCCGCTGCATGCTCGCGCTCCGCATGAACCCCGCTATGAAGATGGCAGCGCCTTCTGTGACGGCAAGTACGTTCCCATCACCGAAGCGACCGTCCCGCTCGTCGACGCAGGGTTCCTGCACGCCGACGCGGCCTACGATGTCGTCACCGTCTCGCGGGGCAACTTCTTCCGGCTCGACGATCACCTCGCGCGCATGGAAGAGTCGTCGGCGAAGTTCTTCCTCGAGAATCCGTTCAATCGCGACCAGGTCCGGGAAATTCTCCACACGCTCGTGCGCAATGCCGGCCTGAAGGACGCGTACGTCTGGTGGTGCGTCACCCGTGGCCCGCTGAGCGTCGACCGCCGCGACCGCAGCGCGATGAAGAACGCGATGTTCGCCTTCGCCGTGCCGTTCTTCTTCCAGGCCGACGACGAGGTCCGCACGCGCGGCTCGAACCTGCTGATCAGCAAGCGGTACAACCGCATTTCCGCGAAGGCGGTCGACCCCACGGCGAAGAACTTCCACTGGATGGACATGAAGCTCGCGCTCTTCGAAGCCATGACGCAGGAGAAGGACTGGGCGGTGCTCGTCGACGAACACGACAACCTCACCGAGGCAGCCGGTGCGAACGTGTTTTTCGCCAAGAACGGGGAGCTCTACACCCCCGCCGAAGGCTGCCTGCTGGGCATCACGCGCCAGAGCGTGTTCGATATCGCCGCCGAGCTCGGCATCAAGGTGAACATCGGCACGTACACCGCGACCCAGCTGCGCGAGGCCGACGAAGCATTCACGTCGTCGTCGGCAGGCGGGATCATGCCCGTCAGCGCCGTCGACGATCAACCGCTTGGCAACCACAACGGCCCCGGCCCGATCTCCGAGAAGATTCACAACCTCTACTGGGAGAAGCGCTGGGCAGGATGGCACGCGCAACGGGCGGAGTACTTCTCGTCGGTCCCGGCATAAGCCGGAAACCAGAAGCCGTTCGACAGTGGCGCGTACGAAGCCGGTCCGGTCGAACAAGCCGTATCCGGCCCTGGCGGGCGCCCAATAGCTGCATGCATTGACAAACCGTCCGGCGCGACGCCCAGGCGCCGGACAATACGAACTTCTACGTCATAGCGATGACCTGGAGTTCGGTGATTCAGCAAAACAAAGTACAAGCACACCCCAATTCATTTCGCATAGCTAATAAACGGGCTGGACTATCGGACCCTTCATCCGTTTTCACCTATGCACAACCCTTTGGCGGGCGCACGTTACCTGGTCAAGGTCAAGGAGATAGCCGTGGTCAAGACTCATGCTTTCAAGAAATCCGCTTCGCTCATCCGATCGGCAGCGAAATTGTCCGTCATCGCTTCCGCCGTCGCGATGTCTTTGACCGGTGCGCTTGCGGAAGGGACGGATGCCTCACATACGCCGTCGGGCGCCGAAATCGCCGGCACCGCGAGCGGCATTCCCGCCTGGACCCCCGTGGGCAACGTCGGGGCAGGCTGGAGTTACGGCAAGCGCCGCGCGGATTTCTTCAAATACAAGTCCGACAAGCCGCTGTACACGATCGACGCCAGCAATGTCGACAAGTACGCGGACAAGCTCAACCCGGGCCAGATTGCACTGCTGAAGAACCTGAAGGGCTTCACGATGCCGGTCTATCCGTCCCGGCGCACGTGCGGCGTCCCCGATTTCGTCGCGGAGAACACGAAGAACAACGCGGGCTTCGCCAAGATGTCGGCTGACGGATCGGAACTCGCCGATGCCCACCTGCCCGGCTACCCGTTCCCTGCGCCCAAGACCGGCGCGGAAGTGATGTGGAACGCGAAGCTGCACTACCGCGGCGCCGGCGTCGAGATGCGCGACATCATCACCGTCGTCTCGCCGCGCAAGGGCGCGTCCGACTGGATCAAGAACGTGTCCGACGCATGGATTTACCAGCCGTGGGGCGACAAGGCCGGCACGACGTTCGCGAAGGTCAATCAGATCGAAGGCAACGCCTACTACGCGTACAAGTCCCCGGCGGCCATTGCCGGCCAGGCCGCGATCTTCACGAACTATGCCGACAAGCCGACCGAAGTCTTCTACTACTTCCCGGGGCAGCGCCGGACCCGTCGCATGCCGTCGTATGCGTACGATGCGCCGCAGATCGGCTTCGACAACCAGTACAACATCGATGAAGCGCTGGTCTTCTCCGGCCAGACGGACCGCTTCTCCTGGAAGCTGCTCGGCAAGAAGGAAATGATCGTTACCTATAACGACCTGGGCATGTACGACTTCTCGGACAAATTTGACGATGCGTACGGCCCGGACTTCGTGAACCCGGCGAAGCGTCGCTACGAACTCCATCGCGTGTGGGTCGTGGAAGCCACGGTCAAGCAGGGGATGCGCCATACCGCGCCCAAGCGCCTTTTCTACGTCGACGAAGACAGCTGGAGCTACCTCGGCGCGGTGGACTACGACGCGCAGGGCAACGTCTCGAAGGTTCGCGAGGGCTACATCATTCCGGTGTACGAAACGGGGAGCTGCGACACGCTCGCATTCGCGCAATACAACCTCGTCGACGGCCGGTATCTCGTGGATGGTTCGATGCTCGCGGCCGGACGGGACGCGAAGTGGTCGGTCGACTCGTCGGCGGACCAACACTACAAGCCGAGCTTCTACAACGCCGATAATCTCCGTGCGTTGAGCGAGCGTTGACAGGGGCCGAGACAAAATGGCTACCACCTCCTCATTACAGCCCCGCTCCAGCGTGGTGTTCGTGCGCGCGGCAATCGCGGCGCTTGTCGCCGTCGGGTGCGGCAGCGCGCATGCCTTCACGTTCACGATCGGCAACGTCGAAGGCAGTTTCGATTCGACGATATCGGCAGGCGTCGGCATTCGCACCGCGTCGCCGAGCAGCAATCTCGTGTCGCCGACCTACAACGTGGCCACCGGTGCGCAGACGGGTGGCGGCCGGCTCGGTCAATTGAGCGGCCTCTCCGATCAGGGCGACATCAACTACGGCAAGGGCGATCCGTTCACGAGCTATCTCAAGGGCAACCACGAGCTGGTCCTGAAGATGCCGTCGCAAGGGCTCACGTTCATGGCACGGGGCACCTGGCAATACGACTACTCCGGCACCCGCACGACAGGCGCGACCAGCGGACAGGACCTGTTCTACAACCCTTCGCCCAACCTGAGCGGCGGGCTCCCGTCCGATGCCGAGAAGAACATCCGCTTCAAGCCGCGCCTGCTCGACCTGTGGGTCAGCAAGCAGTTCAACGTCGGCGACCAGATCGCGCGCATCCGCGTGGGTAACCAGGTCGTCAGCTGGGGCGAAAGCATCTGGGAAACCGGCGGGGTCAATGCGACGAATGCGATCGACGTGAATCGCGCGTCCCAGCCCGGCGCGCAGGTCAAGGAGATCATCCTGCCGGCGCCGATCGTGAGCGTCGCATCCGGCGTGGGTCACGGCGTGAACGTCGAAGGGTACTTCCAGAGCAACTGGAACCAGAATTACCTGCCGCCGGTTGGCAGCTATTGGTCGAACCAGATCGTCGGGCCCGGCAACAACACGTACGGCGCCTCGACCATCCATCCGAAGAACGGCGGGCAGTATGGTTTTTCCATTCGCTACCAGCCGGCGGGAACGGACCTGAATCTCGGCTTCTACACGATCGCGTACCACGACAAGTTCCCGCAAGTCTCGCTGAGCTCGACGGGCGGGACGGTCTTCCGGTTTCCGGAAGACCGCCACATGATCGGTGTCAGCGCCAACTTCCCGGTGGGCGACTGGGCGATCGGCACCGAGCTCTCGTACCGGCCGCGAGACGCCGTTCCGCTGAATCCGGCCAGCGGATGCGTCGCGCAAGGGGGGAACTGCTGGGTCGACGAGAAGCGCTTCCAGTGGCACCTGACGACCCTCTATTCGCTGCAACCGGGCAATTCGGGCGCCTTCCTGAAGCTGCTCGGCGCCCAGACCGCCACGCTGACGACCGAGACGGTGATCATTGCTTATCCGGGGCTTCACAAGAGCTACGGCGGATCGCCGATTTCGCCTGGCGCGCTTCTGTGGGGGAACGAATTCAACGACTTGTTCGCGACCGGCGCACTCAACACGCCGGGTAGTGCCCAGGGAACGAAATACTCCGGCGGGATCGACGTCGATTTCAACTGGGTGTACGACGGCACCGTCATTCCCGGGTGGCAGGTCAATCCGGGGATATTCGTCCGGTACGGCCTCTTCGGCAATACGCCGAACGTGAATGCCCAGTTCATGCGCGGCGTGACGGCCATGAACCTGTATGTGAACTTCATACAGAACCCGGCGAACTGGCAGGTCGGATTGAACTACACCCGTTTCATGGGCCCGACCAACCCGCTGGCCAACCCGCTACGTGACAGGGACTTCGTGGCAATCGTCGCATCTCGCAATTTCTGAGGTCAATATGAATCAACCGCCTGTTTCCGACGCAGCCCGACCCAGCAAGCTGCCAAGAATTCTTCATTCGCTGGAAAATACGCTGTTCGGTCACAGGCGTCTCGTGCTGGGGCTCCTGGTGTTGTTCACGGTCGTCATGGCCTGCTTCGCCGTCAAGCTGCGCATGGATGCCGGGTTCGAGAAGCAGCTGCCGCTGGGCCACGAATACACGCAGACGTTCAACGAGTATCGCGGTGACCTGCTCGGCGCCAACCGCCTGATCGTCGTCGTCAAGGCCCGCAAGGGCAGCATCTGGACGCCGGCTGCGTTGAAGCGCCTGTATGAAGTCACCCAGGCGGTCACCTTCCTGCCGAACGTATCTCGCAGCAGTGTTCAATCGCTCTGGACACCGAATTCATTCGTCAACGAGATCACCGAAGACGGATTCCGGGCCGACCCGCTCATTCCCGGCACCGTGACGCCCGATCAGCTCGACGGCAACACGGTCGGCGCCATTTCGCGCTCGACCGCCCAGGGCGGTTTCGTCGGCAGCCTCGTGTCGCGCGACCAGAGCAGCGCCATGGTCACCGCCGATCTCAACGAGCTGGATGCCAAAGGCGAGCGGGTGGACTATGTGGCATTCGACAAGGCGCTCGAAACGCAATTGCGCGCCAAGTTCGAGGATGCGAACTATGAAATCCAGATCATCGGTTTCGCGAAACAGATCGGCGATATTGCAAACGGTGCGTCGTCCGTCCTGAAGTTCTGCGCGATCGCCCTGCTCCTGACCGCGTTGGCCGTCTACTGGTACTGTCGCTCCATTCGCCTGACGATCCTGCCGCTGACCTGCTCGCTCGTCTCGCTCGTCTGGCAGTTCGGCACGCTGCATCTGCTCGGCTACGGGCTCGACCCGCTGGGCGTGCTGGTTCCATTCCTGGTGTTCGCGATCGGCGTTTCACACGGCGTCCAGCAGATCAATTTCATCGTGCGCGAGATCTCCCACGGGAAGTCGGTGGAGCAAGCCGCCCGGTCCAGCTTCAGCGGGCTGCTGATTCCCGGCACGCTCGCGCTGGTGACCGCGTTCGTGTCCTTCGTCACGCTGATCCTGATTCCGATCCCGATGGTGCGCGAGCTCGCGATCACCGCTTCGCTCGGCGTGGCGTACAAGATCGTCACGAACCTGGTGATGCTGCCGCTGGCGGCGTCGTTGCTCAAGGTCGATGGCAACTATGCGAAGAATGCGGAACTGCACGCCGTTCGTCGTGGCCGCGTGCTCCGCGTGCTCGCCAAAGTCGCCATTCCGCGCAATGCGGCGATCGTCCTGCTGGCCGCCGTCGTGGTGTTCGCCGTGGCGGCCTGGGAAAGCCGGGACCGCGTGGTCGGCACGCTGCAGGCCGGCGCGCCCGAGCTGCGTGCCGACGCCCGGTTCAACCAGGATTCGGTTTCGATTGCGTCGAGCTATGACGTCGGCCTGGACTGGATTTCGATCGTCTTCGAAGCGCCGCCCCAGTCCTGCAACAACGTGGAGGTCGGCGCCTACCAGGATCGCTTCGTCTGGTCGATGCGTGCCGTCCCCGGCGTGTTGTCGGTCGTTTCGTTCTCGTCGTTGCTGCGGCAATACAACGAGGGATACAACGAAGGCAATCCGAAGATGTCCGCGATCCCCATCGATCCGGACAACTATTCATCGCTGGCCGGCGAGGTGGCCCGCACGCCCGGCGTGATGCGCAAGGACTGCAGCATGACGGCGGTGAACATCTATCTGGCCGATCACAAGGCGACCACGATCACCCAGGTGATCAACGCCGCGAAGCATTTCCGTGATACGGACAAGCTGCCGGGCGTGAAGATCCGGCTCGCGTCCGGCAACGCCGGCGTGCTGGCCGCGGTCAACGACGAAATCGAGCGCAGCGAATTGCCGATGATGCTTTACGTCTATACGACCATCGTCCTGCTCGTCCTCGTCACGTACCGTGACCTGCGCGCGGTGCTCGCCTGCTGCCTGCCGCTGACGATCGGCACCTTCGTCGGGTATTGGTTCATGAAGGAGCTGCAGATCGGCCTGACCGTCGCCACGTTGCCCGTGATGGTGCTGGCGGTGGGTATCGGCGTCGACTATGCGTTCTATATCTACAACCGGCTGCAGCTGCATCTCGCCAACGGCGTCGGCATCGTCAAGGCGCTCGAACAGTCGATCCTCGAGATCGGGACGGCCACCATCTTCACGGCGATCACGCTCGCGATCGGCGTCGCCACCTGGTCGTTCTCCGAGCTCAAGTTCCAGGCGGACATGGGCAAGCTCCTGGCGTTCATGTTCATCGTCAACATGGTGATGGCCATGACGGTTCTGCCCGCGTTCGCCGTCTGGCTCGAGCGCATCTTCCCGCGGCGCAAGCCCGCCCGTGCCCCCGGCCTGCTCGCTCATTGAAGAAGAAGAGGATTCCATGACCCTGTATCGCAAGGTTCTCTCCCTGTCGGCCGGCGCCGTCGTCCTTGGCGCGCTGCTGGGCAGCATGCCGGGCGCGGCATCCGCATCGGAACTCCGGCCCGTGCCGGCCGTCCAGTCCAGCATCGCGACCCAGTCCCCCGTGCTGGATGCGGCCTGGGCCGGCCAGCGGGTCGTGAGTGTCGGCGCGAACGGCATCGTCCTGCTGTCCGACAACCGCGGTGCGACGTACCGTCAGGCCAAGTCCGTGCCCCTGAGCTCGACGCTGACGTCCGTCAGTTTCATCGACGCCAGGACAGGGTGGGCAGTCGGCCACTGGGGCGCGATCCTGAAGACGACCGACGGCGGCGAGACGTGGGAGGTGCAACGTCTCGTGACGAGCGAGGATCGCCCGCTGTTCGGCGTGCATTTCACCGATGCCAACCACGGCGTGGCCGTCGGACTCTGGTCGCTCATCCTCGTCACCGATGACGGCGGCAAGACCTGGACCAAAAAGGAAGCCGTGCTCCCGAACGGCAAGAAGTCGGACCTGAATCTGTTCGGCCTGTTTTCGAACGGCAATGGCGAGATCTTCGCCACGGCCGAGAAGGGGCAACTCCTGATTTCCCGGGACAAGGGCAACACGTGGGAAAGCGTGGAGACCGGTTACAAGGGGTCGTTCTGGTGCGGCGTGGCGCTGCCCGACGGCGTGCTGCTGGTCGGCGGGCTGCGCGGCACGCTGATGCGAAGCGAGGACAACGGCCATACCTGGTCGCGCGCGACGCTCGACACCCGGAATTCCATTACCGCGCTTGCGTCCCGAGGCGCCACGGTATTGGCGATAGGGGTCGACGGGCTGCAGGCTCAAAGTACCGATGATGGCAAGACGTTCCAGCGCCTGCGTACCCAGACCGGGACGACGTACACCGCGGCGCTCCCGTCGACCGGCGACAAGTGGCTGATCTTCTCTCGCGACGGGGTCATCGCGCAGTAACGGCCGGATGTCTGAAGCGCGCGGCGGGCCGCGATCGTGAATCGCGGCCCGCCGTGTCGAAGCCTGCCTGACCTCGGATGGAGGGTCGAGCCAAACGGCGATCGAGTTCTCCCACCCGGGGGCACGGATCACTCGAAGAAGAAGCGGCTGACGGACGAGCCGCCGTGTCACGCCACGCGCGACACCCTCCCCCGTCAGCCGGATTTTCGCAGTCGATAGCCGATGCCGTGCACGCTTTCCACGATGCCCGACGCGCCGGCGGCCATCAGCTTTCTCCGTAACCGGCTCATGTGGCTGTCGACGGTGCGTGTGGATGCGCTGACGTCCGCCATGCACGCATCGAGCAATTCGACGCGCGTAAATGCACGATTCGGCAGCCTGGCCATGTGAGCCAGCAGGCGGAATTCGACGAGTGTCACGGAGACCGGCGTTTCGCCGGAGGACGTTCTCACGCACGCCATATAGCTTTCCGTATCGACTTCGAGCGTACCCACCCGGAGGCGACGTTCAGGCGCGAGCGTGCCGGAGCGCCGAAGAATCGTGAGCAATCGCGCGACGACCACGTCCGGATCGAACGGCCTGACGATGTAGTCGTCGACGCCGGCGTGCAGTGCGCGCAGCTGCTCCCCCTCCCGGTCACACGCCGAAATGACGACGATGGGGGCATCGCTTTGCCGTCGAAGCCTGGCGAGCATGTCCAGGGTATCCGCACGCAGTTCACGGACGTCGAGAATGACCAGATCCGGCTTCAGGTTCAGTTGCGTAGCCAGCACGGTCTGGGCGGGGTGGGTCTGGAATGTTCGAAAGCCATGGCGAGTCAGGCAGGTATCGAGCGTCGACGACATTTCCGGTGCGTCATCCGCGATGAGTATGAGCGAGTGCATGATTGAATTTCCGAGTCGTTGCCTTTCGTGCAAGCGGACACCTTCCGGACCGCGTTCAGGCACCGCACGGGGGTCCCCGTTCACAGGCATCGCTCGTCGAATTGAAGACGGCGTTCGGCATGACACACGCCGACGCCATCGGGATAGAGGCTGGGGAAGAATATTTCCCGCGCCCGGACGAGGCCGGACGCCGAGCGAGATCGATCGGCCGACTGGTTCGTCGGTTGCGGCGACTCATCGCCATGAAGCAAGCAGCGGTCTTTCTCCGGTGGTTGGCGCATACAGGTCGCCACCCGGCATCCGCGCGTCGGGTGGCGGCATCGCTTGCCTCGTGCTCGCCTTGCGCTTCAACGAGCAAGGATGCGTTCATGATCGGCGGTTGGCCGCATCACCAGGACTCACCGCGCGAGCGCTCGACGCCCGAAAGCGCGCGATGCCCCGGCAACGTCCAGTCTTGCCGCAACCGGCCGGCGAGCCCTTGCCTTCGGGTCATGGACGTCGCTGCACACATCATGCTCGCGACGTTCACGTGCGGATGAGGCCTTCGTGCCGACGAACGTCGGCGAGAAGGTCACTCACACCGCGTTTTCCGGTATCGCGGACGGGAATCGGGAGATCCTCCTGATCAGATCAGAGGCTTTCTCACCGATCATGATCGTCGGCGCGTTCGTGTTTGCGCCCACCAGCGTCGGCATGATCGATGCATCCACCACGCGCAATCCTTCCGTTCCCCGTACGCGCAACTGGGAATCGACGACCGCGAGCGCGTCGTTCCCCATGCGACAGGTTCCGACCGGGTGGTACACGGTGTCGGTCCGCTCGCGCAGCAACGCACGAATGTCGTCGTCCGATCGCGACCGGGACGCGAACACGTCCTCCGTCACGAACCGGGCCATCGCCGGCGCGGCCATCAACCGCCGGGTCAGCTTGTACCCGTCGACCAGGACCTCGAGATCGTCGTCGTGCTCGAGGAATGCCGGGTCGATCAACGGCGCATCGAGCGGATCGGCGCTTCGCAGCTTGACCGACCCACGGCTTTTCGGCCGCAGCAGGCACACGTGACAGGAAAGACCATGTCCGAGCCGCACCTTCCGTCCGTGATCGCTGACGGGCCCGACGACGAAATGCATCTGAACGTCCGGGCGATCGAGATCGGGACGCGTCTTCAGGAATGCGCCGCCTTCGGCGAAGTTGGTGGTCAGGGTACCGGTTCGCGAGTTCCGGTATTGCCGGATGTCGCCCAGCGTCTTGATCGCGCCGCGCACCGATACGCCGAGCGCATCCAGGCTGTTCGTCTTGTAGCTGACGACGAAGTCCGGATGATCCTGCAGGTTCTCACCCACGCCCGGGAGATCGGCGACGACCTGGATTCCGTGACGCTCGAGTTCGTCCTTCGGCCCGACGCCGGACAACATCAGCAACTGCGGCGATTGAAGCGCGCCGGCGGAAAGGATCACCTCTTTCTTCGCCCAGACCGTCTCGACATTCCCGCCACGCGTGACCTCGACGCCCACGGCCCGCTTGCCGTCGAACACGATGCGCCGGACCTGCGCGCCCGTCTCCACCGTCAGGTTGCCGCGCGTCTTCAGGTGCGGAAAAAGATAGGCGCGTGCCGCACTCCAGCGCTCGCCATTCTTCTGGGTCACCTGGTAGATGCCGACGCCTTCCTGCTCCGCACCGTTGAAATCGTCCGTGACGGGCAGGCCGCACTCTCGTGCGGCGTCCAGCCAACGCGCCTGGAATGGATTGTCCGTCCTCAGGTCGCTGACCCACAGCGGGCCGCCGCGCCCGTGCCATTCATTGCCGAGCCGCTCGTTGTGCTCGCTTCGCTTGAAATACGGGAAGACGTCGTTCCAGCCCCAGCCTTCGTTGCCGAGCGCGGCCCAATCGTCGTAGTCGGCATGATGGCCGCGCGTGTACACCATCGCATTGATCGCGGACGATCCGCCCAACGCCTTGCCACGCGGCTGGTAGCCGCGGCGCCCCTGCAGCCCCTTCTGGGGCACCGTCTCGAACGCCCAGTTGTTCAGCTTGGACGGGATCATCAGCACCAGGGCGGCCGGCACGGTGACGGGCCATCCATCGCCGGTGCCGCCGGCTTCGAAGAGGCACAGCGTCACGTCGGGATCTTCGGTCAAACGCGAAGCCAGCACGCTGCCGGCCGAGCCGCCGCCTACAACAAGATAATCGAATGAGTTCTTCACGGGTCTGTGTCCTCGATAGATGCCTGCACGCTTCACAAGCAACTACCTGATGCATCGATTCCACCATTCGCGTCGCGGCCTCAGCGAGCCGCCGCGCGATCGGCTTCATGCCGTCATGCATCAGCACTGCGCGGCCGCATCGGCACCGTTGGAGGTCATCCATCGAACCGCGTGCGGCCACGAAATGGCGAAAAGCGAAATCAGGTCGCTTCCGCCAACGTATCAATGGTGCCGCGCGGCGCCGAGTAACGTTCGAAAGCTCGCGATGCCCTTCTCGATCCACGCCTGGGCGCCCGGGGAGATCGCCCCCATGTCGAAGAACCCGTGAATCATGCCGTCGCACCGGATCGTGTCGACCTTCACGCCGCTCGCGTGGAGCAAGCGGCCATAGGCCTCGCCCTCGTCGCGCAGCGGATCGAATTCGGCGGTCAGGATGACCGCGGGCGGCAACCCGGCAAGATCCTTCGCACGGATCGGCGCCAGTCGCGGATCCTCCCGGTTGGTCCCGTCGGGCACGTAATGTCGCTCGAACCAGGCGATCGTCTCGAGGTCGAGAAAGTAGCCTGCGCCGTTTTCCTTGAAGGAAGGAAAGCCGGCGCGATCCTGCGCGACCGCGGGGTAGATCAGGAACTGGGCGGACAGCGCAATGCCGTCGGCGTGCAGTTGCTGGGTCACGACCGCGGCCAGATTGCCGCCGGCGCTGTCTCCGGCCACCGCGACGACGTCGCTGCCGCCCAGCTCACCCGCGTTCGCGATCACCCATCGGGTGGCGGCGATCGCATCGTCCGCCGCGGCCGGATACGGATACTCCGGCGCCAGCCGGTAATCCACCGAGACGACGACCGCGTTGGCGCCGCGCGCCAGCTCCCGGCAAATATTGTCGTGGGTATCCAGATCGCCGATCACGAATCCGCCGCCATGGAGATAGACGACCGTCGGCAGATTGCGCTCCTGGGTCGGACGGTACAGCCGCGCCCGCAGCGATCCGGTCGCGCCGGGAACGGTCAGGTCTTCCACGCCGTGAACGTCGACCACGGCCTCCGGTGCGCGAACGGCGCGCGCCAGATGCTGCATCAATCCGCGCGCCTCTTCCGGGCTGGACTGCGACAGCGGTTTCGCGCCGGACCCGGCAAGGGATTCGAGAAAACCAGCGAGGTACAAATCGAGTGCCATAACTTCACCTTTATTCGAACGTTGCGCGGAGATCAGCGATACACGAGGACTTCGGCATCCGGGCTCAATTCCGGAATGGTCTGGCGCTCCTCCTCGTACTCGAAGTGGTGCTGCCACGGCATGCGATCGCCACGCAAGTGCATCTGGTGTTGCGAGCGCATCACGTACCCGGCATTGAAGTTGTTCGGGTCGGTCCACGGCAGCCGCTGCATGTCCGCGTCTTCGGCGCGCAGGCACGGCTCCACCGTCTTCGCGCCCACCTTGTCCATATGCGCCAGGACGCGGCAGGTGAATTCGCACACGAGATCGGCGCGCAACGTCCAGCTCGACCGGTAATAGCCGTAGATGAACGCCATGTTCGGGATACCCTCGATCATCATTCCCCGATACGAGACCCGCTTCGACATGTCGACCGGTTCGCCGTCGAGGTGGAACGCGATCTGGCCGAAAGCGCTCATGTCGAAGCCCGTCGCCGTCACGACGATGTCCGCCTGCAGGTGCTCGCCCGACGCCAGCACGATGCCGCTTTCGTCGAACGATTCGATGGTGTCCGTCACGACGGACGCCTTGCCCTCCCGGATCGCCGTGAAGAGGTCGCCCTCCGGCACCGCCGCCACGCGCTGCTGCCACGGGCGATAGCTGGGATTGAAGTGCTTGTCGACGTCGAACCCTTCCGGCAGCTGTTGCCGGGTCTCGTTGATCAACCAGTCGCGAACGGCGTCCGGGTTCGCTGCGGACAGGTTGATCAGGTCGAACGTCTGCTTCAGGTGTGCACGCCGCAGAATCTCGGAGCGCCACTCCTCGGGCAGGCTCAGTTCACGCAGCGTCGCGTCCAGCTGGTGGGTCCACGGAACCGCCGTGAAGAACGTCGGCGACCGTTGCAGCATCGTCACATGCGCCGCGGTGCCGGCCATCGCTGGAATCAGCGTCGCGGCGGTCGCGCCCGAGCCGATCACGACCACCCGCTTGCCGGCGTAGTCGAGGTCTTCCGGCCAGTGCTGCGGATGCACGACCGTTCCCTTGTAGCGGTCGAACCCGTTCCACTTCGGCGTAAAGCCCTGCCGATGGTCGTAGTACCCCGCCCCCAGCCACAGGAAGTCCGTGGTGATCGAGAAGTGTTCGCCGGTATCCTTGCGCGACACCTCGACCGTCCAGCGCTTCTGCTCGCTCGACCAGCTCACCGTTTGAACACGATGCCCGTAGTGGATCTTCGAGGCGAGGTCGTATTCCTTGATGACATCGCCCAGATAGCTGTGGATCTCCTCCGCCGTGGCGATCGAGCGGCCCTGCCACGGGCGGAATCCGAATGCGTACGTGTACAGGTCGCTGTCGGAACGCGCGCCCGGGTAGCGATGGGTCCACCACGTACCGCCGAATCCATCCATGGCTTCCAGGATGGCGAACGAGCGGTCCGGCAAGTTCATGCGAAGATGACAAGCGGCATCGAGCCCCGAGATCCCCGCCCCGATGATAAGTACCTCTACGTGCTCAGGCAAACCCGAATCTGCTTGATTCTTAGTCATGAGATCCCTCCGATGACCCGTTATTGAAAATATCCGTAACGCCGCACGACTAGATCATTTGACTTGGTCATGTGACTACGGAAGAAAAAGACGCTCGCACGTGCATGCCGGCGACAACGTTTCAAACCAGTACGTGCCCCCCGCTGCACCCGGCCAGGCATGCACGCGGGTCATTGAGGTGTGCATCCCGGTTTGACCGGTCACCCCGAACATGATCAATTGACCAAGTTCCACGGTTCCCAGTCTATGCAGTCGAGGGACAATTTGAATCAGGAGTTTCCATTACCCGACCGGTCGCAAGGGGCGAATGCGCCGACCCGCGCGACGATCGACGCGTCAAGCCTTGAAGCCGTCTGGTTCGGCAAGCCGCCGGACAAAGGAAACGGCGCGATCCAGCAGGTATCTCGCTGCCGGGATCGTGCGGGCCGCGGTGATGATGCCGTGATGATGCCCGGGCAGATGGAGATGCTCGACCGTGCTCCCCGCGCGGGCCGCGCACGATGCGTAGGCAACGCCTTCGTCACACAGCGGATCCAGCCCCACCGTGGCAATGAACATCGGCGGCTGCCGCCGGCCTTCCGCATGCAGCAGCGGGGACAGGCGTGGAAGATCGAACGGCGTGCCGGCCGGCACGTAGTGCTCCCGGAACCAGCGCATCGACTCGGCGACCAGCGGAAATCCGCCTTGAATGCGCTGGTAGGACGGAAGCGACGCCGTCAGGTCCGTCACGGGATAGAACAGGATCTGCCCGATGATCGCGGGTCCCGCCGCCGATGCCGCATTGGCGATGAGGGTCGCCATGTTGCCGCCGGCGCTGTCGCCCGCCAGGATCACCCGGGACACATCGATGGCGAGCGCGGAAGCGTTGGCCGCGAGGTAGTCCAATGCCCGCTCGCAGTCTTCGAGCGGGACCGGCCACCGCTGCTCCGGCGCTAGCCGGTACTCCACGGAAGCGACAACACACCCGCCGTGCCGTGCGAGATGACGGCAGATGCCGTCATGCGTGTCCACGCTGCCGATCACCCACCCGCCGCCGTGAATGAAGACGATCAGCGGTTTGTCCTCGACGCGATCCCCGGCGGGCGGACGATAGAGCCGTACCCGAATGCTGCCGTCCGCGACGGGAACATCGATATCGTCGTGGGCAACCGCTGCGTCGGCGGCGAGGCCGTTCAATTCGCAGGCCCGCACGAAGTTCACGCGCGACTGGTCGACGGAAAAGCTGCCGTAGTGTCGCCCGCCCAGTTCGCGGAACGCCCGAACGGCGTCCCGCGCATCGTCAGCCACCTCGGTCAGCGGCAACCAGTGCACCGATGTCATGGGCATCCCCGCTCAGATCGCAGCGAACACGCTTTGATCCCATTGCGTCACGGCGCGGTATTCGTCCACCGTGCCCGGCCAGTTGTTGATCACCTTGCCTTGCGCGTTCTTGTACCAGCTCGAGCAGCCCGCCGAAAACGCCGAGCCGACCATCGCCGATTGCAGCTTGCTGTTGTATTCGTCGAACACGGCCCGATCGACGTCGACCGCCTTCACGCCGGCCGAAGCCATGCCGCCGATCGCGTCGATGATGTAGTTCTGCTGGATCTCGAGCATCGACACGATGGAGTTGTGGTTCAGGTTCGTATTCGGCCCATACAGCATGAACATGTTCGGAAAGCCCGGCACGGTCATGCCGAGATACGCTTCCGGGCCGTCCTCCCACGCCTGGGCCAACGTGCGGTCCGTGCCGCGAACCTGCAGGCTGCCCTGGAAAGCCTGACTCTCGAAGCCGGTTCCGAACACGACCACGTCGAACGGAAGCAGGCGGCCGTCCCGGGTCACGATGCCCTCGTCGACGAACGATTCGACCCCCGCCGTCTCCAGCGCGACGTTGTCGCGCATGAGTGCCGGGTAGTAGTCGTCCGATCGCAGAATCCGTTTGCACGCGTATTCATAGTCCGGCGTCAGTTTCTCGCGCAGGACGGGGTCGGGCACCTGGCGATGCAGGTGCGCCAGCGCGAGACTCTTGCCTTCCTGCTGCGCGCTGGACCCCATCCGCGTCCGCTCGAACCCGGACTCGCGGAAAGCGTGCAGCGATTTCCGGCTTTCTTCGAACAGATGGGGCTCGCGCTCGTAGGTATCGAGCTGCTCCGCCGAGAAGACGATCTGGTTGCGCGGCATGATCCAGTTCGCGCTTCGCTGGAATACCGTCAGGTGATCGACCTTCGGCGCGATGAGCGGCACATACTGCACGGCGCTGGCGGCGTTGCCGATGCTTGCCACCCGCTTGCCGCTCAGGTCCACGTCGTGCCGCCACTCGGCGGAGTGGAAATACTCGCCGTTGAAATCCGCCAGGCCGCGAACCGCGGGGATCATCGGACGGTTCAATTGCCCCCATGCCGGCACGAAGAATCGTGCGGTCATCCGGGAGCCGTCATTCAGCGCGAACCGCCAGAGGCTTGCACCGGCATCCCATTCGGCACTGCGAATCTCGAGGTTGAATCGCAGGTGTTCCGTCAGGTCGAACCGCGCGGCAAGCGATTTCAGATAGTGCAGCAGCTCGTTGCGGCCGGCATACATCGCGCTCACGCGCAAATGCGGATGGAAGCTGTAGCAGTACAGGTGCGATTCGGTATCGCATGCCGCGCCGGGATACGAATTGTCCAGCCATACGCCCCCGAGATCGGGACGCTTCTCCAGTACGACGAAGTCGTCGATGCCCGCGATTTTCATGCGGGCGGCCATGCCGAGGCCTCCGAAGCCTGCACCCAGGATAACGATCTCGTGGTGCTCAATCCTTTCTACATTGTTCACGGTGCATTCTCTCTATTAACGTTACGGCGACTGCGGATTGGCCGGCGTCGGTTCAGTAGGCCTGTTCGTACAGGCGCAATGCGTCCGACTCCGTGACGACGACCGGATTGTTCAACAGCAAGCGCTGCTGCTTCATCGCATCGGCCGCGAGGGTCGGCAGGCTCGATTGCGTGACACCCACGTCGCGCAGGCGTCGCGGCGCGCCGGATCGGTCCATCAGGTCTTCCAGGAAGGCAATGAACGCCGCCGTGCGCGCCGTGGCGTCGCCCGTTCCACCCGCGCCGACGACGTCCGCCAGTTCCGCGTAGTGCGACGCCGCCGCGTCGGCGTTGAAACGCAGCACGGGCGCCAGCATCAGCGCGTTGGACAAGCCGTGCGGGATATGGAAATGGCCGCCCAACGGATACGCCAGCGCATGGACCGCGGCCACCGGGGCATTGGCGAACGCTTGCCCCGCCAGCGTGGCGCCCAGCAGCATGGCCTCCCGGGCGCGCCGGTCCGCGCCGTTTTCGCAAGCCGGGATCAGGTTGCTCACCAGCAATCGCAGCGCCTCGCGTGCGAGCGCGTCGGAGAGGGCATTCTTCTTGTGCTTGCTGGTATAGGCCTCGATGGCGTGAACCATCGCGTCGATGCCCGTCGCAGCGGTATGGCTGCGTGGCAGGCCGACCGTCAATTCGGCATCCAGGATCACCTTGTCGGCATACAGCTGACGTGCGACGATGCCCATCTTGGTTGTTTCGTTAACCGAAACGATGGAAATGTTGGTGACTTCCGACCCGGTGCCCGCCGTCGTCGGGATCTGCACCAGCGGCAGGCGCGCACCCTGAACGTTGCCGATTCCGTACATTTCCGCGATCGATTGCCGCGACACGGTGAGCACGGCGGCCAGTTTTGCGATGTCCATCGACGAGCCGCCGCCCAGGCCGATGACGACGTCGGCCTCGGCGCTGCGTGCAAACTCGACGCAGCGCAACACCACGTTTTCCGGCGGGTCGGCCACGACCTCGTCAAACACCGCCACGCGGAATCCCTCGGCCGCCAGCGACGCTTTCGCCGGTTCCAGCACACCGGCCTCGTGCAGCCCGGCGTCGGTCACGATCAGGACATGGCGGCGCTCCGTCCATGCCGCCATCACCTGACCCAGGCGGCGCGCACAACCCCATTCCTGGAGAATGGACGGAACAGTTTCGAAGAGCATCGAATGCGGGAGCATTTCCATTGACGTTTCCTTGATGCGGACGGTGGCCGTTAGACCTGGGTGCACAGGTACTTGATTTCCAGATATTCCTCGATGCCGTAACGGGAACCCTCACGGCCCAGGCCCGACTGCTTGACCCCGCCGAACGGCGCGACCTCGTTGGAAATCACGCCGGTATTCAGGCCGACCATGCCGTACTCGAGTGCCTCGCCCACACGCCAGATGCGGCCGTGGTCGCGTGTATAGAGATAGGCGGCAAGCCCGTACTCGGTGTCGTTGGCCATCGCGATCGCTTCCGCTTCATCCTCGAAGCGGAACACCGGGCCGACGGGCCCGAAGAGTTCCTCGCGCGCGACGCGCATGGCCGGCGTTGCATCGGCAATGACGGTCGGCTCGAAAAACGTGCCGCCAAGCGGATGGCCTTTGCCGCCCGTGACGATGCGCGCGCCCTTGCCGAGCGCATCGTCGATCAGCTGATTCAGGTGGTCGCAGGCGGACTGCTGGATCAGCGGCCCCTGCTGCACCCCCGGTTCGATGCCGTTTCCGACCTTGAGCGCCTGGACTCGCCGCGTGAGCGCGTCGACGAAGCGGTCATGAATGCCGGCCTGGACGAGAAAGCGATTCGCGCACACACAGGTCTGGCCGCTGTTCCGGTACTTCGACGCCATCGCACCTTCAACCGCCGCGTCGAGATCCGCGTCGTCGAACACGATGAAAGGTGCGTTGCCGCCGAGTTCGAGAGACAGTCGCTTGATCGTCGCGGACGACTGGCTCATGAGCACGCGACCGACTTCGGTCGAGCCGGTAAACGAAAGCTTGCGCACGACCGGGCTGGCCGTGAGCACCGCGCCGATCTCGCGCGACGGGCCGCACACCACTTGAAGGACACCGGCGGGAATGCCCGCGCGCTCGGCCAGCACGGCAAGCGCTAGCGCCGTGAGCGGCGTCAGGTCGGCGGGGCGCACGATGATGGAGCAGCCTGCGGCCAGTGCCGGCGCGACCTTGCGCGTGATCATCGCGGCAGGAAAATTCCACGGCGTGATCGCGGCACACACGCCGATCGGCTGACGAATGACGACGATGCGCTTGTCGCCTTGCGGGTGAGGCATGACGTCGCCGTAGACCCGCTTCGCTTCTTCGGCGAACCACTCCACGAAAGAAGCCGCATATATGATTTCGCCGCGGGCCTCCGCCAGCGGCTTGCCCTGCTCCGACGTCATGATCAGCGCGAGATCGTCGGCATTCGCCACGATCAGGTCGTACCAGGCGCGCAGTAGCTTTGCGCGCTCGTGGCTGGCCCGCTTCTGCCAGGCTTGTTGGGCCAGCGCCGAAGAGGTAATGGCTTGCTCGACCGCCGCGGTGTCGAGGCTGGCCACGCGCGCCAGAATGTCGCCCGTGGCCGGATTCGTAACGGGAAACGATCGGCCATCCGTGCCCTCCGCCCATCCCGACGCAAGCCACGCACGCGTCTCCAGCAACGCGCGGTCTCGCAGTTGGGCGCGCAGCGCCGAAGGGTCAATCGCTTGGTTCGTCCTGCTGTGCATTTCGTTCACTAGCACCGTCTCCAGAAATTCTTGTTTTTTCAGCCAGGGCGCTTTCAGCCGATGGGCGAAAGCTGCCCAGGCGTCGATACGCGGACGCCTGCTTCATCTCCCGGGATTTCGCCTGACTTCCGGTGGTCGATGCGCGCCAATTGCCACGCCACCCGGACGCCTTCGCAAAATGTTGCCCACGTCTGGACCATCCGCGATCATGCGGCGGCCGCCAATTGGGGAGGAAACAAACATATGGGTCACTTGACATGGTCATTTGACCATAAACCATTTTCGGCAGCAACTCAGTAGTTGCACGGGCTATCGGCGGTTCGCCGGGAGATGGCCACGCCAGGCTGTGACGGCCAGACAAGGGGATTGCGCGGGACGGGAGATGGCAAGGCGAACCCGACGGATGTTCTTGGCGGCGTAAGGAGCGAAGGCGACACCGCGAGTGTCGGGCAAACAACGGGCATGGTGCAGCGGCTGAAGTAGCCGTTCCCGGCCCCCGCCGCCGGGTCTCATCCGACTTCAGTCGTTCAATGCGATCGCGAAATGCGACGCCCGATCCGGGCGGACGATCCGCACCGATGCGCGCGGATCGCCACTCACGCACTCAGTACAGCCCGGCGACCGTGCGCGCCGGAAGGTCGCGATCGTACGATTCGCCGTCGAACGTACCGCCGCTTAATCGCCGATGCATCGCACCCGCGCTCGGCAACTGGTCACGTTCGATCCGCGTGCCCGAATCCCAGAGCCGCGAACGCACGATCGCCTTCGAGCAATGGAAATAAGCCGCGTCGATGTGGATCAGCACCACCGTGCGCGGCGCCTTCCCGTCGACGGCAAAGCGCGCGAGCAAGCCGGGCTCGGCGCTGATCGTCGCGCGGCCGTTCACGCGCAACGTCTCGCCGACGCCGGGAATCAGGAACAGCAGCGACACGCGCGGATCGGCCACGATATTGCGCAGCGTATCGACCGGTTGTTGCCCGGCCGATCCGGCAGCGCGAGCGTCTTCGGATCGACGATCGACACGAATCCCGCCACATCGCCGCGCGGTGAAACATCGGTGCCCTGCGGCCCGACCGACGACAGCGCGACGAATGGCGACGCGCGCACGAACGCCTGGTAGTCGTCGTTCAGGTGGTCGATTTCCTTCCACAGTGCACGTTCGTGCGGCGTCCCGTAGATGGCCTCGAGTTGCGCGAGCGTCGTGATCTCGTGATTCACATCAGCATCCTTGCGTCGATGTTGCGGCGCGAGGATGAAGCGGAAGCGCCGTCCCGCCATCGTACACGCGCCGCCTGCTCGCCGTTTGGCCGTTCAAGCCGTCGCGGTCTCGCGCTGCAAGGCCGGCAATCCCAGGTTCGTGCGGAAATCGTCGCCGAGGTAATCGGTATCGAGCAGGTTGCGCCGGCGCAATTCGGGCAGCAGCCCGTTGAGCAGCAGGTCCTCCTGGTCGGGCTGCCCGAGCCCGTGCAGCGACAGCACGTCGACGAGCCCCGCGCGATAACGCGCTTCGATCGCATCGGCGAGCTGTTCGGGTGTGCCCGCGACGAACCAGTGGCCGGTTTCCTGGGCGCGGATGATCAGTTCGCGCAACGTCAGGCGCTGCCGCGCATAGCCGACGAAGATCGCGACGCGGCCGCGCCGGCGATGCACGCTGTCGATCGCCGGCAGCAGCGATCCCGGCAACGGCTGGTCGAGCGGCAGGTCGCGCAAGTCGACGCCGCCGCCGAGCATGTCGGCGAGCTTGAGCCGCCCTTGCTCGTAATCGATGCGCTCATGCTTGTCGCGCAGCCGTCGCGCGACGTCGGCGTCGGATTCGCCGATCACCGAATGGAACGAGTTCATCACGAGCGGCAGCCGCCCTGCCCGGCCGAAGGCGGTCGCCTGCCGGTGCAGTTCGCCGACGAACGTGCGCGCATCCTCGAGCGTCGGCTGCGACGTGTAGACGACTTCCGCCAACCGCGCGCCGAGCGTCACGCCGCTCGCCGACTGCCCCGCCTGGAACAGCACGGGACGCCGCTGCGGCGAAGGGGGCACGTTCAACGGCCCCTGCACCTGGAAGTGCGCGCCACGATAATCGATCGGCCCGAGCTTGAGCGGATCGACCGACACGCCACCGCTCGGCGTGCGTCGCACCGCGCCGGGATCGTTCGCGTCGAACAGCGCGTTGACGACTTCGACGAATTCGGCGGCGCGCGCATAGCGCTGCTCCGGGTCCGGCAATGCGGCGTCGCCGAAATTCTCCTCGCCGACCGACGACGTCACCGCGTTCCACGCGGCGCGGCCGCCGCTCACGTGATCGAGCGTGCCGATCAGCCGCGCGAGGTTGTACGGATGGTGATACGTGGTCGACACCGTCGCGACGAGCCCGATCGACGACGTCGCCTGGCTCAGTGCGGCCAGCGCGACGATCGGCTCCTGGCTGCCGGTGCTGCCGGCGAGCCCGGCCGGATCGGCCTGCAACAGGTCGGCCGTGAAGAGGCCGGTGATCTTCTCGGCTTCCGCCTTGCGCGCGAGCGCCGCCGCGCGACGCATGCCTTGCGCGGGATCCGCATCGCCCGGCGCAGCCAGCACGCTCGCGGCACCGACGAGCGTCTTCAGCCGTCTGCGTGTCTCGCTCATGATGCGGCTCCGGCATGCGCGTCAGGTCGGCCGGTTGACATGATTCGCTCGTTCATTCGTATTCCCCACGATTGCGTTCGATCGACGGACCCGCGCCGGCACCATGCTGCCGACGATTGCGCACCGGGGCGTCCGGCGGGGTCCATGCGTGCGCCGCAAGGCGCGCAGCCATCGACCATAACGCAAGCCACCCGGTGGGCCGGAACGAATATTTTCGGCTTTCGATATTCTTCTTGATTGTTTGACCGGGCAAACGGCGTCGAAAAATAATCCGGCATGCCTAACTCGTTGATCGTGCCGCTTCGAACCGCGCCGGTCGCACCCTCATGACGTCCGACGCCCCTCATTCCGCTACCGCGCTACCCGCCCTCCCGTTTCGCCTGAGCGTGCTCGACAAGAGCCCCGTCGCACCGGGCGAAACCGCCGTGGATGCACTCGCGCGCAGCGTGTCGCTCGCCCGCTTCGCCGACGACGCGGGTTATCACCGCTACTGGCTTGCGGAGCATCACAACACGGCCGCGCTCGCGTGCCCGTCGCCGGAAATCCTGATCGCGCATGTGCTCGCCCACACTCGCCGAATTCGTGTCGGATCGGGCGGCGTGATGCTGCAGCACTACAGCCCGTACAAGATCGCCGAGAACTTCAACCTGCTCGCGTCACTTGCACCCGATCGTGTCGATCTCGGCATCGGCAAGGCGCCGGGCGGGCTGCCGTTGTCGACGCGCGCGCTGCAGGCCGGCTACGACCCGGCGCGACGCGCGTCGTTCGCCGAACTCGCCGCCGAGCTGAAGCGCCATCTCGACGGCAACCACACGCCGCCGGGCGACGCGGGGAACGAAGCCGCCACGCTGCACGCGACACCGTTTCCGCCCGTCGCCGCCCAACCGTTCCTGCTCGGCGCGAGCGCCGAAAGCGCCGCGCTGGCCGCCCAGCTCGGCTGGGCGTTCGTCTATGCGTCGCACCTCAACGCAGCCACCGCCGATCTGGAACGGAGCTTCGACGCATACCGCCACGCATCGGGCGGCCGCACGCCGCTGCTCGCCGTATCCGTGATCGTCGCCGCCACGCGCGAAGCGGCCGCGCGACTCACGAGCGGGCATCAGGGCTTTCGCGTGCAGGTGGGCGACACGCCGGCGGTCAACGTCGGCAGTCTCGAACAGGCGCACGCGTACATCCGCCAGGCGGGCGACGGGCCGCATCGGATCGACGCCCGCGAAACGCGGATCGTGCACGGCACGCGCGAGGACGTGCTGCGCGAACTCGACGTGCTGCATCGCCGCCACGGGATCGCGGAATTCGTCGTCGACACGCCGCTTGCCGATGCAGCACCGAGGATTGCGTCGCTGCGGCTGCTGGCCGGTGCGTCGGCTGACGGCAACGACCTGGCGGCGTCACGACGCGCGACCGAAGAAACGCCGCATGCACCGCACACCGCCGCCGTCACCCGTCAACCCGATCTCGAAGGCGCCGCACGATGACCGATACGATCCGCATTGCCGGCGCCGACGACGTGCCGGCCCTTTATGCATTGCTGCAGGACGCGTATGCGCCGCTCGTGCCGCAGGGCGTGCACTTCAACATCATTCGCTCGCCGATCGAGCACGTCGCGCAGACCGTTGCGCGCGAAACGACCTTCGTGCTCGAACGTGCGGACGCCGACGGCCGCCGCGCGCCTGCCGCGACGCTGACCGTGCGGTTCCCGTGGGTATACGGCGAGCGCCCCCGCACGCCGTATCCGTTCCTGCACTGGTTCGCGGTGGCGCCCGCGTTCAAGCGGCAGGGACTCGGCCTCGCCCTGCTCGGCCACGTCGAAGCGCAATTCCTGACCGGACAGGTCAAGGCGCCCGCGACCTATCTCGCGACCGCGACCAATCATCCGTGGCTGCAGCCGTACTACGAGCGGCAAGGCTATGTCGCGTTCGACCGCTCGACGAACACGCTCGGCACGCCGCTCGTCTGGCTGAGAAAGATCCTGATCCCGGATCTCTACCGGGAACCGCCGGCGGCGGATGCCGCTCAGGGCGCCGAGCGTCTTCGCGCCAGCGCATGACGTTCCACGCGCGCCGTTTCGACACCTGTCCCGCACCGCGCTTCGTCGTGCCCCGTTCCACCCGCCATGCCACTTGTAAAGGATTGCCCCGCATGACCTTCGCTTTTCCGGATTCCACGCTCCGCGCGTCGCGCCGCACGGCATCGGCCGCGCTGCTGTTCGCCCTCGCCTTGCCGCCCGCGGCGTTCGCCCAGGGCACGCCCGTCACGGGCGGCACGCTGACCTGGGGCGTCGAATCCGAGCCGCGCACGCTGAATCCGCAATTGAACGGCCAGGACAAGGTCGAGCTGCTGCTGCGCAACGTGTATGAGAGCCTGCTCGCGCGCAAGCCGGACGGCAGCTTCGTGCCGTGGCTCGCGACCGGCTACAAGGTGTCGCCCGACGGCAAGACCTACACGTTCACGCTGCGCGACGGCGTGAAGTTCAGCGACGGCGCGCCGCTCGACGCGCAGGCCGTCGCGCGCAACTTCCTGAACGCACGCAATCCGGCCTATTCGGGCGGCAGCCAGCTCGCGGGGCAGATCCTGCACGTCGCGGACGTGAAGACGCCGGACGCGCGCACGGTCGTGATCACGCTCGACGCGCCGTATGCGCCATTCCTGACCTTTGCCGGCCGGTTCGCGCTGCTGTCGCCGAACGCGTTCGACCGGCCGGGCCTGAAGTCGGGCGGCACCGACGTCGCCGGCACCGGCCCGTTCATCCTGCGCCGCTACGTGAAGGGGCAGGAAATCGAATTCGCGAGGAATCCAGACTATCGCTGGGCGCCGCCGACGGCGGGCCATCAGGGCCCGGCTTACCTCGACCGGATCGTCTACCGGTTCCTGCCGGAATCGTCGGTGCGCACCGGCGCGCTGCTGTCCGGCCAGGTCGACGTGATCGAAGGCGTATCCGGCAACGACGCGGCGTTGATCCGCAAGAACCCGGACTTCACCTACCAGCACGCGCTGAACACCGGCACGCCGTACTCGCTGTTCCTGAACGTCGGCTACGGCCCCACGCAGGACGTGAAGGTGCGCCGCGCGCTGCTCGAAGGGCTCGATACGACCGGCATCGTGCAGTCGATCTATCGCGGCGAGCGCACGCGCGCATGGGGCATCACGTCGCCGATCGACCCGCTCTACGACACGCGCATCGAAAAGACCTACGGCAACAATCCGAAGCTTGCCAACCAGTTGCTCGACGAGGCCGGCTGGCGCGCACGCGACAGCGGCGGCTACCGCACGAAGAACGGCGAACGGCTGACGATCGCGGTGATCCAGGCGCAGGCGACCGTGCGCGACCAGCGCGACGTGCTGCTGCAGGCGCTGCAGGCGCAGGCTCGGCAGCGGCTCGGCGTCGACCTGAAGATCCAGTACGTCGACGACGGCACGTACGTCGAGGCGCGCAAGACCGGCAAGTTCGGCTCGATCGCGAACTCGAACACGCCGCCGGACGGCATCGACATCGAGGGCCACTACCTGCCCGTCGATCGCGGCGGCGCGCTGAACTACAGCCGCGCAGCGGCGCCGGAACTGACGCGCTGGCTGCAGGCGGCCGCGCGCACGCAGAACGTCGCGGAGCGCAAGACGCTGTACGGCGAGCTGCAGCACTTCGCGATCAACGAGCAGGCGTACGCGGTGCCGCTGTACGAACCGGAGGACCAGATCGCCGCCGCGAAGGCCGTCCAGGGCCTGCGCTTCCGCCCGTTCGCGCAGATGCCCGAGAACCCGTACGACGTGTGGGTGAAAAAGTAAGCGAGCCAGCCACATCGGTCCGCCGCGCGCGGCACCGGCAGGAGAAGCCGAGCATGAACCATCCGAGCGCCGTCCCTGTTTCCGTTCAAGACGCCGCGGCGCCCACGCCCGCCGCGCCGCCCGCCTCGTCGCCGGCCACGTGGCGCCGCGTGCTGCGCTCGCCGGTGACGACGCGGCTCGCCACCGGCGTACTGGTGCTGTGGGCCGCGATCACGCTGTCGTTCGCGGCCGTGCACGTCGCGCCCGGCGACATCGTCAGCATCCTGATCGGCGAGCAGCTGAGCACACCGCAGATCGAAGCCGCGATCCGCCGGGAATGGGGGCTCGACGAGCCGCTGCCGCTGCAGTACCTGCACTACCTGTGGCGGGTGCTGCACGGCGACTTCGGCCGCTCGTACATCCTGAACACCGACGTCGCGCCGCTTGTGATCGGCCAGCTGTGGCCGACGCTGAAGCTGACCGGAGCGGCGCTCGTCGTGACGCTCGTGTTCGCGGTCGGCCTCGCGGTGCTGACGGCCGGCCGCCGCTGGGCCGGGCGGGCGGCGTCCGGCGTCGAGCTGCTGCTCGCGTCGACGCCGTCGTTCTGGCTCGGGATCATGCTGCTGTTCGTGTTCAGCTTCACGCTGAAGCTGTTCCCGGTCGCCGGCGATCGCGGCTTCGCGTCGCTCGTGTTGCCGGCGCTGTCGCTCGGGCTCGCGCAGGGCGCGGTGATCGGCCGCGTGCTGCGCCAGGGCATCGAACGCGCGCTCGACGAGCCGTATGCGCTGACGGTGCGCTCGTGGGGCATCGGCGGGCTCGCGCTGCGCGTGCGGCACGCGCTGCGCCACGCGGCGCTGCCCGCCGTCACGCTCGCCGGCTGGCTCGTCGGCGGGCTGCTGAGCGGCGCGGTGATCACCGAGCAGGTGTTCGGCCGGCCCGGCCTCGGCAAGATCACCGTCGACGCGGTGCTGTCGAAGGACATGCCGGTGATCCTCGCGATCGCGATCCTGTCGGCGGCGATCTATGTCGCGCTCAGCACCGCCGTCGACCTGCTCTACCTGCTGATCGACCCCCGCCTGCGCGACCGCCGCGCACGGCATTGAACCGGAGACACCGATGTCCACGCCCCTCGACCTGCCGTGGCGCCCGCGCGCGCCGCTCGGCGCGGCCGGCTGGCTGCGCCGCCATCCGGGCCTCGCGCTCGCGGCCGTCTACCTGCTGCTGAATGCGGCCGCCGTGATCGCCCCCGGCTGGCTCGCGCGCTACGACCCGCTGGCCGCCGATCCGCTGGCCGCGCAGCTCGGCAGCAGTGCCGAACACTGGCTCGGCACCGACCAGCTCGGCCGCGACATCTTTTCGCGGGTCGTCTACGGCGCCCGCTACTCGCTGTCGATCAGCGCGGCGTCGATCGCGGTCGCGACGCTGTTCGGCACCGCGCTCGGGCTGTTCGCGGGCCTCGCGCGCGGCTGGCTCGACGAACTGATCTCGCGCTTTCTCGACGTCGTGTCCGCGTTCCCCGACCTGCTGCTCGCGCTGATGCTGATCTCGTTTACCGGCCCGGGCGCCACGAACCTCGTGTTCGCGCTCGGCGTCGCGTCGGTGCCGCGTTTCGCGCGCGTGGTGCGCGCGCAGACCTTCGTCGTCGCCGGCTCCGGCTACGTCGAGCAGGCACGCACGCTCGGCCTCGCGCCGGCGGTGCTGGTGTGGCGCCACGTACTGCCGCACGCGATCGCGCAGGTGCCGGTGCTCGCGACCGTCGGGCTCGGCACCGCGATCATCGGCGCGTCGGGGCTGAGCTTCCTCGGCATGGGGCCGCAGCCGCCCGCCGCCGAGTGGGGGCTGATGCTCGCCGAGGGCCGCAACTACCTGTACAACGCGTGGTGGATCGCGGTCTGGCCCGGCCTCGCGATCACCGCGGCCGTCGTCGCCGTGAATGCGCTCGGCGGCTACTGGCAGGCTCGCTTCGAACGCCGGGAGACGACATGACGACCTTCGCACCGGCACCGCACGCCGCGCCGCTCGTCCACGTCGAACGCCTGACGATCGGGTTCCGCGGCCCGCGCGGCACGCGCCCCGTCGTCGGGCCGCTCGACCTCGTCGTCCATGCCGGCGAATGCGTCGCGCTCGTCGGCGAGTCGGGTTCCGGCAAGTCGGTCACCGCACGCAGCCTCGTCGGGCTGAACGGCCCGCACGCCGTGGTGGACGCCGAACGCCTCGAGATCGCCGGCACCGATGCGCGCCACCATCGCGAACGCGACTGGCGCGCCATTCGCGGCCGCCGGATCGGCTACGTGCTGCAGGACGCGCTCGTGTCGCTCGATCCGCTGTGGCGCGTGCGCGATCTCGTCGCCGAGGCGCTGCACGATACGCGGCGGCGCGACGTTCACGCGCGCAGCGCCGACCTGCTGCGCTCGGTCGGCATCGACGAGCCCGAACGGCGCTTGCCGCAGTATCCGCACCAGTTGTCGGGCGGCTTGCGGCAGCGCGTGCTGATCGGCACCGCGCTCGCCGGCGGTGCATCGCTGCTGATCGCCGACGAGCCGACCACGGCGCTCGACATGACCGTGCAGCGGCAGATCCTGTCGCTGCTGCGCGCGCGCCGCGAGGCCGGCGATGCGCTGCTGCTGATCAGCCACGATCTCGCGGTCGTCGCCGAACTCGCCGATCGCGTGCTCGTGATGCGGGCCGGCCAGGTCGTCGAACAGGGGCCGGCGCGCGACGTGCTGACCGCGCCCGCGCATCCGTACACGCGCCAGTTGCTCGCCGCGATTCCGACGCCCGCGTCGCGCGGGTTCCGGCTCGCGGCGGATCCGCAGGCCGATGTCGACGCCGCGGCCGCGCGCATCCCGCTGCCGCCCAAGCGGATCGACGCCCGCGTGAAAGTGCTCGCCGTCGACGCGGTGACGAAGCGCTACGGCAGCCACGACGCGCCTGTCGCGGTGGACGGCGTGTCGTTCGTGCTGGCGCGCGGCGAGACGCTCGGGATCGTCGGCGAATCCGGTTCCGGGAAATCGACGATCGCGCGGATCGTGCTCGGCCTGATCGAGCCGGACCACGGCACCGTCACGCTCGACGGCGAACCGTGGAGCGGCGTGCCCGAAGCCGCACGGCGGGCCCGCCGCGCACGGCTGCAACTGATCGCGCAGGACCCGTACAGTTCGTTCGACCCGCGCTATTCGGTCGGCCAGATCATCGGCGAAAGCCTCGACGCGATCGGCGTGCGCGGCGATGCGCGCCGCCGCCGCGTGCTGCAGCTGCTCGACGAAGTGCGGCTCGGCGCCGGCTGCATCGACCGCTATCCGCGCGAATTGTCCGGCGGCCAGCGGCAGCGCGTCGCGATCGCGCGCGCGTTCGCGCCGAATCCGGCGCTGCTCGTCGCGGACGAACCCGTCAGCGCGCTCGACGTGTCGATCCAGGCGCAGGTGCTCGACCTGCTCGCCGACCTGCAGGCCGAGCACGGCACCGCGATGCTGTTCATTTCGCACGATCTCGGCGTCGTGCATCACGTCGCCGACCGGATTCTCGTGATGCGGCGCGGCCGCGTGGTCGAAAGCGGCCCGGTCGGCACGGTGTTCGCCGCGCCGTCGCATCCGTACACCGCGTCGCTGCTCGACGCGCTGCCCACGCTGCCCGACGCGCGCCCGTCGCCCGCGCGCGCCGCGTTCGCATGACACCCGCCCCTCTCTCGTTCCTGCCCGTCATGAGCCAACCGACTTCCGCTACCTCCCGCCCGATCCATCTCGGCGCCATCATCCAGGGCGCGTCCGGCAACCTGTCCGCGTGGCGGCATCCGGACGCGATCGCCGACGCAAGCATCAACGTGAGCTTCGTGCGCGAGCTCGCGCGACAGGCCGAGGCCGCGAAGTTCGACCTGCTGTTCGTCGCCGACGGCCTGCACATCAACGCGAAATCGATCCCGCACTTCCTGAACCGCTTCGAGCCGCTCACGCTGCTGTCGGCGCTCGCGCTCGTCACCGAGCGGATCGGGCTGGTCGGCACGCTGTCGACGTCGTACAGCGATCCGTTCACCGTCGCGCGGCAGTTCTCGAGCCTCGACCACCTGAGCGACGGCCGGGCCGGCTGGAACGTCGTCACGTCGCCGCTCGAAGGCTCGGCGAAGAATTTCTCGCGCGACAGGCACCCGGAGCATGCGCTGCGCTACCGGATCGCATCGGAATTCCTGACCGTGACGAAGGGGCTGTGGGACTCGTGGGAAGACGACGCGTTCGTGCGCGACAAGGCGAGCGGCGTGTTCTTCGATCCGGACAAGCTGCACACGCTGAACCACGCCGGCGAATTCTTCTCGGTCGCCGGGCCGCTGAACATCGGCCGCTCGCGACAGGGGCGCCCGATCCTGTTCCAGGCCGGCGCGTCCGACGACGGCAAGGGGGTCGCGGTCGAGCATGCCGATGCGATCTACACGCGCCAGGAGACGATCCCGCTCGCGCAGGCGTTCTATGCGGACGTGCAGAAGCGGCTCGCGGCGCGCGGCCGGGCACCCGACAGCCTGAAGGTGTTCCAGGGCACGAGCGTGATCGTCGCGGCATCGGCCGCCGACGCGGAGGCGCAGTATCAGGACACGGCGCGGCTCGTGACGATCGGCAACGCGCTCGACTATCTCGGCCGCTACTTCGATCACCACGACTTCACGCAATACGCGCTCGACGCGCCGTTCCCGGATCTCGGCGAACTCGGCGGCAACCAGTTCCGCAGCACCACCGACACGATCAAGCGCGACGCGGCCGAGCGCGGCCTGACGCTGCGCGAGGTCGCGCTCGAGGCGGCCACGCCGCGCCCCGCGTTCGCCGGCACGCCCGAGCAGGTGGCGGACGGGTTGCAGGCGTGGGTCGATGCGCGCGCCACCGATGGCTTCATCGTGCGCGGCGGCACGCCGACGGCGTTCACGGAATTCGCGACGAAGGTCGTGCCGATCCTGCAGGAACGCGGCGTCTACCGGCGCGATTACGAAGGCGCGACGCTGCGCGAGCATCTCGGGCTCGCGTACCCGGTCAACCGGCACGCGCAAGCGGCCTGAATGCCGGCCGCACGGGGCTGGCGCATCGGGCAGCCGGTTGCCCGCCCCGCCCCGACGAACGCCTTCGGGCGAAGACGTCGAACGGCAGCAGCGGCCCGCCCCTTGGCTACACCCGCCCCGCCAGATGAAACCGTGACGCCGGATGCCACAGCTGCACCGACGTCGCGACCTGCCCGCCGACCCACGTGCGCCGCCGCAGCAGCAGGCACGGTTCGCCGATTTCCATCACGAGGTGCCGGCGCACCTGCGCGTCGGGCTTCTGCGCGTAGATGCGGAATTCCGCACGCTGGATCGGCGCGAGTCGCACCATGTAGTGGTTCGGCGTCTCGACCGTGAAATCCTGCTCGAGATACGCGGGAAACAGCGCCGGATTGACGTAGCGATCCTCGAACTGGATCGGCTCGCCCTCCTCGCAATGCACGATGCGCGAATGAAACACCGGCCCCGTGCGCAGCCCGAGCGCTTCGATCGCTTCGGGATCGTCGCTGCTTTCGATCATCAGCACGCGTGCACTGTGCCGATGGCCGCGCTCGGCGATCTCGTCCGCGATGTTGCGGATCTCAAGCACCGTCGATTCGTAATGACGGCGCTCGACGAAGGTGCCCGCCCCCTGGATGCGGGTCAGCACACGCTCGGCGGTCAGCTCGCGCAGCGCACGCGACACCGTCATCCGCGCCACGCCGAACTCCTTGACCAGTTCGGCTTCTGTCGGAATCGCGCCGCCGGGCTTCCAGTCCCCGTTCGCGATCCGCTCGACCACGTAGCGCTTGATCTGCTGGTAGGCCGGCAGCGCGCGTGCCGGCACGTCGTCGCCCGGTACGGCCCCCGGCCGGGCCGCCGTGTATCGTTCCGCTTCGTTCATGCGCCCTCGATCGAATGAAGATGGGATGACCTGCCGACCGTCGCCCCGCCGCTGCGTCACGCCAGCGACGGCGGTATGCCCGCGACGATGGCGGCCGCGCTTGCGATGTCGTCCGCGAGCGGCCGGTCGTCGTGATACGCCGGCACGCGGTCGCGCACGTAACGCCACAGCGCGTCGGTCGGCGCCGCCCGCGACGCTTCGTTCTCCTGCAAATCGTACGCCTGCGCGGCGGCCAGCAACTCGATCGCGAGCACGCGCGTGGTGTTCTCGATGATGTCGAGCGCCTTCAGCGCGGCCGGTGTCGCATGGCACAGGTGATCTTCCTGCAGGCCCGACGTGATGCCGCCGTCGAGGCTCGCGGGCGCGGCGAGCCGCTGGTTCTGCGCCACCAGCGCGACCGCGGTGTACTGCGCGATCATGAACCCGGAACACGTGCCGCCCGGCGCCGCGAGAAATGCCGGCAGCCCGCTCACGAGCGGATTGAC
This sequence comes from Burkholderia sp. AU31624, assembly GCF_020420065.1. Lineage (NCBI taxonomy): Bacteria > Pseudomonadati > Pseudomonadota > Betaproteobacteria > Burkholderiales > Burkholderiaceae > Burkholderia > Burkholderia sp. AU31624. The sequence continues at coordinate 332,950 of NZ_JAIZRT010000006.1, forward strand.
GAGCCGGTCGAGCCGCCGCTCGGCAATCGCCGCGACCTGCGCCATCGCGGCCGCAAGGCTGTCCATCGCGAGCGCGATGCCCGCGCCGACCGCATGCGCCTGCGAATGGACGGCCGGCGCGTCCCGGGTGCCCGCGACGATCGGATTGTCGGTCACGGACGCGAGCTCGCGGTCGACGACTTCCGCCGTGACCGCCAGCACGTCGCGCGCCGCGCCGTGCACGTGCGGAATCGTACGCAGGCTGAGCGGATCCTGCGTATGTCGCCCGTTCGCCGCGGCGAGCATCGCGCTGTCGGCAAGCATCGCGCGCAAACGCGCGCCGACGTGCCCGATGCCGGGCGAAATGCGCAGCGCCAGCGAGGCCGGATCGAACGCGGCGAGCTGGCCGCCGAGATTCTCGAAGCTCGTCGCCGCGATCCAGTCGGCCCAGTCGAGCAGCCGCTCCGCGCGCGCGAGCGCGAGCGCGGCGAGCCCCGTCACGCACGGCGTGCCGTTGACGAGGCTCAGCCCCTCCTTGGCGCCGAGCGCCAGCGGCTCGCGGCCGATGCGGCGCAACGCTTCGTCGCCGCGCACGCGTTCGCCGCGATGACGCGCGTGGCCGTGCCCGATACAGACGAGCGCGACGTGCGCCATGTGGGTCAGGTAGCCGACCGAACCGTGCGCCGGCACTTCCGGCAGGCAATCGTGCTCGAGCAGCGCGACCAGCTGGTCGACGATGTCGGCCCGCACGCCGGAATGCCCGTGCGCGTAGTTGTTGATCGCGGCCGCGATGATCGCGCGCGTTTCCGCCGCCCCGAGCGGCGCGCCGACGCCGACCGCGTGGCTCATCAGGATGTTGCGCGACAGCGTACCCTGCTGCGCGGGCGACACGATCACGTCGCATAGCGCACCGACGCCCGTGTTGACGCCATACGCGCGAATGCCGCGCGCGACGATTGCGTCGACGAGTTCGCGCGCCGCGACGACACGCTCGCGCGCCTCATCAGTCAACGCGAGCGGCGCGCCGGCCGCCACCGCCGCGATCTGCCGCCAGTCGAGCGGCCGGGCCGAACGGAATACGGTCATGGCGGCCTCAGTTCGCGGCACGGTCATGATGGCTCGACACGAACTGGCGGAAGCGTTCGGAGCACTGGCCGCCGAACAGTTCGCCAGGCGTCCCGTCCGCATCGACCTCGCCCTGATGCAGGAACATCACGCGATTCGACACGTGCCGCGCGAAGCCCATTTCGTGCGTGACGACCAGCATCGTGCGCCCTTCCTCCGCGAGCGAGCGCATCACGCGCAGCACCTCGCCGACCAGCTCCGGATCGAGCGCGGAAGTCGGTTCGTCGAACAGCATCACCTTCGGGTGCATCGCGAGCGCCCGCGCGATCGCGACCCGCTGCTGCTGGCCGCCCGACAGATGGGCCGGATAGTAGCCGCGCTTGTCCGCGAGGCCGACGCGCGCGAGCAGCGCCTCGGCTTCCTCGACCGCTTCCGCGCGACTGCGCTTCTGCACGCGCAGCGGCCCTTCGACGAGATTGTCGAGCACGGTCATGTGCGACCACAGGTTGAAGTTCTGGAACACCATCCCGAGCTGCGAGCGGATGCGGTCGACCTGGCGCCGGTCACCCGGATGCAGCTTGCCGTCGCGCGCACGCTTCATCTTCAGTTCCTCGCCGGCGAGCGCGACCGAGCCGTCGTCGGGCGTTTCGAGCAGGTTCAGGCAGCGCAGGAAGGTGCTCTTGCCCGAGCCGCTCGCACCGAGGATCGAGATGACGTCGCCTTCGTGCGCGTCGAGCGAAATGCCCTTCAGCACGTGGTGATCGCCGAACGACTTGTGGATGTTCCTGACCGACAGGGCGACGGGAGCAGCAGAGTTCATCGATTTCTCCTGGAAGGAAGGACGCGGTCAGGATGCGACACGTCGCGCATTGCGTGCGTCGGCCACGGGGGCGCCGGACGACTTCGGCGCGCGCAGGTGGCCCGACAGCCGCCATTCGAGCGCGCCGAGCAGGCGGACGACGATGAAGTTCAGGCCCAGGTAGATGAGGGCCGCACACACGAACACCTCGGTCGTCCGGTAGGTTTGCTGGATGATCTGCTGCGCGACGCCCGTCACCTCCCACACGGTCACGAGGCTGGCGAGCGCGGTCGACTTCACCAGCAGCACGGCTTCGGTCGAATACGCGGGCAGGCACTGACGCAGCGCGATCGGGCCGATCACGCGGCGCAGCAGCGCGAAGCCCGACAGCCCGATCGAATAGCCGGCCTCGATCTGCCCGACCGGCACGGCCATCAGCCCGCCGCGCAGGATCTCGGCCGTGTAGCCGGCCGTACACAGCGCGAGCGACAGCACCGCGCACACGTACGGCTCGCGCAGCAGCGGCCACATGAAGCTCTCGCGGATCACGCCGAACTGGCCGAGCCCGTAGTACACGAGAAACATCTGGATCAGCAGCGGCGAGCCGCGAAACACGAGGATGTACGCACGCGCGAAGCGGTTCGGCAGCCAGCGCGGCGACACGCGCATCGTGACGATCACGAGCGACAGCAGGCCGCCGAGCACGAGCGACGCGAAGAACAGCCCAAGCGTGGTCGGTACCGCCGCGAGCAGCTGGCGCAGCGTGTCGAACAGGAAATCGAAATCGAGTGACATGGGCGCTCCGTCAGTTGCGTGCGAAGTTGCGGCGGAACGACCGGCCGACGATCGCTTCCGCCCGGTTGAACACGCGGTTCGACAGCCCCGTCATGACCAGGTAGAGCGCGCCGCCCGCGACGAAGAACACGAAATACTGATGCGTCGAATTCGCCGCGATCTGGCTCGTGCGCAGCAGCTCGGCGAGCCCGGTGACCGAGATCAGCGCCGAATCCTTCAGGCTCAACTGCCACACGTTGCCGATGCCGGGCAACGCGAAGCGCAGGACCTGCGGAATCAGGATGCGCCGCAGCACCATGCTGCGCGGCATGCCGATCGAGCGCGCCGCTTCGAGCTCGCCCTTCGACACCGCGAGCACGGCCGCGCGATACACCTCGGCCTGGTACGCGCCGGAAATCATCCCCACCGCGAGCGCGCCGATCACGAACGGCGGCACGCCGATGAAGCCTTCCGCGCCGAACCACTGGCCCACGGCCGTGACGAGCGTCGAGCCGCCGAAATAGAACAGGTAGATGACGAGCAGTTCGGGCACGCCGCGAAACACCGTCGTGTACAGGTCGCCGAGCAGGCGGGCGCTGCGATAGCGCGACAGCTTCGCGGCCGCGATGCCCGCGCCGATCACGGCGCCGACCGCGAGCGCGGCAAGCGTCAGCGCAACCGTCATCAGTGCGGCGAGCAGCAGCACGCCGCCCCAGCCTTCGGTTCCGAAGCCCAGCATTTCAAGGATCGCCATGCGTGCCTCCCGGCAAGCGTTGATAGGATCGGCAGGATGCGCGCCGCCGCGCGCGGCTCATGCCGCTTGCGCGGCGGCGGCCGGACGTGCGCTTACGGCGTGACGTCGGTCTTGAACCACTTGTCGGCGAGCTTCTTCACGGTACCGTCCGCGAGTGCGGCGCCGATCGCCGTATCGAACTTCGTCTTCAGGTCGGCATCCTGCTTGCGGAACGCGAGCCCTTCGCCCGGCCCCCAGATCGGGCCGCCGAGCTTCGGGCCCGCGAGCACGATCGATGCGGTGTCCTTCTTCGTGTTGTTCGCCGCGTAGTACGTGACATCGTCGAACGACGCGTCGATGCGGCCGGCGACGAGGTCGAGATCGCGCTCGGGCGAGGTCTTGTACACGCGGATCGACGCGATGTCCTTGAAGCTGTCGTTGATGAACTTCGTGTAGACGGTGCCCGACTGGATGCCGATCGTCTTGCCCTTCAGCTGCTTGCGCAGCGCGTCGACGGTCGATTTGTCGGCATTCGCGTCGCCCGACAGCTTGACGATCGGCGCGCCCGGCGCCGCCTTCGGCAGGATCTTCGTATCGGTGACGGCGAACGTCGCGGGCGTGGCCGCATAAGGACGCGAGAACAGCAGGATCTTCTCGCGCTCCGGCGTGATCGAGATCGCATCCATCAGGACGTCGAACTTGCCGGCCTGCAGCCCCGGGATCATCCCGTCCCAGTCCTGCGCGACCATGTTGCACTGCACCTTGATCCGCTCGCACACGTTGGCGAGCAGCTCGGGCTCGAAGCCGCCGAGCTTGCCGCCCGGCAACGTGAGGTTCCACGGCGCGTAGCCGCCCTCGAGCGCCACCGTCACCGTCTTCCATTCCTTCGCCTGCACCGGCGCGGAAAGCGTGGCCGCTGCCGCCGCGATGATGCCGATCGTCCTGACTGCCCACTTGATGCGCTTGCCGTTCACGAGTTTTCTCCTTGCGTTGAAGATCGTCATCCCTTCGGTCATGCAAGCGGCCTCAGGAATTTGTCTATACAAGCATGCAAGAAGAAAAATGGAGCGACAAGCGTTGATCAAAAAAAACCGGTAAAACGCGGGAAATCCCCTAATTCCGGGGCTCTGACGTGCGTCGCGGTGGTGATTCCCGGCACGAACATGGTGCATTTCATCTGATCTTTCGATCAGGATGACTAGACAAATTCGTGATTCGAATGTTTCGCTAAACACGCTAAAACCGCCAATCGAATCCCGCGGTCATGCCGGCAGGCGATCGCTCGCGCGCCTCCCGCGAACCCGGCGACTGCGTGACGCGCATGCCCCGCCCTCACCACGCCGCAAACACGTCCTGCGCGATCCCGAAGCCCGTGCTCATCCCGGCACCGCTCGTCACGACAACGACGCGCGTGGCGTCATCCGGCGCTTCAATGACGCAATCGGCACCGGCTGCCGACGGGTAGCTGCCGGTCCAGCGTTCGACGATGTCCAGTTCCGGCGCATCGAGCGTCTCGTGCAGCAGGCGCAGGATCTGCTCATCGATTTCCTGCGTCGCGAACGGCAGCGGTGCGGCGCCGTATTCGTGCGAATCGCCCACCACGAGGCTGCCGTCGGCGCTCTGCACCGCGATCAGGTGGATGCCGTAACCGAGGCACACGGGTTCCTCCGCCTTCAGGCGCGTGCGCAATGCGTCGGCAGCGGGCAGCGCCGCGAAACCCGCGTAACGCAGCAGGCTCAGGTCGCTCATCACCGCGGCGCGCAGTGTCAGCGGGCGGCGCGGCCGCACGCGCAGCATCTGCAACTGGCACAGCCGCACCGCGTGCCGCGCGAACCAGTCGCCGACCAAGTGACGGCTGTCCGCATTGCCGCAGACGATCACGCGCTCCGCGTGCAACACGCCGCGCGACGTACGCACGGCCGGCGTGCGTACCTCGTGCACCATCTCGCCGTAACGAAACGCCACGCCGAAGCGTTCCGCCAGCCAGGACGCGAGCAACGGGATAGCGGTACGCGGCTCGATGCGCAGTTCATGCGGGCTGTGCAGCACGCCCTGTGCGCCATCCAGCCGCAGTTCCGGCGCGACGGCCTTTGCCTCGCCGGGCATCATGACGCGGCAGCCGTCCGCCATGCCGGTCTGCATGAACGCGTCGATCAGATGCATCGCCTCGGGGCGACGCGCAATCAGGTGGAGGCCGTTGTGAAGCACGTCGATGCCGGCTTGCGGCGCGACGTCCGCCCAGACCGCGCGGCTCGCCCGCGCACGTCGCCAGCTGTGTTCGGCGTGCTGCCCGGTGACGGTGACGAAGCCGAAATTGCGGATCGACGCGCCCACGCACGCGGCATCACGTTCGATCACGCAGACGCGCAGCCCCTTGAGCGCCGCCGTATAAGCATGGGCGAGGCCGACGATGCCGGCGCCGACGATGACCACGTCATAAGCGTCTGCTGCTGCGATGGCGTTCACGATTGCACGTTCCTTCTATCGAGATGACATGCGCCGCCCGTTCGGGGCGAGCGTATCGGTTGCTGCTTGCCGCGTCCCATGGACGTATTCCCGTGTGCGACGCGAACCGGCCGGCTCGCGTCGGTCGTTACCGGGACCGGCGCGCGATTCCGCACTATCGTGACGCGGGATGACATTCGGATGAAAAACCACAAAAAGGCATGACTTGGCAAATTTTGCCACTTGACGACACGACGATCGCCGGTGGACGGTCGCCGGTGGCGGATCAGGCCGACGTGTCCGTCACCGCTACCGGCTCCGCATCGGCTCGCGCCGGCTCGGGCGCCGCGCCGCAATCATCCGGCGGCATCATGAGCGCCACCAACGTGTCGTGATCGATCGACTCGTGCTGCAGCAGGCACCGCGCGATCCGTTCGAGCGCGTCACGATGCTCGCCGAGCGTCGCCGCGACCCGCACGTGCGCGTCTTCGAGCAGCGCGCGCACTTCCTCGTCGATCAACTGCGCGGTGTGTTCGCTGCACCGGCCGTCACCCGGCGTCCACACACCGGGCGAACCGCCCTGCTGGGTCGCGTCGTCGAGCGTCGCAAGCCCGAGCTTCGCGCTCATCCCGTACTGCATGACCATGTGCCGCGCCAGCGCAGTGGCACGCTCCAGATCGTTCTGCGCGCCAGTCGACACGTCGCCGAACGCGATCTCCTCGGCCACCCGGCCGCCGAGCAGCACGTCGAGCCGGTCGAGCAGCTCGCTCCGGCGCAGCACGTAGCGATCCTCGGTCGGCACCTGCTGCGTGTAGCCGAGCGCCGCGATGCCGCGCGGGATGATCGACACCTTCTTCACCGGATCGCAATGCACGCGGCTTTGCGCGACGAGCGCGTGCCCGGCTTCGTGGTACGCGATGGTCCGCTTTTCCTCGTCGTTCATCACGCGGCTCTTGCGCTCCATGCCCGTCATCGCGCGGTCGATCGCTTCGTCGAAGTCGGCCATGCCGATCGCTTGCTTGCCGAGTTCGGCCGCATGCAGCGCGGCCTCGTTGACGACGTTCGCGAGATCCGCGCCGACGAAGCCCGGCGTGCGCTGCGCCAGCTCGGCGAGGTCGACTTCCGGGGCCAGCTTCACGCGCTTCGTGTGCACGGCCAGGATCTGCTTGCGGCCATTCAGGTCGGGCCGGTCGATCGCGATGTGGCGGTCGAAGCGCCCGGGCCGCAGCAGCGCGGGATCGAGGATCTCGGGCCGGTTCGTCGCGGCCATGATGATCACGCCGGAATTGGCCTGGAAGCCGTCCATCTCGACGAGCAACTGGTTCAGCGTCTGCTCGCGCTCGTCGTTGCCGGACATCAGGCCGACGCCGCGCGCCTTGCCGAGCGCATCGAGTTCGTCGATGAACACGATGCACGGCGCCTTCTGCTGCGCCTGTTCGAACAGGTCACGCACGCGCGCCGCGCCCACGCCGACGAACATCTCGACGAACGCCGAGCCGCTGATCGTGAAGAACGGCACGGCCGCCTCGCCGGCCACAGCGCGCGCGAGCAGCGTCTTGCCGGTGCCCGGCGCGCCGACGATCAGCACGCCTTTCGGGATCTTGCCGCCAAGCCGCTGGTAGCGTTCGGGGTTGCGCAGGAACGCGACGATCTGCTGCAGCTCGGCCTTCGCCTCGTCGATGCCGGCGATGTCGTCGAACGTGATGCCGGTTTCCTGCTGCACGTACACGCGCGCCTGGCTTTTGCCCATGCCGCTCAGGTCACGGACACCGCCCGGCCGGCGCATCATGAAGCTCCAGAACGTCACGAGGACGATCACCGGCAATAGCCATCCGGCAAGCGTCTCGAGCCAGCCCGAATCCGGCGCGCCGCGATAGCGGATGCCGGCGGCCGTGAGGTCGGTGACGAGACGGTCGTCGGAAACCCGGTTCGTCGTGAAGCGCCACGGCGGGCCCGCCTTCTTCACGGCGGCCGCGTCGGATGCCGGCAAGTTCGCACCGGCCTGCGGCATGCGCAGCACGCCCGAAATCGACGACGGGCCGATGTCCAGATCGTCGACGAGCCGCGCGTCGACCAGGCGGTGAAAATCGCTGTACGAGATCGACGTCGTGGCCGGCTGGGCCATCAGCAGCTGATATGCCACCAGCACGGCAAACGCGAACGGGATCAGCAGCGCGGAGTAATCGAATGATTTTTTCATGGCGTCGAACCGGCACCGCGGGCGCGGGCCTGCTCATGCATCGTCATGCAACGGTCAGCCGGTCGACGACCTCGCGCACGCCCCTGACCGACGCGGCCGCACCGCACGCGGCGCGCCTTTCGGCGAGCGACGCGACCTTGCCCGTCAACGTGACGATGCCGTCGTCGGCGGCAATCGAGATCCCGGCGGATTCACGCTGCGCGCGACGCGCCAGCGCTTCGGCGATCCGGGTGCCGACGTCCGGCACCGTGTGGTCCGTTCGCACCCGGATGCGATTCGCGACGCCGACGACGCCGATCATCCGGCTGACCATCTTTTCCGCCGCCCGACTCTGGTATGCATGATCGACTTCGCCGTCGAGCGTCACGCAACCGTGGTCGACCTCGACGCGAATCCGGTGATCGCGCAGCGCCTCCTGCCAGCCGAGCGCGAACGTGATCGCGATCGCCAGCTCCTGATCCGCGCACGCGTTCGCGGGCGGCGTGACGTTCAGTTCGAGCACGAGCGCGCGCGCACCCTCGACATGCAGCGCCGTTTTCTGCGCCTCGAGCTTCTGGGCCCAGCTGTCGACCGTGCCGCGCAACGTCACGACCCGGTCGCGTACGTCGACGTCGATCCGTCGCGCGTCGATCGCCGGATTCCAGAACAGCGCCTGCTCGACGTCCTGCTTGAGTGCTGCATCGGACTTCATGTCGGTCTCCCGTCACCCCGTACCGGTCGCGACATTCGCGATCGGCGATGGGGCTGCACCGGCTTCAGCATCGCGCACGACGGCGGCAGTGGCTTGACGAGGATCAACCAACGACGTGCTGGCGGCCGTGGCCGCCGGGTGCGCGAATGCCGGATGCGTCCGTTGATGCAGATCAACCGCGCGGCAAAGCGCGACACGATCATGACGCCGGACGCGGCGAAACCCGCGACAACCCGCGCGTGACAGCGCGACGTTCCCCGCGCTGACCGCCGGCCTCGCGTTCCCGTGCTGCTGATGACCCTCGCACTCGGCGGCCGGAGCGACGCGTGCCGACACGCGCCGGTGCCGCCGTCCTGCCCAGGCGTTGATTGACGTCAACCCGGAGCCGCAACGGCCGAAGAACGAACCTCGCCCGAGCCGGGCCGAGCACGGATACGGATACGGCAATCCCTGATTTCCATCAATCGCCGCGCGCGCATCCGCGCTGTAATCGACTCACTGCTCCGTCCACTCCCGTGAGGCGATCCATGAAACTGACATTTCTCGGCGCGACCGAAACCGTGACCGGGTCGAAGTACCTGGTCGAGCACGGCAACCGGCGCGTGCTGGTCGATTGCGGCCTGTTCCAGGGCACCAAAAACCTGCGGCTGCGCAACTGGAGCCCGTTGCCGGTCGCACCCGACACGCTCGACGCGGTCGTGCTCACGCACGCGCATATCGACCATACCGGCTATCTGCCGGTGCTGGCGCGCGAGGGGTTCCGCGGGCCGGTGTATTGCACGGCGGCCACGGCCGAACTCTGCGACATCATGCTGCGCGACAGCGCGCGGCTGCAGGAGGAAGAAGCCGATTTCGCGAACCGCCACGGCTATTCGAAGCATCATCCAGCGCAGCCGCTCTACACGCTGGACGATGCGCAGCGCGCGCTGCACCTGCTGAAGCCCGTCGCGTTCGACGAATGCACGGCGCTCGGCGGCGGGCTCGCGTTCCGCCTGCTGCCGGCCGGGCACATTCTCGGCGCGGCGAGCGTCGTGATGCACTGGGATCACAAGGTGCTGGCCTTCTCGGGCGACCTCGGCCGCTATCACGCCCCGATCATGCAGCCGCCGCTGGCGCCCGCGCATGCGGACTACCTGGTCGTCGAATCGACGTACGGCGACCGGCTGCATCCGCAATCGGACCCCGAGAGCGAACTCGCCGCGCTGTTCGACAAGACCTTCGCGCGCGGCGGCGTGGTCGTGATGCCGTGCTTCACCGTCGGCCGCGCGCAGGAGATCCTGCACACCATCGCGCGCCTGAAGGCGTCGGGCCGGATGGCGCGCGTGCCGGTATTCGTCGACAGCCCGATGGCCACCGACGTAACCGAGATCTATCGTCACCATATCCTCGAACACCGGCTCACGCCTTCCGAAGCGAACGCGCTCGGCCACGCGGCCACGATGATCCGCTCGGTCGAGCAGTCGAAGGCGATTGCCGACCATCAGGGCCCGATGGTCATCATCGCCGGCAGCGGGATGGCCACCGGCGGCCGCGTGCTGCACCACCTGAGCCGCTACGCGCCCGATGCGCGCAACACGATCGCGCTGGTCGGCTACCAGGCGGCCGGCACGCGCGGTGCGGCGCTGGCCGCGCACGAGCCGACATTGAAGATCCACGGCGAGTACGTGCGCGTGCGCGCGCAGGTCGAGTCGATCACGACGCTCTCCGCGCATGCCGACTACGAGGAGATCCTCCGCTGGCTCGGTACGATGCAGCGCGCGCCCGTGCGAACCTTCGTCACGCATGGCGAGCCGGCCGCGGCCGACGCGATGCGGAGGCGCATCGCGGAGCGGCTGCACTGGCCGTGCGAGGTGCCGGTGTATGCGCAGTGCGTCGATCTCGATGCGGTCGAATCGGGCGACACGCGCGAGCCGGCCGCGCTTTCCTCCTGACGGCGTGTCCCACGGGACGGGGCGGGAACCGGGTGTCGCCTGCCGGTTCCCGCCGCGCGCGACCCGGCCATCAACCGACTTCGATGATGACCTTCAGCGCGTGGGTTTGCGCCGCGCGGCCGAACGTGTCGTACGCGCGCTCGACGTCGTCGAGCGAGAACCGGTGCGTGATCAGGCGTTTCGGATCGAGGCGCCCGGCGCGCACGGTCTTCAGCAGCATCGGCGTGCTGACCGTGTCGACGAGCCGGGTCGCGATCGAGATGTTGCGATCCCACAGCTTCTCGAGGTGCAGGTCGGCCTTGACCCCGTGCACGCCGACGTTCGCGACCACGCCGCCCGGCGCCACCAGTGACGTGCACATCTCGAACGTCGCCGGAATCCCGACCGCCTCGATCGCGCAATCCACGCCGACGCCGTCGGTCAGCTTCATCACTTCCGCCACCGGGTCGCCGGTGCGACCGTCGATGCAATCGGTCGCGCCGAAGCGATGCGCCACGTCCAGCCGGTTGCTGTCGGGGTCGATCATGATGATCCGTGCGGGCGAGTAGAACTGCGCGGTCAGCAGCGCCGCCAGTCCGATCGGGCCCGCGCCGACGATCGCGACCGAGCAGCCCGGCTGCACCTTGCCGTTCAGCACGCCGCATTCGAACCCGGTCGGCAGGATGTCCGACAGCATCACGAGCGCCTCCTCGTCCGCGCCCGGCGGAATCCGGTAGAGGCTCGTCTGCGCATGCGGAATGCGCACGTACTCGGCCTGCGTGCCGTCGATCCGGTTGCCGAGGATCCAGCCGCCGGTCGTGCAGTGCGAATACAGGCCGCGCCGGCAATATTCGCAGCGGCCGCACGACGAGATGCAGGAGATCAACACGTGATCGCCCGGCTTCAGCGCATCGACGGCGGCGCCGACCTGCTCGACGATCCCCACGCCTTCGTGGCCGAGAATGCGGCCGGGTTCGCAAGTCGGGACGTCGCCCTTGAGGATGTGCAGGTCGGTGCCGCAGATCGTCGTGCGCGTCACGCGCACGAGCGCGTCGGTGGGCGACTGCAGCTCCGGCATGGGCCGCTCCTCGAGCGCCTTGCGCCCGGTCCCGTGGTAGACGAGTGCTTTCATTAGGATTCCTCCATCAAAAGGGTGACAGGTACGTTCGTGACGGAAGCCGAATGCCACGCGTGCACGCTTGAACTGCACCGGTACGTACGGCCTCGCGCAGATAGCGGTCGATGGCGGCGCCCGCGTTCGTCTCGTCGCGCCTCGCCTGCCGGGTCGATTCGCCGAAGGCAACAGGTGCGTGAGTTGCCGCGAACCCACCCCGCAAGGGGTGCATGCCCCGAGTCGCGGTTTGGCGCACACATCCGCCACGCGAGATCGCGACCCGCACGGCACACGTCGTTCAGCGACATCGACGCGCGGAGCGCATCGCGGTCCCGCCTTCGATCCGATCGAAGGTCCGGCCGCCGCCCTGACGCCCCCTACCCATGATCGACGCCGCGACCGTTTCACTGTGCGGCCGCAGCGCGCAATTGCCGTTGATCTGAGTCAAGCGCGCGGACACCCTGCTTCGTAGACTGGATTGCACTGGCGGATGACCCGTCGATGGAGCGATTCCGATGAGCTACAAAAGCCTGGTCGTACACCTCGATACGAGCGCCCGCGCGCATTCGCGCCTCGAACTCGCGTTGCGTCTCGCCCGGCGTTTCGGTGCACATCTCACCGGCCTGTTCGCGGTCTACACGCCGGAGCCGCATTCGTTCTACGTGATGGCCGGTTCCGCCGACTATTTCCGTGAACACCGCGAGCGGCGCGATGAGCGGCTCGCCGCGCTGGAGCGCCTGTTCCATGCGGAAGCCGCCCGCGCAAACGTGCCGGCCGCCTGGGTTCGTGCCGACGATCGCGCGAACGTCGCGGTGCCGCGCGCCGCGCGTCTTGCCGACCTCGTGATCGCGGGCCAGAGCGACCCGAACGATCCCGAAACCTATGTCGACGACCAGTTTCCGGAGAACCTCGTGCTGTCCGCCGGTCGCCCGGTGCTGTTCTGGCCGTACACCGGGGAATTCCCGTCGATCGGCGAACGGGTGTTCGTCGCCTGGGACGGCAGCCGCGAAGCGGCCCGTGCCGCGCACGATGCGCTCCCCTTCCTCGAGCACGCGAAGCGCACGACGGTCGCCGCGGTGGTCGACGGCGACGCCGAAGCGACGACCACGCGCGTTCCCGCCGCCGATGCCGCGTTGATGCTCGCGCGCCACGCGCGTGACGTGAACGTGCTCGACATCGATACCGGTGCCGGCGCGTCGGTCGGCGACACGCTGCTGTCGCGCGCTTACGAAACGGGATCGGACCTGCTCGTGATGGGCGCGTACGGCCATCCGCGCTGGCGCGAGATGGTGATGGGCGGCGCCACCCGCACGGTGCTCGCGTCGATGACGCTCCCGGTGCTGATGTCGCACTGAACCGGCCGCTGCGGACGCGCACGCGAATGCGAACGCGGGCCGCGCGCAGGTCGTGTCGGCCGCGTCGCGCGCGGCCACGGTAGCCGTCGAGACGACCCACGCAGCGTGGATCGCCGCGCGCACCGCGCCAACCGCGACGCTTGATCCAGATCAGCGCGAGCGGCGCGCACGCGCCGATGATGATTTCATCCACCTCCGTTCAAGGGACATGCCATGTACTCGAACATTCTGGTTGCGCTCGACGGCAGCGACACGTCGTCCCGAGCCCTCGACGCCGCGCTGGCCATCGCGTCGGAGACGGGTGCGCGGCTGACGCCCGTCTACGTCGTCGATTTCCTGGTGCCGGCGTACGACATGTACGGCTACGATCCGTCGATCCTGGTCGACGCCTTTCGTGAAGAAGGGCTGCGCGTCACCGAAGACGCGGCGCGACGCCTGAAGGCGCGCGACGTCGCCGGCACGCCGCAGATCTCCAACGTCGCGCCGGCGGGCGAAGACATCCCGCACCGGATCGTCAGTCTTGCCAACGAAATCGAGGCCGACCTGATCATCATGGGCACGCACGGCCGGCGCGGCGTTCAGCGCCTCTTCCTCGGCAGCGTGGCCGAGCGCGTGCTGCGGCTGACCACGTGCCCGGTGCTGATGATTCCGGCGGCCTGCCCGTCCGGCAAACCCGCCGAGACCGTCGCGGCCTCCACCGAAAAGGAGCCGTCATGAGCTACAAGACCCTGCTCGTCCACCTCGACGACAGCGCGCGCTGCGCGACTCGCGTCGACCTCGCGCTCGAACTCGCGGCGCGCTGGAATGCGCATTTGATCGGCCTCTACGCGGTCTGCCAGGATCTCTTCGAACCGCTGCGGCGGCCCGACGAACCGCTGAAGCTGGCCGTGTACGAACGCCTGTGCGACCAGCGGCGCAAGGAGGCCGAGGAGAAATTCCTGATGGCCGCCGAGCGCGCGGGGCGCAGCGTCGAGTGGCAGGCGCCGGCCGGCGACGCAACTGCCGCCGCGATTCTGCACGCACGCCACGCCGACCTGCTGATCCTCGGCCAGGAAGACCCGGACGATCGCATGACCTACGTGGCGCGCCATTTCGTCGAGGATGTCGTGATGGGCAGCGGCCGTCCGGCGATCGTCGTGCCCTACGCGGGCGACGTGCGAACGATCGGCGAGAACGTGCTGATCGGCTGGGACGGCGGGCGCGAGGCCGCCCGCGTGATGGCCGACGCGCTGCCGCTGCTGGCCCGCGCGCGCTTCGTCAACGTCGAGACGGTCGTGCACGGCCAACCCGATCCGGACAAGACGCCGCCGGGCGTCGACGTCGCCGCGTATCTCGAGCGGCATGGCGTGCGCGCGTCGTTCTCGACGACGCCGCGCGACCGGTCGGTCGGCGTCGGCGCGACGCTGCTGAACCGGGTGACCGACCTGCATGCCGATCTGCTGGTAATGGGCCTGTACAGCCATGCGCGCATGCACGAACGCGTGCTGGGCGGTGCGACGCGCACCGTCCTCGAGACGATGACGGTGCCGGTGCTGCTGTCGCACTGACGCCGCACGCATGACGAAGGGGCAGCCGCCTGCGGCTACCCTCTTCCGTCACAACACGGCCGCGCACGCGCCCCGCCCCTCACGCACGACCAGCACCGGCCGGTCGGCGGTGCGCACCAGCGATTCGGCGACGCTGCCGAGCACCGCGCGGCGCATGCCGCGGCGCCCGTGCGTGCCCATCACGATCAGGTCCGCGTCGCATTCCGCGGCAGCGCGCGCCAGCACGGACGACACCGCGTCGCCGCACGCGTCGATCGTGTGCGCGATGCCGCGCACGCCGCACAGGCGAAACGCGGCCTCTGCATCCGCCACCGCGATCGCGGCCCTGTCCGCATCCAGCCCCGCCGGATCGCGCGGGTCGAGGTAGCCGCGGTCGACGTCCGTCCGTCGTGGCGCGTCCGAGACCACGCACACGGCGACGATCAGGCCGCCTGAATGACGGGCGAGCGCGATCGCCTCGTCGAGCGCGAGCCGCGCACCGCGGCTGCCGTCCAGTGCTGCGAAGATCCGTGCGTACATGACGCCTCCCTGTCGTTGCCCGGCATCGACCGGCTTGCCGAACCAGTCTGGGGCCGGCCGACGCGATCCGGTTGACGCCGGTCAAGCCCACGCGACGGCGGCAGTCCGCATCGATCCCGATTGGCGAACGCCGGCGACCGGCGCACAATTTCGGGGCATCGACGAACCGGACCCCGTGCCGATCCGGCCCCGACGACGATGGACATCGTCCGGTCATCGGCGTCGGCCACCATCGAACGATCGAGCGCGCCGGTCCGCGACGATGATCGACGCATGCCGCCGCGTGGCCCGCGCCACGCGATCCGGCAAGGAAGGGATTGCCATGATCCGGGTACTCATCGCCGACGACCACGCCCTCGTTCGGGACGGTCTGCGGCACATCCTGCAGAATGCCAGCGGCTTCGAGGTCGCGGGTGAAGCGTGCGACAGCACGTCCACGATCGCGCGCGTGCGGGATACCCCCGCGAACGTGCTGGTGCTCGACCTGTCGATGCCCGGCCGCAACGGCGTCGAACTCATCAGGCAGATCAAGGACGAGAAGCCGGCATTGCAGATCCTCGTGGTGACGATGCACGCCGAGCAGCAATATGCGGTGCGCGCGTTCCGCGCCGGCGCATCCGGCTACATGACCAAGGAGAGCGCGAGCGCCGAACTGATCGCGGCGCTGACCAAGATCGCGGCGGGCGGCGTCTACGTCAGCCTGACCATGGCCGAGCAGTTCGCGCAGAGCCTGAACGAGCCGACCGATCTGCTGCCGCACCAGCGTCTGTCCGACCGTGAATTCGACGTGTTCCGGCGCGTCACCATCGGCGAGTCGATCTCCGAAATCGCGGAAGCGCTCTGTGTCAGCGTCAAGACGGTCAGCACCTACAAGACGCGGATTCTCGAGAAGATGCAAATGCCGAACGACACGGCGCTCGTGCGCTATGCGATGCGCCACAAGCTGTTCGACGACCCGGACGAGCTCTGACGGCGGCGCGGGCGCACGACCGGTGCGCCCGCGCGTCGCGCCCGGACAGAATGCCGCACCCGTGTAGGAAACCGCCTACATCACTTCCATGTGACCTACTGCATCTTCCATGGCTGCTGATTTCCTTGACGCCGCGCAACCTCCATACTCCAGATCAAGAAAAACAAGTACGCGCGTCGCGGAGCAAAGGCGGCACTCGCCGTCGGGACAGGTCTGCCGGCTCGTCCGGCGCGGTTCTTCACCATGAGTGCGACAACCGTCAGGGCCGCGGGCGCTACCACCCGCGCGATCCCGCCCACGGCGGCTCGTCGCCGTCCTGAACGTACTGGAGCCGATCATGCAGCGCCCTGCCGAAGTTTCGCCGACCACGCCGTTACGCCCGTACATCCCGCTGCATTCCGTCGACCGGGCGGACCAACCGAAGCGCGCCGCGTCCCGTTGCTCGACGTGCGCGTTGCGGACCGTCTGCATGCCGACCGACCTTTCTCCTGACGAATTCGCGCGCGTCGACGCGATGATCTGCACGACGCGGCACGTCAGGCGCGGCGAAACGCTGTTTCGCGCGGGGGATGCGTTCAACAGCATCTATGCGGTGAGGACCGGATCGTTCAAGACCATCGTGATGCATCGCGACGGCGACGAGCAGATCACCGGCTTCCAGATCGTCGGCGAATCGCTCGGGCTCGACGGCGTGCACACCGGGCACCACAACGGCGACGCGATCGCGCTCGAGGACAGCACCGTCTGCATCATTCCGTTCGGCCAGCTCGAGCAGATGTGCCGCGAAGTCCGGCCGATGCAGCATCACGTGTACCAGATGATGAGCGGCGAAATCGTCCGCGAATCCGCGCTGATGCTGCTGCTCGGCACGATGACCGCCGAACAGCGCGTGGCCGCGTTCCTGCTGAACCTGTCCACGCGCTTCAAGGCGCGCGGCTACTCGGCCGCCGAATTCGTGCTGCGGATGACGCGCGACGAGATCGGCGAATATCTCGGGATGAAGCTCGAAACGGTCAGCCGCATGATGTCGAAGTTCCAGCACAAGGGGCTCGTCGCCGCGCAAGGCAAGCAGATCCGCATCGTCGATCCGGAAGGCCTCGGGCGAATCTGACCTCGCCGCGCACTGCGCGCGCGGCCCGCGCATCAGCCGCGCATCGCGAGTACCGCCGCCCCGGACAAACGGCCCGTGCGCAGATCGTCGAGCGCGCGGTTCGCATCGGTCAGCGCGTAGCGCACGGCCTCGACCCGCAGCGGCGTCGCCTCGGCGACCCGCATGAATTCGACCGCGTCCGCACGTGTCAGGTTGGCGACCGACACGATGCGGCGCTCGCCCCACAGCCACGCGTACGGAAAGCCCGGGATATCGCTCATGTGAATGCCGCCGCACACGACGGTCCCGCCTTTGTCGACGGCGCGGAGCGCGGCCGGCACCAGTGCGCCCACCGGCGCGAAGATCAGCGCGGCGTCGAGCGCCTCGGGCGGCACTTCGTCGCTGTCGCCGGCCCACGCGGCGCCGAGCGAACGCGCCAGCTGCTGCGCCACGGTATCGCCGGGCTTCGTCAGCGCAAACACCTTGCGCCCCTCGGCATGCGCGACCTGCGCGACGAGATGCGCCGCCGCGCCGAAGCCGTAGATGCCGATGCGCCGCGCATCGCCCGCCATGCGCAAGGTTCGAAAACCGATCAGGCCGGCGCACAGCAGCGGCGCGGCTTCGAGATCGGTGTAGCGCTGCGGCAGATGCACGCAATAGCGGTGGTCGGCGACGGTGCGCTCTGCGTAGCCGCCGTCGATCGTATAGCCGGTGAATCCCGGACTGTCGCACAGATTTTCGCGGCCGGTCGCGCAGTATGCGCAATGGCCGCACGTCGAGCCGAGCCATGGCACACCGACGCGCTCGCCCACCGCGAAGCCCGTCACGCCCGCGCCGAGCGCGTGCACCGTGCCGACGATTTCGTGCCCCGGGATCAGCGGCAGTTTCGGATGCGCGAGCTCGCCGTCGACGACGTGGAGGTCCGTCCGGCATACGCCGCATGCGTGTACGTCGATCAGCAACTGGCCTGCCGCCGGCAACGGGTCCGGCACGCGCGCCTCGCGCAAATGCGGTGTCGTGCCGTCAAACATCATCGCAAGCATGCTCGCCTCCTCGCGCGCGCCGGCGCGTACGCTTCACCTCTCCACGCTAGTCGCTGCGCGTCGCGTACGCACGGCCCGGTGACGGACGCTTGATGTGGGTCAACGGCGGACGGGCGGTTGCTGACACGATGAAGTGGCATCACGCCCGACGTGTGGCGACCAGGAGATGATCGAATGGTATCCGTTCCCCCACTAGCCGCAAGCGCCCACCCTGAAGCGCATCTGAGGTCGCTGCTGGCCTACGCGGTGCTGGCCCCGTCCAGCCACAACTCGCAGCCGTGGCGGTTCATCGTCGACGGCCCCACGATCGCGGTCTGCGCGGATCGTGTCCGTGCGTTGCCCGTCATCGATCCGTTCGATCGCGAGCTGATCATCAGCTGCGGTGCGGCCCTGCTCAACCTGCGCGTCGCGCTCGATCACGCCGGGCTCGCCCACACGATCAGCCCGTTTCCGTCCGATATCGATCCCGATCTGCTCGCGCTGGTCCGGGTGTGCGACGACGGCTATTCCGACGCGTCGCTCGGCGCGCTGTTCGATGCGATTCCGGAGCGCGTCACGACGCGCGCGCCGTTCGACTCGACCGCCGTGCCGGACGACCTTCAGCAGGCGCTGATCGCGGCCGGCGTCGCGGAAGGCGCCGAGATCACCTGCGTCGACTCGATCGCGCACCGCGCACGGGTGGCCGAGCTGGTTGCAGAGGCCGATCAGCAGCAGTTCGCCGACCCGCGCTTCAGGCGCGAACTGGCGAGCTGGATCGATCCGCGCCGGCACACCGACGGCATGCCGGCGTTCGCGGCCGGCGTGCCGACGCTGCTGGATTTCGCGGCGCCCGTCGTGACGATGGCGGTGCGGACCTTCGATCTCGGCAACGGGCTGGCCGCGCTGCATCACCAGCTCGTCGGCGCGTCGCCGCTGGTCGTCTGCATTTCGACCGTGCGCGACGATCGCGACGCGTGGCTCGCCGCCGGACAGGCGCTGGAGCGCGTCCTGCTCGTCGCGACGCGTGCAGGCTATACCGCGTCGTACCTGAACCAGCCGATCGAGACGGCCGGGCTGCGCGCCCATCTGCGTCACATGCTCGGGCTGCACGGCGAGCCGCAGTTGCTGCTGCGGGTTGGGCGCGGCCCGCATGCGCCGCACTCGCCGCGCCGCCCGCTCGATGATGTCGTTTCGTGAGCGCGCCCGGCGGCGCTGCCTTTCTGATCCGGACGAGGAAACATCATGAGCTTTCTGCGTGACGCCGCCTTCTGCGTGACCGTCACGGCGGCGCACCTTGCCGCCGCGCAAACGGCCGTGCCCGAGCCGACCGATCTCGTCAATGCGCAGCACTGCATGTTCTGCCATACGTCCGACATGACGTTCCTCGGGCCGTCGTTCCACGACATCGCGCAGCGCTACCGCGGCGACCCGGCGGCCGCGCCGGAACTGGAACGCAAGCTGCGCGTCGGCGGCCGCGTGCACTGGGGCGACACGCCGATGCCGTCCGCCGAGGATCGCGGCGGCCCGCTGTCCGCCGACGATGCGCACCAGCTCGTGCAGTGGGTGCTCAGCCAGTAACCGGCCCGCCAGCCAGCCGCTCATGTCGACCGTCGTCAAACGCGTTCCCGCCGGTATCGCTCGTCGAGGCGGAGTGCGCCGACGTACCGCAGCCGGCCCGACGCCGGCGGCCGCGCCCGGCAAACGCGCACGCACGCGGCCCGATGCGATCGTCGGCGACGACCGCGTCCAGCGCATCCCGCATCGCGCGCCGCGTCTCGCCAACCGCCCGAACCGCACGCCCGCCGACGACGATGCCACCGTCCTGCAGCGCGCGGGCATGCGCGGCATCCGGCTGCAACTCGACTACTGGAAGGCCGAGGAACGCCTGCAGAACGAACGCATCGGCCATGCCGTCGTGATCTACGGCAGCACGCGCATCGTTGCCCCTGCCGTCGCGAACGCGCGGCTGAACGAAGCCAATCACCTGCTCGCGGCGCGGCCGCACGATGCGGGCCGGCGTCACGCCGTCGCAATGGCGAGCCAGCTCGTCGAGCACAGCGTGTATTACCGCGTCGCGCGCGAACTCGGGCGCATCGTCGGCCACGCCGACCGGTGCACGCGCACCGCGCGGCTCGCCATCGTCACCGGCGGCGGCCCCGGCATCATGGAGGCCGCCAATCGTGGCGCGTACGAGCGCGGCGCGCCGAGTATCGGCTTCAACATCGAGCTGCCGCGCGAACAGGCGCCGAACCCGTACATCACGCCCGGTCTCTGCTTCCGGTTTCACTATTTCGCGATCCGCAAGCTACACCTGCTCGAACGCGCGAAGGCGGCGGTATTCTTCCCCGGCGGCTACGGCACGTTCGACGAGCTGTTCGAAGTCCTGACGCTGCTGCAGACGCGCAAGATCCCGCCGTTGCCGGTCATCCTCGTCGGCGAAGCGTACTGGCGCCGCGCGGTGGACCTGGCCTTCCTCGCGGACGAAGGGATGATCGACCGCCGCGATCTCGAGCTGTTCACGTACTGCGAATCCGCCCCCGACATCTGGCGCGCGATCGGCGGCTGGTATGCGCGGCGGCGCACCCGTCGCTCGCGCCGCGCCGCCGCACGCCGCCCGTGATCGGTCGGACGGTCACGCACGTCGGCGCACACGCGATGCGGCATCGACTGCATCGGATGACGAACGAAACATCGCCACTCAGGCAACGCGTTCACGACCGCCCCGGACTTCAAATCGTGAACATGTTCGACTTCCTCAACTCGACCCACGTCATCCCGGCGCGCAGCCCGTCGATCGCGGCTTCGCGCTCGGTGTCGCGGGTCCGGCTGTGCGCGAACGTGCGCTCGCACGCGCCGTCCGGCGACATCAGCGTCAAGTGGATCCTGCAACGGTAGCCGCCCGTTCCGGTGGCGATCGTCTCGAACGCCACCGACCAGTCCGCATCGTGTACCTCGCCTGACAGTGTCATTTGACTCCCCTTCCGCGCGGACCGCGCATCCGGTCGTCGGTTGCCGCTTGCCGCTTGCCGCTTGCCGACGTTACTCGACGACCAGGTCGTCGACGACGGCGCGCACGCCGCGCGCCGACCATGCCGCCCCGCGCACGGCCTTGCGCTCGGAGAACGAGCCGACCTTGCCGGACAGCCGCACCGTGCCGTCGCGCACCTCGATCGCGATGTGCTTCGCCTCGCGCTCCGCATGGCGCATGATCGCGCGCTTGATGTTGCCGCCGATGTCGGCCGAGCCGATCGCCCCCTGCACCGCGATATGGTCGGTCACGCCGGTCACGCTGCGCATCTGCGAGATCGCCCGCACGGCCAGGTGGCTCTGATAGGCCCATTCGACCCTGCCGGACAGCGTGATCCAGCCGTGTTCGACCTGCACCTTCACCGCGTCGTCGTGCAGCCCGACCGTCCAGTGCAGCACCGAACGCACCGCGTTCGCGATGTCCTCGTCGGTGCGGACGTCGTCGTCCGGCAGATGCACGGTCATGTCGACGACGAGCGCCTTGACGCCGGCCACGCGGTTCGCCGCCCGCTCGATCGCCAGTTTCTCCGCATAGCTCGGCGGATGACCCGAAAGCGTCACGATCCGGTTGACGACCTCGACACCGATACGTGTCGCGTCGATCGCCGGGTCGGATTCCAGTTCGTCCTGAACGTCCTGCTTCAACTGCTTGTCGGTCTTCATCGCCTGCACTCCCGTGAGCCGCGGCGCGCCTGTGCGCGGCACGTTTCCAGATTTGCACACGCGCGGCGAGGGAGCGCTGATGCAGGTCAACGGACGCCGCCCGACGCGCAGACGGAGCGCTACTTCGCCGGCGGCGCCGGATCGAATGCGCAGGCGTTCGCGCGACCGCCTCAATGAAACGGCGCGCGGATCGCGCCGCGCGCCGATAGCTCCGTTCGGACGACGCGTGCCCGCATCGCCCGCTGCCGGCCGTCCGATCAGCTGATGGCCAGTTTCTTCTGCGCGACCGGCGCCTTCTTCGGCAGCGTCAGCGACAGCACGCCGTCCTGGTAAGTCGCCGTTGCGTTCGCGTCGTCGATCTCGCCCGACAGCGAGAACGAACGGCTGATCGCGCCGCTGTAGCGCTCGCGGCGGATCACGCGTTCGCCCTCCTTCTGCTCCTGGTTGCGCTCGACTTTCGCGTGGATCGAGACGGTGCTGCCCGTCACCTGGACGTCGATGTCGTCCTTGGCGACGCCCGGCAGTTCCGCGTTGACCGTGTACGCCTTGTCGCTTTCCGTCACGTCGATCTTCATCGAGGCCAGGTCGGGCTCGTCCGTCAGCGTCATCCCGCGCAGCGGCCTGAACAGCCCCTGAAACAGGTCGGCGACGGGTTCGATCGAAAACGGATCGTAACGCGTGACATTGCTCATGGTTCGTACTCCTTCAACGATAGACAGGCGGGCCGCGCCTTCGTCCCGCTCGCGCGACGCCATGACGAAGACCGGATCGGCGCGGCACCGTGTGCCGCGCAACGGACGAACGATCATCAGGATTCCAGCGTAACTGCCCGTATCGGCACGCGCTTGATGCGCGTCAACGGCCGCTGGCGTTCACGTGCAGAACCGGAAATAGCCGCTGTGGAGCAGGATCGGCCGGCCGCCCATCTCCTCGAGCAGGCAGCGTGCGGCGCGCTCGATCGCGGGCCGGTGGCGGGCGAACGCCTCCACCAGATCCTGTTCGCGCGGCGACGCCGCGCGGAAGTGATCCTCCAGCGCCGCAGCGGTGATCGCGCAATGCACGCGGCGGCCTTCGACCAGCGCCGGAAAGGTCAGCGCCGGATCCAGGCCGCAATACGTCGGATGTTCGGAAGGAAAGGAGATCTGCATGATGCTCACCTCGGCAGGTTGCGCACGGGCAGGCGCCGGCTGGCGGCGCCCCCGTGCATGGCGGCCCTAAGCTGCCGCCGCGGCCGGTGCGGCGTCGCTGCCGCGCACGAGCAGGACCGGGCAACTCGATCCGCGCAGGAACCGTTCGGCGACGCTGCCGAGGAACAGCCGTCGGACCCCGCGCCGCCCGTGGGTGCCGACCACCACGAGATCGATAGACCGCTCGGCGACGTAGCGCTGCAGCCGTTCGGCGACACTCTCGCCGATCTCGGTCTCCAGGAGTTCCGTCTCGCCATTGACTGCCGCGTGCGCAATAGTTCGTTCCACGTGTCGCAGGACCGACGCACCATCGCGCCGGATCTCGTCGAGCAATGCATCCGGGTCCAGACGTCCGCCGAACGTGATCATCAGCGACTTGTCGACGACGAAAGCGGCGAACAGGCGCGCACCGTACGAGCGCGCCACCTTCAAGCCCTCGTCGAGCGCGCGTTGCGACGAAGGGCTGCCGTCCACGGCGACCATGATGTTCGTGTACATACCGACCTCGCTGGATGACCCGATGCGCCGGCGGCGTTCGGCCTGGTTTTCATCATCGGCGTTCGCCGGAAACAGGCGTTGACGGAGGTCAACGGTTCGGAATCACGCGGCAACCGGCACGCGAGCGAGCGCGCGACGCCGGATCATCGCGGCACAACCGGCGCAGTCGGCGCGTCGGACGAACGCGCCGGGTTCCCGTACGACCGGAAGCCCCGCTCGATGTCGAGGATCTTCGTCGCGCACGCGTCGTACCGCCAGCCCGGGCCGCCATCGCTGTCGTACATGCCCCTGCACATCGCCTTGAGCCGGATCACCGACGCGCCGCCCGACGCCGTGCGGGAGGCCCACAGATATACTTCTCCGGCCAGAAACGGCGCCGCCGTTTCGATCGTCTCCGCATCGGCGCGCGTGATCCGGGTCGACGAATGCGCTTCGACATAGCGGCGTGCGAAGTGCCATGCACGGTCGCATTCGGCAGGCGTCGAACACTGCAGCACCGCGGCCTGGCGCGTCGCGAACAACTGCGTTTCCGTCGACCGGAAGGCCGCGTTCCGTTGCGCGCCGGCGCACGCGTTCAATGCAAGCAGCACGCCGAGCGCCCATAACCGTTGGTTCATCACCCTGCCCCGCAACGCATCGCGTTCCGCCCGCCAGCGGGCGGCATGAACACGCCCGGCGCGAATCCGGCCCCGTCGCCGCCGCCATCCCGCATCCGGCGCGCAGTCGCGTGCGGCATCGCGCGAGCGTTCGACTCGACTGTATGGCTTGCATGAGGAATGGGGTTGACCTGCGTCAATGGCCGGCCCGGGCGACGCGGGCCGCGAACCGGCATGCTGTCGATGCCGCACCGATGCCTGCGCGCGCCCCCGTCCGTGTGCGCAGTCGCGATGCCCGTGTCGTCATCGCGGCCGGTGCGATCGGACGCGGCGACGCGCACCGCCGTTCACTCGAACCGGCAGGCCGCACGCGGCAGCGCCGCCAGCGTGTCACTCGACAGTTTCAGAATGCCGTCGAAATTGGCCTGGTTGTCCGCCGGGCAGAACGCCGCGAGCGTCATGCCGTCCGGGCGCGTGTACTCGACATTGAACACGGCCTTGTTCAGCGCGATGAAGCTCGCGTAGTCGCCGCACTCGTGGAACCTGTTGCATTGCTCGTTGAGCGCCCAGTCGGCCACTTTCGCCATCGCGGCAGCGATACCCGAGCCGTTCTTGAGGCCCATCGACATCCCGCGATCGTGCGCGGCGGCAATCAGCGCCGTGTTGTACCGCAGCTGGTCGTCACGCGTCAGCGGAAAGCCGGTTTCCTGGCGATAGCTGTCGTCGAGATCCGGCTCGATGCCGTCGCAGCCCTTTTTCCTCGCCTGGTCGAGCCGCGCCAGCATCAGCGGCATCAGGATCGTGGTCTGGCGAATGTCCAGCCAGCGTTCGTGATCCTCATACCCTTCGACGGGATTGCCGAGCACGCTGTCCGGAAACTTGCCGGCGTCGCCACGGGTGTCCTCGCGCCCGCCCACCTCCATGTAGCAGACGACATAGATGCCCTTCGCCTTCAGGCGCTGGATCGTGCCGGCATCGGTCAGCTCCATGTCGACGTCGAACATCTTGCGCGGGTTGTTCACGCCGTCCAGCACCGTCTCGTTGATCCGGTTGCCGTCGATCTGCCATTGCCAGCTCGTGCCCGGCACGAGCGGCTTCCACGTGGCGGCCTGCGATGCCCGCACGGAGGTGGCCGCGAATGCGCTGGCGGGAGTGGACGAATCGGAGTCGCCTCCGCATGCCGCGAGCAGCAGCACCAGCACGAATGAAGCGAACGATCTTGCGGACATGGCGAATCCTTTGCCTGTTGGGCGGCTTGTCAGGATGCGAGGGTGCGAGGGAAACACGTGCAGCGGAACGCGGGCGATGCCTCTGCCGATACTGCGGTGGTGCGCGAATGCGCGAGGTACGTGCGGATGGTAGGCGGGAACACTGCGCCCATCTGTTCCGATTTGTCGATTTTTGTGGGCAGGGTGGGCGCCGGCAAGCCGTCAACTTCGTGATGGTCGAGCACCGTCGACACGCGGCGACCGCAGCCGGCGAAATCGGCGTTTTTACATTGGAAACCTATAACGCATCAAAAGCAAAAATAAAACGACTTTGTTTTTCAGAATCAAAAAATGGAACCGATGTCACGATATTTTTATTTACAGCACTTCAACCACTCCGATGAATTATTCAATTCCTGAAGAAGATTTGCGGATGCCGCCTTCATCTCTTCAATCCATTTTCAGTCGACGTGAGGCACCCTTCCCGAGACCCGCCACACAAGCCGATTTCCGCCATTCTCCTCGTGACGTCACGCTCGTTTTCGACAACCATCACCCTCATCATTCAAACGAAATCAACAATGAATAAATCGATTGAATTTGTTTGACAATCAAACGTAAGGATAATTAAAGTCGTCGCCGACGATGCGCGGGTCGCCTCCCGATTCGCGCAACCATCCACCCTCACCAGGGCAAGCAAGGCGATGAATTCAATTGATGGCAGCACCGCAGGCGGGAACCGCGTCGAGCCCAACGGCGCCCGCCACCGGCCACTCCGGATCCGCCGCGGAACGGTGTCGGACACATCGGGAATCTGCGCGCTGTTCGAACGGGAATACGGCGACTCGTCGCACCCCTGTCTCGATGCGGGCTACGTGAGGCGCGCCGTCTCGAACAAATCGGAACTGTGGTTCGTCGCCGAAGAGGAAACGCACGCGACGATCGGTTGCATGAGCGTCAGCTACAACGCGCAGAATCGCTCGTGGGAATACGGCCGCGCGATGATTTCCCGGGATCATCGTCACTTGGGCGTCCTGTCGGCGCTGATGCAATCCGCGATCGACACGTTGCCGGCCGCGGATCACGACCTGGCGTTCGCGATTGCCCGCACCGATATCGCGCTGCGTGCGTTGCTGCGACATCTCGATGGCGTCGTGGTCGGCCACGACGGGTCACCCGACAGCGCGCATGGCGTGCGTGAACATCACGTCATCGCGCTCGAGACATTCCGCTCGCCGCGCTTCAGGCATTGCCTGCCGCTCTCGCCGCTCTTCCGCGAATCCGACGTTCTGCGCAGCGCGATCTTCGAACCGCTCGGTGTCGCCGGAACGCCGGCACCGTATCCCGACACCTGTTTCTGGGGGCATGGGTACGAGTGCTCGGACGACTTCACGTTTCGTGTCGACGAGCGGGCCGATGCGATCTATCTCTGCCAGCATGCAGGCGGCCCGTTCATGACCGAGCGCGACGTCACGGCCGACCTGCTGCGTTTCCTGAAACGGCGCGGCACGACGGCCTATGTCGGCGCGATCGTGCTCGCCGACAAGCTGACGCTGGTCAAGGCGATGCTCGAAGCCGGATTCCGCATCACGGCCTATTTGCCGGCGTGGCACTGGAGCCGCGGCGCGCGCTACGACTGCCTGCTGCTCGCCCGGCGCGACAACGGCTTCGCGAGCAAGAACGGACTCGACGCACACATCGACGTGCTCGATGCCGCCTACCGCGAGATCGGCCAACGCATCCTGTCCACCTGAGATCCACGCCGGCCACGCGCCGCGCCCCCCATCAATCCACTCAATCGAGGTAGCACATGACCCAAGACGAATGGCGCTCGGTCAAGGCGACATTGCCGAACGGACCCACCGGACACCTGACGCTCGCGCTCTGGTTCGCCGATGTCGCATTGCTTGCCGCCGCGTGGGTGCTCTGGCTCGCCGGCGGGCCCGGACGCATCGCCGCGCTCGTCCTCGCCACGCTCGCGCTGATTCACCTCTATCTGATCTTGCACGAGGCACTGCACAACGCCGCATCGCGTTCGCGCGCGTGCAACGAGGCCATCGGCCATCTCTGCGGATGGATCATCGGGTTGCCGTACCTGCCGCGGCGCAGATCGCATCTGGGCCATCACGCGTGGACCGCGCACCCGACACGGGATCCGGAGAATCGCAAGATGATCCAGAAGTTTTCCGTGATGACGGAACGCGGCGCGCGTACGCTCGAATTCATCTGGCGGCACTGGATCCCGATGATGGCATTCAATCATTTCCTCAGCCACTGGATCGCACCGTTCCTGCACCGCGACACGCCCGCGCATCGCGCGAAATCGAATACCGAGATCGCATTCAGTGTGATCTACCTGGCCGGTTACGCGGCGGTCGGCGCGCTGGCGTATCGTGCGGGCGTGCTCGGCAGCCTCATCGCGTTCTCGACGATCCTGTGGGTCGTGTTGCTGATGGCCGTCGAGCTGCTCAACCTTCCGCATCACGCCGAGATCCCGCTGCTGGCCGACGACGCGGCACGCCCGCCGCTCTGGGAGCAGGACGTGGTGTCGCACAGCTGCGCCCACGTTCCGCTCTGGTCACGCTGGGTGATCCTGAATTTCAACCTTCACGTCGCCCATCATGCGTACCCGTGGTTGCCGTGGTACGACCTGCCTCGCGCACAACGGCTGCTCGATGCCGTCTCGACGGCCGAGGCGCCGCGCCAGACCCACGAGTGGGCATTCGCCGTGACCAAGCGACGCCGGCCGCTGCTCGAACTGATGGGGCACTTCTTCGACAAGCGTGGCGCATCGTCCCAGGGTGGACGCTGACGCTCCGCCCTGGCGAGCGCAGCCGTCGAGTGCCGCCGGCACGGCCCTCGACAACGGCGATGCCTCCGGTTGCCGGTCGAGGAAATCGGAGACCATGCGAAACGTCGTCGCAATCATACGAGCGGCCCGCATGGTCTCCTCCCTGCCCGGCTTCATTCATTTACCGGGCGCCAGGCCGTTGGCAAACCGGTTCGTATAACCAAGCGTACCGACACCGCCGATCGAATTGCACGTCGACGATGCGGCGCCGGGCGGACAATCGACGTCACGGTCGAACGACCAGAAGTGGACACCCGCGAGACCATTCTGTTTCACGAACTGCGCCACGGTGTCCGCGTCCGCCGGCGTAAAGGTTTCGCCGACCACATCGTTGCCGCCGATCATCGGCGTCAGCTCGATCTGGTTGTACGGGACGCCCCAGTGATCGTGCAGGTTCATCGCCGCCTGGATCGCCGACTGTCCCATCTGGCAGGTGCCGTTCGCGACCACGCAGTTCCCCGCGCTAGCCGACCCGTAGTCCATCGTCATCAGGTCGATGGTGTAGTTCTTCAGGCCGGCCGCCTGGATCGCCTGCATGACCCAGTCGCCGTATATGTTGAAGCTGTCGGGGGCGCTGGCGCCCCACGAGCTGGCCGTGGTCGCGCCCTGCTGGGAAGGCGCCAGCGTCGCCAACGTGAAGCTGAAGCGCAGGCCGGGATATTTCTGCTGGGCGACGGCCACGCGCTGGACGAGATCGTTGATCACCTGTTGCGTCTGCCCGCCCTCGATATCGAAATCGATGCCGATCAGGTTGCTCGATGCATAACGATCGATGAAGGCCGCCATGCCCGCATCCGTCCCGCACGTGAACATGCCGGCCGCGCCGCCGGTGGAAATCACGTAATTCACATTGGCCGCGGTGAACAGCGGCACATTGGCAGCCGCCATTGCGCCGCCGTCGACGCCCGCCCAGTTCTCGCTGCCGCATTCACCGGTCGCGAACGCGAGCGTCATCGTACGGACACCGGTTGGCAGCACCGACAGCACCGGGCTCAGCTGACCCGTGACGTTCGTCGAGATGACGTTGGTGTTCCAGTTCATCGAGATCGTCGCGTCCTTGTACGGGCTATAGACGAATGCCGGCGCCGTGCCGGTACCCGATGCCCTCGCCGCGGCAGCGCCGGTGCCGGCGCCTAAAAACGACCCTGCCAGCAAAAGCGCCAGCACGCCCTTCAAGGTTGATCGCCGCATGATTCCGGTGTGCTGGTTGCGCTTCATTTTCATGCCCTCGATTCCGGTCTGGCTCATGATTTCCCCTTTCGATTGACAACGCTCCGCCCAGGTCGAATTCAAAAGAAATCAACCTGACAAATTGCCACTTGAAGACAAATTCCGATATTGATTCCGTCTTTATCTCAACGACGAGAAACAATTCGACGGCCGATGTAGTGATCCTTCAATTCAGCGCCGGCACTTCGATTTGTTATACTACATAATCATCAGGCATCAACCCTGGAATCGATTATTTCCATCAATATCGAAACCCGAAATATTCACGCGATCGCATCGCTCTATTGCAATTGTCGCGATTCGACAATTCAAACGGATAACTCGCAGCCATCCGACCGATTGTTCAAGGCGACGAAATTCAGGCGATGCGATCCGGCCGTACGACGGCGTCGCGCGGGTGGGCGGAGAGGCAATGATGGGGCTGCTTCGGCAAGCCGGGCGGGAGACTGCCCGGTCGGTCGGCGAGCGCATCGGCGCTCCTGAGCGGCGCTCTTCCATTCATGACGCCCGGGCGTCGCCGGGCGCGTCGGGTTGCAGCGGTATCAGAACGGGCTGCGGGTCGTATCGCCGTTGGTGAACGTCGCGTCGACGACCTGATAGAACGCCATCGCCGTATCCGCGACTTCCCAGACCGCCAGGATGACGTGGTAACCGCTACGCATCGGCAACCGGCATTGGTGAATGGTCGGCTGCTGCGGCACCAGGTTCGCGTTCGGATCCCAGTACGGCTGGCCGGGATTCTGGATCGTGCAGAACGGCGTGGGCTCGAACTGCGCGCGCGTCAGCTTTTCCGACGGGTTCCAGTCGGCGCGCGTAATGAAGTAGTTCCAGCGACGCGTCTTGTGCACGGCGCTGAATTCCCATTTGAAATTCTGCAACGCGCCCGGCCGCAGCGGGATCTTCTGCCAGCGGCTCGGCGACTGCTCGTTCAGCACGGGCAGCGGGCCATTCGTGCTGGCGCCGGCGATTTCGCCATCCGGCGGCGGTGCGGCATTCTTCGCGTCGGCCGGCGCGAACGGATCGGACAGGCCGCTTTGCGTCGCGGGGAAGAACTTGCCGTTCTCCATCGCGTTCGCGTGCCACGCGTCGACGTGGCAGTTCGGATTCTGCCCTTGCGTGCACAGCACGATACGCGAAGGCGGTTCGGTCAAACGGCCGTGCGCGTGAGCACCGGCCGCCGCGACCAGCAGTGCCACGCCGGTCAACGCGCATGGCACCACGGAAGCAACGTATCTGCGGATGATCTTGTTCATGAGCCCTCATGACATCGATGTCGGAACGGATATGCGCGTGTCGGGCCCGCCGCAGGATCCCCGGCAGGGGTTCCTGTCGGCACGTCGTCGCGCACACTGATCGGCAAAAGCGGCAACCCGATGAATCCGCGGCGCGCGATGATGAATCGCCGCGTTTTCTGACAAATCACTTTCACCGAACCGAACCTTATCCGCTAAAACCTGAAAAATAAACGTCCCGTATTGATAGTTTTTTAATTTCGATCAAACGCCTGATTCGTTTTTAATTTCAGCCGGTTTTTTCCAGGCTTTAATTGCACGACATTGAATAAACCGCCCATTCATTAAGACACCGTTATCGATCATTCGGCAGGCGGCTTTGCGCACTCGACTTGCACTGCGTGGTTCGTCGTTGCTTCGACCGATGAAAAAATCGTGGCCGGTGGACGATTTCCATGGAAGCCGGCGGGCCGCCCGCTTTCCCCAAGCCCTTAATTCTTCAAGCAGCCAATCCCGTCGACGAAGCAACCGTGAGGTCCCGATTGAACTGCGTCATGCAGTTCAGGTCGAGCGCGCGAATCTGCTCGGTCATGAAATCGACGAAGATGCGGATGCGCGTCGGCAGGTGTTGTCGACTCAGATAGCAGATGTAATGGCCGCGATCTTCCGGCACATGCTTCGCCAGCGCGACGACGAGCGCCTTCGATGCGAGATGGTCGCGGATCTGGTAGCCCGCCAACTGTGCGATGCCCGCGCCGTTCAGCACCGCGCGCAATACCAGGTCCGCGTCGTTGAACGTGAGGCGCGAGGTCGGCAGGTACTTCCGCGGGCGGCCGTCGACATTGAACTCCCATTCGAACAGGCGTCCGCTCGCGAACCTGAAATTAATGCACGCGTGCCGGTCGAGGTCGTCCAGGCTCTGCGGAAGCCCGTGCGTCGCCACGTACGACGGCGCCGCGCAGAGCGCCATCTGCATCGGAATCAATTGGCGGGCGATGATGCTGGAATCCTCGATGCGCCCGTTGCGGAACGACACGTCGATCCGCTCGGACACCAGGTCGATCGGCCGGTCGTCGAGCAGCAGGTCGATATCGATGTCCGGGTACGCGTCCGCGAATTTGGCCAGCAGCGGCGCCACGATCTTCCGGCCGAAGCCCACGGCCGAACTGATGCGAATGAGGCCGCGCGGCGGCCCCTGCCGCAACTCGAGCATGTCGTTCATGGCTTCCACGATCTGCGCCACGCCCTGATGGCAGTTCTCGTAGAAGCGCCGGCCCTCGCACGTCAGTTCGGTCGTGCGCGTGGTCCGCTGGAACAGCCGCGTGCTCAGTTGCGCCTCGAGCTTCTGGACGTTCCGGCTCACGGCCGGCCGCCCGACGCCGAGCCGTTCGGCGGCCTTGGTGAAGCTGCCCTCGCTCGCCACGGCAACGAATGCCAGGATGCCCGCATAGCTCGCGCCAAAGCTCGCCGACAGGGCATTGGCGCGACCGGCCAGGTCGCGCCGCACGCCGTACTCCGATGGTTCCGAATGATTCATTTTCCGCTGCCCCCATGCCAATCATCCCGATTGCCCGCGATCCGCGGGCGCCTGCGAACCGTCACACGTGCGAACGCGAATCAGCGTCGCGCCAACCACGCGTCGAGGCCGATGCGGCCGAGTCGCGCATTCCCGAGCGGCACCAGCGAGGTTTCCTCGACGCGCCCGCCGTAGTAGCGGGCCTCGCGATCGGTCACCACCGCGCGCGGATCGCCGACCGATTTCAGGTAGCGCGCGACGATCTCCGCGAACGGCGCGCGATCCGGGCCCGCGATCTCGACCGTGCCGTTCTGCGGGCCGCCAAGCGCGATCTGCGCGACGAGCGCCGACACGTCTTCCGCGGCGATCGGCTGGAACAGGCCGTCGCCGATGCGGACCGCGCCGTCTTGCGTGCTGAAGTCCGCGATGCCGCCGATGAATTCCATGAATTGCGTCTCGCGCACGATCGTGTACGGCACGCCCGCCGCTTCGATCGCCTGCTCCTGCGCGACCTTGGCCAGGAAATAGCCGTTCTCCGGCATCCGGTCGCAGCCGACGATCGACAGCGCGACGTGATGGCGCACGCCCGCGGCCACTTCGGCCTTGCCGAGATTGCGTGCCGACGTGCGGAAGAAATCCAGTACCGCCTGCGGCTCCCACGACGGCGCGTTCGTCACGTCCACCACGACATCCGCGTCCGTCAATGCATCGGCCAGCCCCTCTCCCGTGACGGTATTGACGCCGGTGCTCGGCGAGGCGGCCAGCGCCTGATGACCTGCTTCGGCGAGCAGCGTGACGACACGCGAGCCGATCAGGCCCGAACCACCGATGACAACGATTTTCATCGCACAATCTCCTGACGATTGGATTAGACGGGAATGCGACCGGGCGTGACGGGTGCCGGATCCGGAGGAGGCGGTCAAGACCGTCGCATCGCGTGACGCAATTGTGGAAGAATCATGTCCTATCCATCAGTGCCAAGAATCGGCGATCGGACTAGTCCAAGCTGGATCCGATCCTGTCCCTGCGTGCGTTACCCGAGAAGCCGCGATGTCCGAGCCCACTCTTCCGCTGACCATCGAAATCGACCGGCAGCACCAGTTGCCGCTCTATCTGCAGATTTGCGAGCGGTTCCGGGCCGCGATCGCCGCCGGCCACCTGCGCCCCGGCGACCGCGTACCCGCGCTGCGCGGCCTGGCGACGCAACTGAACACGGCGCGCGGCACCGTCGAACAGGCCTACACGATCCTGGTCGACGAGGGCTATCTGCAGATGCGCGGCGCGGCAGGCACGTTCGTCTCGCCGTCCTTGCCGATCTCGCTGACCCGGGCGTCGCCGCCGCGCACCGGTACCCCGCCGAACCGGCCCGGCGAACCGGCGGCCCCGCCGCGGGCGTCGACGCCGGCCCCTTCGACCCCTTTGGCCCAGTCAGCCCCGTCGATCCCGCCCGCCGACCTCCAGCCGCCGCGGCGCCCGCAGCCGATCGCCGTCGCGCTGAGCGGCGAGCCGAGCCCGTTGCAGCCCGGGCTCCCGGCGCTCGACGCGTTTCCGCGCAAGGTCTGGCACCGGCTCGTGTCGCTGCGCGCGCGCAGCGGCGAACGCGCGCTGCTCGGCTATCCGAATCCGGCCGGCTACCGGCCGCTGCGCGAACACATCGCCACCTATCTGACGCTGTCGCGCGGCGTGACCTGCGTGCCGGACCAGGTCTTCGTCACCGGCGGCTACCGCGCCACGCTGGAACTCATGCTGCGCAGCCTCGCACGGGCGAACGACCGCGTGTGGTTCGAGGATCCCGGCTACCTGCTCGCCCGCGGCTTCCTGTCCGAGACCGGCGTGCAGCTCGTCCCCGTGCCGGTGGACGACGAAGGGATCGACGTCGCGCGCGGCATGCAACTGGACCCGCAGGCCCGCTTCGCGCTGGTGACGCCGTCGCATCAGAGCCCGCTCGGGCATACGCTGTCGCTGTCCCGCCGCATCGCGCTGCTGGACTGGGCCGCCAGGACGTCGGGGTGGATCGTCGAGGACGACTACGACAGCGAGTTTCGTTATCTCGGCCGCCCGCTGCCGGCGCTGAAGAGCCTTGACCGACGCGATCACGTGATCTATTGCAGCACCTTCAGCAAGGCGATGTATCCCGGCCTGCGGCTCGCCTACGCGGTCGTGCCCGAGCGCGCGGTGGAGCGCGTCGAGCGCGTGGCATGCAGCATGAATGCCGGTTCGCCGCCCCTCCTGCAGGCGGCCCTCGCCGACTTCATCGAGCAGGGGCACTTCGCGCGGCACCTGAAGCGGATGCGCGCGCTGTACGGCGAGCGCCGCATGCTGATCGTGCACGCGCTGCGGCAGGCGTTCGGCGAGCGGCTGATGGTCGAATTGCCGGCGGGCGGCATCCAGTTCGCGGTGCAGTTCACCGACGGGCCCGACGGACCGGTCGACGACGTCGCCGTCGCTGCCCGCGCGCGCGACGCCGGCCTGGCGGTCCTTCCGCTGTCGATCTGGTATACGAACAGCCACACGCGGCAAACGCCGCGCGGCCTCGTCATCGGGTTCGCGAACATCGTCGACGCGGACGAAGCGCAACGTCACGCGCGAACGCTGCGCACCTGCCTGGACCGCTGACGCGCGGCGCGCAACGGCCGGGCGTCGCGTCGCGATCCCGATTGGTGCCCGAAGGGAAACATTGAATCGCCCGGGACGGCCATACCGCCGCCGATCGTGCTCCTCTAGCATGGAGGCGTCTTTTCCCGGAGACCCGCCAGGGATCGCACCGCACCGGAAGATCGCCGCAGCGCTCGTGCGATCGTTCGCGCCACGCGTGCCTGGCGACGCTATCTGCCCGGGGCCGCGCCGCCCCGTTCGCCACACGCTTCGACACACGACTGACCGGGAATCGAAGCGGCGCTGAACTCGAGCACGCATCATGGACGACCAGAAGCTCCAGGCCCCTCCGCTTTCCCTCCTCGACCGGTATCGGGGCCACGCGTTTCAGCCGCTCTATACGACGAGCGTCACCGTGACCGGCGGCGAGACGGGACACGGCCGCGCGTCGGGCGTCGTCCGCTCCGACGACGGCAGCCTTGCCCTCGAACTGCGCCTGCCCACCGAACTCGGCGGCCCGGGCGGCGGCACCAATCCCGAACAGCTGCTCGCCGCCGGCTACGCCGCGTGCTTTCATGGCGCGCTGAACCTGCTCGAACAACGCGCCGGCACGGCGCCGGCAGAGACCGCGGTGGAGGTGCGGGTTGCGTTCGGCCGTGATCCGATGGACGGCGG
The DNA here is from genome assembly GCF_020420065.1 of Burkholderia sp. AU31624. NCBI lineage: Bacteria > Pseudomonadati > Pseudomonadota > Betaproteobacteria > Burkholderiales > Burkholderiaceae > Burkholderia > Burkholderia sp. AU31624. The sequence continues at coordinate 368,441 of NZ_JAIZRT010000006.1, forward strand.
TCATGCGTTGATCTTCGAGGTTCGCGTCCGGATGCGCGGCGTCGAGCGCAGCGTCGCCGAAGAGCGGGTGCGCGCCGCGGAGCGCCTGTGCCCGTACGCCAAGATGGCCAGGCAAGGCGCCGTGAATGTCGTGACCGTCGTCGACTGACCCGACGCGCGTCGTGCGGCGGCGGCGCCCGGCCCGCCGCCTGCCTTCGCCGCCGTCGCCTCGTGCGTGGCCGCGCCGCTGCGCGTCTCGCGCCCCGCTGAGTCCTCGATGAGGTCAAAGACATGCATCTCGGAAAATCCTACAAGCTGGCGGAATTCCTGATCTGGACGCGCTGGAAAGTTTACGAGCTCCTCGCTTTCGGGGCCGTCCCGGTCGTCCTGTACACGTTCTTTTCGGTCAGATGGTTGTCGATCCCGCTGACGATCGTGGCGCTGCTCGGCACCGCGACGTCGTTCATCGTCGGCTTCAAGAATGTCCAGACGTACAACCGCGCCGCGGACGCGCTGGACATCTGGATCGGCGTCCTGAGCAAAAGCCGTCGCTGGGGGCAAGTCGTGCAGGACTTCGTCGGCGACGAAGAGATCGCGCGAACCCTCGTCTATCGCCACCTTGCGTGGCTCACCGCGCTGCGCTACGACTTGCGCCGCCCGCGCGTCTGGGAAAGCACGAACAAGCGCTACAACGCGGAGTACCGCCGGTACTATCGCGTGCCGGAGTGGGAACAGGACATCCGGGAACTGCTCCCGGCGTACCTGTCGCCGTCCGAAGCGGCCCAGGCGTGCGCGTCCGCCTCCATCGCGACGTTCGTGCTGAGCCTGCAACGCCGCACGCTCGCGACGCTGCACACGGCCGGCCGCCTCGAGACGAGCTTCTACATGGACCTGCACAAGACGATCGGGGATTTCACCGACCTCCAGTCGCGCGCGGAGCGTTTCAAGAATTTCCCGTATCCGCGCCAGTACGCGACCGTCAGCTCGCTGTTCGTCCGATTCTTCTGCCTGTCTTTGCCGTTCGGTCTGCTGAACGAGTTCAACCGGCTGAACGACGGCGTGAGCGGCTTCATGCACGGCTACATGGTCTGGCTGGTGGTGCCGTGCAGTGTCGCGGTGTCGTGGATGTACACCTCGCTCGACCAGGTCGGCGAGAGCACCGAGAACCCGTTCGAGGGCGGCGCGAACGACGTGCCCATTTCGACGCTGTGCGGCACGATCGAACGCGATCTCAGGGCGATGCTCGCGGAACCCGCGGGCGCACCGTGCGGCGACACGGTCATCGCGCTGTAGTGAACCGTGCGCCTTTCCGCCGCGGTTGAGATCGACCGCGCCCCCGACATGGATTGGTGCCGAAGCGGCAACAGAATGCGCACCTGCCGGGCACTACTGGCCCGCGGGGCGCGCGATTACGATGTTGTCAGGCAGGCCGTGCGTGGGGCGCCACATGCAGGGCCGGCAGTCGCGATTCCACATTTCAGGAGAACCGATCATGACGCAACGTATCAACTACTTCCAGCAATCGCCGGAGCTGACCAAGAAGCTCGTCGAACTCGACGGACTGTTTCAGAAGACGACGATCGAGACGCCGATCCGCGAGCTCGTCGAGATTCGCGCATCGCAGCTCAACGGCTGCGCGTTCTGCGTCGACATGCACACCAAGATGGCAAAGATCCACGGCGAGCGCGAACTGCGCCTGCATCACGTCGCGATCTGGCGCGAGTCGACGCTGTTCTCGCCGCGCGAGCGCGCCGCGCTCGCCTGGACCGAAGCGCTGACGCAGATCCCGTCGCACGGTGTGCCCGACGAGCTCTACGAACGCGTGCGGGGCCACTATTCCGAGAAGGAACTGTCGGATCTCACCTTCCTCGTGGGCGCCATCAACTGCTGGAACCGGCTGAACGTCGCCTTCCGCGTCGTGCCCGGCTCGTTCGACAAGATGTTCGGGCTCGACAAGGCCAACCTGGAGTAACGACATGAAACGCCTCATGCTCGCGCTGGCACCGCTCGCGCTGTCGCTCCTGGCCCCCGTTCAGCCGGCCGCCGCCGCCCCGCACGCCACGGTGACGCAACTGACCACGGAACCGTTGCCCGAGTATCCGGGCAAGGAAGTGGAAATGATCGTCGTGAACTATCCGCCCGGGGCCGTCGATCCCGTGCATCGCCACGATGCTCACGCCTTCGTCTACGTGCTCGACGGCAGCATCGTGATGGGCCTGAACGGCGGGAAAACGGTCACGCTCCATGCCGGCGACACGTACCACGAAGGACCGGACGACGTGCACACGGTCGGACGAAACGCCAGCAGCACGAAGCCGGCGAAATTCGTCGTGATGCTGCTCAAGAACAAGGGCGCGCCGGTTCTCACCCCGGTGAAGTAAAGCGATCGCCGCCTGGGCCCGGCAACGCCGGGCCGGGTGCGCGAGGCGATCCCGCGGGCGTCGCCGCGGACTACAACATCGCCTGGCTGACGAGCGCGTACTGTCCGCAGATCGGATCGGCCGGCCCTTCGTGCGCCGACGCCGGCGCGTTGCGCACCATCTTCGAACACGTATCGACCCGCGCCAAACCCTGTTCGGCCAGCCAGTCCGGCAGACGGGTCCCGTCCGGCACGTCGATGCGGACGAACTCACCTTCCCGTTGCGTCAGCCAATGGCTGACGAGCGCCTTCGCATACGCATCGTCGCTTGCGCGCGGCGCAGCCACCGGGCCGATCACGTCGCCGCGCCCGAAGCGCCGCAGCACCGAAAACCCGACCACCTCGCCATCGCGTTCGAGCACGACGCTTTCACCGCGCTGGAACAGCGCGGCCATCAACGCATCGCGCTGGAGGCCGGACGCGCGCGCGTCCAGCTCGACGAGGCGCGGCCAGTCGGCCGGCGATCCGGCGCGCAGTTGCACGCCTTCGGGCAGGACCACGTCGGCCGGCCGCACCACGTTCCCCTGATACTGGCCGAGCGAGCCGCACACGTTGAAACCCAGCTTCTCGTACAGCGGCCGGCCGGCCGGCGTCGCATGCAGGAACGTGACGCGCGGCCCCAGTTCGTCGATGAGCAGCTCCATCAGCTTGCGGCCGATGCCTCGGCCCTGATGCGCGTCGGACACGATCACATGCCCGATTGCCGCGCGATCGGCACCGTACTTCCAGCACATCGCCGTGCCGATCACCACGCCGTTTTCCTCGGCCGCGAACGCGGTCGACGTGTCAGCGGAAAACTGCCAGTCTTCCGCCCTGAACGGCCAGCGAAGCGCGACGGTCAGCGCATGGGCCGCGGGGACGTCCGCGGCAGTGAAGCGCCGGTAGCGAAGCGCCGGCATCGTGTCGGAATCCTTCATATCGTTGTCCTGTTTCATCAAGCAGTCTTTATAAAAGTGTCGTCGCGCGCCACGGCCCGACTTCAATGCCGGCTGCGCACATCATCGCGATCGCGCGAAGTAATGCCGCGCCAACGCGACCCAATAGCGGACGCCAGCCGGAATGATCTCGTCGTTGAAATCGTATTTCGGGTGATGCAGCGCCGGTGCGCTCGCGCCGTCCTGCGCATTGCCGATCAGCACGTAAGCGCCCGGCCGCTCCTCCAGCATGAAGCCGAAGTCCTCGGACGTCATGTTCGGCGGCACGTCGCCGTCGACGCGCGCGTCGCCGAACGTGTCGCGAATCACCGCCTCGCACAGCGCCGTCTCGGCCGGCGTGTTGACCGTCGCCGGGTAGTACTGGAAAAACTCCACGTCGACCTGCGCGCCATAGGCACTCGCCAGCGCCTCGCAAGTGAGCCGCACGTCGTGCTGCAGCTTCTGCTGCAATGCCGACGACAGCGTGCGGATCGTGCCGCGCAGCTCGGCGGTGTCCGGAATCACATTGTCCGTCGTGCCCGCATGGAACATGCAGACGGAGATGACCGCGGGATCCACCGGATCCTTGTGCCGCGCGGCGATGGTCTGACATTGCAGCACCATCGAGCAGGCGAGCGGCACGGGATCGATGCCCAGGTGCGGCTGCGCCGCGTGCGCGCCCTTGCCCGTCACCGTGATCCTGAAGCGCGAGCCGGCCGCCATGATCGGCCCGGTGCGCAACCCGAAATGGCCGGCCGGCAGCCCGGGCCAGTTGTGCATGCCGAATACCGCCTCCGTCGGGAACTGGTCGAACAGCCCGTCGTCGATCATCCTGCGTGCGCCCGCGCCGCCCTCTTCGCCCGGCTGAAACACGAAATGGACGCTGCCGGGCAACTGCGGCAGTTCCTTCAGCACGCGTGCGGCGCCGAGCAACATCACGGTATGGCCGTCATGGCCGCACGCGTGCATGATCCCGTGCGTGCACGATGCATGCGCGAAGTCGTTGGCTTCGTGGATCGGCAACGCGTCCAGATCGGCGCGCAGCACGATGCCGCGCGCCGGATCGGCGCCCGGCAGGCTCGCGACGACGCCCGTGCCGCCCAGCCCGCGTGATACCACATAGCCGAGCGCTTCGAGCTCGCTCGCGACGACGTCGGCCGTCCGGTGTTCCTCGAATCGCAACTCGGGATGCGCATGCAGGTCGCGGCGCAGCTTCGCCCAGTGCGCGTGATGCGCTTGCAGCAACGGGTCGGGAATGACGGGGTTATCCAGTTCCAATTTCGGCACCTTCGGAAAGTAGCGGGCTTCCAACTGTACCGCCGGCGCGAACCGCGCGCGGCGGCCGGGTCAGTCGTAAAAGCCGACGATCGACTTGATCTCCATATACTCCTCCATCCCTTCGATCCCGTACTCGCGGCCGTTGCCCGACTGCTTGTATCCGCCGAACGGCGCCTGGGGATCCCATGCCGGGTAGTTCAGATGCACCTGCCCCGCGCGGATGCGGGCAGCCACCGCGCGGGCCTGCGCCTTGTCGGTGCCTTGCACGTGCGCGCCGAGCCCGTAGACCGTGTCGTTCGCGATCGCGACCGCTTCGTCGACGGTGTCGTACGGCAGGATCGCCAGCACCGGGCCGAAGATCTCCTGCTGCGCGATCGTCATGTCGGTACGCACGTCGGAGAAAATCGTCGGCCGCGCATAAAAGCCTCGATCGAGCCCCGCGGGCCGGCCGGGGCCGCCGGCGATCAGCTTCGCGCGTTCGTCGATGCCCGCGTCGATCATCTGCGCGACCCGCCCGAACTGCGCGCGGTTGGCAAGCGGCCCATGCGTCGTGGCCTCGGCGAACGGATCGCCAACGACCAGCGTGCGCGCCGCCGCAGCAGCCAGTTCCTCGACCGCGCCGAGCACGGCGCGCGGCACGATCATGCGGGTCGGCGCGCTGCACGACTGCCCCATGTTGCGGAACGCGGCGGCCACGCCCGGCGCGATCGCGCGCGACAGGTCCGCATCCGGCAACACGATATTCGGCGACTTGCCGCCGAGCTCCTGCGCGACCCGCTTGACGGTCGGCGCCGCCGCCTGCGCGACGAGCACGCCGGCGCGCGTCGATCCGGTGATCGACACCATGTCGACCTCCGGGTGCGACGACAGCGCGGCGCCGACCGTGTCGCCGCTGCCGCTCACGAGATTGAATACGCCGGCGGGCACGCCCGCATCGGCGATCACTTCCGCGAACAGCAGCGCGCTGAGCGGCGACAGCTCGCTCGGCTTCAGCACGACCGTGCAGCCGGCCGCGAGCGCCGGCCCGACCTTCGCGGTGATCTGGTAGATCGGCCAGTTCCACGGCGTGATCAGCGCGCAGACGCCGATCGGCTCGCGCACGACCGCGGTCGTGCCGCGTTGCCTGACGAACGCATAGTTCGCCAGGTTGTCGCGTGCGACGCGGATATGTTCGGCGGCGAGCGGGACGTGTGCGGCGCGTGCGTAGCTGATCGGCGCGCCCATTTCCAGCGCGAGCGCCGTGGCGAACAGTTCGGCACGCTCGAGCATCAACGCATGCACGCGGTCGAGCAACGCGGCGCGTTCCTGCGGTGAAGTTGCGGACCAGCGTTCGAACGCGCGGCGCGCGGCCTGCACCGCGCGATCGGCGTCGCGTGCGCTGCCGAGCGGGATTTCGCCCAGCGTGTCTTCGGTGGACGGGCTGACGACCGCGAACCGGTCACTGCCGTCGGGCAACACCCAGTCGCCGTCGATGAAGAAGCGATCGAGCCTGCCGGCTTGCATCAGGTGAACAACAGGGGAATTCATTGCAGAGTGTCCTTCAGTCGATACCAGGCGCCGACGAACGGCAGGAACCACGGTTTGCCGAAATGCCCGGGAATGGCCGGCCAGTCGAAACCTTGCCACGGGTTGAGCTCCGCGCGCCCGTCCATGATCTCGGCCATCAGCGTGCCCATCAGCGTGGCCATGTGGGTGCCGTGGCCGCTATAGCCCATCGAGTAGTAAACGCCGTCGCGCTCGCCCGCGCGCGGCAGCCGGTTGGCCGTCATGTCGACCATCCCGCCCCAGCAATAGTCGATGCGCACGCTGGCCAGCTCGGGAAACACGGCGGCCAGTTGATGCCGCAGGATCGCGCCGCTCTTTTCGTCCGAACGCGGGTTCGACGCGGCGAACCGCGCGCGCCCGCCGAACAGCAGCCGATTATCGGGCGTCGTGCGAAAGAAGTTGACGAAGTTCTTCGTGTCGGTGGCCATCCGGCGCGTCGGCAACAGGCGATCGAGCCACTCGCGCGGCAACGGCTCGGTGACGATGATGAAGGCACCTACCGGCACGACCCTGCGGCGGATCCAGCCGAACGGCCCGACGTGCGAAATGCCGCTCGCGAGCAGCACCTGGCGCGCACGGATCTCGCCGCGCGGTGTTTGCACCGCGTACGCGCCGCCCGCTTGCCGCTTCAGGCCCAGCACCGGCGCCTGCTCGACGATGTGCGCGCCGCGCGCCTGGGCTGCGCGCGCCAGGCCGCGCACATATCGGCCGACATGCATCCCCGCGCTCTTGCCGAACAGCAACCCGCCGTGATAACGATCCGAGCCGATCTCGTCGCGCAGCTCGGCCTTCGTCACGAGGCGCGTATCGGGGTCCACGCTCGCCGCGAGCAATGCGTGGCTGCGCGCGAGCTTGTCGTAGTGCTCGGGTTTCGCCGCGAGCTTCAGCTTGCCGGTGCGGGCGAAATTGCAATCGATCGACTCTTCGTTGACGAGCCGCTCGACCGTGTCGACGCCCGCGTCGAACGCGAGATAGAGCCGGTTGGCCAGTTCCGTGCCGAGGCGCTGCGACAGCGACGCGTAATCCTGCGCGAAGCCGTTGTTGCACATGCCGCCGTTGCGGCCCGATGCCGCCTGCCCGACGGTGCCCGCCTCGCAGACGATCACGCGCGCGCCCTTCTTGGCCAGCGCCAGCGCGGCGGCCGAACCGGTGATCCCGCCGCCCACCACCACGACGTCGCAACTGCCGTCGGGCAACTCCGGCGAGTGGCTCACGAATGGCTCCGACGTATCGAGCCAGTACGAACTGAAACGCATCAGGCACTCCCAAGCTGTCGCATCGCACTGCCGGGCCGGCGAACGTTCGCTGCCCCGATCCTGCCGCTCGCGGGCGGCCGGGCTCGACGCGCGTCGGATACAGGCGGCCTCTCATCCATGTGACGGCGTTGCATCAGAAATCGGCGACCTTGCCCCAGGCGGACTCGCTGAACCGGCCGGGCCGGTACGGCGCCGGGTCCACGAACGGTTGCGCACCGGACGCCAGATCGGCGATCAGGTGCCCGGCGCCCGGGCCGATCCCGAAGCCATGCCCCGAAAACCCCGCCGCGAGGATCAGCCCCGGCACGCCCGGCACTTCGCCGATGCCCGGGACGCCGTCCGGCGTGCTGTCGACGAACCCGGCCCACGCGTGCGTGATCTTCGCGTCGCGCAGTTCGGGCAACAGTTCGGCCGCGCGGCGGTACGTTTCGGTGACCGTCGGCATATCCGGCTTCGGATCCAGAATGCGCACGGCTTCCATCGGCGTCGGCGCGTCGAGGCGCCAGCGCTTCAGCGTTTCATGGCCGCCGCGCACGCCTTCGAGGCCGCCCGGCAGCAGGTTGCGCCAGCGCTTCGCGAACATCGGCACGAATTGCGGCGCGAAGCGCAGGAACTGCGGTGTCAGGTCCACCCGCGCGCGGCCGCTGATCGCCAATGCATAGCGTCCATCGCTGCGGCGCGTGATGGACACGCCGGACGTGTACATCGCATCGGGCAGCGGCGTGTCGACGGGCGCCACGCTCAGGATCGACTGGCGGATCGACGCCTGCGGAAAGCGGATGCCGAGCTGGCGACAGAACGACGACGCCCAGGCGCCGCCGGCCATCACGACCGTGCGCGTCTTGATGACGCCGGCTTCGGTGACGACACCCGCGACGCGTCCGCCTTCGAGTTCGATGCCGCGCGCCGCGCAGTGCTGGTGGACGCTGCCGCCCAGCTTCATCAGCGCGGCAGCCACGGCCGGCGCGGCCTTGCCCGGATCGGCCGTGCCGTCGGTCGGCGAGAACACGCCGCCCTTCCACTGCCGCCCGGTTGCCCGTCCGCGTTCGGCGGCCTGCTTGCTGTCGAGCATGTAGGTGGTCACGCCGGCAGTCTTCGCGAATTCGCCCCAGCTCGCCCAGCGGGACAATTCGGCTTCGTCATTGCTGAGATACAGCAGCCCGCAGCGATGAAAGCCGGTGTCTTCGCCGGATTCGGCCGCGAAGCGTTCCCACAGATCGATGCTCTTGCTCGCCATCGGCAACTCGCGCGCATCGCGGTTCTGCTGGCGGCACCAGCCCCAGTTGCGGCTCGACTGTTCGGCGCCGATGCGCCCCTTCTCGACGAGCGCGACCGAGATGCCGCGGCGGGCCAGGTAATAAGCGGTGAAGACGCCGATGATGCCGCCGCCGATCACGACGACGTCGGCCGCGGCCGGCGGCGTGGACAAGGTTTCGATATGGCGCAGCGGAGGGGACATGCTCAGTCTCGTTCGGTGGAAGGTTTGACGTTCTGCATCACGTAGAACTTCGCCACGCGTTCGCTGCTTTCCCACCCGATCGACGCGCCGCGCGGCACGAACAGCGCGTCGCCGGTGCCGAGCGACTGCACGCTGCCGTCGGGCGCCGCGAACCGGACGCCGCCGTCCAGCAGGAACATGAACTCGTTCGCGCGATGCGGCCGGACGATCCGGTGATACGGCGTCGAATCCCACGTGCCCGCGCAGTACCCGGCGCCGTCGTCGGTGAACACGTTGTCGCTGCGGCATTGCGGCGCGGGACCGAGCAGCGCCTCGGCGGGCAGCGTGGCGGACGGCTTGAAATCGGCGTCGGCGCGCAGCGCGAAGACGCCGCGTTTCGTCGGTTGCGCGCACGCTGCCGCGCAGAACGTCAGGAGTACCGGAGATTGCGCGGCGATGCGCAGTGCGGTGCCGCCGCCGATGACGGCGCCTTGCCCCGGGCCGACCACCAGCGGCGCGGCCCCGGCCGCTTCGAGCGTCAGCTCGCCCTGGATGACGGCCAGGGTTTCGATGTGCGGAAAGCTCGCCACGTCCAGTTCGCCGACGAAAACGATCCGCCCCGCGGCCATCGCGTCGGGGCCTTCCCACGCAATCTCGCGATGCGACGCGAACGGATCGCTCGCGCCGAACGCCTGCTTGCGGAATGCGGTGGAAGACGGTGCGCCGTCAGCCCGGTGCAACACGAAAACTGCGGTCATTTCTGCTCCTGTGCAGTGCGTGACGGATTCGTTCGAAAGCCGTCATGCGATATCGGAAATCGTCGTTCGCCGGCGCTTGTGCCGGACATCCTCAGCGGGGCATGTCGCTCATGCGTGCGCCTACGCCGCGTGACACGACGCGTCGCGGCGTTCGCTGCGCAGGCGCGCCGATGGCGGTCGCACCGGCGCGCCGCCCGTTCGGGCGACCACGTAATCGCGCGGCGTGATCCCGAGTACGCGCCGGAAATGCCGGCACAGATGGCTCTGGTCGAAGAAGCCGACGTCGGTCGCGACGACCGACGGCGCGAGACCGGCGCGCAGCAAGTCCTGCGCCCGCCGTATCCGCACGAGACACAGATACCGGTGCGGCGACAGGCCGGTTTCGCTGCGAAAACGCGCGGTGAAACGCGACACGCTCAGCCCGGCCACCGCCGCGAGCGTGTCCAGGTTCAGCGGCTGCGCGAACGATGCATCGATCGTGCGCAGCACGTCGCCGATCGCGGGCGACACGGGCTGCGCCACACGCGGCGAGCCGACGGAGCCAACCGAGCCAATGAATTGCACTGTCATATCGAATTCTCCCGGGCGCTCGCTTCAGTGCAGGAAATCCTGCATCCGGTAATACGCGCCGACGACCGGCAGGAACCACGCGTGCCCGAAATGACCCGGGATCGCCGGCCAGTCGAGTTCGCGCCACGGGTTGGACGCGGCCGCCCCATACAGCACGTCGGCCATCACGCGGCCCATGTGCACCGACATCTGCACGCCGTGGCCGCTGTAGCCCATCGAGTAATAAAGCCCGTCATGCTGGCCCGCGCGCGGCAGCCGGTCGGCGGTGATGTCGACCAGCCCGCCCCAGCAGTAGTCGAGCCGCACGTTCGCCAGTTCCGGGAAATAGCCGGCCATGCCCGCACGCAGGATGTCGCCGCTTTTCGCATCGGAGCGCGGGCTCGACATCGCGAAGCGCGCGCGGCCGCCGAACAGCAGCCGGTTATCGGGCGTCACGCGGAAGTAGTTGCCGATCTGGCGCGACGTCACGTATGCGCGGCGATGCGGAAACAGCCGGTTCAACTGCGCATCCGGCAGCGGCTCGGTCACGACGATGAAGCTGCCGACCGGCGCGATGCGCCGCCGGAACCACGCGAACGGCCCGTGCTGCGAGGCGCCCGTCGCGACCAGCACGCGGTCGGCGACGATCGTGCCGCGGGCGCTGGTGATCCGGTGACGCTCGCCGTCCAGCCGGTCGAGCTGCGTGACGGCCGCGTGCTCGTACACGCGTGCGCCGGCCCGCACGGCTGCTTGCGCGAGGCCGACGCCGAACTTGCCCATGTGCATCTGCGCGCCGTTGCGCTGCAGGAGCCCGCCGTAAAAGCCGTCGGACGCGATTTCATCGCGGATGCGTGACGGCTCGATCAGTTCGATGTCCGGATCGACGTCGCGCCGCAACGCGTCGAAGGTTTTTTCGAGCCCCGCGAAATGCTGCGGCTTCGCGGCGAGCTTGAGCTTGCCCGCGCGCCGGAAATCGCAGTCGATCGCCTGTTCGGTGACGATCGTCTCGACGCTCTTCACCGCGCTTGCATAAGCGCGATAGAACGCTTTCGCCTGCTCGACGCCGATGCGCGCGGCCAGCGACGCATAATCCTGCGCGACACCGGTATTGCACTGGCCGCCGTTGCGGCCGGACGCTTCGCCGGCGACTTGCGCGGCTTCGAGCACGACCACCGACACGCCGCGCTGCGCGAGCGCAAGTGCCGCCGACAAGCCGGTGAAACCGCCGCCGATCACGACTACGTCCGCACGCCCTTCGACCGGCCCTTCGCTGCTGGCGCGAAACGCGGGACGGGTATCCAGCCAGTACGATTCCAGTTTCATCGAATTTTCTCGAGCATTCCGGCGACGACGATCGGCGACCGTCCAATGAGAATCATTTAATCACTATCAAAAAGCGCAGTTGCCGCGTATTCGCGCGCGCCACACGCGTCATTTGCCGTTTTGCGCGCCTGCCGCAGCACACTATGCGCAACGTCGATCGCCGGCGCGGGCAGGCGCGATGCACGAACGATGGCGCGCATCACAGCCGTACCGGCTGCACCGTCGCGCCGCCCGCCGGCACCGGCTCCGCCTGGAAGCGCACGAGATCTTCCTCGCTGCGATGGCACAGCACCTGCGCGCCGTTCTCGAGCGTGCGCAGCGACGGGGCCGTGCGATTGCACACGCCGTCCACGCGCATCGCGCAGCGCGACAGGAACGGACACAGCTCGGCCTCGTGCTCGCGCTCGCCGATCGGCACCAGCGGCCGGTGGCAGCGCTCGGCCGCATCGTCGAGCCAGCCCGCGCGCAGCTCCGGCGCGGACGACACCAGCAGATGCGAATACGGGTGATAAGGCGGCGCGCACAGCGCGTCGCGGCTGCCGGTTTCGACGCGACGGCCCGCGTACAGCACGACGATGTCGTCGCTGATGGCGCGCACCTTCGCGATGTCGTGCGTGATGAACACGTACGACACGCCGAGCTTCGCCTGCAGGTCGCGCAGCAGGTCCATGATCGCCGCGCCCACCACGGTATCGAGCGCCGACGTGACTTCGTCGCACAGGATCAGGTCGGGCTCGGCCGCGAGCGCGCGCGCGAGGTTCACGCGCTGCTTCTGCCCGCCGGACAATTCTCCGGTGCGTCGCCCGGCCACCGCCTGCGGCAGCCGCACGAGTTCGAGCAGCTCCGCGACGCGCTGCCGGGCCCGCGCACCGCGGATCCCGTGATAGAACGCGAGCGGCCGCGCCAGCGTGCGCTCGACGGTATGCACGGGGTTGAGCGCGGTATCGGCGTTCTGGAACACGATCTGCACGCGGCGGTGCTGCTCCTTCGAGCGTTTGCCGATATCGAGCGCGAGCGGCTCGCCGTCGAGCAGGATCTGTCCGGCCGTCGCCGGCACGAGGCCCGCGATCACCTTCGCGAGCGTGGTCTTGCCGGAGCCCGATTCGCCGATCACGCCGACCGTCTGCCCGCGCCCGATGCGCAGGTCGACTTCGTGCAGGATCACCTTCGCGGGCCAGCCCTTCGCGGTCCGGCCACCGTAGCCGGCGATCGCGCCGCGCACGTCGAGCAGCGGCGCCGGCGCGGCGCTCGCCGCTTTCGCGTCGCGTTCGGCATCGTTCGGCGTGACCGCCGCGATCAGGCTCTGCGTGTACGGATGCGCGGGCGCATGCAGGATCTGTTCGGTGTCGCCCGTCTCGCGGATCACGCCGTCGCTCAGCACGACGATGCGATCGGCCATCTGCGCGACCACGGCCAGATCGTGCGACACGTACACCGCGCTCATCCCGCAGCGCCGGATCACGCTCTTGAACGCCTGCAGCACGTCGATCTGCGTGGTCACGTCGAGCGCGGTGGTCGGCTCGTCGAGGATCACCAGTTCCGGATCGGTGATCAGCGCCATCGCGGCCATCAACCGCTGCAACTGCCCGCCCGACACCTGGTGCGGATAGCGCCTGCCGATCGTCTCCGGCTCGGGCAGCGCGAGCGCGCGGAACAGCTCGACCGCCTTCGCCTGCGCATCGCGCCTGGTCATCGTCTTGTGGATCAGCGCGCTCTCGATCACCTGGTCGAGAATCGTGCGCGACGGATTGAACGCGGCGGCGGCGCTCTGCGCGATATACGCGACCTTGCGGCCGCGCAGCGCGGTCAATGCCTGCGCGCTCAGCGTGCACACGTCCGTGCCGCCGAGCTTCACCGAGCCGCCGGCGATCCGGCAGCCCGCGCGCGCATGGCCCATCAGCGACAGCGCGATCGTCGTCTTGCCGGAGCCCGATTCGCCGATCAGCGCGAGCACCTCGCCGCGCCCGATGTCGAAGTCGACGTCGTGGACGATCGTCGTTTCCGCGCCGCCCGGCCGGCCGCCGACCACGCGCAGCCCGCGCACCTCGACGAGCGGCGTCGATTCCGGAGTCGATTCATCCCGCATCAGTGTTCTCCCGCGGCGGCAGCCGCGCCCTTGCGGCGGCCGCGATGCGGCAAACCGTCGATCAACAGGTTGACGCCCACCGTCAGGATCGCGATCGCGACCGCGGGCATGATCGCGACGGCCGAGCCGTCGCCGAGGCTCGCGATGTTCTCGCGCACGAGCGAGCCGAGATCCGCATACGGCGGCTGCACGCCGAGCCCGAGAAAGCTCAGGCCGCTCAGCAGCAGCACGACGAACGTGAAGCGCAGCCCGGTGTCGGCCAGCATCGGATGGATCATGTTGGGCAGCATCTCGACGCATGCGATGTACAGCGCGCTTTCCCCGCGCGCCTTCGCCACCTGCACGAATTCGAGCGTGCTGATGTTGACCGCCAGCGCACGTGCGATCCGGTACGAGCCCGGCATGTAGCTGACCGCGGCGGTGAGCACCAGCAGCGGCAGCGACGAGCCGAACGCGGCGACGAACATCAGCGCGAACATCTTCGACGGAATCGACGTGAGCGCGTCGAGCAGCCGGCTCATCGTCTCATCCACCGCGCGGCCGGACACGGTCGCGAGCAGCCCCAGCGTCGTGCCGGTCACCGCGGCGAGCAGCACCGCGGCGAGCGCGAGCAGCACGGTCAGCCGCGTGCCGTACAGAATCCGGCTCAGCATGTCGCGGCCGAGGAAGTCGGAACCGAACGGCAGCTTCGCGCTGAACGGCGCGAACACGTCCGGCGTGACGATCGCGCCGACGTCGTGCGGCGCGAGCAGCGGCGCGAACACGGCGATGAACAGCATCAGGCCGGCCATCGACAGGCCGACGCGGCCGCCGGCGGTCAAGGCGATGCGTACGCCGCGGCGCTTGCGCGGCTCGTCGGGAGCAGGCGCGGCAGGCGGCACGCTGCCCCGCCCCACGGGCGGATCGCCGGATGGCGGCAGCGCGCTGCTGCGTTGAACGGGTTCGGTCGGGTGCATGGGCGGCATCTCGGAAGAAGGACGGAACGCTCAGGTTCGCAGTCGCGGGTTCGACACGATCGAGCACAGGTCGGCGAACAGCACGAGCGTCAGGTACGCGACGCAGAAGATCAACGTGCACGCCTGGACCAACGGGAAATCGCGGTTGCTGACGGCGTCGACCATCAGGCTTGCCAGGCCCGGATAGTTGAAGATCGTCTCGACGACGATCACGCCGCCGAGCAGATACGACAGGCTCAGCGCGATCGCATTGGCGATCGGGCCGATCGCGTTCGGCAGCGCGTGGCGCAGTACGACGCGTGCGGGGCTCGCGCCCTTCAACGTGGCCATCTCGACATACGACGCGCTCAGTTGCTCGATCACCGCGGCGCGCGTCATGCGCGCCATCTGCGCGATCACGACCGCGCACAGCGTCAGCACCGGCATCGCATACGCACGCAGGAAATCGTGCAGGCTTTCGATCGGGCCGCTGTACGACAACGCGGACAGCCAGCGCAGCTTCACCGCGAACACGAGCACGGCGACCGTCGCGATCAGGAACTCCGGCGTCGCGACGAGCGACAGCGTGCCGAGGCTGATCACGCGGTCCACCACCGACTCGCGCTTGACGGCCGCGAGGATGCCGAGCAGCAGTGCGATCGGCACCGACACGGCGGTCGTGATCGCCGCGAGCGCGAGCGATTTCGGCAGGCGCCCGCCGATCAGCTCCGACACCGGCATGTCGCCGGACAGCGACCGGCCGAAATCGCCGTGCAACAGGCCGGTGAGCCAGTGCACGTAACGCACGTGCGCCGGCATGTCGAGACCGAACTGCTGGCGCAGCGCGGCGACCGTCTCCGGCGTCGCCGACTGGCCGAGCGCGGCCTGCGCGGCGTCGCCCGGCAGCAGGTTCGTGATCGTGAAGATGATCGCGGACACGATCAGCAGCGTCAGCGCGGTGACCGCGATGCGCCGGCCGATCAGGCCAATGAGAATTCGGTTCATGGGGCGGCACTCCTGAAAAGCCCGCGCGTGGCCGGCGCGGTGGCCCGCACCGGCCGCGCGACGGCGGCCGACGACAACGTCATGCGTTCCACCACACGTTCTCGGCGAACGTGAAGCCCATCATCGGCCCGGTGGGGATCGAGCCGAGGCCCGCGAGCCGCTTGTCGTAGCCGTCGAGGAAGCTGATGAACGCCGGAATGCCGACCCGCCCCTGCTGCGCCACGATCACCTGCATGTCGCCGTACATCTGCTTGCGCTTCGCGTCGTCGGTTTCCGAGCGTGCGGCGAGCAGCAACTGGTCGAACTTCGCGTTCTTCCAGCCCGACTCGTTCCACGGCGCATCCGACTTGAAGAACTGCGTGAACAGCACGTCGGCGCTCGAGCGCGGGTTGATGTTGCCGAAGGTGAGCGGGTGCTTCATCCAGTGGTTCGACCAGTAGCCGTCGGGCGACGCGCGGTTGACCTGCAGGTTCAGCCCGATCTTCTGGCCGGCCTGCTGCAGCAGCACGGCCATTTCGATCGACCCGTTCGCGTCGGACGTCGCATAGATCGGCGGCAGCGCGGCGCCGAGCGCCCCGGCCTTCTGCAGCAGGAACTTCGCCTTGTCCGGATCGTGCGGCCGCTGGGGCAGCGACGCGTTGAAGTAGCGGTGCCCCGGCGGAATCGGCTGGTCGTTGCCGATCACCGAGTAGCCGCGGAACACCGCCGTGCGGAGCTGCTCGCGATCGAACAGGTACTTCATCCCTTCGACGAAATCGGGACTCGATACGATCGGGTTGTCGCTGCGCATGATCAGGTCGGTATAGAGGCCCGACTTGGTTTCCTTCAGCGCATAGCCCGGCGTCGACGAGACCCGCTGCGTCGAGCGCGGATCGATCGCGTTGATCAGGTGCACGTCGCCCGACAGCAGCGCGTTCAGGCGCGCGGCGCTGTCGCTGATGCCGATCAGCTCGATCTCGTCGAGATACGGCTTGCCCGGCTTGAAGTAGCTGTCGTTGCGCACGCCGACGGTCGACACGCCCGGCTTGAACGACTTCAGCTTGTACGGGCCGCAGCCGATGCCGGTCGAGAAGTCGGTCGTGCCGTCCTTGACGATCACGAGCTGCGGCGTCGCGAGGATCACCGGCAGGTCCGCGTTCGCGCTGGCGAGCGTCAACGTGACTTCGTCGGGGCCGCTCGCCTTCGCATCCGTGAACTGTTCGGCAAGCGTCTTGACCTTCGACGCGGTGGCCGGGTTCTTGTGGCGCATCAGCGAGAACACCACGTCGGCCGGGCCGACCGGCTTGCCGTCGTGGAACGTGACGCCCTTGCGCAGCTTGATGATCCAGGTCTTCGCATCGGTCGTCTGCAGCGATTCGGCGAGGTTCATCTGCGGCGTGAGGCTCGCATCGAGCTGCGTGAGGCCGCTGTAGAACATGAAGAAGCGCGTGTAGTCCGCGCCCGTCGAGCCCTTGGCCGGATCGAGCGTATCGGCCGTCGAGCCGGCTTCGTTCGCGACCCGGATCTTGCCGCCGCGCTTCGGCGCGGGCGCGGCGAACGCAGCGCCGGGGGTCATCAGCAGTCCGCCGGCGCCGGCGGCCATCATGCCGCCCGCCGCCATGACCTTCATCATGTCGCGGCGCGTGAAGCCGCCCTTGCCGCCATTGTCGATATCGTCGCTCATCCGAACTGCTCCTGACTGTGGAAAGTGGGGTCGTGGGTCCAGCGTGTTCTCGAATCCCGCCGCGCCCGCGTGCTGGTGGCGGTCGCAACGTCGTCATGCAATTCATTTAAGCATCGCCAAAATGCGGTTTGTCGCGATTCGGGCGGCCCGCACGATACGAATCGACCGTTTTGGGTAGCCTGCGCAGCATGATTTGCTGCGTGCGCGTACGTGTCGCCCTGTGCCCGGCGGCATGTCGCGGCGGCTGCCCAACCCGTGTCGATGCAGGAAATCGTAAGGCCGCAGCCGCCGCAGATTGCGCCGACAAAATTGCCCGTTCGGCATCCGGCGCGCGTTTGGTTCACGCAAACCGCATGTTTGTATCGAACGCGTGCGCGCCTGCCGACGACGGCCGAAACGAGCGGTACGTCACGGCGAATCGCCGCACGCACGGGCGTCGGCAGCGGGGATCGCGACGGTACGTCGGGTGGGAAAGTTCAGAAGAATGCCGCTCGATCGGAACGGCTTCGGGGGAAGACGGGAAGATGACAGGACTGCCCGGAAACCGGGGCCGTGCAGCCGTCAGGAACCGCGCCGCCAGGCGGCGACGTGTCCATCACCGGCATGTCGGCGCGCACGCAGGGCGTGTGCCGGCGCGGCGCAGGCAGTCGGGCAGTCGGGCAGTCGGGCAGTCGGGCAGTCGGGCAGTCAGTCAGGCAGTCAGTCAGGCAGTCAGGCAGTCAGGCAGTCAGGCAGTCGGGCAGTCGGGCAGTCGGGCAGTCGGGCAGTCGGGCAGTCGGGCAGTCGGGCAGTTAGACGGTCAGACGGTCAGACGGTCAGACGGTCGGGCGGTCAAACGGTCAAACGGTCAGGCAGGACGATGCGCCGGCCGTGGGCGGACGGCGCGCAGCCGTCACGCGGCCAGCCGGAATACCGAAACGGCGGCCCGCAGGCGCGCCGCCTGCTCGTCCAGCGACGACGCGGCCGCAGCCGCCTGCTCGACGAGCGCGGCGTTCTGCTGGGTGACTTCGTCCATTTGCGCGACCGCCAGCCCGATCTGTTCGATGCCGGTGCTCTGCTCGGCCGATGCCGCCGAAATCTCGCCCATGATGCCGGCCACGCGGTCGATCGACCGGACGATCTCCGTCATGCGTTCGCCCGCTGTCTCGACGAGCCGGCTGCCGCTGCCGGCCCGCTCGACCGACGCGTCGATCAATCCCTTGATGTCTTTCGCGGCCGCGGCGCTGCGTTGCGCGAGCGAGCGGACTTCCGACGCGACGACGGCGAACCCGCGCCCCTCCTCGCCGGCCCGCGCGGCCTCCACCGCGGCATTGAGCGCGAGAATGTTGGTCTGGAACGCAATGCTTTCGATGACGACGGTGATGTCGGCGATCCGCACCGAGCCGTCCGAAATCTGCCGCATCGTCTCGACGACCGCCTGCACGGCGGCGCCGCCGAGTTCGGTCGCCGCCTTCGCCTGGCCCACGAGCGCATTCGCCTGGCGTGCGTTGTCCGCGTTCTGTTTGACCGTGGACGTCATCTGCTCCATGCTCGCGGCCGTTTCCTGCAGCGACGCGGCCTGCTGCTCCGTGCGCTGCGACAGGTCCAGGTTGCCTTGCGCGATCTCGCCGGTGCCGGTGGCGATCGAGTGCGTCGTGGTCTGGATTTCGGCGATGGTGTCGGTCAGCCGCGCCTTCATGTCGCCGAGCGCGACGAGCAGGCTGCCGGGCGCGGCGTGCGCCGTATCGAACCGCACATCCAGTTCGCCGGCGGCGATGCGGGCGGCGATCTGCGTCGCATGCGCAGGCTCGCCGCCCAGCGTGCGCCTGACACTGCGCAGCACGCCCCATGCGATGGCCGCGAGCGCCGCGGCGATGACGAGCGTGATCGCGCTTAGCACCGTCGCGAGCCGGGCAAACGCCGCGTTGATGTCGTCGTAGAAAAATCCGGTGCCGATCCACCAGTCCCAGTCCGGAATCGCGACCACGCCCTGCAGCTTCGGCTCCAGGTCCGCGTCGGGGCTGCGCTTGATCAGCACGTCGACGAGCGCGAAATGCGACTGCGCCATGCCCGCGCGGTACGCCTCGCTGTCGGTCAGGCCGCTGGTCGTGCGGTTGCCTTTCGCGCGCGTGCCGATGAACTTCGCGTTCGGGTGCACGAGGTTGACGCCGTCGGACGTCGTGACCCAGAAGTAACTCTTCGAATTCGCGTTGAGCGCCGCCAGCGCGGCCTTGGCCTGCTGCTGCGCCTGCTCCTGCGTGAGCGTGCCGCTCGTCTGCATCGCGCGATACGAATCGACCAGATGCTCGGCCTTGGTCAGCAGCATGACGATCTCTTCGCGGCGGCTGTCGATCAGCGCGTCGCGCAGCGTGTGCAGCGACAATGCGGCGAGCAGGACGACGCCGAGCAGCGCCGCGGCGACGAGCATCAGCAGTTTGGTGGACAACTTCATGCGGGGCCTCTAAATATTAACCGTTCGGTACATATATCGGCCCGGGCGGCCCCGCCTTGAACGACTCGATATCGGTAATTACCCTCGTTGCGTACGCTGATCGAACGCGCGACGGGCCCCGGCGGCCTCGCGGCCGCGTCCCGTCGCGACGATCGACGAATCGGCCGGCGCTAGCGGCTTACAGGCCGAGTTGCGTCGCGAGCTGGCCGATGTCCGACACTTCGTAATAGTTGTAGAACGGCGTGCCCGGCTCGTGGCCGCGGTTCACGAACGCCTTGTGCCTGATCCCGAGATCCTCGGCCGTCATCAGGTCGTAGCGCAGGCTCGACGACACGTGCAGCACGTCCTCCGGCTTGCAGCCGAGCTTGTCGAACATGTATTCGAAGCCCTGCATGCGCGGCTTGTACGATTGCGCCTGCTGCGCGGTGAACACCGCATGGAACGGCGCGCCGAGCTTGTCGACGTTGCTCATGATCTGCTCGTCCATCGCGTTCGACAGGATCACCAGCTTGTACTTCGACGCCAGCCGCGACAGCCCGGCCGGCACGTCCGGGTGCGGGCCCCAGGTCGGCACCGCGTGATAGAACAGCTCGGCCTCGGCTTCGTCGAACGTCACGCCGACCCGTGCGCAGGTGCGGCGAATCGCGTTGACGACGACGTCGCGGTACGGCTTCCATGCGCCCAGCACCTCGTCGAGCCGATAGGCGGCGAACGCGCGCACGAAGGCCTCCATCGTCGCCGGCGACAGCCGGTCCGCGTAGATTTCGCGCGCCGTCTCGGCCATCCGGAAATGGGTCAGCGTGCCGTAGCAGTCGAAGGTGATGTACTTCGGTTCAAACTGGATCATGGTGACGTCCTGTCGGTGTGAAGCCCCGGCAGGGCCGGGGATGGGCTGGGTTCAACGAAATTGAATCAGGGCAAAAAGTCGTTCGCGCATCGTTCGGCGCCGCTCAAAGCGCACAATCGCCGCAAGTTGCCCGGCACATGCAGCACGATCTGCGGCGCGATCGGGCGCGGCGCGGCTGGGCGGGGCCGGCCGGTGGCCGCCGTGCTGCCGCAGCGGGCTCGCCTACCGTGCGGCCCGCCGGCAGGCGGGAGCGCCGCCGTGCATTTATCTTAGTGGTGCTCCCACAGCAGGAGTGGCGGGATTGACCGGCCGCGCCAGCACGATCCACGCGTTCGTCCGCGCCGATCGAACGGGTTTGCGTCGATCTCGCGGGCGCGCCCGTCGGCGCCGGAAAACAGGCGAATCGTCCTATCCGCGCCGCACCCGCGCTGGCAGAGTGACTGCGTCATTTCCACCCATCCGGAGTCCGGCGTGTCCGACCTCAACCCTTCCCGCACGCTCACCTATCGCCCGTTCGCCGACACCGACCTGCCCGCCGCCCATCGGCTGTCGGAGGCGGTCAAGTGGCCGCACCGGCTCGAGGACTGGCGCTTCGTGCTCCAGCTCGGCGGCGGCATCGTCGCCGAAGACGAGACCGGCGTCGTGGGGACCGCGCTGGGCTGGCGCCTCGGCGAATCGCACGCGGCGCTCGGCATGGTGATCGTGTCGCCCGAGCGCGCGAGCGGCGGCATCGAACGCGAGCTCCTTGCCCGCGCGCTCGACGGCTTCGGCACCCGCACCGTCTTTCTGCATGCGATGCCGGGACGCGAGCCGCTGTACGCGGCGTTCGGCTTCGCGCCGATCGATACGATCAACCAGCATCAGGGCGCGGCGTTCCGGCCGCCGCTGATCTCGCTGCCGCCCGGCGAGCGCCTGCGCCCGCTCGGCACCAACGACGGGCCGCGCCTCGCCGCGCTCGCGTCGCGCGCGGCCGGCTACGAGCGCGGCGCGGTGACCGACGCGCTGCTCGACGTCGCGAACGGCATCGCGCTCGATCGCGACGGCGAGCTGCTCGGCTTCGCGCTGTTCCGCCGCTTCGGCCCGGGCCACGTGATCGGCCCGGTGATCGCGCCGGATGCGCTGCGCGCGCAGGCGCTGATCAGTCACTGGCTCGCGCTGAACGAAGGGATGTTCGTGCGGGTCGACCTGCCGAGCGACAGCGGGCTGTCCGACTGGCTGGACGGGCTCGGGCTGCCGCGCGTCGATACCGTCGTCACGATGGCGCGCGGTGCGACGCCCGCGCGCGACCCGGCGCTGCGCGCGTTCGCGATCGTGAGCCAGGCGCTCGGCTGAACGGGACACACGATGAGCTTTCTCTACAAGGCCGACCCGGTGCGCGGCGCGCAGTGGGCGGCACGCTTCGCGCAACAGGCGCCCGATCTGCCGTTCCGGATCTGGCCGGACCTCGGCGACGCCGCGGCCGTCCGCTATCTCGCCGCCTGGCAGCCGCCGGACGATCCGGTCGCGCTGTTGCCGAATCTCGAAGTCGTGTTCTCGGTCGGCGCCGGCATCGACCAGTTCGACCTGTCGCGCGTGCCGTCGCACATCCCCGTCGTACGGATGATCGAGCCGGGCATCGTCGAAGGGATGGTCGAATACGTGACGCAGGCCGTGCTGACGATCCATCGCGACCTGTTCGACTATGCCGCGCAGCAGCGCGACCAGGTATGGCACGAGAAACCCGTACGGGCGGCCGCGTCGCGGCGCGTCGGCGTACTCGGCCTCGGCACGCTCGGCCAGGCCGTGCTCGATACGCTGCGGCGCTTCGGTTTCCCGTGCGCCGGCTGGAGCCGCACGCCGCGCTCGCTCGACGGCATCGAGTGCTATGCGGGCGACGCGGCGCTCGACGCGTTCCTGGCGCGCACCGACATACTGATCTGCCTGCTGCCGCTCACCGACAGCACGCGCGGGCTGCTCGGCGCACGCGTGTTCGATGCGCTGCCCGCAGGCGCGTCGCTCGTGCAGGTCGGGCGCGGCCCGCAGCTCGATGCAGCCGCGCTGCTCGCGGCGCTCGCGAGCGGCCGCGTCGACAGCGCGATCCTCGACGTGACGGACCCCGAACCGTTGCCGGCCGGCCATCCGTTCTGGGCCCATCCGCGCATTCGCATCACGCCGCACATCGCGAGCGCGACACGGCCCGACACCGCGGTCGATGCGGTGCTCGCGAACCTCGCGCGCCATCGCGCGGGCCAGCCGATGATCGGCGTCGTCGATCGCGCGCGCGGCTACTGACGTCCATGTCCGGCCGCACGGGACGCGCAGCAGAAAATGCCGAAGCGCCCCGTGCAAACGCCGCGCGCATACGTTTCGGGCCGCAAATTGAAGACGCATCCGGATTTCTCGCCCGTTAGCATGACCTCACCGCTGACACCTGACGAGAGTCCTGCCTGCCATGAACCAAGCCGCGCTGATCGAAGCCGATCGTCAACACCTGATCCACCCCGTCGTCAATTACCGTGCGCACGAAGCGCGCGGCGTCACCGTGCTCGAATCCGCGGACGGCGTGTTCCTGCGCGATGCCGCCGGCCATACGCTGCTCGACGCGTTCTCCGGCCTGTGGTGCGTGAACGTCGGCTACGGCCGCGACAGCATCGTGAAAGCCGCCGCCGACCAGCTGGCCAAGCTGCCGTACGCGACCGGCTATTTCCATTTCGGCTCGCAGCCGGCGATCGAACTCGCCGAGCGGCTCGCGGCGCTCGCGCCGCCGTCGCTGAACCGCGTCTACTTCACGCTCGGTGGCTCGGATGCCGTCGATTCCGCGATCCGTTTCATCACGCACTATTTCAACGCGACCGGCCGCCCGTCGAAAAAGCAGATGATCGCGCTGGAGCGCGGCTATCACGGTTCGTCGTCGATCGGCGCCGGCCTCACCGCGCTGCCGGCGTTCCATCGCCATTTCGACCTGCCGCGTGCCGATCAGCACCACATTCCGTCGCCCTACCCGTATCGCCATCCGCTCGGCAGCGATCCGCAGGCGCTGATCGCCGCGTCGGTCGCCGCGCTCGAAGCGAAGGTCGCCGAACTCGGCGCGGACAACGTCGCCGCGTTCTTCTGCGAGCCCGTGCAGGGCTCCGGCGGCGTGATCGTGCCGCCGGCCGGCTGGCTGAAGGCGATGCGCGATGCGTGCCGGCGCCTCGGCATCCTGTTCGTCGCCGACGAGGTGATCACCGGCTTCGGCCGCACGGGCCCGCTGTTCGCGTGCGAGGCCGAACAGGTCGATCCGGACCTGATGACCGTCGCGAAGGGGCTGACCGCCGGCTATGCGCCGATGGGCGCGGTGCTGATGTCCGACGAGATCTACGAAGGGATCGCGGGCAGCCGCGCCGATTCGCCGGTGGTCGGCCACGGCCATACGTATTCCGCGCATCCGGTGAGTGCGGCGATCGGCCTCGAGGTGCTGAAGCTCTATCACGACGGCGGGCTGCTCGCGAACGGCCAGGCGATGGCGCCCCGCTTTGCCGCGGGCCTCGACGCGCTGCGCGCGCATCCGCTCGTCGGCGACGCGCGTTCGGTCGGCCTGCTCGGCGCGCTCGAACTGGTGGCCGACAAGGCGCACAAGACGCGCTTCGATGCGGCGCTGAACGTGCCGGACAAGATCGCGGCGGCCGCCTATGCGAACGGCATCGTCTTCCGCGCGTTCGGCGACGGCGTGCTCGGCTTCGCGCCGGCGCTGAGCTTCACCGCGGGCGAGTTCGACCTGCTGTTCGAGCGCGTGCGCAAGACGCTCGACGACGTGCTGGCCGATTCGGGCGTACAGCGCGCGCTCGACGCCGCGCACGCGCAGCCGGCCTGACGGGCCGAGGGAAAGCCGGGCTTGTAGCGGATATCTTTCGACTCTAAAGTAACCGGACATTCCATTTTTCCGACTCCCGACTCACGTGAACATGACGGACAGCAAGCTGGATCGCATCGACCTGCGCATCCTCTCCCAGTTGCAGAAGCGCGGCCGCATGACCAACGTCGAACTGGCCGATGCGGTCGGGCTGTCGCCCAGTCCCTGCCTGATCCGCGTGAAGCGGCTCGAGAAGGCCGGCTACATCGGCGGCTACGGCGCGCACATCCAGCTCGAGAAACTCGGCGACGTGCAGGTCGTGTTCACCGAAGTCACGCTGGCCGACCATCGACGCGAGGATTTCGACCGCTTCGTCGCGGCGATCCGCAACGTCGACGAGATCGTCGAATGCCACCTCGCGAGCGGCGGCTACGACTATCTGCTGAAGTTCATCACGCGCAGCGTGAGCCATTACCAGACGATCGTCGAAGGGCTGCTCGAGCAGAACATCGGCATCGAGAAGTATTTCAGTTACGTGATCATCAAATCGCCGTTCGTCAAACGGCACTACCCGCTCGAATCGCTGTTCGGCGAACGTCACTGACGCACCGCGCGCGGCCCCCGCGAATACGGCAGCGTCGCTGTCCGTACGGGACAGTCGCGCGCGTGCCGCGCCGCCGTCGTCGAACCGCTTCATCCAAGGACCTGCCATGCCGCTTTCGCTGACCCGCACCGAACTCCTGCGCTCCGCCAACCTGATCGACGGCACGTGGCGCGACGCGCTCGACGGCAGCCGCTTCCCCGTGACCGATCCGGCACGGCTCGACACCGTTGCCCATGCACCCGACAGCGGCGCCGCCGACGCGCGCGCGGCGACCGATGCGGCGGTACGCGCGCTGCCCGCCTGGCGCGCGACGCCCGCTCGCGACCGCGCGGCGATCCTGCGAGCCTGGCACGCGGCGATCATCGCGCATACCGACGATCTCGCGAAACTGATGTCGCGCGAACAGGGCAAGCCGCTCGCGGAAGCGCGCGGCGAAGTCGCGTACGGCGCGTCGTATGTGCTGTGGTTTGCCGAGGAAGCGACGCGCACGTACGGCGACATCATTCCGCAGCAGCAGCGCGGCAAGCGGCTGAGTGCGGTGAAGGAGCCGATCGGCGTCGTCGCGGCGATCACGCCGTGGAACTTCCCGCTCGCGATGATCGCGCGCAAGATCGCGCCGGCGCTCGCGGCCGGCTGCACGGTCGTCGCGAAGCCCGCGGAGGACACGCCGCTCACCGCGCTCGCGCTCGCGTTCCTCGCGCAGGAAGCCGGCGTGCCGGCGGGCGTGCTGAACCTGATCACGGCGTCGCGCGAGCGCGGCATCGACGCGGCCGCCGACTGGCTCGCCGACAGCCGCGTGCGCAAGATCACGTTCACCGGCTCGACGGCCGTCGGCAAGCTGCTCGCGCGCGATTCGGCCGCGACGCTGAAGAAGCTGTCGCTGGAGTTGGGCGGCAATGCGCCGTTCATCGTGTTCGACGATGCCGAGCTCGACGCCGCGGTCGACGGGCTGATGGCCGCGAAGTTCCGCAATGGCGGGCAAACGTGCGTATCGCCGAACCGCATCTACGTGCAGGCCGGCGTGTACGACGCGTTCGCCGCGAAGCTCGCGGCGCGCGTCGCCGCGCTGAAGGTCGCGCCGGCGTCCGACCCGGCCGCGCAGATCGGCCCGATGATCAACGCGCGCGCGGTGGACAAGATCGCGCGGCACGTCGGCGATGCCGTTGAACGCGGCGCGCGCGTGCTGACGGGCGGCAAGCGCCTGACCGAGCTGGGGCCGAACTTCTACGCGCCGACGGTGCTCGCCGACGCGAGCGTCGACATGCAGCTCACGTGCGAGGAAACGTTCGGCCCGGTGGCGCCGCTGTTCCGGTTCGACACCGAGGATGACGCCATCGACGCCGCGAACGACACCCCGTTCGGCCTCGCCGCGTATTTCTACACGCAGGACGTGCGGCGCATCGCGCGCGTGTCGGCGCGGCTCGAAACAGGCATCGTCGGCATCAACGAAGGCGCGCTCGCGAGCGAGGCCGCGCCGTTCGGCGGCGTGAAGGAATCGGGCTACGGCCGCGAAGGCTCGCGCTACGGGCTCGACGATTACCTGTCGATCAAGTATCTGTGCCAGGGCGGGCTGGATTGATTGGACGGGCGCGAGCCGTCCGCGAGGGCGGCCTCGCGCTGCCCGGCCTGAAAACGCGCGTTGACATAGGAACCGATCGGTTCTTATAATGCGATCCATTCCTGGACACCGCATCGTTTGCGAAACCGATCAATGGCCAATTCCGCCGGCGTGGGCCGCCCACGCGAATTCGAACTTGAAGATGCCGCGCGCGACGCGATGGCTGTCTTCTGGGACCACGGATACGAAGGCGCGTCCCTGCCCGACCTGATTGCCGGCACGGGCTTGTCGCGCGGCAGCCTGTACAAGGCCTTCGGCGACAAGAAGGCGCTGCTGCTGGCGGCGCTCGACCTGTATATGGCCGACGGGCTCAAGGCAACCGCGGACATCCTGTCGCAACCCGGCACCGTGAAAGACGCCATCCGGGACTCGCTGCTGCGCTATGCGCGCCTGTCCGTCGGCGAGGCCGGCCGGCGGGGCTGTCTCGCGGTCGCGATGACCACGGAACTGGCCGCACGCGACGCGGATGTCGCGGAGCGTACCGGGCGCATGTTCCGCCGCTTGCAGCAGCTCTATGCCGGCGCGATCGTGCGCGGCCAGGCAAGCGGCGAGATCGCCGAGCAGGACGAGCAGGTGCTGGCGCGTTTGCTCGTCTGCCAGGTCGAGGGCATGCGCGTGCTGGGCAAGACCGGCGTGTCCGAGGCCGACATGCTCGCGCTGGTCGACCGCACGATGCGCGTTCTCGATTGAAATTTTTTTACCCACTTTGGAATCGATTGGTTCCGTATGGAGAACCGTTCATGTCACGGAATGATCCCGTATCGCCCGACCCGCGTCGGTGGGCCATGTTTGCGGTACTGCTCGTCGGCGCGTTTCTGCCACCGCTGGATTTCTTCATCGTCAATGTCGCGCTGCCGTCGATTCGCGCGGAGCTGGGCGCGTCGTCGTCCGCCGAGCAACTGGTGATTTCGTCGTATGCCGGCCTGTACGCGGTGACGCTGATCACCGGCGGGCGGCTGGGTGACCTGTACGGTCGCGGCCGCGTGTTTTTCCTCGGGTTGATCGGTTTTGCCATCGCGTCGACGCTGTGCGGCCTCGCAGGTTCCCCGGGGATGCTCATCGCCGGGCGAGCGTTGCAGGGTGTGACGGCCGCGATCATGGCGCCGCAGGCGCTCGCGTCGATCCAGGCGATCTTCCCCGAATCGGAAAAGCCGCTCGCGCTCAGCCTGTATGGCGCGGTCTTCGGCCTCGCCGCCGTCATCGGGCAAGCGCTGGGCGGGATCCTGATCTCGCTGAACCTGTTGAACCTCGGCTGGCGGACGATCTTCCTCGTCAACCTGCCGCTGGCGATGCTGGTCGTCGTGTTCGGCATTCCGCTGCTGAAGGAAACGCGTGCGCAGCATGCGCGCAAGCTCGACCTCGGCGGCACCGCGCTGTCGATGCTGACGCTCGGCGCGTTGATCGTGCCGCTGATCGAAGGGCGCGAGGCCGGCTGGCCCGTGTGGGCCTGGGCATCGCTGATCGCGGCGCCGGCACTCGCGTGGGGCTTCTGGCGTTACGAGAGCCGGCTGGGCCGCCGCGGCGGCGCACCGCTGCTCGATCCGGCCGCGCTGCGCGCACCGGGGCTCGGCCGCGCGTTGCTGATCGCGCTGTTGCTGTACGCGATCGGCGCGTTCTTCCTGCTGTTCTCGGTGTATCTGCAGAATGCGTTGCACGTCGACGCGTTGAGCGCGGGCCTCGTGTTCCTGCCGTTCGGCGTGGGGTTTCTGCTCGGCCCGCTGTCGACGCCCTTGTGCACGCGTGCAATCGGCGCTTATGTGAATCCGCTCGGCATGGGCCTCGAGATCGCGGGGCTCGTCGGACTCGCCTGCCTGATCGACACGACGCCGATCGGGATGCCGCTCGCGTCCGTGCCGCTCGCCGCCGCGCTCTTCGTGATCGGGTTCGGACAAGGTCTCGCGCTGCCGACGCTGATGCGCATGGTGACGGGGCGCGTCGCACCCGCGGTGTCGGGGATGATCGCCGGTATCGCCAGCTCGACGCTGCAGGTCAGCACGTCGCTCAGCGTCGCGATCATCGGCGGGATTTTTTATACGGTGCTGGGCGCGCGCCAGGATCCCGCAGCCATTGCGCACGCGTTTATCGTCGCACTCCTGTCGATCTCGGTGTTCCTCGCCGTCGGCGCCGCGCTGGGCATCTCGCTGGCACGTGCACCGGCCGCGCCGTCGTCGGTGCGCTCCGCCGGCCAGCCGGCCTTCGGCCCGGCGCGCAAACGACCGTGATCGCCCGAGATCGCCCGTATCGACATTCAACGTTGCATCAGTCCAACCCGGAGGTTCGTCATGGTTTTCGTCGTTTCCTATCGCCGCGCGACGGGTGCGCGATTCGATGCCCGCTACTACGTCGAGCAGCACATTCCTCTGGTGGAAAAGGCGTGGAAACCGTACGGGCTCGAATACGTCGATGCGTTCTTCCCCGCACGGCAGGATAGCGAAGTGGCCGTCGTGGCCATGTGCCGCTTCGCGGATCGGGCAGCGCTCGACGCCGCGTTCGCGTCCGCGGAGACGGCCGCCATCATGGCCGATATCGACGCGTTCACCGATATCGCGCCCGATCGCTACATCACGGACGTGTTCTCGCGCGTCGAATGAATACCGCCGGTCGCGGGGGGCCGACGAACGACTGGCCTACCTGAATGGCGCAACGCGATTTTTGATTCACGACGTACACGGCAGAACCGGCGAACCTTGAACCTCATGTCGGCCGGGTCGTGGGTCGATGCATTCACGGATGCTCGTCGTGCTTCGTGCGTCGTGCTTCGTGCGTCGCGGATCGCGTCAAAGCAACCCCATCGCCGATGCCTTGAGCGTCGCCGCGGCGCGTGTCGAGCATTCGAGCTTGCGAAACGCCTTCTCGACGTGGGTGCGCACCGTGCTCGGACTCATCGAGAGCGCCTGCGCGACCTGCTTGTTGCTCGCCCCTCGGGAGATCGCCCGCAGGACGTCGATTTCCCGTGGCGACAGGCGCGGGCCGTCGTGCGACGCGCGAGCGGCCATGCGCCGGGCCGCAGGCGCGCCACCCGTGACGAGCGCCGCGACCACGTCGCCGCATAGCCGGCCGCGCGCCGCTTCTTCCTGCAATTGGCCGGCGGCGGCCGCATCGTCGAGCGCCGCTCGCCACGGGCGGGCCGAGCGCAACGCGACCCACGCCAGCGATGCCGCGAGTACGCGCGCTTCCAGCGTCAGCGCGGCATCGCGCACGCCGCGGAAATAACCCGAACCGTCCTGCCGCTCGTACGCATACGACGCAAGCACCGCCGCTTCACCGAGCGCGCCGGTCTGCCTGCCGGCGCGCTCCGTCCAGTACGGCACGAGCCGCACCTTTTCCCATGCGCTCGCAGGCAGCCGCGTCGGCAGGTTCCACACGTCGTTCGGCACCGCGGCCCTGCCGATGCCATGAATCAGCCCGGCGCGGTAGACGCGTTCGCGCGCGGCCGCATCCGGCGACAGGCGCTCGTAACACGCGGCCGCCGTCACGGCGACCGAGCGCGAGAATCCGGTCATCCACGGGAGTTTCAGATCGATGACGTCCGCGATCAATTCGGCGCAGGTCGCACCTTGCATATCGGGCGTGGCCAATGCGGCATCGAGACCGTCGGGCGACAGGTGATCGAGCGCCGCGAGCCAGCGCGCGGCATCGTGCGCGGCCGCCTCGACGAGCAAGCCCGGATAGCGTGCGCCCGCGCGTTGCCCGATCCATTCGATGGCCTGCTCGATGCCGTACGTGCGACTGAATACGTCGAGGTCGCCCGCGAGCGTGACGATCGACACGGCGGCCGGCACCTGTTCCCGCGCGAGCCGTGCGGGCAGCCCGTTGCCGTCCCAGCTTTCGAAAATGTGCCGCAGCGCGGTTTCCGTGGCGCGGGACAGGCCCAGTATTCGCGCGACTTCGCCCGACACTTCGCAATGGATTTGCGCGAGCGGGATCATCGCGGCGCCGGCGCGGCCGACCGCTTCGGCGAGGTCGGGCCGGTTCTCGAGCATGGCGGCGCGGATCGCGACATCGTCGCCGAACGTCTGAGCGAAACCCGCGGCGTTCGCGGTACAGCCCGACCAGCGCAACAGCGCCACTTCGCGGGCCGTGTCGCACATCGATGCGTCGAAGCCCGCCGCGTGCGCGAGCTGTGCCGCCAGCCAGCCGGTGCGCAGCGAATGATCGGTCGGCTGCCCCATGCTGAGATCGCCGATGAAGGCCAGCGCGCGGACGGCGTCGAATATGCGCAGCGGGGCGTGACGGGCTTCGGCGTCGGGCATCGGATGGGGCGCGGGCATTCACGAGAACGGGAAAACGATCATACGCGACGACGTCGCGCCGTGCATGCGCGTGCGGATCGGCTGCCCGCCGCATTCGGCCGGAAGCGATATCGGCCGTTGCCCGGTGCGCGACGGGCGCGCCTTCGCCATCGGACATCCGACCGATGGCGGGCGGCCGCGACGATCGCGATACTCGGTGCACTGGAGATCCGGTCGGCACGGCATTCGCACGGTGGACACGCTGCACGCCGTCCGGAACGACGATCCGATATACGAAGGAATGCAAATGGCTGATCACTCCCCCGATTTCCGTGCCCCCGCCGACGCACAATGGCTGAAACGGTACTACTTTTCCCGGGCGATATTCTCGCTGCTGTGGGTCGCGCTGGCATTTTCCGTCGGCCGGCAGAGCGCGGCCGGCGCAGCGATCCTGCTGATCGTTTATCCGGCCTGGGATGCGCTCGCCAATTTCGTCGACCTCGCCCGCAGCGGCGGAGCGGCAACGAACCGGACCCAGGCGGTCAACGTCGCGATCAGCGCGGCCACGACGCTGGCGGTTTTTCCTGCGTTGAATGCCGGCATGCATGCGGTGCTCGCGGTGTTCGGCATCTGGGCGATTCTTTCCGGCGGGCTGCAGCTCGGCACGGCGCTACGTCGCTGGAAGCAGGTCGGCGCGCAGTGGGCGATGATCCTGAGTGGCGCGCAATCCGCGCTCGCGGGCGTGCTGTTCATCGCGCAGCGCCACGCGTCCATGCCGCCCGCCATCGTGAAGATCGCGGGCTATGCGGCGGTAGGGGCCGCCTATTTCCTGATATCGGCATTGTGGCTGCAGTTGCGGCGGGCGCGACGCAGCGCGTCGTGAGCCGTCGATCAGGATGACGATGTGACGCCACGGAGCGCCGTCGCCGTGGTTGCGGTCAAGGGCAAATGTCGTGCAACGCATGAGTTCATGCAGACGATCGCAGTGGTGAAAACAGGGGGTGTTTCGCGGTCGTGAATGGCAGGTGTTGGGCGATGCGAGCGGGTCTGAACGACCTAGAAGGGACAGTCAACTTAGCGGAAAGCGGCCCGCCAACAGCAAAAGCTACAGCTGGTTACCTATGGGTGAAGCGGCGCGGCAACACCACTAAGGCAGTAATCATCTGTCGTCTGGCTGTCAAATCAGACTGTGCCCAGGCAAACTTGCCCTAAACACTGTATTCTGCCGGTAGAAATGACGTTGTCTAACCACTTACGCAATAATAATGCTAATTCAAAAATTCGTAGTGCCAGCAGAAGAAGTGACTCATCGGGGCTTGAAGGAAATAAACATGCCTCGCCTCGGCCGATTCGTCGCCTTGGCCGGCAAAAACGGCGCCGGTAAAACGAGAATATTAGAGACCCTGGAAGCGCTAGTTATCACACGATCCAGCACCATAAACCAAGTTGAGCAAATAAAAGCAAGTATAAATTCTTATAAACATACTATTGAATTGAATCCCGGGCACTCCAGCATGCCTCAATGGACGACTCTACTTGCACAAGATGAGGCTCGTCTATCACAGATTCTTGACAGGGTCATCGGCGCCGACGACGTTACGAATTTCAGAGCGATCAAATTTGTTCCAAAGCAGTTAAATTTACAGGATCCCGGTCAGTTTCCTACGAGCCAATTGCAAGAGCGGTTTACCCAAGCCAAATCCCCCGGCCTCGTCGGATACGAGAATAATTGTCTCTTTTATATCCAGCATTTGCAGGCCCGGTATTGGAATGTAGAGCATCCGCTGTATTCTGGCTCTCCGGAAGATAAGGAGTCGGCCATCGAAGATTACAAGAGTTTTAAGGATATAATTGATCGGCTTCTCGGTACTACTCTTGACCGAGATTTAGACAGTAATCCGACACTGTTCGGAAAACCCATTTCAAAAGTAGGGTTGTCTGATGGACAAAAAATCATCCTACAACTCTGTGTCGCCTTGCACGCACAGCGAAGTGGCCTTGATAACACGGTGTTCCTGCTCGACGAACCGGAGAATCACCTCCATCCGTCGGCGGTCATAGATTTAGTCAAGTC
Source organism: Burkholderia sp. AU31624 (assembly GCF_020420065.1). Taxonomy (NCBI): domain Bacteria; kingdom Pseudomonadati; phylum Pseudomonadota; class Betaproteobacteria; order Burkholderiales; family Burkholderiaceae; genus Burkholderia; species Burkholderia sp. AU31624. The sequence goes on from NZ_JAIZRT010000006.1 coordinate 401,206, forward strand.
GCTCTACGAGACAACCAAAACGTCTCAGATCTGGATCGCCACTCATTCCGTTCCGCTGCTGTCGTACGTTGCGAGCATTGACCCAATGTGCCTTTGGTACGTTGACGATGGCAAGGCAACGCATGCTGGCCGACGCCCCGAGCTGGTCTTGGGAAGCTTGCTGGGAAATGAAGAGCAAATTGCGCAACTCAATTCGTTCACGTCACTGCCGGCGCAACTAGCGGCGATTAACTATGCGAACGAAAGCTTGCTGCCGCCAAAGGTAATTTCGGAGGGAGGAAAGGATCCCCAAGTTAGCCAAATACAGCGAATCATTGCTGGCTTGGGCAACGGTACGCGCCTCGCTGTGTTAGATGTCGGCGCGGGGAAAGGTCGCTTACTCGACGGCCTTGGGGAGGAAGTGGCTGCACAAGGTAGCCGCGTCGATAAGTTGATCGATTATTTCGCCTACGATCTTTTCCCTGACGACCGAGCTGCTTGTGAGCAGGTCATTCGCTCGCACTTTCCCGATGGCGTACGGCGTTACTTCAACTCGCGTGACGATTTTTTCAGTCATAAGGACAATGGGAGCATTTCTGTAGTTGTAATGTGCAACGTTTTACATGAGATCCCTCCGCACGAATGGCTTGATTTGTTTTCATCCGAGAAACTGATCTATCGATCCTTAAAAGATGATGGTTATCTATTGTTGGTCGAAGACCAACGCATTCCAGTTGGAGAGAAGGCGCATCAATTCGGCTTCGTCGTCCTTGACACGAGTCACCTTAAAACACTATTTGACGTCAAGGCGGCCGATATTGATGCAGGAAGTTTTATTGTCGACGATGCCAGAAACGACGGACGCCTTAAAGGGCATTTGATTGCAAAGGGATTGCTTTCCCGAGTGACTCCTGATACGCGCCGAAATGCAATTAAACAGTTAAATGACACAGCCAAGGACAACATTAAAAGCTTGCGGACAGGTGCACCCTCGTACGCCAACGGCCAACTTCACGGCTTTTGGACGCAGCAATTCGCAAATTCGTCTCTATACCTCAGTGAAGCTTGAGTGACGCTCGGCATACTGGGCGCCCGTCTTGAGTGCATGCCGGCGGGCGGCCAAAGTTGAATACAGTCGCACGATGCGTTCGCACGGGCTTGTGCCGAAGCGCTCACGTAGCAGACGGGGAGTCTAAGGGACGATACGCGTATCGGTAAGACAATTGTCAGCGATCTACGCCCCGATGCTGAATGACGCTTCCTGGCCAAATGCCACCCGACGCATTCGACAGCATCCACCCCGGAGAAAACACCAGCCATTCCCAAATCGAGCCTTTGGGGCCACTCGACGACGCCAGCTTGCCCCCTGTCCGCGCCTACCGGCTACCCAACGCCTGAGCCAGCGCATCCCCCGCAGCCAGAATATGCGCGGACAGCGCCGCACACGCGGCGTCCACGTCACCATCGCGTATCGCCTGAACGATGTCCCGATGCTCGTCGTTCGAGCGATCCTGCCAGTCGAGTTGCTGCCACGTCGCGTACAGATGCCGCGAACTGGCCCGATGCATGTCGCCGATTGCGTCGATGAGCCGCGGCATCCCGCACCGCGCGGTCAATGCGCGATGAAACCTGAGGTTCAGCGTGCCGAGCACGGCGATACCGCGCGCCGCCGACTCCTGATCGAGGATCGCATCGAGCTCCTCCAGCGCACGGGCGTCGAGAGCGGGCATCGCCTCGCGCAGCGCCAGCGCCTCGAAAGCAGCGCGCATCTTGGCCATTTCAAGCACGTCCGCCGGCTCGAGCGGCGCCGCCCGCACGCCCCTTCGCGGTTCCACCACGGCCAGCCCCTGCGCTTCCAGCCGCCTGAACGCCTCGCGTACCGGCACATGGCTCGCGCCGAACTCGGCCGCGATGTGATCCTGGCGCAGCCACTCTCCTGGCGCGATGACGCCCGAGATGATGCGGTCCGCCAATGCGGCAGCGATCCGATCGGCCAGCGAGCGATCTTCCTTGACTTCAAAGTTCATGCCGACCACCATGCATATATTATCTATTAAATTGTAACAACACTGGAGGCCCGATGCGCCACCACCGTCCTGTGCGTCTGCAGCACATTGCCGGCATCGGCGTCGATCGCATGGGTTCGATCGCCGATCATGCCGACGTCGACCTGTTGCGGCTCGAAAATCTCGATACCGACATCCCGCCCACTGCAGAGGCGCTCGCCTTCACCCGGGAGGCCATCGAGCGAGACTCTGCCAACTCCTATTTGCCATTCGTCGGTCAGGATCGGCTGCGCGCGAGCGCTGCCGCCCACGTGTCGGCGCTTTCGGGGCAGCGCTTCACGGCCGACCAGGTGGTGGTGTCGGCGGGCGGGCTCTCCGGCATTCTGAACACGCTGCTTGCCACCGTCGAGACCGGCGACGAAGTGATCGTCACCGATCCGACCTACGCGGGTCTGCTGAACCGCATCCGCCTGGCGGGCAGCGTGCCGCGGCAAGTCCCGTTTGCCTTCACGCCGGGCGGCGAATGGAAGCTCGATCAGGCCGCGCTGCGGGCGGCAATCGGCCCGAAAACGCGGGCCATGCTGCTGATGTCGCCGTCGATGCCTTCGGGCGGTGTCTTCGATGCGTCCGACTGGCAACTGATCGCGAGCCTGTGTGTGCAGCACGATCTGCTGCTGATCCTCGACAGTGCGATGGAGCGGCTGCTGTTCGATGGACGCATGGTCATCCATCCCGCCGGCCTGCCCGGCATGGCCGAGCGAACGGTGACGGTCGGCGCGGCGTCGAAGGAGCTGCGCATGATTGGCTGGCGGGTCGGCTGGATCGTCGCGCCGGAATGGCTGATTCCCGATCTGGTGGCCGTGTCGCTCGCCAATGTCGTGGTGCCGGTCGGCATTGCCCAGGAGGCTGCGGCGGTCGCGCTCGAACATTCTGCGTCAGATCTGCCCGGCTACGTGAGCGAACTCGAAAGGCGGCGTGACACGATCGCCGCCGAACTGTCCGGGCTCCCGTTCGGCATGCCGGCGGGCGGCTGGTCGATGCTGCTGCGTGTCTCCGACTTCGGCCTGACCGGATCGCAGATGTCGGAGCGGTTGCTGCGCCGCGGCGTATGTGCGACGGCGATGACCGGATGGGGCGTCGCACACGGCGAGCAGTATGTCCGTTTCGTGTTCTCGAACGAACCGGTCGAACGGTTGCGCACGCTCGGAAACAAGGTGCGCGTCGCACTGGAGGACGCATGACGGCCGCCTACGAGACAACCGGGTCGTGCGCCAGGTGTCCGTGGCTCGAGGCATCCGGCATGCCGCGTGTGAGGGTCGAGCGAACTCACACGAGGTCCCGCTTTTGCCGAAAGTCCCGCTTGTGACGATCCACGTGCCGTGAGACATCCAACGCCGAGCAGCGCGATGCCCCGCCCGGCCGAACGCCCTACCGCCCTGCCGGCGGCTGCAGGATGTCGCGCGGAATCGCCGCGATCAGCGCGCAGCTGATCAGCAGGCATGCGCCCAGCGCATAGGTGCCGTTGTTGATGTCGCCGGTCATCTGCTTGGCAACACCGGTGATCATCGAGCCCGTGAACCCGGACAGGTTGCCCACCGAGTTGATCAGCGCAATGCCGGCCGCCGCGGCCGTGCCGGAAAGTATCTGCCCCGGAAAGGTCCAGTAGATCGGCATCAGCGCGAGGATGCCGCACGTCGCGATGGTCAGGAATACGATCGACAGCGCGACGTTGTGCGCCAACGCCGCGCTCGCGATCAGGCCGACCCCGCCGATCAGCGCGGGAATCGCCGCGTGCAGGCGGCGCTCGCCGGTCTTGCGCGAGTGCGACGCGTTCCACACCATCGCGAAGATGGCCGTCAGGTACGGAATGGCGGTCAGGACGCCGATATGCAGCGGGCTCTGCACGCCCGACGCGCGAATGATCGACGGCAGCCAGAACGCCAGCCCGTAGAAGCCGGTATTGAACGTGAGCAGGATGAAGGTGAGCAGCCAGACGCGCGGGCTGCGCAGCGCGGCGCCGATGCTGTGCGACTTGTGCGCGGCTTCGGTTTCGAGGTTGCGCGCCAGCCGTGCCTTTTCGTCGCCGGATAGCCACTTTGCCGACTGCGGGCCATCGCCGAGGCACGCCAGCACGACGAACGCCACCACGATCGACGGCAGCCCTTCGAGCAGCAGCATCCATTGCCAGCCGCTCATGCCCGACAGACCGTGCGTGTGCTCCATCAGCCAGCCGGAGACCACGCTGCCGAGCGTCAGGCTCAGCGGGATCGCGACCAGGAATCCCGACATGGCCACACTCTGGCGGCGCGCCGGAAACCAGTAGTTCATGTACAGGATGACGCCCGGGAAAAAGCCGGCTTCGCACAGGCCCAGCAGGAAGCGCAACGTGTAGAACATGGTGGACGTCTGCACGTGGAAGAACTGCGCGAGCGGCACGATGAACGCCATCGACGACGACACGACGCCCCACGTGATCATGATCCGCGCGATCCAGAAGCGCGCGCCGTAGCGGTGCAGCAACAGGTTGCTGGGCATCTCGAACAGGAAATAGCCCCAGAAGAAAATGCTGGCGCCGAGCGCATAGACGCCGTCGCTCAGGCTCAGGTCGTCGAGCATCTGCAGCTTCGCAAAGCCCACGTTCACACGATCCAGGTAGGCCACGACGTAACAGAGCAGCAGCAACGGCAGGATGCGCCGCATCACCTTGCGATACAGGGCGTCGTCGGACGAATCGGCCGCGGCCGGGGCGGCAGCGGCCTGCGTAATGGATGGCATCGGTCTGTCTCCTGATTGTGTAGGTCTTCTTCGTACCGGCGGGCTCTTCGACACATCGATGTTACCGATAACATTCCGTGGCAAAAAAAACGCCGACGAGGCAGCGGGAGCAATCGGCACACTGATACCGGTAACCAATCGGAAGGTAGCACGCGTCAACCGGCGCGTACAAGCGCCGGCGAACGCGTGGTTTCCCTAGTGCGCGCATCACCGCGACGGGGCGGCGCGGCACGCATGAACGCGGCTGCGGCACCGGTATGATGGAGCCTTTCCAGCTTCCGTCCGATCGCGATTCCGATGCCCAGTCCCACCGCCGTCCGGCCTGCCGGGCCGCCCCGCATGTCCGACGTAGCGCGCCTCGCCGGCGTATCGAAGATGACTGTGTCGCGCGTGCTCGCCGGCCACAGCGTGGCCGCCGAGACGCGCGCGCGGGTCTGCGCGGCGATCGACCAGCTCGGCTACGTGGCCGACGCGGCCGCCGGCGCGTTGTCGTCGGGGCGATCGGAATTCGTCGCGGTGCTGGTGCCGTCGCTGTCGAGCTCCAACTTCTCCGACACCGTGCGCGGCCTAACCGATGCGCTCGAACCGCATGGCCTGCAACTGTTGCTCGGCGACACCGATTACGACCTGGAACGCGAAGAGCGCCTGGTTCGTTCGATGCTGCGGCACCAGCCGCGCTGCATCGCGCTGACGGGGGCGCAGCACACCGATGCGACGCGCAAGGTGCTGGAGCGCTCGGCCATTCCCGTGGTCGAGATGTGGGACCTGCCCACGCATCCGATCGACACCGCCGTGGGCTTCTCGAACGTGCGCGCCGCACGTGCGATGGTGCGGCATCTGGCCGAGCGCGGTTACCGGCGCATCGGTTTTCTGGGCGGCGCGAGCGAGCTGGATCGGCGCGGCCTCGACCGGCTCAAGGGATACCAGGCGGAGATCAAGGCGCTGAAACTCGGTGAGCCGCGCATCGTGCGGCTGGGCGAATCGCCGATCACCATGAGCCACGGCGGGCCCGCGATGGCGGCCCTGCTCGCGCAGTGGCCGGACACCGATGCCGTGATGTGCGTCAGCGACATGTCGGCATTCGGCGCGATCATGGAATGCCACCGGCGCGGCCTGTCCGTGCCCGAGGACATCGCGGTGGCCGGCTTCGGGAACTTCGAAGTGGCGACGTGCTGCCACCCTGCCATCACGACCGTATCGGTCGACGCATACGGCATCGGCCTGCGCACGGGCGAGGCGCTGCTGGCGGCACTGCAGGCGCGCGACGGCGGCGAGCCGGTCGATTCGCAAAGCATCCGTATCGACTACACGATCGTCGCGCGCGAAAGCGCGTGACGGGCCGGCGACCGGGCCGGTCGCGCCCGGCGAGCACCGGCGTGCGCTCGAGGCGCGCGCGAGCGACGCGATTGCGTACCGCCCCCCTGCCCCTCCGCCGCCCCGCCATCGCATGAACGAAAGGCCGGGTTGACGGCCGATGTGCGTCGATACGGTGCCGTTCGACTGGATCGAAACCTGTGCATCGCGCGCCGCGCTTTCTCCGTCCCCTCCGCCGCCCGCACACAAAATTCCCTTCCGCCACGCAAAAACCCCGTGCTAACATCCGCTCGATGTTACCGGTACCAATCCGGCACGCAACAATGAACGAGGCCCCTTCGGAGACAGCCCGCCATGTCACAGCCCCCGCGCCGCCTGCGCAGCCAGGAATGGTTCGACGATCCCGCGCATGCCGACATGACCGCGCTCTATGTCGAGCGCTTCATGAACTACGGATTGACGCGCGAGGAGTTGCAGTCGGGCCGCCCCGTGATCGGCATTGCGCAGACGGGCAGCGACCTCGCGCCGTGCAACCGCCACCACATCGAACTGGCCGAGCGCACGAAGGCGGGCATCCGCGACGCGGGCGGCATTCCGATGGAATTCCCCGTGCATCCGCTGGCCGAGCAAAGCCGCCGGCCGACCGCCGCGCTCGACCGCAACCTCGCGTACCTCGGGCTGGTGGAAGTGCTGCACGGCTTCCCGCTGGATGGCGTGGTCCTGACCACCGGTTGCGACAAAACCACCCCCGCCTGCCTGATGGCGGCCGCGACCGTCGACCTGCCGGCGATCGTGCTGTCGGGCGGGCCGATGCTCGACGGCTGGCACGACGGCAAGCGCGTCGGCTCGGGCACGGTGATCTGGCATGCGCGCAACCTGCTCGCCGCCGGCGAGATCGACTACGAAGGCTTCATGCAGCTGACCACGGCCTCGTCGCCGTCGATCGGCCATTGCAACACCATGGGCACCGCGCTGTCGATGAACAGCCTGGCCGAGGCGCTCGGCATGTCGTTGCCGGGCTGCGCAAGCATCCCCGCCGCGTACCGCGAGCGCGGCCAGATGGCGTACGCCACCGGCAAGCGCGCGGTCGAGCTCGTGCGCGAAGACGTGCGCCCGTCGGCGATCATGACGCGCGCGGCGTTCGAGAATGCGATCGTCGTCGCGTCGGCGCTCGGCGCCTCGACCAACTGCCCGCCGCACCTGATCGCGATCGCGCGCCACATGGGCGTCGAACTGAGCCTGGACGACTGGCAGCGCCTCGGTGAATCCGTGCCGCTGCTCGTCAACTGCATGCCGGCAGGCGAATACCTCGGGGAGAGCTTCCACCGCGCCGGCGGTGTGCCCGCGGTGCTGCGCCAGCTCGATGCGGCCGGCCTGCTGCGGCGCGACTGCCTGACCGTGTCCGGCCGCGCGATCGGCGAGATCGCCGACACCGCGCCCGACGCCGACCGCGACGTGATCCATACGCCCGATGCACCGCTCAAGCATGGCGCGGGCTTCATGGTGCTGTCGGGCAACTTCTTCGACAGCGCGATCATGAAGATGTCGGTGGTCGGTGAAGCGTTCCGCCGGACCTATCTGGCCGAGCCGGGCGCGGAGAACACGTTCGAGGCCCGCGCGATCGTGTTCGAAGGCCCCGAGGACTACCACGCGCGCATCAACGATCCCGCGCTGAACATCGACGAGCGCTGCATCCTCGTGATTCGCGGCTGCGGCACGGTCGGCTATCCGGGCAGCGCGGAAGTCGTCAACATGGCGCCGCCGGCCGAACTCGTGAAGCGCGGCGTGAGCTCGCTGCCCTGCCTGGGCGACGGGCGCCAGAGCGGCACGTCGGCCAGCCCGTCGATCCTGAACGTGTCGCCCGAGGCGGCGGTCGGCGGCGGCCTCGCGCTGCTGCGCACGAACGACCGCATTCGCGTGGACCTGAATCGCCGCAGCGTCGACGTGCTCGTGGACGAGGATGAACTCGCGCGCCGTCGCGAGACGGCGAGCTGCACGGTGCCGCAGGCGCAAACGCCGTGGCAGGCACTCTATCGCCAGTTCGTCGGCCAGTTGTCCACCGGCGGCTGCCTCGAACCGGCCACGCTGTACCTGAAGGTGATCGAGCAGCGCGGCAACCCGCGCCATTCGCACTGACCCTCCCTGCCACGACCCTTGCCGAGCTGACCATGCGTACTCTTTCCGTTTCCGACTGCCTGCCGCACGATCTGGCGCAAGCGCTGCTGATCGGCCGTGTGTGGCGGCACGACGGCGCCCATGCGGGCCCGAGCGTCGTTGCCGTGCGCGACGGCGAAGTGATCGACATCACGCGCACCGTACCGACCACCGCGGACCTGTTCGACCGCCCCGACGCGGTCGCCCTCGCCCGCACGGCGCCCGGCGAATCGCTCGGCCGCGTCGAGCCGCTGCTGCAGGCGGCGCTCGACGGCACGCGCGGCGCGACCCACATGCTCGCGCCGTGCGACGTGCAGGCCATCAAGGCCTGCGGCGTGACCTTCGCCGTCAGCCTGATCGAGCGCGTGATCGAGGAACAGGCCGGCGGCGACCCGGTGAAAGCAGCGGACGTGCGCGCAACCATCGCGGCCACCATCGGCACCGATCTGTCGAAGATCGTGCCGGGCTCGGACGCCGCGCTGCGGCTGAAGGCGGAACTCGAGCGCCGCGGCGCGTGGTCGCAATACATGGAAGTCGGCATCGGCCCCGATGCCGAGGTGTTCTCGAAGGCGCAGCCGATGTCGGCGGTGGGCTTCGGCGCGGACGTGGGGCTACTGCCGGTATCGGTCTGGAACAACCCCGAACCGGAGATCGTGCTCGCGGTTTCCAGCGGCGGCAGGCCGGTGGGCGCGACGCTCGGCAACGACGTGAACCTGCGCGACATCGAAGGCCGCTCGGCGCTGCTGCTCGGCAAATGCAAGGACAACAACGGCTCGTGCGCGATCGGCCCGTTCGTGCGGCTGTTCGATGACGGCTTCACGCTGGACAGCGTGCGCGAGGCCAGCGTGTCGCTGCGCGTCGAAGGCGCGGACGACGGCTTCGTCCTCGACGGCATCAGCCACATGCGCGAGATCAGCCGCGACCCGCTCGACCTCGTCGCGCAGACCTGCGGCGCGCATCACCAGTATCCGGACGGTTTCATGCTGTTCCTCGGCACGATGTTTTCGCCGATCCAGGACCGCGACGCGCCCGGCGGCGGATTCACGCATCACCTGGGCGACCGCGTCACCGTCTCCACGCCCGCACTCGGCGCACTCGTCAACACCGTGCGGCTGTGCACCGAGATCGCGCCGTGGACCTTCGGCGTGCGCGCGCTGTATGCGAATCTGGCCGCACGCGGCCTGCTTGCGCCGTAACGCCCGGGGCCGCGACGCCCCATCGACATCGACGCGCGGCGGATCGGCGGCAAGACCGCACCCTCGCGCACGCGGTTGCGATCAAGGGTGGCGCGGATGCATGCCGCGCCGATGCGGCCGCCCGGCGAAATCATGCAAAATACGCCCCATCTGAGATGCGGAGACGCGCCCGTGGGGATCAACTTCGACTTGAACGACTTGCAGGCGTTTCGCGCGGTCGTGGAAACGGGCAGCTTCCGAAAGGCCGCGGAATCCGTCAGCATTTCCCAGCCCGCGTTGAGCCGCCGGATCGACAAGCTCGAGGAAGCGCTGGGCGTGCGCCTGTTCGAGCGCACCACGCGTCGCGTCGCGCTCACCACGGTCGGCCGCGTGTTCGCGCAGAGCGCCGAACAACTGCTCGACGATCTCGACGCGGCGCTGCTCGGCATTCGCGACGTGTCGTCGAGCCGCCTGGGCCATGTGACCATCGCGTGCGTGCCGTCGGTCGCCTACTACTTTCTGCCGGCCATCATCGCGCGCTATCATCGGCGCTTTCCGCGCATCCGGGTCAAGCTGCTGGACGCGAGCGCGAACGAGGTGCTGGGCGCCGTCATCAGCGGCGAAGCCGATTTCGGCGTGAGCTTCATGGGCAGCCAGGAAGCCGACATCGAGTTCAAGATGCTGCTCCAGGAGCGCTTCGTCGCCGCGTGCCGCCGCGACCATCCGCTCGCGCGCAAGAAGCGCGTGACCTGGAACGAACTGTACGAGCACGATTACGTGTCGGTGGACAAGACTTCCGGCAACCGCCTGTTGCTCGACCAGGCGCTGGCCGCCGTGGCGCCGCGTGGGCCGAGCGTATGCGAAGCGCGCCACGTGACGACCCTGCTCGGCTTGATCGAGGCGGGGCTCGGCGTCGCCGCGGTGCCCTCGATGGCGATGCCCGGGCACGACCATCCGATTCTCACGAGCGTGCCGCTCGTCGAGCCGGTCGTCAAACGCCGGGTGGGCATCGTCAAGCGGCGCGGACGGCCGCTCACGCCGGCCGCCGAAGCGTTTCACCGGATGATCGTCGACGTGAAGCGCGACGGCCTCGCAAGCAGCGATGCCTCGGCGTGACAACGACACAAGCGACACGAAGGAAGACCGTCCCGTGAGGTTGGCCAGGCTGCTCAAATCGCTCTACGTGCAGGTCCTGCTCGCGATGCTGCTCGGCGTGACCGTCGGTCACCTATGGCCTGACGCAGGCGCGACGCTCAAACCGCTCAGCGACGCGTTCGTCGGGCTCGTGCGGATGACCATCGCGCCGATCGTCTTTTGCACGATCGTCTCGGGCATCACGTCGCTGGCGAACGGGAAGGCCATCGGCCGCACGATCGTCCGGGCGCTGGCGCTCTTCTATCTGCTGACCGCCGTCGCGCTCGCCGTCGGGCTCGTCATCGCGTTCGTGCTGCGTCCCGGCGCCGGCCTGCACATCGACGTTCACCATCTCGATGCGAGCATCCTCGCGCAGTACGCGAAGGAGGCGCAGCCGCGCGGGCTCGTGGCATTCGGGCTGAGCGTGATCCCCGAGACGATGCTCGGCGCGTTCCAGCAAGGCGAGGTGTTGCCGGTGCTGCTGCTGTCGCTGCTGTTCGGCTTCTCGCTGAATGCGCACCGGCGGGCCGGGCAGCCCGTTCTTGCGCTGATCGACGGGGTCGCCCAGGTGGTCTTTCGCGTGCTCGCGATGATCATGCGGCTCGCCCCGCTCGGCGCATTCGGCGCGATGGCCTTCACGGTGGGCCGCTTCGGGATCGGTTCGGTCGGCTCGCTCGCGAAGCTGGTGGTGTCCTTCTATGCGGCCTGCGCGCTGTTCGTCGCGCTGGTGCTCGCGCCACTCGCGCGCCTGCACGGCTTCGCGCTGTGGCGGCTGTTGCGCTACCTGCGCGAAGAGTTGCTCATCGTCCTCGCGACGTCGTCGTCGGAGCCTGTTCTGCCGCGCCTGATCGTCAAGCTGGAATCGCTCGGGTGCGACAAGGGCGTCGTGGGGCTCGTGCTGCCGGCCGGCTATTCGTTCAACCTGGACGGCACCGCGATCTATCTGACGCTCGCCGCGTTGTTCATCGCGCAGGCGTGCGACGTGCCCCTTTCCGCGTCGCAGATCGCCGTGATGCTCGCCGTGATGCTGCTCACGTCCAAGGGCGCGGCCGGTGTTTCCGGTAGCGGGCTGGTGGCGCTGGTCGCCACGCTCGCCGTCATGCGCGACCTGCCCGTCGCCGGCGTGGCACTGCTGGTCGGCATCGACCGTTTCATGTCCGAGGCGCGTGCGCTGACGAGCGTGATCAGCAATGCGTGCGCGGTGATCTTCGTGTCGATGTGGGAAGGCGCATGCGATCGCACGCATCTTGCGCAGCGGCTCGCTGCCGGGGGGCCGGTCGCCCCGAACGGGGTCGATGCGGAGAGTGCCGCCACGGAGGACGGCGGCGACGGTGACGGGAAGGCGGTCTGACGCCAACCTTCCCGTCGATCAGCCTCAATGAGCGGGGACGGAATCCAGCCCGGTCGATTTCACGTCGGCCTGCACGTCGGGCGACGCAAGATAGTCGAGCAGTGCCTTCGCTTCAGCCGGATGCTGCGCGCCGACGGGGATGCCGGCCGCGAAGCGCGTGACCGACTGCAGCGATTCGGGGATCTTGCCGACGAAGGTCGCCCCCTTGACCGGCAGCAGCTCGCTCACCTGCTGGAAGCCGATCTCGTAGTCGCCGTTCGCGACGACCGATGCCACCGGAATCCGCGGAATCATCTTCGCCTTCGACTTCACCTGATCCTCGATGCCGAGTTTTTTGAACAGCTCGCGCTCGATGTAGACGCCGCTCGCGCTGTCCGAATACGCGATCGACTTCGCGTGCAGCAGCGCCTGCTTGAGACCTTCGGGGGAACCGACGTCGGGTTTTGCCGAGCCGTCGCGCACGACCGCGCCGATGCGCGAGTCGGCCAGCTCGACGCGCGATCCGGGGATGACCTTGCCCTGCTTGATCAGGTCGTCCAGCGCATAGCCGACCATGATGACGACGTCGGCGGGCTCGCCGCGCGCGAGCCGGTTCGGAATCGCCTCGGGCGACTTGCCCATCGACGGGCCGAGCGCGGTATCGAGCGTGTTACCCGTCGTTGATGCAAACCGGGGGCCGAGCAGCTTGTAGGCGGCGGTGAAGCCGCCCGAGCTCATCACGTGCAGTTCGGCGGCCTGCACGTTGGCGGCCACTGCCGTGGCCAGGACGAGCGCGGCCGCGCAAAATTTCGGGAGCAGGTTTCTCATGATCATGGTCGTGGTCGTGCGGATTCGTCTGGGTTGGCAAGCATTCCGGATGGCCCGGGGCCTCAATGCGCGGGCGTCAGCGTCGCCGTGCGGCGACGATAGAGCGCGAACGTCGCCAGCAGCGCGCACACCGCGGCGAAGCTCATCCAGTAGCCCGGTGCGGCCTTGTCGCCCGTCGCGTGAATGAGCGCGGTCGAAATGGCCGGCGTGAAGCCGCCGAACACGGCCGTCGCGAGGCTGTACGCGAGCGAGAAGCCGGCGACGCGCACCTGCACCGGCATCACTTCCGTGAGCGCGACGACCATCGCCCCGTTATAGATCCCGTACATGAACGAGAGCCACAGGAGGACGAGCAGCATGTTGACGAACGACGGCGCGTGAGCAAGCAACGACAGCGCCGGGTAGGCGGTCACGACGGTGAGCACCGTCATGCCGACCAGCAGCGGCCGGCGGCCGATCCGGTCGGACAGCGCGCCGCCGATCGGCAGCCACACGAAGTTCGACACGCCGACGCAGAGCGTCACGAGCAGGCTGTCGGCGGTGCTCAGGTGCAGCACCGTCTTGCCGAAGGTCGGTGCGTAGACCGTGATCAGATAGAAGCTCGTGGTGGTCATCGCGACCAGCATCATGCCGGCCACCACGACGCCCCAGTTCTGCACCAGCGTCCCGAACACTTCCTTCATGCCCGGGCGATGCTTGCGCGCCTTGAACTCCTGGGTTTCCTCCAGGTTACGGCGCAGCATGAAGATGAACGGCACGATCATGCAGCCGACGAAGAACGGCACGCGCCATCCCCATGCGGCGATGGCCGACGCGCTCAGCCATTGATTGAGCGCGAAGCCGAGGCCCGCCGCGACGACGATCGCGACCTGCTGGCTGGCGGATTGCCAGCTCGTGAAGAAGCCCTTGCGGCCGGGCGTCGCCAGTTCGGCGAGATACACCGAGACGCCGCCCAGTTCCGCGCCGGCGGAGAAGCCCTGCAGCAGCCGCCCGAGCAGCACGAGCGCGGGCGCCAGCAGGCCGATCGTCGCGTAGCCCGGCACGAACGCGATCAGGACGGTGCCGCTCGCCATGATGGACAGCGTGACGATCAGGCCCTTGCGGCGGCCGACATCGTCGATGTACGCGCCCAGCACGATGGCGCCCAGCGGCCGCATCAGGAAGCCGGCGCCGAACACGGCGAAGGTCATCATCAGCGATGCGAACTCGCTTTGCGCGGGAAAGAAAACGTTGGCGATCTGCGTGGCGTAGAAGCCGAACAGGAAGAAGTCGAACTGCTCGAGAAAATTCCCGGCGGTGACGCGGAAAACCGCAGCGGCCTTCGAACGGGCGTTCGGAAGGCTGGACGAGGGGTGCATCGGGTGTCTCCTGAAAATCCGGAAATACGCGGGAGGGGTGGATCGATTGTCGTTTTCCGGCATGTTCGCTCGTCGCCGGGCAAACGATAAGTGCAATTTTTGGAAGGATTGATGTCGAAGGGTTATCAATCGACGTAGCGGCGGCGCGTGACGCCGCACATCGTTCCGCGTGCGGCGAACGCCCGATGCAGGGCTTGACAGGAACAGCCAGGCGGCCTCGCACACGTTTGCGCTCCCGTGTGCGATCGCTCGCGCCCACGGGCGGCCCTGCAGGGCCTCGATTTTCTGTTAACCGTGCCGTTAACCCAGGTTTGACCCGCGCCGGCCCCACTGCCGCCGGCATCCCACACGAGCACGAGCATGGCCGCAACCACCTCGATCGAGAAAATCGCCGACTGGGCCGGACGCAACCACCTTGTCGTCGGGGCATTGGGCACGTTGATGTCGCTGGCGGCGCTCGGGATCAGCGCGGCGACCCTGTGGGTCGGGCGCAGCGAAGTGATCGACCACGCGCACGAGACGTCGCGCAACGTCGCCGCCGTGCTGGTGAGCCAGATCGCGCGCACCGTCGAAACGTCGAACAACGCGCTGGTCGCGCTCGCGTCCGATCTCGGCAAGCCCGCGGTGCGGCGCATGGATGCCGGGCTGCGGCACGACCTGCTGTTCGAGCGCACCGCCGCGCAATACGTGACCGGCATGGGCGTGACCGACCGGCGCGGCCAGTTGATCGACGGCTGCTGCGGCACGACCCATCGTTGGGATTTCAGCGATCGCGACTACTTCAAGGTCCATCGCGATGCCGACAACGTCGGCCTCTACGTGTCCGAGGCCTATCGCGCACGCTCGCGCGGCGGCAAGGAATCGATCGCGCTGTCGCGCCGGATCGACCGGCCGGACCATACGTTCAACGGCATCGCGGTGGTCGCCCTCGACATCGCCTATTTCGAGCAGCTCCTGTCCGGTCTCGATGTCGGGCCGAACGGGGTCAGCGCGATCCTGCGCGCGGACGGCACGATCCTCGCGCGAAATCCGTCGCTGAACGACAACCAGATGAACCACCTGCGCCGTTCGAAAGCCTTCGACCGGATGGTGCACAGTGAGTCAGGCTTCTACCCCGCTCGTTCGACCATCGACGGCATCATGCGGCTGTATACGTACCAGCGGGTGCCGGGCACGCCGCTGATCGCCGTCGTCGCGCCTGCCGAGCGCGACGTGCTGGCGAGCATCACGCGCCTGTCGTGGACGGTAGGCGTGTCCGCCACCGTGATCAGCGCACTCTTCTGCGCGGTGGTCTGGCTGCTCGCGTTTGCGCTGCGGGACAACCTGCGCAAGCAGACGCTGCTCATGGATCTCACCCGGACCGATCCGCTGACGGGCCTGTGCAACCGCCGCGCACTCGATATCGCGCTGGGCGACGAATGGGAACGGCTGCAGCGGGGCAGCAACGGCAGCCTGTCGATCCTGTTCATCGATGCCGACCACTTCAAGCAGTACAACGACCGGCACGGCCATGCGGTGGGCGACACGGCGCTGCGCTTTCTCGCCGAATGCATCCGCACCCACACGCGACGGCGCGGCGATCTCGCCGCGCGCTACGGCGGCGAGGAGTTCGTCGCGGTGCTGCCGGATACGGACGAAAGCGGAGCCGCGCAGGTCGCGGAGGCGATTCGCCGCGAAGTCGAACGCAACCGGCTCGACGGGTTCGCGGACACCGTGCCGGCGTTCACCGTCAGCATCGGCTGCGCGACCGGCCATCGCGCGCGCCCTCCGTCAGTGCATGCGCTGTCGCACCAGGCGGACATGGCGCTTTATCGTGCGAAGCGCGAAGGCCGCAACCGCGTGTGTTGCGCGGAAACGGAGCAACACGCTCGCGTGGCTTGACCTGATCGGCCACGGATCGTGGCCAGCATCTTTTTCGGCAGCGGCCTCTACGCAAACGATTGCGTCGGACAACAGTCCTAAATTGTTCATGTACCAATCCGATAATAAGGAACGCTACTTGATATCAATGAAACTGGACTGCTCACATGAATAATCGACGATTAACGGTTCGCACGAAGCTGACCCTGGCGTTCAGTCTCCTGACGTGCATGGTGCTGCTCGTCTCCATGCTGGGCATCGTATCGCTCGGCAATGCGAACGCGGCATTCGACCATTACGTCAATGGCACCAACGCCCGTGCCATCCTGGCGGACAAGGTTCGCGTCGCGGTCGACCGGCGTGCGATCGCCGCCCGCAACCAGGTGCTGGCGACCGCACCGCGCGACGCGGACATCGAGAAGGACGCGGCGCTGCAGGCCGACCGCGACGTCGGCGCGCTGCTGGGCGAACTGACGAATGCAGTGCGCGAGGGGAGCGGCGCGACCGACAAGGCCCGCGAACTGGTTCGGCAAATCGGCGCGGTCGAGGCGCAGTACGGCCCCGTGGCGCGCGCCATCGTCGACGCGGCGGCGAACAACCGGCGCGATCAGGCGATCACGATGATCAACGAACAGTGTCGGCCGCTGCTGGCCAGGCTTGTCAGCGCCACCGACGCCTATGCGACGTTCGCCCGCGCGCAAGGCGAGCAACTGGTGACGGAATCGGCCGACCGCTATGCATCACAACGACTGATGCTGATCGTCATGTGTATCACGGCGGCAGCCGCCGCCGCGATCCTGGGCGTCTTCATCACCCGCGGCCTGCTGCGCGCGCTCGGCACGGAGCCTGCCGTGCTCAGCGACATCGCACGCCGGATCGCCGCCGGCGACCTCGGTACCGAATCGTCGACCGGTGCCGCGCCGGCCGGCAGCGTACTGGCTTCCATGCGCGACATGCAGGCGAACCTGACCCGCCTGATCTCGGAAGTCCGCACGGCATCCGGCAATGTCGCGACGGGCGCCGGCGAAATCGCGTCCGGCAACCAGGACCTCTCCTCCCGCACGGAACAGCAGGCCGCGTCACTGCAGGAGACCGCGTCGAGCATGGAGCAACTGACCTCCACCGTGCGCCTGAACGCCGACAATGCGCAGCAGGCAAGCGGGCTGGCCAACAACGCGTCGGAAGTCGCCCAGCGCGGCAGCACCGCAGTCGGCCTGATGGTCGACACGATGACGGACATCAGCGCCAGCTCCGCCAAGATCGCCGACATCACCGCGATCATCGAAGGGATCGCCTTCCAGACCAACATCCTCGCGCTCAACGCGGCCGTGGAGGCCGCCCGCGCCGGCGAGCAGGGCCGCGGCTTTGCCGTGGTGGCCAGCGAAGTCCGCAGTCTCGCGCAGCGTTCGTCGAGCGCCGCGAAGGAAATTCGCGAGCTGATCTCGGAATCGGTCCGGAAAATCCAGGACGGCTCGCAGATCGCGAACAACGCGGGCGAGACGATGACCCAGGTCACGCATGCGATCGCGCGCGTGACCGACATCATGGGCGAGATCGCGGCCGCATCGAACGAGCAGAGCCGCGGCATCGAGCAGGTCAATCTGGCCATGACGCAAATGGATGAAGTCACCCAGCAGAACGCGGCGCTCGTCGAACAGGCCGCCGCCGCATCGAAGTCGCTCGAGGAACAGGGTGGCCGGCTTGCCGACGCGGTATCGCTGTTCCGGCTCGACACGCGGGTGGGCGGCGCATAGCCTCCCGCCGTGCGCGTGCCCTCGATGGACGCATCGAATCCGTCGCCCGACATGCTCAGCACCCGAAATTAACCAGATAGTGGGAATTCGCGCGCATTGCATCCGATGCGAAACAATTCCGTAACGGCCGCGTAACGATCCATCACCACAATTCGCCATCTTCGACCATCAGGATGGAGTCTTGCATGTTTGCGTCACGAAGCCGTTTCCCGCTGCACGTCGCAGCCTTGTCGAGTGCGATCGTGCTGGCTGCGTGCGGCGGCGGCGATGATGTCGTGTCGACGGGCACGATCGCCGCGGCCGTTCCCGCGCCGCCCGCCGACCCCGGCTTCGTCGACAGCGCGCCGATCCCGAGCGCGCCCGCGTTCGTCGACAACGTCGCGACCAACCAGCGCGGCGATGCACGCTATGCGACGCTGTCGACCAACGCCGCGGTGCGCGTGTTGAGCCGCTTCCTCGATCTCTGGCAACCGGCGACGATGCTGGTCGATGCGGGCGTGAGCGCGCCAGCGAACGGCGCGTTCCCGGCGATCTCGCCGTCGCCCTGCTCCGGGCTGCCGAACAGCGGCGTGTCGTGCGGCACGATCCTGAACGATGCGGTGCTGTCGGCCAACGTGCAATACGTGGTCAACGCGACGACCGCCCGCACGCCGCAGCAGGCTGATGCCGCGTACTACGACGACCGGCGCGGCAAGGGCTTCAGCGTGACCGACGGCATGGGCCCGCTCACCGCCGCGTGGCGCACCGCGGCCCAGCAGACGACCAGCATCACCAGCATTCCGTCCGACGCGACGACGGTGCTCTATAACGACTCGGGCAACAACGTCGGCGTCGGCAGCAGCAGCGGCAACGCCAGCTTCGGGAAAGTTGTCGACCTGCTCAACGAAATGGGCAACAACGCGTCGACCGAACCGTCGAAGCGCTTCTTCAAATATGCGCGCCCGTACCGCTGGAGCACGAGCGTGGTGGTCGCGCCGACGCTCGTGCCGGCCGAAAGCACGACGCCCGCGACCGACGGCGGCTTCATCAGCGGCCACACGGCCGAGGCGGTGCGCGATGCGACGACGATGGCGTGGCTCGTGCCGGAACGCTTCCAGGAAATGGTCAGCCGCGGCCTCGAACTGGGCGAGAACCGGATCCTCGCCGGCATGCATTCGCCGCTCGACGTGATCGGCGGCCGCATGCTCGCGCTGGCGGTCAGCGCGGCGAACCTGACCGCGTACGCCAGCGACGCACAGGCCGCGTACACGCAAGCCCATCAAACGCTGCAACAACTGACGGCGACGAGCGCCACGACGTTCTCCGCCTTTGCCCACTCCGGCACGACGGCCACCGACCGGTTCGCCGACTACACGACGAACAAGGCCGCGTTCCTGCGCCGCATGACGTTCGGCTTCGTCGCGATCGAATCGACGGACGCGCCGCCAGTCGTGCCAAAGGGCGCGGAGATCCTGCTGCAGACGCGCTTCCCGTACCTGAGCGCCGACCAGCGGCGCGTCGTGCTGAAGACCACCGAACTGCCGTCCGGTTATCCGGTCATGGACGATGCGGAAGGCTGGGGCCGCCTGAACCTGTTCGCGGCCGCCGACGGCTACGGCGCGTTCAACGGCAACGTGATCGTGTCGATGGATGCGTCGCAGGGCGGGCTCAATGCGGCCGACCTGTGGCGCAACGACGTCGCGGGCGCCGGCAAGCTGACGCTGCAAGGCAGCGGCACGCTGACGCTGGCGGGCAACAACCGCTACACGGGCGGCACGCAGGTGAGCGGCGGCACGCTCGCGGCCGTGTCGACGACGGCGTTCGGCAACGGCGACGTGTACGTCGGCTCGGGCGGCGGCGTGAAGATTGCGGCCAATGCACCGGTGACGATCGCGACCCGCTATACGCAGCTCGACAACACGACGCTCGAACTCGACATCGACGGCAACGGCGGCGGACGCCTGCGCGTGGGCGGCCCGCTCACCGTCACGGGCGGCACGCTGCGCGTGAAATTCGTGAACGGCTACACGCCGAAGGCCGGCGACACCATCCCGCTGATCGACGGCGCGGCGGCCGCCGCGAAGTTCTCGACGGTGACGGTCGACGGGTTCAAGGCCACGCCGGTTTATACCGCGACGGGCGTGTCGGTCACGCTGTCGGCGGCGTAGTCGGCGGCGGGCATCGATCCCGCAACGGCGCCGCCCACGGGCGGCATCGGCATCGGCATCGGCATCGGCATCGGCTTCGGCTTCGGCTTCGGCTTCGTCTTGGGCTTGGGCTTGGGCTTGGGCTTGGGCTTGGGCTTGGGCTTGGGCCCGAGCCTGGCCTCACGCAAAGCGGGCGGGCGCCGCCGTGCCGGCTTCGCCCGACGGGCAAGACCGCGTGCCGAAGCGCCGCTGCAGCTCGATGATCGTCGGCAGGTTGAAATCGTGGACATCCGGCGTGGCGCCGCCCTGTCGCCGGTTCACCTCGACACAGAGTTCCAGCGCCCGCGCCCGCGTCTCGGCGAGCAAGCGCAGCGCCTCGCCGAGCAAGCCCTTCTCCAGTTCCGACAGTTGATCGCCGCGGCCGGCTTCGCCGGTCGCCGGCTTGCGCATGATGGTTTCCATCGCAACGTCTCCTTACCAGTCCGATTGCGCGGGCGGCCGTACACCGCGTCGCGCGTCACATGACCGCGCCGCGCAGCCAGGGCACGAATTCGCGGTCGCCGATACCATTCTCCTCGCTTCGCGACGGCCGCCCGGACGCGACGTCGAGCATCAGCCGGAACAGCCGCTCGCCCGCTTCGCCGACCGAGAGCGAACCGGCGACGATCCCGCCGCTGTCGAAATCCATATCCGATCGCATCCGCTCGAACAGGCCGGTCGTCGTCGCGATCTTGATCGTCGGCACCGGCTTCGACCCGAACACCGAACCGCGGCCCGTCGTGAAGCACACGAGATTCGCGCCGCCGGCGATCTGCCCGGTGGCCGACACCGGGTCGTAACCCGGCGTATCCATGAACACGAGCCCGGCTTGCCGTACCGGCTCCGCATAGTCGTAGACCGCGCGCAGCGGCGAGCGGCCACCCTTCGACACCGCGCCGAGCGACTTCTCGAGAATCGTCGTGATGCCGCCGGCGAGGTTGCCGGGCGACGGGTTGTTGTTCATTTCGCCGCCGTTGTCGGCGACGTAGCGCGCCCACCACTGCAACCGGCCGAGCAGACGCTCGGCCACGTCGCGCGACGCCGCCCGCGCGATCAGCAGATGCTCGGCGCCATAGATCTCGGGCGTCTCGGACAGGATCGCGGTGCCGCCGTTGCGGACCAGCAGATCGACGGCCGCGCCGAGCGCCGGGTTCGCGGTGATGCCCGAGTAGCCGTCGGACCCGCCGCATTGCAGGCCGACCGTCAGCCGCGAGGCCGGCACGGCGCTGCGACGCGCGCCGTCGGCCGCCTCCACCAGTTCGCGCACGATCGACACGCCTTTGGCCACGGTGTCGCGCACGCCGCCCTCGTCCTGGATCACCAGCGTGCGCACGGTGCCGGGCGCCGCCGCGTCGAGCCGTTGCGCGAGCGCGCCGACCTGGTTGACCTCGCAGCCGAGGCCCACGAGCAGCACGCCGGCGAAATTCGGGTTGCGCGCATAGCCGACGAGCGTGCGGCGCAGCAGCTCGATGCCGTCCCCGGTGGCCGACATGCCGCAGCCGCTCTGATGGGTGATCGCGACGACGCCGTCGACGTGACCGAACGCATCGAGCGCGCCGTGCCGGTAGGCATCGGCAATCGCATGACACACGCTCGCCGAACAGTTGACGCTGGCGATCACGCCGACGTAGTTGCGGGTCCCCACGCTGCCGTCGGGCCGCACGAAGCCGTCGAAGGTATCGCGGCGATCCGTCTCGACCTCATACGCGCCGTCGGCAGGCGCGCCGTCGTGTGCATGCCGATCGGGCATCCCGACGTTGTGCACGTGCACGTGCTCGCCCGCGGCGATGTCGCGCAGCGCGACGCCGATCGGCTGCCCGCATTTGACGATCGCGCCGCCGCGCGCGATCGGCGCGGTGGCGACCTTGTGGCCGGCCGGTATCGCGTCCGCCGGCCGCAACCGTGCGCCGCGCACGTCGATCGGCACGTCCGGCGCCAGCGCATCGAGTGCGACGGCGACGTTGTCGTTGCCGTGAAGGATCACGATTGCCGGTTGCTTCACGATGCCTCTCTCCCTGTCATTGCGATGCCGGCCGCCGGTTCATGGCGGGCGACGAGTTGCCGCAACCGCGGTTGTTCGGCCGGCAACGCGAGCGAATCCGCGAGCGCGAGCAGCGGCGCGATCCGCCGCGCGACCTTCTCGCGATGGTTGACCGCGATATCGGCGATGCGATGCGCGAGAAACGGATTGAGCAAGCGCTCGCGCACGCTGTCGACGTAGCGTTCGGCCGTTTCGCGCAAGCCCAGCGCCACGAATACCGGCGCGACTTCATCGCGCCACACGGCCTCGAGCCCGTCGCGCAGCCGCGCATCGTTCATCGCGCCCAGCACCGTTTGCGCTGCGTCGCGCCCCGCCGCGAGCCACTGCTCCGCGAGCCAGCTGTGCCCGAGATTGAGGAAGAACAGCTTCAGGCGCTCGTGGCTGCGCAAATCGTCGGTGACGACGATCTGCGCGTGCTCGCATGGCAGCATCATGCCCGCACGCCGTTCGATCGCCCATAACGCATAGGGCTCCGCGATCGCGCCGACCGGATGCAGCGGCTCGGACACGATGCGGTCGACGAGCGAGTTGACCCATGTGCAGCGGTGGCCCAGATAGTTGGCGAACGCGTCGGGCAGCCGCCACTGGCGCGCGAGGCCCAGCACGATGTCGCGCAGCGTGTCGCCGTTGTTCGTCACCAGTTCGCACGGCAGGATCGACACGCCGTCATCGGGCCGCACCAGCCAGCGCGCATGCAGCAGCGCGAGCAGCTTCGCCGGAAAGCCGTGCGGTGCGTGTTCCGGGTGATCCAGCAGGTCCGCGGCGTCGCGTGGGTCGGCGCGATAGCCTGCGTCGCCGGTGTTCGACACGATGACGCGCACCGTCTCGATCGCGGCGCCGCGTATGTCCGCCCAGTCGCGCTCGGCGTCCCACGCGCGCTGCACGGCGCGGCATTCGACGACTTCGTCCACCACGCCGCCGCGCTCGCGCCCGCGAATCCGCACCGGATAGCGGCCGGTGGCGCGCAACGCGTCGATGCGGGCGCGGCTGGCCGGATTGCCGGTCGTCTGCACGATGCCGATGCCGCCGATCGCGTTGCCGTCGTCCAGCGCCTCGGAGACGAACAGGTCGACGTGCGCGAGCAGGAAGCGGCTCGTGCCGAACTGCAGGATCGGCGGCGTCATCGCGTGCGCTCCGCGTGCCGGATTCGATGGATCAGCATTCGACGAGCGCCTTCACGACGGTCTGCCCGGCATCCAGCAGACGCGGCAGCGCGTCCGGCACCTCGTCGAGCCGCATCCGGTGCGTGTTCAGCGCGCGGTCGGGAATGCGCCCCGCGCGCATCGCGTCGAGCACCGTCGCGAAATCCTCGGCCGTCGCATTGCGGCTCGCGAGCAGCGTGGTTTCCCGCTTGTGGAACTCCGGATCCGAAAACGCGACGTGCCCGCGCACGATCGAGATCAACGTGTATTTGCCGCCGTGCGCGACGAATTCGAACCCGCGGTTCATCGCATCGAGATTGCCCGTCGCGTCGAACACCGCATCGAAATACTCGCCGTTCGTCAACGACGCGAGACGCGCCGCGTCCCCTTCCCCCACCTCCACCGCCGCATCGACCGCCAGATGCTGGCGGCAAAACGCCAGCCGGTCGGCGCGCGTGTCGAGGCACGTGACGTCGGCGCCGCGCAGCTTCGCGAAGATCATCGCGGCCATGCCGATCGGCCCGGCGCCGACGACCAGCGCGCGCTGCCCGGCGCGGATGTCCGCGCGGCGCACCGCATGCGCGCCGATCGCGAGAAACTCCAGCATCGCCGCCTGGTCGAGCGAAATGCCGTCGGCCTTATGCACGAACTGCGCGGGCACGCTCAGGTATTCGGCGAGCGCGCCGTCGCGATGCACGCCGAGCACCTTGATGTTCACGCAGCAGTTCGTGTTGCCGTGCCGGCAGGCGACGCAGTGTCCGCACGACAGATACGGCATCACGTACACCGCGTCGCCGGCGCCGAGCCCCGACTCCGGTTCCGCCTCGACGACGACCGCCGACAACTCGTGGCCCATCACGCGCGGATAGTCGAGGTACGGCTGGTTGCCGGTGAAGATGTGCAGGTCGGTGCCGCAGATGCCGACCCGTTGCACGCGCAACAGCACGTCGCCGCTGCCGCGCACGGGCAGCTCGCGATGCTGCACGCGCAGCACGCCGGGGGATTCGCAAATCACGCTGAGCATGTCGGTTTCCTTTCGTTCGGGTTCATTCGTCGTGGCGTGCGGTGTCGATCCGGTAGAAGCGGCGCGCGTTGCCGCCGAACAGGCCGTCGAGCGCCGCGGCGCCGAGCGACTGCGCGCCATCGTCCTCGCATGCGGCCAGCCATTCGCCGTAGCCGCCGCACGCCGACGCCAGCCGCAGCACCGGCCAGTCGCTGCCCCACATCAAGCGCGTCGGCCCGAACAGGTCGGCCAGCGCCTGGACATACGGCCGCGTGCGCGCGCGCACGGCATCCGGGCCGGCTGACGGCCCCGCCTCCGTCCAGAGGCCGGACAGCTTGCAATGCAGGTTCGACAGGTGCGCGAGTCGACGCATCGACGTGAGCCACGGCTGCATCTCGCCGCGCTCGATGAACGGCTTCGCGCCGTGATCGATCACGATCGGCAAATCCGGGTGGCGTCGCGCGAACGCATGCAGCGCATCGAGATGGCGCGGCATCACCAGCGCATCGAACCGCAGCCCGTGCTCGAGCATCGCGGCGACTGCGCGATCCAGCCGCGGATCGTCGATCCACGCGTCGTCGGGCAGATCCTGCAGCATCGGTCGCAAACCGCGCGCCTTCGGCGCGGACGCAAACGCCGCGATCCGCGCCGGTGCGTCGTCGGCCTTCAGGTCGAGCCAGCCGACCACCGCGCCGACGCTCGGCGTTTCAGCCGCGAGATCGAGCAGAAAGCGCGTGTCGGCTTCGCTCGGCAGCGACTGCACGAGGACGGTGGTATCGATGCGCGCGGCGTCGAGCAGCAGCGCCAGCTCGGCGGGGCCGAAATCCCGGTGAATCGCAGCGAGTTCGGCCGGCGGCCAGCAGCCGGCCCGCGCGCCGATGCGCCAGTAATGCTGATGGGCGTCGATCCGTGCGGTCATGCGCGTGCTCCCGGCACCGGCGCGTGCGCGTCGATCAGCCCTTCGTCGCGCAGCGCCTCCCACAGTTCGGCCGGCGCGGGGCGCTCGAACCAGGAGATGTTCTGCGCCAGTTGAGCCACGCTGCGCGCGCCGACCACGCACGACACGACGGCCGGATGGCCGAACGGAAACTGCAACGCCGCGGCGGGAAGCGGCACGTCGAAGCGGTTGCACAGCGCGCCGAGCCGCGTCGCCTTGTCGATCACGTCGGCGCTCGCGTCCGCATAGTTGAACTTGCCGTTGCCGGCGAGCAGGCCGGAATTGAACACGCCGCCGATCACGATCGCCGTCCCTTCACGGGCGCATGCGTCGAGCAGCGGCTCGAGCGCCGTCTGTTCGAGCAGCGTATAGCGGCCGGCCAGCAGCACCGCATCGAGCGCCGCTTCGTTCAGCGCGTCGGCCGCGACTTCCCATTCGTTCACGCCGAGACCGAACGCACCAATCTCGCCGCCCGAACGCAGCGCATCCAGCGCGCGAAACCCGCCGCCGCGCGTCAACTGGTCCCAGTAGTGTGCGTGACGCTCGCCGTGCGTCATCGCGCCGATGTCGTGCACGTACAGCATGTCGATCCGCGCGAGCCCGAGCCGTTGCCGGCTGTCGTCGTGCGAGCGCATGATCCCGTCGTAGCTGTAGTCGTAGACGGGCCGGAACGGCAGCGGCTCGGCCCAGCCGTCGTCGCCCGGCCGCACGCTCGCGTCGGCCCGCATCAGCCGCCCGACCTTCGTGCTGAGCGTGAAGGCGCGGCGCTCGCGCGGGGCGAGCCCCGCCCCCACGCGCCGCTCGGACAGCGTGTAGCCGTAATACGGCGCGGTGTCGAAATAACGCATGCCGGCGGCCCACGCGGCGTCGACGAGCGCGGCGGCATCGGCGGCCGACATCGGCCGATAAAGGCCGCCGAGCTGCGAGCAGCCGAGGCCGAGTGCGGACACCGTCAGCCCGCTGCGCGGCAAGGTGCGCGTATCGTGTGCGTTCATGAGGCGTGACTGGATGCGGGAAAGGGATCAGTACAGGACATTCTTCGCCGCCTGCGAATCGAGGTTCTGCTTGTCGACCATCACGACGCCGGTGTCGATCAGCTTCGGCGCGGGCTTGCGCTCGATCACGTCGAGCGCCGTGCGCACGCCCTGGTTCCCCATCTGCCACGA
Organism: Burkholderia sp. AU31624; assembly: GCF_020420065.1. Lineage (NCBI taxonomy): Bacteria > Pseudomonadati > Pseudomonadota > Betaproteobacteria > Burkholderiales > Burkholderiaceae > Burkholderia > Burkholderia sp. AU31624. The sequence goes on from NZ_JAIZRT010000006.1 coordinate 427,327, forward strand.
GCCCTGCACGGCGATCGCCTGCACGGTGCCGTCGCGCACGAAGCCCTGCAGGTCCTCGTTGCCGTCGAACCCGATCGCCACCACCTTGCCCGCCTTGCCCGACTGCTTCAGCGCACGGCCCATCCCGACCGCGGTCGGCTCGTTCGCGCCGAAGATGCCCTTCAGGTCCGGGTTCGCCGACAGCACGTCGGTCGTCTGGTTCAGCGCGGTCGCCATTTGCGACTGCGAGTAGTACGGGCCGACGACCTGCAGCTTCGAATGGCTCTCGATGTACTTGCGGAACCCGCCGACGCGGCTGACCTCGGACCCCGCGCCCGGCACGTACGACATGATCGCGATCTTGCCCGACTGCCCGACGCGGTCGATCAGCGCCTTCGCGCACAGCGCGCCCGCCTTCTCGTTGTCGGTCGACAGGAACGCCTGGTAGTACGGCTTGCCCGCGTCCGCGATGGCCGAATCGATCAGCACGACCGGAATGTGCGCTTCCCACGCCTTCTTGATCGCGGGCACCAGCGCATCGGGATCGGACGGCGCGAGCACGATGCCCGCCACGTGACGCGTGACCGCGTTGTCGACCATGTTGACCTGCCCGCTGATGTCGGACTCGGCCGCCGGGCCCTGGAACGTCATCGTGTAGCCCTTGGCGCCGTCGAGCGCCGCCTTCGCGCCTTTCTGCACGTTCTGCCAGTAGTTCGAGTTGACCGTCTTGACGATCACCGCGATCTCGCCGCCCGCCGCATACGCGCCGCCGCTGCATACCGCGAACACGCACGCCGATGCCGCCAGCAGGATGGATTTGTTCATGTCTCGCTCCGCTTCTCGTTGGTAGGGACTGCTTGCTTCCGGTCAGGGCCGGCGATTGCGCAACTGGTCGATCCACACCGTGCCGAGGATCACGACGCCGATGATGATCTGCTGGATGAAGCTCGATACGCCGTTCATGTTCAGGCCGTTGCGCAGCACGCCGATCACGAACGCGCCGATCGCCGTGCCCGAGATCGTGCCGACGCCGCCCATCAGCGACGTGCCGCCGATCACCGAACTGGCGATCGCGTCGAGCTCGTACATCACGCCTTCGTTCGGCTGCCCGGTGACGAGCCGCGACATCAGCACGCAGCCGGTCACGCCGGCGAGCGCGCCCGAGAGCACGTAGGTGAACAGCTTCACGCCCGGCACGTTCACGCCCGACAGCCGGGCCGCTTCCGCGTTCGACCCGACCGCGTAGATGTGGCGGCCCAGGGACGTTCTCGACAGCAGCACGGACACCACGACGAACAGCACGACCATGATCACGACCGGATACGGAATGCCGGGAAAGGTCGTGTCGGGGAACCCGTCCGCGCCGATGCGCGAGATCCGCAGCAGCGCGCCGTTGCCGAGCGCGCCGAACGCGTCGCCGAGATCCGATACCGGCCGCGCGCCGGTGATCTGCAGCGCGATGCCGCGCGCGACGAGCATCATGCCGAGCGTCGCGATGAACGGCGGCAGGCCCATCTGCGTCACGCAGATGCCGTTGACGAGCCCGCACAGCGCGCCGACCAGGATGCCGGCCGCCATCGCGGCAGGCACCGGCACGCCGGCCTTGACCAGCAGCGCCGCGCAGACGCCGGCCAGCGCGAGCACCGAGCCGACCGACAGGTCGATGCCGCCCGTGATGATCACGCAGGTGGCGGCCACGCCCAGGTAGGCGATCGACGTGACCTGCAGGCCGACCGTCATCAGGTTGTCGACCGAGAAGAACGCCGCGCTCGATATCGAGAACGCGAACACGAGCACGACGAGGCTGCCCAGCGCCGCGAATTTCTGGATCAGGTCGCGCCGCCGCTGTCGCGCCGCCCGTTCGTCGGCCTGGCTTCGATCGGATGTCATTTCAAGCATGGGAACGCCCCGACGCAAAGTGCATGATCTCCTCCTGACTGGTGTGTTTCGTGTCGAGCAACGCGGTCAATCGACCTTCGTGAAAAACGGCGATCCGGTCGGTCATGCCGAGCAGCTCCGGCAATTCCGAACTGATCAGCACCACGCCGACGCCGTCGGCGGCGAGCCGGTCCATCAGCCCGTAGATCGCGAATTTCGCGCCGACGTCGATGCCGCGCGTCGGCTCGTCGAAGAACAGGATCTTCGAGCCGCGATACAGCCATTTGCCGATGACGACCTTCTGCTGGTTGCCGCCGGACAGGTTGCGCACGCGCTGGTGCACCGACGGCGTGCGAATCGCGAGGTCCTGCACGTAGCGGCGCGCGACGGCGAGCTCGTCGTCGAAGCGCAGGAATCCGAAGCGTGACGCGATGCCGCGCACGTTCGCGAGCGTGAGGTTCGCCGCGACGGGCATCGGCAGCGCGAGCCCTTCCTTCTTGCGGTCCTCCGACAGATACGCGATGCCGTGCCGGATCGCCTCGCGCGGCGAGCGGATCGTCACGGGCCGCCCGTGCAGCGCGATCGTGCCGCCGTCGACGCGATCGGCGCCGAAGATCGCGCGGGCGATCTCGGTGCGCCCGGCGCCCATCAAGCCCGCGAAACCGAGGATCTCGCCGCGCCGCAGCGCGAACGACACCGGCCCGAACACGCCGTCGCGGCGCAGCTCGCGCACGTCGAGCAGCACCTCGTCGGTCGGCACCGATTGCCGTGACGGATAGGCGTCGTCGAGCGTGCGTCCGACCATGCGCGCGACGATGTCGTCGAGGCTCACGTCGGCGAACGCGTCCGTCGAGATGTGGCGCCCGTCGCGCAGCACCGTCACGCGATCGACGATCTGCGCCATTTCGTCGAGCCGGTGCGAGATATACAGAATCGCCACGCCGTCGGCGCGCAGCTCCTCGATGATGCGAAAGAGCTGCACCGTTTCCGCTTCCGTCAGCGACGACGTGGGCTCGTCCATGATCAGCACGCGCGCGTCGTGCGACAGCGCCTTCGCGATCTCGACCATCTGCTGCTGCGCGATGGACAGCACGCCGACCTTCGTCGTCGGGGCCACGTTCAGCCCGATGCGGGCGATGCAGCGCGCCGCATCCGCGTTCATGCGCTTCGTATCGACGAACGGCCCGCGCCGCGGCTCGCGTGCGAGGAACAGGTTCTCCGCCACGCTCAGGTGCGGGACGAGATTGAGTTCCTGGTGAATGATCGAGATGCCTGCCGCCTGCGCTTCGGAGGCCGAACGAAATTGCACCGGCGCGCCGCGATAGTGAACGACGCCGTCGTCGGGCAGGTACTGGCCGCTGATGATCTTCATCAGCGTCGATTTGCCCGCGCCGTTTTCGCCGCACACCGCATGCACCTCGCCGCGGCGCAGGTCGAGGCGAATCCCGTCGAGCGCGAGGACGCCCGGAAAGCGCTTGCGAATCCCGTCCAGGCGCAGGATCTCCCGGTCCGCTGCGTCGTGCGCGGCCTGACCGGGCAGATTGCGAGGCATTGCCATTGCGTCTCCTTGAGGTGGATCGACCTCGGCACTCCCTGGTCAGTCCAATTCGGATGAATTACAGCAACCAAACCTGTTTTGGTCAAGCCAATTTAACTATTTCAATCTGATCTTACCAACAGTGAAAACCCGGACATCGGAATGAACTCGCCGCCACGCGGGGCGATGCGGCAGGCGTGATAGACTCCGCGACACGCGCTTGCGCCCAAAGCGCATTGATCCCACTCCATCGGATGAAATCGACAGAACCCAAGCGGCTTTACCAATCCGTCGCGGCCCAGATCGTCGCGTTGATTCGTCAGGGCGAATTCGCGATCGGCGAGCGGCTGCCGCCGGAGCGCGAGCTGGCGCTCACGCTCGGCGTCTCGCGCCCGTCGCTTCGCGAGGCGCTGATCGCGCTGGAAATCGGCGGCCAGATCGAGATCCGCATGGGCTCCGGCGTGTACGTGCGCGACACGGCGGCCGACGCGGTCGGCCCGATGGCCACGCTCGGCGACAGCCCGTCGGAATTGATGCAGGCGCGCGCGGCCGTCGAAGGCAGCGTCGCCGCGCTGGCCGCGGCCCGGATGACGGCCGCGATGCTCGAGCGGCTGCGCCGCACGGTGCAGCGCATGAAGCGGCTGGCGGAGGCCGGCAAATCTCCCGTCGAAGCCGACCGGCAATTCCACATGCTGATCGCGGAAGCGGCCGGCAACTCGGTGCTCACCCGCTTCGTCGGCGAGCTGTTCGACAGCCGCCACGACCCGATCGCCACCGCGATGCGCGGCCACGCGGAGAATCCGCAGACGTGGACCGCCGCGGTGCGCGAGCACGAGGACGTGCTCGTCGCGTTGCAGGCCGGCGACCCGATCGCGGCCCAGACGGCGATCCGCGCGCACCTTCGCGCGTCCGAAGCGCGGTGGATCGAGGGTGGGCTGAAAGCCGATCCGGATTGACCCACGCACGGGCGCCGGCACGCTCGTCGTCGCACCACGACGCACGGCGTCATGGGATGAACGGTGCCGACCTCCATGAAATCCGCTGATGCGTGATTCGAGCCCGCGCGGGCGTGACGTCGCTCGACGTCGGCCTGCCTGATCGAACCACGCAAGACGCGACGAACCGGACATTGCCGGTCGCCGCTTTCCGCTGGACGAAGAACCGCCGCTCCCTGGCGTCGTGGAAAAACCCGATTCCGCGCGTTCCGCGACCGCCGCCGCACCGCCCGTCCTCATGTACCCACCCCATCTCAAAATTACGATTGCAAATGCCTCTCATTTGCATTAAATTGCCGCGCAAATGTACTGTTTGGAACACAGATGCCGGCGCAAGGCCGCCCGCCGTGCCCGAACGCGAACGACACAAAAAGGAAAAGGACGGGTATGAGCAGGAGGAACTGGGCGGCCGCACCGATGGCCATCGTCGTCGGCACCGCCGGCATGGGCGCCGCCGACGCACAGGAGACGGCGCTGCCCGCCATCGAGGTGTCCGCGCAACGCGCGACGGCGCCGTTCCGCACGCGCGAATCGACGAGCGCGACGCGCAGCGAGGCGGACGTGATGGAGATTCCGTTCGCGGTCAGCAGCGTCGATACGAAGCTGATCCAGACGGTGGCCGCCACGCGCGGCGACGATCTGTACGACTGGGTCGCGGGCGTGTCGCGCCAGAACAACTTCGGCGGCCTGTGGGACAACTACGCGGTGCGCGGCTTCGCCGGCGACGGCGGCACGTCCGGCACCGACTACCTGGTCAACGGCTTTTCGTGGAATCGCGGGATGAGCGTGCCGCGCGACACCGTCAGCCTCGAGCGCATGGAAGTGCTCAAGGGGCCGGCGTCCGCGCTGTATGGCCGCGGCGATCCGGGCGGGATCATCAGCTATACGACGAAGCAGCCGCAGTTCGCCCGCGCGAACACCATCGGCGTGTCGGCCGGCAGCTACGGCGCATTGCGACAGACGCTCGATTCGACCGGCCCCGTCACGAAAACGCTCGCGTACCGCTTCGTCGCGATGAACGAGAACAACGGCAGCTTTCGCGACACGGTGTCGAGCAAGCGCTACCTGTTCTCGCCGTCGTTCACGTGGGACATCGGCGCGGACACGACGCTCCACTACGAATTCGAGAGCGCGCGCCAGCGTGCGCCGCTCGATCGCGGCGTGCTGGCGGTCAACGGCCAGCTGGGCGTGATCCCCGCGTCGCGCTTTCTCGGCGAGCCGCGCGACGGCGACTACGACGTGCGCAACACGGGCCATCAGTTCACGCTCGAGCATCGCATCGATTCGAGCTGGTCGATCAATGCCGGCGTCGCGCAACGCAACACCGACTTGTCGGGGCGCTCGTCCGAGGCATTCGCGTTGCAGCCGGACGGCCGCACGCTGTGGCGCCGCTACCGGCAAGTCGCGTTTCACTCGAACGACCTGCAAGGCCGGCTCGAAACCACCGGCACGTTCCGCACCGGCGGCATCGGCCATACGCTCGTGATGGGTGTCGATGCGTACCGCTTCAACTACGACCAGTTCGTCACGCGCTCGACGCCGAGCGCCGCGGCGCCGTATGCGATCGACATCTTCGATCCGGTCTACGGCCAGCCCGCGCCCGCGCTGCGTACCGCGACCAACCTGCTCGAACGCGATAACGGCCAAGGCGTCTACGCGCAGGACACGCTCGCGTTCGGGCCGCACTGGAAGATCCTGGCCGGGCTGCGCTGGGATCGCTTCCACCAGTCGATCGACAACCGCCTGAACGGCGTGACGACGAGCCAGTCGCAGACCGCGGTGAGCCCGCGTCTCGGCGTCGTGTATGAAATGAGCCCCGCGTGGTCGTTCTATGCGAACACCGCGTATTCGTTCCGGCCGAACAACGGCGCGGACGTCGGCGGCAACGCGTTCGATCCCGAGAAAGGCCACGGCTACGAAGCCGGCGCGAAATGGGCGGGCGCGCGCTCGCTCACGACCGTTGCGGCGTTCTACGTGACCAAGCGCAACGTGCTCACCGCCGATCCTGCGAATGCCGGCTTCTCGCGCGCGGCCGGCGAAGTGCGCAGCCGCGGTGTCGAATTCGAATGGAGCGGCGACCTGGGCCACGGCTTGCGCGGCCTCGTCAACCTCGCGTACGTCGATGCCGAAGTCACGCGCGATACGGTGCTGACGCCCGGCGCGCGGCTCGTCGACATACCGCGGCTGAGCGGCAGCGCGCTGCTGATGTACGAGACGACCCTGCCGTTCGCGGACAAGGCCGGCGCCGGCGCCGGCGTGATCTATGTCGGCCGCCGCGCCGGCAACACGGCCAACACGCAGGACGGCTTCGAGCTGCCGGCCTACGCGACCGTCCAGCTCAACGGCTACGTGCAGGTCAACAAGCACCTGCGCGCGTCGGTCGTGCTGAACAACCTGTTCAATCGCACCACCTACGTCAGCTCGTACAACAGCCTGTGGGTCACGCCGGGCGCGCCGCGCAGCCTGTTCGCGTCGCTCGCCTACTCGTTCTAGCGCGGCCGGAGCGGCTGACGCGACGCGCATCGCGCGTCAGCCGCCGACCACGAACCGCGCGCCCAGCGCGAGCAGCAACGCAGGTGGCATCACGCACGCGCCGACCGCGAGGAATGCGCGGAAACCGACCTGCAGCCCTTCGCGCCGGATCGCCGCCAGCCACAGAATCGTCGCGAGCGAACCGGTGATCGACAGGTTCGGGCCAAGATCCACGCCGATCAGAATCGCGTCGACCACCGTTTGCGGGCTGTGCGCGGCGTGGATCGTCGAACTCGCGATCAGCCCGGCGGGCAGGTTGTTGACCGCGTTCGACACCAGCGCGACCGCGGCGCCGGCCACGGCCGCGGCGACGTGCTCGCCGCTTTGCATCAGCATGTGCAGCAGGCCCGCCAGCGCGCGCACCGCGCCGGTCCGGTCGAGCGTCTCGACGACGATGAACAGCCCCGCGACGAGCGGCAACACGCTCCAGGAAATCTCGCGAACGATCGGCACGCACGCCGCGCGATCGCGCATCGCCACGCACGCGACCGTGACGACGCCCGCCAGCGCGGTCGGCAACCCGAGCGGGCGATCGGCGACCGACACCGCCATCAGCACGACGGCCGTTGCGGCGATGCCCGCCAGCGCGATGCGCCCGCCGCGCGTCAGCGGCTGCACCGGCAGCGCGGACTCGCAACGGCCGGACAGCGCACGTCGCTGCACGATCCGCAGCATCACGAACGTGCAGACGATCGACGCGACGGACGGCGCCGCGAAGTGCGCGAGCCAGACGCCGAGCGCCGGCATGTGCGCACCGTACAGCACGAGGTTCGCCGGATTCGAAATCGGCAGCACGAAACTCGCGGCATTGGCGACGAGCGCGCAGCTGTACAACAGCGGCATCGGGTCGGCCTTCGCGCGGCGCGCGGCGGCAAGCACCGCGGGCGTCAGCACGACGGCGGTCGCATCGTTCGACAGGAACACCGTGGTGACGACGCCGACCCCGTAGATCAACGCGAACAACCGCCGCGGCGAGCCCTGCGCGAGATTGACGACATGCGTCGCGACCCAGTCGAACAGCCCCTCGCGACGGGCCGCCTCGGACAGCAGCATCATGCCCGTCAGGAAGAGGTACACGTCGCCGCCTTTCGCGACGGCGTCCAGCGCCTGGGCAGCCGGTAACAGGTTCAACACGACCAGCAGCAGCGCGCCGCTCACGGCCCAGATGGCCTCGGGCCAGCCGAACGGACGCGTGATGACGCCCGCGGTGGCGAGCGCGGAAATCAGCCAGGCAAGCGAAACAGGATTCATGGGTAAGTAGGCGGAGACATGGAAATCGACATCGCCTTCACGACGATGTCGCCGATAGATCGGCGGGCTTGCCGCACACGCGGCCCAGCGAACGCGCATGACCGAGCCACAGCGCGAGCGAGCCCGTCGACACGGCGCCCAGCACGACGAACGCGGACGGATAGCCGAAGTGCTGCGCGAGCACGCCGCCCAGCACGGGACTGAGCGCCGCGCCGATGCCCTGCGCGGTCGCGACCGCGCCCTGCCCGGCATTCACGCGGCCGGAGCCATGCAGCAGGTGAACGACGAGTGCGGGCACGACTACGCTTTGCAGGCCGGCGCCGATGCCGTCGAGCACCTGCACCGGCCACACGCCCGCTTCGCTCAGCCACGCCGCGGCGACCAGCCCGCGCACCGGCAGCACGAGGTACGAGAACAGCAGCACCCGCCAGTAACCGTGCGCGCGAATCAGCCGGGGCGCGAGCCACGCCGCCGCGATCATCACGCACTGTGCGATGACGATCGTCTGGGCGGTGAACGCGCTCGGGTTGCTGCGATGCGTGACGACGACGCCCATCCCGTAGAGCGGCAGCATCGCCGCGTTGCCGAGATGAAACAGCGCGAGCGATGCGCCGAGCAGCACCAGCGGCCGGTTGTCGGCGAGCGTGCGCAGGCCGCCGACGCGCGACGTCGATGCGGACGCCGATGCCGATGCCGACGCATGCGGATGCGCAGCATCCGTTCCCGGTGCGGCACCGGCAGGATCGAGACCCCGTGCGGACGCGTGATCGATCGCGTGCCCGGGAATCGCCAGCGTGCTCGCGATGGCGAGGAGCGTGAATACGCCGACCAGCGCGAACACCGCGTCGAATCCGACATGCCAGCCGAGCCACCCGGCGAGCGCCGCACCGGCGACGTTGCCGGCGTGGTTCGCCATCTGGTTGCGCCCGAACTGCCGGTCGAAACCTTGCCGGCGCACGATGCCGAGCGTCACGCCCGCGGCGGCCGGCGCCAGCACCGCGCCGCTGACCGCCGCCACGACCTGCGACGCCGCCACCGCCGGATAGCCGTGGACGAACCTCATCGCCAGCGACGCGAGCGCCGTCACCGCGGTCGCGACGACGATCAGCGCCCGCTTCGCGTGCACCGTATCGACGAGCGCGCCGGCCAATGGCGTCGCGGCCATCGCGGCGAGCCCGGCCAGCGTCATGACCGAGCCGATCGCATCGGCGCCCCAGCCGCGCGACAGCAGGATGACGCCGATGAACGGGCCGATGCCGGCCTGCACGTCGGCCAGGAAGAAGTTGAGCGCTTCGAGCGCGCGTGCCGCTCTCATGGCCGCCTCACGGTCGCACGATCATTCGGCATCCGCATCGACGAGCTCGGCGATCTCGCTCACGTCGAGCGTCGTGCCGTGCGGCGTGACGACGCCGTGCCCCCACGCCTGCACATGGACACCGGGACGCAGATAATCGTGCAGCGCTTCAGCCGCATGCGGCGGCACCCGCAACGCGACGCCGCTCGTCAGCAACGCGCCGTTCAACTCGCCTTTCGGGCCGTGCAGCGCAAACGCGACTTCGCCGCTCGATTCCAGCGGAGTGCGAGCGGGGTGCGTCGGCTTCGCCGGCGCAGCGTGCGCGGGCCCGTCGTCGACGATGTCGACGCCGTCGCGGCCGGTCAGTTGCACGGCCGCGATCATCTCGGTGCGACGCGGCTTGACGCCCCGCACGCGGATGCGGTCGCCGACCGCGACACGGCGCACCAGTTCGTGGCCCAGATGCGGCGGCACGTGCACCTGCAGGTCGCCGTTCAGGATCAGGCCGTCGATGTCTCCGTGCGGATTGAGCAGGAACTGCGTGACGCGGCCGCGCGTTTCGGGCAGGCAGGCGGGATCGATCCAATGCATGGCAGGACTCCTTTCGATAGATTGAGGAAAAGCGGCGCGCGCTCAGCGCGCGACATCGTCATAGAGATTCACGACATGGCCCGGCGCGCCGAACGCCGTCGCCTGCAGCGCTTCGCCGTAGGCGTTGCGCGTGCCGTAGCCGACCGCGGCCACGCGCTCGCCGGGGACGAGCAGCGCGCCGAATTGCTGGGCGGCCGGAACGGTCAGCTTGACGATCGCGCCGCTGTCGAGCATCACGCCGTCCGGCTCGCCGCGCGGCGCGCGCGTCACGCGGCGCACGACGCCGGACACGCTCAGGCGGGCAAGGTTGACGCCGCGCAGCATGGGCGGCACCGGCGCGACGGGCGCAGGCGGTTGATCGGACAGCGACGCGCCGGTGCCGTCATTGCGGACGACGCGGGCACGGATTTCATCGTCGATGCGTCGTTCGCCGGCGACCGTCACGCGGTCGCCCGTCTTCACGAGTGCCGTCAGTTGCGAACCGAGATGCGGCGGCAGGCGGACGAGCGTGCCGTCGGAGAGCACGAAGCCGTCGACGGTGCCTTCCGGATTGATCGTCAGGCGCGACAGCGTGCCGGACACCAGCGCATTCCGTGCGGTGTCGTTTCCGGGCACGGCAGGCACCAGCGCGCGAGGCCGAGGAGGAGCAGGCGGCGGCATGGCGCCGGCCGGATCTTCCGCGCGCGGTGCGGGCGGCACCTGCGCCACGCTGACCGTTGCGACGGCAACGAGCGCGGCCGCGCAGAGCATGCGAGACGAGCGGCGCACGGCGGCACGGCGCCGCGGCCGCGATCGAACGACAGGCAGGTACGACTTCATGGCGGGCTCCGGCGACGGGTTGCGATGCATCGATATCCGCAATACCCGTGCCAACCCGCGACGCCCCGCGTGGCCGTGCGCCGAACGACGACGCGCGCGAAACCTGTCGGATTTCCCGACACGTCGCGTCGCCGGATGTCGGCATTCCCGACAGTCGAAACGGCGAGACTAGCCTAGTCGCCGCGCTCGATCCCGAGATTCGCCATGCGCGCATAGAGCGACTGGCGGCCGATCCCGAGCTGCCTCGCGGCTTCCGCGCGGTTGCCGTTCGCGCGCTCGAGCGCGCGCAGGATCGCCGCGCGCTCGACCGTCGCCAGTGCATCGGGCAGCGGCATGTCGAGCAGGTGCGCCGGCACCGCATCGGCGTGCGGCTCGCGCGCCGGCCCGGCGGCCAGACCGAGATCGGCCGCGCCAATGGCCGGCCCCGGCGCGAGCGCGGCCGCCCGCTCCATCACGTTGCGCAGTTCCCGCACGTTGCCCGGCCAGCGGTGATCGAGCAGCGCGCGCTGGGCGTCGTTCGTCAGATGCAGCGCGCGCATGCCTGCCGCGCTGCCGAGGAAATGCGCGGCGAGCGGAAGGATGTCGGCCACACGCTCCGCGAGCGGCGGCAGGTGCAGCGGAATGACGTTCAGCCGATAGAAAAGGTCTTCGCGGAACGTGCCGTCCGCGACGGCCGCGGCGAGGTCGCGGTGCGTCGCGGCCACGACGCGAATGTCGATCGCCGTGGCGCGATCCGCGCCGAGCGGCGTCACCTGGCGCTCCTGCAGCGCGCGCAGCAGCTTCGCCTGCATCGCGGCGGGCATGTCGCCGATCTCGTCGAGAAAGAGCGTGCCGCCATCGGCCTCCACGAGCCGCCCCGCACGATCGGCATGCGCGCCCGTGAATGCACCGCGACGATGCCCGAACAATTCGCTTTCGAGCAGGTCGGCCGGGATGGCCGCGCAGTTGACGGCGACGAACGGCCCCGCATGCCGGGCCGATGCCGCATGCAGCACGCGGGCGGCCACCTCCTTGCCCGTGCCCGTCTCGCCGGTCAGGAGCACGGTCGCGTCGCTCATCGCGGCGCGGCCGACCTGCTTCTGCACGTCGCGCATCGCGGCGCTCACGCCCAGCAGCCGCGGTCGGTCCGCCGACGGCTCGCCCGCGAAATCGCTGTCGCCCGGCGCGCGCGCGGGTGGCTGATTCGCCGACACGATGCGTTCGAGCAGTTGCGCGATGTCGCGACGCCCGATCGGCTTCGTCAGGTGATCGAACGCGCCGAGCCGCATCGCTTCGATCGTGTTGTCGCTGGTCGCATGGGCCGTCAGCATGACGACCGGAATCGCGGCCAGCGCGGGATCGTCGCGCAGTTGCGCGAGCACGGCCAGCCCGTCCAGATCCGGCAGGCGGAAATCCAGAAAGATGCATTCGACGCCCCCGCCGTCGCGCAGCGCGCTGAGCGCGGCGCGGCCGGAGGCGGCCTCGACCGCCCGATGACCGAGATCGGCGAGCGTTTCGGCGAGGCTGTCGCGAAAGGCCGCGTCGTCGTCGACTATGAGGATGTTTGCCATGGAATTTCAATCACGAATGCGGCGCCCCCGTCGAGGCGCGCGTGCCCGCCGTGCGCCGCCGCCACTTCGCGGACGACGGCAAGACCGAGGCCCGTGCCATCCGCGCGGCCCGTCACGAACGGCTCGAAAATCCGCTCGCGCTGCGCGGCCGGCACGCCGGGGCCGCTGTCCGACACGGTGAGGCACAGCCAGTCGCGCCCGGCGAACATGCGCCGCTCGGCGGCGAGCGTGACCGCGCCGCCGTCGCCCGCGTGGTGCAGCGCGTTGAGCAGCAGATTGTCGAGCGCCCGCCGCATCTGGTCGGGATCGAAAGCAGGACGATCCGACGGCCATGCCAGCCGTTCGCCCTGCCCCGCGAGCGACAGCGTCAGGTCGATCGCTTGCCGCTGCGCCAGCTCGCGGTGCGCGTCGACGACCTGCGCGAGCCAAGCGTCGACGTCGACCCGTGTCGCATGCGGGCGCACCGGCTGCGTCAGCGCGAGCAGGCTCGACAATTGCCCATCGATGCGCTCGATCTGCGCGAGGATCACGCGCAGCGCGTCCTGCTGCCGCCTGCCATCGCCGGCCAGCGCGTTTTCCGCCTTCAGCCGCATCGCGCCCATCGGATTGCGAATCTCGTGCGCGACCTGCGCGGCGAGCTTGCCCAGCATGCCGAAGCGTTCGGCCTGCGCGAGGCGCGTGCGCAGTTCGTCGGCCTGCTGTTGCAGCAGGTTCGCGCGCCGCGCCCGCTCGTTGAACGCATCGATGACGCGGTCGAGATCGGGCTCGCCGACGTACGGCAGATGATGCGCGCGACCGTCGGGGCCCAGCCCGCTCTCGATCCGCGCGAGATTGCGCTTCCATCGGCGCAGCGCCACGGCCAGCGCCGCCGCGATCGCCAGAATCACGGCGAGGACGGCCGCGAGGCCCGTGGCCAGCAGCTCGCCGTGCCGGCCCAGCGGCGGGCGCGCACGCGTCAGCATCCACACGTACAGGCCCGATCCGCCGCGTACCGGGCAGGCCGCCGCGATCACGGCATCCTGCGCACCTTCGACGACGTTCGCGGTCGCGGCATGCGTCGCCGCCGCGGCGCGCAGCGTGCGAAGGATCAGCGGCGTTTCCGCTTCCGGTACATCGTGTTTGACGCCGCTGCCCTGGTAGGTGGGAAAGGAATACGCGAGAAAGCCGCTCGCCGCAGGCGCGGCGCCGGGCATCCAGAACCCGCCTTCCATGTCGGGGGCGCGGGAGAGCACGATGTCGAGGATCGCATGCATCAGCTCCGGGGCGGGCCCGGCGCCCGGCGACGCGGAAGACGCGCTGTAACGCGACGCGACCGCTTCGCAGGCCGACGCGCCGGCGGCCTTCGCGCTCGCGACCTGCTGACTCTCGGCGGAACTCGCGGTGATCCAGACGACCGCGACCAGCGTCGCGCACAGCGCCGCGACGAGTGCCCAGAGCATGACGAGTTGGGTGGAAAACGACGGACGCTTCATCGGATCGGGCTGGCGGCTGAGGACGACAGCATAGCGTATCGCCTGTCGCGCGAAGCCGCCACGATCGCCATGCAGCGCACGGGCGTCCTGCCGGGCCGGCGGCACCGGCTCCCCCGGAAAGCCGGGCGAAGGCCTCGGGCGCTGGACGGCCTTCCGTCCAGCGTCCAGCCCGACGTTTCCCGTCGAGCCCCCATGCGCGTCGTTTCCGTTCGCACCTTGCTGCACCCGCTCCGGCCGCCGCAAGTCATGCCATCCCGAACGCAGACGACGACAGCGGCGGGAAGCGGCGGCGACCGCGCAGGATGCGCGTCGGGAGCGGGCGGGTCAATGACGCGTTATCTGGCAACGGCCGCGTCAGCCCGCGACGCGGGGAATCCTCGCCCCCAATCGGCGTGCGATTCGATTCGCCGCGTTGAACGTCGACCGCGCGGCGTGCGCGGCGCAATCGGTTTTCGGCCGGCGCGTTGGCCGCGTCGGCCGCCTCTCCCGTCAGCGTGCGTCCACGGGCACGGCAGCGCGCTTCGCCACACCGTCCCGCTCGATCCGCTCGATCCGCTCGACGATACGAACGAGCCGAATGATGTCGGTCAGCGCGAAATCGGCCGCATCGGGCCGCGGCCTGCCGCACTGGTCGGCCATGCGCGTCGCGAACGCGAGCGCTTCGGCACGCTCGCGCAGCAGCGCGCGCAATGCATCCGCGATCACCTGCCGGTCGCGCGGGTCAGCCAGGCCCAGCACGGAACCGTCGTCCGGCATCGCGAACGGCCCGGCCGCCAGCACGGCCACCTCCGGCACGCGCATCGTGTTTCGTTCCATGGTCTTCCTCGTTGTCGACTCGCGACCGACCGGCGCGTCACCGCCGGTTCGACCGCGACACCACGTCGATCCACACCGCCAGCACCAGCACGGCGCCCTTGACGATCATCTGCCAGTACGCGTCGACGTCCAGCATCGACATGCCGTTGTCGAGGCTCGCCATCACGAGCGCGCCGATCAGCGCGCCGTAGACGGTGCCCGACCCGCCGCGCATCGACGTGCCGCCGATGAAGCACGCGGCGATCGCGTCGAGTTCGCCCATCGAGCCGGCGGACGGCGACCCGGCAGCGAGCCGCGCCGTGTTCACCAGGCCGGCAAACGCACACATCAGCCCCATCAGCGCGAAGATCGCGAGCTTCACGCGGTCGGTGTCGACGCCCGACAGCCGCGTCGCCTCCAGGTTGGAACCGACGGCGTAGATGCGCCGCCCGAACACGGTCTGCGTCGCGATCCACGAGAACACGCCGAGCAGCACGAGCAGCAGCAGCACGGGCACCGGGATACCGCCGTAACGGTCGAGCGTCGCGACGAACGCGAACAGCACCGCGCCCGCGCCGACGACCTTCGCGACGTCCTGCCACCGCGGCGCGACCGCGAGCCGGTAGCGCCGCCGCGTCGCGCGCTGCCGCACCACCAGCAGCAACACGAGCGCGAACAGCAGGATCGCGAGGCCGTCCCCCGCCAGGCGCGGCAGATAGCCCTGCCCGATGAACACGAAGCCGTCCGATACCGGCGCGATCGTCGAGCCGCCCGTCACGCCGAGCAGGATCCCGCGGAACGCGAGCATCCCGCCCAGCCCGACGATGAACGACGGCACGCGCCGGTAGGTCGACCACCAGCCGTTGAACAGCCCGATCAGCACGCCGAGCGCGAGCACGGCCGGGATCGTCGCCGCGACCGGCCAGTGGCGGTTGACGTCGAGGATCGCCGCGACGCCGCCGAGCAGCCCGAGCAGCGAGCCGACCGACAGGTCGATCTCGCCCGCGATGATGACGAACACCATCCCGCACGCGAGCATGCCGGTGATCGACATCTGCCGCAGCAGGTTCGAGACGTTGCGCGGTGTGACGAACGCGCCGTCCGTCAGCACCGAGAAGAATGTCCAGATCACGACGACCGCCAGCAGCAGCGCGAGCAGCTTGTAGCGCGCGAAGATCTGGCGAAGCGGCAGCCGCGCCGTGCGGCCGGCGGAACGCTGCGCGTCGGCATCCGGCGTCGCCGGGGTCGAGGAAGAAAGTTCGGAATTCATGTCGCGCTCATTGCGGTGGGTTCGGTGGACAGTCGCGCGGGCTTCAGCGCGGCGCCGAGAATCTGTTCCTGCGTGAGGCCGTCGTTGATGAAATCGCCGCGCAACTCGCCTTCGCCGATCACCAGCACGCGATCGGCCAGCCCGAGCACCTCGGGCAGCTCCGACGACACGACGATCAACGCGACGCCGCGCTTCGCCAGCGCGAAGATCAGCCGGTAGATCTCCACCTTCGCGCCCACGTCGACGCCGCGCGTCGGCTCGTCGAGGATCAGCACCTGCGGCTCGGCCAGCAGCATCTTGGCGAGCACCGCCTTCTGCTGGTTGCCGCCCGACAGGCTCGCGATCGGCAGGAACGGATGCGCGGCGCGCACCGACAGCCGCTGCATCTCGGTGCGGATCGCATCGAGTTCAGCGGCCGCGTCGATCCGCCCGCGCGCCGCGAAGCGCCGCAGCACCGCCAGCGTGATGTTGTGGCCCACGCCGAGCTGCGGCACGATGCCGTGGCGCTTGCGGTCCTCGGGCACCATCGCGATCCCGGCGCGGATCGCATCGGCCGGCGAGCGGATCGACAGCACCCGGCCGTTCATCAGCACGGTCGCCGCGCACGCGCCCGGATACGCGCCGAAGATCGCCTGCATCAGCTCGGTGCGGCCCGCGCCCACGAGCCCGGCGACGCCGAGGATCTCGCCGCGCCGCACGCTGAACGACACGTCGTCGACCCGCTTGCGGCGCGCGTTCGTCACGTCGCGACAGGTCACGTTCCGCGCTTCCAGCACGACCTCGCCGATCTCGTGCGGCTCGCGCGGATACAGGTCGCGGATCTCGCGGCCGACCATCATCGCGATGATGCGGTCGGTGGTCAGCGCGCGCATCGCCTCGGTGGCGACATGACGGCCGTCGCGAATCACGGTGACCGTATCGCAGACGGCCGCGACCTCGTCGAGCTTGTGCGAGATGTACACGCACGCGACGCCGCGCCGCTTCAGGTCGCGCACGATGTCGAGCAGGATGCGCGTTTCGGCGGCGCTCAGCGACGACGACGGTTCGTCGAGGATCAGCAGCTTCGCGTCCTTGTTCAACGCCTTCGCGATCTCGATCAACTGCTGGTGGCCGCCGCCGTAGTTCATCACCGGCTGCGCGACGTTGATCGAGTCGATCCGCAATTCGCGCAGCAGTTCCTCGGCGCGCCGGACCATCGCGGCGAAGTGCATGCGCCCGCCCGGCAGCGTGATCTCGTTGCCGAGGAAGATGTTCTCGGCCACCGACAGTTCGGGCACGAGCATCAGCTCCTGGTGGATGATCACGATGCCCGCCCGCTCCGTGTCGCGCACGCCGGATGCCGCGAGCGGCGCGCCTTCCCAGCGGATGTCGCCGTCCCACGTGCCGTGCGGATAGACACCCGACAGCACCTTCATCAGCGTCGACTTGCCCGCGCCGTTCTCGCCGCACAGCCCGACGCATTCGCCGGGCCGCACGGTGAGATCGATGCCGTCGAGCGCTTTCACGCCGTCGAAGGTCTTGACGATGCCGCGCATCGTCAGCAAGGGTTCCGTCATTCGTTCTTGCCTCGCAGTCAGCGCGGCCGCCGTCGCGGCGGCCGGGCGTCACGTCCGTCGTACGCTTACTGGCTCGCCAGCTGCGCCTGGGTATAGAAGCCGTCCTTCACGACGACGTCGACGTTGCGCTTGGTCAACAGCGTCGGCTGCAGCAGCACGGTGTCGACCTTCTTCCTGCCGTTGTCGTACTGCGCGTTGAACGCGGGCTTCGTGCCCTTCGCGAGATCGACGGCGAGCTTCGCGGCTTCGCTCGCGATCAGCTTGAGCGGCTTGTAGACGGTCATCGTCTGCGTGCCGGCGATCACGCGCTTGACCGCCGCGAGATCCGCGTCCTGCCCGGATACCGGCACCTTGCCCGCCAGATGCTGCGCGGCGAGCGCCTGGATCGCGCCGCCGGCCGTGCCGTCGTTCGACGCGACGATCGCATCGATCTTGTTGTTGTTCGCGGTCAGCGCATCCTCGGTGATGCGCAGCGCGGTCGACGCGCTCCATTCGGGCACCCACTGCTGGCCGACGACCTTGATGTCGCCGCGATCGATCGCGGGCTTCAGCACCTTCAGTTGTCCTTCGCGCAGCATCTTCGCGTTGTTGTCGGTCGGTGCGCCGCCGAGCAGGAAGTAATTGCCCTTCGGCTTCGCGTCGTAGACGCCCTGCGCCTGCAGCTCGCCGACCTTCTCGTTGTCGAACGAGATGTACGCATCGACGTCCGCGTCGAGGATCAGCCGGTCGTACGACACGACCTTGATGCCGGCCTTCCTCGCTTCGGCGACGACGTTGCCGAGCGTCTTCGAATTGAACGGCACGATCACGATCACGTCGACGCCGCGCGAGATCAGGTTCTCGATCTGCGAAATCTGCCGCTCCTCGCTCGCGTCGGCCGACTGCACCGACACCTTCGCGCCGAGCTTCGTCGCGGCCGCGACGAAATAGTCGCGATCGCGCGACCAGCGCTCGACGCGCAGGTCGTCGATGCAGAAGCCGATTTCGGGCTTGTCCTTGCTCGCATGCGCGAGCGGTGCGCCCAGCGCGAACAGCGCCAGCGCAGCGGCGCCGGCAAGCGAACTCAATACGGTACGACGCGTCACGGTTTTCATGTCTCCAGACTCCTTGTTATGGAACCACCTCACGAACCGCGGGAGGCCGCCGGAATGCGCCGCCCGCATCGAGTCACTGCAAAGCACGGCATCGTGCGACGCGCATCGCATCACCGATCCGCCCGTCAAGCGCCCGTGGCAAACACCGGTTCGAGCGCACGGTAAAGCGCGCGAAACGTCGGCCGCCGCGCGTCGCGATACCACGCGTGGCGCGCCATGTCCGGCTCGCGTACCGCGATGACCGGCGGCTGCGGGCACACGTCGTCGAGCGGCGCATCCGGTTCGAGCGCGAGATGCGCGAGGCGCGCGACGCCGAGCGCCGGCCCCACTTCGCCGCCCGCGCGCAAGGTCAGCGCACGGCCGCTCAGGTCGGCGAGCATCTGCGTCCAGTACGCGCTGCGCGAACCGCCGCCGATCACCGTGATGCTGTCGGGTGCGAGCCCGGCCGCATGCAACGCATCGATGCCGTCGAGCAACGCGAAGCCGACGCCTTCGAGCGTCGCGTTCGCGAGATCCGCACGCTGCGTGTCGGGTGTGAGCCCATAGAACACGCCCTTCGCATTCACGTCGTTGTGCGGCGTACGCTCGCCGCTCAGGTAAGGCAAAAACCACGGTCGGCTCTCGCGCGCATGCGTCTCGGCATCGTCGAGCAGCGCCGCGACGCCGTCGTAACCGGCCAGTTGCGCGGTGAAGTCGACGCAGCCTGCCGCGTTCAGCATCACGGACATCAGGTGCCACGTCTGCGGCAGCGCGTGACAGAAGCTGTGCACCGCCGATTCGGGATTCGCGCGGAACCCGTCGGACACCGCGAAATAAACGCCCGACGTGCCCAGCGACAGCAGCGCATCGCCGGGCCGCACGATCCCGACGCCCACCGCGCCGGCCGCGTTGTCGCCGCCGCCCGCCACCACCGGGATCTCGCGCAGCCCGAGCGCGCGTGCGACGGCCGGCGCCAGCGTGCCGGTGATGCGATTGCCTTCGAACACGGCCGGCATCTGCGCGCGCGACAGCCCGCAGGCGGCCAGCAGCGTGTCGTCGTAGTCGCGCTTCGCGACGTCGAGCCACAGCGTGCCGGCGGCATCCGACGGATCGGTCGCGAATGCGCCGGTCAGCCGGTAGCGCAGGTAGTCCTTCGGCAGCAGCACGTGGGCGATGCGTGCGAACACGTCGGGTTCGTGACGGCGTACCCACAGCAGCTTCGGCGCGGTGAAACCGGGCATCGCGATGTTGCCGGCCACGGCGCGCAGCGTGGGCGCGAGTCGTTCGAGTTCCGCGCACTCCGCATCCGCGCGGCCATCGTTCCACAGAATCGCGGGGCGCAATACATCACCGTGCGCGTCGAGCAGCGTCGCGCCGTGCATCTGGCCGGTCAGTCCGAGTGCGTCGATGTCGCGCGGATCGATACCCGCCGTGCGCGCGTCCGACACGAGTGCGGCCAGCACGCCGCACGCGGCATCCCACCAGTCGCGCGGGGCCTGCTCGGACCAGCGCGGTTGCGGCCGGCTCACCGCGAGCGGGCGGCTCGCGCTCGCGCGCACCGCACCGTCGCGGTCGAGCAGCACCGCCTTCACGCCCGACGTGCCGAGATCGAGTCCGATGTACATGGCGTCAGCGCAGCCCGTAGATCGCCTGGTTCACGATGTTCTCGCAGCGCTCCTGCGCGCCGCTCACGTGCTGCGGGTTCACCCCGCGCGCGAGCGCCTCGGCCGCGAGCGACTCCAGCGTATAGTCGCCCGACAGGATCTTGCGGCCGAACGCGTCGTCCCACCGCGCATAGCGTTGCCGGCGCAGCGCGTCGAGCCGGTCGTTCTCGACCAGCACCGCCGCGCGTTCGAGCGCGAGCGCGAGCACGTCGATCGCGCCGACGTGGCCGTAGAACAGGTCTTCCGGATCGATACTCTGGCGGCGCACCTTCGCGTCGAAGTTCATCCCGCCGGTCGTGAAGCCGCCGTGGCGCAGGATTTCGTAGAACGCGAGCGTCAGCTCCTCGACGCTGTTCGGGAACTGGTCGGTGTCCCAGCCGTTCTGCGGATCGCCGCGGTTCGCGTCGACGCTGCCGAACACGCCGAGCGCGAACGCATTCGCGATCTCGTGATGGAATGAATGGCCGGCAAGCGTGGCGTGATTCGCCTCGATGTTCACGCGGATCTCGTTCTGCAATCCGTACTGCA
The DNA here is from genome assembly GCF_020420065.1 of Burkholderia sp. AU31624. Taxonomy (NCBI): domain Bacteria; kingdom Pseudomonadati; phylum Pseudomonadota; class Betaproteobacteria; order Burkholderiales; family Burkholderiaceae; genus Burkholderia; species Burkholderia sp. AU31624. The sequence goes on from NZ_JAIZRT010000006.1 coordinate 448,111, forward strand.
CGAGGAAGCCATGCACGGTCGCGACGTCGTAGTCGTACTGGTGCTTGGTCGGCTCCTGCGGTTTCGGCTCGATCAGCAGCGCGCCCTTGAAGCCGATCCGGTGCTTGTGCTCGACGACCATCGACAGGAAGCGGGCGAACTGGTCGCGTTCGCGCTTCAGGTCGGTATTGAGCAGCGTCTCGTACCCTTCCCGCCCGCCCCACAGCACGTAGTTCTCGCCGCCGAGCCGGTGCGTCGCGTCGAGCGCATGGCACACCTGGGTCGCGGCCCACGCGAACACGTCAGGGTTCGGGTTCGTCGCGGCGCCGGCCGCGAAGCGCGGGTGCGAGAACAGGTTCGCGGTGCCCCACAGGAGCCGCACGCCGCTCGCCTGCTGGCGCTCGCCGAGATAGTCGACCATCCGCGCGAAATTGGCCGCGTATTCGCGCAGGCTGTCGCCTTCCGGTGCGACGTCGGTGTCATGGAACGTATAGAAAGGCGTGCCAAGCTTCGTGAAGAATTCGAATGCCGCATCGGCCTTCAGCCGCGCGCGTTCGAGCGCATCGCCCGGCTGCTGCCATGGCCGCTGGAATGCGGCCTGCCCGAAGATGTCGTGCCCCGGCCACACGAACGTGTGCCAGTAGCACACCGCGATCCGCAGATGCTCGGCGAGCGTCTTGCCCAGCACGCGCCGCTCGGGGTCGTAATGGTGGTACGCGAGCGGATTGTCCGACTGCGGGCCTTCGTAGCGAATCGCGGGAATGTGTTCGAAATACGACATGGCGTCTCCGTGCTGGGTCTTGTTGCAGCGCAACGTGCGTCGGGGTGGCGCACGCGGCCGAATTCGGTAGGCTGGATCGTGCCCGCGCCCCTGCCGGGCGGCAATTGCGAAATTGCGCAGCACGCTTAATGTTTCTTGCCAGCCGCTGCGCGCGGCGCGCGTTCCGCCCTACAATCGCCACACACCAGACACCGCGCGCCGCCGACCCGGGCGCGCCCCGGAGACAACGGCACCGCGCCCCTCGACGCAGGTGCCCCGAGATCGAGATGACACGCGTCCCTTCCGCCCAGACACCGCATCGCATCGCGCTGCTGTTCAACGCGAACAAGGTCTACGACCGCGAGATCATCAGCGGCATCGGCCAGTACCTGCACACGACGCGCGTCGTGTGGGACCTGTTCCTCGAAGACGACTTCCGCTGCCGGCTCACCGGCATCGAGCGCTTCGACGGCGACGGCATCATCGCGGATTTCGACGATCCCGCCGTCGCCAGCGCGCTCGCCGGCTCGCCGCTGCCGGTCGTCGCGGTCGGCTCGTCGTACGAGGATCCGGCCCAGTATCCCGACGATGTCCCCTATATTGCGACGGACAACCCGAAGCTCGTGTCGCTCGCCTATACGCACCTGATCGGCGCAGGGCTCGCGCACTTCGCGATGTACAGCCTGCCGATCGCGCAGGAGAACCGGTGGGCGCAGCAGCGCGAGCTCGCCTTCGACCGGCTCGCGCGCGCGGACGGGCTCGATGCGCCGATCTACCGCGGGCTGTCGACGAGCGCGTCGGGCTGGAATCACGCGATCGAGCAGCTGATCGACTGGCTGCATGCGCTGCCGAAACCCGTCGGCGTGATCGCCGTGACCGATGCGCGTGCGCGGCACCTGCTGCAGGCCTGCCTGATCGCCGGGATCGCGGTGCCGGAACAGGTGGCGATCATCGGCATCGACAACGATCCGCTCACGCGCACGCTGACGCGCATTCCGCTGTCGTCGGTGATCCAGGGCACCGAGGAAATGGGCCGTACCGCCGCGCACCTGCTGCACCGGATGCTGCGCGGCGCGCGTTTTCCCGGGCAGCGCATTCTCGTGCCGCCGGTCGGCATCAACGTGCTCGAATCGACGCGCCATCAGCCGCTGGCGAGCCCGCACGTGATGCGCGCGCGGCATTTCATTCGCCAGTACGCGTGCCAGGGGATCAAGACCGAACAGGTTGCCGACTACGTCGGCGTGTCGCGTTCGCTGCTCGAGGAGCACTTCCGGCGCGAACTGCAGCGCACCGTCCACCAGGAAATCCTGCGCCACAAACTCGAAGCCGCGCAGGCGCTGCTCGCCGGCCGGCAGGCGTCGAGCGCCGAGGTCGCGATCCGTTGCGGGTTCACGTCGCTTCAATACATGTACGCGGTGTTCCGGCGCGAGCTGGGCTGCACGCCGCGCGAATACCAGGAACGTGCGGCCGCCTCAGCCTCTTGCTGACGGCCGCCGCCCATTTGACCTCCACCATGCACATCGATACCGATTCTTCCTCCCTGACGCACGGCGCGGCGCGCGTGCATGCCGAGCCGTGGGGCACGCTGCCCGACGGCGAACCCGTTCGACGCTACACGCTGCGCAACGCGCACGGGATGCGCGTGGGCATCAGCGACCTCGGCGCGACCGTCGTGTCGTGGCTCGCGCCCGATCGCACGGGGCGCCTTGCCGATATCGTGCTCGCGCACGACACGCCGGCCGAGTACCTCGAATCCGGCGCCTACCTCGGCGCGACGGTCGGCCGCTGGGCGAACCGGATCGCCGGGGCGCGGTTCGAACTCGACGGCATCGGCTACCCGCTCGACCGCAACGAGAACGGCAACCTGCTGCACGGCGGCGCGAACGGCTTTCATCGCGCGCGCTGGGACGTGATCGACGACTGCGGCGGGCTGACGCTTCGACTCGATTCGCCGGAAGGCGACGCAGGCTTTCCGGGCAACGTGACCGTGCAGGTTCGCTACACGCTCGACGACGACGGCACGCTGACGATCGACTATACGGGGCGGACCGATGCACCGACACCGCTCAACCTGACGAATCACAGCTACTTCAACCTGAACGGGCGCCCGGGCAGCGACGTGCGCGGCCATCTGCTGCAGATCGACGCCGACGCGTTCCTCGAAGTGGACGAGGCGCTGATCCCGACCGGCACGGCCGACGTGACGGGTACCGCGTTCGATTTCCGGCACAGCGCGCCGATCGGCGCGCGCCTCGACTGGCCGAACGCGCAACTGGCCCGCGCGCGCGGCTTCGATCACTGCTTCGTCCTGGGCGACGGCGCGCACGAGGCCCGGCCCGTCGCACGCGTCTACGATCCGGAAAGCGGCCGCGAGCTGATCGTGTCGACCGATCAGCGCGGCCTGCAACTCTATACGGGCAACTATCTCGATGGCCTGCGCGTGAGCGGCGGCACACGTTGCACGCCACACGCGGCGCTGTGCCTGGAGGCGGGCGGCTTTCCGAACCAGGTGAACATGGCCGGCCTGAGCGGCGCCGTGATCCTTCATCCGGACGCCGTCTATCGACAGACCACCCGGTATCGGGTGGCCGTTCAGGCATAGCCGGCGCGGGACAGCACGGCCTGGCATTCCCGGCGGAACCGCGCACCGGGAGGATTCCCGGAACCGCATCGGGCGCAGCGCGTAAAACCCGCTACCAGCCACGGGGCGACATCAAAATATTACGCGCCACGCCCCGCAGATATTCAGTTTAGCTACACGATTCGCATACCGACTGGCGTCGCGTGCGCGGCGCGTTCGGGCGCGCCGTCGTCGGAAGAATCGCTGTGCAAGACGCCGGTTGCACCAGTTGCGCCGTGTGCCCGCTCGTCCACCTGCATGCAATCCGCGCACCCGCCGCTCATGCCCCATCGGGCGGGCGACACCCCCGCGCCGGGCGGCGGGCACCGCTTCGCTCCACGCCCCTTTCACGCAAGACCCGTCGACGCCGTCATGCAGCGCCGGGAGGTCCGTACGACGCGCGTTGCAACCCGCGCTGCCGTGAAAACCCGCAGTCCATTACCCGCCCCGCGATTCGACGCCGCCATGCACGGCGCTCATGCCGCGCATGAAAACTAATCGATTGTTGGCATCCCGGATCGACGCCGACAATCCGCACCATGCCCCCTCGTTTGCGGTACGGGCCACTCACCCTCCCAATCGGCACACCACGATCCATGAACCATCCCGCCACCGTTTCCTCCCTCGCCGGGGCCCGCAAGGCCACGCCAGCGCCCTGCCATGCCCGCCCCCGCACCTGCGGCGAAGCGCTCGTCGACCTCCTCGAGCGCCACGGCGTCGAATGCGTGTTCGGCATTCCCGGCGTGCATACCGTCGAGCTCTATCGCGGCCTCGCTGCATCGTCGATCCGCCACGTGACGCCGCGCCACGAACAGGGGGCCGGCTTCATGGCCGACGGCTATGCACGCGTCACGGGCCGACCGGGCGTTTGCTTCATCATCACCGGGCCGGGGATGACCAATATCGCGACCGCGATGGCACAGGCCTACGCGGATTCGATCCCGATGCTGGTGATCTCGAGCGTCAACGCACGGCGCGAACTCGGCCGCGGCGACGGCCGCCTGCACGAGCTGCCGTCCCAGCGCGACGTGTTCGCGGGACTCACCGCGTTCTCGCACACGCTGCTCGACGCGGCCGACCTGCCGCAGGTCCTCGCGCGCGCCTTCGCGGTGTTCGCCAGCGCGCGGCCGCGGCCCGTGCATATCGAGATTCCGCTCGACGTGATCGTGATGCCGGCGCCCGCGCTGTCCGACGCCCTGCCCGCGCTGCCGGCGCGGCCCGCGCCGGATGCGAACGCGCTCGCCGCGGCCGCCGGCCTGCTCGCGCACGCGCGCCGGCCGCTGATCCTCGCCGGCGGCGGCGCGATCCACGCGGCGACGGAATTGCGCGAACTCGCCGAACGCCTGCACGCGCCGGTCGCGCTGACGATCAACGCGAAAGGGCTGCTGCCGGCCGGCCACCCGCTGCTGATCGGCTCGACCCAGTCGCTGCCGGCCACCCGTGCGGCGATCCGCGATGCCGACGTCGTGCTCGCCGTCGGCACCGAGCTGGGCGAAACCGATTACGACGTCACGTTCGACGGCGGCTTCGCGATCGACGGCCGGCTGATCCGCATCGACATCGACGCGCAACAGCTGATGCGCAACGCCCGCGCAGAGATCGCCATCGCCGGCGATGCACAGCTGGCGCTCGGCGCGCTGTCGACCCGCCTGCACGAAACGCCGGCCCCGACACCCGACGCCGACTGGGGCGCGCCGCGCGTGGCCGCCGTGCGCGCCGCGATCGCGTCGATGCACGACGGCGCCGCGCGGTCGCAGGCGCGGCTGATCGACACGATCGTCGCCACGCTGCCCGGCGCGATCATCGCCGGCGATTCGACGAGCCCCGTCTACGTCGGCAACTTCACCCACGATGCAGCGGCGCCGCGCAGCTGGTTCAACTCGTCGACCGGCTACGGCACGCTCGGCTACGGGCTGCCCGCCGCGATCGGCGCCAAGCTCGCCGCGCCCGCGCGCCCGGTCGTGAGCCTGATCGGCGACGGCGGCCTGCAGTTCACGCTGCCGGAGCTCGCGAGCGCGGTCGAGGCGCGGCTGCCGGTGATCGTGATCGTCTGGAACAACCGCGGCTACGGCGAGATCCGCAAATACATGGTGGCGCGCGACATCACGCCGGTCGGCGTCGATCCGTATACGCCCGATTTCCAGGCGCTCGCACGCGGCTTCGGCTGCGCGGCGCACACGGCCGCGACACCCGGCGCGCTGGCCGCCGCGCTGCGCGACGCCGCGGCGCGCGCGATCCCGACCGTGATCGAAATCGACGAGGCAACCTGGTTCGCACAGGTGCAGCGATGAGCACGACACCCGATCTCGCGTTCGATCCGCCGCTGCACACACGCCACTTCATCGACGGAGCCTGGCGGGCGAGCGCCGACGGCGCGACGTTGCCCGTCGTCGATCCGTCGACGGAAGCCGTGCTCGCCAACGTCAGCGCAGGCGGCGACGCGGACGTCGAGCACGCCGTGCAGGCCGCGTCACGCGCGTTTGCCGGCTGGAAACGCACGACGGGCGCCACGCGTGCGGCACTGCTGCGCGCGATCGCGCGCGGCGTCGACGCACGCCGCACGCGGCTCGCCACGCTGCAGTCGCTCAACAATGGCAAGCCGTTCGCCGAAGCCGAAATCGACGTCGCGGACGTGATCGCCACCTTCGACTACTACGCGAGCCTCGCGGAGCGCCTCGACACCGACGGCGAAGCCGAGATCGCGCTGCCCGATGCCGACCATCGCGCGTGGATCCGACGCGAGCCGGCCGGCGTCGCCGCGCTGATCGTGCCGTGGAATTTCCCGATGGTGACGACCGCGTGGAAGCTCGCGCCCGCGCTCGCGGCCGGCTGCACCGTCGTGCTGAAGCCGTCCGAGATCACGCCGCTGCCCGAGCTCGAACTCGCCGCGATCGCCGCCGAGGCGGGGCTGCCGCCCAGCGTGCTGAACGTCGTGACGGGCACCGGCCACGACGTCGGCGCCCGACTGTGCGCGCATCCGCGCGTCGCGAAGGTGTCGTTCACCGGCAGCACCGCCGTCGGTGCGCAGGTCATGAAGACGGCCGCCGACACGATCAAGGGCGTCGGCCTCGAACTCGGCGGCAAGTCGTCGATCATCGTGTTCGACGACGCCGATCTCGATCACGCGGTCGAACTCGTCACGGGCGGCGGCCTGTTCAACGCCGGGCAGATGTGTTCGGCGACCTCGCGCGTGCTCGTCGCCGCGCCGCTCGCCGACGACCTGATCGCGCGACTCGCCCGGCGCATCGACGCAACCGTCGTCGGGCCGCCGTTCGCCCCCGGCGTGCAGATGGGCCCGCTGACGAATCGCGCGCAATACGAACGGGTGAAGCGCCACATCGCGCAGGGCCGGGCCGACGGCGCGCGGCTCGTGACGGGCGGCCACGCGCTCGACGGCCCCGGCTATTTCATCCGGCCGGCGCTGTTCGCCGACGTGCCGGCCGACAGCCCGCTATGGTGTGAAGAAATCTTCGGGCCGGTGCTGTGTGTCCGCGCATTCGACGCCGAGGACGATGCGATCGCGGCCGCCAACGATACCGAATACGGGCTCGTCGCCACCGTCGTCACGCGCGACACCGCACGCGCCAGGCGGGTCACCGCCGCGCTCGAGGCAGGGGTCGTGTGGATCAACACGCCGCAGCTGATCTATCCGCAAACCTCATGGGGCGGCTACAAGCGCAGCAGTATCGGACGCGAACTCGGCCCGTTCGGGCTCGCCGCCTTTCAGGAGATCAAGCAGGTCATGATGCCGGCCGGCTGAGGTCGCCGCGCCATGCGTTTATGTCATGCCGCGCATGCGGATATTTCGTTTGTTGCGGAAATTTGACCTCCCTACAGTTCATCCACACCCCGCGCCGCAGTCGGCGCCCGGCATCGAACCACCCGGCATCGTTCATCAGGAGACGGCCATGCAACACTTCAAGGCGGGCAGAAGGCAGGTGATCAAAACCCTCGGCACGGCGCTCGCTGCATCCGCCCTTCCGATGCCATTCATCAGTACTGCGAAGGCACAGACGAGCAGTTTCGCAGGCAAGACACTGCGCCTGCTCACGTGGTCCGACGATACCGGCGCGGCCGCGCTGCGCAACATCGCGGAGAGCTTCAGCAAGCAGACCGGCGCACGCGTGATCGCCGATCGCGCGGACGGCACGTCGGGGATGGTCGCGAAGGTCAAGGCCGCGGGCGAGCGGCCGACCTACGACGTCATCACGCTGGCCGGCGTCGGCGCGGCTGGCCTCGCGGAAGCGGGGCTGCTCGCGAAGCCCGACCTGAACCGGCTGCCGAACCTGAAGGACGTCGCGCCGCAGTACCGCACCGGCGCGAACGGCTTCGGCATCGGCTACCTGCTGTGGTCGGACGGGCTGATCTACAACACGGCGACCGTGAAGAGCGCGCCGTCGAGCTACGAGGCGCTGTGGGATCCGAAATATGCGGGCCGCCTGTTCCTGCCGCCGCCCGAATGGGCGGAAGCGGTCGACCTCGCGATCATCGCGGCGAAGCTGGCCGGCGGTTCGCAGCAGAACATCGATCCGGGATTCCGGAAGCTCGCGCAACTGAAGGACCGCGTGATGACCCTCGGCGAAAACCCGAACCAGGTCGCCGACCTATTCCGCACGGGCTCGCTCGACCTCGGCGGCATCTATTCGCCCGCGTTCTTCCCCGACCAGATCCGCAAGCCCGACTACAAGATGGGCGTGACGTACGGTATGAAGGAAGGCTTCGCGACGCAGCTGATGTTCACCGTGATTCCGAAGGCGCACCCGGGCGACCTCGACCTGATCCACGCGTTCATCAATCATTCGCTCGACGCCGGCGTGCAGGGCCGGATGGCGGCCGACGTCCTGAACGGCCCCGTGAACGGCAAGGCCGTGATTCCCGCGGAAAGCCGCGCGTTCGTGCCGTCGCCGCAGCAGATCGCGGAGAAAGCCGTGCTGCATGACGACAAGGCGCTCGCGGCCGTGCAGCCGGCATGGATCAAGCGCTACACGGGCCTCTTCTCGGCGTAACGACATGGCCTCCCTGTCCCCTCCCCGAGACGCCGCGCCGGCCGCCGCCGGCACGGTCGGTGCGCGCGCCGAGGCGCCCGCGCTGCCCGGCGTGCCGCCCTGGCTGCTGCTCGCGCCGATCCTCGCGTTCCTCGCGGTGCTCGTCGCCGCGACGGTCACGGTATTGCGCATGAGCGTCGGCGTGTCCGGCGACGAATGGCGGACCTTCACGCTGCAGAACTACCTCGACCTCGCGGACCCGTACTTCACGACGTCGTTGTGGCTCACGCTGCGCCTCGCGTTCCAGAGCATGGTGTGCGCGGTGCTGCTGGCGATCCCGGTGGCGCTCGCGATGGCGCGGACCGAATCGCGGCTCGCGCGCCGGTTGCTGCTCGCCGGCGTGCTGTTGCCGCTGCTCGTGAACCTGCTGCTGCAAGGCTATGGCTGGCTCGTGATGCTCGGGCCGGCCGGGTTGCTCAACCGCGCGCTGCTGGCCAGCGGCGTGATCGGGCGGCCGCTGCAGTTGCTGTACCGCGAGCACGGCGTGCTGCTCGGCCTGATCCAGACCGCGTTCCCGCTCGCGGTGCTGCCGCTGTCGAGCGCGCTGCGCGCGGTGTCCCGCGCCTACGACGAAGCCGCCGCGACGCTCGGCGCGAGCCGCTGGCAGACGCTGCGGCACGTGACCTTGCCGCTCGCGATGCCCGGCCTCGTCTCCGGTGCGCTGCTCGTATTCGCGTACAACGCCAGCGCGTTCGCGGTGCCGCTGCTGCTCGGCGGCCGGCGCGTGCCGATGCTCGCCGTGCTCGTGCACGACCAGGTCGCACCGCTGCTCAACTGGCCCGCCGCGTCGGCATCCGGCGTCGTGCTGATGGGTGCGACGCTCGTCGTGATGGCGGTGTCACAGCGCCTCGTGCGCACCCTGCAACGTGCCGGCGAGGTGAACCGATGAACGCCCTGCTCCTCCGTGCGCCGATGCCCGGCCGCCTCGGACGCGCGACCGGCGCGCTCGCGACGCTCGTGCTGCTGCTCGCGGCGCTGCCGATCCTGACGATGATCACGATGTCGTTCGGCGCCTCGGGCACGCTCGAATTCCCGCCGCGCGAATTCAGCCTGCACTGGTATCGCGCCGCGTGGCAGACGTTCGTGTCGTCCGATGCGAGCAGCGCGCAATCGATGGGCGCCGCGCTGACGACGAGCCTCGTCGTCGCGGTCGCGACGATGCTGATCGCGACCTCGGTGTCGGTACCCGCGGCTTACGCGCTGTCGCGCTACCGCTTTCGCGGCAAGACGCTCGTCGAGCAGCTCGTCGCGTTGCCGATCGTCTATCCGCTCGTGATGCTCGGCCTCGCGCTGCTGATCGTGTTCAACGCGCTGCCGGTCGAACTCGGCATCGTGCGGCTCGTCGTCGCGCACGTGATCCTGACGCTGCCGTTCACGGTGAAGAACTGCGCGGCGTCGGTCGCGTCGATCGGCCCCGACTTCGAGGAAGCCGCGTGCCTGATGGGCGCGAGCCCGCGCCGCGCGCTCGTCGACGTCGTGCTGCCGCTGATGCGGCCCGGCATCCTCGCCGGCATGCTGTTCGCCTTCATCGTGTCGTTCAACGAATTCACGGTGACGTTCTTCCTGTACAGCATCGACACGATGACGCTGCCGGTCTGGCTCTACAGCCGCACCGTCTCGTCGCTCGACCCGACCGTGTTCTGCTTCGCCGTGTTCACCGTCGCGATCGACTTCGCGCTGATCTGGATGCTCGAAAAACTCGTCGGCGACAAGGGTGTCGCGCTCTGACGCGCACGCCGCCTCGCCCTCGCCCGTGCAAGGAACCCTCATGACCCAGCTCATCCTCCAGAACGTGACGAAGCGCTTCCACCAGGCGTATGCGGTCGATCACGTCGACCTGTCGGTGCCGGACGGCAAGCTCGTCTGCTTTCTCGGCCCGTCCGGCTGCGGCAAGACCACGCTGATGCGGATCATCGCCGGCCTCGAGACGCCGACCGCCGGCACGCTGACGTTCGCCGGCCGCGACCTCACGCACGTACCCGCCAACCGCCGCGACTTCGGCATGGTGTTCCAGTCGCTCGCGCTGTTTCCGCACATGACGGTCGCGCAGAACATCGCGTATCCGCTGCGGCTGCGCAAGACGGACAAGGCCGCGCAGGCGCGGCGCGTGGCCGAGCTGCTCGAGCTGATCCAGCTGCCGCACATGGCCGACCGGCTCGTCACGCAGTTGTCGGGCGGGCAGCGCCAGCGCGTCGCGATTGCACGCGCGATCGCATCGTCGCCGCGCCTGCTGCTGCTCGACGAACCGCTGTCGGCACTCGACGCGAAGCTGCGCGAGGCGATGCAGGTCGAGATCCGGCTGCTCCAGCAACGGCTCGGCATCACGACGATCATGGTCACGCACGACCAGCGCGAAGCGATGACGATGGCCGACGAGATCGTCGTGATGGACAAAGGCCGGATCCAGCAGGTCGGCCGGCCGCTCGACATCTATCGCGATCCGGTCAACGAATTCGTCGCGGACTTCATCGGCCTCGGCAACATCCTGCCGGTCGCGTGCGACGGCGACGACGCCATCGTGCTACCCGGTGGGCAGCGTCTCGCGATCCGGCGCATGCCGGACACGCCGCGCGCGACCGACGCGGTGCGCCTGCTGATTCGTCCCGAGGATGTCTGCGTGCGCCCGGGCCAGCCGGCCGCGGCGCCGAATACGCTGGCGGGCACGATCACGTTCGTGCGCGACGTCGGCGCGTCGATCGAAGCGACGATCGACTGCCGCGGCTTCACGCTGACCGCCGCGACGACGCCGCGCGAGACGCCCGACCTCCACGTCGGCATGCCGGTGCTCGCGGAACTGCCCGCCCATGCCTGCAAGCTCATCGCCGCCCGCGGCGCCTGATTTCCTGTCTTTCTCCCGCGCAGTCCAGCCCAGCAACGAGGATCTCACCATGAACGCAACGTCCCAAACCACCCGTCACGTGCAGCGCCTGCTCGCCCGTACCGTCCTCCTCTGCGCCTGCGCCGGCACCGCGGCCCTTGCCGCGTTCGCGCCGCTCGCGCATGCCGACGCACTCGACACGATCGCGAAATCGGGTGTCGTGCGCATCGGCGTGTTCGAGGACTACCCGCCGTTCGGCTCGATCGGCCCGGACATGAAGCCGCAAGGGTACGACATCGACATGGCGAACCTGATCGGCCGCGCACTCAACGCGAAAGTCGAACTCGTGCAGGTCACCGGCGACAACCGGATGGCCTATCTCGCCGACCGCAAGACCGACATGCTGCTGTCGGTCGGGCAGACGCCGGAACGCGCGAAGGTGATCGATTTCTCGAACGCGTATGCACCGTACTACCTCGCGGTGTTCGGCCCGAAATCGCTGGCCGTGAAGGGCAACGCCGATCTCGCCGGCAAGTCGGTCGCGGTCGCGCGCGGCACGCTCGAGGATCTCAGCGTGAGCAAGGTCGCGCCGCCGAGCGCGACGATCAAGCGCTTCGACGACCCGAACGGCGCGATCGCCGCGTTCCTGTCGGGGCAGGCGCAACTGCTCGTGGTCGGCAACGACGTCGGCGCGACGATCATCGCGCGCCATCCGTCGATCGATCCGGAGCAGAAGTTCTCGCTGTTCAGCTCGCCCGATCACGTCGGCCTGAACAAGAACGAGCCGCGCCTGATGCAGAAGGTCAACGATGCGATCGCCGGCGCCCGCAAGAGCGGCACGCTGAATGCGTTGTCGCAGAAGTGGCTGCACGCGGCCCTGCCGGCCGACCTGTGATGCGCGCCGCCCCCGCCCCGCATTCACGACGAAAGGCATCGCGATGAATTACGTGTTCGACTTCAGCGATTTCGGCCTGTACGCCGGCCTGCTCGCGCGCGGCGTCGGCGTGACGCTCGGCCTCACCGCGGCCGCCACCGTGCTGGGCGGCCTGATCGGCACCACCGGCGCGTGGGTCGCGCTCGCCGGCCCGCGCTGGGCACGCACGCTCGTCGCGGCCTATGTCGAGCTGATCCGCAATACGCCGTTCCTGGTCCAGCTGTTCTTCATCTTCTTCGGGCTGCCCGGGATCGGCGTGCACATCGACGAAGTACAGGCGGCCGTGCTGGCGATGACGGTCAACCTGGGCGCGTACGCGGTCGAGATCCTGCGCGCCGGCATCGAATCGGTGCCGCACGGGCAGGTACAGGCGGCGCGCGCGCTCGGGCTGCATGGCCGGCAGGTGTTCGGTCACGTCGTGCTGCCGCAGGCGCTCGCGAACGTGTACCCCGCGCTGCTCGGGCAGGTGCTGATCGTGATGCTCGGCTCCGCGGTCGTCTCGCAGATCTCGGTGCCCGACCTGACCTATGCGGCGAACTTCATCCAGTCGCGCAATTTCCGTGCGTTCGAGATCTACATCGTCGTGACCGCGATCTACCTGCTGCTGTCGATCGCGCTGCGCATGCTGCTCAATCGTCTCGGCCGGCGCCTGTTCTCGGGCCGCATGCAGCGCGGCGCGGCGGCCGCGCCTCGGCGCGGCTGTTTTGCCCGCCTCGCATGGCGGGCCCGTTCCCCTGAAACCCGCCTGTCGACGGAGCGTGCACGATGATCGAATTCACCTTCCAGGACATCGCATGGAACCTCCTGCTCGCCGCGCGCTGGACCCTGCTGCTGTCGCTGATCACGTTCGTCGGCGGCGGCGTCGCCGGGTTCGCGCTGCTGGCGATGCGCGTCTCGGCGTCGGCCGCGCTGCGTCGCTTCGTGATCCTGTACGTCGAGGTGTTTCAGGGCACGCCGTTGCTGATGCAGCTGTTCCTCGGCTTCTTCGGGCTGCCGCTCGTCGGCATCGACGTGACGCCGTGGGTGGCCGCGTCGGTCGTGCTGACGCTGAACGCCAGCGCGTACCTGACCGACATCTGGCGCGGCTGCGTCGACGCGGTGCCGCGCGGCCAGTGGCACGCGGCGGCCAGCCTCGGCATGACGTGGACCCAGCAACTGCGCTACGTGGTGTGGCCGCAGGCGTGGAAGATCGCGCTGCCGCCGACCGTCGGCTTCCTCGTGCAGGCCGTCAAGAGCACCGCGCTGACGTCGATCATCGGGCTGACCGAACTGACCAAGACGGGCAACATCATCACCAACGCGGTATTCAAGCCGTTTCCGATCTACGCGATGGTCGCGCTGCTCTACTTCGCGATGTGCTTCCCGCTGACGTGGTATGCCCGCGTGCTCGAAGGTCGCTATCGCGTCGCGAAGGCACGCTGAACCGGCGCCGCGCGCGCTTCATTACGATCCAGGAACTTCCATGATTTCCATCAGCAACGTTTCGAAGTGGTACGGCCCGTTTCAGGTTCTCACCGACTGCACGACCGAGGTCAGGAAAGGCGAAGTGGTCGTCGTGTGCGGCCCGTCGGGCTCGGGCAAATCCACGCTGATCAAGACCGTGAACGGCCTCGAGCCGTTCCAGCAGGGCGGGATCCTCGTGAACGGCCAGTCGGTCGGCGACAAGAAGACGAACCTGTCGAAGCTACGCGCGAAGGTCGGGATGGTGTTTCAGCATTTCGAGCTGTTCCCGCACCTGTCGATCACCGAGAACCTGACGCTCGCGCAGGTCAAGGTGCTCGGCCGCGGCAAGGACGAGGCGAACGAGAAGGGCCTGAAGCTGCTTGAGCGCGTCGGCCTGAAGGCGCACGCGCACAAGTTCCCGGGCCAGCTGTCGGGCGGCCAGCAGCAGCGTGTCGCGATTGCACGCGCGCTGTCGATGGACCCGGTCGCGATGCTGTTCGACGAGCCGACGTCCGCGCTCGACCCCGAGATGATCAACGAAGTGCTCGACGTGATGGTCGAACTCGCGCAGGAAGGGATGACGATGATGGTCGTCACGCACGAGATGGGCTTCGCGAAGAAGGTCGCCCATCGCGTGATCTTCATGGACCAGGGCGCGATCGTCGAGGACGCCCGCAAGGACGATTTCTTCTCGAATCCGAAATCGGAACGCGCGACGGACTTCCTCGCGAAGATCCTGCACTGAGCGATACCGTGGCGCGCCGCCGCGCGCCCGTTCCACCCCCGACTCTTCCGATGAAACGACTTCCCTCCCTCAACGCGCTGCAGGTGTTCGACATCGTTGCCCGTCACGGCAGCTTCACGCGCGCCGCCGAGCACCTGTGCCTGACCCAGGGGGCCGTGAGCCGGCAGATCCTCGCGCTCGAGAGCTTCTATCAGTTCGCGCTGTTCAAGCGCACGCCCAAGGGGCTGACGCTGACGGCCGAAGGCGAACTCCTGTTGCCGACCGTGCGCGAAAGCTTCGCGCGCATCGAGGAGGTGTCGATGCGCCTGTCGCGCCGGCGGACGGAACTCGCACTGAAGGTGCCGACCTGCATGATGCAGTGGATGCTGCCGCGCATCATGCGGTTCCAGGCCGAGCATCCCGAACTGCAGGTGCAGATCACCACCACCTGGGATCACCAGGTCGACTTCCGCATGGAGCCGTTCGACGCCGCGGTGATCTACGCGGCCGGCGCCGGGCCCGACATGCATGCGATCCCGTTGTTCGACGAACGGCTCACGCCGGTCTGTGCGCCGAGCCTGCCGGCGCGGCAGCCGCTCGCGAGTGTCGACGACCTGGCCCGTCACACGTTGCTGCATCCGACCCGCGATCATCGCGACTGGAAGCGGTGGCTCGACCATGCGGGCGCGCCGCACGTCGACTCGACGCGCGGCTTGAGCTTCGAAACGCTGGATCTCGCGACCCACGCGGCGATCGACGGCTACGGCGTCGCGATCGGCGACCGGACGCTCGCGGACGAAAGCGTGGCGGCGCACCGGCTGGTGATGCCATTCGACCTCTCGTTGCCGACGGGGATGGGCTACTACTTCGTGTATCCGGACTGTGCGGAACAGCAGCAGAAGATCCAGCTGTTCGGCGGCTGGATCGCGGACGAACGCAAGGGCGCGTCGGGCGGCGCGCCTGCCCGCCCCGAACCCTCGACGCCCCCCGCCGCCTGACACATCGCGCCCCGGCGGGGCAAAAACTGCACCCGGCGGCAAAACGTCTCCTGAAACAGCTCGGTAAAGTGGCCTGCGGCCATGCGTCACGCATCACGGCCGCGCCAAAAAAATCCGATTCAGGAGACAAGCATGCAACGCATCACGAGATCAGCCATTCATCGATCGGCATGGGCCGCGTCGGGCACCGCGCTCGCCCTGGGGCTGTTTGCCTGCGGCGGCGTCGATTCCTCGTCCCCGCCGGTCACGCAGCAGGACTTCGGCTACACGACGTTGAACCTGATCACCCGGGACGGCCTGAAGTTCAAGGACATGGACAAGAGCGGCCAGCTCGAACCGTACGAAGACTGGCGGCTGAGCGCAGAAGTGCGTGCACGGGACCTGGTCGGCCGTCTCACGCTGGCCGAGAAAGCCGGCCTGATGATGCACGGCACCGCGCCGGTGCTGAACGACACGACCGGTGCGGGCACCGGCTCCGCTTACGACCTGGCCGCGCTCAAGACGCTCATCGATCAGCGGGGCGTCAACACCTACATCACGCGCATGAGTGCCGATGCGCACACCATGGCCGTCCAGGCCAACCAGATCCAGACGCTGGCCGAGCAGTCCCGGCTCGGCATCCCGGTGACGATCAGCTCCGACCCGCGCAATCATTTCCAGTACACGCTCGGCGCCAGCGCAGGCAGCAGCGGTTTCTCGCAGTGGCCCGAAACGCTCGGCTTCGCCGCGATGGGAGACGCGGCGCTCACGCGAAACTTCGGCGACATCGCGCGCCAGGAGTATCGCGCCGTCGGCATCACCGAAGCGCTTTCGCCGCAAGCCGATCTCGCGACCGAGCCGCGCTGGGCCCGCATCAACGGCACGTTCGGCGAGGACGCCGATCTCGCCCGCGCGCAGGTCCAGGCCTATATCGAAGGCTTCCAGGGCGGCAGCAACGGCATCCAGGCCAAGAGCGTCATCGCCGTCGTCAAGCACTGGGCCGGATACGGCGCGCAGAAACTCGGCTTCGACAGCCACAATTACTACGGCCGTTATGCGACCTATCCGGGCAACAATTTCGCCTATCACCTGAAGCCGTTCGAAGGCGCCTTCGCCGCCAACGTCGGCGCGGTCATGCCGACCTATTCCGAACCGGACATGACGGTGACGGTCGACGGCATCACGCTGGAGCCCGTCGGCGGCGCTTACGACAAGGCGTTGCTGACCGACCTGCTGCGCGGGAAATACGGCTTCAAGGGCGTGATCCTGTCCGACTGGCTGATCGCCGACGACTGCGACGCGAACTGCATCAACGGCGTGTCGTCGGGGGCCCCGTCGTTCGTCGGACTGGGCATGCCCTGGGGGATGGAGGGCGCGACCCGCGTGCAGCGTTTCGCGCGGGCGGTCAACGCCGGCATCGACCAGTTCGGCGGCGACGACGATCCGAGCGACCTCATCGACGCCGTCAACCGCGGGCAGTTGTCGGAAGCGCGCTTGTCGGAGTCGGCCTATCGCGTCCTGCTGCAGAAATTCCAGCAGGGCCTGTTCGACCATCCGTACGTCGATGCGGACGCGGCCGGCAAGATCGTCGGAAATGCCGGCTTCCAGGCCCAGGCGCTCGATGCGCAGCGCCGCTCGATGGTGCTGCTGCAGAACAACGGCAAGCTGCTGCCGATGACGGCAGCGGGCAAGAAAGTCTGGCTGTACGGCATCGATCCCGCCGTCGCACGGCAATACGGTTATCAGGTCGTCGATACGCCGCAAGCCGCGGACGTCGCGATTCTCCGCGTGAGCACGCCCTATCAGACGCTGCACCCGAACTATATGTTCGGCTCGATGCAGCATGAGGGCAGTCTCGCGTTCGTCGACGGCAGTGCGGACTACGAAGCCATCAAGCAGGCCGCGCTTGCGCCGAAGTCGATCGTCTCGGTGTACATGGATCGCCCGGCCATCCTGACCAACGTGCAGGACAAGGCCACCGCGATCCTCGCCAATTTCGGCGTGACCGATGCCGCGCTGTTCGACGTGCTGACCGGCAAAGGTCAACCGCAAGGGAAGCTGCCGTTCGAGCTGCCATCGTCGATGGCGGAAGTCGCGGCGCAGCGGGAAGACGTGCCGCACGATACCGCGCATCCGTTGTATCCGTTCGGATTCGGTCTCACGTATTGATGCGTCGTCGATGCCGGCTCGCCGATCGGAGCCGGCATCGACTAGGGCCGTCGACTCGCGCCTGGCCGCTCGCTGGCGGCGACGCGGTCGACCCAGCCCCGGTAGAACGCGCGGTACTTGAGCACGAGCTTGTCGTACTTGCTGTACGCGCCGCCGCCGTCCGGCTTCATCGCGTTCCAGATCTTGACGTCGTACCCCGCGGCCTGCCGGGTCTGCAGTCCGAACAGCACGTAGTCGATCGCGCGGCGCAGGGGGCCGCCCGCCTTCCTGATCGAGATGAGCATGTGCATGACGTTCTTGCCGTCGCTCACCGGCGTCACGCACTGGAGCAGCTTGTATTTGGCGTCTCCGTCCAGCGCGACGGTCATGACGCACCCGCCGGGGTAGCCGTCGAAGTGCAGGTTCATCTGCGACATGTTCAGGCCGAGCGCGCGCGACAGCATGCCGAGGGGCCCGAAGTAGCGGTTCACGGTGAAGTCGATCCCGGCGCCGAACCACGCGCCCGCCCGGGCCAGCGGCTCGACCTCCGGCCACGGGCGCCAGTCGTCGCAGAGCTTGAGCTCGAAGGCCGAGATCGGCAGCGCGTGGACCGGGTGCGCGTGCTGCGCGTCGTAGAAGTTCTCGACGATCCGCAGGACCGCCGTCGTCGTCTCGAACGCGAAGTGCAGGTGCATGAAGTCGCCGTTGTCGACGTCGGCCGCGGCGATCTCGGGCAGCGGGTGCAGCGGCTGCGGCGCGCCGTACCAGACCCACACGTAGCCGTATCGCTCGGCGGTGACGAACGTCGGCTGGCGCGCCCCGCGAGGAACGGGCTCCAGCCGGTGCACCTCCGTACTGTGACCGGGAATGTGAACGCACTGGCCCTGCTCGTCGTACCGCCAGTGGTGAAACGGGCACTGGATGCACCCGTCCCGGACCTGCCCGTCGGCCAGGTTCGCGCCGAGGTGCGAGCAATGGCGGTCCATCACCACGGCCCGCCCCGTCGCGCCGCGCCACGCCACGCATGGCCGGCCGAAGAGCGTCAGTTCCAGCGGCTTGTCCTTGAGGGCGTCCGAACGCATCGCGACGTACCAGCTCGCGGCCACGCGCGTGGTCGCGTCGTATGCCCCCGACGGTTGCTCCCGGGCATCCGCTGGATGCAATTGATATTGAACGTCGTCCATGTTGTCGTGGCAGTGTCGGCCGGCTACTTCAGCGCCAGGCCGATGCGGGTGGTGACGTACGCCCTGAGCAGCGCGAACATCGGGTTGTAGTCGAAGTACTTTTTCACCTCGGCCGGCGCGCTCGTCTGCGTCCAGTGCAGCAGCTTCATCGCCGGCAGCAGGCTGTACTTCGAGTTGTTGAGCTGCGGCCTGGCCCCGGTGATGCAGTACCCGAAGCCGAACATCGGCTTCGCGAATTCCCGTTCGTTGATGAGGACGTGAATCCGCGCGGCGGCCTCCCCGGCCGTCTTGCGCCCGGCGCTCACGGCTTCGACCTCGGCCTTGGCGTCATTGAACAACTGGTAGTACCCCTCCATGTCCGCGCACAGGAAGCCGAGATACGGCGCGTTGTCGTCGAGGTGATCGAGGTCGCGCTCATTGCGCGAGGCGCGAAACCTCGCGTGGGCCTGCACGAGCCGGAACTGCCCGAGGATCGTGCCGACCGCCCACAGCCGGTGGAACGCGTCCCACAGGCGGAAGTCCGAGAACGCCGTGTAACAGCAGCTGACGAAGTCGTCGTTGTGATCCAGCAGCTTCTGCTGCAGGCGCTCGATGTACTCGAAGCGCTCGGGAGAGAAGTCGTCGTCGCGCAACGCCTTGATGAGGCGCGCCGCGAGCGCGTGAATGGTCACCGCGGTGTTCTCGAGCCCCCGGGAGAAGAGCGGGTCGATGAACCCGTTCGCATGCAGCATCAGGCAGTAGCGGTCGCCGACGCAGGCGCGCGACGAGAACTGCAGGCGGTCGGTCTTGACCCAGTCGCGCACCGGCACCGCATCGCGGAACTGCGCCGCGATGCTCGGGAACCGCGCGAGGAATTCATCGAACTCCTGCTGCGCGGGGATATCCGTTTTCGGGTAGATACGCGGGTCGAGCTGCAGGCCGACGCTCACCAGGTTGTTGGTCGACCGCGCGTGATTGTTGAACGGAATCACCCAGAGCCAGCCGCCCTCGAACATGTGGTGCAAGGTCCCCTCGTGCCAGCGCCAGCGCTGCCCCTTGACCTTGAAGATGTCGTCGAACGGCTTGACCCCGAGCATGTGCGTGTAGAGGCTGCGCGAGTGCGTCTTGAAGCGGCACGGCTCCTCGCGGAGGTTGAACTTGGTCGCGAGCGGCGCGCGGGGCCCCCCGCAGTCGATCATGTACCGGCCCGTGAACCGCTCGCCCTGCGCGGTGGACACCGCGACGCCGTCCTTGTCCGCGTGGTAGTCGGTCACGCTCGTCTTCTGGCGAACCGTGCAGCCGTACTTGATGGCGGCTTGCAACAGATAGGCGTCGACGTCCTGCCGGTAATAATGGCTCTCCGGCCCCCACGGCAGCTCGGGAATGACGCACTGCGTGAACTCCTTCGGATCGTGCTCCTCGCCGGGCTTGTGGAACACGAAGCCGAAGTTGCGCTTGATGCCCGTGCTCGACGCGACGTAACGCTGCGTCGCATAGAACGACGTGATGTGGTCCAGCTCCGGAATGCCGTAGCGATCGGCGATGATGCGGTTCATCAGGGACGTCTCGGGGATCGACGATTCGCCGATCGTGAACCGCGGGTGCGACGACTCCTCGATGATCAGGACACGAAACTTTTGTTTGGCCAGGATGGCCCCCATCTGGGTGCCGGACATGCCCGAACCGAGGATGATCACGTCGAAATGATGGTTATCGCGCTCGTTTGCAGTGCTCTTCTGAGTCATGGGGGCAAGCTCTCCGGGTGAGATGGAACACATGGCCAAGCACGTCAGGCGTCAGGTATCAGGGCTCGGCGAGCGCGGCGTGGAGGCGGGACCGCGCGTCGCGCGTGAGCATGAGCAGATCGCCGAGCATGCTGGGCGCGTACCCGCCGCTGCCGATCGTCGGGCCGGTTTGCCCGGCTGCGTAGGTTCGCTCCGCCAATTTGAGGTGAGGCGCGCGGAAGTGCAGCAGGATCTCGAAGATCCGCTCGAGGGCCGCCAGCCCTGCCTCGACGGGCTCGCCCCGCACGCGGGCCGCTTGCGCCTCGCCGAGCACGCGGTCGACGAGCGCCTGCCGGCCGGCGAACCGGGCGTAGACCGCCCGGAACGCGGGAAGCACATAGGGCAGGTACGTCTCCTTGAATTCCCGATAGGCCGGGTGCTCCGATTGCGAGCCCCACAGGACGTGCTCCAGCACGAAGAGGGGCATTTCCACGGCGCCGGGGCCGAGGTAGCTCCGGCCCCCGACCCGAATCGGTTCGTAGAACGGGCGAAGCTCGTCGTAGAAGACTTGCGGCGAGATGAAGCGGTACGCGTAGACGATCGATTCGACCATTTTCTGAAGATGGGCCGCCAGCTCGACGCACCCTTCCTCGAACGCGGGCGAGCGCAGCGGCACGTCGGACAGCTCGACGGTCAACGCGATGGCCGCCTCGAGGGACGCCATCGAGATGCGCACGCTCTCGAGCAGGTGCGCTTCGTCGCCGAGCCCGGTGTAGCTCCGCTGCGCGTCGGCCGTCGCGGGGTTCCAGACCGTCACATGCAGGAGCGTCTCGCGCGGCGGCAGGTCGGTCACACGCGCGAGGTCGAGCAGCACCGGTTCGAGCCCGGGCACCGCGTCCACGGGCTCGTGTCCGTGCCGCTTCAGCGACCCCAGGAAGAACCCGATGTCCCGCATCGCGGCGGCGGCTTCGACGAAGCCCCAGCCGGACGGCACGCCGCGCGCCGGGAGGAACTCGCGCAACAGGCCGACGATGCCGGGCACGTCGTTCTTGCGATTCAGGGCCGGCAGCTGCAGCACGAGCGCCCGCGCGCGCAGCGGATCGCAGGCCGCCACCGCGGCGTGCGTGGCCGCGAATGCGCGTGCCCGGCCCAGGACGCGCTCCACTACAAGGTCTCCGGCGCCGCGACCGGCCCGGGCCGGCTGCGCGCCCGCCCTGCGTCGCCGTCACGCAGCGACCGCAGGTAGTCGTAGTTCGTCGGCAGGCTGGCCCGCAGACGCTCGGCCTCGCGCCGGATGCGGGCGAACATCGCGTCGGCCTTGTCGACCGACGCCGGCCGGTGCTGCAAGAGCGGCAGCGACCGGTCGGGCAGCAGCCCCAGGCCGGCAAAGATGCAGTAGTAGTTGCCGTTCAGCCAGAAGTTCTTGAATTCGTAGTCGAACGTTTCGTAGTACGTGGCGTCGTCGAACGACGTGGTGGTCAGCGGCAGCCCCGCCTTGTAGCGTTCGACCTTGTCCTTGATGGCATCCGAGAGCCGCAGGTCGTGCCGGTTCGCGAGCCAGAACGGTGTGTCGTCGCGCGACGCGGTGAAATAGTGCGCCTGGACGAAATCCCGGCAGTCGTCGAACATGTAGACGATCTCGGCGTTGAACGCGTCTCTCAACCGCGGATCGAACCCGGTATCGGGGAAGTGCTTCACGAGCTGGTAAAGCGCCGCATAGATGAAGTAGATCCCCGTCGATTCCAGCGGCTCCAGAAAGCACGACGACAGCCCGATCGCGACGCAGTTGTTGACCCACGCCCGCCCGTTGCGCCCGACCCGGAACTTGATCTGGTTGAGCGGCTGCTGGTCCGAGAGGCCCCAGAGGTTGAGGAAGTCGGCGGTGGCCTGGTCGCGCGACGTGAACTTGCTCGAGAACACGTAGCCGCTGCCGAACCGGCCCAGCATCGGAATCTTCCAGGTCCACCCCGAGTTCATCGCGATCGCGGAGGTGTACGGCTCGATCCCCACGCGCGCATCGTCGTTGGGCACCGCGCTGGCGACCGCGCTGTCGCACAGCAGGTAGTCGGACATGTCGATGAAGGGCTCTTTCAGCGCCTGGTTGATCAGGAGCCCCCGCATGCCGGAGCAGTCGATGAACAGGTCCGCCTCCAGCGTCCGACCCTCCTTGGTGGACAGGCTGGCGATATCGCCGCGCTCGTTCAGGTGAACCTCCACGACCTCGTCGACCACGCGCTTCACCCCGCGCCCGACGGCCCAGCGCTTCAGGAAATCGGCCACCAGGTGCGCGTCGAAGTGCCACGCGTGGGGCATCTGGCGGGTGCCGTCGAGCAGGCACGGCGCCAGCTTGGCGTCGAGCGCCTCGGGCTGCGGGTAGCACGCGTACGCCATCGGCTGCTGGAAGCCCTGCTCGCGCTTGCGCAGCCAGTAATGGGTCAGCGGCACGCCGTCGCAGTTCGGCACGCTGCCGAACAAATGGTAGAAGTGGTCGTCGCGCGAGCGGTCGGGCGACTTCCGCCAGTTCACGAACTTGATGGCGGACTTGAACGCGCCGTTCACCTGGGGCATCCACTCCCGCTCCGGTATCCCGAGGAAGTCGAAGAATACCTTCTGCAAATTGGGGATGGTCGCCTCGCCCACGCCGATCCGGGGAATCGCCTCGGACTCGATGAGCGTAATGCTCGCCTGCTGCTGGAGTGCCCGGACGAGGTACGAGGCCGACATCCAGCCCGCGGTGCCGCCGCCCACGATGACGATATGCTTGATCGGATTGCTCATGACGCGCTTCCCATAGGATTTAAAACCCGAATGGACTTCTGCGAGGGTGCTCAATTGATCCGCATTTAGAATAGGCCGTCGATTAATTAAATTAAACTGGCATATTTGACAGTATTTTTATTTTCATTATTCAATATTTCATTGTGCGATCCAAATACTGAATACGACGCACGCCAACATGAAAAGCGCTTCACACTGAATACTATATTTGTCATCAATTCAATGATTCGTGCATTGTCATTAAATTATCCCTATTTTTCGCACTGCCTTGCCAGACGCATCGGTGGCCGACATTACATTCTCGAACACGACCACGCAAAAATTACGTCATTAATACGTGAATATATTTATCGCGGTAAGTTCGACCTGGAACCTTCAAATTTACGGACCAATAACAACGACAATTCCAGGTTCGCAGATATTAATTTCGAACCGGATAAATCATGTCCAGGATTCATATACAATGATGAACGGACGAAGCAATCGCTCGCGGAGTTTCGGAATACCAAACGCGAGGAACAAGCGTTGTCAGTGACACTTTTCGCGACTTATGATTATCCGGCAGGTATGCCGGGAAGCGACTTGACCCTGACAATGATGGGCGCGACACCGTCGCCTTGCCTGCCTGCCCCTTTCTACGTTACCGGCGCAGCCCTGCCGGGGTCGCCTTCCGGCAACCCATGCAGATTCACACGTCGCCAGTCATCGACACTTGCACCGAGCCCATCGTTGGAAAAACGAGGTTAGCCCATGTTGACATTGAGTCCCATGCTGAAAATGTCGTTCTACGCGGCCATTGTGCTGCTGGTCCCCGGGCCGACCAACACGCTGCTGCTGTCTGCCGGGCTCAAGCTGAATCTGCGGGGTGCGTGCCGGCTGGTCGCGGCGGAGGCGTCAGGCTATGTGATAGCCATCACCGTATGGGGATTCTTTCTGTGGTCGTTGGCGACGCAATATCCGTGGATCGTCAGTTGCGTCAAGTTGCTCAGCGCCACGTTCATCTTCTACCTCGCCGTGAACATGTGGTTCAAAGGCGCCGACTTTGACGCCACCGACTCGCCGCCGCTGGGGTTCCGAGCACTTTTCGTTGCGACCTTGATGAACCCCAAGGCCTTGTTGTTTTCAAGCGCCATTTTTCCGGAGGCGGCGTTCAGGTCGCTCGACATTTTCCTGATGTCGACCGGTGTATTTCTGATCACCCTGATTCCGATCGGACTGATATGGTCCCGGTCGGGGCGGCTGCTGGTCATGAACCGCTCGGAGGGTCGACTGGCTTCCCTCGTGCTGCGGTGCTCGTCGCTGGTGTTGCTGACGTTCGCGGCAACGCTGGCCAGCTCCGTGCTCAATCGATGAGGCGGCCGCGGCGCGCGTTTACCTTCTTGCATTGCCTTCGGTAAAACGCAGTGCAGAAATCGCGGCGCGTTCTTGTGAAACCCATCGGCATGGATGCCGGGAGTATCTGGCACCGCATTCGCCGCATGCTTGACAGCGTCGGCCCGTATTCGTACTCGCTACGGTCGACGTTGTGCCAAGGCTAAACGGGGCCCCCAACGATCAAGCACGACGGCTACGGGCTTTACGCGTGCTTTCCGCTGCGACCCTGGACTCGTTCAGCAACATCTCCGCCGCCTGCCAGGCCCTTGCGGCAGCCTGCGAATCCCCAATCGCACGCGCATCCGCGGTCGCCCCGCTCAGTAACATCACGTACACGCCTGCCAGCTGACGCGCCCGGCGACGCGGAACGATCTCGGCGAGCAGTTGCTCCATGAGGGCCAGCAAGTCGTCCCGATAGCGCACCGCCACGTCGGTCACCTTCGGGCAGGTCGCGCCGAACTCGGCCAGCGCACGCTCGAACAGGCAGCCCGCGAACGCCGGGCTGCTGAACCAGGTGCCGTACCAGTCGAAAATCCCCTTCAGGCGCGCAGCGGCGTGCGGCACGGGGTCGAGCTTCGCGGCGATGCTCTCCATGATGAAGGCGTAGCGCTGCTCCAGCACGGCCTTGATCAGATCGTCCTTGCCGGCGAAGTGATGGTAGAGCGTCATGCGGGCAACGTCCGCTTCGGCGATGATCCGGTCGATGCCGACCGGATGAAAGCCATGGAGGGAAAACAACTCACCTGCCTTGTCGACCACCTGCTGGCGTTTGCTCGCGCGCATTCATGCATCTCCTGACTACAGGGCGGGCATCTTAGCACCGCCGCCCGCACCGTTCCCTTCAGCCTGTCGGGCACGTGTGCCCGCTGCCGGATACCGGTTGACCAGGATGCGCGACCGATACGCTGCCCGCGAACAGCGTCACGCAGGCCGACACGAGCACGGGTTTTGAAGCAGACGGCCCCACGTCGGAAACGGATGCCACCATTGCCGCTGCGCGCAGCGGTTTCAGCAAGGCACCCGGCCGCCGCCCATCATGCACCATCGCTGCGTCTCCTGGGGCGGGGGCGCGTACGGCAGCCCGGTCCTCGGATCGAGGTGGTCATACTGCCCCATGGGGTGTCGTGCCCGCCACGCGGCCTGCTCCGCATACTGTTGCTCGATCGCGGCGTGCTCTCGTGCCAGATCCGCCTTCTGCGCGTCGTCCACTTTCTTCGTCATCGTCACGAGCCGGGCGAACTTCGGATCGCGAACATCCTGCAGCGGCGGAAACGGCGGCAACGGCGGCATGATCAGCACCGGGCCGTTGTATTTCGGTATCGGCAATTTCGACGGCCGGCCAAAGTTCGCCGCCATATCCATCTCCCACAACGCAGCGCTCATGCCGAGCACGTGTTCGTAGTCGCGATTGACGACCGCCAGCGTGACCGGCCCCGACGGCGCCGGCAATGGCTGCAGCGAAGGTGGAAGCGTCTGTCGAGCGTCGGGATAGATGATGCGGGCATACACGATCGCAGCGGCGGAGTACTGCTGGAGGACTGCCTCGTACGCATCCAGTATCTGCGCTTGACCGTAGCCGCCAGGATTCTCGAACATCGGCTTGTATGCCAACACCTTCCGGCTATACAACGCATTCGCATTCCGCTGCTCCGCGACAGCCTGTTGTTGAGGATCGGCCGGCGCGGACGCCGACAGCGGCGCACACCCGGAAAACATGCTGGCGGCGAGCAATAGCCCGGCTGTCGCGCAAACAGCCGACGCGCATCGACGCGACCGGTCGGCGGTCGCCCGGTTGACCCAGGCGAACAAAGCAAAGGCTTGCTTGATGGTTCTTGTCTGCATGGCAGGGTGTCCGGAAGGCGTGGTCATCTTGAGCTGGGTCCTGATCGCGACTGCGAATGCGATGCGTCGCAGTCGAAAGGAAAGCGGCACGAAGCCGTTACTGGGGCGGCACCTCAACCAGGCGCACGTCGCACGACGATGCCCCGGTCGACGAACGACGCCAGCAACCCCGTGTACGTAGGACATGCGCCGGTCGCATGGTGTGCAAGCACATCGTCGATTTCGGCCGAGTCGTTGCGCACGCATTCGTACTGCCGCGCCGTGGATGGATGCAGCGATGCGAACGCGCCGCACAAATGCACGTACGCAACGACTTCCTCGAACATTCGCGTATTGATCTCGAGGGCGACCATCATTTCCGAGCTATATCCGCACTCCGAATCCACCTTTGCTGCATAGGCGCGCATGTCATAGGCCGGCAGCCAGGGTGGCTCCAACCCGTTCAGGCTACGGGCAATCTCATCGATACTGGCTGTCCGTGTCATCGTGAAATTCCTGCGCAAGCCACACTCGGCGCCCCTGCACCGCTTCGCATCCGGTCCACAGCTTGACGACGCGAGAAGAACGATATGATGAATGTATACTAGTCGATCTACTTTGACTAGAATCGCGATCAGCAAGACCGAGGCAATCGGCGCACGCACAACGATCGCCGTGTTTCTACTTCTCGATATATTTTCCGATCCTAATATTTGGGAAATGAACACGTTTCATAAAAGTGCTATTCGGCGGTTAATACACGCCCGACATGCCGGCGACAGGCAGACCTATGTGCGTCGTCCCTTGAAGCCCGCTTCCACCGATCTCTCCGGATCTTCCGCCATGCCGCGTGCCGCCGTGCCGCCGTTCTGCCGCTTCTCGCCGCATCGTTCGCGTCGTTCGCGTCGTTCGCAACGAAGGGCCTGGTCGGCGCCGGCCGGCTACCTGGCCTTGCGCTCACCGTGCCGGCCGCCGCACAAACGCATGCCTGCGCGCCACGCGCGGTGTCCGAGTTGAGGGACTTCCCGTCCGTCACGGATTACGACGTCAAGTGCCGCTGATCGCCCGTCGTCGGCTGCCTTACCCAGGCCGCCGCGCCAACCAGGAGCGCCACATGCAACGCCTGCCCATGCGCCCCCCGCCCGCCGTCTGGTGCGCGCTATCCGCCGGCGTCCTGCTGATCGGCCTGAGCGCGTGCAAGCGCGCCATGCCGCCCGCCAACCCGACGGCGGATCCGGCATCCGCGGTGTCGTTGCCGGCCGTCCATGTGCCGGAAACGACCCCTGCATCGCCGCTGCAAACGCTGCTGGGCGTATTCGGCGCGGCGAAGCCGGCAACCTGGCCGGCGTTCGACAACCTGCCCGGCGTGCAATGGACCGACGCGAAGCCGCTCGGCAATCCGGACGGCCATTCCCCCGAGACCACGCACTACCGTAGCGGCAGCACGCTGCTCACCGGCTTCGGCGACGTGGATGTGCCGGACGGCAAGGTCGGCGAGGACGCCGGCATCAAAACGGACAACGAAGGCCACGTCGGCGTCGTCCTCAATGGCAATGCCACCGCGGTCCTGTCGATCGCGTTGCGCAAGTTCTACCCGAGCGACGACACGCAGGACATCCTGCTGCGCCAGCTCGGCCGCCGCGCCACGGTCAAGCGCATCGCCGGCCGATGCGCGCTCGACTACGGCACCACCGCGCCGAACACACAAAACAACGTGTTCTTCCGGGTCAGCATCGCCAACGCCGCCGTGCCGGTGTTTGCGGAAACCTACGTCGATGAAGAGGGCGGCAATCAGGGCCCGGGGGCGACGAACTTCGTGTTCTACCGCACCCGGCCGGATCAACGTATCGCGAGCATGAAGTGCAAGCGCGCCGACGTCTGAGCAGGCGCGCTTCGGCGCAAGGGCATCCGCACGAGCCGTGCATGCCGGCGCCTGCCTGGCGCCGCCAAGGCGGCCGACGCGGCGAGTTTCGGGCGCATCACCGCCCATCCGGACTGCTGATCGAATGGAAGACATCGGCTTGACGCCATCACTACACGGGGGAAGTACCATCATGAATTCCGCACGCCTGCGCCTGACCTTCCTTGGGCTCATGCTGGGTCTCGGCTGGCACCACGCGGCGGCGGCGGCCGGCTGCGAGGACAATTTCAAGCGTGAAGCCGACACCGGTGCCGGCACACGCTTCTCGACGTTCGCCACGGTGCCGGGCCTGGATGCACGCAACGCCATCGCGCAACTCAAGCAGATCGCCGCGGGCGACGGCTTCCTGATCGGCGACGAGCACTACACCGGTTCGACCGGCCAGCTGACGATCCAGCAACAGCAAAGTGACCGCGCCCGCGGATTCGCCATCACGCTGACGGCCAATCAGGACTCGAAAACCCTTTCCGTGGCGACGACGTTGCCCCCGGGCATGCAGGCAGCACCCGAAGCCATCCGGGGCGGCATGTGCGGCATGCTCGGCCGCGTCGACATGAGCCGCAGCGCAGCCAGCACCGGCGTGGCCGCCACGGCGCCCGCGTCGTCCGGCGACGCCTTTCCGGGCGCGCCCGCCTTTACCACCTGCACGTACAACTTCCGCCCCGCGCTGGATGGCGTCACCGGCCGCCACTACACCACCTGGTTGCCGATCAAGGCGCTGAACCCGGCGGACGCGGCCGCCCGGCTGACACAAGCGGCCACCGCGGCAAACCTGAGCGTGACGTCGAACGAACGGCACGGCACGCTGACCGAAGTCACGCTCGTCCAGCCGCTTCCGGACCAGGGCGAGAAGCGCGCGTTCCCGATCCGCTTCATGCTGGAGGAGTCGCTGGGCGTGATCTCCGTCGTCGCCCGACTCAACCCGAAGCAGGAGATGGACGACGACACGCTGCGCAAGGAAATCTGCTCGCTCGTCGCGGCCGCCACCGCGGCGCCGCCGGGCGAATCGAAAGAGCCGCCGGCGCTGCCCCGCGAGCGCAAGCTGGAACGCTGGCACGCCGGCATCGACTGGCTGATCAACCGCGCCGTGGTGGCCGGCAAGTCCCTCGTGATCGTGCCCGCCATCAACCTCGACAGAAAGTACACCGGCGACGAAGCCGTCAACGAGAAGAAATGGGCATTCCGTACCGACGTGACCGCCACCACCATCTGGCAAAACAAGGCCAACGCCCGTGACGTGATACGCGTGGGGCCGGACGAACCCTTCAACGAGGTGGGGCTGCACGGCTATGTCTCGACCTTCGTGGCGGGCAACGCGCAGTACTTCGTCTACATCGTCAATCCGGGTACCTACACGGTCGCCGGCAACACCTACGAGACGACCGCCAACGCGATGTCGCAGCTCGGCACCCAGCAGAAGCCGGGGCGTTCGCCGCTGGGGCAGATCGCGTTGCTGCCCAAGAAGAACACCGACTTCATCCAGTCGCAGGAATGGTTCAACGCGCAGTTTCGCGACCGTGAGGTCACGGATACGTACTGCTCGTCGGTCTTCGTCCAGAGCGGCGGCTGCGCATTCTGGGCGACGGAGAAGAGAACGGTATCGGAGATGACCGAGCCCGCGGGCTGGAAGACCGTCACCCGGGAGAAGTCCGTGGACGGGCTGGCGGTCTCGACCCGGCTCAAGCGCGAGTTTGCTTCGTTCAGCGTCGCGGCGGGCGAAGCCGTCGTGATCGACGGGCTGTACCCCACGCCGCCCAACGCGGACTACGACAAGCAAGCCTGCGAGATCGTCAGCGGCCAGATCCAGTGCGACCTGACGCGCTATACCCTCACACGCATCCCGGCCGACATGGCGCACGTGCAGGGCCTGGCATCCGACCCGGGGTTCTACCCTCGCGCCACGCGCATCCTGTCCAACGCCAGGTATCGCCCGCTCAAGCTCCTGGGCAAGCCGGGCGAACTTCGCTCGGTGTACGGTCAGGACTATTCGCTCGGCGTGCGTTGAGCGCACGCCCCGATCATCGCCATGACCGCCAAAAACCTGAAGCGCGGCCTCACCCAGGCTTCGAACAACCGAATCGGCACGGAAACCAGCATGAAACCCACCCTCCAGCACGCCGCCTGTGTCGCCCTGCTCTTCACCGCGGCTTCCGCACATGCAATCGACTGCCAGAAGGCCGGCAACCGCGTCGAGCACACGATCTGTGCCGATGAAAAACTCAAGGCCGCCGATGCGGAAATGGGCAAAGCCTATACGGCCGTCATGCAGCAGGCGGGCAACGATAGCGAATTGCGCGCGATGCTGGTCCGCAGTCAGAAACGCTGGCTCGCGGCGCGTGACAAGCGTTTCGCGGATCCGGTCGATTTCCCCGGCGCACCGAATGCCAAGGCCCTGCGGGCGAGCCTGCTGCAGGCGATCCGCCAGCGCACCGAGACCTTGAGTGAACGCGGCAAGGCCGCGCCGCGCCTGCTTGAAACGGCCCTTGCGCAGCGCACCTTTCTGACGCAATTCACGGGCGGCCCGTTCGCCGGATTCGAGACCCGATGCGACTTCCTGCCCCACGACGGTCAACTGAGCTACGGATGCTTCAGCGAACGCCGCTATCAGAACCAGGACAGGATCTGCACCCTGCAGGACGATTGGGCGAGCGGCGGCTACTACGAGACGCGCCTGGTCGGCAACGTCGTCCAGGGCAGGCTGGAAACCGTTGCGGCGTGCGGCGACGGCTCCGAAGGCGGCAGCCCGTGTCCGGATGCGGATGAGACGCGCAAGGCGGCCGCCGGCTGGAATCTCCATCCAGGCCGCCCGGCCTTGACGCCAACGGCCCTGCCCAAGCTGGATGCCGAAGCCGAACTGGGCACGGAAGACACGGGCTGGCTACGCGCCTGCCTGACCGACAGCCGCTACCCTCGCGCGGCGCGCTGAGAACCGCGCGCATCGGGTGCGTTGGCGATGTTCATTCCCACGCGGGTTGAAGACATGCACGATTCTGCCGGTGCGAAGCCTCCTCGCACATGACCCGAATCAGTCCGCTCTAATTGGCCATCTGGAGTGCGAAGCGGTTCCTTTACCCATCATCACCCGCCACAAGGATTCAGCATGACGCCGCCCCGACGCAGCACTCCCGAACTTTCAGTCCGGCACACCGATAGCAGGTTCGTCACGCGGTGGATCATCGTGGCGGCCTTGAGTGTCTGCCTCCCGTTTGGCAGCGTGTACGGACAGCCTGCGGACGCGGCCACGCCGGACTCCGCAGGCAAATCGCCTATCGCGTCCCAGGCGCCAGCCGACCTGAGCACGACGCAAGCGCTGCAACGCATGCTGGCGCTGATTCGGGCAAGCGGCCAGGTTACCGACATCACGCCCGACACGGTACGCCGCCTCTTCGGCGTGCAGACCACGGCGATTGGCAAGGATCAGTTCGGCTATGGTCAACGCCTGCCGGGCAACTGGGCATTCAGTCTCCAGCGGGTAACGGTCGGTGATACCGGCCCGCGTGTGGATCTGATATTTGATCCGATTCCCGGTACGCAGGCTTCTCCGCTGACGACGTGTGAACCCACCTTCGCTCAATTCACGGAGGCACTGGAGTCAATGGGGTTCAGTCGCCGCACCCATTACGGCGAACATGGGCGGTGGGTCTTCGATGCTTTCGAGCGGCCACGCATGGATATCAGGGTCTACCCAGTCAGGGCGTTCTCCGACAACGGCGAGCCGCTGGGCCCGGCCTGCGTGAAGGCGGTACTGGTGCGATAGGGCAAACCGCATGCCGTGCGCCGGCCGGTTCACCCGGAAACCCATCGCAGTTCATTGATCGTGGAATCGTGGCGGTGCGGTCGGCCAATGCCTGTCAGCCTTTCCTCTGCGGCCCCTCAAACGGAACATCGTCCCACGAGCGAACCGGCGCTCACGGTCAATTCGACGATCGGTGGTAAGTCGCGATATATCGTGCCTGTCCAAGGATGTTTCCGTGCATCTGATAGGCAACGACCGCCGGACTCGACGTCGGTTTCACGTCGACACGCGGAATGGACAACGCGGATACCGTCACGATGTATCGATGAGATTCGCCTTGCGGCGGGCATGGCCCACCGTACCTGGATTCGCCAAAATCGGTCAGCGTCTCGAGCGCGCCCACCGGCATGAGCCGCACATCGCCCGATGCCCCTTTCCGAATCGACGTTTCCGAAGGCGGGATATTGACGACTTCCCAATGCGTCCAGCCGAGCCCCCCGGTCGGGGCATCAGGATCGTACATCGTGACGACGATGCTTCTGGTGCCAGCCGGAACGTGTGCCCACGAGACGCGAGGCGAGACGTTGTCGCCACGACATCCAAATCCGTTGTACACCTGAGCATTCGTGAACCGACCGTCATGGTCGAGATCGTCAACCGTTACCGTCAGCGGATCAGCAAAAGCAACTGCGGGCACGGCTGCGAAAAGTACCGTGGAGCAGATACTCGATCGCAGAAAAATACCCAATCTCATGGCGGGATCCTGAGAGAAATTCGATGTGATGTTTCGCACGACCGGATTGACACGCGATATGCCGTGCATGCAACGATCGTCGACGCGGATTCAAGGCTCGCACTTCAACCATGAGTCGCACCCATGACGGGGCTCACCCTGGTGCCTGTGCGACAGCCTACGCGGCACATCCTAGGTTCATCGTGAATCCGGCAGTAGGTCGGCAGACAACATCAGCATGTTGCGTGAAACAGAACAATCCGCGAATGCATGCCGGAGCGGCTCGTCGCGCTTGCGGCATGCCATGGGCGCGCACTCGATCCGCAAGATCGATGCCCCCACCGGGCAGGCGGATTGCTACTTGCATCGGTTCCTGATCATCGCCCCGGAGACAACGATGCCGACCGACCTCAACCCGCCGCCGCCCCAGCGCCATCGGCTCGGCGAATGGATGGCCCGCGAAGAAGCGCACATGGCCGCGTTCCGCGAAAAAATCGCGGCCGAGGCCCGCGCGCATGCCGGCGACCGGCTGCGTACGCCGGCCGTGCAGGAACTCGCGCGTCTGTTCGACGATCATGCAGTGCTGCGCATGACCCTGGTCCGCGCGATCGATGAAGCGGTCGATTCAGGCCGCCGGCTCGGCTATACGTCCATCGACGAGTTGATGACCGTCCTGGATCACCTGATGACCTACACGCCGCCGTTCAGCGACGCGAGCCTGATCGTGTGCCCGATCAACGCCTTTCTCGACTGGCCGATGTGCATGCCGTCGGGCCATGCGCTGTTTCGCGACGCCGCCGTCAACGCACATCTGCAGAACGTGCTGAACGTATGGTGCGGCTTCCTTGGCGGCCCGCATTCGCGCGCGCATCTCGACACGTCGGCGCCCGACGGCTGGTTCTGCGACGCGGCGAGCAAGCGCATCGGGCTATCGCAGTTCCAGTATCGCGACGACCAGCCGCACGGGGGCTTCACGTCGTGGAACGACTTCTTCACGCGGCGCTTTCGCGACGGCGCGCGCCCGGTCGCGGCGCCCGACGATCCGCACGTGATCGTCAGCGCGTGCGAGGCCGCGCCGTACCACGTCGAATCGAACGTGAAGCTGCGCGACCGCTTCTGGATCAAGGCGCAGCCGTATTCGCTGCGCGACATCTTCACGCCGGCCCGGCTGTCGCTCGCCGAGCGCTTCGTCGGCGGCGACCTGTACCAGGCCTATCTCAGCGCGTACAACTACCATCGCTGGCACGCACCGGTGCGCGGGGTCGTCACGCATGCGTACCGGGTCCACGGCACCTACTATTCGATCGTCGAGGCGGAAGGCCCCGACCCGGCCGGGCTGAACGACTCCCAGGGGTACACGACGGCGGTCGCGACGCGCGCCGTGGTCGCGATTGCCTGCGACGATCCCGGCATCGGCACCGTGGCCGCCGTGTTCGTCGGCATGGGCGACGTGTCGTCCTGCGTGATCGACGTCGTGCCGGGCCAGCGCGTCGACAAGGGCGACGAGATCGGATACTTCCAGTTCGGCGGATCGACCTGTTGCCTGCTGTTCGAAGCCGGTGTGATCGACCGGTTCGTGTATGCGCCGCCGTTCGACCACGACACCGCTGTCGTGGCCGTCAATTCACCGGTCGCGATCGCACGGTGAATCGCACGTGCGTCGGGCTTGCAGGCTCGACGCACGCCGGTTGTCGGTGCAATGTTTTCAACGGTTTGTAATGCCGCGGAACGTCGGTGGACGTCGGTCAGCGTGACACGGCGAATGGCGTCGCCCGACGCGGGTCACGCCGCCCGTGGCGCCAGGGAATCGATCAGCGCGCCGTTGAAGGCCGGCAGGTCGTCCGGCTTGCGGCTCGTGATGAACGGGCCGTCACGGACGACCTCCTGGTCGACCCACTTGCCGCCCGCATGACGGATATCGTCCTGAAGGCTCGGCCAGCTCGTCATCGTGCGGCCTTCCACGAGGCCCGAGGACACCAGCAGCCAGCCCCCATGGCAGATCGCCGCGACCGGCTTGCCGGCGCCGACGGCCGCCGTCACGAACTCGCGCGCGGCCGGCACCATCCGGATCGCGTCGCCGTTCACGACGCCGCCGGGCAGCACGACCGCGTCGTAATCGCCCTCGCGCGCGTCGTCGAACGTGCGGTCGACCTTCACGCGCGCGCCCTTGTCGACGTGCCTGAAGCCCTGGATCTCGCCACCCTTCTCCGAAATCACGTCGACCTGCGCGCCTTCCGCCGCGAGCGCGCGCTGCGGTTCGACGAGTTCGGCTTCCTCGAAGCCGTCGACCGCGAGGATCGCCACCTTGCAATGAACCAGCCTTCCGCTCATGAAGCCCTCCTTCAGTGACGCGGCACACGTCGTGCCGCGCCGGTTTCGCAGCAAGCGGCGTGCCGTTTCCGCCCATGGGACGCGCGCCATCCGGGAACGGTTTCGCGCCGGGCGGGCGGCTGTTCGCGTTCGACAAGGATCCGAGGGCGATCGAGACCGCGCAGGGCATCGAGGATGCGCGCCCTTGCACGCGGATTTCTCGCGTGCAAGGGCCGATGCCGTCCGGGCGGCGACCGCCGCCTGCGAACCGTGAGACGCTGTCGCGCACCCCGCTACTGCAGGTGACTCGCCGCGTCCAGCATCGCGTCGGTCACTTCGATCGTGAGCGTCAGGCTCTCATCGGTATCGGGCACACGGTCGAGCATCGCCTGCACCGTGTCGTGCAAAATCGCATGCACGCGCATCCGCGTGCCGTCGTCGAGCGCCGCATACCGCTCCATCGTGTCGCTGTCGAGCGCGAGTTCGACCGCATGCCGTGCGTATTCCGGCGGCGCATCGGCCGTCAGCGCCCAGGTCGAGTGGAACTTGATCCTGCCCGTCGCGACGTCGACATGGACCGTCGTATCGAGTTCGTCCGCCTCGATCGCGTCGTCGTCGATGTCGTCGTTCTCCCGCCTGTTCCGGGAATTGGATTGCATGATGCCCTCCTGTGTCGTGGCGGCGTGCCCGTCCCGGGAAACCTCGCCGCCCTCGTCGGCACGGTGCCGTCAGTAGCCGCTGGAACCCGCGCTGCCCGCCCCGCCGGCACCGCCGCCGCCCGTGCCCGTCGAACCCGGCGAGCTGCCGTTGCCGGCGCCGGTGCCGCTGCCATTGCCGGCACCGCTGCCGCCCGCACCCGCGCCGTTGGGGCCGCCGCCCGGCTTCACATGGCCGGCCGAGCCGCTGTGCGAACGCGTGCCTTGTGTCGCACCGTGCTGCTGCATGCGCGCGGGCGGGGGCGGCGCGGTCGTATTGCCGTTGGTGCCCGGCGTCGGCATGTCCATCGACGGATTCGGCGCACCGGTGCCCTCGTCCGGCCGCTGCGAGTTCTGCGCCCATGCGGCAGGCGCGGCCGCGATGATCGCGACAGCCGCGCACGCCAACACGCGCGGCGCGACATACTTCGATTCGGATGCGGATTTCATGAGGTTTTCTCCCTGATAGAGATCACGTGAAGGAAATTCCTGCCCCTTCCTTTCAGCAAGGCCCATGCCGCGGTCGTCACGCATGCGGGCCGTCGTGTCGACCTCCGTGATCGCACGCGGGATCTCCGCAGCGCCGCCGAAAAACGGGCACCCCCGTCTGCAGCGTCGGCGTTGACGCATTCACGTTTCAGCCCCCAGCCGCGCGCGCATCGACGCGGTGATGCGCTGCCGCGCGTTCGCATAGCCTTCCCACGGATCGCGTTTCAACGCATCGAGGCGTTCGCGCAACGTGTCGATCGTCCATTGCGCCCCGCCCGTCGTGTCGGGCACCTCGTCCCAGTCGAGCGGCACCGATACGCCCATGCCGGGCCGCGCGCGTACCGAATACGCGGCGATCGTGCTCGCGCCGCGGCCGTTGCGCAGGTAGTCGACGAAGATCCTGCCGCGCCGGTGGCGCGGCCCCATCGTCGCCGTGAAACGGTCGGGCAGCGCGCCCGCGACATGCTGCGCCACCGCGCGCGAGAAATCCTTCACGTCGTCCCAGCCCGCATGCCGCGTGAGCGGCACGACGACGTGCAGCCCCTTGCCGCCGCTCGTCTTGCAGAACGACGCGAGGCCCAGCTCGTCGAGTAGCCCGCGCACGAGCTGCGCGGCGTCGATCATCGCGCGCCACGGCAGCGCCGGATCGGGATCGAGGTCGAACACGATGCGGTCCGGCCGCTCGATGTTCGACGCGTGCGCGTTCCACGTGTGCAGCTCGACCGTGCCCATCTGCGCGGCGCCGAGCAGCGCATCGACGCTGTCGATCGACAGCAGCGGCCCGTGGCCGGGATCGAGCCCTTCGTGCTGCGTGACGAACGGGATCTCGCGGCGCTCGGCATGCTTCTGGAAGAACAGTTCGCCGGCGATGTCGCCCGGTGCGCGCACGAGCGATACGGGCCGGCCCTTCAGGTCCGGCAGCAGCCACGGCGCGACCCATTGCCAGTAGTGCGCGAGGTCGATCTTGCGCGTGCCGCTGTGCGGATCGAGCACCCGATCGGGGTGCGTGATGCGCACGCGGCCGACACGATCGGCGGCGGCCGCGCGCGGCGTGTCGCCGGCAGACGCGGACGCTCGCGCGCCGCGCGTGCGTCCGTGCGCCGGATCGGGTTGCGGGGCACGCGAGGATGCGTGGTGCGCCGCGCGGGTTTCGTTCATCGTCGCCTCCGTTTCGGTTGGCCGTGGCACTTCGCGGACGATCTGCCGCGCCGGCTTGTCTTCGCGCAGCGCGATGAACGCCGCCTGCCGCACGATGCCGTCACTCGTCCATTCCGCGAATTCGCATTCGGCGACGAGCGTCGGCTCGACCCAGTGGACGCGCGTGCGGGACCGTTCGCGCGGCGGCGGATCGAACGGCGTCGTGCCGCGTTCGTGCTCGCGCAGCGTCGCCGCGAGCCGGTCGAGCAGACGCGTATCGAACCCGGTGCCGACCCGGCCGACATAGCGCAACGGCGGTTTGCCGCGTGGTTGCTTGCCGCCCGCGGCCGGTTCGTACACGCCGAGCAGCAGCGCGCCGAAGCCGTGCCGGCTGCCCGACGGCTCGGTATAGCCGCCGATCACGAACTCCTGCCGCCGCCGGCATTTCAGCTTGATCCATGCGGACGAGCGGCCGCCGCGATAGCGTGAATCCGCGCGCTTGCCGATCAGCCCTTCGAGCCCCGTGTCGCACGCGCTCGCGATCAGCGACGCGACGTCGTCGCCGAGATCGGGCGAGTAGCGCAGCCGCGCGGGATCGCTGCCGGCGAGCAACGGTTCGAGCAGCGCGCGCCGCGCGGTGAGCGGCGCATCGCGCAGGTCGTATCCGTCGAGAAACGGCAGATCGAACACGAACAGCGTCACCGCGTCCGAACGGCCCGCGCCGAGCGCGTTCTGCAGCGCCTGGAAATCGGGCAGCCCGTGCTCGCCCAGGACGACGGCCTCGCCATCGAGCCACGCGTTCTCGACCTCGAGCGCCGCGAGCGCGTCGCGCTGCATGCGCAGCTTCGACGTCCAGTCGCGACCTTCGCGCGTCATCAGCGTGACGTGCCGTCGCGCACCGCGGCCCGCGATCCGGGCCAGGATCCGGTAGCCGTCGAATTTCACTTCGTAGCGCCAATCATCGTGAGCGGGCGGGGCATCGACGAGCGTCGCGAGTTGCGGCGTCACGCGCTCGGGCAATGCCGCGCGCACCGCGCCTTCCACCTGCGACGGATCGAGCGCCGTCGTGCGCGCCCCGCCGTCAGGGGGCGGATAGGCAGGCGCCTTGCGCGCCGCCTTTGTCCGGCCGTCATGCACGCTGCCCGGCTGCTGCGCGACGACATCGAAGCTGGCCGCATCGCGCGCGTCGTCGTCGCGTTCCTTGATCAGCAGCCATTGCTCCTGGCGCCCCTGCTGCCGCCCGCTGCGCACCAGCGCCCAGCCGCCGTGCAGCTTCGTGCCGTCGAGCCGGAACGTCAGCTTGCCCGCGCGGTAGCCGTCGCGCGCCCGGGCGATGCCGCCGTCGGGCGTCCAGGTGCCCTCGTCCCACACGGTAACGGAGCCCGCGCCGTAATGGCCGGCCGGGATCTCGCCTTCGAACGACGCATATTCGAGCGGATGATCCTCGACGTGCACGGCCAGCCGCTTCACCGACGGGTCGACGCTCGGCCCTTTCGGCACCGCCCATGACTTCAGCGTGCCGTCGAGTTCGAGACGGAAATCGTAGTGCAGCCGCCGTGCGTGATGCTCCTGGATCACGAAGCGCAGCGGCCGGGCGCTGCGCGCGGAGGGTCGTGTTTTATGCGCGTTGTGCGCCTCACCTGCCTTCTGCACGCTCGCGTCCGCATCCGCGTGCGCGCGCCGCCGTCCATGCGCCCCTTCGGGTTCCGGCGTCGCATCGAAGCGGCGCTTGCGGCGATAGGGTTCGAGCTTGCCGGCCATCGCGTCACCCTCCTTCCCGCCTCGTCACGCGGCGTGCTTGCGGCGCACGGCGGTCTTCTTCGCCGTGTGCGTGCCGGTCGCACCGTGCTTCGCGGCCGCGCGCTTCGCCGCTGCATTCGCCGGCGTCTTCGTCGTGCCTTTCGCGGACGTTTTCGCCGCCGGCTTGCGCCGCGCGCCCGTCGATGGCGACGGCGAAGGCGCACGGTCTTCCTCGTCGTCGTCCGCGCGCGCGGCACGCGCACCACCGCCGCCCTTCAGGCTGCGCTTGAGCAGCTCGGTGAGATCGACCACGTTGGTCGCCGTGCGCGCCGTCTGCGCGGGGCGATCCTCGATTTCCTCGATGCGGCCCGCGCGCACCTTGCGCTCGACCAGCTCGAGGATGTCGTCGCGGAACGTGTCGTGATACTCGTCGGGCGTCCAGGAGCCCGACATGTCGTCGATCAGTTTCTTCGCCATCGCGAGTTCGCGCGCACTGACGCCCGCGCGCTTCGCGTCGTCGGCCGGCACCGACAGTTCGTCGAGCGGCCGCAGTTCCTCCTGCCAGCGCAGCGTATCGAGCGCAAGCAGCGGCCCGACCGGAATCAGCGCGCCGAGATGCTGGCGGTCGCGCATCACGACGTGCGCGATGCCGATCTTGCCGCTGTCCTTCAGCGCGTCGCGCAGCAGCGCATAGACCTTCTCGCCCTTGCGGTCGGGCACGAGGTAGTACGGCGTGTCGAGATAGAGGAACGACACGGCGTCCGCGTCCACGAACGTGACGATGTCGACGGTCTGCGTCGACTCGGGGTTCGCCGCGCGGATCTCGTCGTCGGTCAGCACGACATAGCGCTCCTTCTCGTACTCGTAGCCGCGCACGATGTCCTCGCGCGTGACTTCCTTGCCGGTGCGCTTGTTGACCTGCCGATAGCCGACCGGGTCCATCGAGCGCTTGTCGAGCAGCCGGAACGACGGCTTCACGGTGCGCGTGGCCGGGAACAGCTGCACGGGCACGTGAACGAGCCCGAAGCTGATCGCGCCTTTCCAGATCATGCGTGTCATCGATGTCCTCCTTGCGGCGTCCGTCGCCGCGCGCAGCCGTCAGGGCTTTCGGGAACGGCTGCGCCGCACGATGCTGACGTGGCCGTTGCGCTCCAGGATCGCCGCGTCGACGTCCGACAGGTCGTCCGCGCCGAGCGCCTGACGCACGCTCTCATGGACGTCCGTCGGCGTGATCAGCGCCGCGCGCATCTGCGCGTCGTCGAAGCGGCCGTTGCGATACACCTCGCGTTCCGCGCCGACCAGCAGCCGCTCGAGCCGGCGCGAGCGCAAGCAGGCCAGGCCGATCACGCGATGCAGCAGCGCGATCGCGAGCGACGCGGCCACCGTCGCGACGAACGGCGACGCACCGACCACCGCGCGGCTCAGGATCGCACCGAGCAGGATGCCGACCACGTAGTCGAACGGCGAACGCTGGCCGAACGCGCGCCGCCCGGCGATGCGGATCAGCACCAGCGCGATCGCGAACACGACGATCGAGCGCAGCACCATCTGCCCAGGGCCGAGCATCCGGCCCTGCCCGAACAGCGCGACGACGACGTCCATGATCGCGTGGCGCTAGGCCGGCAACTCGGCGGCCTGCTGCTCGCGTGCCCAGACGCGATGGCGGCCGAGGTGGTCGGACAGGTCGTTCAGGACTGCGTCGAGATCGACGGCCTGCCCGATGCACACGCCTTCGGCCGGGTCCGGCAGGTGGGCGGCGCTCAGCAATTGCCGCCCCGACCCGACGGCCGCGATCGGCTTCAGGTGCTTGAACGCCTCGCGCACGAAATGCCGCGCGTCGGCGCTGTGCGCGAGGTCGCGGCCGTCGCCATCGCCGCCGCACACGAACACCGCGTCGAACATCACCGACGGCATGCCGGCCAGCGTCGCTTGCGGCACGATGCTGCCGATCGGCGCCAGCGTCGGCGCGACGATCGTCGGCACCGCGTGCGCGGCCAGCAGCGCATCGCGCACCTGCTGGACGAGCGCCTCGCTCGTGCCGCCGGTCGCGATCAGCGCGATCTTGCGCGACCGGATGCCGGGCTTCGCGCGGCCGATCAGGCTCAGCGCGGGCGAACGCTGCGCAACTGCCGGCGTCGCGCCCCCGTGCGGCGCGGGCAGCCCGAGCCGTTCGGCCACCTGCGCGGCCAGCCCCGCGTCGAAGCGGGCGATGATGTCGTTGACCACCCGCTCGCGAATGTGCGGCTGCGTCACCTTGCCGAGCTCGAAGCAGTACGCGTCGCGGATATGCCGCTGCTCGATCTCGGACATGCTCTGGTAGAACAGCGCGGGCTGCGAGAAATGATCGGCGAACGTCTCGCTGCGCACGCGCACCTTGTCGCCTTCGAGCGGCTCGTGCACGGTCTCGAAGCCGCCGCCGGCCGGCGCGGGCGGCGTCTCGCGCGGCCAGCCGCCGCTCGTCGAATTCGGTTCGTACGACGCCTGCCCGACGTTGATCGTCTGCCGGTGCATCGCATCGCGCTGGTTGTTCGCGAACGGGCACACCGGCCGGTTGATCGGGATCTCGTGGAAGTTCGGGCCGCCGAGCCGGCTCAATTGCGTATCGGTGTACGAGAACAGGCGCCCCTGCAGCAGCGGATCGTTCGTGAAGTCGATGCCCGGCACCACGTGCCCCGGATGAAACGCGACCTGCTCGGTTTCCGCGAAGAAGTTGTCGGGATTGCGGTTCAGCGTCATCCGGCCGATCGGCCGCACCGGCACGAGTTCTTCCGGCACCAGCTTGGTCGGGTCGAGCAGGTCGAAGTCGAACTTGTCGGCATCGGCCGGATCGATCATCTGCACGCCGAGTTCGAACTCCGGATAGTCGCCGCGCTCGATCGCCATCCACAGGTCGCGCCGGTTGAAGTCCGGGTCATGGCCGGCAATCCGCTGCGCCTCGTCCCACAGCAGCGAATACGCGCCGCTCACGGGCCGCCAGTGGAACTTCACGAAACGCTCGGCGCCGGCCGCGTTCACGAAGCGGAACGTGTGCACGCCGAAGCCGTCCATCGCGCGGAAGCTCGCGGGCAGCGCGCGGTCGGACATCAGCCACAGCACCGTGTGGGTGGTCTCCGGCACCAGCGACACGAAATCCCAGAACGTGTCGTGCGCGGACGCGCCGGTCGGCATCTCGTTCGGCGCCTCGGGCTTCACCGCATGCACGAAATCGGGAAACTTGATCGCATCCTGGATGAAGAACACCGGCATGTTGTTGCCGACGAGGTCGTAGTTGCCCTCTTCGGTATAGAACTTCACCGCGAAGCCCCGCACGTCGCGCACTGTGTCGGCCGAGCCGCGCGGCCCCTGGACCGTCGAGAAACGCACGTACACCGGCGTTTCGGCGGCCGGGTCCTGCAGGAACGCGGCCTTCGTGTAGTCGGCCATCGGCTCGTACACGCGGAACACGCCGTGCGCGGCCGAGCCGCGCGCGTGCACCACGCGCTCCGGAATGCGCTCGTGATCGAAATGCGTGATCTTCTCGCGCATGATGAAGTCTTCGAGCAGCGACGGGCCGCGCGGGCCGCCGCGCAACGTGTTCTGGTTGTCGGCGATCCGCACGCCCTGGTTGGTGCGCAGCGCCTCGTGGTCGGGCCGCGAACGGTGCTCGTCGAGCTGGCGCGATTTCGCGCTGTCCTGCTGCTGGGCGGGCGGCGTCTTGCCGGATGAGGGGGAATGGGTCATCGATCGGGTCCTCGTGGCGTTCGGAAGGGTATCCGCCGCGCGCGCGCCGCATGGCTGCGGCGCGCACGGGCGGACGGCAGGAAAACCGGCGCGGCCGGGCGCGACCGCCCCGCCGGCCGGCGGTGGCTTCATTCAGGGTGCGCGCAACGCCGCGTCGAGTTCGGCGCGCGTCACGTCGAGCGCGACGTTGCATTCGATCGCCGCGTCCTCGACGCGCGGCTGG
The DNA here is from genome assembly GCF_020420065.1 of Burkholderia sp. AU31624. Lineage (NCBI taxonomy): Bacteria > Pseudomonadati > Pseudomonadota > Betaproteobacteria > Burkholderiales > Burkholderiaceae > Burkholderia > Burkholderia sp. AU31624. The sequence goes on from NZ_JAIZRT010000006.1 coordinate 491,123, forward strand.
CGCGCGTCCACCGCGCGCCGCGCGCGGTCGCCCAGATGGGTGCGCACGCGCAGCCGTTCGGCCGCGTCGAGCGACGCATAGCGGGTGATCACGTCCGGATCGAACCGCAGGTCGACCGCGCACCGCCAGTCGCGTGCGCTTGCGTCGGCCGGCACACGCACCCACGACACCTGGATCGTCAGCCGCCCGGACGCATCGTCCGCGTGCACGACGACGGTCGATGCCGACGGGAAACCGTTCGCGAGCGCATGCTCGAGTTCCGCGATGCGCTGCGACCGGTCGGGCGTGACGCTCATCGTCGGACAACGCCCAGCAGCAGCGTGACCAGGAAGATCACCACGAAGATGTAGAACAGGATCTTGGCGATCTCCGCCGCGCCGGCTGCGATGCCGCCGAAGCCGAACACGGCCGCGATGATCGCGATGATGAAGAAGATGATGGCGTATCGAAGCATGGAACCCTCCTGGATGACAGCGGTCGCCGGTACGTATCGGCGTCGATCAGGCGTCGTGCTTGTGTTTCGGTTTGCCGTGAGCCGGCGTGGAAGCCATTTTCTCGAGCTCTTTTTCGCTCATCGATTTGGCCATCGACTTCGAAGGCGGTTTGAGATCCTTCATCTTCGTCTCGCCGCGCTTGGCCGACAGGGCGGCCCCGGCGGCGCGTTGCTGGGCCTGCGATTTGGCTGGCATGGTCGTGCTCCTCTCGTGGGTGCGCGCATCGCGGCAAGCGGTGGCGCGCACGCGGTTGAACGTGGTCGAGTGCGGTCGAATCGCCCGGCCGTCACGCCGCGTCGCGGCACGGCGGGCCGGCTCGCGAAATCGTCATCGTCCGGCGATCCTTCGCCACGGTGCCACGCGCAAGAACGATGCCTCGGCCGCGTGGCCCCGGCGAAGCCCGCCTCGAAAGCCGCCCGATGAGTCGATTCACGGTTGACCGTCTGCATGCCTCATGCATTGAGCGTGCCAGCTCGTCGAAGCGCGTCCGTGGCGGGTTCGCGCTGCGTGTCGCCGCGAGCGGGAGCGGATTATTTACAAGCCGACGGCAAGTTTTGGACACACATTCCGTAAGCCGTGAAGCATGCCGGATCGTCAACCGTCATCGCTTGGCGTCGATGCGATCGACGGCCGAACGGTCGAGAAAGGCGGTCGTCAGTGCCGGCAGGTGGCGCAGCAGCCACGCGGCCAGGCTGCGCTCCTGTTGCAGGATCCGTTCGCAGCATGCGTGGATCTCCGCTTCGCCGGCCGCCTGCGCGGCCGCGGCCAGCGCCGTATACGCGGCGATCTCGACGTGCGCGAACGCGTACCCGGCCAGCGCGCCCTTCACCACTTCATCGACGGCCAGCATGCCGCTCGCGATCCGGCCATACGCAGCAACGCGCGCGGCCAGATCCTTGATCGCGGACGGCGTCGTGCCGAGCCGCACCAGGCAGGCTTCGACGAGCGCCTGCTGGCCGATCGTGTCGTCGAGATGCTGGCGCAAGCGATCCTGCAGTTGCGGATAGTGATCGAGCCGTTTCAGTTGCGCGGCGAGCAGCATCTCCGCCTGCCGCTCCATCGCATACGCATCGCGCAGCCAGTCTTCCAGGTGTTCGCGCGGATTCGCCATCGGTTTCCTCCGGCCGCATCGGGGGGCGGCATGCCGTGCGCCGCATTGGACGGCGCGCTGCACGGCGCACGCGATCCCGCGCGCATGCCGTGGGCGAGGTACGGACGCCGGGTCAGTACTGCATCAGCGGCGGCGTGCCCGGCAGCGGCCGGTCGCCCTGCGCACCGTTCGCGCCGGTCGAGGGCCCGTCGGCCGCTTCGCCGCCGGCCGCGCCCTGCGGCATCAGGGTGCCCGGCGCCGGGCGCGTGTCGCCACGTGTATTCGCGTCGGGCATCGTCGTGGTCGACTGTGCGCCACGGCTGTCGGGTGGCGTCCCGCGGGCGCCGTAGGGGCCGTTCGCCGGTTGCGTGCATGCGCCCAGCGCGCACGCGGCGGCGCACGCAAGGATGCCCATGCGTATCGTCTTCCGGATCGGGTTCATCGCAATCCTCCCTGTGACCGGCATCTCATAGCCGGTTGAAATGGAAATCGCCGGCGTACGCGGTCGGGGCGCGACGCGCCATCATCGCGTCGAATTCGACCGCCACGCGCGTGAGCGCGCGGCGCTGCGAGTCGATGCCGGCGTGCTCGAGCGCGGCGAACGCGTCGGCGTCGAACGCCACGGTCAGCGACGCCGGATGACCGTCGACGCGAAAGCCGATATGCAGCGCGCCGAGCGGCTTTTCCTCGATATGGAACGGCATCGCGCGCGCCTCGAAATGGCGGCCGAGCGTTTCGGCGATGTCGCGCAGCACGCCGGGTTTCACGCGGATGCTCATGGCGATGCCTCGGTGCGCGTTCGCGATACCACGCCCATCGGGGGCGTATGCTCCGGCGGCTCGCGCTCGGGCGGGGCATGCCCCGGCGGGTCGCCCTCGGGTTGCCGGTACGGCTCGGGCAGGTCGGGGGGCACGTCGTCGGGATCGGGCGGTTCCGGATCCGGCCCGATGCCGGGTAGCGGCGGTTCGGGCCGCTGCAGCCACTGCGCTGGGTCAGGTGTCATCGGCACTCCCTCCTTGCGGGGTCGGCGGGTCGACAGCGGGCGCGACCTTCGCCTGCCCAGGGTGCGCAAGCCGCATGCCGTCGTTCTCGCCATCCGCGTGTCCGCCGCGACGCGCACGCGGGTGCCGCGAACGGCCTGCCGTGCCTTCGCTACACCGTCCGCTGCAAATCTTGCAACGGCGCGGCTACGCGTCGAAAGCGGCCATCACGAGCCACAGCTCGCGGCCGTCATCGCGCACCTGCGCGGCGAGCGCATACGCGTCGGACGGCTCGCACGCACGCTGCAGCGCGAACCGCGCGGGCTCGGTCGAGCCGAACGTCTCGCCGCCGAGCGGCCTCACGTCTGCCTTGCCTTCGAACATCCGGCGCTCGGGCCGGTAGATCAGCGGTTCATGCTTCCATTCGTTGAAATGGCTCTTCAACGAATCGAATCCGCCGCCGCATATGTTGACCTCGTAGCGCACGCCCGGTCGTCGTTTCGGAATCGTCATCGTGCCTCCCGCTCGATGTAGATGTAGACACGGCCGGCACCGGTTGCGCCATCCGCCTGCGTCATCAACATCGTCATCGCCCTCGCGGCAAGTCGCGTGCCGCGTGCGTTCGGTGCATATCGGCGTATCTCGGCGCAGACCGGGCATGGCCGTTGCGGATGGGACACGCCATCGGCATCGACACGGAGGCTTGCGATGAAGGATTCGACCCGGACCGGCCACGACGCGCCGGCACACGAACGGCAACCTGATCCGTCGCCGCCGCTCAAGCACCACGACCGCGCGCGCACGCGCCATTCGGAACGCCATATCGACAAGCAGCTCGAGGACACGTTTCCGGCGAGCGACCCGCCCGCGACCGGCGGCGTCACGCGCATCGAGCCGGACACGCCGCCCGGCACGCACGACGAGGGGCCGTGGCAGGACAAGCGCGAACGCGGCGACGCGTGAGCGCGCACGGCACGTGGCTTGCTGATTTTGTGCGGCCCATTTCGATCCATTGCACTACCGCATTCGTGAGGAGAATTTCATGCATCGCGTCAACGAAATCATGTCGCAGGACGTCGTGCACATCGCACCGACCGACTCGATCCGTCATGCCGCGCAACTGATGGAGCGCTACGACATCGGCGCGCTGCCCGTGTGCGACAACAACCGGCTGATCGGGATGGTGACGGACCGGGATCTCGCGGTGCGCGCGATTTCGGCCGGCAAGCCGCCGGAGACGCGCATCCACGAAGTCGCATCGGGCCCGATCGAATGGTGTTTCGACGACGATTCGCTGGACGAGATCCAGCACTACATGGCGGACGCGCAACTGCGCCGCCTGCCGGTCGTCGATCACGACAAGCGGCTGGTCGGCATGCTGTCGCTCGCGGACATCGCGACGCGCATGGCCGGCCCCGAGCGGGACGATCTCGCGAACACGCTCGAAGGCGTGTCGCAACCGAAGCAGACGTGACGGAGCGACCCTCGCCCCGTCCCGACCCACCCGCGCGACCCGCAGGGCCCGCCCCGGGCACCGTCGCGCCCCATGCAGCCTGGAGGAAACCATGCAGACTTCCGATCAAGGTCAAACCCGCATCATCGGCAAGGGTGCCGCGACGGCGGCCGGCCCTGGCCCCGACGTGATGGCGGCCGATACGCTGGAAGGCGACAAGGTCTATACGACCGACGGCGACGATGTCGGCAAGATCAAGGACATCATGCTCGACGTGCGCTCCGGCCGCGTCGCCTACGCGGTACTGTCGAGCGGCGGCATCCTCGGCATCGGCGACAAGCTGCACGCGATCCCGTGGAGCGCGCTCACGCTCGACACCGAGCGCAAATGCTTCCTGCTGTCGGTGTCGTCCGAGCGGATCCGCAACGCGCCGGGGTTCGACAAGGACCACTGGCCGGCGATGGCCGATCCGCAATGGGCGACACCGCTGCACGAGTTCTACGGCAGCACGCCGTACTGGAGCGCCGGCGACGAACTCGGGCTGACCGACCCGACCGAGGAACTGAACGATCCGCGCTCACGCGACCGTCTCTGATCGCGCCATCGCGCTGCGCCGGTTCACCGGCGCAGCCGCTTCGAACGCCCCGCCCGCGCGGGGCGTTTTTCTTGCCGGCCGTCGCGGGGGCGGCCCGGACGCGACTGGCGACAGGCGCTACGCGCGATGCCGCAGCGCGTCGATCACGACGGTAAACGCGCGCGACGCCGGGCGGCGGCTCGGATAGTACGCGTGGTAGCCGGGAAAGACCGGGCACCAGTCCGGCATCACGATCCGCAGGCGGCCGTCGCGGACATGCTCGAGCACGATGTCCTCGGTGACGAACGCGATGCCGAAGCCGTCGAGCGCCGCCTGCACCATGTGCGGCTGCGTGTTGCAGGTGATCCGGCCGTTCACGCGCGCCAGCACGTCGTTCCTGCCCTTCTTCAGCTCCCACGCATAGATGCCCTTCGCGGTGGCGAGCCGCAACGTGACGCAATCGTGATCGAGCAGGTCCTGCGGCTTCTTCGGCGGCTTGCGGCCGTCGAGATAGGCCGGCGACGCGACCATCGCCATCCGGACGTCCGGGCTGATCCGCACGGCGATCATGTCCTTCGCCACCTGGTCGCCGTAGCGCACGCCGATGTCGTAGCGCTCCTCGACGATGTTCGACAGCCCGTAATCGACCGACAGCTCGATGCGGATATCGGGGTAGTCGGGGAGGACCTGCCTGAGTTTCGGCCAGATGATCGTATCGATCGGATGCTCGGTGGCGGTAATGCGCACCACGCCGGCCGGCTTGTCCCGGAAATCCGACAGCGCGGCCAGTTGCGCGGTAATCTCGTCGATGCGCGGGGCCACCGCCTGGAACAGCGCCTCACCCGCGTCGGTCGTCGACACGCTGCGCGTCGTGCGCGTGAGCAGCCGCACGCCGACCCGCGCCTCGAGATCGCGAATGGTATGGCTCAGCGCCGACTGCGACACGCCGAGCCGCGTGGCCGCACGCGTGAAGCTGCGCTCGCGGGCCACCGCGAGAAACACGAGCAGGTCGTTCAGATTTTCGCGCGCCATGTCGAAACGCTCCGGTCGGGACGGACGCTCATCGTAGCACCGCCGGCGGCGATTCATCAGTTTGGCTCATGAGTCCAAGCGCGCCGCGCTACTTAATCGATCCGCGACGAATCACTAGACTGCGAAGCCATCGACCCGATGCGTCGCGGCAGCGCCCGGACGCTCGGACTACCCGCATTCCGGAGCCCAACCTCATGCCTACCCGCTTTCTCACCGCCGTCGCCGCCATCGCCATGCTGGTCGCGTCCGGCTCGCCGTTCGCGCAATCCGCACCGGGCCTGACGCGCGAGCAGGTCCGCCAGGACCTGCAGCGCTACGAGGCCGCCGGCTTCAATCCGGCGCGCATGAACCCGCGCAGCTGGGTCGACGACGCCCAGGCCGCCGCGGCCCGGGTGCAGGCCGGGCGCGCCGACGACGCGCGCACGCAACTCGCCGTGCACGGCGCCACGACGCGTTGCGACTGAATGCGCGACCCACTCCTTTCTCCGATCCGGTTCCCGACATGCCATCCGTCTCGACCCCCGATCGCGGCACGGCACCTGACGGTGCGGCCGCATGGGGCGCCGTCCTCGCGATGTCGCTCGGCGCGTTCGCGCTGGTCGCCTCCGAGTTCATGCCGGTCAGCCTGCTCACGCCGATCGCAGGCGACCTGCACGTCAGCGAAGGCCAGGCCGGCCAGGCCATCTCCGTATCGGGCGCGTTCGCGCTGGTCACGAGCCTGTTCATCGCCTCGCTCGCCGGCCGGCGCGATCGCAAGCCGCTGCTGCTGGTGCTGACCCTGCTGACGATCGTGTCCGGCACGCTTGTCGCCTTCGCGCCGAACTACGCGGCGTTCATCGCCGGCCGCGCACTGATCGGCGTGGCGATCGGCGGCTTCTGGTCGATGTCGGCCGCCACCGCGATGCGCCTCGTGCCGGCGCCGCACGTGCCGCGCGCGCTGGCGATCGTGAATGGCGGCAACGCGCTGGCGACCGTCGTCGCGGCCCCGCTCGGCAGCTTTCTGGGCGGAATCGTCGGGTGGCGCTGGGCGTTCTTCTGCGTCGTGCCGGTCGCCGCGATCGCATTCGGCTGGAAGCTCGTCAGCCTGCCGTCGATGCAGTCCGCGCCGCGCCGCGCGTCGGCCAACGCGCTCAGGCTGCTGGCCCGGCCGCCGGTCGCGCTCGGCATGGCGGCGGTGAGCGTGTTCTTCATGGGCCAGTTCACGCTGTTCACCTACCTGCGTCCGTTCCTCGAAACCGTCACGCACGCGGGCACCGTCACGCTGTCGCTGCTCCTGCTCGTGATCGGCGTCGCGGGTTTCGCGGGCACGTTCCTGATCGGCGGCGTGCTGGAACGCGGGCTCTACCGGACCCTCGTGGCCACGCCGGCACTGATGGCCGCGATTGCGGCGGCGCTGATGGTGTTCGGCGGCTCCACGGCGGCCACCGCCTGCCTGCTCGGCGCCTGGGGGCTGCTCGGCACCGCGGCGCCGGTCGGCTGGTGGACGTGGCTCGCCCGGACGCTGCCGCACGATGCGGAAGCCGGCGGCGGGCTGATGGTCGCGGTCGTGCAACTCGCGATCGGGCTCGGCGCGACGATCGGCGGCATGCTGTTCGACCTGCACGGCTACCGCGCGACCTTCGCGATGAGCGCGGCGCTGCTCGCGCTCGCCGGCGGGCTGGCCGCCGTCGCGGGCCGGTCGGCCCGACATGCCGCCACGCGCACCGGCGGTTGATGCCTGCGCCGCGACGCCCCGGCGGCTTTTTTACAAGCACCGTGTAACCGCCCCGTCCGGCGTCGCGCGGCCGCTCGCCGCGTCCAGATAGCCCAGTAGCCGGTGCGGCGTCAGCGGCTTCGCGCAGTGCGCGTCGAACCCGGCTTGCTTCGCCGCCTCGCAATCGCGTCGCGACGCTAACCCGCTGCACGCGACGAGCAGCATGTCGCCGGTGTGCGGATCACCGCGCAGCCGCGCCGCCAGCTGCAGCCCGTCGAGGCCCGGCATCGCGATATCGAGCACGACCGCGAACGGCTGCCAGTCGCGCGCGATCGCGCAGACGGCGAACGGATCGACGGCAACGCGGCATTCGAAGCCGCGCGCCTCGAGCAGCAGGCGCAGCGCATCGGCGGCGTCGCGATAGTCGTCGACGATCAGCACGCGACGCGGGCGCCGCGGCACGCTGTCGGGGGCGCGCCACAGCAGCACGTCGTCCGCGGCCGGATCGTCGCCGGGATCGGGAAGCATCGCGTTTCTCCTGTCGTTGACACCGCCTCCACGCAAACCCCGCGCCCGTCCCGGCCGATGCGGAACGGCGGTTGCTGTACAGGTCGAATCGTCGTACCGGAGCCCTTCATGCGCGTCACGCTGCGCTTTCGTTTCTGTCCCGCCCCACCGGCGTGGGCGACCTGTCGCGCCCCGGGCCGCACGGGCGTCGTCACATGACGCGCCATCCGCCGCCCGCCGCCGACGACGCACCGACGACACTCGGCGCATGCCGCCGCTGCGCGTTGTGGGAGCATGCGACCCAGCCGGTGCCCGGGGCCGGCCCCGTCGACGCGACGATCATGCTGGTCGGCGAGCAGCCGGGCGACCAGGAGGACCGCCAGGGATTGCCGTTCGTCGGCGCGGCCGGGCGCATGCTGGACCGCGCACTCGATGAAGCCGGGATCGAGCGCGCGCACTGCTACCTGACGAACGCGGTCAAGCACTTCAAATGGGAGCCGCGCGGCAAGCGCCGGCTGCATAAAACGCCCGCGCAACGCGAGGTGGCCGCGTGCCGCTACTGGCTCGAACGCGAGCTCGACGCGGTACGGCCGCGCGTCGTCGTCGCGCTCGGCGGCACCGCGTTGCGCGCGCTGCTGCAAGACAACGATGCGACGCTGGAGGCCGCGCGCGCGCCGATTCGCACGGCGCAAGGCCTGCTTGTCGTCGCGACCTATCACCCGTCGTACGTGCTGCGCACGCGCGGCGCCGATTCGCGCGAGCATGCGTACCGGAGGCTCGTCGACGCGTTGCGCACCGCATCGCGCCTGGCCGGCGCACCCGACCGCGACGGCGACCTCGATCGCGACAGCCGGCCCGGCGCACGCGGAGGCACCCGATGAGCGCACCCGGCGACGACGCGCAGCCGGCCGCGGGCGTCGCGCGGCGCACTCCGACACCGTGGTACCGGCGGCTCGGCCCCGGCCTGCTCGCGGGGGCGTCCGATGCCGATCCGAGCAACATCGCCGTCTACGCGCAGGCCGGCAGCCAGTTCCGCTTCAACATGCTGTGGATCATCGTCGTCACGCTGCCGATGATGGTGGCCGTGCAGCTCGCGTCAGCGTTCATCGGGCGCCGCAACCGCGCGGGCCTCGTCGCGGGCATTCGCGAGCACTACTCCGACCGGCTCGCCAAGGCGCTGATCGTGATGGTCGCGATCGTCAACGTCGTCAACGTCGGCGCCGATCTCGCGGCGATGGGAGACGCGACCGCGCTCGTGATCGGCGGTCACAGCTACTGGTATGCCCCGGTCTACGGGGTCGCCTCGCTCGCGCTGCAGGTCATGCTGTCGTACGAACGCTATGCGCGCTGGCTGAAATGGATGACGCTCGGGCTGATCGCCTACGTGCTCGAACTCGGCTTCGTGCAGATCGACTGGCACGCCGTACTGCACGCGATCGTGCTGCCCCGGATCGAATTCACGCATGCGTATGCCACCACGACGGTGGCCGTGCTCGGCACGACGCTGAGCCCGTACCTGTTCGTGTGGCAGGCCGCGCTCGAAGTCGAGGAAACGGCATCCACGGAGCGCGACACGCGCAGCGAGACCGAGCGGCGCGTCACGTTCGACACGTGGTTCGGCATGGTCGTCACGAACGCGGTGTCGTTCTGCATCATGGTGATCGGCGCCGCCGTGTTCTTCGAGCACGGCCGGCACGACATCGGCAGCACCGCGCAAGCCGCCGAAGCGCTGCGGCCGATCGCCGGCGAAGCCGCGTTTCTCGTGTTCGCGTTCGGCATCGTCGGCTGCGGGCTGCTCGCGATTCCCGCGTTCGCGGGCAGTGCCGCGTACGGCTGCGCGGAAGCGTGGCAGTTCCGCGAAGGGCTGAATGAGCCGGTGCGGCGTGCCCCCACGTTCTATGCGGTGCTGGCCCTGTGCGTGTTCGTCGGCATCGCGATGTGCGTGAGTCCGATCGACCCGATCAAGGCGCTGTACTGGAGCGCGGTGCTCAACGGCGTCGCGGCGGTACCGATGCTCGTGATGGTGATGCTGCTGTCGCAGCGGCGTGAGGCGGCCGGGCAACCCGGCAGCGGCATCGTGTCGAAAACCTTTGGCTGGCTCGCCGTCGTGCTGATGGCGGCGTCGGTCGTGACGATGGTCGTCGACCTGCTGACCTGAACCGCGCATCGACCGTTCATGGCGCACGCCACTTTCGTCGCGCCGGGCCGGGCTGACTGCCTCCCGCCAAGCCCGGCCCGCCGCACTTACATCATCTTGCCGCGCGACTTTTCGGCGCGCGCCGCGTCCGCCGCCGATTCGACCTTCTTCACTTCTTCCGGCGGCGGCAGCACCGCCTTGAAGCCCATCGACTGGATCCACATCTCGCGCGCCCAGCCCCGCGTGTGATACAGGTGATGATCCTCGTCGGCCTCGACCTCGTCGTGCGCGTCCTTCAGCGTCTTCGCGGCATCGCCCGACAGCTGGTCGGCCGCATAGCCGATCAGCTCCCAGTTCAGGTGATCCTTGGTCTCCGCGAGCACCACGCACTCGGCCGCGACGACCTGCGCGACCGCCGGGTCGGCCTGCTTCCGCGCCTGCTCGATCGTATGCACGAGCGCCTTGCCGATGGCCGCCACCGCGCTGCGGCCGGGCGTCTGCGCGTCGGGATCCATGCCGAGCGTGTCGAACACCTTGCGCAGCACCTCCTGGTGATGCAGCGTCTCGCGGTGGTACTTCTCCCATTCCTTGTGCAGATCCTCGTCGGTCGCGCATTGCAGCGCGGCTTCGTAGATCTTCGCGCCGCCAAGCTCGGTTTCGTATGCCTGGCAGAGCAATTCGCGGATGCCTTCATGCTTCGGTTGCCGATGGGCCATGACTGACTCTCCAAAAAGACGGGCCGCACCCGCGGCCCGGGGTTGAACGGGCGCGCGTTACTGCGCGCCCACCTTGCGTTCGAGCGCCTGCGCCATGCTCAGGTGATGCCGCAGCGTCGGCAGCGTGGTGCTCGCGAACTCGCGCAATTGCGGATCCCGCCCGTTTCGCGCTTCGCCTTCGAATAGCGCGACGGCCTTGCGGTGCGCCTCCGGGCCGACCGCCGCGACGTACGCTGTGTCGAAGTCGCGACCGTGCTTGCCGCGCAGCGCCTCGACGTCGGGGTCCTGGATCTGCTCGACCTGCGGCTTCATGCCCTGGCGCGCGGCAATCTCGTTCAGGCGCGCATTCGCCTTGCCGTGATCGGCCACCATGCGCTGCGCGAACGCGCGCACGTCCGGCGACTGCGCCTGCCGCAGCGCGAGCTGGCTCGCCTGCACCTCGGCCTTGCCGGCGATGGCCGCCTTGTCGACGAATTCCGCGTCGCCGCCTTGCGGCGCTTTCGCGATCATCGCGTCGCCCGCGCCCGACGACGGGTTGATCACGCCGCCCGGCACGTGCGAATTCGATGCGGGCGGCTCGCTCGGCATCTGCGCGCGGGCGGGCCCGCCAGCGGCGAGCAGGGCCGCGGCGAACGCCGCGATCGTCCAGTGGGGTCGTTTCATGGGCTTCCTCCTTGCATTTGGCGAGAGACGGCGGTCAGCCGCCGACGATCGAGCCGCCGTTCGGGTGCAGCGTCTGCCCGGTCATGTAGCTCGCGCCTTCCGACGCGAGCAGCACGTAGCAGCCGATCAGTTCGTCCGGCTGCCCCGGCCGCTTGAGCGGCACGTTCGCGCCGAACTTCGCGACCTGCTCGGCCGTGAACGTCGATGGAATCAGCGGCGTCCAGATCGGCCCGGGCGCGACCGCGTTGACGCGGATGTCGCGTTCGGCCAGCTCCGCCGACAGCGACCGCGTGAACGCGACGATCGCGCCCTTGGTCGCCGAGTAGTCGGGCAGCGTCGGATTGCCGTGATACGCGGTCACCGACGCGGTGTTGACGATGCGTCCGCCGTGCTTCATGTGCGGCAGCGCGGCCTGCGTGCAGAAGAACATGCCGTACACGTTCGTGCGGAACGTGCGTTCGAGCTGTTCCTCGGTCACGTCCTCGATGCCCGGGCGCGGATGCTGTTCGCCCGCGTTGTTCACGAGCACGTCGAGCCGCCCGAGCCGCTCGACCGTGCGCGCCACTGCATCGTGCGCCTGCCGTCGGTCGCCGACGTCGCACATGATCGCCTCGCAACGCCGCCCGGCCTGCTCGATCAACTGCTTCGTCTGCGCGGCGTCGTCGGACTCCTTCAGGTAGACGATCGCGACGTCGGCCCCTTCCTTCGCGAAGCCGATTGCAACCGCGCGGCCGATCCCGCTGTCGCCGCCCGTCACGAGCGCGACCTTGCCGGCGAGCTTGCCGCTGCCGACGTAGTCGGCCGCCGAGTCGCGCGGCTGCGGATGCATGTCGCGCTCGGTGCCCGGCTGGTGGTCCTGCTTCTGAGGCGGCGGAGTCTGTGCGGTAGTCATGGGTGCGTTCCTCCCTGAACGGTGTCGTCAAATGCTCGCAAGCGGCGTGCCGCACCGGGCAACGCCATCGTTGCGCGCGCAACGCTACAAACGGGCGTCAAAAATTCAGCGTGGATGGTCGCTCGATGCAGGCTCGCCGGGCCGGCGTACGGGATCGAAGTCGCGCCATTCGCCGTCCTGCCAGTCGCCCTCGACACGCTCGATCGACGACGCCCCGGTCGCGCGCAACACGTCTTCCGCGGTATTGGCGGTGTCCGGCGCCACGCGCACCGCGAGGATCACGCCCGATTCGCTCCGCGCGAGCGTGCCCTTGCCCTCGGCCTGCTCGCCGCGCATGCGGCCCAGCGCGCCGCCGAAGGCGCCGAGATACGCGCCGGCCAGCGCGGCGGCGGCCGGAACGAACCAGTAGCGCACGCCGATCGCATAGACGAGGAGCCCCACGACGATGCCGATCAGCACCCCGCGGATCGCGCCGATCATCGCGCCGCGCCCGCCCGGCTTCGCCGCCGTATCGGCATAGACGTCGCCGCCGATCGGAAAGCGCGCATGCTGTCCGTCCGGATTCAGGAAGAAGATCGATACGTCGTCCGAACCGAACGCGCGCCCGTAAAGGTGACGTGCCCCACCTTCCGCTTCGTCGAACGTCGTGAAGCGGCCTGCGACGATCATCGCCATGGTCGTGCTCCTCGTGACGGGGGGGGCGCCGCGTGCCACCGCACGCGACGCGACGGGGCGGCGCTCACATCAACCGCCCGAGTTCCTTCGACACCGACGCCGGCGTGCCGTATTCGCGATCGGGAATGCGGCGGAGCATGTCGATCACGCCGGGATCCGCATGCGAGCGTTCCGCGCACTCGACGACCGCCGCCTTGCTGGCCGGATAGTCCATGCCCTTCAACGCCTTCTGCACGTCGATCGGGCTCGGCGCCTTGCCGTGGCCGCCCTGATGGCCGCCCTTGTCATGGTCCTGCTGCACGCGCTCGCCTTCGTGCGCGCGCGAGTGGCTGTATTCGTGGCCCGTATGGTGTCGGGATGTCATGGAAATCTCCTTGGGGATGAACGAAATCACGTCGACGCGCGGCGCGCACGCGCCAGCGCGGCGACCACCAGCGCCGCCGCACCGAGGGCGACCGCCCCCGCCACCTTCGGCCGCTGAACCACCGTGTTGTAGGCGCACCCGCGCAGCACGGGCCCGTCCATGCCTTCGCGCTCGTGCAGCGCATGGCGCGGCTCGTACAGCGCGTTGTCGTCGCGCGGGCGGGCGGGGCGATCCGTGCGCTGGCTGCGCCAGAACAGCCGGGTCGCGATGCGATCGAACAGGTGCGGCGCGTGATACGCGCTCGCCGACGTGAACTTCGCCGCGCCGCCCACGAACAGCGTGCGGCGCGGATGCGCGGCCGCGAACAGGATCGCGTCGGCCACCAGTTCCGGGTCGTAGATCGGCGGCGGCAGCTTCGCCTCGACGTTCATGTAGTTTTTCGCGTGCATCACGAACATCGTGTCGATCGCGGCCGGCTTGATCAACGTCACGGACACCGGCAGGTGGTCACCCTCCATCTCGAGCCGCAGCGAATCGGTAAAGCCCTTCACCGCATGCTTGGACGCCGCATACGCGCTCTGCAACGGCACTGGCGCGTCGGACGCCTCGCTGCCCATGTTGATGATCGCGCCGCCGTGAAAGTCGTCCTTGCGCCGGAAGTGGTCGGCCGCCACGAGCGAGCCGTGCACGACGCCCCAGTAGTTGGTGTCGAACAGCTTGCGCTGGTCGTCGAGCGGCACCGCGGAAGCCGGGCCGAAGATCGATACGCCGGCGTTGTTGATCCACGTGTCGAAACCGCCGTAGGTCTCCACCGCCTTGGCGGCCGCGCGCTGCAGATCCTCGAGATTGCCCACGTCGCCCGCGACCGCCACCGCGAGATCGCCATGCTGGCGAAGCTCCTCGCACAACGTATTGAGCGCGGCTTCGTTCCGCGCGAACAGCACCAGCTTCGCGCCGCGGCGCGCGGCCTTGCGCGCGGTGACGAGACCGATGCCGCTCGTCGCGCCGGTGATCACGATCGTCTGCTCGCCGACCGGTTTGAGCATGCAGTTCATGGCTGGACTCCTTGTGCGGCGCGGCCGCGGTCACTTGGCCCGGATCGTCAACTGATCGCGCACGTCCTGCACGCCGTCGACCTGTTTCACGACGCTGACGGCCTGCGTGCGCTGCGCCTCCTCGGGCACGCTGCCGGTGAGCGTCACGATGCCGCGCCGCGTCTTCACGTGGATGTCGCCGGACGACAGGCCGTTCGTCCCGACCAGCTCGGCCTTCGCCTTGGTCGTGATCGTGGCATCGCGAATTTTGGTGCCGGTCGTCGTATGCGACGACGACGCCGTTGACGTTGACGTGGACGCGGCACTGTCGTCGCCGGCGGCGAACGCATTCGGCGCGATCACCGCGCACGTCGTGGTGGCGGCGATCGCGATCGCCATGCCGGCGCGCATCGCGTTGCGACGACGGATCCTCAAGGAACGGACTTGCAGCGGGAATGCCTTCATCGTGACCTCCTTTCGTCGAGCCGGGATAGCCGGCGGGTGAGCGGGACAGCGCAAGTCGCGTGCCTCGGTGCCGGCGCGGTGCCGGTGCGCCGCCGCCGCGGGTTCGCCCGATCAGACGCCCTTTCATCCAACCCGTTGTAATTTTTTCGGTATTCCGACGGGGGGCTTCGCGGGCAATGCACCGGGTACGCTGCTTGCCGAACCACCGGCAACGGCGGCCCATCCACGCGGCCCCGATACCGGGAGCAACACCATGCAAAGAATCGCGTTGATCAGTGAGCACGCATCGCCGCTGGGGGTGATCGGCGGCGTCGATGCCGGCGGGCAGAACATCTACGTCGCGAACGTCGCGAAGCAACTGGCCGAGCGCGGCCTCGACGTCGACGTCTATACGCGCTGCGACAATCCGCACCTGCCGGAAGTCGTGCCGATCGGCACGCACATGCGCGTGATCCACGTACCGGCCGGGCCACCGACCGACGTACCCAAGGAGCGGCTGCTGCCGTACATGGTCGCGTTCGCGGACGGCATGGTCGCGCGCATGCGGCGCGAGCCCGACCCGGTCGACGTGATGCACGCGAACTTCTTCATGTCGGGCGACGCGGCATTGCGCGTGAAGCGGCAGCTCGGCATCCCGCTCGTCACGACCTTCCATGCACTCGGCCGCGTGCGCCGGCTGCATCAGGGCGACGCCGACGGTTTCCCCGATGCGCGCTTCGCGATCGAGGACACGCTCGCGCGCCGTTCGGACCGCGTGATCGCCGAATGCCCGCAGGATGCGCTCGACCTGACGACGCACTATCGCGCCGACGCCGCGCGCATCGAGATCGTGCCGTGCGGCTTCGACGTGCGGGAACTCAGGCCGACGCCGCGCATCGATGCGCGCGCGCAGCTCGGCTGGCCGCAGGATGCCTTCGTCGTGCTGCAGCTCGGCCGCCTCGTGCCGCGCAAAGGCATCGACACGGTGATCGACGCGCTGGCCCGCATGCCGCGCGACCCGCGCCGGCCGACCCACCTTTATATCGTCGGCGGCAGCCAGGCCACACCCGACCCGGCCCGCGACCCGGAACTCGCCCGCCTCGCGGGCCTCGCGCACGACCTGGGGATCGCCAATCGCGTGACCTTCGTCGGCCGGCGCGACCGCGACACGCTGCACCTGTACTACAGCGCGGCCGACGTGTTCGTCACGACCCCGTGGTACGAGCCGTTCGGCATCACGCCGGTCGAGGCCATGGCCTGCGCGACGCCGGTGATCGGCAGCCACGTCGGCGGCATCCGCACGACGGTGGAAGACGGCAAGACCGGCTATCTCGTGCCGCCGCGCGATCCCGCCGCGCTGGCCGCGCGCCTCGTCGAGCTGCGCGCGCAACCCGAGCTGTGCGCGGCGCTGGGACGCGCCGGCTACCTGCGCGCGCACCGGTTCTATACCTGGCAAGGCGTGGCCGACCGGCTGGTCGACATCTATCGCGACGTCGCGCGGCCGCGCAGCGCCGGCGCGTCGGCCGGCACCGGTCGCCGCACGCCCGTGTCGATCACATCGGGCGCGCTCGCCCATCGCAAGGAGAACGCATGATGAAGGGCCATGATCGCAAACGCGTGCTCGTCGCCGGCGGCGCCGGCTTCCTCGGCTCGCACCTGTGCGAACGCCTCGTGACGGACGGCCACGACGTGCTGTGCGTCGACAATTTCTACACGGGCGCGAAGGACAACATCGCGCATCTGCTCGACGCGCCGACCTTCGAACTGATGCGGCACGACGTGACGTTTCCGCTCTATGTCGAGGTCGACGAGATCTACAACCTCGCGTGCCCCGCGTCGCCCGTCCACTACCAGCGCGACCCCGTCCAGACGACCAAGACGAGCGTGCATGGCGCGATCAACCTGCTCGGTCTCGCGAAGCGCGTGAAGGCGCGCATCCTGCAGGCGTCCACGAGCGAGGTGTACGGCGACCCCGACGTCCACCCGCAGCACGAGCACTATTGCGGCCGCGTGAACCCGGTCGGCCTGCGCGCCTGCTACGACGAAGGCAAGCGCTGCGCGGAAACGCTGTTCATGGACTACCACCGCCAGTACGGCGTCGACGTGCGGATCGCGCGCATCTTCAACACGTACGGCCCGCGCATGCATCCGGCCGACGGCCGCGTCGTGTCGAACTTCATCACGCAGGCGCTCGCCGACGCGCCGCTGACCGTCTATGGCGACGGCAGGCAGACGCGCTCGTTCTGTTACGTGGACGACATGGTCGACGCGCTGATCCGGCTGATGAATGAGCCGGGCGACGCGAGCGAACCGGTCAATCTCGGCAGCGACGCCGAAATCGCGATGCTCGACATCGCGCGCGAAGTCGTGCGGATCGTCGGCGCGACGGTCGCGATCGAGTTCCGGCCGCTGCCGTCCGACGATCCGCGCCAGCGGCGGCCGAACCTCGAAGCCGCGCAGCGGCGCCTCGACTGGCGCGCGACCACGCCGCTCGCCACCGGGCTCGCGCGTACCGTCCGGTACTTCATTCATCGGCAGGCCGCGCTTCACCAACCGGGCGATCTCGTGCGCAGCACGCAGATCGCGTCGCACCTGCTCGCGCAGGCCGATATGCCGCGCCGCCCGGCACCGGCGCAGTGACGATGCCGGCGCATCCGGCGCGCGCCGTCCGTCAGTCGTCGCGCTTCGTCACGAGCATGATCTTGTGCGCCAGTTCGCGCACGTCGACCGGCTTGCACAGATAGCCGTCGAAGCCGGCCTCGAGGGCTCGGCGCTCATCCGCCGGGCCCGCGTGCGCGGTGACGGCAAGCACGCGCAAGTTCCGCGTGTCGCCGTTGCCGTCGCCGTCGCCATTGCCCGCACCGCGCCGAAGCGCGTCGAGCAGCCAGAAGCCGTCTCCGTCCGGCATCGCGAGATCGGACAGCACGACGGTGGGCTGCAGCCCGGCGGCCATCGCGAGCGCTTCGCGGCCCGACGACGCGACCGTGACGGCCGCGCCGAACGTCGTCAGCGCGGCCGTCAGGCTCGCGCGCGTCGTCGCGTCGTCGTCGACGATCAGGATCCGCTGCGTGGCGAGCCCGAGCGGCGCCTGACGGTCGCCCGCCTGCGCGAGCCCCCACGCCATCGCGCCGGCCGGCTGCCAGCCGGCCGGCAGCGTCACCGTGAACGTCGAGCCGAGATCGCGGCCCGCGCTTTCGGCCGTCACGGTGCCGCCGTGCAGCTCCGCGATATGCCGCACGATCGACAGCCCCAGGCCGAGCCCGCGCCGCGACGACGCCGGCGAATCGTCCGCGCGACGGAACATGTCGAAGACGTACGGCACGAACTCGGGCGCGACCCCCTGCCCCGTATCGGCGACGGTCAACACCGCGTGCGTGCCGTTGCGCGCCAGCCCGACATGCACGCTGCCGCCGCCCGGCGTGAACTTGAGCGCGTTCGACACGAGGTTCGATAGCATCTGCCGCAACCGTTCGGCGTCGCCGGACACGATGAACGTGCTGGACCCGCAAGCGAATTCGAGCATGACGCCGGCCGACGACGCGGCTGTCTGGAACGTGCCGACCGAGTCGGAGAACAGCCGCGCGAGGTCGACCGGCGCCGCGTCGAGCCGCAGCTTGCCGGTTGCGAGCGACGACGCATCGAGAATGTCGCCGACCATCCGCGTGAGCGAGCGCGCGCTGCGGTCGATCGCATCGATCGCCTGACGCTGCAGCGCGTGGTCGACCGAATTGCGCAGTACCTCGACCCAACCGTAGATCACGTTCAGCGGCGTGCGCAGTTCGTGCGACACCGTGGCCAGCAGTTCGTCCTTCAACCGGTTCGACGTATCGGCCTGGTCGCGCGCATCGCGCGCCCCCTGCAGCGACCGCTGCGCGCGCAGGTCATGGCGGCGCCGCGCACCGGTCTCGTGCAGCGTCAGTGACAGCGCAATGGTCGCGACCGCGTCGCCGCGCAACCGGCGCGCCGACACGGTCGCACGAAACCGCCGGCCGTCGCGCCGGACACACAGCAGTTCGACGGGCCCGACCGCGTCGCTCAGGTCGTCGAACGATTCGGCGAGCGGGCTGCGCCGCAGCCAGCGCATCGCCACCAGGGTATCGAGCAAACGGCCGCGTGCGTCGTCTTCGTCGTAGCCGAAAATCCGCTGCGCGGCCGGGTTCCAGCTGACGATGCGGCCCTCGCCGTCGACGCCGACGATCGCGTCGGGCGATGCGTCGACGACCGCTTGCTGAAGACGCGACGCGTCGACCCGCGCGCGGTCCGCGCTGGCGTCGCGCACGATCATCACCGCGCCGTCGATGTTGCCGTGCGCGTCACCGAGCGGCGACGCGACCTCGACGACCGGTACCGGATCGCCGCCCTCCGTCGCCTGCAGCCAGTGCCGGTCGGAGGTCGCATGGGCGCCGCCGAGCGCGCGTTCGAGCGGGGTCGTCGGCACGCGGCGGCCCGCGTGGTCGACGATCCGCAGCACGTCGCGCGCGGGCCGCCCCGTCGCGTCTTCCGGCCGGCAGCCGACGAGCGCGGCCGCGGCCGCGTTGAGGTAGGTGAGCCGCCCGTTCGCATCGGCCGCGATCACACCGTGCGGCAGCGCCTGCAACACGGCTTCGAGCCGCTGCCGCGCGGCCGCCTCGCGCCGGCGCGCACGATCGTTCGTGAGCCGCGTCTGGCGCAGCATCGCCGCGAGCGCGCACACCAGCACGCCGACCATCATGAACGTGCCGAGCTGGACGAGCCGAGCGGGCAACGGCTGCGTATAGGCCGCGGGATCCGAGAGGAACAACGTCCACACGAGTATGCCGCTGGCCACGGTCGACACGACACCGAACAGGAACGACGTCGCCCATGCCGCGGCCGCGAGCAGCGGGTAATACAGCACGAACGGCAGGTTCACGCCGCCGAAACGGATCGCGAGCGCCTGCAGCACGGTCGCGATCGCGACCAGCATCGCTGCCATCACGTAATTGCCGGCGCGCGGATGGGTCATTTCAATCATCGGACGCATTCCTGTCGCGCGCATCCGGGCGCCCTCGGGGCCACGACGGCCGGGCACGATGCCTGCTCGCCCGGCTGGCCATCCACCAGGGAGATCATCTCGTGACGCCTGCCCCGACACGCTGGCTCGTCGTCTCGCCGCATCTGGACGACGCCGTCTTCAGTTGCGGGCGCCTGCTTGCGGCAGCGCCCGGTTCGATCGTCGTCACCGTGTTCGCCGGGATTCCGCCGCGCGATGCGCTGGCGCCGCCGTGGGATCGCCGCGCAGGTTTCCAGCGCGCCGGCGAAGCCGTGCGCGCGCGCCGCGACGAAGACCGGCGCGCGCTCGCCCGGCTCGACGCGCGGCCGGTCTGGCTCGACTTTCTCGACGATCAATACGGCACGCCCGCCGCATCGGCCGCGATTGCCGCGCGCGTGGCACAGGAGATCGACGCCCACGCCGGGTTCGGTGTCCTCGCGCCGGCCGGCCTGTTCCACCGCGATCATCTGCACGTGCAGCAAGCCGCGTTGTCGCTGCTGGAGCGCGCACGCGCGTCGCCCGACGCGGCGCGCACGTGGCGCTTCTACGAGGACGTCCCGTACCGCCGGATCGCGGGGCTGATGGCCCGGCGCGTGAGCGGCTGGCGCGAGCGCGGCTGGATCGCCCATCCGGCCGGCGCCCCGGCCTGCGACCGCGCGGAAGCCATCGCCGCGAAAGCCGACGCGGTCGCCGCGTATGCTAGCCAGATTGCGTTGTTCGATCCTCATATGCGCGCCGATCTCAAGGAACCCGAAACGTACTGGCGGCTCGAATGCGACGTCACGTTCGCGTAACCCCCGCGCGCCACGTTGCGCCGCCGCCTGAACCGCGCGTGACCGCCATCGTGCTGACGTTCAGACGACCGGCCGGACTTGCGCACACGCTGGCCCGGCTCTCGTCGCTGCCCGACCGGCCCGTCATCGTCGTCGTCGACAATGCCGCGCAAGCCGACACCGCCGCGCTGATCCGCCACCGCTTTCCGCACGTCGTACTCGTGCAGGCGCCCGTCAATCTCGGCGCGGCCGGCCGCAATCTCGGCGTGGCCGTCGCCCGCACGCGCCACGTCGCGTTCTGCGACGACGACACATGGTGGGCGCCCGGTTCGATGGAGCAAGCGGCGGACCTGCTCGACGCGTATCCGCACGTCGCGGCGGTCACCGCACGCGTGCTCGTCGGCGCTAACCAGCGCGAAGACCCGACCTGCCGCCTGATGGCCGACAGCCCGCTCGACGCGCCCGTCACGCTGCCCGGCCGCCCGATCCTCGGCTTGCTGGCCGGCGCGACGGCGTTCCGGCGCGACGCGTTCATGCAGGCAGGCGGTTACCATCCGCGCTACTTTCTCGGCGGCGAGGAAGCGCTGCTCGCGCTCGACCTGTATCGCGCCGGCGGATGGCTCGTCTATGCGCCGCGCCTCACGGTTCACCATGACCCGTCGCCGCAGCGCGACGCGCGCACGCGCGCACGCGTGACCACCCGCAACGCGGTATGGACCGCCTGGCTCAGGTGGCCGGCCCCGGCCGCGCTGCGGCAGACCGTGCGGCTGCTGCCGCGCCTGTGGCGCGAGCGCATGCTCGCGCGCACGTTCGCGGGCCTGGCGTGGATCCTGCGTGAGCGCCGGACGATCCCGCCGCACGTGGAACGCATGCGCCGCCAGCTCGAGCGCGATACGCGTCCGGATGCGTGCGACGGAGCATGAACGCGGCGGCGCCATCAGGATTCCGGTTTTCCCGCATCGTCGTCCAGTTGCGCGAGCCGGTTATAGATCGTCTTCAGGCTGACGTCGAGCACCTCGGCCGCCTGCGCCTTCACGCCCCCGCATTGCGCGATCGTGCCGAGGATCAGCTTGCGGTCGACTTCCTCGAGCGGCGTGCCGAACGGCACGGTGACGCGATCGTCATGCGAATCGACCATGCTCGACAACTCGTCCATGATCGGCGGCGGCAGCGTATCGATCAGGTCCGTATCGCTGAAGATGCTCGCGCGCTGCACGAAGTTGCGCAACTCGCGCACGTTGCCGGGCCACGCATACGTCTTCAGCGCGTCGCGCGCGGCGGGCGAGAAGCGCAATGAACGGCCGCTTTCCTCGTTGTAGCGCTGCAGGAACGCATCGGCCAGCATCGGGATGTCGTCGCCGCGCTCGCGCAGCGACGGCAGCGGGATCGGGAACACGTTGATCCGGTGGAACAGGTCGGGCCGCAGCTTGCCGTCGGCCATCGCGGCCTCCGGGTCGCGGTTGGTCGCCGCGACGATGCGCACGTCGACGTCGATCTCGCGCGTCGAGCCGAGCCGCGTGAGGCGCCCCGTCTCGAGCACGCGCAGCAGCTTGACCTGCGACTCGAGCGGCATCTCGGTGATCTCGTCGAGAAACAGCGTGCCGCCGTCCGCGCGTTCGAAGAAGCCCTTGTGCTGTCGCTCCGCGCCCGTGAAGCTGCCGCGGTCGTGGCCGAACATCTCGCTCTCGACGAGGTTCGCGGCAATCGCGCCGCAGTTCACCGCGAGGAACGGGCCGCGGCGGCGCAGGCTCAGGTCGTGCACCGTCTGCGCGGCCAGCTCCTTGCCGGTGCCCGATTCGCCCGTCAGCAGCACCGATGCCTCGGTGCGCGCGACCCGGCCGATCGCGTCGTAGACGGTCTGCATCGCGGGCGAGCTGCCGAGCATGCGGCCGAAGCGGCCGAGACGCTGCAGTTCGGAGCGCAGTTCGGCAATCTCTTCATGCAGCGCGGTGGTGCGCGGCACGCGCGCGAAGATGCTGTTCAGCCGCTGCATGTTCAGCGGCTTCACCAGGTAGTCGGTCGCGCCGCGCCGCAGTGCGTCGATCGCGGTTTCGAGGCTCGCGTGGCCGGTGGTCAGCACCATTTCGCAGTGCGCGCGCTTCGGCAATGCATCGAACAGGTCCATCCCGTTGCCGTCCGGCAGCACGAGATCGCACAGCACGAGATCGGGGGTATGCGTCGACACGAGCGTGCGCGCTTCCTCGAGCGTCGCGGCCGTATCGCAGGCAAGCTGCTGGGTGCGGGCGAGCGTCGCAAGCATGGTGCGTGTATCGGCATCGTCTTCGACGATCAGGACATAGGGCATCGAGGCTCCTCGTGAAGCGGCCCGACCCTGCATGGCCGGAACCGCGACGGACGCGCAGCGCACCGTCTCCGCCTCGTTTCGCGGCGGCACGCGCCGCGCTGCGCATGATCGGACGGGCGAGCGTTCCTGCCCGGGATGCAACGCTTAGCAGTATAGAAGAATGGTGTCCTGCAATCTCCGCCTATCGAATAAATCTATCCGGCCGCGCGGCCCGCATTGCAGATTCAATGTCTCATCGCCGGCATAACAGGTATTCTCGGTATAGGAAAACGGTGACGCATGCCACGTCATTTTTTCACCTGGTCTCGACGCATTCGGTCAAATCTTCCCACTCGATATCACACCATGTCGAAATCCGTCGATGACGGCATGCGGCTTTTCGGCCGCTCGCGTACGATCCAGACCCTGTTGCTGAAGGTGTCGCGTGTGGCCGTCACGCGCGTCGGCGTGCTGATCGTCGGCGAAAGCGGCGCGGGCAAGGACATCGTCGCGCGGCTCCTGCACGACATGAGCCCACGCCGCCGCGGGCCGTTCGTTCCCGTCAATTGCGGCGCGATTCCTCACGACATTGCGGAATCGCACCTGTTCGGTCACGAGAAAGGCAGTTTCACCGGCGCCGTCGCGCAGCACGTCGGCATGTTCGAGGCCGCGCGCGGCGGCACGCTGTTTCTCGACGAGATCGCCGAAATGCCGGCCGAGCTGCAGGTCAAGCTGCTGCGCACGCTCGAGTCGAACACGATCGTGCGGGTCGGCGGCCACGAATCGATCCCGCTCGACGTGCGGATCGTCGCCGCCACCCATCACGACCCGGTCGAGGCCGTGCGCAGCGGGCGGCTGCGCGAGGACCTGTTCTACCGGATCGCGACGGTCGCGCTGCACGTGCCCGCGCTCAGGCAGCGCGAGGACGACGTCGACGATATCGCGCTGCAGATCGTCGAGCGGCTGAACGCGCGGCACCGCACGAGAAAGCGGCTGTCCTTGCAGGCGATGAAGGCGTTGCGCGCCTATACGTGGCCCGGTAACGTGCGCGAGCTGCGCAATACGCTCGAGCGCGCGTTCATCCTCGCCGACGAGCAGATCGAGCTGCAGTTGCCGCGCCGTGCGCCGCCGCGCGACGAATGTCGTCACAACGCGATCACGCTGCATATCGGCACGACGCTCGCGCACACGCAGCAGCGCTTCATCGTCGCGTCGCTGCGGCATTTCAACGGCGACAAGCCGCGCACCGCAAAAGCGCTCGGCATCAGCCTGAAGACGCTGTACAACCGGCTCGCGCTCCTGCCCGAACATGAACGGGAGGCGTTTCGCGGAACCGGCACGTCGAACGTGCCGAACCCGCCCGACGCACCGACGCCCTGAGCCCGCGCGGCACGCGTGCGGCTCAGGTCGCGACGTCGTGCAACGCCGCGTCCCAGTCGCGCACGAACCGCTCGATGCCGAAGCGCTCGCACGCGTCGCGTCGCGCGGCGGCGCCCCACTCGCGTGCGAGATCGGGATCGCGGATCAGCATGCGCATCGCATCGATCAGCACGGCCGGCCGCGTATCGGCCATGCCGTTGCGTCCGCTCCGGACGAGCAGCGCCATCTCGGTCGTCGCGAGCGCGACGATCGGCATCCCGATCATCATCGCCTCGATCACCGCGAGCCCGAGGCTCGTATAGCGGATCGGATTGAAGAAGAACCGGTAGTGCGACAGGAAATGCGGCAGCGCCGGGTTCGGCACCTCGCCGATCCCGCCGAGCTCGGCCGAGCCCATCCCGACCAGTTCGAGCGGCACGCTGTGACGCGCGGCCTCGAACAGGTCGGCGCCCAGCCGACGCCCCCGGCGCGCCAGGTTGTTCACGACCGTCACGCCTTTCGGCAACGTCCCGTGATACGCGACGTGGTCGGGCATCAGCACGCCATGCTCGATCACCCGCGTCGGCGTCACGCCGTTGTCCCACATCAGCGCGTTGAACGGCGTCACGTGCACCAGCAGCACGTTCGGATCCTGCACCGGATGCAGCGTATCGGTCGGATGCCCGCGCGGCGGATCGTGCTCGACGAACAGGGTCGGCAACGCACGCTGGTCGTCGCTCAGCAGCCGCAGGCGGTCGTGCTCGTAATGCTTCTGATGCTGGTACAGCACGCAGTCGAATGCGGTGTCGCGCACGCACTCCGCCGGCACCTCGTGCACGTTGTCGCCCCAAGGCAGGTGCCCGACGCGGCCCGCATAGCCGGGCGGATCGTGCGGCTTCGTCACGATGAAGAACTCGTGCGGCGCCTGCGACAGGTAATACAGGTAATTGCCATGCACGTGCCAGGTCAGCACGCGCAGCCGCTTACGTGACATGACGCCTCTCCTCCGCCAGCAGTTCGCCCGCCCGCTCGATCACGTCGCCGACGCCGATCGCCATCGCGCATTCGTGCCCATACGGGCACGTGTCGAACATGCACGGCCGGCACGCCGGATAGTTCGCGAGGACGCGATGACGCGCGCGGTCGAGCGGCGCCCAGCGGGCCGTGTCGCTGCCGCACGCGACGACCACGCTCGGCGTGCCGAGCGCCACCGCGACGTGCGACACGCCCGTGTCGTTGCACAGCACCAGCCGTGCGCGTCCGATCAGCGCGGCCAGCGCGCCGAGCGGCGTGCGGCCGCACAGGTTCACGCAGGGCCGCGCGAGCTGCTCGGCGAACGTATCGGCCAGCGCCCGTTCCGCACGCGTGCCGGTCAACACGATCTGCCAGCCGTCGTCGGCGAGCTGCCGTGCGGCGAGCGCGAACCGCTCGACCGGCCAGCGCCGCGACGCCATCCGCGCACCGGGATGCACGATCACGTAGCGCCCCGGATCGAGCGCATGCTCGTCGCACAGCACGTGCCACAACGCGTAATCCAGCCCGCCGAGCGGGAATTCGAGGTAGTCGCCCCATGCCGCATAGCCGAGCGCGCGCATCAGCGCCAGGTAACGCGTGACTTCCGGCTCGTCGTCCCGCCACGCGAGCGTGTGGTCGAGCCGGGTCGCGCCACCGTCGGCCGGGACGAAGCCAGCCGTGCGCGTGGCCCCGAGCGACGCGACGATCGCGTTGGTGTGCGTGCCGCTGCCGTGCAGCTGGATCGCGAGGTCGAAATCCCGCGCGCGGCATTCGGCGATGAACGCTTCACGGGCGGCTGCGTCGGGCACCGGTTGTTCGTCGAGCCCCGGCGCACCGGGAAACCCGATGAAACCGTCGAGGTAGTCCGAGAAACGCGACGCAAACTCGCGCGCCCACGGCAGCCCGATCAGCGTGATCCGCGCGTCGGATTCGCCGCGCCGTAGCGCGCGCAACGCGGGCACCGCGCACAGCATGTCGCCGAGCTGCAGCGCACGGAACACCGCGATGCGCGTCGGGCGCCGCACACGCTCGAAATCGGCAGGTTCGGTCGTCATAGGAACAAGACCCGGAAATGAAGCGCGCCGCGCATGCGCCAGTACAGCGACACGGGCGGAATCGCGATGGACGTGACGATCATCTCGGCCACGTGCGACGGCGTGAGCCGCGTGCCGCGCAGGCGCTTCACGCAGAACGCCGCGGTAATCACGATCCAGGCCGCCGCGCACGCCGCGCCCGGCGCCGGCCACCCGGCCGCGAAGCACACGATCGCGCCGAGCGCGGCGAGCACCGCCGCGTAGTAGTGCCACGGCGGCACCGGCCGGATATGGCGGCGGTAGGTCGCACGGTGCTTCTTGTACAGCAGCGCGTCGAAATAGACCTTCGACTGCTGGCCGATGCTCGCGCCCCAGCGCGCGGGGCGCACCGGATGAACGATACACGCCGCGCCGGCGTCGACGATCGGCCCCGCGTGTTCGCGCAACGCGAACATCAGGTCCGCGTCCTCGCGCCAGGCGCGGGTGAAGCGTTCGTCGAAGCCGCCGACCCGTTCGAGCGCCACGCGCCGCACGAAACAGTTCGCGGTTGCGAATTCCGCATGCGCGAGGCCGGCCGCGTCGCGTTCGTAGTCGGTCGGGTGCGGCCGCAACGGCACGTCGATGCGGCCCGCGGCGGCGGACGCGGACGGTTCGGCCAGCAACGCGGCCGTGCCGTGGCGCAGCCACGCCGGATCGGGAATCGTGTCGTCGTCGGTGAACGCGATCAACGCGCCGCACGCGCTGCGCCAGCCGACGTTGCGCGCACCGGCCGGCCCCTGCGTGGCGGGCGCGGTCATGTAGCGGATCGCCGGCACGTCGGTCACGCGCGCACGGCACCGCTCGACGACGGGCCGCGCGCTGCCGGCGGCGTCGTCGTCGACCACGATGATCTCGTAGGTCGTCGGGTCGAACACCTGCACGCACAGTGCGTCGAGGCAGCGTTCGAGCAGGTCGGGCCGCCGGTAGGTCGGCACGACGACCGACACGACCGGCGGCCGTTGCGTATCGCGCGCGTTCATCTCGGTTTCTCCAGCAGGAACGAACCGATCACGAGTGCGTCGAGCGGCGACGTCCAGAAGCATTCGAGCGCGTCGCGCGGCGAGCAGACGATCGGCTCGCCCCGTGTATTGAACGACGTGTTGACGAGCACCGGTACGCCGGTGAGCGCGTCGAACTCGGTCAGCAACGCGTGCAGCAGCGGGTGCTGGGCCTCGTCGACGGTCTGCACGCGCGCGGTGCCGTCGATATGGCGCACGGCCGGAATCGTCGCTTCGGCGCCGGGCGCGACGTCGTACACGAACAGCATGAACGGCGCGCGCAGCGGCGTGCGCCGTCCGCCGCGGAACCAGTGATGCGCCTTGCTTTCGAGCACGACCGGCGCGACCGGCCGAAAGTCCTCGCGATCCTTGATCTGGTTGAGCTTGCGCTGCATGTCCGGATCGGTCGGCGACGCGAGGATCGAGCGTGCGCCGAGCGCGCGCGGGCCGAACTCCATGCGCCCCTGGAACCAGCCGATCACGCGGTTCGCCGCGAGCAGCGCGGCCGTTTGCGCGGCGACGTCGGCCAGCCGCCGGTACGGCAGTTGCGCGTCCTTCAGGAACGCCTCGATCGCGTCGTCACCGTATGACGGCCCGAGATACGCATGCTCCATCCGCCATACGCCGCGCTCGCCGCGCATCCGGAAGTCGGTCCACAGCGCCGCGCCGAGCGCGGTGCCGGCGTCACCGGCGGCCGGCTGCACCCACACGTCGTCGAACGGGCCGCGATCGCGGATCTTCGCGTTCATCACGCAGTTCAGCGCGACCCCGCCCGCCATCGCGAGCTGCCGCTCGCCGGTGCCGGCGGCCAGCCAGTCGACCGCCTGCAATGCCGTTTCTTCCAGCACGCGCTGCAACGCATGCGCGATATCGCAGTGATGCGGCCCGAACAGCGCGACGAGATCGCCGTCGAGGATCGCGTAGCGTCCGTCGCCGTCATAGCGCACCAGCTTGCGCATCGCGTCGGCGAACACCGGCTTGCCGTACGACGCGAGCGCCATCACCTTGTACTCGTCGGACGAATGCAGGAAGCCGAGGTAGCGCGTCACGCGTTCGTACAGCAACCCGAGCGAATGGGGCAGGTTGACCTGGCCGAGCCGCCGGTACGACCGGCCGTCGAACGCGCCGTAGCTCGTCGTCGCACGCTCACCGCGCCCGTCCATCGTCATCACCGCGCAGCGCGCGAAAGGCGCCGCGAGAAACGCGCTCGCCTCGTGCGCGAGATGGTGCTCGACGAAATGCCAGCGGAACGGCCCGTCGTGCGTGACACCGCGAAAACGCCGCTGCAGGTGGTGCGGCGCACCGTCCGCGAGCTGGCGCGGCGCGTTCACGATCGACGACAGGAACAGCGGATGCCATGGCGACGCGCCGCCGTTGCGCGGCGCGTGGGCCGACGGCGAAAGCGGCAAGGTCAGCGACGGCTCGGCCGTGTCGCGGTCGAGCTCGAACCACGGATCGTACGAATACGCGACGTGGTCGACGTCCGCGAGCACGATGCCGGCCTCCGCGAGACAGTAGTCGATCGCATGGTAGGGCAGCTCCCAGGTCGAGAACGGTACCGGGCGCTTCGCGTGCTTCACGTGCGTGAAGCGTTCGTCCTCGGCGGCCGCGATCACGATGCCGTCGCGCACGAGGCACGCGGCACTGTCGTGAAAGGCGGCATTGATGCCGAGCGTATGGATCGGTTCGGGCATGCGTCAGCTCCTCGTGATGGCGGGCGAGAACGGAATCACGTTCGACGGGCTCGCGTCGACCGGTCCGTCACCCTGCATGGCGGCCCGCACGGCCGCCCGCCGCGCATGGCGCATACGGCCGCGCAGCAGCGCGTGCACGGCGGCGACCGCATCGTCGACGCTCACCTCCCGCAGGCACGGATGGCCGGGTTGATCGCACACGCTGCGGTAGCAGTTGCGGCACGGCACGTCGACGTTCAGCACCCGATGCGGCACCCGCCACGGCGTGTGCTGCGGATTGGTCAGCGCATAGAGATCGACCACCGGCGTGCCGAGCGCGGCCGCGAGATGCACCGGGCCGGAATTGTTCGACAGCAGCAGGTCGGCCGTCTCGATCAGCGCGCCGAGTTCGCCGAGCGACAGCACGCCCGCCAACGGCACCGCGCGCGGGCCGGCGCGGGCGCACACCGTGTCGACCAGCGCGCGCTCGCTCTCGCTGCCCGTCACCGCGATGCCGTCGAACAGCGGCGCGACGCTCGCGGCCACCTCGCCGAAGCGCTCGGCCGGCCAGCGACGCGACGCCGCGCTCGCGCCCGGATGCACGACGAGCCAGCGCGCGGATGGCGCGCCCGGCCGGCGCGGGCCGCCGATGCGCTGCACCGTGGCCTGCAACCGCGCGCTCACCGCACGCCGCGCCGCGTCGCCCGGCTCGAACGCCATCCGCCAGTTCGACGTCGTGGCGCCGATCGCGCGCACGAGCGCGAGCTGCCGCGCCACCTCGTGCCGCACGTGCGACTCCGGTTCGCTTTCCGGCACGCGGTCGGTCAGCAGTTCGTACGGGTTCTCGCGGCAATGCGCGAGCCGCAGCGGAATGCCCGCCAGCCAGCACATCATCGCGGCGGGCAGCGGATTCTGGCTGTAGACGGTAAAAACCGCGGCCGCATCGAAACGGCCGGCCAGCAGCCGGTCGATCATGTCGAGATCGGCGACCGGATCGCCGCGCACGTCGGGGTGCTTGACCCACGGCGCATCGTAGGTCCACACGTCGTCGACCATCGGCAGGTGCGCCGCCAGCGCGGCGCCCGTGCGTGACGTCAGCAGCGTGAGCCGGCGCCCCTCGCCGCTTTCCTTCAGCGCGCGCAACGCGGGCGTCGTCATCAGCACGTCGCCGACGCTGTCGAGCCGCACGCAGAGGATGCGTCGCGCGCGACGCCACGCGGCGTTCATCGCCGGCCCCAGGTGCCGTGCCGCCGCACGGCTTCGCGCGCGACGATGTCGGCCGCGCGGTCGACGCGATCGACGATGTGGTGCGGCGATCGCGCGGCGCCGGTGCGCCATTCGGTCTCGTGCCCGCAGTCGACGAGGATCGTGCGGCAACGCGCGGCGCGCCCGGCCGCGACGTCGTCGAGGATGTCGCCGATCATCCAGCTCCATTCGGGGACGACGCCCAGCATGGCCAGCGCACGACGCAACATGCCGGGGCGCGGCTTGCGGCAGACGCAGTCAACCGTATAGGCCGGCACGCTGCCCCGCGGGTGATGCGGGCAGTAAAAAAAATCCGCCAGCGTCGCGCCGTTTGCTTCGAACAGTTCGGCGAGACACCGGCGGACCGCGCCAACCTCGTTTTCGGTAAAGCGGCCGAGCGCGACGCCCGGCTGGTTCGAGACGACCACCAGCGGCATGCCGGTCGCGCCGAGCGTGCGCAGCGCACGTGCCGCGCCCGGTGCGAGGCGCATCCGCGCCGGATCGACGTTGTAGGGCACGTCGTCGAGCAACGTGCCGTCCTTGTCGATCAGCACGGCGCCGGGCAACCCCCTTTCGCGCGTCAGGGCCATGACGTCTCCTTCATCGGCAGCACCATCACTTCCGGCACCACCGTGCCGGGCGGCTGCATCAGCACGAAGCGCACGGCGGCCGCGACGTTCTCCGCCGGCTGCAGCGTGTCCGCGTCGATGTCCGGGAAGCGGTCGAGCAGGAACGGCGTGCGCATCCCGCCCGCGACGATCGCCGACACGCTCACACCGGCCGGCCGCAGTTCGGCATGCAGCGCATGCGACAGGCCGAGCAGCCCCCACTTCGTCGCGTGATAGGCGGACGCATTCGGCCACGCGCGCTTCGACGCGGTCGACGCGATGTTGACGATATGCCCGGTGCCGCGCGCCTTCATCATCGGCACCGCGGCGTGGCACATCAGGTAAGGGCCGAGCAGGTTCGTCATCAGCACCTGCCGCCATGCGTCGACGCTCACGTCGTCGATCGGCGCGGTCACGTCGATCGCCGCGTTGTTGACGATCACGTCGAGGTCGCCGAGTGCTTCCCGCGCGTCGTGCACGACCTGCAGCACGGACGCCTCGTCGCGCACGTCGAGCGGCCGGCCGATCGCCTGCCCGCCGTGCCGTTCGAGCCGCTGCGCGACGGCGGCCGCGCGGTCGCCGTCGAGATCGGCGACCACCACGTGCGCACCGTGCCGCGCCAGGTCTTCGCAAATGGCCTCGCCGAGGCCGCGGCCGCCGCCGGTCACCAGCACGACGCGGCCGGCGAGCGGCGCTTGGGTCGAATCGTGTTTGACGTCGTTCACCTGCACCTCCTTGCGAACGTCCGGACGCATCCGGACTGGCTGTGACGCTTGTCGCGACAAGCGTCGATGCAGGAGATGCAGCGAGAACCGTGCCGGCTTGCCGGCACCCGTGCCGCCTCGCGCGCCGGCACGCCATCGCTGGCTTTTTTATAACGTGCTGTAAAAACCGCCCCGGCCGGCCGCGCTCAGATCGCCAGCGCGTCCGGCGTCGCCTGCGCGCGGCGCTTCGCGAGCGCACGCAGGCAGTGCGCGATGCAGCCCGCGAATGCCTCGTCGAACCACGGTTGCGCGCCCGACACGCCGACCACGATCCCGCCGAGCGCGACCCCGCCCCACAGGTTCGTATCGCCCGCGCGCAGCCGGTACGGCTCCAGTGCCTGCACGACGTGGCCGTCGCGGCCCGTTTCCCACGACAGCCGCGCCTTCGCGCGCGCATACGCACGGTAGTCGGCATCCCAGTCCTTCGGGTCGGGCAACGAGAACTCGTACAGGATCGCGTCCTCGAACGGCGCGTCGCGAGGCCCGAGCGCGGGATCCATGATCACGATGTGCAGGCAGCCGCTGTCGCCGACGAAGTCGCTCTGCAGCGCGGCCGACAGGCTCGGCAGCAGCAGTTCGACCGCGGCGACCGCGGTCTGGCGGTCGACGAACGCGCTACCGGCGCGGCGGCCGGTCAGCG
The DNA here is from genome assembly GCF_020420065.1 of Burkholderia sp. AU31624. NCBI lineage: Bacteria > Pseudomonadati > Pseudomonadota > Betaproteobacteria > Burkholderiales > Burkholderiaceae > Burkholderia > Burkholderia sp. AU31624. The sequence goes on from NZ_JAIZRT010000006.1 coordinate 523,313, forward strand.
CTTCGGGTGGCGGGTGGGACATGGGTTTCTCCAGAGGGAAATGCGAGTGCGCGCAACGGCGCGATCCGGTCGGCCGTTGCCGCGGGCTGGGTCAGGTCAGCGTGGAAACCGGCCTCGACCGCGCGCGTGCGGTCGCGGTCGCGGTCGAGCGCGTGGCCGGACAGCGCCAGGCCCTCAGGCTGCGCGCAGCCTTCTCGATCATGCGCGGCGTCGATCGGGCGAATGACACGCCGCTGGCAGCGCATCCGCCGGCGCGCAAACACGGCCGTGCATGCCGCATCGATCGCGAATGTGACGAAACCGCCGCCGCACGTGCCGATGACGATCACGAGCACTGCCCGAGCGGCATATCGTCGGTTCCCGTGATCATGCGTGCGCGACGCGGTTTGGGGCGCGCCGGTTCGTGCACGCGCGCTCAGTGGTGCGGTTTGCGCTCGCGGTCGCGACCGACGGTGCCCGGCTCGGGATCGAGTACGGCGGGCTGCGTCGGCGTCACGGTGCGCTGGTCGGGATGCAGCACCATCCCCGAATCGTGCTCGCCCTCGTCACGACGCACCCGCACGCGATTCTCGACGTCGCGCACGCCCATGCAGCCATCGGCCAGGTCCTCGATGCCGTGCTTCATCCATCGGGCCGGCACCGTGCCGTCCAGTTCGACGCGGCCGTCCTGCACCTGCACCGCGACGTCGCTCACGTCGATGTCGAGCGCATGCGCGAGCCGCTCGCACACCTCTTCGCGGATCCGCTCGTCCGATCGCGTATAGCCTTTCGGCCCGCGACGATTGCGCAGCGCGTCGCGTTCGGCGTCGCTGCCGAATCGCGACAAGTCGGGGGCGTCGCCGCGGTAGCGCGCATCGTCGCGCGGATCGCCATAGGCGCGGTCGCGGTCGTACCCGCCCATCCGGTGATGCCCGCGAAACTCCGGGGGAACGCCGCGGTACGGGCTTTCCCGCCAGTCGCGGCCCTGCGCGTGATAGTCGCGTTCGCCGTAGCCGGGATCGCGTTCGCGCGCCGGCTGGCGCGGGAAGTCGCCCTGCCAGCCCGCATCGGCCCCGCCGCGCCGCTGGCCGACCGGCCGCGCCGCGCGTTCGCTCCATTCGCTGCCCCAATCTTCCGGGCCGACGTCCTCGCTCGCGAAGCGGCGGTACGCCGACTCGTCGCCCGCGTCGGGCCATCGCGCCGGATCGTCCGGGATGCCGCGCTCGCCGGCGCCTCGGGCTGCGCGTTCGTTGCGCTCCTGCCAGTCGGGCGGGCCACCGCGTTCGCCGTGCCGTCCGGGATATCGTCGTTGCATCGTGTCCCTCCTTGATCGCGCCTGCGCCGCGCACGGCCCCATGCCGTGTCACGGCGCGCGTCGGTCAGCTCGGATGCAAGTCGCGTGCCGATGTCGTGGCCGATGGAAGACCGGCGCGCCTGGCGACGCCGATTGGCTGCCGGACGCGAGAATCTGCAATGCGATTGCAGTTTTTGCGTGCCGGGCGTCACGGCGTGCCGTCATCGCCCGCTTCGTCCCCGTCCTCCGGTTCCGTCGTGCCGCCGGGCTCGCTCAGCCGCTCGGTGCGGTCCGGCTTGATGTCCATGCCTTCATCGAGCGTCGAATCGCCGTCCGCCGACGCGCGCTCACCGGTGCCCGCACGGTCCGTATCGCTGTCGAGCGCGGCATCGCCGCGTTCGAGCGCGTGTTCGTCGAGCGGCGAATCGACGTCGAAAGGATGACGCCGCGCGCCGGCCGTGTCGCTGCCGCTGTCTGACGAATCGCTCGGGCCCAGGGCGCGGCCGTCGCGGCCGCGGCCGGCATTGTCGTCGTCCGGTTCGGCCGGTTCGTTGTCGGGGTTCAGCGTGCTGTTCATGTCGATCTCCTTGCAAGGCTCGCGGCCGCGGGCAGCCGGCCAACGCGGCACGGCCGGCGGAATGCAAACGCGTGCAATCGGCGTGCCGCCCCGCGCACCGGAACCGATTGCGCGCGGCCGGGATGGCGATCGGCACAACCGATGCGCGCTCATTGATCAGCCGAATTGAGTTCCCTTATGCTTTCGGGGGTGCCAATCCGATTCGTACCGCCGCCGCCGGCCCCCCGACGGCGGCCGGGCGGCGCTCGCCCGCCCGTCTTCGACAAGCCGCTCCGATGATGAAAGACGACCTCAATCCTCGCTCGCCTCCGCCGCCGCTCGGGCAATCCGACGCGCGCGACCTGTTGCACCGCTTCGCCGAGTTCCGGTTCCAGACGGTCGTCGAGTCGATCACCGACTACGCGGTGTTCATGCTCGACCCGTACGGCAACGTCGCGACCTGGAACGCGGGGGCCGCGCGCATCAAGGGCTATCGCGCCGCGGAGATCGTCGGCCACCACTTCTCGCGCTTCTATCCGCCCGACGCGATCGCGGCCGGCCGGCCGTCGCTCGGGCTCGCCGAAGCGGCCGCCAACGGCCACTTCGAGGACGAAGGCTGGCGCGTGCGCAAGGACGGCTCGCAGTTCTGGGCGAGCGTGACGATCACGCCCGTGCACGATCACTCGAACCAGCTCTGCGGCTTCATCAAGATCACGCGCGACATGACCGAGCGCAAGCGCCTCGAGGAGCTCGAAGCGTCGACGCACCGGCTCAGCGTGTTCATCGCGATGCTCGCGCACGAGCTGCGCAACCATCTCGCGCCGTTGCGCCATTCGGTCGGCGTGCTGCAGAGCCTGGCCGACCCGGCACCCGCGCTCGCGCAGTGCCGCGACGCCGTGCATCGTCAGGTCACGCAACTGACGCGCCTCGTCGACGACCTGCTCGACGTCGGGCGCATCACCGCCGGCAAGCTCGAGCTGGAAGACCGCCCCATTACCGTGCGCGACATCGTGTGCCGCGGCGTCGAAAGCATCCAGCCGAAGCTGGCCGCGCGCGGGCAGCACATCCACGTCGATCTGCCGGCCGATGCCGTGCCGCTGCACGGCGACGATGCGCGGCTCGTCCAGGTGCTGCACAACCTGCTCGACAATGCGTCGAAGTTCTCGCCGCTCGGCGGACGCATCGACGTCGGCGCCACGATCGAGGGGCCGGTCGTCGCGATCCGCGTGACCGATCGCGGCGTCGGCATCGCGCGCGACGCGCTCGAAACCATCTTCGACCTGTTCGAGCAGGAAAGCGGGGCGGGCCGGCGGCCGACCGACGGCTTCGGGCTCGGTCTCGCGATCTGCCGGACGTTCGTCGAACTGCACGGCGGGCGCATCTCGGCCGAAAGTGCCGGGCCCGGTCAAGGTGCGACGTTTACGGTACGGCTGCCGATCGACCGCATGGCGCGCGCGACCCGCGGCGACGTGCGCGGGCCGGTCAAGTCCGCGCAGACGGACACGACGCCGCTCCGTATCGTCATCGTCGACGACAATCGCGATTCGGCCGACACGCTCGCCGTGCTGCTGCAGGTGAAGGGGCACGCGCCGCGCGTCGCCTACAACGCGCACGACGCCGTGGCGCTCGCCCGCGACTACGCCCCGCAGCTGATGATCCTCGACCTCACGATGCCCGACGTCGACGGCTTCACGCTCCTGCACGAACTGCGCGCGATCGACGCGCTGCGCGACACGACCTGCGTGGCGCTGTCGGGACATGCCAGCGCGGCGGACCTGGAGCGCACCGAACGCGCAGGCTTCGACGAGCACCTCGTGAAGCCCGTCGAAATAGCCGTGCTCGACGCGCTGCTGCAGCGCGTCGCGCGCCGGGTTCGCCGCACGCCGTGACCGCCGTGCTCAAGCCACCGCCCGACACATCGCCGCGCATGCTTCACACGCGAGCGCGCAGCGGCGGCAATGATCGTGTGCATGCTGCCGGCATTCGGCTGCACACAAGTCGCATGCCTGCGCGCACAGCGCGCAGACGCTGGGCGTGAGCACACTGCGGCGCGCCATCGCACCCGACGCGAAGCGGCACAGCTGCGCGCATTCGATGTCGAGCGCGATGCAGTCGGCCAGCGCCTGCGCGTCGCGTTCGGCGAGGCACGCGGCCGTACAGGCATCGCAGGCGTGGGCGCACGCGTCGCAAGCGGCCATGCAGTTGTCATAGGGATCGTTCATCGCAGTCCTCCCGGTTTCGGTTGGCATCGTCATGGCGTCAGCGTCAGCTTCACCTTCATCCAGCCCGGCTCGCGCGTGTCGAACGCGCGATAGGCCTCGATCGCATTCGTCAGCGGCTCGCAACGCGTGAGCACCGACAGCGGGTCGAATGCGCCGCTGCGCACGAGCTCGACGAGCGGCGGCGTCACCGTTCGGTGATTGCAGTTGCCCATCTTGATCGTCAGGTTGCGGTTCATCGCATCGCCGACCGGAAACACGCGGGCCGCCGGCGGATACACGCCGATCACCGCGACCGTGCCGGCTTTCGCGACCGCGCGCACCGCCCATTGCAGCACCTGCGACGGCCCGTCGCCCGGCACCCAGTTGCGGCCGTCCGGCTTGCGGTGCGGCGCGATCGCCTCGACTTCCGCATCGAATGCATGCGCCGCGTCGCGATCGGCCGCGGCCGGCCCGTGCGTCGCGCGCATCGCGTCGACGCCCACCGCATCGATCACGCGATCGACGCCGATTCCGCCCGTCAGCCGCAGCACCGTCTCGACCGGATCGTCCTCCGCGAAATCGACGATCTCCGCGCCTTGCGCGCACGCCATCTCGAGACGCGACGCCACGCGGTCGATCGCGATCACGCGCCCGGCGCCCATCAGCTTCGCGCTCGCGATCGCGAACTGGCCGACCGGCCCCGCGCCGAACACGGCGACCGTGTCGCCCGCGCTCACTTCCGCGAGCTGCGCGCCGAAATAGCCGGTGGGGAAAATGTCCGACATCAGGATCGCGCGATCGTCGTCGATCGCATCCGGCAGCCGAATCAGGCTTGCATGCGCAAGCGGCGTGCGCGCGTACTCGGCCTGCAGCCCGTCGAACGCGCCGCTCGCGGCCGGACCGCCGAAGAACGCGGTACCCGCGCGTGGGCCGCCCGGGTTCGCGACGTCGCATTGCGCGGTGTAGCCCGCGCGGCAGTACGCGCAACTGCCGCATGCGATCGTCGACGGAATCAGCACGCGGTCGCCGCGCCGCAGGTTGCGCACGTCGCGCCCGACCGTCTCGACGATGCCGACACCCTCGTGGCCGAGGATCGTGCCCGGCTTCATCCCGCCGAGGGTGCCGCGCACCATGTGCAGGTCGGTGCCGCAGATCGCGCTGGCCGTCAGGCGCACGACCGCGTCGGTCGCGTCGGTGACTTCGGGATCGGGCACCGTGTCGATGCGAATGTCGCCGATACCGTGAAATACGACTGCTTTCATGTCAGGCCCTCCTTGTTCGAACGTTCTCGGAACTACCGAGAAGGACGTTGAGCAAGGAGTGGGCCCTGACGGGCATCACCTGAATGCTCTCCGCGGTGCGGAGAGCATTCATCCGTCACGAACCACGAATTCGACATCGTCGCGCGGATTCGATGCCGGGATCCGACTGGGACAATGCATCGAGAAGGACATGATCGCCATGCCGCTGGGCGGCGGGCAACGCGAACGCGCGGCGGCCGCGCCCGGTTACATCGAAAAACACGGCGCGCCCGGCCACCCCGACGCGTTCGTCCGGCACCGCTGTATCGGCTGGCGGCTGTCGCCAGCGCGGGCGCCCTACCGCTGGGAATGCGTGGAAAACGGCCGCCCTTCAGCGATTGGCTGACGCTCCCGCCGCAGCGGCATCTCGCTTGACTGCCACGCACTTGATCTCGACCAGCAAGCCGGGATGCGCGAGTTCGGTCACGCCGATCGAAGTCCACGCGCATGTGCCGCGTGGAAAAACCCGATTCTTCACGTCGCGAAATACGGGCATATGCGTGCCCATCTGCACGTGGTATGTCGTCATATCGACAACATCTTCAAAAGTGCACCCAGCCGCTTCCAGAACCACGCGCAAATTTTCCCAGCATGCCAGGAATTGCGCTTCGGGATCGGCGATGACTTCGAGGTCAACGGTACGCCCGACCTGTCCGGCGCAAAAAACAATGGACCCAACCTTCACGGCCGGTACATAACCGGCGCGCTCTACGATACGTTGCATCGTCGGCGGGATGATCAATTCACGGATGGTCATGTGTCTTACCCGTTAAGGATTGAAGCGGTCATTCACCGCGGCGCGGATGATGACCGTATCTGGCCGAGAGCACCCACGAAGTTCAATTCAGCGCGCGGCAATCGGTGATTCGGTCAGCATCGTATCGGCGATATCGAGCATCGCGCGCAAGCGATCCATATGCCGAAGGTCATGGTGGTACCCCACCCAGATGTCTCGGGATGGGGGCGGTTCCGGCGTTTCGATGCGCTGCACTGCCGGTATCGCGTCGCCCAGCGGTCGCGGCAGCACCGCCATGCCCATGCCTGCCGCGCACATCCGGCCCTGAACGGCTCGGCTCGTGCTGGTGAACACGCGCCGCGACCGCGGGAACCTGTCGAGCAGCCAGGCGACGTCGGGGAAGTGAGACTGCGCCGTATTCATCACGATCAATCCCACTGAAGCAGGATCGCGCCGCAACGCACGCGCGGTTTCCGCCGTGCCGTAAAGGCCGTACGGAACGCTCATCATGCGGCGCTGGACAATGTCCGGTTCGGTGAAAGGAACGATCCGGAAGGCCAGGTCGGCCTCGCGACGCGACAGGCTCAGCAATCGGTAGCTCGCGATCACTTCCGGCACCACGGCCGGATGACGGCGCACCAGTTCCGCCAGAACCGGCGCGAGAACGTAGCCGGCGAACCACTCTGCGCACGATATCCGCAAGATGCCTTCGAGACGGTCGTGATGACCGGCCAGACGCCGCTCCATCGCCAGCGCGGCGTTTTCCATGGCTTCGGCGAGGCTCAGCACGGTATCGCCGGCGTCGGTGAGCACCAGCCCATCCGCGGTCCTGCGGAACAGCGCCTGCCCGGATTCATCCTCCAGCGCCTTGATCCGGCGGCCGATCGTTGGATGACTCACGCCCAGGCTTCGGGCTGCCGCACCGAAAGATCCGCCCCGCTTGACCGCCAGAAACACCCGGACATCACTCCATTCCATGCGATGAACCTTCGTTCAAAAATGTACATTCAATATACAAGAACGACCATTCACAAACAATTGTGTGAGCCTCACGATGGTGACTTGCATCTACCGAACCGCCCCGCTCGGGGCCAACCTCTGCGGAGTGTGAAGACATGAACAAGTTGAAGGGCAAGGTCGCGATCGTGACGGGGGCATCGAAAGGCATCGGCGCAGGCATCGCGCGCCAGCTTGCGGCCGACGGCGCACAGGTCGTCGTCAACTACGCATCCAGTGCGAGCGGTGCCGAACAGGTCGTCGGGGACATTCAGGCCGCCGGCGGGAAGGCATTGGCGGTGCGCGCCGACGTGACGAACAAGGCGGAGGTCGAGGCACTCGTCAACGCAGCCATCGACCATTTCGGGCGGTTGGACATCGTGGTGAACAACGCCGGCGTCTACCAGTTCGCCAGGATCGAGGAAACCACCGAGGCGCGCTACCGCGAGCAATTCGACATCAACGTGCTCGGTCCGCTGCTGGTCGCCGGCGCCGCCGCGCCGCACCTCGGCAACGGCAGCAGCATCGTCAACATCAGCTCCAACGTCACGCGCGTCCTTCCGGCCGAGAGTGCCATCTACAGCGGCACGAAAGGCGCAATCGACGCCATCACCGGGGTGCTCGCGCGGGAGCTCGGCCCGCGCGGCATCCGGGTCAATGCCGTGAACCCCGGCTTGGTGGAAACCGAGGGCACCCATGCCGCCGGCGTCATCGGATCGGACTTCGAGACGTGGAACGCGGACCAGACGCCGCTCGGCCGCATCGGCCAGGTGCGGGACATCGCGCCGATCGTTTCGTTTCTCGCGTCCGACGACTCGGGATGGATGACGGGCGAGATCATTCTCGCGTCGGGCGGCATGCGCTGACGCGCCATGCTCGCGGGAACGTGCGCCGATCCTGCATCGGCGCGCTCCGTCGAGCGTATCGAAACGCAGAATCGAGCGAAAGGAGAAACGCATGAACAAAACCTGGTTGATCACCGGCTGCTCCGGCGGCTTCGGCCTGCATCTCGCACGCGCGGCGGCCGCGCGCGGCGACCACGTGGTGGCAACGGCGCGTGCACCGGAAACGCTACGCGATCTGGCACGGCGTTATCCGGACACGCTGCGTGTTGCAGCGTTGGACGTGACGATGCCGGAGACGATACACGCGGCCATGGCGTTGACGATTGAAGCGTTCGGCAGGTTGGACGTGCTGGTCAACAACGCCGGGCATGGATTCATGGGCGCAATCGAAGAAGGCACGCCGGAGGAATACCGGCCGTTATTCGATGTGAACGTCTTCGGGCTCATCGAGACGACGCGCGCGGCGTTGCCGCTGATGCGGCGCACCGGCGGTGGCAGGATCGTCAACCTGTCGTCCGGTGCCGGTATCGCCGGCTCGGGGGGCCGCGGCTATTACAACGCGACGAAGTTTGCAGTCGAAGGCCTGTCGGAGGCCCTCGCACAGGAAGTCGAACCGATGGGCATTCGCGTGGTCATCGTGGAGCCCGGTCCGTTTCGAACCGAATTCCTGGGGCGCTCGATCACGGTCGCCAAGCAGCAAATCGGCGACTATTCGGCAACCGCGGGCTCCGCGCGCAGCTACCGCGACAGCAATGACGGACATCAGGCAGGCGATCCTGCCAAAGCCGCCGCGGTGATCATCCAGGCGATCGACTCGGACGATCCACCGTTGCACCTGCCGATCGGACCGAGTGCCCATGCCATTGCGGAGCGCAAGCTGAAGACGTTCCGCCGGGACATCGACGCATGGCGCGCGCGCTCCATCGCGACCGACTTCGATTGACGGTCTCGGGCCGACGCAACGGTCGGCCCGAAAGAAAACGAATCGCGGACACGCCGGCGAACGACAAGTCGCCCGCCGGCGGCCGGCTTACATCGGAGGCGCTACCCCGTCCTTCTCGACCACGATCTGGCGTCCGTCGTATCCCCCGTCCTTGCCCGGCGTAGCCACGACGAAAATCTTCTTGCCCGCCGACAAATCGGCGCGCGTCGCCTGGATGAGCGTCACGACCGGCGCGTCGGGCGGCACGTTGATCGTGTTGCTGCCGCCCTTGTACGAAAGCTTCAGGTCGCGCCCGCTCGTGCCTTGAACGATGGTATCCACATTCGCGTTCGTCATCGAGCTGTTCGCGGCGAGATCCCACGCATAGTGGCCTTCACCCATGCCGCGCGCGGCCTCGGGGAATACGAGCACTTCCTTCGCGATCAACTTGCCGTTCTCGCCCGGCGTGGCCGCTGCGCCGACATAGGAACCCGGTTTGATATCGGACAGCTGAATCGCTTTCACCGCGTTCACGTTGGTCGACGCCGCGACATTGATGAGCACGGTGTCGCCGCTGCGGCGATGTACCTTCAGGCTGTCTCCGGAAAACGAGACGATGTCGCCACGAATGCGCTCGGGCTTGACCGCGGCGGATTGCGCGAACGCGGTGCCGGCCAGCGTCGCCGCGACGACGGAGGCGGCGAGTTTGAGTCGAATGGACATGAATGCTCCTTTGATGAGGTTGCGATCGAGAATGTGACCGGCGAGGTGTCCAGGGCCAAGGGCTCAGGAGCCGCCAAACCAGTTGTATCCCTGGTTTTCCCAATAACCGCCCGGGAATGCGTTGGTCACCGTGATGGCGACGATGTGTTTGGGATTCTTGTATCCGAGCTTGGTCGGCATGCGCAGCTTCATCGGGAAGCCGTACTTCGCCGGCAAGACGCGGCCGTCATAGGTGAGCGTCAGCAGCGTTTGCGGATGGAGCGCGGTCGGCATGTCGATGCTCGTCCAGTAGTTGTCGGCGCAATGCAGCGCGACGTACTTCGCGGTGGTGTCGGCGCCGGCGCGCAACAGGAAATCGGAAAATCGCACGCCGCCCCACTTCCCGATCGCGCTCCACCCTTCGATGCAGATATGCCGCGTAACCTGGCTTTCCTGCGGCAACGCATGGAGCTCGTCGAGCGTCCACGTACGCCTGCCCTTGACCAGCCCGCCGAGCTGGAGCCGATATTTCTCCGCATCCACGTCCGGCACCTGGTCGATGTCGTAGTACGCGTTGAATGGAAAGGGCCGCGCGATCATCGACTCCGGATACGTCGGCGCAAGCTTGCGCGGATCGAAGAGCGACGCCTGCACGTCGTCGTTGAACGAAGACACGCGGCGCAGCATCGTGTTGACCGATTGGTCGTCGGTCAGGTCGCAGCCGGAAAGCAGCATCAGGCCGCCGAGCGTGAGGATCCGCTTGCCGAACAGGCGGCGTTGCGTCGACTGGAGCGCGTTGCGCGCATCCTTGACGATCGCACGCGAATCGAGCTGCGAGACGCGGTCGGCCCGCGACGAACGTTTGGGTTCATTCATGATCAGCGCCCTCGAATCATCGTGAGCAATGAGCGCGGAACGAGCGCGACCATCACGACGTGAACGGCAAGGAAACCGACGAGCACGCTCATCGCGACGAAATGAACGATGCGCGCGTTGTCGAATCCGCCCATCAGTGTCTTCAGGAAAGCAAACTGCACCGGTTTCCAGATGGCGAGCCCCGACAGAACGAGCAGCACGATATCGGCGAGCGCGCCGAGATACGCGAACTTCTGCACGGCGTTGTACTGCGCGGGATCTTCGTGAACCAGCTTTCCGCGCAGCGTGGCGGCGAGGTCGGAAAGAAGCGCGCGCATGCCGAGCGGCAACAGCTTCCTGCGCAACCGCCCTGTCGCCATGCCGAGCACGAGATAGGCGAACAGGTTGCCGACCAGGATCCACATCGCCGCGAAGTGCCAGAGGAGCGCACCGCCCAGCCAGCCTCCAAGCGTGGTGGAACGCGGAAACGTGACCGCCCTGACAATCGGCGACGCGTTGTAGACCTGCCAGCCGCTCAGGCACATGGCGATGACTGCGGCGGCATTGATCCAATGGAGAAGACGGACCCACAGCGGATGAATCGTCGAACGTTTCACAGCGAACTTCCTCGTAATCTTGCGGATGGTGCACGCGTCATGCCGTGGTGACAGGGGCGTGACGAGAAGGATCGCAATTGCCGCGACGCAGCGATATCGGTCGAACGACCGACCCCGTCGGACGCCTGTCGAGCCGACGGTCAGGCGGCTGGCGGGAACAATGGCGGTCGTCCGCCACGCGACCCGTCGGCGCGGGCCGGCCAGTCGAAGGTTCGCTTCGACGTCGACCACGTCCCGCCCGTCGCGCCCGTTGAAGGGGGCGGATTTATCCCGCCACGTGCCGTCACCGCGCCGGAAAACTTCCGGCGCCGACGAAGGCCATCGCGACCGCTGACGGCATGTCCGCGAGCGGCTGCCATCGCGGTGCGTCAAGTCTGTAGAACCGATTCCGCATGCATCGCCATCCCACCCTCGGCTCGGCTCCATTGCACGACCCATTCGGGCAGTTCGGGCGGAGGCTGCGTCACGCCGATCCACGCCAGCAGTTCGTCGGTCGGCACGGTACCTCCGCCGCGCTTCAGGAACCGGGTTCGCACGACGCCGACCGCGACCTGCGTCCCGCCGCGGCTGAACCCCTGCTCCAGGAACACATGCTTTTCGTCCCAACCGATCACACGCGTCGTGACGTCGTAGCGCTCCCACAGATGCAGCGATCGATGAAATCGTATCGTCTCGAGCGTGACGACGGGATACCACCCTTGCGCATTGACGCGTTGCCAGACGCGCGAGCGCAGCAGCAGATCGACCCGCCCCAGATCGAGAATGCCAAAGTAGCGGCCATTGGTCATGTGGCGCAGCACATCGAGGTCGTTTGGCCACACGCGAAACGGCGTGACACAGGTGTCGAGAATGTGCAGTCGCTGACGACGCAGGCTCAGCAGGAACGTCAGACACAAACGCAGCAGTAGATTCATGAATCGCGGGTTTTGACGGTGCCGGCGCAGAGCGCGCGCGTCACGGCATCCATACCGGACGGGAAGCAGGCGACGGCTTGCCGGCCACGCTTTTCGAGTGCAGCGACCACTTCTGCTGCGCGTTCCGCGGACTTTTCATAGGCAATGGCGGCGACGACACAAAACGAAACAGATACGCGATTCGCGGTGCGTTTGTCAGGGACGTTGCTCGTCACGCTCGCAAACCCGAGCAAGCGCGCGATCCATAGCGAGTGCATAGAGCGAATTCAAAGAGTGCGTCGCGATGTACTCGTGAGTTGCGCGAGAAATGCGCTCGCTGCAGTCAGTACGGTCCCGAAATTCACCGGATTGTGCGAGTACTTGGATGAACCCGCCTTTGAGACGGTCGAGTTCGGGACGTATTTCTTTCTCGAGATCCGCACGCGCATCATCCGGGGCGTGATCAGAGCGCCGCCATTCAGCCAGCAGCGCATACTGGACAAGCTTGTTGGCTTCAATTTGATCCGTGAAGAAATGGACTGCCAACTTGGCCGGTACTCCGTTGGCTCGCGCTTCCTTTACCGCGGCAGCGATCACCGCAGACTCTCTCGAAAGATCCTCCACGGGCTTTCCGGAGTCCCACTTGCTCAGTGCGACCTGCCTCGCAATTCGTAGCCGTGCCGCCGTCAGATCCAACAGCGCGCTTAACGTCGACGCGTTGCCTGGAGGTACCGCTGCCGACGGCGATGTAGATAACATGACAGTGGCGAGTGAACTTATCAAAAGACATGATCTCCAGGATCTGAACTTCATTCCGCGGGCAATTCCATCGGGTGCAGGAGTCGAACGCTCGACCTTGGATTTATATGCCCTCGTTTCGTCAGGTCGCGGCGCCCTTGGCGCCCATTCCTGGGTGGCAGTCGCGGCCACGCCGTTTTTCCCTTCCCGTACGCTACAAGTCATAGTGTCTACGCCATCTTCTCCGTCATTGAAGAATCGCAAAACATTTGACCGGTGCACATCGGTCAAATGACCGACCCAACGTGCAAGGGATTTCCGATTCGTGAGGGCCGCCGTTCGATGCCTCCGCACAGGCAAGAAGTTATAACCCTCTTGCTGCAAGTGGCGTCGAGGCAGATTCCTGAATGGTCTGGCGTGCGGCATCGCCCTCGATGCTTTCGCCGATTGGATGATTCACTACACCGCAGCACATCGCCTTGCTCAGGGGCTTCCGATTTAGCGCGGATGCAAGCGGTTTCTCGTCAGCACATCAACGATCTATATTTTCTATTTAAACAACCATACCTATATATGAAATACATAAAAAAGAGACGGTACTAAATCCTTCGCTCGTTCGTCTTTAGTGTCATACGAATCCTTTGTTCCGTATGCGGGTCGGGGAAGCGCTGGCCGTCACCAGCCGTGAAACTTCCTCTCACATCAGCGAAGAGCAACCGACGATCTTCGATAGAGAAATAATTTAGAGACCACGAGATCGATTTTTTTTGCAAGCGCACCTGTGACCGAAGACGCCTCAACTCGCTCAGGCCTGCACGCGACACGCCGTCAATATCAAATGCGTTCGAGGCGTCATGCCCCATCCCGCATTCGACCCAAACCGGATACTGCGCTCGACCATGCTGGAGACCCTGGCAATCAACAACTACCGCTCGATCAAGGAACTCGTCATCCCGTTGTCGAGGCTCAACTTGATCACTGGAGCGAATGGCAGCGGCAAATCGAATCTTTATCGTGCATTGCGGTTGCTCGCCAGCACAGCGCAGGATGGAATCGTGGCGCCGTTGGCCTCCGAGGGCGGCTTGCAGTCGGTCGTATGGGCAGGGCCGGAGGACCGCTCGGGGGCGATGCGACGTGGTGAGATCCCGCTGCAAAGACCGGCCAAAGGAACGCCCGCGCCGCGCCTGAAGCTGGGCTTCGGCGGCATGACATTCGGCTACGCGGTGTCCATGGGTCTTGCCCAGGAATCATCCGAATCGCCTTCGGCGTTCAAGCTGGACCCCGAATTCAAGCGCGAAGCGATTTGGAGTGGCGCATTCCTTCGATCCTCGAACATGCTGATTGATCGGGACGGTAATGTCGTGCACCGCCGGTCGGACGACGGTTGGGATACCGTAACACACAGCTTGCCCCGTTATGAGAGCCTCTTCTCGCAAATCGGCAACGATCGGAGCAGTCCGGAGGTATTCGAAGTCAGGGAAGTGATGCGCCGCTGGCGCTTCTACGATCATTTTCGAATTGATGTGGATGCGCCGGCACGGCGGTCGCATGTGGGAACCCGTACTCCCGTTCTCCATCATGACGGGCGCGATCTCGCTGCGGCGTGGCAGACGATTCTCGAAGTCGGTGATCATCAGGCACTCGACGATGCAGTGTCCGATGCCTTTCCCGGCGCGCATGTCGAAATTGAAACGGAGCGGGACGGATTGTTTTCGCTCGTGTTTCGACAGGACGGCCTGTTCCGCCCGCTCAAGGCTGCCGAGCTTTCCGATGGCACGCTGCGATATCTGCTGTTGTGTGCAGCCTTGCTGACTGCGCGGCCGCCCGAGTTGATGGTCCTCAATGAACCCGAGGCGAGCCTTCATCCCGATCTCATTCCCGCGCTGGGCCGACTCATTCGGCAGGCGGCGATGTATTCTCAAATCTGGGTCGTTTCCCATTCGACACGGCTGGCGTCAGCGCTTGAAGAGGACACGGAGTTCAGCCAGATCACCCTGGAAAAGGCATTCTCTGAGACGACGATTCTCGGGCAGCACAAGCTCGACCGACCCGTTTGGCGATGGCCGGATTCGGGCAAGTAACAGACACCCGTCGATGCGCTCGTCAGTCGGATCTGTTGCACCGATTCGGATGTTGGCCAAACTGAACCGCGCCGGTGATCTGCTCTAGAAAACGTCACGGGAAGTCCATCGTTTCATGAAACCGGCGCGACTTTCAAGGCGGGCGTGCTGAGCGAAAACCTCCTGTCTAAACCGCCCCGGATTTTGTGGAGGCTCCAACTCTTGAGAGAATGGAGCCATGAACAAGAAGCCAAGTAAGTTTTCCCCGGAAGTCCGAGAGCGCGCGTTGCGCCTGGAACGCGAGCAGCGTAGCGAACATCCGTCGATGTGGGCGGCGATCGAATCGATTGCGCCGATGATCGGCTGCACACCGCAGACGCTGCACGAGTGGGTCAAGCGTGACCAGGTCGACCACGGTGAGCGCGATGGCGTGACCACAGACGAGCGCGAGCGCCTCAAGGCCTTGGAGCGCGAAGTCAAGGAGTTGCGTCGTGCCAACGAGATTCTCAAGGTCGCGAGCGCGTTTTTCGCCCAGGCGGAGCTCGACCGCCGTTTCAAGTCCTGAAGGCATTCATCGATCAGCATCGCGACCCCTTCGGGGTCGAGCCGATCTGCAAGGTCTTGCGGATTGCCCCGTCGGGTTACCGACGCCATGCCGCGCAGCTTCGTGATCCGTCGCGGCGCTCTGTTCGCGCAATCCGCAATGAACGTCTGCGGCCGGATATCAAGCGTGTGTGGCAGGCCAACATGCAGGTCTACGGTGCGGATAAAGTCTGGAAGCAGATGAACCGGGAGCGTATCGCGGTGGCGCGCTGCACGGTCGAACGGTTGATGAAGCAACTGGGTTTGCGCGGCGTGATGCGAGGCAAGCGTGTTCGCACGACTGTTCCTGATGCCATAGCCCTGCGCCCGCTGGATCGGGTCAATCGCCAGTTCAAGGCGGCACGGCCGAACCCGCTCTGGGTTTCGGCTTTCACCTACGTTTCGACGTGGCAGGGCTGGCTGTATATGGCTTTCGTGATCGATGTGTTCGCTCGCCGTATCGTCGGCTGGCGCATCAGCAGTTCGATGACCACGGACTTCGTCCTGGATGCACTTGAACAGGCGCTTTACGCGCGGCGCCCGGGCGACGACGGAACCTTGATACATCATTCGGATAGAGGGTCCCAATACGTCAGCATTCGCTACAGCGAACGGCTGGCCGAAGCGGGCATCGAATCGTCGGTCGGCAGCCGGGGCGACAGCTATGACAACGCCCTGGCTGAAACGATCAACGGCCTGTACAAGGCTGAACTGATTCATCGCCGCACCTGGAAAACGCGAGAATCCGTTGAACTGGCAACGCTGCAGTGGGTGGCTTGGTTCAATCGTCATCGGTTGATGGAACCCCTCGGCTATATCCCGCCCGCCGAAGCTGAGGCAAACGACTATCGGCAACTTGAAACAGCTACCACTGAACCCGCATCAACTTAAACCAACCAGCCTCCATGATTCCCGGGGCGGTTCAGATGAGTTCAAGATCGAAGCAGTCAAGCAAGTCACCGAGCGTGGTCATTCGGTTGCAGATGTGGCCCAGCGTTTGGGCATTACGACGCACAGCCTATATGCCTGGCGAGCGAAGTTCGATAAGCCAGATGTCGTGCGGCAGGTGGAACTAGACCAGAGTGCCGAGGCGCGGCGATTGAAGGCCGAACTCACGCGGGTGACCGCGCCTGGATCAGTGCGTCGCTGTACAGACGCGGACGGCCGCGGGTCGGCTCGGTGTCGGGTATGCCCGCAAGGGCGGCTGCATCGATCCACATCGTGACGTTACCTCGGTTGATCAGGCCGGCGTTGCAGGTCGACCAGTTCCTGACACGATAGCGCGCCTTCGGCTCGCACGTCTTGCCCTTGTCCCTGCGCATCTTCTCGCAGCCAAAAATCGAGAATCTACACAGGACCCCGAATTGTTAAAAGGGGTGCCGGACCGGCTGTTGTGGGTAAACGTCAGCCGGCCGCTGGCTCGCCCGATTTTTGCAACAATGCCCCAAGGTCAGCGTGTTTCATGCGCTACATGCTCTCCTGCTCGACGATTCACTGCAAGCACAAGACGGGTGCGAATTGCGCAGAGTTTCCCTAACAACGAGGACGTTGTGTATAACGACATGCCTATAATAACCCTTTTGGCTTGAGGGTTGGGTGATCGATATAAATTTGCGCCAGTATGTCGTACAAGCCACTCATGACATTACCAATCATCAGCTTGTATTTCTTAGCATCATCATCCGAGCAGTTATCAACAACAAGAAATACTGATTCATTCAACGATGCCCCCATCGAAAGCATCAACTCGTTTATCTTTCTGGCAGTTTCAAGATCGGCAATCATTGTTCACCCCTAGCAATCAACCCCATACAAAAATCCTTTCTCATCCATACAGCTTGTCATGCAATTCCAAAACGCAAATCCATAATCCGGAGTCGGCAAAGCTGTTTCGCTGCATTGAGCTATGCAGCTTTGCTTGACCTGCTGGCAATCAATCTGGAATGAATTAAATCTCTTGGAATTGATTTTGGCGCGCCCCCTTCCAAGATTAACCGAGTAGATTATATTTTCATCAGATTCAGTAATATAGGCAATCCCAGATGAATTAATCGCAATACCCATGGGATGATTGAACGAAGCATTCGCTCCGAGACCATCTGTCGAGCCTGACTGCCCAGACTCGGTAAGCGTCGTCACAAGACCTGCTGCCGTAATCCTGCGGATCAGGTTGCTTTCCGTGTCCGCTACATACAGTATATCGGCTGCGTCGGCGGCGATACCCATGGGATGATTGAACGACGCATTCCGCCCGAGGCCATCGGCTGAGCCTGTGTGCCCAGATCCGACAAGCGTCGTCACAAGACCTGCTGCCGTAATCTTGCGGATCAGGCTGTTTTCCGTGTCCGCCACGTAAATTGAACCCGCTCCGTCGACGACGATACCCATGGGATGGTTGAATAACGCATTCCCACTGAGACCATCGGTCGAACCTCTTTGCCCGGATCCGGCAAGAGTCGTCACAAGACCTGTTGCAGTAATCTTGCGGATCAGGTTGTTTTCCGTGTCCGCTACGTAGAGTGAACCGGCTCCATCGACAGCGATTCCCGTCGGATGATTGAACGACGCATTCCCCCCAAGACCATCGGTCGAACCTGATTGCCCAGATCCTGCAAGCGTCGTCACGAGACCTGCTGGAGAAATCTTCCGAATCTTATTGCTGGCTGTGTCCGCAACGTACAGAGCACCTCCTGCATCGACGGCGACACCGGATGGATGGTCAAAGGTCGCCCCCATACCCGCACCATCGGTCGAACCGGGTTGCCCTGATCCGGCGACCGTCGTTACAACGCCACTCGCCGCAACCTTCCGGATTTTATTGTTGCCGGCATCGGCGACGTAGAGACTTCCCATTGTATCGACGGCCAAATTGACCGGGCTATTAAATGACGCCGCGACTCCAGAACTGTCAACCGAACCATATTGTTTAGATCCCGCAAATACAGTAGCCGCCTTATTTGAAGTCGACAATGTGGAATTTTCAGCTGCCGGACCATCTCCATTGCAACCGACCAAAAACAAAGAACATAAAATAGCAAAAATCCAATGATTTATATTTGCCATCGCGAGATCCCCAATATAAATTTATTTCTTATTGAAAATATCTTCTGCATGGTCAACTTCCAAAAGACGGCCGTGCAGTGTCACGCCCGGCTACAGGCCGATTCCAGTCGATTCGCGACGGCCTCGATCGCGCTCACGGGCGCGCGAGCCAGTTGGTCATCATGGCTCGTCACCAGCTCGGCGAATAACCGATAGCTGTCCTCATCGAACTGGATCTCGCCATCCCGCCCAGCCTGAAGCGCATTCCATGCAGCGGCCTCGTACTCATGGAACCCCCGCGTTTCCGCTGCGCCATACCCCAACGATCGCAGCATCTCGGCGGCCAGTGCCACTCTTGTCAGCAATTGCAGCGACGTCAACGTCCCCACGCCCGCCTTCAGTGCTTCGAGCTGCAGATGATATTCGAGCGCCAGACTATCCCTGACATGCCGGGGAAGCGGCATGCAATCGATCTTTCGAGCGCGTTTCCTCAGACTGGATTGGCGAGCCCGGCTATGGAAATCACGCATGGTTCACCGTCCAGGAAATTGCCGGACGAAGGCTATCCCCCTTCCACGCAGCACGGAAAGGCCATTCTGCAATCGTCCATGCAACGCCCTGCGAGCCGCCGCGATCTCGACGAAACCGCTCATCGTCCGGCCACGGTCATTTCTTCGATCAACACCGAGCCCGACTTCAACGCGCCAGCCGTGAACGTATCGCTTCCCACCGCAACGATGTTCCTGAACATCTGCTGCAGCGTGCTGGCGACCGTAATGCCTTCCACCGGGTACTGGATCTTGCCGTTCTCGACCCAGAACCCGGCGGCACCTCGCGAATAGTCTCCGGTCACCAAATTGATGCCTTGTCCGATCATCGACGTAAGCAGCAGCCCCGTCCCGAGTCGCTCGAGCATGCCGTCGAGATCGTCGCCCGGCAGGGTTGCCGTGCTGCGCAACGACAGACCGTGCGGACCGTGCGCGTTGCCGGTCGTTTGCATGCCGAGCTTTCTTGCCGCGTATGACGACAAGAAGTAGCCTTCGATCACACCGTCGTGCACCACGCGACGCTTCCGCGTTCTCACACCCTCGCCATCGAACGGCGCACTGCCCATCGCGGCCGGTACATGCGGATCCTCGTCGATCCGGATGTGCGGCGCGAAGATCTCCTTCCCGAGACTGTCGACCAGGAAAGACGCTTTCGCGAACAGCGCGCTGCCGCTCGCCGCCTGGACGAAATTCATCAGCAATCCCGCCGCCAACCGCGCCTCCACCAGAACGGGAACCTTTCTGGTCTCGAAGGGGCGCGGCTGCAGACGCGCAATGGCGCGCTCGGCTGCGTAACGCCCCACGAATTCGGGCGACGCCAGATCCTGGGGCCGCCGCTCCGACGTGTACCAGGATTCCATCTGCATATGACTGCCGCTTCCCGCCAGCGGTTTGCATGATATCGAGTGATTCGACGACGCGTAGCCGCCCTGAAACCCGTTCGACGCGGCGAGCACGAAGTGTCCGTTCATCGTATCGACGCTCGCCCCCTCCGAATTCTGGATCTGCGGGCTCACCGAAAACGCAGCGTCCTCGGCCCGGCGCGCGAGCTCCAGCGCTCCGTCGATCGACAGCGGCCAC
This sequence comes from Burkholderia sp. AU31624, assembly GCF_020420065.1. Taxonomy (NCBI): domain Bacteria; kingdom Pseudomonadati; phylum Pseudomonadota; class Betaproteobacteria; order Burkholderiales; family Burkholderiaceae; genus Burkholderia; species Burkholderia sp. AU31624. The sequence goes on from NZ_JAIZRT010000006.1 coordinate 543,260, forward strand.
GGGTGGTAAAGGTCGAGATCGCGCGGCGCATGTTCGAGCTGGTCGTCGTCGGCAAGCCCGGTTGCCGCATCCTCGGCCGTGGCGCTGGCAATATGGTAGGCGGCAGCGACCGCATCTTTCAGGGCAGCCGGGGACAAATCGGACGTGGTTGCCGTACCCTGCTTGTTGCCGACATAGACGATGACGCTGGCGCCCTTGCTATGCTTGTGTTCGATGGTATTGGTTGCACCACGCCGAACAGATACGGAGAAGCCGCTGCCTTCCGCGATCCTTGTCATCGCACTGGTCGCACCGATAGCCTTGGCGTGCGCCAGGATGTCGGCCGCATATTGGTTGAATTCGTCTTGCGTATGCAGAAATTCATTCGATTGCATGTTCAGGTTGGCTTCCATGTTCCACTGTCTCGTGTTCATTGCGACGTGTCGTCACACGTCACCGTCGGTGACGTGACGCTCCCTCTTGTGTTGAACCGGCTGGCTTCGTCAGACAGGCTGCGTACGCGCGTCCAGCCATGCCTTCGCGTCACCGCTCACGTGCCCGCCGACGCACTCGCGCACCGTCGCGTGATATGCGTTCAGCCACGCGCGCTCGTCGTCGTGCAGCAGGTCGATCAGCACGCAGCGCGTGTCGATCGGGCACAGCGTCAGCGTCTCGAATGCGAGGAAATCGCCGAATTCCGTCTGCTCGCCCTCGCGGTTCACGACCAGGTTCTCGATCCGGATGCCCCATTTGCCGGGCCGGTACACGCCCGGCTCGATCGACGTGATCATCCCTTCCTCCATCGCCGTATGCGGCTCGGCCGGCGCGGAGTGCGAGATGACTTGCGGGCCCTCGTGCACGTTCAGGAAGTAGCCGACGCCGTGACCCGTACCGTGACCGTAGTCGAGCCCGGCCGCCCACATCGGCGCACGCGCGATCGCGTCGAGCATCGGCGAGCGGATCCCGCGCGGAAAGCGGGCGCGCGACAGCGCAATCATCGACTTCAGCACGATCGTGAAATCGCGGCGCTGCAGGTAGCTGATCGTGCCGACCGGCACGACACGCGTGATGTCGGTCGTGCCGGTCGTGTACTGGCCGCCCGAATCGACAAGCAGCAGGCCGTCGCCGGCGATCGTCGCGTGCGAAGCCGGCGTCGCTCGGTAGTGCGGCATCGCGCCGTTCGCATTGAAGCCGGCGATCGTCGCGAAGCTCGGCTGCACGTAGCCGGAGCGCCGTGCGCGCGCGGCCGTGAGCTGCTCGTCGATCGTCAACTCGGTGATCGTCTCGCGGTTCACCGCCTGCTCGAACCATGCGAAGAATTCGGCGAGCGCGGCGCCGTCGTGTTCCATCGTCACGCGCACGCACTCGATCTCGGCGGCCGTCTTGCGCGACTTCGCCAAGGTCGACGGGTTCACGGCCTCGATCAGCTTCACGCCGGCCGGCACCGCCTCGAGCGTGCCGAACGTCATGCGGCGCGGGTCGATCAGCAGCGTCGCGCCGTCGGGCAGCGCCGCGAGCGCGGCGCGCGCGGCATCGTACGGGCGAACCTCGACGCCGTCCTGCGCGAGCGCCGCGGCCAGTGCCGGCGAGATCTTGCCGTCGGCGACGAACAGTGTCGCGCGATCGCTGCCGATCATCGCGTACGCGACGAACACGGGGTTGAAGTCGACGTCGGTGCCGCGCAGGTTGAACAGCCACGCAAGATCGTCGAGCGTCGACACGAAATGCCATTGCGCGCCCTGCGCGCGCATCGCGCGACGCACCTCGGCGAGCTTGCTCGCGCGGCCCGTGTCGGCCTGCGGCGCGACGTGCTCGAATACCGCGTCGCCGGGCAGCCCCGGCCGCTCGGGCCAGATCGCATCGAGCAGGTCGAGATCGGTGCGCAGCGCGATGCCGCGCGCGTTCAACGCCCCCGTCAGCGCGCGGGCCGCCGCGACCACGAGCACCGCGCCGTCGACGCCGACCGTCGCGCCGGTCGGCACGTTCTGCGCGAGCCACTCGACATGCGGCGCGCTTTGCTGACCGCCCGTCATCTTCATCAGCTGTACACCGGTGCCGGCGAGCTCGGCCTCGGCCTGCACCCAGTAGCGGCTGTCGACCCACAGGCCCGCGAAATCCGCGGTGACGACCAACGTGCCGACCGAGCCCGTGAAACCGGACAGCCAGCGGCGCGCCTGCCAGCGTTCGGGCAGGTACTCGGACAGGTGAGGGTCGGCGGACGGCACGAGATACGCGGCAGTCCCCTCGCGGATCATCGCGCCGCGCAGTCGCGCAATGCGAGCCGCCGCCGGCGTCATGTCAGGTAGAGGTTGATTCATGAACGTTCGTTTGTGTTTGGAATGGCGCCCGCGAAGGGTTGCCGAATCGCCCGTCACGCGGCGTCTTCATTCTTCACGCGATCGGTTTCTCGTTGCATCTGCTCCGCCGTCAGCAATTGCCACGCGCCCTCCGCCTGAAGCCGGAGTACATTCCGGTGGTACGCCAGCAGCGAATCGCGGTGGCCGACGCTGACGTACGTTGCACCGGCCAGCGCGAGTGCCCGATACAGCGATTGCTCGGTGGCCAGGTCGACAGCGCTCGTTGCCTCGTCGAGAAACACGTAACGGGCGCGCGCAGCCAGTGCGCGTGCGAAGCCGATCCGCTGCTGCTCTCCCAACGACAGCACTCTCGACCAATCGATCACCGTATTGAATCCCCCATGCCTGCGGGCGAGATCAGGCAGATTGACCTGCTCCAGCAAGGCCTGGAGCTGTTGATCGGTATGCGTGCTTTCCGTCTCCGGGTACAGGATCTGCTCGCGCAGGCTTCCCAGCAGCATGTACGGACGTTGCGGCAGGAACAACACATCCTGCGGCGGCGGCATCGTGATCGTTCCGCTGCCCGTTCGCCACAGTCCCGCCACGGCACGCAGCAACGAACTCTTGCCGACGCCGGTTTGCCCCATGATCAGCAAGTGCTCGCCCCAGCCGATTGCCAGGCTCAATCCTCGCAGCAGCGTGCGCTCGCGGCCAGGCGTCTGGAGCGTAAGACGCGTCAGTTGAATCGCGTTGCCTTCCTGATATGCGATGGTTTCCGCGCGATCGGCACGGGCTGCGTTCACCGCATCCGCCTTTTCGACGATCTGGGCAAGCCGCACCACATGGGGCGCGGCGGACGCGAATATCGGCATGAACGTCGTCACGCGCTGGATGCCCTGAAGCAGCAGCGTTGCCGACGCCGTTCCTTGCGTCACCACGCCGAAACTGATCTTGCCGCTGAAGTAGAGCGGCACGAGGATGACGACCGGCAACAGCGTCCAGACGACGCCGACCAGCGACTCGGTCGACCGCATGATGAAGGCGTAGCGCGCCGTGCCCCTCGCGATATCCACGACCTTGTCCAGCCGTCGCGCCACGCTGCGCGCCTCGGCGGATTCGCCGCGGTAAAGCGCGACCGTCTCGCCATTGCTCCTGACATGCAGGATACCGAAGCGAAGCTCGGCCTCGGAAACGGTCAAGTCGAAATTCAGGCGAATGAGCGGCCGGTACAGCAGCCACGTCACCACGGCGGAAATGATGCCGTAGGCAATGACGCCGTAGAACAAGAGCGGGGAAATCTGACGAAGCAGCAAGCCCTGGATGCCCAACGTGCCGGCCGAGTAGATGGCGATGCGCGGCAACATCGCCGCCATGTTGCAGAACGGCCCCGTTTCCTGCTGAATGCGCTGGTCGACGTTGTCGACGTCGCCATCCTGTTCGATCCGGTAGTACGTTCGGGCCCCCAGATATCGCGACATCAGGTCATTCGTCATCCATGCGCGCCAGTGGATGGCGAGCCGGGTGTAGACGAAATCGAAGAACTGACTGAGGATGCCGTTGTTGATGACCAGGCCGATCGATGTCACGAGCAGGAACAGGCGCCAGTAAGACAGCTCGTGGCGCCCCACCAGCGCGTCACTCATCTGCCGGGTCAGGATCGAGACCTTGCCGCCAAGCAGGATCTCGAACAGCGAGAACGCGATGAAGATGCCGAGCGCCAGCCATGAGCGCGATGCGCCGGCTCTCGTCCAGTAGGGGCGGGATATGTCGATGAAACGTCGAAAGAAGCGGCCGTTGAGACTGTAGTCCTTCGGGTCCGCTTGCGTGGTGGCAGTGAGCATGTCTTTATTCGTACATTGATCGGGCGCGAAAGTCCGTCGAAGCGGGCCGCATCGATCCTGGCTTAATGCGTTCCGCCGACCGTGACCTCGTCCAGCCGCAGTGTGGGCTGGCCGACACCAACCGGCACGCCCTGGCCTTCCTTGCTGCACGTGCCGACACCCTTGTCGAGCGACAGGTCATTGCCGATCATGCTCACGTACTTCAGCGATTCCGGGCCGCTGCCGAGCAGCGTCGCGCCCTTCACCGGGTAGGTGATCTTGCCGTTCTCGATCATGTACGCCTCGGACGCCGAGAACACGAACTTGCCGCTCGTGATGTCGACCTGGCCGCCGGAGAAATTGACCGCATACAAGCCGTTCTTCACCGACGCGATGATTTCCTGCGGATCCTTGTCGCCGTTCAGCATGTACGTGTTGGTCATGCGCGGCATCGGCAGCGCCGCGTACGACTCGCGCCGCGCATTGCCGGTGACGGACATCTTCATCAGGCGCGCATTCAGCGTGTCCTGGATGTAGCCCGTCAGGATGCCGTCCTCGATCAGCGTCGTGCGCTGCGTCGGGTTGCCTTCGTCGTCGACGTTGAGCGAGCCGCGGCGGTTCGGCACCGTGCCGTCATCGACCACCGTCACGCCCTTCGCGGCGACTCGCTCGCCGATGCGGCCGGCGAACGCCGACGAGCCCTTGCGGTTGAAGTCGCCCTCGAGGCCGTGGCCAATCGCTTCGTGCAACAGAATCCCGGGCCAGCCGGCCCCGAGCACGACGGTCATCGTGCCGGCGGGCGCGGGGCGCGCGTCGAGGTTTACGAGCGCCGCGTGCACCGCGTCATCGACGTAGCGCGACAGCACATCGTCGGTGAAGTAACCGTAGTCGAAGCGGCCGCCGCCGCCGCCGGAGCCGATCTCGCGGCGGCCGCTCTGCTCGGCGATCACCGTGACCGACACACGCACGAGCGGGCGGATGTCGGCCGCGAGCGCGCCGTCGCTGCGCGCGACCAGCACGACGTCGTATTCGCCGGTGAGGCCCGCCATCACCTGCGTGACGCGCGGGTCGCGGCCGCGCGCCATCTGCTCGATGCGCTCGAGCAGCTTGACCTTGGCCGTCGCGTCGAGCGACGCGAGCGGATCGGACGGCAGATACAGGTCGTGACCCGTCACGCTCTTCAGCGAAGCGTCCGCCGTCACCTTCTGCATGCCGCCGCCGGCCGCCGCGATCGCCTTGGTGGCCGCGGCCGCCTGCGCGATCGCCGCGGGCGAGAGGTCGTCGGAAAACGCGAACGCGGTGCGGTCGTCCGCGACCGCGCGAACGCCGACGCCGTGATCGATGCTGAAGCTGCCCGATTTCACGATGCCTTCCTCGAGGCGCCATGCTTCGCTGCGGCGTGCCTGGAAGTACAGGTCCGCGTAGTCGACGCGATGCGTGAAGATGTCGGCGATCGTGCGCGTGAGCAGGCTCTCGTCGACGCCGTAGGGCGTCAGCAGAATGTCCTTTGCGACGATCAGATTGCGCAAGGAGGGATCAACAGAGATCATGAATAATCGAAGGAAGGAAAGAGGTTCAAACAGAACGGGGAGCGTTCGCGCTCAGCCACGTCAACAGGGATTCCGCGACATCCGCACAGACGATTGCGGCTTGCCGCACGCTATCCATGCTGACGACGTCGTATCGCTTCCAGAGGTCCGGGTCCTGCTCCCGGCACTGTTGAATGAATGCCCCGCGGCGCTCGATGAAGGCCGACACCCATGCCGCCCGCGCTGCGGCGTCGTCGCGCGGCGCGCTTCCGATCTCGCTGTGCACCTGTTCCGTAGCGCGTTCGAGCATCGCGGTGATTTTCTGCTCTTCGTCGTCACGCCAATCGGCCTTGCGGCGAAGCTCCCGATTCACGTACTTCAGGATCATGTGGAGTTTCCCATTGGCCGACCAGTCCGACATGGGACCGGCCAAGCCCTCGAGCATCTGGCTTGCCTCAAGGTCGGCCGATCCGTCGCCCACGCCCAGCATCACGGCCGCGCGCTGCAACGCCTCCCATTCCTTTGCCGCGATCTTCTCGCCGGCGCGCTCGCGCGCGTGCGCTGCCTTGATGCGCAACACGATGCCTCGCTCGGTTTCACCCGTGAAGTACTGCGTGATCTCCCAGCGCGAGTGGTAAACGAGTTCATGGAGAACGTCGGTCGCGGCGCGTGCGAGATTCGCGCCCACCGGAATGGCGTGGAAGATCTTCAGCGCCGTCGCATCGGCTTCTTCCGCACCGTCCTTGACTCGGCTCAGGAACATCCAGATCGAATCGACGAGTTCCCCGAACTGCCGTGGTACCCCGACAACCTCCTCGAACTGCCCCCGGGCGCCTGCCAGCCGCGTCGACGGTTCCTGGACGCGCTCACTGCCGCGCTGCTCGTCCGAAAGCTCGTGATAGCGGCTGATGCATCGATCCTTGTGCGCTTCATCCCCGCCGAAGCTGCACCATGCCGCGGCCGGTGCATCGACCGCGGCGGCTTCCGGCTCGTCGCTTCCGGCTTCGCTCGCGGCCGATTCCGGCGTCTCCAGTCCGCATTGCGCGAACCATTTCTCCATCGTCATGCGCATCCGTATGGTCGACGGTCCGGTCAGCCTGTCGTGCTCCTTGCCGTTCGCATAAAAGATCAGCGTCGGAATCGCCCGCACGCCGAATTTCTTGCCGCCGTCCGGCTCGGAGTCGATGTTCAGCTTCAGGATCTTCAGTCGCCCCTCATAGTCCTTCGCAAGCCGATCCAGATGAGGCGCGAGCGCGCGGCAAGGTCCGCACCACGGCGCCCAGAAATCCACGAGTACGGCTGTTTCGCCCGACACGTCGTCGAGCAGCGTCGCGGCGGTCGTATCAAGAATTGACATCGTTCATATTCCTAAATTTATTTTGATTTCGGCTGCGTGACGAAATCGATTTTCACGAGGCCTGCGCGCTGGGCCGCCGAAAGCAGGTTGGCCACCGATTCATAACGCGCGGCCCGGTCGGCATACAGCTCGATCTCCGGCTGCGGTTGCTGGGCCGCCGCCTGATTCAGCCGGGCATCCAGTGCATCGGCTTCAACGGGCTTCTCGTCCCACAACACCGTGCCGCTCGCGTCGACCGATAAACTCACGTGCGCGGGCCGCGTATCGTTCGGACTACTGTTCGCACTCGGCAAGTCGAGCTTGACGGCGTGATTGATCACCGGCAACGTCACCATGAACACAATCAGCAATACGAGCATCACGTCGATGAGCGGCGTCATGTTGATGTCGCTCATGACGTCGTCGTGGCTGTCGTCAAAGAACGCCATGTCAGCTCTCCTCGACCGTCGCGACGCGTTTCTGCTCGATCTTCACGCGCACGGAAGCCGTGCGATGACGGTCCGAGTTCATCAGATACGCGTGCAACTCGTGGCGGAAGCGCGCGAGCTTGTGGACGATCATGCGATTGCCGCGGGACACCGCGTTGTAGCCGAGCACGGCCGGGATCGCGACAAACAGGCCGAACGCGGTCATGACCAGCGATTCGCCGACGGGCCCGGCCACTTGCGCGAGACTGCTCTGCCCCGCCTCGCTGATGCCGAGCAGCGCGTGATAGATCCCCCAGACAGTGCCGAACAGGCCGACAAACGGCGCCGTGCTGCCGACCGATGCAAGCGCCCCAAGGCCGCTCGCCATTCGGGCAACCTGCTCTTCGAGCGCCACGCTCAGGCAGCGCTGCAGCCAGTCGTCCGGCGAGAGCACTTCCTTCAGGTGCGTATCGTTATGTCGCTCCGATGCTTCACGCGCGGCCTCCGCGAGATTCTGGTATGGGTTGCTGTGGTCGAAGCGACCCAGTGCCGCACACCCTTCCTCGATCGAACCCGCCTGCCAGAATTTGCGCTCGGCGGCTTTACTCTGCCTTCTCATGCGGATCAGTTGCGCGCCCTTGTAGAGCATGACCGCCCACGACGTCAGCGACATGACGACCAGGACCAGCGCGATGGCGTGACTGATCGTGTCGCCACGATTTACGATGTCTGCGATTCCGTAGTTCATTGCTGTACTCCTCGACGAGCTGCTTGCAGCTCAGTTGTCCAATCTGAATTCAAGTGGTTGAAGCGCGCGAACGACGATCGGCGTCCCGTTCTCCAGGTACGGCTTGCAACGCCCGGCGAGCATCGCGGCACGCGCGGCCGTATCGAGTTCTTCGAAACCGCTCGATTCGGTGGTCGTCGCCTCCGTGATGCGGCCGTCGATGCCGATCGTCACGCGCAGCACCACCTTGCCTTCGTGATTCAGCCGGCGTGCAAGCGCGGGATACGGCGGCCGCTCGATGTCGCATGAAACGTGCGCCACGCTCTTGGCGTCCTGCCCGCCGGCGAGCGCCATCATCTGCGCGGCTGCCGGCTGCGCCGACGGGGTGCTCTTTGCGCTTGTCTCGACGGGTTGGACGGCGGGCGGCGTAGGCACCGGCGGTTCCGGTTCATGCGCTTGCGGGGTCGCCGCCTGGGCCGCACGCGGTGCGTCGTGATGCGTGGCGAGCACGGGCGCGCGGTGCGGCACGGGCGGCTTGCGCGTCACCGGCTTGACGGGTGGCCGCGGCAGAACGGGCGTCGGGGTCGGTTGCGGCGTGTTCACCAGCGTCACGCTGATCGACGATCCGGCCGACGCGAGCTTCCCGGCATGCAGGTCGAGATGGACGTCGGCCTTCCAGAACGCGACCAGCAGCAATGCATGAAGCGCCACCGCCACGCCCATTGCGACAGGCCGGCCATAACCGATACGAACCTCCCGGCCCGCTGCTGCGGGGCCGGATGCGTACCTTGACGGCAATACGATCGAACTATCCACGACATGCCTCAGAAGTTATAGCGTCCGGTCAGGTAAATCAGTCGGCCCGGCTGCAGGCCGACGATCGCTGAAGTCATCTGGTTCTGATAGAGGGTGCGGTTGAACAGGTTCTTGACGCCCAGGGTCGCCGTCCATTGCTTCGCGCGGTAATACACGCTCGCATCGGTCTGCGCTTGCCCCGGGGCCTTGAATACCCCGAGGCGCGAGTTCGACACTTGATAGCCGCTGCGCGCTTCGACGCCCGCGCCGACGCCCCACCCATGCAAACGCTCGCCCTGCAGGTCGTAGGTCATCCAGATCGTGCCGCTATGACGCGGCACTTCGCTCACACCGTCCGTGATTTGCTGCTGATTGCTGAAGGTGTAGTTCGCGAAAACGTTCAACCCCGGCAACAGACGGCCGGTGACGCTCAGTTCTGCGCCGCGTACCACCATGCCGCCGCCGAGCGTGGAGAAATTCGTGCCGGGAATGCCAACCAGGACGTTGCTTTGCGCCGTTCTGAATACGTCGGCCGTTGCGCTCAGGCGATCGTCGAAGAAGTTGAACTTGAAGCCTGCCTCGACCGATCGCCCGATTTGTGGAGGCGGCACACTGCCATCCAGCAGAAGCGTTCCATATTGCGGGTAGAAACTGCGCAACGCGTTTGCATAAACGGCGACGTTATCCGTGAGCTGGTAAAGGATGCCGAGGTTCGGCGACCATTGTGATTGAGAGGCCGTATTGGTGCCCCATACCGTTCCGCGAGCGATGCTCGCGAGGATATGCAGCCTGTCCCAGGTAATCTGATCCTGGAAGTAGACCGTGGACGAGTACGATTTGACGGGGCTGCCCGAATATTGCGACGTCCCGGTAATGGGCGGTGCCGAAGCCAGCGGGAATGGGGCAACGAGAAACTTCATGGGCAAACTGGTGAAATCTGTCCAATAGACGCTGTTGCTCACGCCCACGAGAACGGTTTGCTTGACCGGGCCCAAAGAAAACTTCGCCTGCAGATGATTGTCCAGGTCGAAGCCGTAGGAACGCGAGTGGTCATTGAAGCCCAAAAAAACGGTCTTCCCGGATCCGATGCCGATCGGATCATAGAAATCACGCTGGGAAAAAGTCGACGCCTGATATTGCGCCTTGCTTTCAAACTTGAAGATCGATCCGAGTTGCTGTGTGAAATCGACCGACAGCGTGTCCATCTGGCTCAGTGAATTCTGGGATGGCGTACTGCGCGAATGGATCGGCAGCGGGTCGTCGCCGACCCGAGGCTGTGTCAGCTGTACCGGCGGTCGGTTGACCACCTGATGCTGGTAGCCGAGAACGATGTCCGTGTTACCCGATTTCCATTCGATCGACGGCGCGACGTAGAAGTTTCTCTGGCCGTCGTAACCGCCGAAGGACTCCCCGGCTCGCTCGGCGGACAAGACGAACCGATAGCGGAGCGACTTGTCGCTCGTCAGTGCGCCACCCAGATCGATCGAGCTCATCCAGTCGCCGTAGGAGCCCGTTTGCAGCGTCAGCTGCCGAACGGTTTCGGCGGTCGGTCTTTTGATCACGATGTTGACCACGCCCCCCGGAACCATGGCTCCCGACAGAATGGAGTCGGCACCTTTGAGCACTTCGATTCTTTCGACGCCGGCCACCGGAATATCCAGCGAATTGCTGGACCCCGTATCGTTGTGGCCATTGCTCATCGTGGCCGCTGTGAAGCCCCGGACACTGACTTGAGCACCGTTACCCCAGTCCTGCACCGTGACACCGCTCACGTTGGCGAGTGCCTCGGACACCGTTTGAGTCTGCTTGCTGTCGAGCAGGTCCTTCGTGACGACCTGAATCGACTGCGCGGTCTGCGAAATCGGCGTATCGGTGCGCGTCGCCGTGCTGGTCGAATCGGCGACGAAACCCTTATCGAGGCCGGCGCTGCCGGTGGTTTCACTGACCGTAATCGTCGGGAGTACTGAATCCTGTCCCGACTTCGACGCGCCCGGCGAAGGCGGTGGGTCGGACCGCTTGATGACGTAAGTCTTGGCGTCCACTTGCTCGACGCGCAGACCAGTGCCGTTCAACAGGCGCGCCAACGCGTCATTCACGGTCAGCATGCCCGACACCGCCGGCGCGGCGCGGCCCGCAACGATGTTATCGGGTGCGAGGATATTGACGCCGGCCTCGCGAGCGAGCTGCGACAGCGTCGTGGAAAGCGACTGCGCGGGCAAATTGATCGACGTTTGCGCGTACAACGAAATGCTCGCCATGCCGACGACACTGGCCGCCACATGCCTTGCCAACGCCCTTGCCACAGGCTGCTTGAATTGCTTCATTGTCCCCTCTCTGTCAGTGCAAAGATGTGATTGAGCCTTGACGTTGCTATCGGTCAGGCTTCACCACTAAAGACGACGCAGGGAGCAAAAAAGACCAGCCGCGTGCTATTGAAATTTTTCATCGCGACGATAGCCAAATGCTTTCGAGTCGCGCTGCCTGCACACGCGCAAAAGAACGGCTTGTCGGTTGTATGTCGCCATCACGAAGCCGCTCGGCAGAGGCAAGTTGTGAGGACTGGGGTGAAGCGCTGCTGGAAGATATCGCGCTTCGATGACGAGCGCGCGTCCGTGCTTGGGCGCACCGGGTGCTGCGACGATCGCAGACCAGGCCCGATCGATGGACAGCTGGCCTCTTGCCAGCGCGAAAGCATTCTTCGGCGTTTTCGTTATGCGAGGACGTGTAACGCCGGCGTCGCCTCGTCAGGCGCGGACATTGACGGCAGCAGCAACACGCGGAAGCGACGCTATCGACGCGATGCGATCACGGCGGTCCCGTCCGGCTGAAACTTCACCGTCACGGGGGCGACCATGGGCAACGATCTCAGCAAAACATCGGGATCCGAAATTGAAAACCCGCCCGTCACGCGAAACCGCGCCGCGACGTTATCCGCCAGCACGATGCGGGCGACCCGGTAGCGCTGCAATTCGTGTATGACGCTGGACAGCGGCGTACCGTCGAATTGCAGGCGCCGATCCTTCCAGCTCACCATCGCGTCGAATTCCTGCCTGTCGGATACTTCGACGATCTGGGTTCCGGTTGCCCTCGCCGCCTCGTTCGCATCGAGATCGACGACAGGGCCGCCCGAGCGGAGCGACAGCTCGACGCGCCCTTCCAGTACCGCGACGTCCACATCGGCGGGACGAACGCGTACGGAGAAGCGCGTGCCGACGTCGCGGATATCGGTCGCGCCGGCAATCACATGAAAAGGACGCAGGGAATCGTGCTTGACGGCATAGAGCGCCTCGCCTTCGAGCATCGTTACTTCGCGGGACCGGAGCCGATTGACGAACTGTATGGACGTCGCGGTGTTGAGGCGCACATGGCTGCCGTCATCCAGGGCGGCGTCGACCTGTTCACCGACAGCCGACGAAAAACGCTGCTCCGACAGTACCGGATTGACCGCCCATGCGGCCACGGCGAATGCGCACGCACTGAAACCGATTGCACTCGCGATTGCGGGCCATCTCGGCGCGCGTCGCGCAACTGCTTCCCGGGAAGGTGAAAGATGACGCCTGTAGCGACCGCGCAGTTCGTGCACGAAAGTGTCAACCTCTCGGTCGACGCTCATATGCTCGGCGATATACGCCAGACGTTTCGGATCGTCTCCCGCCCAGCGCTGGAGCGCAGCACGCGCAAGGGTTCGCTCCTCGCCCCGACCAAAATGGATCGTGACGAGGAGTTCGTCAGCCTCGTCCTTTTGCGACTCGGTCCATGTCATCGTTGAAAATGGCACAATCCGTAGCGAATCGAATGATTCATTCTACAGCAAGGCGATTCTGCATTCTTTCATCGCCTGGACCAGGTACTTGCGCACGACGGTCGTGCTGATTCCCATCTCCTGCGCGGTCTCGTCATACGAAAGACCGTGCAACTTGCACAACACGAATGCCTCCCTGCAACGGGGTGGCAACGCATCCAGCGCCTTGCCGAGAATCTCCATCCGCTGACGCGCAGCATAGCGTCGCTCCGGCGTGAGTTCGGACACGGGCAACTGGTCGGCGAGTCCGTCGACGTCGTCGAGTGACTGGTGCGGCACACGCTTCCTGCGTCGAGCGGAATCGATCTGCTGGTTGCGCGAGATGGCGAACAGCAGGCCGGCCGGCGACTCAACCGTGCGCTGCCCCGCATAGCGGAGCACCTGCTCGAAGGACGACTGCGCGATATCGGCGGCATCGTCGGCGCTCAACTCCCGGGTGAGAACACGGCGGAGGTCGGCGTAGCCCCGCAAGAGATCATCGATAAAGCTAGCCATTTGCGTTGCTCCGTCCCACATCCAGCGATACATGGAGATCGTAAGAATTGACCGGCTGCCGCGCCGTGATCTGACCAAATCAATTTCAAGCGTTCGCCCCTAAGATGACGTCATCATAGCGACGCCAATTTAGAATGAATTTCTTTTTTTGGGCGCTTTTCACTTTTGTCGCGACATAATTTCCTACCGCCCTCCCGATATATTACGTTTCACTTGATATGACGAATTAGGAACGCATAAATCCCGGCGCAACGACTTCTGACAAGCCTGAAAAGAAACCCCTCGCGATAAGCGGTACGATCTCGCGAAAGAAATATGGAAAGTATTTTTATTCGGAATCGCTTCGTCGTTACATCGATAAATTCGACATACGAATTGAAATCTTCCGAATTAAAATTAGTATGACCACGTGATTGCGTCACGCCTGTCGCGAGCGATGCGGGGGCGCAGGCGTCTTCCGTCACGGAAGAATCCATTCGGTGACAAATGCTCCGCATATGATGGGCAGATACGTGACCGCCGCCTTCGGCATTGGCCATCGATCTGCACGACACATGGAATCCCGCACCACCGGATCAACTGAAATCGCCGACGCGTCCAACCGTCAAGCCAACGCCTTCTCGACGATTTCGCGCACGTCACGTGATTTCGCACCGACGGCGACCTGCTCGAGCGCTTCGCGCATCCGGTCGCGCAGCGCCGGCGTAAAGCGGCGCCACAGTTCCAGCGAGCGCGCGAGGCGTGCGGCGACCTGGGGGTTGATCGCGTCGAGCGCGAGCACCTGTTCGGCCCAGAACGCGTAGCCCGAGCCGTCCGCCGCATGGAATTGCGCGGGGTTGGCCGCGCAGAAGCTGAAGATCAGCGAGCGCGCGCGGTTCGGATTCTTCAGGTTGAACGCCGGGTGCGCGAGCAGCTTGCGGACCTTCGCGAGCGTCGGCTGCGCGGGCGTGCCGCGTTGTGCCGCCTGCATCGCGAACCACTTGTCGATCACGAGCGCTTCCTTCTCGAAGCGACGATAGAAATCGTCGAGCGCGTGCTCGGCCGGTTCGGTCGCGCCGGCGGCCGCGGCGGACAGCAACGCACCGAGTGCGGCCGCGCGATCGGTCATGTTGTTCGCCGCGTCGTACTGGGCAGTGGCGAGGCGCACCGCATCGGCCGGATCCTCGAGTTCGGCGAGATACGCGAGCGCGAGGTTCTTCAGCGCGCGGCGGCCGGAGGCGTCCGGCGTCGGCTCGTAGGCGCCGGGCGTCTGGTGCTGCGCGTAGGCGGCGAGCCATTCCGCGTGCAGCGCGGTGGCGAGCCGGCGGCGCACGAACTGGCGCGCGCGATGCACGGCGGCCGGATCGGCTTCGGCCATCTGGTCGGCGAGGTAGGTTTCCGACGGCAGCGTCAGCGCGAGTTCGCGGAATGCCGGCGACAGGCTTTCATCGGTCAGCACGCGGCGGAATGCGGCGACGAAGTTCTCGCCGAGCGTGAGCGGCTCGTTCGCGGCCGCACGCGCGGCGAGCGTCAGCAGCGCGCGCGTCGCGAGGCGCTGGCCGGCCTCCCAGCGGTTGAACGGATCGCTGTCGTGCGCGAGCAGGAATGCGAGATCGTCGTCGCTGTAGTCGTACTCGACGATCACCGGCGACGAGAAATTGCGCAGCAGCGACGGCAGCGGCTGTTCCGGCACGTCGACGAACGTGAAGGTCTGCTCGGTGTCGGTGAAGTCGAGCACGCGCGTCGTGCCTGCGGCGGCGGCTTCGCCGTCGAGACGCAGCGGCAGGTCGCGGCCGTCGCGGCCGATCAGGCCGATCGCGAACGGAATCAGCAGCGGCCCTTGCTGCGTGTCGCGCGCGGCCGGCGACGCGTCGCCGTAGCCCTGCGCGAGCGTCACCGTATAGCGGCGCGCGGCCGCGTCGTACGCGGTGCGCACCGACACGCGCGGCGTGCCCGCCTGACTGTACCAGCGTTCGAACTGCGCGAGGTCGCGCCCGTTCGCGTCGGCCATCGCGTGACGGAAGTCGTCGCAGGTCACCGCGTGCCCGTCGTGGCGCTTGAAGTACAGGTCCATCCCCTTGCGGAAGCCGTCGCGGCCGAACAGCGTCTGATACATCCGCACGACTTCCGAGCCTTTTTCGTAGACGGTCATCGTGTAGAAGTTGTTGATCTCGACGTAGCTTTCCGGGCGCACCGGATGCGCCATCGGGCCCGCATCCTCGGCGAACTGCAGCTGGCGCAGCACGCGCACGTCCTCGATGCGCTTGACCGCGCGGGCCGCCGATTCGAGGTCGTCGCCCGCGGCCATGTCGGCCGAGAACTCCTGGTCGCGGAATACCGTCAGGCCTTCCTTCAGGCTCAGCTGGAACCAGTCGCGGCAGGTCACGCGGTTGCCGGTCCAGTTGTGGAAGTACTCGTGACCGACCACCGATTCGATGTTCGCGAAGTCGGTGTCGGTCGCGGTCTCGGGGTTCGCCAGCACGTACTTCGTGTTGAAGATGTTGAGCCCCTTGTTCTCCATCGCGCCCATGTTGAAGTCGCCCACCGCGACGATCATGAAGCGGTCGAGATCGAGCTCGAGGCCGAAGCGCTGCTCGTCCCAGCGGATCGAGTGGATCAGCGAATCCATCGCATGACGCGTCTTGTCGAGATCGGCCGGCTCGACCCACACCTGCAGCAGCTTCTCCTTGCCCGAGCCGGACGTGATCTTCTCCTCGATCGCAACGAGCTTGCCCGCGACCAGCGCGAACAGGTAGCTCGGCTTGCGGAACGGGTCTTCCCATTTCGCGAAGTGGCGGCCGTCGGGCAGGTCGCCGGAATCGACGAGGTTGCCGTTCGACAGCAGCACCGGGTACGCGGCCTTGTCGGCGCGCAGCGTCACCGTGTACGACGCCATCACGTCCGGACGGTCGAGGAAATAGGTGATGCGGCGAAAGCCTTCGGCTTCGCACTGCGTGAAGAAGTTGCCGCTCGACACATAGAGGCCCGACAGCGTCGTATTCTGGTCGGGTGCGCATGCGCTTTCGAGCGTCAGCTCGAAGGCATCGGGCACGTTCTCGACCGTCAGCCCGTGTTCGTGCGCACGCACGGCGCCATGCGGCGCGCCGTCCAGCCAGGCGCCAACGAATTCGAGCGCTTCGCCCATCAGCTCCAGGTGCGGCGCGGGCGCGGCGTCCGGATTGCGGCGCACGCGCATCGTATTCCTGACGATCGTACGGGCCGGCGCGAGATCGAATTCGAGCGCGACGGCATCGATGAGGAAGGCCGGCGGCGTGTAGTCGGCGCGGCGGATCACGGTTTGGGCGATGTTTTCAGCCATGGTCATGCTTCAGGAAAGGGGTTCTCGCTCTGACATTGCTCGCATCGGCTTGGGCTGATGCGCCAGGAACGATCAAGCGGTCAACACGAAACGCGACGCCTGATCGGACCTTCACGCACCTGAGCATCGCGCCGTGCGCGAAACGCACTCGCGCCGCGCTCGCACATTCGATGCGTGCTCCGAATCGCTTAAGACGATTCAGAACGGCCATTGGACCAGTCGCATTCAATTGGAAATTCGGATTCAGAACTCGATTCCATTGACTGAAACTATTAAATGCCGCAGACGCCCCCCCTCCACAAACCTTGACGCCCCTGCAGCCGTCCGCAATTACCCCGAGCTGCCGCCAGACACAAAAAAGACCGGCTCGGAAGCCGGGTCATAGTGTCGTCGGGCGCCCTCATGCCCGCGACACGATCCGCATGCTTTGGAGCCAGGTTTCGTACGGCACGATGTATCGATGGTGGGCCTGGATGGCCGCCGCACGCGCCGAGCGGTGCTCAGCGCGCGTCATTCACAACACCCTACTTTGGCCTGGCCAGCACCCCGTTAGATCGCTCTAACCGAAAACATGCATGGAGATTACGATCTCCCCAAGTACCGCAGGCCATCCATGATCGCGATCAGGATAAGCGCACGATCGGCGGACGGGGCCGCTGCTCTTGTGCTGCGATGCTCGCCTCCGTGATCCAAGAAGTGCGCAATCATGTCGCGTCGATCAACACACGTGGCCTCCACATGCTCGCACAAGTACACATCGCGCCCTGCCTGCAGGCGGATCTCGGCCCAAACGACTGAGTCGACGTTGCTCGAATGGCAGCGCGCATACAGCAAGGCGAACTGCTGTTGAACGGCTCGAACGATACCGCGGCATCCTGCATTAACGTCTCCAGATTGTCTTGAATGTCGCGATGCTTGACGCGAAGCAGTTCGACGAAAAGCTCACGCGTACTCCTGAAGTTCGAGTAGAACGCGCCGCGCGTGTACCCGGCGCGCGCCACGATGTCCTCGACGCTCGATGCCGCCAGTCCCTTCTCGGCGATGCACGGCGCGGCAGCATCGAGCAGATCCCGACGGGTGAGTGAGCGGCTTTCCGCACGTGTCATCCGCGTGGGCCGCATGTTCCAGAGTACGTATCGCACCAAGAACAGTGACGACGACGTCCCCCCGCCAACGCGTCGGCACGTTCGGCCGTTATCGACCGGCGACGGCCTCAGGCGCCGGCCCTTGCCATCCTCCGCCGAGCGCCTTGAACGCAGCCACCGACGCCCGGGCCGCTTCCGTTTTCGCCTGCACGCGCTCGTCCGAAGCACGCAGCAGGCTTTCATCGGCCTGCAACACCTCGATCAGGCTGACGACGCCTTTCTGGTATGCCGCGAACGACGCGGCCCTCGCGCGGCCGAGCGATTCGACGCCGTCGGCGAGCACGGCCGCCTGTTCGTCGCGTTTGACGAGCGCCGAGAACGCGTTCTCGACGTCCTCGGTCGCATGCAGCGCCGCGAGCCGATACGCGGCCAGCATTTCGGCATCCTTCCCTTTGGCGTCGGCAATCTGCGCATTGATGCGCCCGAAGTCGAACAAACGCCAGCGCAGGCCGAGCACGCCGGCAGCCTGGTTCGCGCCGCCGGCGAACAGGTTGCCCGCGCCCATCGTCGTCGCGCTGCCGATCAACCCGCTCAGCGAGAACTTCGGGTAATACTCGGCAATGGCCACGCCGATGCGCGCGTTCGACGCCGCAAGGCGCCGCTCGGCGACGATCAGGTCCGGCCGCCGCCTGAGAAGTTCGCCCGGCGTTCCCGTCGCCGCGATCCGCGGTGCAACCGGCACGTCACCGCCGTCGAGCAATTCCGCTCGATACGTACCGGGTTGCGAGCCGAGCATCACGTCGAGCGCATTCATCGCCGCGTCCAGCGCCGCTTCGAGTACCGGCACCGTGGCACGAACCTGAGCGAGCGCACCTTCGGCCTGCCTGACCTGAAGCTCCGCCGCGAGCCCCTTTCCATACAGCAGATTGATGGTCGACAACAGATCCTGTTCGGTCTGCACCTGATGCCGCGCGACCTTCAGCCGGCCCTGCAACCCGCGAATCGTGATGTAGATGTCCGCCGTCTGCGCGGCCACGGCAAGGCGCGTGGCGACCGCCGCTGCTTCGGAGGCCTGATAGTCGGCGAGCGCGGCTTCCCGCCCACGGCGCAACCCGCCGAACACGTCCACCTCCCAGCTCGCGTTGAAATCGGCCTCGTAGTCGCTGCCGTGACGGTCGAAACCGGGCGTGGAATTCAGCACGCGCCCCAACGGCGTTTCGACCGACTGGTAGACACGCGCGGCTTGACCGGTCACATTGCCCGAAGGCAACAGCGCTGCATTGGCCGCACCGAGCCCGGCACGCGCTTGCGTGACGCGTGCCGCGGCCTGCGCGAGATCGAGGTTCTGCGCGAGCGCGAGCGTGACGAACCGGGTCAACTGCGGATCGCCGAAGCCTGTCCACCAAGTCGCGAGCTCCGCCTCGGCCGCCGCGCGCCGCTGCTCCACGGCACTCTGGCCCTGGAAGCGCTGCGGCATGGCGATGTCCGGGCGCACGTAGTCGGGACCGACGGCACATCCCGCCGACAGGAGCGCGGCGAGCACCGCGGCAACGATGGGTTTCGGTAGCATGACGGTTTCAGCCGAGATCAGGTGGTGACTATAATACCAAATAGTCACTCGTTGTCCATCCCTGCCAGCCGCAATCCATGAAAGAAACCACCGCTTCCCCCGCGCCCGCGCGCGGCCCGGCCGATCACGACGTGCGCGATCAGATCGTGGCTGCCGCCACCGAGCACTTCAGCCGGTATGGCTACGAGAAGACGACCGTGTCCGACCTCGCGAAGTCCATCGGTTTCTCGAAGGCCTATATCTACAAGTTCTTCGAATCGAAACAGGCGATCGGCGAGATGATCTGCGCGAACTGCCTGCACGAAATCGAAACCGACGTGCGCACCGCCGTCGCCGAAGCGGAACGGCCCACCGAAAAGCTGCGGCGCATGTTCAAGGTCTTTACGGAAGCGAGCCTGCGGCTGTTCTTCCGCGACCGCAAGCTGTACGACATCGCCGCGTCGGCCGCGACCGGCAACTGGCAGTCGGTGCAGGCCTATGAGGCGCGCGTGCAGCAACTGCTGCAGGAGGTGCTGCAGGCGGGCCGGCAAAGCGGCGAGTTCGAGCGCAAGACGCCGCTGGACGAAACCGCGACGGCGATCTACCTCGTGATGCGGCCGTACCTGAATCCGCTGCTGCTGCAATACAACCTCGACACGACCGACGCCGCGCCCGCGCAGCTGTCGAGCCTGGTACTCCGCAGCCTCGCCCCTTGAACCGGCACCATTTGTGACCATTGACTATATTGGTCACTAGATACACAATGAAAGCCCCGATCACTTCGTCAGTGGGTCTTTCATGGTCCGGCGTCGCCTCGCTCTCCTCGCAGTCGCTTCCGCACTGCCCCTCGCGCTAGCCGCCTGCAGCGGAAAAGCGCCGTCCGATCCGCGCACGGAGGCGCCGCTCGTGCGCACTGCCATCGTCCAGGCAGCCGCGCCCGCGTTCCGCTCGTTTACCGGCACCGTCGCCGCCCGGGTGCAGAGCGACCTCGGGTTCCGGGTGTCCGGCAAGGTGCTGGAGCGGCTCGTCGATACCGGGCAAACCGTCCGGCGCGGCCAGCTCCTGATGCGAATCGATCCCGTCGACCTGAAGCTCGCGGCGCGCGCACGCGACGAAGCCGTGACCGCGGCACGGGCACGCGCGCGGCAGACCGCCGAGGACGAAGCGCGCTACCGCGACCTGCGCGGCACCGGCGCGATATCGGCCTCCGCTTATGACCAGGTCAAGGCAGCGGCCGATGCCGCGCAAGCCCAGCTGAGCGCCGCCGAGGCCGACGCCGGCGTCGCACGCAATGCGACCGGCTATGCGGAACTCGTCGCGGACGGCGACGGCGTCGTGATGGACACGCTCGCGGAGCCCGGCCAGGTCGTCAGCGCCGGCCAGCCGGTCGTGCGGCTCGCGCACGCCGGCAGCCGGGAAGCCGTGATCCAGTTACCGGAAACCCTGCGCCCCGCGGTCGGCTCCGTCGCGCAGGCCGAGCTGTTCGGCAAGCCGGGCTCGAGCGTCCCCGCCACGCTGCGCCAGCTTTCCGATACCGCCGATGCGCGTACGCGCACGTTCGAGGCGCGCTACGTGCTGCAAGGCCCGCTGGCTGCCGCGCCGCTGGGCGCGACCGTCACGATCCGCCTACCGGACGACGCACGCGTGACGCCGCAGGCCGGCCTGCAGGTGCCGATCGGCGCGCTGCTGGACGGGGGCAAAGGGCCCGGCGTGTGGGTCGTCGCAGGCGAGCCGGCCAAGGTGGGATGGCGGCCGGTCACGGTCGAGCATGTGGACGACGACAGCGCGCGCGTGTCCGGCGCACTCAGGCAAGGCGAGCGGGTCGTCGCGCTCGGTGCGCAGTTGCTGCATGACGGCGATGTGGTTCGCGTGGCCGCACCGGCCGCCACGCTCGCGAGCAAAGGAGCACGACCTTGAGCGAACGCCGCTTCAACCTGTCGGCGCTCGCGGTGCGCGAGCGCGCGATCACACTGTTCCTGATCTGCCTGATTTCGCTCGCGGGGCTCGTGTCGTTCTTCAAGCTCGGCCGCGCGGAAGACCCGGCCTTCACCGTCAAGGTGATGACCATCGTCACCGCATGGCCGGGCGCGACCGCGCAGGAAATGCACGACCAGGTAGCCGAAAAGATCGAAAAGCGCATGCAGGAGCTGCGCTGGTACGACCGCAGCGAAACCTACACGCGCCCCGGCCTCGCGTTCACGACGCTGACGTTGCTCGACAGCACGCCGCCGTCCGAGGTGCAGGAGCAGTTCTATCAGGCGCGCAAGAAGATCGGCGACGTGACGAACGATCTGCCGGCCGGCGTGATCGGCCCGCTGGTCAACGACGAATACGCGGACGTCACGTTCGCGCTGTTCGCGCTGAAGGCCAAGGGCGAACCGCAGCGCCTGCTGGTGCGCGATGCGGAGACGCAGCGCCAGCGCCTGCTGCATGTGCCGGGCGTGAAGAAGGTCGACATCATCGGCGAACAGGCGGAGCGCATCTACGTGCAGCTGTCGCACGACCGGCTCGCAACGCTCGGCGTGAGCCCGCAGGACGTGTTTGCCGCGCTCAACGGCCAGAACCTGCTGACGCCGGCCGGCTCCGTCGAGACGCGCGGGCCGGAGATCTTCATTCGCGTGGACGGCGCGTTCGACACGCTGCAGAAAATTCGCGACACGCCGATCGTCGCACAGGGCCGCACGCTGAAACTGTCCGACATCGCGACCGTCGAGCGCGGCTACGAAGACCCGTCCACGTTCCTGATTCGCAACAACGGCGAACCCGCGCTGCTGCTCGGCGTCGTGATGCGCGACGGCTGGAACGGGCTCGAGCTCGGCCGCGCGCTGGACCGGGAAGTCGGCGCGATCAACGCGGCGCTGCCGCTCGGCATGAGCCTGACCAAGGTCACCGACCAGTCCGTGAACATCAGCTCCGCCGTCGACGAGTTCATGGTCAAGTTCTTCGCCGCGCTGCTCGTCGTGATGCTGGTGAGCTTCGTCAGCATGGGCTGGCGCGTGGGCCTCGTCGTCGCCGCGGCCGTGCCGCTGACGCTGGCCGTGGTGTTCGTCGTGATGGCCGCCACCGGCAAGAACTTCGACCGCATCACGCTCGGCTCGCTGATCCTCGCGCTCGGGCTGCTGGTCGACGACGCGATCATCGCGATCGAGATGATGGTCGTGAAGATGGAGGAAGGCTACGACCGCGTGGCCGCGTCGGCGTATGCGTGGAGCCATACGGCCGCGCCGATGCTGGCCGGCACGCTGGTCACCGCGGTCGGCTTCATGCCGAACGGCTTCGCGCGCTCCACCGCCGGCGAATACACCAGCAACATGTTCTGGATCGTCGGAATCGCGCTGATCGCCTCGTGGGTCGTCGCCGTCGCGTTCACGCCGTACCTCGGCGTGAAGATGCTGCCGAACCTCAAGAAGTTCGAAGGCGGCCACGATGCGATCTACGACACGCCCCGCTACAACCGCTTCCGGCAACTGCTGACGCGCGTGATCGCCCGCAAATGGCTCGTCGCCGGGTCGGTCGTCGCCCTCTTCGTGCTCGCGATTCTCGGCATGGCGATCGTCAAGAAGCAGTTTTTCCCGATCTCCGATCGCCCCGAGGTGCTGATCGAGGTGCAGATGCCGTACGGCACGTCGATTTCGCAAACGAGCGCCGCCACGTCGAAGGTCGAGGCGTGGCTCGCGAAGCAGAAGGAGGCGAGGATCGTCACCGCGTACGTCGGCCAGGGCGCGCCGCGTTTTTATCTGGCGATGGGGCCGGAACTGCCCGATCCGTCGTTCGCGAAGATCGTGATCCGCACCGACAGCCAGGACGAGCGCGACGCGTTGAAGGCGCGCCTGCGGCGGGCCATCGCCGACGGCCTCGCGCCCGACGCGCGCGTGCGCGTGACGCAGCTCGTGTTCGGTCCGTATTCGCCGTTCCCGGTGGCCTACCGGATCACGGGCCCCGATCCGGACACGCTGCGCGGCATCGCGACGGATGTCGAGCGTGTGATGAACGGCAGCCCGATGATGCGCACGGTCAATGCGGACTGGGGCACGCGCGCGCCGACGCTGCACTTCACGTTGCAGCAGGACCGCCTGCAGGCAGTCGGGTTGACCTCCAGCGCGGTCGCGCAGCAGCTGCAGTTCCTGCTGACCGGGGTGCCCGTCACCGCGGTGCGCGAGGATATCCGGACCGTACAGGTGATCGCGCGCTCGGGCGGCGATGCGCGGCTCGACCCGGCGCGGCTCGACGACTTCACGCTCGCCGGCGCGAACGGACAGCGCATCCCGCTGTCGCAGGTCGGCAAGGTCGATGTGCGGATGGAGGAGCCGATCATGCGCTGGCGCGACCGCGTGCCGACGCTCACGGTGCGCGGCGACATCGCCGACGGCCTGCAGCCGCCGGACGTGTCGGCCGCGATCACGAAGCAGCTTCAGCCGATCGTCGCCGCGCTGCCGAGCGGCTATCGAATCGAGGAAGCCGGCTCCATCGAGGAATCCGGCAAGGCCACGAAGGCGATGCTGCCGCTCTTCCCGATCATGCTGGCGGTCACGCTCGTCATCATCATCTTCCAGGTGCGCTCGATCTCCGCGATGGTGATGGTGTTCATGACGAGCCCGCTCGGCTTGATCGGCGTGGTGCCGACGCTGATCCTGTTCGGGCAGCCGTTCGGCATCAATGCGCTGGTCGGCCTCATCGCGCTGTCGGGGATCCTGATGCGCAACACGCTGATCCTGATCGGCCAGATCCACCAGAACGAACAGGCGGGGCTGGATCCGTTCCACGCGGTCGTCGAAGCGACCGTGCAGCGGGCGCGCCCGGTGATTCTCACCGCGATGGCGGCCGTGCTCGCGTTCATTCCGCTCACGCATTCGGTGTTTTGGGGCACGCTCGCGTACACGCTGATCGGCGGCACGTTCGCCGGGACGATCCTCACGCTGATGTTCCTGCCGGCGATGTACGCGATCTGGTTCAGGATCCGGCCCGACCCTGCCTCCGCGGCCCGCCACGGCCGTGAACCGGCAACGCCCGGCGAGACCGCACTTCAGCCCGTGCTGGACGCGCGCGATTGATTACTCCGCCCCATTCACCGTATCAAAGGAAGCAGCCATGTCGAATTCCACCGTTGTCGTCGTGACCGGCGTGTCGTCGGGCATCGGGCGCGCCGCCGCAGAACGATTCGCCAAACGCGGGTGCCGCGTGTTCGGCACCGTGCGCGGCATCGCGCGAACGGCGCCGGTTGCCGGCGTCGAGCTGATCGAGATGGACGTGCGTGACGACGCGTCCGTTCGATCCGGATTCCAGACGATCATCGACCGCGCCGCGCGTATCGACGTGCTCGTGAACAACGCGGGCATGAGCCTGATCGGCGCGGTGGAGGAAACGTCGGTGGACGAGGCAGCGGCCCTGTTCGACACCAACGTATTCAGCCTCCTGCGTACGACCCATGCGGTGCTTCCGCACATGCGGGCGCAACGGCGCGGCCGGATCGTCAATGTCAGCTCGGTGCTCGGCTTCCTGCCGGCGCCCTATATGGGGCTTTATTCGGCATCCAAACATGCGGTGGAAGGTTTGACCGAATCGCTCGATCACGAACTGCGCCAGTTCGGCATTCGCGCGACGCTGGTCGAGCCGTCGTTTACGCGGACCCACCTGGACGTCAATGCGCCGCAGGCCAGCGCGCCGATCGCCGAGTACGACCGCGAGCGCACGCTTGCGTCGCGCGCCGTCGTCGACAGCGTGAAAACCGCGCCGCTCCCCGAGGGCGTGGCCGCCACCATCGTCGACGCGGCGCTCGGCGCGTGGCGGATGCGCCGCACGCCGGCCGGCGAGGCGTCGCTGCTGCGCAAGTTGCGGCGCTTCATGCCTGCCGGCCCGGTCGATGCAAGCCTGCGGAAGAAATTCCATCTCGCGTGACACGGCGGGCCGACGAAACATGCTTGAACGAGGTATCCACCATGGAAATCGGCATCATTGGAACCGGCGTATGCTGCGGCGCAAGCGCGCGCGCTCGGCGGATCAGCGGTTCGGATATGCCCACGCCGAGCGCTGCCTCGGAATCGTGCTTGCGTGATAACAAGGCGGTTGTGCGAAATCTGAGTTTGAGCGGGCAATCGGGACCTAGTGGTAAGGTTCCTTGCCATACAAGCGCTGCCGCACGATCAATTCATGTCGTGGCGTGGGTGACGGTCTTTCCTCACGAGGGCGTTGACCTCTTACTCAGGGTCCATTTCCCGTACAACCTGGCTGAGGGCTGGGACCTGGAGCAAGGTGACAGCGCAGGTCGAACTGCGCACTTACCAGTGGTCAAGGTATTGCGTCGACATCCAAAAAACACCCGATTGGCGACAGGCTTGCGTGCGCCAAAGTCCCCTGGCACACAGTAATAACGGTCGCGACGTTGTGCCACATGCACATCCGCGCCCCCCTGAATTACGCACCCATCGCGTGCAGCATGCTGCTGCGCACGGCCAGCGGCAATTGTGAACCACCAACATCGACTTCGTACGACGACAAAACAGTAAATCACGCTCACGACCGTCGCGTCGCTCCTCCCTACAGCGCTACCCAGTTAGAATAATAGATTAACAACAACTTGCGAGTGCGATCTCGCACCACAGATGAACCTTCTACCGATCATTACATCCCTGCTTTCGTTCGCAGGCGGCAGTGTTTCGTCAACGTTATTGGTACGCCACCTTGATCGTCGCCGTTTGAAGTACGCAGCGGACGGGATTACGGTAATGGAGATGCGCGACACCGTTAAAGGATTGGACATTAAGCATAATGGGAATGAGATCGAGCGGCTGACCAGATCTCACGTGTGGCTTTGGAATGCCGGAAGAAAGGCAATTCGACCAAGCGACGTGATCACCGCCAATCCGCTGAAGGTGATCTATCCCGAGGCACAGCTGCTGAACCTGGCCTTGCTTCATCCAAGCGAGGGAGCAATCGGTTTTCGTACGGTACAACTTGATGATGGCGCCTGGCTCATCGAATTTGATCACTGGGAAGCCAAGCACGGTGTCGTCCTCGAGGCTCTACATACGTCTACTCGAGTCGTACCCAAAATCACCGGTTCGATCGACGGTCTACAGCCAATCCAAGCACTCGGTCGAATCGACATCGGATCCTTCTTGTCAAGGAGGCGGCGGACTTTCCGTCGCTGGGCTCCCAGTCTTGCCGTTATCACTTTTTTCACCGGAGCTTGGGCTGCATACCGCTTAAACCTCACGTTTGATCCCAAATCATTACTCGCGCTGGGTTTGATGTTGCCCGGCGAAATTCTTCTGATTATTTCATTTTCCATTGGATTCGGTAATTTTAGCATTCCAAGAGAACTACGAGAATTCAATAAAGCGATGACGAGTAGATAAAGCGATAAAAAATCATCAGATCACAGCGCAATTTATTTTTCAACAAACTTAACAGCAACTGAATCGCGAACCACTCTACCGGTGGGACCGTTGCATCAATGTCACTGCCCCTACTTGTACCACGGTGTCATGCCCGACTCACATTCTCGCAGCTCATTGTTGCCCTCTGCAATGAGCTTGTGATGCTCGCCTCTACTCGTAAGTCCACCCCCACGAATGAACGCCTTGGAACGCATGGAGTACAGCACACGCATGTACGCCAATCGAAACGCAGTTCAAGTATAGATGCGCGTCGTCAGGAGCCACATGGGGAATCCACAACTTCCCCATAGTATCCAAGATCGTCTTCTGGCGACGCATTGCGTCGAAGAGTCGAGGTGATTCACTGAGGGGGAAATGTCCAAATTTATCCTGATCAATTAGATCCGCGAGATGAGTCGAACTTTCGATTAACCCAGGTGCAACCTCTGCATGATTCTTACGAAATTTCCCTAAATCTTCTTGAATTCCAACAAGCAGATCAGCGGATCTCGATCGATCTATTCGAGATTTCATTTCTGACACCAGTCGACAGAAATGTCGATCCACTTCCAACGTCTCTTCAATATATGAATTCACATCATTGAAGTATTTTCTCTCAAAGAGCCGACCACTACCTCCATCCTGCGCGTAGTGGTCAACGGACGGCTTGAGTTCATCTTCAATATGTACGAATCGATGCAATCTGAAATTGATATTTTCCGCATATTGCCACGCCAGTTGCCCCTTAAAAGCATAGAAAACCATCTCTGAACTTTCATGAAGCAAGTGCCGCAGCGGACGCCCCGCATGGCGATCCGCATCATACCCGTCTACACGATTGATGATATCAAGCAACGCATCGCCAGCGGTTCGGCTTAGCATCAGGATCTCCTCCTTATGCTTTCGCTTTATCTCACTCAAAGCGTCGCGATATCTTGCGTGTTGGTCTGATACCTGAGTACGGTATGCGTTTCCCAGAGTCGATTTTGCCAAATCGATCTGCTTTTTTGCATAGAATGCCGTGAGTGCAGAAACAACAAACGCGGCATAACCGAGGGAATTTGAAAGATCCAAGTTTATCACCGTAAAGTCGAAACTGACCTCAACAATCGAGTACCACAATGATCAACGCCGCCCCTCGACTGGTGGAAAGCTATAGACGTGAATAGACTAGCGAAATGGGCTTTGCTGGCTCCGGCACATGGGTAAAGCCGGACGCCATGATCACTGAAATTGCGACGACCGTTGTTGGATCGCTCGCTGCAGTCGCCGAGGCCTCCATTTCAGTTAGACTCTTGAGACGAAGCGATCGAGACATGGGGCCAACTACCGCTTTAAAATACCAAGTCGCGCAAGGGGATGAGATGACGACGTCATCAAGTAGTCTTATACAGCACCTGACCCGGTCGGGCCAGTACTCCGATCCATGGGGGCGGTACTATACCTCTGCTGAAGTCAGTCGCTCGCTAATCGAGCGCATCAAGGCACGCGAGCCCAAGCTGGTGCTTGAACTGGGTTCAGGCTCAGGATCTCTGTGTTCGGCTGCCGCGAGCCGATGGCGCGACGCACAACTGGTCACTGTCGATGTTGATCATCAGGCTCCGAAGCAACTAGCTGCTGAAGACTCAAAGCATATTCACTTTGTGCATGATGCGCTTGACGAAGCGCTCTCGGACAAAATCGGACTTTGCCCGGGTACCGTGGACGTCGCGGTCTGCAACCCGCCTTACATCCGGCCTCGGTGGCGATCCGACTTCGGCAAGATCCTTGAGGACGCGGGCCTTTCAGGCACTCTCGCCTCGATTCGGGACGCCGGCGCGGACCTACTTTTCTTGGCACAGAATCTGCGGCTGTTACGGCGCAATGGCAAGCTCGGATTGATTTTGCCGGATGGGCTGATCACCGCCGAGCGTTTCAGCGGCGTGCGGCAAGCTCTCGTGCGCCAACATAACGTTGAGCAAGTTGTTCAGCTTCCGCGCGGGGTGTTCAAGAACACTGAAGCCCAGACCTACCTAGCCGTGCTCTCCAAGATGGCTGGAGAGACCGAACATGTGATACTGCGGCAGATGGGGCACGACGGGCGTCTGAGCGAAGCTATCGAGGTCCCACAGGATCTCGCGGCCAAGCGGCTCGACTACACATTCCATGCGCGGCCGAACTTTCAAACGCACAGCGGCGCCCTTCAGCCGATCTCCGTGGGCACGGCCGCTACACATGTCGTGCGCGGGACGATTTGCTCGTCAGCGATCGCGACATTCCCGGCGCCGGTGTTCCATCTTAGCGATTTTGCTGAGTCTACAGTCGAGCAGACTGTTCGAGTCGTCCCCAAACGCTTCGCTCTCGGAAGACGATCCGCCACGATCGCATCGCAGGACGCACGCTTGGCACTACCCGGCGATATTCTTCTGGCGCGGATAGGCCGGAGACTCGAGCGCCAACTCGCGATCGTGGTCCACGGCCCATGCGTCATTAGCGACTGCGTCTTTGCTTTGCGCACGACCGACGAGCACCGGGAGAGGCTTTACCGTTTCTTTGATAGCGAAGCCGGCCGGCTTGCCCTCGCGACGTCGGCCCATGGCGTCGCGGCTAGGTTCTTATCAAAGACCAATCTCGTCGAAATCCAATTCTGAACAGCCGGATGATGTCACAGATACCTCAACTCAGTGGCTTCGATCGACTTGCAGTGGAGCGTGCGGTCCACGCCCTTAGCCGCGTAAACGTCCGCAACCCCCTGTCCGTTGAACGCATCAAGGTGTGGGTCAAGCAGTTCGTGTCGGAAGAGGAAAAAACACTTGCTTGGCTGATCCTGCGCAATCTGATTTTTCGAACCAACGAACAGCTACTGTCGTCGATGCGCCAAGCCTTGAAGCAAGCCGCTTTGCACTTTCTCGACGAGAGCGGCCAGCGGGAAACCGTAGCCTGGACTGATGCCCTGAAAGGCGCCGCTGGCCTGGACTTTTACTGCGGCCCGTCGTCGCTCGTGGTCTACGGCATGGCTGAGCCCGGTAAGAGTGGCGACTTGATCGCCAGGGCGATCAATCAACGGTACGGAATTGCGAAGCTGTTCCCCTCCGACGTCACCGAGCTACGCGAAAATGAGCGATTCATTGTCGTGGACGATGGCACCTATACTGGCACACAACTTAGCAACTTTCTTCAGAGTTGGGACCGAGACTATACCAGCGGGCGCATTGCAATCGCTGTCGGCTTGGCACATCAAACGGCTTGCGATCACCTAAGTGACCAGTTTCCTGACGTGCCGCTATTCCATGGAGAGTTGCTAACGCAGGAAACCTGCTTCGCTTCACTGACCCAAAAGTGGATCGAGACGCAACAATGGCAGTACGACAAATCGCCACTTGAGGTCTACGCTGAAGTCCACAAGCGCGCCCAGCCATTCAAGGAAGGAAGCGGAGGAAATGGCTATGGCGACATCGGGGCGTTAGTCGCGTTCAGCCATGGCGTGCCGGACGACTCGATTCAATTGCTGTGGGGCGTTTCCGAAAACTGGAAACCTCTCGTCGAACGATAGGCTTGATTATGCATATTGACGCCTCCATGCTCGCGCGTACCCGCGCAGAGGAACATAGCGCCGACGTCTGGGGTGAGTTCTTCATCCCCCCCTACTTTGATCGGTTGGCTCTCACGTCGGCCACGCGCTCGGTCTACATCACCGGCAAGCGCGGCTGCGGCAAGACCATGCTGCTGAAGTACTTTGATTACCACACCGCATTCTCCAAGCGGCGCAAGGAGATCCCGGTCGATGCAATCAACCATGTCGGTATCTACTGGCGGGTCGATACTCAGTTCTGTAGTTCGCTGAATCACCGCGGAATCGCAGACGACGAATGGAGCGTGGTGTTTGAGAGCTACTTCGGCTTAGTGATCGCCACCGAACTCCTACATGCAGTTGAGACCATTGCCGATAGCGCCTTCTCGGGCTTCAACCGCGAGGACCTGGTAGCGCTAAGCCTGCCCAGCGCTGCGGACTACCTCGCCGATGCACCCACTAACGTACGCGATCTGACCAAGTACCTTGAATCGCTGCGGCGCAGATTCACGACTTGGGTCTCCAATGTCAAAGCGATGGACTGCCCAATTCTGCCCCCGGGCCGGGAGTTCATCTTGTCCTTGATCGCGGACATGCAAGCCAACCTAGCCCTTTCAACGCTCGCTGTCTTTATCTACGTTGATGAGGTCGAGAACCTGGTGCCATACCAGCGCCGCGTGCTCAACTCCTTCCTGAAGCATAGCCAGCGCCCAATGATCGTAAGCTTCACGTCGAAGGAACATCCATCCGACAACGACACGTCCGGCTCCGAATCAATCAATGCAACCCACGACTACCGACTGGTAGATCTTGACTACTTGTTGGCTCTCAGCGGCACGGCGATGATTTTTTTCGCGGAAGTGTTCCTCGGCAACCTGGACATCGCCGCTAGTCAACCGGAAAGCGAGCGGCTGGATATCGTAAGGTCGCACGATCGGCTGGCTGAACGTCAGACGCCCACATATCAGAAAGCCGTGCTGGCGGACATGCGCACACGGTTCCCAGACATGGCGGACAAGCAGATCGCCATCCACGCTCTTCAGCAGGCACCGTTACGCAAGAGCATCCAGGAGCGAATCAGCAAGGCCCTGAAAGACCGTAGAAGTAGCCTGACCGTCGATGACTTCCTGTTCGATGGCGCCCCGGCTGAGGCAGTCGTTACGCTACCTGCGTTACTGAACCGAGAGACACTTCACCCTGACAAGGTGCTAGCCGAGCTGAAAAGATTTTCTGTCGATCAGAAAGGTCAATTCAGCAGCAGTTGGGTGCACAACAACCTGTTCGGAGCCTTGCTGGAGTTGTATCGACCATTCGGGCGCGAATGCCCGCTGTATAGCGGCTTCGATACCCTTTGCACGATGTCGAACAACAACTTACGGAATTTCCTTATCCTTTGTTATAAGACCCTCGAAGTTGCAGAGTTGCGGGACCAGCCAGACCCGCCGTACGCTGTGTCTATCCAGTGCCGCGCAGCATACGACGCATCGGAACAATTGATCAAGGAAATCAGGACGTTCGGGCGGTTTGGTGAGCCGCTACGTATGTTCGTGCTGAGGCTAGGCAATATCTTTCGCGCATTGCAAGCCAGCCCGACCATGAGTGAGCCGGAGCAAAACCAGTTCACAATCAATTCCGGCGGTCGCTCTCTCGACAAGTCCGAGCTGGACTTCATCGCAGAAGCGCAGCGCTACGGCATCTTGGTCGAACAATTGGAAACCAAATCGAAATCTGGTGTTGGCCAGGACATCGTCGACTACCAGTTGAACCCTATCTACGCGCCCTACTTCCAGATCAGCTACAGACGCAAGCGTAAGCTCGAAATCTCCGTGGAGCAGTTCCACACGCTGGTGATGGGCAACGAGAACGAATACAAGGAACTGGCACGCGGTCTCGCGCGGCAACTATCAGAGATCGACGCCCAACAACTCGGCTTGCAGTTATGATGAAGACAAGGTTTTTCTCAGTCTCCGGCAAAAGCGCTGCAGACCTTCAACTTCCCGAGGACATGATCCTGCTGCACGGCGAGGAGTTGGATGATCGAGGGGAATCGGCCTGCCGAAGCGCGCCTGAAAGCAGGCGAGTCCAGCTGACCTTCGGTGTCGACGACATGTCGCTGACCGTCGGTACGCAGACGAAGTCCAGCGACTCGGCCATCGAGCTGTTAAGCGCGTACGACTGGCGCAAGGTGGTTTTAGAAGCAACGACGCTCGGGTTTGCCGAGCTGTTTTGTGCCGTCAACGCGCTGCTAACCTGCGGTGCCAGCTCGATCAGCATTATTTACGTCGAGCCTGCCGAGTACACACGCGATGGTAAGGGCGCTGAGTTGTTCGCGTTGTCGGAGCCGACCCGCGGTTACGTAGCAATTCCAAACGCTATCGTCGACTTAGCTAGTGAAGAGGTCGAAGCCGGCGTCTTTTTCCTGGGGTTCGAGCCAGAACGGCTGGATCGTGCACTTGAGGAATATCAGATGATCGCGTCGAAGTATGTGAAGGTGGTATTCGGGATCCCGGCATACCACCCTGGCTGGGAGCTTGACGCCATCATTCCACACCTCCCGGCCCTGGAACGTCACAAACTGCAGCTCGACTATTGCTCAGCAAATGACCCTGAGGCTGCGTTCGAAAGCCTCGAACGCACACGCGACACACTTGGGGCCGAGAGACGAATGTTCGTTGCGCCCATCGGCCCGAAGCCATGCGGCATCGCTTCCGCGATCTTCGCGAGTGTCTATCCCGAGCAAGTTGGCCTTCTGTTTGACCATCCCCGCCGCAAAAAGAAGCGCTCCTCAGGCGTTGACCTTTGGCATCGATTCACTGTGACGGTCGAGCGTAGCGACTAATCGGCGTCTGCCGCAACCACCTGCGACAATTCATGTCTTGGCGGTGGTAATAGCGGCTTGCAGGAGCTCCCTAATCTTCGGTTCAGGCTTCCAGTAATTTGGTCCCTTCAGGAACTTGCCGTTGTCGTCGTAAATTGGCTTGCCGTCCGCGCCGAGCTTACTCTCGTTGCTATCCATAATTATGGACAAAACCTCTTCGAGCGGAATACCGTATTTTAGCGCTTCGGATCGGCAATAGACGATCACGTCGCCAAGAAGATCTGCCATTGCCACGAGGACATCCAAGGGATCCACCTGTCGTTCGGCGGCAGTGACGATCTCGTCAATCTCATTGACCTCGTCAAGCAGGGTCGCCTTGAATTTTCGCAACCTGTCAGCCGGCGCGGCCGGCAACACCGGGCTTGGCTGCACCGGCAACTTGTACATCTCGTTCATCGCAGCGATACGGTCGGCAAAGGTCGGTTCAGTCAATCTTCTTCTCCAACAACGATTGGGCATCTGGGCAGTGTAATACCCGCGCGCCCAAAGTCATTTTTTCGGGCGTATCTCCGGTGTAATGCAACAGAACAGCGCACGGCTCTACCAAATCAGCACCGCCCAAGCCTCACATGCGCTTCGCCAGCGACGTCCAGGCCCGCTGTTGTTGTAGCAAGCAGTAGAACAGGTTTACGAGCAACGCGTCCAGTTGCTCGAACTATCTTAGAAACGTCTACCCCTAGTCGCCGACTGATCCAGTCAGATATTCGGCTTCGTGCTGGGGGGAGCCAAACCTCCGCCGGCTTCCCGCCGAATTTTCTCGTCAAATAGTCGCGAAGGGTGACCGTCGGCACATGCCGCTGAAAGAGCGCGTGGATCGCCTCGACCTTGTAGCCCAGGGCGAGCAGGCTGGCGGTGATGGAGCCAGTGCTTGTACCGAAGATCAGATCGAAGCACTCGCACAGCAGCGGCCCCGCCGTCGCCTTGGTCTCACGCAGCACTCCCAGCGTATAAAAACCCTTGGCGTCGCCGCCGTCCAGTGAAAGTCCTGCAAGGCCTTCTGGCCGCCGCCGGCGCGTCGCGTCCTGCGTTTGTCTCGTTCATGTAACACCCCCTGTTACCGCGCCAGCGTAACAGCAGCAATACGGTGCGCTGCCGTTTCGGCAGTCTGCATCGCATGCGTTGGCGCGGGGTGCCGAGTTAATCTCGATGCGCGTTAGCCTTCGCTATGCGCGAAATCTCGTCGACAAGACACTGTCATCAAGACTCGCGTTTATCATCAAGTCGGGCGCGTGCCGCCGCGATCGATTGGTGCAACTTCGCCTGCAGCGTCTCACGCGGCGGCAGCACGGTCAGGTACTCTGCCACGTGGATCCCACTTTTGCCGAGTTCAAGCAATTCAATCTGTTCTTGCTTTTTTCCCGCACATAGGATGATGCCGATCGGCGGCGCTTCATCCGGCTCCTGCTCGTGCTTCGCGAGCCAGCGCAAGTACAGCTCCATCTGACTCTTGTACTCGGCCTTGAAGGAACCGAGCTTCAGTTCGATGGCGACAAGACGCTTGAGCTTGCGGTTGTAGAACAACAGGTCGAGATAGAAGTCGTCATCGTCGATAGGAAGCCGTTTCTGGCGCGCAACAAACGTGAAGCCCGCGCCGAGCTCCAGTAGGAACTGTTCCATCTCGCGCAGGATCGCATCCTCGAGATCGCGTTCCAGATAGTGATCATTGAGGCCGAGAAAATCGAGTATGTATGGATCTTTCAGCACGAGATCAGGCGTCATCTGCTGCGCGTCGCGCAGGTGCGCCACTTCGCGCCGGATCACTTCTTCGGGTTGCCGCGACAGCGCACTGCGCTCGAACAGCATCGACTGCATCCGCTCCTGCAACTGCCGCGACGACCAGCGCTCCAGGCGACAGAGTTCAATGTAGAAGTCGCGCTTGAGCGAGTCTTCGACGTACATCAACATCTTCAGATGGGTCCAGCTCAATTCTCTCCGCAGTGCGGAGAGAATTGACTCGTCCGAAAACACCTCGGCCGCGCGAATGCAGTGACGCAATTGCTGCTCGCTCCAACCCCGGCCGTATTCGGCTCTCAGTTGCCGAGCGAGCGCGGGGAGGATCTGTTGTCCATAGCCCGCGCGCTCACCGCCCAGCACATCATCCCGAATGCGACAACCAACTTGCCAATAAAGTAGGGTCAGTTCAGCATTGACGGCCGCCGCCGCTCGGACGCGCGCCGAATCAATCATGCGGCGGATGTCGGTCAATAGGGATGCGGGGACGAGTTCGGTCATCTTGTCAGGAATGGAGGGCTCAGCGGGCCGGCGCGCGCCAATAGGGGCCACGTTACCGTAATCTCAGCCACGGTGGAACCCTGCTGGGCGCTCCCCCAATTCTCTCCGCACCGCGGAGAGAATTCAGCCACCTGCCAGCTGGGACCCTCGCCTCTCACCGCGCTAAATGTGGGCGCTCGCAATTGAGCTTCAGCACCGCCTGAGACGAAGCCGCCTCTCCAGCCGCCCTGCCCGGATCGAAGAACTTCCTGGCTCGCGTGTAACGCAATGCCCAATGAACCCGCCCACGGCACGTCGTCGCCCGCGCCAGAAATCCAAGGGCGCCGAAACGGTGACGGCACCGCTTTTTCGATCGCCGCGGTGGGAGCGCGCAATTCCCTACAGGGAGTGCCGCGCACGCCGGGGCCTCGTCCATGCCCCGAAATGAAGGGCAACATAGCCCTTACTATGTCCCCCTTCATTCCGCCGGATCCTGCTTCGACAAGGACCACTTCGGCGGAGCCGCATCGTGCCCCTCTTTCACTGGGCAACCGCTCACGTCCTAAGTCGCCCCCCTGAAGTTTCTACGTAAAAACTGTCAAACTGCCGCGCCCACACGCGCACCACAGGTCGGTCGCACTAGCTTGCAAACTCATCCGCCTATCAATGCGCATCAGACGCTCGGCGTGATTCACGACCGCAGTCAAACAACGTTCATTCCCCAGTCCGATTTGATCTGGCAAGCCAAAGTCCGGATTCACCGCGCAACGCTACGAACACTAAAAAAACACTAAAAAACGCGGCTCGAACCGGTACTCGGTAAATATCGGCGGCTCGCCCACTCAAAGGCCCTTGCCGATTGGAGCTTCGACGGATTCCAGCACACTCCGACGGAACACCTGAGACATCACAATTCATTTAACTTTCCGTGAGGACTTCGACACCGGCCGCTGACTACGATGGGCGCATATTTTCAGGACCTGCCGCCAGGAGCCCATCATGCCCACCCGCAGACATCTGCTGTTCGCCGGCGCCACCGGCCTCGCCGTGCTCGCGACCCTGTCGTCCGTCGGGCGCCGCGCGCTGGTCGGCCGTGCGTTCGCCGCATCGCCGGCCACCCCGCAGACGGCCGCCCCGTTTGAAGTCATCCTCAGCGATGCCGAATGGCATCGCCGGCTCACGCCCGCCCAGTACTCGGTCCTGCGCGAAGCCGGCACCGAGCGGCCGTACACCAGCCCGCTGAACGACGAGCACCGGCAAGGCACGTTCGCGTGCGCCGGCTGCGCCCTCGCGCTGTTCTCGTCGGCCACCAAGTTCGACAGCCATACCGGCTGGCCGAGCTTCTGGAAACCGCTCGACCACGCGGTCGCCACGAACACCGACGCATCGTTCGGGATGATCCGCACGGAAGTGCACTGCCGCCGCTGCGGCGGCCATCTCGGCCACGTGTTCGACGACGGCCCGCAACCGACCGGCCTGCGCTACTGCATGAACGGCCTCGCGCTCACCTTCCACCCCGCCGCCGCCTGATCCGGCCCCGAACTCCCGACCGACTGGAGAACGCACCATGCTGCTCATCGTCCTTGCCTACCTCGGCGGCGTGCTCACGATCCTGAGCCCGTGCATCCTGCCCGTGCTGCCGTTCGTGTTCGCGCGCGCCGACCAGCCGTTCGTCCGCAGCGGCCTGCCGCTGCTCGTCGGCATGGCGCTCACGTTCGCCGTCGTCGCGACGCTCGCCGCCGTGGGCGGCGGCTGGGTCGCGCAGGCCAACCAGGCCGGCCGCTGGGTGGCGATCGTGCTGCTCGCGATCTTCGGCCTGACCCTGCTGATGCCGCGCCTCGCGGAGCACCTGACGCGCCCGCTCGTCGCCGCCGGCAACCGGCTCACCGGCTTCGCGCAACGCGACGGCCGCCCGGCCGGCCCCGCGTCGTCGCTGCTGCTCGGCGTCGCGACCGGCCTGCTGTGGGCGCCGTGCGCGGGCCCGATCCTCGGGCTCGTGCTGACCGGGGCGGCGCTGCGCGGCGCCAGCGTCGGCACGACGCTGCTGCTGGTCGCGTATGCGGCCGGCGCGGCGACGTCGCTCGGGGTCGCGCTCGTGATCGGCGGCAAGGTGTTCGCCGCGATGAAGCGCTCGCTCGGCGCCGGCGAATGGATCAAGCGCGGGATCGGCGTGGCGCTGCTGGCCGGCGTCGGCGCGATCGCGCTCGGCCTCGATACGGGTGCGCTCGCGCAGCTGTCGACCGTCACGACGGGCGGCCTCGAGACGAAGCTCGTCGACCGGCTCGGCGGGCGTTCGAACGGCGCACCGGGCGCACCGGCGGCGATGGCCGCGACCGGCAACGCCGCCGACGACACGAATGGCGGCGCGATGATGGCCGCGGCGGCCGATCGCACCCAGGCCAACGGCGGGGTGATCGCCGGCGGCGCGATGATGCGCGCGGTGGATACGACGCATGCGCCGGCCGCGCTGCCCGTCGAAGGCACGCTGCCGTCGCTCGACGGCGCGGTGCAGTGGCTGAACTCGCCGCCGCTGACGGCGGCCAGCCTGCGCGGCAAGGTCGTGCTGGTCGATTTCTGGACGTATTCGTGCATCAACTGCCTGCGCACGCTGCCGTACACGACCGCCTGGGCACGCAAGTACGCGCCGTACGGGCTCGTCGTGATCGGCGTGCACGCACCCGAGTTCGCGTTCGAGCGCGACATCGGCAACGTGAAGAAGGCCGTGCACGACCTCGGCATCGACTTCCCGGTCGCGATCGACAACCGCTTCACGATCTGGCGCGCGTTCAACAACGAATACTGGCCCGCGCACTACTTCGTCGACGCGCAGGGGCGCGTGCGCCGCCACCACTTCGGCGAAGGCGAATACGCGGAATCGGAGCGCGCGATCCAGTCGCTGCTCGCCGAGGCCGGCCATCCGGAAGCGCTGAACGTGCCGATCGGGCTCGCCGGTGCGCCCGCGAAGGGGGCGCTGGCCGCGGCCGACAGCGCGGACGTCCGCTCGCCCGAGACCTACGTCGGCTACGCACGCGCCGAGGCTTTCATGTCGCCGGGCGGCGTGGTGCGCGACGCGGCGTACCACTACGCCGAGCCGGCCCGTCCCGATCTCAACGACTGGGGCCTCGCCGGCATGTGGCAGGTCGGCGCCGAACGCGCGACGCTCGCGGCGCCGGCCGGCCGCATCGTCTACCGCTTCCATGCACGCGACCTGCACCTGGTGCTCGGCCCCGGCGAGGACGGCAAGCCGGTGCGCTTTCGCGTGACGCTCGACGGCGCGGCGCCCGGTGCCGCGCACGGCAGCGACGTCGATGCGCAAGGCTACGGCACCGTGACCGGGCAGCGCCTGTACCAGCTGGTCCGGCAGCCCGGCGCGATCGCCGACCGCACGTTCTCGATCGAGTT
Source organism: Burkholderia sp. AU31624 (assembly GCF_020420065.1). Lineage (NCBI taxonomy): Bacteria > Pseudomonadati > Pseudomonadota > Betaproteobacteria > Burkholderiales > Burkholderiaceae > Burkholderia > Burkholderia sp. AU31624. Next base: position 581,817 of record NZ_JAIZRT010000006.1, read on the forward strand.
TCTCGATCCCGGCGTGAATGCGTATGCGTTCACGTTCGGCTGATCCCGGCCGGACGCGGCGCACCGGCGCCGCGTCCGGGCCACCCGCTTCCCGTACCGCCTTTCGAAGGAGCACACCGTGAACACCACTTCTCCCCGCGGCCCAGCACCGCAACGGCGCACGGCGATGCTGCGCCGCATCGGCGCGATCGCCGTCGCGGCCGCCGCCGTGTTCGGCTACCAGCGCATCGTCAATTCCGCCGAACCGATGCGCACGGTGCCCGCCCCGACGCTCGACGAAACACCGGGCGCGTCGCACGACGAGACGGCCGTGCTCGCCGGCGGCTGCTTCTGGGGCGTGCAGGGCGTGTTCGAGCACGTGAAGGGCGTGAAGCAGGTCACGGCCGGCTATGCGGGCGGCGCGTCCGAAACCGCGCACTACGCGCTCGTCGGCTCGGGGCTGACCGGGCACGCGGAATCGGTTCGCATCGTCTACGACCCGACGCAGATCACGTACGGCCGGCTGCTGCAGGTGTTCTTCTCGGTCGCGCACGATCCGACCGAGCTCAACCGGCAGGGCCCCGACGAAGGCTCGCAATACCGGTCGGCGATCTTCCCGACCACCGCACAGCAACGCGCGGTCGCGACCGCTTACATCGCGCAGCTCGGCACCGCGCACGTGTTTCCGGCGCCCGTCGTCACGCGCGTCGAGGACTACAAGGGGTTCTACCCGGCCGAGGCCTATCACCAGAACTACCTCGAACTGCACCCCGACGCGCCGTACATCGCGTACAACGACATGCCGAAGATCACCGGGCTGAAGCAGCACTTCCCGGCGCTGTACCGCACCGACGCGGTACTGTGGCGCGATGCGCGCTCGTGACCGCCAAGCGGCCGCGTGACGGGGTGACGCCCGCCGCGCGGCCGAGATCCGTGCGGCCACGCACGGCCAGCGCGCGCCGCCTTCGACCCGGATTGCGCTGCATCAACGAAACCGCGGCCGCCGTGCCGGGGCAAACCCGCATCGCGTCCGCCGCGACCGGCAACTTCGCGTAGACTTCTCCAGATCCCCGCCGCATCATGCGGCGCCCGGAATCCCCGTTCAGCCCGGAGACGTCACGCATGCGCGCAGTGCCCATTCCTGACAGCGGCATCCTTGGAGAACCCTCTTCCGGCGCGGCCGTGCGCGACCTGCGCCGCGTGCCGATTCATCCCGATCACTGGTACCCGCTCGCGTGGTCGCGCGAGCTGAAACGCGGCAAGACGCTCGGCGTGCGCTTCGCCGGCGATCCGATCGTGCTCGTGCGCACCGAATCCGGCGCCGTGTACGCGCTCGAGGATCGTTGCGCGCACCGCCAGGTGCCGCTGCACGCGGGCGTCGTGAGCGGCGAGACACTGCGCTGCTGCTATCACGGCTGGACCTACGCGTGCGACAGCGGCCGCTGCGTCGACGTGCCGTACCTCGGCCGCGAGCGGCTGCCCAACGGCGTGCGCGCGTATCCGTGCCGCGAAGCGCACGGGCTGATCTTCGTCTTCCCGGGCGATGCGACGCTCGCCGACACCCGGCCGTTCCCCGCGCTCGAATCGGCGGACAACCGCGCATACAAGACGCGCCGCTTCGGCCGCGAGGTCAAGTGCCACTACTCGTTCATGCACGAGAACCTGATGGACATGAACCATCAGTTCCTGCATCGCAAGCAGATGGGGCAGATGCGCGCGCGCTCGGTGGGCCGGCGCCGCGGCGACGACTGGGTCGAGGTCGACTACACGTTCGCGCGGATGGAAGGCAAGCAGCCGGTGGGCGAAGCGCTCGTGTTCGGCGCCAGCAAGAAGCCGGCCGACCAGTCCGACAAGAGCGTGATGACGGTGCGCACCGGCTACCCGTACCAGACGCTGCAGATCCGTTCGAGCGAAGGCACGCTCGTGATGGACCTGTGGATCGTCTACGTGCCGCTCGACGCCGAGCAGCGCACCAACCGCACGTTCGGACTGCTGTCGATCCACAAGCCCGGCATTCCGTTCGCGCTCGATCTCGCGTGGCCGCTGCTCGTCTGGTTCACCGAGCGGATCTTCCGCGAGGATCGCTGGATCGTCGAGCGCGAGCAGGAAGCGCACGACGCCCAGGGCGCCGACTGGAACCACGAGGTGTTTCCGGTCATCAACGAGCTGCGCGACCTGCTGCGCCAGTGCGGCGCGCGCACGGTGATCCCGATCCGCGACGCGCGCGACGGCGCGTGACGCGTGCGGCGCGTGACTGGAGAAGCGCGCGCCGTTACAACCGGAATGCGCCCGGCAGCAATGCATGGGCCGTCGTGACCTCGACGGCCCCTTTCAGGTTGGCCAGGATCACTTCGATGTCGGGCGTGCCGATCTCGATGATCACCTGACGGCACGCGCCGCACGGCGCGATTGGGCCGTCCGTGTCGCCCACCACCGCGAGCCGCGTGAAATCCCCCGGACGATAACCGGCGGCGATGGCCGAAAACAGCGCCGTGCGTTCCGCACAATTGCAGAGTCCGTAGGACGCGTTCTCGACGTTGCAGCCATGAAAGATCGTCCCGTCGCGCGCCTGCAGCGCCGCGCCGACCTTGAAGCGCGAATACGGCGCATACGCGCGTTCGCGCGCCGCCTTCGCCGCGTCGATCAGTTCGTGTCGTTCCATCTCGTCGTAGCCTCGATTGTGTGCGGGGAGGTATCGGCGCGGCCAACCCCTGACCGTCGCGATACACCCGTGACGTGAAGTGAAGTGATCGCCGATGCCCGCGCCTGACGATCGATCAGCCGATCTGCTGATAAATGGTCGGCGGCGCGTCACCGGTTTCGCCCAGCACGTAGCTGCGCTGGATCGCGTCCACCGCGTGCGCGGCTGATGCGGCATCGCGGGCATGCACGTAGCCGAGCGGCTCACCGGCCTCGACACGCTGCCCGATCTCCGCGAGCGCCATCAGGCCGACACTGTAGTCGATCGCATCCGCCGCGCGCGTGCGGCCGCCGCCGAGCGCGACGACCGCCAGCCCGAGCGCGCGGCAATCGACGCGCTGCACCACGCCGCTCGTGCGCGCCGGAACCGGCACGATCACCTCCGCCCGCGCGAGATGACGTGCGGGTGCGTCGATCAGATCCGCGGGGCCACCGAGCGCCGTGACCATCCTCGCGAAGCGTTCCGCGGCCGCCCCCGTATCGAGCGCCTGCTGCAACTTCGCGCGCGCGTCTGCGACATCGCGTGCCAGCCCGCCGGTGACGAGCAGCTCAGCGGAAAGCGCCATCGTGACCTCATGCAGGCGCGCCGGGCGCGACTTGCCCGTCAAATAGTCGATCGCGCACACCACTTCGAGTGCATTGCCCGCGCACGGCGCGAGCGACTGGTTCATGTCGGTGAGGATCGCGGTCGTCTTCATGCCGGCGCCGTTGCCGACGTCGACGATGCTGCGCGCCAGTTCCGCCGATTTCTCCGCGGTCGGCATGAAGGCGCCGGAGCCGACCTTGACGTCCATCACGAGCCCGCCGAGCCCGGCCGCGAGCTTCTTCGACAGGATCGACGCGGTGATCATCGCGACCGACTCGACGGTCGCCGTCACGTCGCGAATCGCATAGATGCGCATGTCGGCCGGCGCCAGCCGCGCGGTCTGCCCGATGATCGCGACGCCGACGTCGCGCACCGTGCGGCGAAACGCGTCCGTGTCGGGCGCCACGTTGTAGCCGGGAATCGCGCTCAGCTTGTCGAGCGTGCCGCCGGTGTGTCCGAGCCCGCGCCCCGAGATCATCGGCACGTAGCCGCCGCACGCGGCCACCATCGGCCCGAGCATCAGCGATACGACATCGCCGACACCGCCGGTCGAATGCTTGTCGATCACCGGCCCGTCGAGCGCCAGCGCGCGCCAGTCGAGCACGTCGCCCGAGTCGCGCTGCGCGAGCGTCAGCGCGACGCGTTCGTCGGTGCTCAGGTCGTTGAAATACACGGCCATCGCGAACGCGGCCACCTGGCCCTCGGTCACGCTGCCGTCGGTCACGCCGCGCACGAACGCGGCGATCCCGTCGCGATCGAGCGGCTGCCCGTCGCGCTTCCGGCGAATGAATTCCTGCGGTAAGAACATCGTTGCCTCTCCTCGATCGGTCGACGGCCGCTGCGGGCTCAGTGCAGGGAAAAGAACAGGCCGGCGATCGCGGCGCTCATCAGGTTCGACAGCGTCGCGGCCGTCAATGCGCGCAGGCCGTGCCGCGCGACTTCCGAGCGGCGCTCGGGCGCGACCGCGCTGAAGCCGCCTGCGAGAATCGCGATCGACGAGAAGTTCGCGAAACCGCACAGCGCGAACGACACGATCGCGAGTGTCTTCGGGTCGAGCACCTGCAGGCCAGCGGCCGCGACGTGCTCGCCGCCCTTCAGGTACGGCGACAGGTCGCCATACGCGACGAACTCGTTGAAGATCAGCTTCTCGCCGATGAAGTTGCCGGCCAGCGCCGCGTCGTGCCACGGCACGCCGATGATCCACGCGAGCGGCGCGAACAGGTGGCCGATGATACCCACCAGCGTGATCTGCGGAAAGCCCGCGAACGCGGCCACGCCGCCGACGATCAGGTTCATCAGCGCGATGAGCCCCACGAACGCGATCAGCATCGCACCGACGTTGATCGCGATTCGCATCCCGACCGACGCGCCGGACGCCGCCGCCTCGATCACGTTGGCGGCCCGCTTGTCGTCGAAGTCGAGCCCGTCGACCACGACGCGGCTCGGCTCGACCGTCGGATACAGCAGCTTGCCGAACAGCAGCCCGCCCGGCACCGCCATGAACGACGCGGCGAGCAGGTATTCCATCCGCACGCCGAGGCCCGCGTAGCCGACCAGCACCGAACCCGCGACCGACGCCATGCCGCTCGCCATCACCGTGAAGATCTCGGCGCTCGTCATGTTCCGCACGAACGGCTTCACGAGCGCGGGCATCTCGCTTTGCCCGAGAAAGATCGTCGCCACGGCCGAGCATGCCTCGATGCGGCTCACGCCGAGCACTTTCGCGAGCGCCGCGCCGAGGATCGCGACGATCCACTTCATCACGCCGATGTAGTACAGCACCGCGATCAGCGCGGTCACGAAGATGATCATCGGCAGCACGCGCAGGCCGAACACGAACCCACCGTCGCCGAACAGCTGGAACATCCGGCTGTCGACGAGCCCGCCGAACACGAACGCGATGCCGTGATTGCCCATGTCGAGCACGCGATTGACGCCGTTCGCGGCCCCCGCCAGCGCCGTGCGGCCCGCCGGCACGAACAGCACCAGCGCACCGATCGCCAGCTGCGTGCACAGCGCGGCGATCAGGGTCCGGCCGCTCACCGCGCGCCGGTTGTTCGACAGCAGATAGGCAACCAGCAGCAGGAACAGCATACCCAGGAGACTGCGCAGAATATCCACCTCGTACTCCTTGCTCTCAATGTTGTTGGACTGTTCGGCGGGCGGCCCGGCACGCCTGCGCAACGCCGTCGGTGGATATTACTCGCCGGTATGCACGCCGACAACGCAAACAAAATGGTCGCATTTGCGCGACATCGCGTGTTGCGTCGACTTGCTCAGTTGTTCTATGTACCTGGAGATTGGAAAGGCGCGATCAACGCTTCACTCGTCCCAAATATTGAGCGCATTGGCGTGATGCGGGGAGGCGGCATGCGCGGTGCCGGCACAAACGGAGACGCGCGCTCAAACATGCGCGGGGCGTGTCGTTCCAACCGACACGCCCCGCGCGACACGCAACGCTCAGCCGGCGCGCTCGACCGGATGCGGCTCGCGCAACCGGTTCGCGATCCGCGCGGCCTCGTAGTAACTGGCCGCCGGCGGCCGCTTCAGGTAGCGGCCCGCGCCGCGCACGGCGCGCAGATCGCCGTCGGCCCACGCGAGGGCGCCGCGCGTGAGCGTGTGCGTCGCGACGCCCTGCACCGTCATCCCCTCGAACACGTTGAAGTCGACCTGCTGATGATGGGTCTTCACCGAGATCGTCTTCGTCGCGGCCGGGTCCCACACGACGAGATCGGCATCGGCGCCCACCTGCACGGCGCCCTTGCGCGGATACAGGTTGAAGATCTGCGCGGCGTTCGTCGACGTGATCCGCACGAACTCGTTCGGCGTGATGCGGCCATGATTCACGCCGTGATGCCACAGCACCGACATGCGATCCTCGACCCCGCCGCAGCCGTTCGGGATCTTCGTGAAGTCGTCGCGACCCATCGCCTTCTGCGATGCGCAGAACACGCAGTGGTCGGTTGCCGTCGTATGCAGTTGCCCCGCCTGCAGCCCGCGCCACAGCGCCTCGCGATGCTCGGCCGAGCGGAACGGCGGGCTCATCACGTGCGCGGCCGCACGCGTCCAGTCCGGATCGCGATAGACGGCCTCGTCGATCACCAGGTGGCCCGGCAGCACCTCGCCGAACACGCGCAGCCCTTCGCTGCGCGCTTTGGTGATCGCATCGACCGCGTCCTTCGCGGACACATGCACGATATACACCGGCACGCCGAGCACCTGCGCAATGCGGATCGCGCGGTTCGCGGCCTCGCCTTCCACCTCCGGCGGCCGCGACAGCGGATGCGCCTCCGGCCCCGTCATCCCGCGCGCGAGCAGCGCCTTCTGCAACTGGAACACGAGCTCGCCGTTTTCCGCGTGCACGGTCGGCAACGCGCCGAGTTCGAGCGCACGCGAGAAGCTGTTTACGAGCACCTCGTCGTCGGCCATGATCGCGTTCTTGTACGCCATGAAGTGCTTGAAGCTCGACACGCCGTGTTCGCGCACGAGCGTGCCCATGTCGCGGTGCACGCTCTCGTCCCACCACGTCACGGCCACGTGGAAGCCGTAGTCGGCCGACGCCTTCTCGGCCCAGCCGCGCCAGGCATGGAACGCATCCATCAACGGCTGCTTCGGGCTCGGGATCACGAAGTCGATGATGCTCGTCGTGCCGCCCGCGAGCCCGGCGGCCGTGCCCGAGTAGAAATCGTCGCTCGCGGTCGTGCCCATGAACGGCAGTTCCATGTGCGTATGCGGATCGATGCCGCCCGGCATCACGTACTGGCCGTGCGCATCGACGACGGTCGCGCCGGCCGGCGCGTCGATCTGCTCGGCGATCTGCAGGATCGTGCCGCCGTCCTCCGGGGCTGCGCAGAGCACGTCCGCGCGGTAGGAACGGTCCGCATCGACCACGGTGCCGCCACGAATCAGGATTGCCATGGGGTTGCCTCCTCGTTGACTGTCGGGTGCCGCATCAGGCGCGCGCGACCTGCGCGTGCTGTCCGGCGCGCCATTTCATCCAGGTGCCGTACACGCATGACGCCAGCACGAGGCCGACGAACCACGCGTACGTGTAGAGCGTGTTGAAGAACGCCGGCACGTTCGGAAACGACGCCGGAAAGGCCGTATGCAGGAAGCCGGGCAGGTTCGGCAGCACGCCGACCGCGAGCGCGGCCAGCGCGGCCCGGTTCCAGCCGCGCGCGTAGCTGAAGCCGCCGCGCTCGTCGAACAGTTCGCGCGTGTCGAGCCGCGTGCCGCGAATCAGGAAGTAGTCGACCATCAAAATCCCCGCCACCGGCCCGAGCAGCGCCGAATAGCCGACGAGCCAGGTGAAGATGTAGCCGTCCGTCGTCGCGAGGATCTTCCACGGCATCATCACGATCGCGATCGTCGCGGTGATCATCCCGCCGGTGCGGTACGAGATCGCCTTCGGCCACAGGCTCGAGAAGTCGTAGGCCGGGCCGACGAGATTCGCGGCGAGGTTGCAGCACATCGTGTCGAGCGTGAGGATCACGAGCGCGATGCCCACGCCGATGCCCGTCATCCGGCTCGTCAGGTCGATCGGATCCCAGATCGCGTTGCCGTAGATCACGACGGTCGCCGACGTCACGACGACCGACACCACCGACAGCAGCGCCATCGGCAACGGCAGCCCGATCGACTGCCCGATCATCTGGTCGCGCTGTGAATACGCGAAGCGCGTGAAGTCGGGGATGTTCAGCGCGAGCGTCGCCCAGAAGCCGACCATCGCGGTCAGCCCCGGCCAGAAGGTCGCCCAGAACAACCCGGCCTTCTTGCCGCCCGCGGCGAACTGCGACGGCGCCGACAGCATCGTGCCGAAGCCGCCCGCCTTCGACGTCGCCCACCATACGAGCGCCACGCACATCACGACCTTGATCGGCGCGGACCAGCTCTCGAGCCAGCGGATCGAATCGGTGCCGTGCCAGATGAAGTAGAGCTGCAGCGCCCAGAACACGAGGAAGCACGCGAGCTGCCCGAACCCGATGCCGATGACCGGCAGCGCCGCGCCATGCAGCGCGTTGCCGGTCAGGATGTTCAGCAAGGTATAGATCGCACTGCCGCCGAGCCAGGTCTGGATCCCGTACCAGCCGCACGCGACGATTGCCCGCAGCAGCGCCGGCAGCTTCGCGCCCTGCGTGCCGAACGACGCGCGCACGAGCACCGCGTATGGAATCCCGTGCTTCGCGCCCGCATGGCCGATCAGCAGCATCGGCACGAGCACGATCAGGTTGCCGAGCAGCACGGTCATCACCGCCTGCCACGGCGACATGCCTTCCTGGATCAACCCGGCCGCCAGCATGTACGACGCGATGTTCATCACCATCCCGACCCACAGCGCCGCGAAGTGATACCACTTCCACGTGCGCTGCGCCGGCGTCGTCGGCGCGAGGTCGTCGTTGTACAGGCTGCCGCCCTGCGCCGCGGCGCTGTCGGGATCGGCGGGATTCGCTGCGTGATTCATCGAACGCACTCCACTAAAACGTCAGCGCCGGCATCAACCGATGCCGGCCCGGGTGGAACGAAAGGCGGCGATGCAGGATGACCCGCCTCGCCGGACGCCGTCAAGCAGCCTTCTTCGCGTGCTTCTCGGGGGCCGCCGCGCCTGCACTCGCCCCCGCCTCCGCGCTTGCCGGATTGTTCGGATGCGTGGTCCAGTTCGCGTAGTCGCCCGAATCGACACGCTCCATCGTGATGCATTGCTCGACCGGACACACATGCATGCAAAGATTGCACCCGACGCATTCCGAATCGACCACTTCGAAGTGGCGCACGCCGTCCTTCGTCGCGGTGATCGCCTGGTGCGACGTGTCCTCGCACGCGATATGGCACAGCCCGCACTGGATGCAGCGGTCCTGGTCGATGCGCGCCTTGATGTCGTACTTCAGGTTCAGGTATTTCCAGTCGGTCACGTTCGGCACCGCGCGGCCGCGGATGTCGTCGAGCGCTGCGTAGCCCTTCTCGTCCATCCAGTTCGACAATCCGTCGGCCAGGTCCGACACGATCCGGAATCCGTAATGCATCGCGGCGGTGCACACCTGCACGCTGCCGGCGCCGAGCACCATGAACTCCGCCGCGTCGCGCCATGACGAGATGCCGCCGATGCCCGAGATCGGCAGGTTCGGCGTTTCCGGGTCGCGTGCGATCTCCGCGACCATGTTCAACGCGATCGGCTTGACCGCCGGGCCGCAATAGCCGCCGTGCGTGCCCTTGCCGTCGACCATCGGCATCGGCGCCATGTGGTCGAGATCGACCGCGACGATCGAGTTGATCGTGTTGATCAGCGACACACCGTCCGCGCCGCCCTTGTACGCGGCGCGCGACCCCATCCGGATGTCGCTGATGTTCGGCGTGAGCTTCACGAGGCACGGCAGCTTCGTGCCCTCCTTCACCCAGCGCGTGACCATCTCCACATATTCGGGGACCTGCCCGACCGCCGCACCCATCCCGCGCTCGCTCATCCCGTGCGGACATCCGAAGTTCAGCTCGACCGCGTCGGCGCCCGTGTCCTCGACGAGCGGCAGGATCCATTTCCAGTCGCGCTCGTTGCACGGCACCATCAGCGACACGATCAGCGCGCGGTCCGGCCAGTCGCGCTTCACCTGCGCGATCTCTCTCAGGTTCACGTCGAGCGGACGGTCGGTGATCAGCTCGATGTTGTTCAGCCCCGCGATGCGCTGGCCGTTCCACTGCACCGCGCCATAGCGCGAACTGACGTTGACGACGTGCGGATCGAGCCCGAGCGTCTTCCACACGACGCCGCCCCAGCCCGCCTCGAACGCGCGGTTCACGTTGTAGGCCTTGTCGGTCGGCGGCGCGGACGCCAGCCAGAAGGGGTTCGGCGAAGTGATGCCCGCGATGGTGCAGCGAAGGTCGGCCATGGTCGGCTCCGTGAGAGTGGGGTCGTGTTCGTTGTGCTCGGGGTGGGTGACGCGCGTGGTGCGCTCACGCGGCCTTCGCGTCGCGCTGCGCGAGCGTCGCGTCGATCGACGCGGCCGCGCGCTTGCCGTCCTGCACGGCCTGCACCGTGAGGTCGACGCCGCCCGTCGCCGCGCAGTCGCCGCCGGCCCACACGTCGGGCCATGCGGTGCGCCCGTCGGCGTCCACCGCGATGCGCGCGCCGTCCGCGGTCAGCAACGCGGCGTCGATGGCGTCCGGCACCAGCGTCTGGCCGATCGCCTTCAGCACCATGTCCGCTTCGACGGTGAAGCGCTCGCCCGATGCCGCCTCGAACTCGACACCCGTCACCTGCCCGTTCTCACCCGCGATGCACACCGGCTTCGCGTGCGTGACGAGCGTGACGCCGCTCTTCTGCGCGAACTCGCGCTCGGCCCACGTCGCGCTCATCGCCTCCACGCCGCGCCGGTACACCATCGTCACGCGCTCGGCGCCGAGCTTGCGGCTCTGCACCGCCGCATCGATGGCCGTATTGCCGCCGCCGATCACCACCACGCGCCGCCCGACCGGCACGTTCTCCAGCGCATCGGCCTGCCGCACCTGCACGATGAAATCGACCGCGTTCATCACGCCGTTCAGTTGCTCGCCGTCGATCGACAGCGCACGCACGCCGCCGAGCCCGATCGCGAGAAACACCGCGTCGTGCTGCTCGCGCAGCGCGTCGAGCGTGATGTCGCGGCCCAGCGCGACGCCGGTTTGCAACGAGATGCCGCCCACCGACAGCAGCCACTCGACTTCACGCTGCGCGAAATCGTCGACGGTCTTGTACGCGGCGATTCCGTATTCGTTGAGGCCGCCGCCCTTCGGGCGCGCGTCGAACAGCGTGACACGGTGCCCGGCAATCGCGAGCCGGTGCGCGCATGCGAGCCCGGCCGGCCCCGCGCCGACCACCGCGACCTGGCGCCCCGTGTCGGGCGCGCGCGTGAAGCGCACCGCGCCGGTCTCCATCGCCCAGTCGGTCGCATGCCGCTGCAGCGCGCCGATTGCAACGGGCTGCGCATCCTGATGGTTGCGCACGCATGCGCCTTCGCACAGGATCTCGGTCGGACACACGCGGGCGCACATCCCGCCGAGCGGATTCGCCGACAGGATGTCGGTCGCGGCGCCCTTCAGGTTGCCGTTGCCGATCTTGCGGATGAAGCTCGGGATGTCGATCTGCGTCGGGCAGGCTTGCACACACGGCGCGTCGTAACAGTAGTGGCAGCGGCTGGCGGCGGCCGCCGCGGCAGTCGGATCGAGCAGCGGCACGATGTCGGCGAATTCGCACGAGAGTTGCGTGGACGACAGGCGATGTGCGGCGATATCGCCGGTTGGCTGGGTGGTCATACGCGTTCCTTCGACTGGGTGGAGACAAAGCCATCCCCGCCGGCTGTGAATGCACAGTCGGGGCGGTCGTTGTTAGGAATGCTACGGTCAGGCTGTCAGGCGTCGAGCAGCCTGCCGGTTGCTACGGCCCTTGCGTCATGAAACCGGCTCGCATGCGCGCGACAACATCGCGTGCAGCAGCACGTTCGCGCCGGCCTCGATCCAGGCGGGCGTCGCGTCCTCGATCTCGTTGTGGCTGATGCCGTCGACACACGGCACGAACACCATCGACGTCGGCGCGACCTGCGCGAGGTAGCACGCGTCGTGGCCGGCACCGGACACGATGTCGCGATGCGAGAAGCCGAAGCGGTCGGCGGCACTGCGCACCGCTTCCACGCAGGCCGCGTCGAACGCGACCGGCTTGTAATAGAAGATCTGCTCGAGCTGGGTTTCGAGCCCGATCTCGCCCGCGATGCGCGCGACGCCCTCGCGCAACGCGGCATCCATCTTCGCGAGCACGGCGTCGTCCGGATGACGGAAATCGACGGTAAAGAACACACGGCCCGGAATCACGTTGCGCGAGTTCGGGTAGACCTGCATCATGCCGACCGTCGCGCAGCCGAACGGCGCATGATCGAGGCCGATCCGGTTGACGAGATCGACCACGCGCGACGCGCCGAGTAGCGCATCGCGCCGCCGCGGCATCGGCGTCGGCCCCGCATGCGCCTCCTGGCCGGTGAACGTAATCTCGTACCAGCGCTGCCCCTGCGCGTCGGTCACCACGCCGATCGTCTTGCATTCCGCTTCGAGAATCGGCCCCTGCTCGATATGCAGTTCGAACGCCGCGTGCAGCTTGCGTCCGCCGCACGGCACGTCGCCTGCATAGCCGATCCGCGCCAGTTCCTCGCCGATCGTCTTGCCGTCCACGTCCTTGCGCGACAGCCCGTATTCGAGCGAAAACACGCCCGCGAACACGCCGGAGGCGACCATCGCGGGCGCGAAGCGCGAGCCTTCCTCATTGGTCCAGATCACGACCTCGACCGGATGCTCGGTCTCGATGCCATGATCGTTGAGACTGCGAATCACCTCGAGGCCGCCGAGCACGCCGTAGATGCCGTCGAAGCGGCCGCCGGTCGGCTGCGAATCCGCGTGCGAGCCCGTGACGACCGGCGCCGCATCGGCCACCCGGCCCGCGCGGCGAATGAACACGTTGCCCATCGTATCGACCGTCACCGTGCAGCCGGCGGCCTTCGCCCAGCCGACGATCAGGTCGCGGCCGGCCTTGTCGAGATCGGTCAGCGCGAGGCGGCACACGCCGCCCTTCGGCGTCTCGCCGATCTTCGCGACTTCCATCAGGCTGTCCCACAACCGCTTGCCGTCGACCTTGATCGACGTGTCGAAAGTTGCCCGCTTCACTGTTTCCGATACCGCGCTCATTCGTATCGCTCCTGTGGGGTCGGTGATGTCGTCGGCCCGGTCTGTGCCGGTGCGTGTCATGCCTGTTTCGGGGCAACGCCGCCCAAGCGCGGTGCATGCCCTGGTCATACGCGAAGATCGTCCGACGAATCGGGTCGAAAGGTTTCCGCCGCTCGCCGAATCCTGTCCGATTGGACAGGTTTTAGACGATCAAAATCACCAAATCAATCTCTTTCTTGCGTGAATGAATGGAGCGAGAAACGTGCCATCGCAACGCAGCATGACGAGGGATGCGCGAGATCCGTGCGCGTGCGTTCGATGCGAATCAGCGGCTAGAATGAAGCCCAACGCGGCACGCCCGCCGCGCGAGGGTAACGATGAGACATGACGAGGCGACAACCGAAGCTACCGACAGCGACGAAACGCCCGCGCCTTTGCGGCGACGCAAGGCGCACATCCGCGAGTCCAACGAAGCGCATCTGCTCGCCTGCGCGGAGGCCGTGTTCGCGGAACGCGGGCTCGACGGTGCAAGCACCGCGATGATCGCGGAGCGCGCCGGCCTGCCGAAAGCCAACCTGCATTACTACTTCCCGACGAAGCTTGCGCTGTACCGCCGCGTGCTCGACGACCTGTTCGAGGACTGGCATCGCGCGGCCGGGACATTCGAGGCCGACGACGATCCCGTCGAAGCGATCGGTGCGTACGTGCGCGCGAAGATGGCGCTGTCGCGGCGGCGCCCGCTCGGCTCGAAGGTCTGGGCCAACGAGATCATCCACGGTGCGGAGCACATGCAGGACATCCTGTCGGAACGCGTGAAGCCGTGGTTCGATACGCGCGTGAAGGTCATCGACGGCTGGATCGCGCGCGGGCTGCTCGCGCCGATCGATGCGCATGCGCTGATGTACCTGATCTGGGCCACCACGCAGCACTACGCGGATTTCGATGCGCAGATCCGCGCGCTGAGCGGCAAGCGCACGTTCACGCAGAAGGCGTACGACGAGAAGACCGAACAGGTCGTGCAGCTCGTGATTCGCGCGTGCGGGGCGGTGTCGCCGGAGGCGAAGGCGTAGCGAGAAAACGCGATCCGCCAAAAGCAAAACGGGTATCGCACCGGTAATTCCCGCACGATACCCGTCGCCCGCGTCGCAGCGTGCGAACTACGCTTGATACGTTACACGACGCGCTCGATCGCGATCGCCGTCGCCTCGCCGCCGCCGATGCACAGCGACGCGACGCCGCGCTTCATCCCATACGTTTCGAGCGCGGCCAGCAACGTCACCATCACGCGCGCACCCGATGCCCCGATCGGATGCCCGAGCGCGCACGCGCCGCCATGCACGTTGACCTTCTCGTGCGGCAGGTCGAGATCGCGCATCGCGGCCATCGGCACCACCGCGAATGCTTCGTTGATCTCGAACAGGTCGACGTCGCGCAGGTTCCAGCCGGTTTTCTTCGACAGCTTGCGCAGCGCGCCGATCGGCGCGGTCGCGAACAGGCCAGGCTTGTCCGCGTAGGTCGAATGCCCGACGATCACGGCCTTCGGCGTGAGGCCGAGGCGCTCGGCTTCCGAGCGGCGCATCATCACGAGCGCGGCCGCGCCGTCCGAGATCGACGACGCATTCGCGGCCGTCACCGTGCCGCCGTCGCGGAACGCCGGCTTCAGCGTCGGGATCTTGTCGAGCTTCGCCTTGCCCGGCTGTTCGTCGATCGACACGACCGTTTCGGTCTTGCCGGCCTTCACGGTCACCGGCGCGATCTCCGATACGAAATGCCCGTCGGCGATCGCCCGTTGCGCGCGCGTCAGCGATGCGATCGCGAACGCATCCTGCGCCTCGCGCGTGAACTGGTACGCCTGCGCACAATCCTCGGCGAACGTGCCCATCAGGCGGCCCTTCTCGTAGGCGTCCTCGAGCCCGTCGAGGAACATGTGATCGAGCACCTGCCCGTGACCCATGCGCATCCCCGCGCGCGCCTTCGGCAGCAGGTACGGCGCATTCGTCATGCTCTCCATCCCGCCCGCGACGGCCACGCCTGCCGAGCCAGCCAGCAGCAGGTCGTGCGCGAACATCGCGGCCTTCATCCCCGAGCCGCACATCTTGTTGACCGTGGTCGCGCCCGCCGCGAGCGGCAGCCCGGCCTTCAGCGCGGCCTGCCGCGCCGGCGCCTGGCCCTGGCCCGCCGGCAGCACGCAGCCGAACACGATTTCATCGATGCGCTCGGCCGGCACGTTCGCACGCTCGAGCGCCGCGCGGATCGCTACCGCGCCGAGGTCGCTCGCGCTGGCGGCCGCCAGGTCGCCCTGAAAACCACCCATCGGCGTACGCGCCATACCCACGATTACGATCGGATCCTGAGTCGTCATGATTCGTTTCCTCCAGTGTCAGCGCGGTGCCATGCGCAACGCGCCATCGAGACGGATGACTTCGCCGTTCAGCATCGTGTTCTCGGCGATGTGGCGCACCAGCGCCGCAAATTCTTCCGGGCGGCCGAGCCGCGGCGGGAACGGCACGCTCTTGCCGAGCGCGTCCTGCACGTCCTGCGGCATGCCGGCCATCATCGGCGTCGCGAAGATGCCCGGCGCGACCGTCACGACGCGAATGCCGAACCGCGCGAGTTCGCGCGCGATCGGCAGCGTCATGCCCACCACGCCGCTCTTCGACGCCGCATACGCGGCCTGTCCGATCTGCCCGTCGAACGCCGCGACCGACGCGGTGTTGACGATCACGCCGCGCTCGCCTTCCGCATTGGGCTCCTGCTTCGACATCGCGTCGGCGGCCAGCCGGATCATGTTGAACGTGCCGACCAGATTGATCGACACCGCGCGTGCGAAGCGGTCGAGCGAATGCGGGCCCTCGCGGCCCACCACCTTCTCGCCCGGCGCGACGCCCGCGCAGTTGACGAGCGCGTCGATGCGGCCGAACGCGTCACGCGCGGCGGCGACGGCCGCCTGCCCATCGGCTTCGCTCGTCACGTCGGTCTTCACGAAGCGTGCGGCCCCACCGAGTTCGTGCGCGAGGCCCGCGCCTGCTTCTTCGTTGACGTCCAGCAGCACGGTCTTGCCGCCTTCCGCGACCACCATGCGCGCCACCGCGGCGCCGAGGCCGGAACCGGCGCCCGTGATCAGAAAAACGCGATCCTTGATATCCATTCGCAGTCCGTACAGGTTGTGTTCAGGGTTGAGCGGCCTTCTCGGCTTCCATCTTGCGCAACACGAAGCGCTGGATCTTGCCGCTCGGGGTTTTAGGCAGCGCGTCGACGAAGTCGATCGCGCGCGGATAGGCGTGAGCGGACAGCCGCCGCTTCACGTGCAGGCTCAGTTCCTCCGCCAGCGCCGGCGTGCCGTCGTAGTCTTTCGACAGCACGACGAACGCCTTGACGATCTCCGTGCGCTCCGCGTCGGGCACGCCGATGACGGCGGCCTCGCTCACGGCCGGATGCTCGATCAGCGCACTTTCCACGTCGAACGGGCCGATCCGGTAGCCGGACGACGTGATCACGTCGTCCGCGCGGCCGATGAAGCTCACGGTGCCGTCCGGCTCCAGCTCGACGTTGTCGCCGGTCCGGTAATAGCCGCCCGCGATCGCCGGCGTGTCCTGCTGCCAGTAGCCGTGAAACCACAGCAGCGGCGAGCGTGCGATGTCGATCGCGAGGTTGCCCGGCTCGCCGGGGCCGAGCTCGCGGCTCGCGTCGTCGAGCACCGCGACGCGGTAGCCGGGCATCGCCAAGCCGGCCGACCCGGCGTGGACCACATGCGCGAGGCCGTGGTGGTTGTTCACGACCATCCCGAGCTCGGTCTGGCCGTAGTGATCGTAGATCGGCGCGCCGAGCGCCGCGTCGAACCAGCGCACGACTTCCGGATTCAACGGTTCGCCCGCGCTGCTGACCACGCGCAGCTTGCCCTTCAGCCGCGCCGCCGCTTCCGTGCCGGCCGCCATCAGCATCCGGTAGGCCGTCGGCGAGCCGGCGAGGCTCGTGATCCCGAGGCGTTCGATCACGTCGTACGTGCTGTCGACCGTGAAACCGCCTTCGTAGAGCGTCGTCGCGTGGCCGAGCAGCAGCGGGCCCGTGATCGCGTAATAGAGGCCGTACGCCCAGCCCGGATCGGCGATGTTCCAGAACCGGTCGCCGGCACGCAGGTCCACCGCGTCGCGCATGTATGCGCCGAACGCGAGCAGCGCGCGCAGCGGCACCGGCACGCCCTTCGGCAAACCCGTCGTACCCGACGTCGACATCATCATGAACAGGTCCGTGCCCTTGCGCAGCACCGGCTCGAACGCGTCGGACTGCGCATCGAGCGCCGCGCGGAAATCGATGTCGTTTTCCGGCAGCGCTTCGCCCGGCTCGCGCACCGTCGCAACGGCCGGACAATTGGCAATCTCGTCGAGCTTCGCGCGATTCGCGACGTTGGTCACGACCAGGCGTGCATCGCTCATGCGCAGCCGGTGCTCGATCGCTTTCGGGCCGAATGCGGTGAACAGCGGCTGATAGACGGCGCCCGCGCGCCACGTGCCGAGGATCGTCGCGACGAGTTCGGGCGTGCGCGGCAACAGGCCCGCCACCACGTCGCCCGGCTTCACGCCCTGCGCGACCAGCAGGTTCGCGACGCGGGCCGACAGCGCCTTCATCTGCGCAAACGTGTAGCGATGGTGCTGGCCGCCGGCGTCGATCCAGTCGAGCGCGATCGCGTCCGCCGATGCGTGGCGATCGCAGCATTCCACGCACGCGTTCAGGCCGCGCTCCAGGTCGCCGTGCAGTTGCTGCGCGGCGGTCTCGATACTGAACCGGGCCACGGCGTCGGCGTAGGCCGGCACCGCGCGGGCGGTAGCTCCATCAGACATGCGTGTCTCCTGTGCGTTATGGCCGCCGGCGAGCCAGGGGCGCGACGGGGATAGTTCGATAGTAGACAGCCCGTACATTGCAATCAATGACAAACCGAATCTAGAATCGTGATCGCTTTTGCCATGTCGGGAGGATGCAGGAAAATGGGGCCGCAGATGATTTCGCCGGATTTCGTCGACGACGCGCTCGCATGCCTGCGCCGGCAAGGCCTTCCGACGGAGGCCGTACTACGCGCCGCCGGCCTGCCGGCCGCCGTGCGCGAGCCCGTCACGCCGCAGCAGTACGGCCGGCTGTGGCTCGCGATCGCCGCTGCGCTCGACGACGAATTCTTCGGGCTCGCCGCGCGCCCGATGCGGCGCGGCAGCTTCACGCTGCTGTGCCATGCGGTGCTGCACGCCGGCACGCTCGACAAGGCGCTGCGGCGCACGCTGCAGTTCCTGCGCGTGGTGCTGGACGAGCCGCATGGCGAGCTCATCGTGGCCGACGGGCAGGCGCAGATCGTGCTGACGCAGACGGGCGCGCCCTACCCGGCGTTCGCATACCGGACGTTCTGGCTGATCCTGCTCGGCGTCGCGTGCTGGCTGATCGGCCGGCGCATCCCGCTGCAGCGCATCGACTTCGCATGCCCGAGCCCCGACCAGCGCAGCGACTATCACCAGTTCTTCGGCGTACCCGTGCATTTCGACCGGCCCGACAGCCGGCTCGCATTCAACGCCGCATACCTCGCGCTGCCGACGATCCGCTCCGAGCAGGCGCTGAAGACCTTCCTGCGCGGCGCGCCCGGCAATCTGCTCGTCCGCTACCGGCACGATACGGGCTGGGTCGCGAAGACGCGCGCGCAGTTGAAGGCGCGACCGGCCGCGGAGTGGCCCGACTTCGATACGCTGGCCGTGCGCCTCGGCACGACGCCCGCGACGCTGCGGCGGCGGCTGCGCAGCGAAGGGCAAAGCTTCGCGGCAATCAAGGACGAGCTGCGCGGCGCGCTGGCCCAGTCGCTGCTGCGCGGCAATGCGCTCAGCGTCGCGGAGATCGCGGCCGAGCTCGGCTTCACCGAGCCGAGCGCGTTTCATCGCGCATTCCGTAAGTGGACGGGCACGAGCCCGGGTGCGTTCCGGCGGGACGTGCATGCGGCGGAGGGAGAGCCGGGCGTGGCGAGCGGATGATGCGGCACGTAGCCGTCGACACTGAATGCCCGGCCGACACGGAAACGCTCACGCGACGCGCTGCAGCGGCCGCGAGAACAGCTTGCACCCCGCGTAGTAGACGAGCGACGTCAGCGACAAACCGACGATCCACGACACGTCCGCGCCGCCGAGCCGGCTCGCCAGTTCTCCGGTATAGAGATCGGTCGCCATGAACGGCGCCTGCGCGACGATGCCGATGAAATACGAGCCGACGGCGATCGTATTGAAGCGCCCGTAGATGCCGCCGTCCTGCCGGAAGAACGAATCGACGTCGTACTCGCCGTGACACACCAGGTAATAGTCGACGAGGTTGATCGCGGTCCACGGTACGAGCACGTACAGCAGCAGCAGGATGAAGTTCGTGTAGCCGGCGAGGAAATTGTCCTGCCCGAACAGCGCGATCGCGAGCGCGATGCCGCACAGGACGATCGCGGTCATCGCCCGCGCACGCGCCTTGCCCGACCACGACGGAAAGAGCGTCTGCAGCACGGTGATGGCCGACAGCGCGCCGCAATACAGTTCCATCGCATTGCTGGCCGCGATGCCGAACGACAGCACGACGATCACGAGCACGCTGATCCCTTGCGTGAGGCCCGTGAGGCCGCTCACGACATTGCCGTCGGGCGTCGCGAGTCCCACCAGGCAACCGAGCAGCATCGGGAAGAAAGAGCCGAGCACGCAGCCCCAGTAACTCGACCAGAACGCCGTGCGCGGCCCGGTATCGGGCGGCAGGTAGCGCGAATAGTCCGACACGTAAGGCGCATAGGCGATCTGCCACAGCGCGGCGACCGACATCGCGCCCAGGAAGCCTGACAGGTTCAGCGAATGCTTCGAGAACGTATCGGCGGGCAGTCCGTGCACGAAGATGATCCACACGAACGCCAGCACGAGCACACTGCCCGAGCACCAGCTCAACAGCCGCGCATACGCGTGGATCAGCGTGTAGCCGTAGATCGATCCGAGCAGGCTGATCAGGCCGATCACCACGACGCCCGCATCGAGCGGAATGTCGGCACTCAGGCTGTGCAGCGCCTGCCCGCCGAACACGCAGTTCGACGCGAAGAAGCCCACGTACATCACGACCACCAGCCCGACCACGAGCAGCGCGCCGAACGACCCGAACTGCCCGCGGGTCTGGATCATCTGCGGCACACCGAGCTGCGGCCCCTGCGCGGAATGCAACGCCATGAACACCGCGCCGATCAGGCTGCCGACCAGCGTGGCCAGCGCCGCCCACCAGAATGGCTGCTTGAACACCGTGGTCGCGAGCGATCCGGTGACGATCGTCAGCATCATGATGTTCGACCCGAACCAGATCGTGAACAGGTCCTTCGCGCTGCCGTGCCGCTCGGTCAGCGGAATCGGCTGGATGGTGCTTTCCTCGAGATGAGCAATGGACTCGCCCTGACTCATTTCGTCTCCTTGTTTCTGTTGTGATGTTCGTGGATTCGGGGGCTGAAGGGTGACAGGGAATACGTGGCCGGCTCAAAAACGTGCGTGCTTCGAATACCCCGGCTATACCATTTGCATTCCTTACCAATACGCAGTCAGCGGCACATCGCCCTATCGCGACCACCGGCCACGACGCCCAGTTTTCAACTTGTCGAATAGCCGCCGCGGCGGCTGCACGCAGCGGTCCCCGTGGTTCGATCCGCCCCGCCCGACTTTCATCGGACGGAAGCGCGTCGCTCAACGATCAGCAGTCGATCCCGAGCACTTCGCGCGCGGTGGCATCCACGGCCTTGCGCATCGTGTCGACCAGTTCATCGATTTGCGCGTGATCGATCACCAGCGGCGGCGCCACGATCAGTCGGCCGTTCGTCGAACGCACGATCGCGCCGAGTTCGAACCCGACCGTCCGGCTGTGCCAGGTCAGGTCGGCCTCGTTCGCAAAGCGCTCGCGCGTCGCCTTGTTCTTCGCGAACTGGATCGCGCCGACCGCGCCCACCCCCTGGATCTCGCCGACGAGCGGATGATTGCCGAACGCATCGCGCAGCGCGTTCTGCAGGTACGGCCCGGTATCCGTCTTCGTCCGCTCGACGAGGCCTTCGCGCTCGAGCACGTCGAGGTTGGCCAGTGCGACGGCGGCCGCGACCGGGTGCCCCGAATAGGTCAGCCCGTGCGCATAGACACCGCCCTTGTCGACCAGCGCATCGCCGACGCGCCGGCTCATGATCAGCCCGCCCATCGGCACGTAGCCCGAGGTCAGCCCCTTGGCCATGCAGATCAGGTCCGGTTCGAAGCCGAAGTGACGGTGCGCGAACCACTCACCGGTGCGGCCGAAACCGCCGATCACTTCATCCGCACAGAGCAGCACGTCGTACTGGCGGCAGATGCGCTCGATCTCCTGCCAGTAGCCGTCCGGCGGAAAAATCATCCCGCCCGCGCCCTGGAACGGCTCCGCGACGAACGCGGCCACGCGCTCCGCGCCGATCTCCAGGATCTTGCGCTCGAGCGACAGCGCCGCCTGCCTGCCGAATGCCTCGGGGCTCAGGTCGCCGCCATTCGCGTACCAGTACGGTTCGTCCACGTGCGTGATGTTCGGAATCGGCAGGTCGCCCATTTCGTGCATGAACGCCATCCCGCCCAGCGATGCGCTGCCCACCGTCGACCCGTGATAGCCGTTCACGCGGCCGATCAGCACCTTCTTCTGCGGCTTGCCCATCACGTCCCAGAACCGCCGCACGGTGCGAATCAGCACTTCATTCGATTCGGATCCCGAATTGGTATACACCACATGACTGAAGCGATTGCCGAGCAGCGCGAACAGCCGCTCCGACAGTTCGATCACCGACGGGTGCGTCGTATGAAAGAACATGTTGTAGTAGGACAGTTCCTTCATCTGCCGCGCGGCGGCGTCGACCAGCTCCGGCCGGCCATAGCCGACGTTGGTGCACCACAGCCCGGACATGCCGTCCAGGTAGCGGTTGCCGTCGTTGTCCCATAGATGGATACCTTCGCCGCGCACCATCACGCGCGCGCCTTCCTCGTTCAGCGCCTTCTGGTCGACGAACGCATGCAGGTGGTGGGCGGCGTCGCTGCGTTGATAGTCCTGCGTCGTACGATGCGGAAAGTGGGGCGCATTCATGGGCGAGTCTCCGGTTCGTTGTGTGGATGAAAAGCGTTGTCGTGTTGCGCGGCGCAACCGCGTGCAGCCTGCCGCGTCGAATCAGTAACTGATCCAGGTTGTCTTGAGGCCCGTGTACTTGTCGATCGCATGCAACGAAAGATCGCGGCCGAAGCCCGACTGGCGGAACCCGCCGAACGGCGTCTGCGCGCTCAGCGCATCGACCGTGTTGACGGACACCGTGCCGGCACGCAGCCGGCCCGATACACGGTGCGCACGCGACAGGCTGCCGGTCCAGAGCGATGCGGCCAGCCCATAGATCGAGTCGTTCGCGAGCCGGACGGCCTCGTCCTCGGTGTCGAACGCCATCACCGACAGCACCGGCCCGAAGATCTCCTCGCGTGCGATGGCGTCGTCGTGCTTCACGTCGATGAAGATCGTCGGCTCGATGAAGTAGCCCTTGCCGTCGACGCGCGGCGCGCCTCCGCCGATCGCGAGCGTCGCGCTATGGCGGCCGCGTACGATCCACTCGCGCACGCGCCGATGCTGCTGCTCGTCGACGATGGCGCCTATCCCGCTCGCCGGATCGAGTGGATCGCCCGGCATGAACGCGGCGGCATGCGCAATCAGCCGGTCGACGAACGCATCGTGAATCGAACGCTGGACCAGCAGCCGCGAGTTGGCGGAACACACCTCGCCCTGGTTGAAGAAGATGCCGAAGCACGCCTTGCGGGCGGCCAGGTCGAGATCGTCCGTATCGTCGAAGACCAGGTTCGGGCTCTTGCCGCCGCACTCGAGCCACACCTGCTTCATGTTCGACTGCGCGGCGTATTCGAGGAATTTCTTGCCGACGGCCGTCGATCCGGTGAAGGCGAGCACGTCCACGTCGGGATGCAGCCCGAGCGCACGCCCTGCTGTTTCGCCGTAACCCGGCACGACGTTCAGCACGCCCGGCGGCAGGCCGGCCTCGAGCGCCAGTTCCGCGAGCCGCAACGCGGACAGCGGTGATTGCTCCGCCGGCTTCAGCACGACGCTGTTGCCGGCCGCCAGCGCCGGCGCCACCTTCCACGCGACCATGTCGAGCGGAAAATTCCACGGCACCACGGCGCCGACCACGCCCAACGGTTCGCGCGTGACGACCGCGAGGTTGCCGGGGTCGGTCGACGCGACTTCGCCATGCAGCTTGTCGACGGCTTCACCGTACCAGCTGAACAGAGCGCCTGCGGCCGGCACATCGATGCTGAACGCGTCGGCCACGCGCTTGCCCATGTTGAGCGAGTCGAGCAGCGCGAGCTCCGTACCGTGCAACGCGATGAGTTCGCCCAGCCGGCACAGCACGCGCTTGCGCTCGGCTGGCGCGCAACGTGACCAGACGCCGGATTCGAACGCGTGACGCGCGGCACGCACCGCGTCGTCGACGTCCGGTGCATCGCACGACGCGACTTCCGCGATGACGGCCTCCGTCGCCGGATTGATCGCGGCGAACGTCCGGCCGCTTCGAGCCGGCACGCCGCGCCCGCCGATATGCGCGAGCGTTCTCGGGACCACTTGCGCCGCGAGACGTCTCCAGTCCGCGTGCTGATGGTTTTCTGCTGAAGTTGGGTTCATTCGAGACTCCGTTTTGACGACCAGGCGTTTATGCGTTGTTCTGCGCCTGAACTCGACCCGACGAAAGACGCCAGCGGGCACGACCGATGCCCATGACCGCCGCGCATCGCCGCAGTCGTCCGGTTGGCAAACTGTCGGTCGTCAAAAAGAGATTTGAAAGAACAGTTTTTCTTCTCATTGAAGAGGTTATTTCTATTCATTCTGCGGTCGTGCAGTGGGTTTTCCTGCCACGCCGCAATCCCGGTGCCGTTTGTTTGCGTGTGATCGCGTCGGCGTTCCAGCGCGATGCGATGTGACACCTGCTGCGACATCTGGCCGGTACGACATTGCGCCCCGGCCCATCCGACCACATACTGGTCGGCCTGCGCGAACGAGGATGCGTCGATGATGAGTGTCGATCAGGGCGCCGCTTCGATCTTTGGCGTGATCGGAACGGCGGTGTCTTTGCTGGCGGCGATTCCGTATGCGCTCGCCATCTACCGGCGCACGGTTCGCCCGCATCTGTTCACTTGGCTCGTGTGGTCGGTCGTCACGGCGATCGCGGCGGCCGGCCAGCTCGTCGCGGGTGCCGGGCCGTCCGCGTGGTGCACGGCGGCCATTGCCGTCACCTGCTTTCTGACGCTGGTGGCGAGCCTCTTTCGGGGCGAACGCGGCTGGACACGCGTCGACTGGTTTTTCCTGGTCACGGCCCTGTCGGCCATTCCGCTGTGGATGCTGACCGACGACCCGACGCTCTCGATCTGTCTGGTCACGCTGATCGAGCTGGCCGGCCTCGGCCCGACCGTCCGCAAGACGATCCGCGATCCGTGGAGCGAGAGCCTCGCGTATTTCACGCTGTGCGTGCTCAAGTACGTGCTGGCCTTGCTGGCATTGAGCACATGGAGCGTCGCGGTCGCGTTCTATCCGGCCGTCAACGTCATCGCATCGATCGGCATCTGCGTGGTGATGCTCGTCCGGCGTCAATCGCTGTCGAACGCGCGATAGACGGTATTCGTTGCTGCTGTTGCTCGCCGGTTATGAGTTGAACCACAAACCTTCAGAGACGAGGGAGGCCCTGAAATGGATGCAATCCGTACAGCGATCGAACCCCGCGAAATCGCGCTTCGTGCCGCGATGCTGGCCAACGATGTCGAAGCGCTCGATGCGTTGCTGGACGACGACCTGGTGTTCACCGTTCCGACCGGCCAGGTCATCTCGAAGGAGGACGACCTGGCCGCGCATCGCGCGAAGCTGCTGCGCCTCGACAGGCTCGATGTGCAGGAAACACACGCATACGCGATCGGCGAAATGATCCTGACCACGACGAAGGCGAGACTCGCCGGCCATTTCGACGGCACGGCGTTCGACGGCATGTTTGCCTATACTCGGCTCTGGCACCGATCATCCGCCGGCTGGCGCGTCGTCGCCGGGCATGCATCGCAGGTCGCGTAGCCGCGCCGAGCCTGGCCTTCCTTCGAGTCGGCAAGCTGCGAAGCCGGCGTTGAGTCGATGCAAGCCGGGCGATACCTCAACTAAGGGGGCGGCCATCACAGGAGACGAGATGCACCAAGCATTCACCGTACGCGCTGCCCGTACCGCGGACGCGGACGCGCTCACGCGACTGGCTCGCATTTCGAAGGCACACTGGGGCTATCCGCAGGACTGGCTCGACTTGTGGCAGAGCGATCTCACGATTGCGCCGGAGACGATCGACGGGTCGATCGGATACGTTGCGGAATCCGGCGCGGCAATCATCGGGTTCTGGGTCCGGGCGTCATCGGAATCCGATCGCCCGACGCCCGGATGGCTGTTCGTCCATCCCGACCACATGGGCCGCGGTGTCGCCCGGGCATTGTGGGAAGAGGTCCGCAGGGAAAGCGCCGCGAGAGGGATCAGAAGCTTCGTGATCGAAGCGGACCCCAATGCGGTTCCGTTCTATCTGGCGCTCGGCGCTGAAAAAATCGGCGAAAAGGAATCGAGCGTCGTGCCGGGCAGGTTCTTCCCGATCTTGAGGATCACGATCTGATTGCAGCGTCCGTCGGCACCGCCGCCGGACGTACCCGGTATCGCCCTTCTCACGCTGGCTGCGACGTCATCGCACGGCGGTCCTCGAGCTTGAACTCGCCGACCGTCTGCGCGAGTCTGGCGGCCTGCTCGCGCAGCAACGTCGCGGCCGCCGCGGACTGCTCGACGAGCGCCGCGTTCTGCTGCGTCGCATTGTCGAGATGCGACACCGCCTGATTCACCTGCTCGATCCCCGTGCTCTGCTCCTTGGCGGCAACGGTAATTTCCGCAATCACGCTCGTGATGCTGCGCACGCCCTCGACGATTTCGTTCATCGTCGTGCCGGCCGTCTGGACGAGTCCCGAGCCTCCCTCGATCTTCTCGACCGACGAGTGAATCAACTGCTTGATTTCCTTGGCGGCCTGCGCGCTGCGCTGCGCGAGCGCACGCACCTCGCCCGCGACGACCGCAAAGCCCCGGCCGTGCTCGTTCGCACGTGCGGCCTCGACGGCAGCATTCAACGCGAGAATGTTGGTCTGGAACGCGATGCCGTCGATCACGCCGACGATGTTGGCGATCTCGCTCGACGCCTGCGTGATCTCGTTCATCGTCGAGACGACTTCGCTGACGACCGTGCCGCCGCGCACCGCGACGTCCGACGCCGATTCCGCCAGACGGCTCACCTGGCTCGCGGCATCGGCCGAGTTGCGGGCCGTGCCGGCGATTTCCTCGAGCGCGGCGGCGGTTTCCTGCAAGCTCGATGCAGCATGCTCGGTCCGCCCGGACAGATCCTGGTTGCCCTGCGCGATCTCCGCGCTCGCGAGGTTGACGGATTCGCTGAACTCGCGAATCTGCAGCAGGATCGTACTGATCTTTTCGGCGAACAGGTTGAACGCATGCGCGATCTGCGCGGCTTCGTCCGCGCCGTCGGCAGGCAGGCGTTTCGTCAGGTCGCCGCTGCCGGTCGAGACATCCGTCAGCGCGTCGCGAACCAGCAGGATGCGTTTGAAGGCCGCGTTCGTCATCGCGCCGACGAGCGCGGCCGCGATCACGGCCACGATCAGGATCGCCGCCAGCGTCGTCGTCGCGACCGCGCGCATGCCGGCCGTCACGTCGGCCTTGTCGAGCGCGAGCACGAGCGACCAGTCGGTACCGGCGATCGGCTGGGCCCGCAGCAGCTTGGTGGCGCCGTCGATGTCGACCGCGACGGGCTCGGACGCGGTTTGCAGCGCGCCGAGGTGGTCGGCATCAAGTGCCGGCGAAAGACCGGTGGCCGGCTTCATGATCAGGTCGGTCTTGGCCGACGCAATCACGCGTCCGCTCTTGTCCACCAGAAATGCGAAGCTCGCAGGTGTCGGGTGTACCGAGGTCACGATCGAGCTCACACTTTCCATGAACAGGCTGGCGGCCAGCACGCCCTTCACCGTGCCGTCGCGCACCACGGGTACCGCGAACGCAACCGCCGGCTTGCCGGTCGTTGCGTCACGATAGAGTGCCGTCACGACCAGGCTGCCGGCGCTGACGGCCTGCTTGTACCACGGGCGTGCTGTCGGGTCGTAGCCGGGCGCGAGCGGCACGTTCGAGAACGCGGTCTTGTCCGGCAGGCCGAGCGTCAACACCTCGAAGCCGCCCGACTTCCCAAGCAGCTTCAGCGCCGGCAGCGGGTCGCCCTCGCCGATTGCGATCGTGTCCGCGAGTGCCTGGGTTTCCCGGCCTCTGCTGGCCACCCATTCGTTGATCGCCAGCGCGTGCCCGGCGAGGATCGACTTGTGATTCTGGTCGATTGTCTCGTCGTTGTGTTGCTTGACGACGTAATAGACCAGGCCGCCTGTCACGGCCAACGCCGTTACCACGATGGCGACGCAGGTCGCGAGTATCCGTGCACGAATCGAGGACAACATGATGACTTCGATCTCCGTTACCGCGTTATATGAATGGGGTCGCCGAAAGCGGGCAACGTCCTGTTTAACGACAGCGGCTGCGGGAACTTAAGGCCTGACTGGCCAGACCAGTGTGGCCAACGGGATCGGCAGCACCGTGGACGGGAAGACGGACCGGCCGAGCCGACAAGAGCGGCTACCGTGCGGACTGACCGGGGCGTGTAGCAGGGAGCCCTGAAGAACTGGCAACGGTCGTCCCGAAACGCGGAAGGTAGCGATGATCCGGTTCGCCGAAGGGTTGAAGGCCTATCTGCATCGCGATCCGGTCGACTGCCTCATGGGCAACTGCGGGAGCGCACCGGATTCAGCGCACCGAAGCAAGAGGACGAGACGAGGTAACCATTTCCTTTCTGGCAAGCGTGCTTGATAGGTCGCCTACGATGTGTGTCCCCTTGGCGCGTGGCCGGCGGTAACGGGTATTACGCAATGCCGACACGTTCAGCAGCAGATTTCTTTCTTTGGCCACAATATTCGCGCGCCTGAAACGTCTTCAGGCACATGGAATCGCCACCCACTTCGCACACGATGACCGACCCAGACCGCGACATCACTGCGACAGTGATGCGTGAACGATCGAGGCTAGTGAATTTCATCCGGCGTCGGATTCGCGACCCGGACGACGCCGAGGACATCCTGCAGGATGTGTTTCACGAATTCGTACAGGCGTATCGACTTCCTGCGCCAATCGAGCAGGCGAGTGCATGGCTTTTCCGTGCCGCGCGCAACCGCATCGTTGACCGTTTTCGCAAGAAGAAGGAACAGCCGCTGACCGATCTGTCCGAGGTCGACGATGACACAAACGGTGAGTATCGCCTGGACCTCGCGCTACCGGCGCATGATGCCGGCCCCGAAGCACGCTACGCGCGCACGCTGGTGCTCAAGGCCTTGCAGGATGCGCTAGACGAATTACCGACGAATCAGCGGGAGGTATTTATCGCACACGAGCTGGAGGGCCTGTCCTTCAAGGAAATGGCCGCACAAAGCGGTGTCGCGCTCAATACGCTGCTCGCACGCAAACGCTATGCGGTCTTGCATTTGCGTGCCCGACTGCAGCCCATTTATGACGAACTGGATAACACCTGGAGGAATCGACAGATGAATTTCCGAATCAGATGTGCAGGCAAGGCGCTTCTCGTGTTGATCGCGATGGGCGTGCTCGGATGGGTCGTCATGATGTTATGGAACTGGGTCATGCCGGCGCTATTCGTCGGCGCCCGTACGATCGACTTCGCCCATGCGCTGGGCCTGCTCGTGTTGAGCCGCATCCTGTTCGGCGGATTCCGCGGACATCACGGCTGGCGCGGCCGACGCCACTGGCGCAAGTGGGAGTCCATGACACCCGACGAACGCGAGCATTTCCGGACCGCGTGGCGATCCGGCAGCCACCGGCCCACGGGAGAATGAACATGCCCGACAAATCAACGGGCGGCTGCAAACAGGAGCCGGGGGTGATTGCGCCGGTCGTCGATCTGAAGCGCTGCGAAGGCAAAGGGGATTGTGTCGCCGTTTGTCCCGAGCACGTGTTCGAGATCCGGCGCATCGACAAAGTCGATTACCTCGGCCTTGATCTGATGCATCGCCTGAAGCAGCGCGTGCATGGAATGAAGGTCGCCTATACGCCGAATGCGCACGCGTGCCGGTCATGCGGACTGTGTGTGACGGCATGCCCCGAACGCGCAATCACGCTCGCCCGAACGGTATAGCAACCTCCGTGTATCGCGTATATCGAGCGACGGCGCGGCATCTCTGATGAGAGATGCCGCCGCTGAATACGTCGTCGACCGAATCAATCTCTTCAAGGAAACGCACATGGCGTCACCCACCATCGCTCTTCTGCAGCGGCTCCACGAAGAAAGCCGGACCGAAATCGTCGCCCGCGCCCGCGCGCAGTTCCAGGGATCGAACGAGGATTTTCTGTCGCTCACCGAGGAATACGAAGCGATCGCGCCCCGTCTGCGGGGGCGATTTCTCGAAACGCTCGGGCTGTCCAGCGACGACTTCGATTCCCCCGAAGGCAGTCCGCTATCGTTGGCCGTGTCGCCGGAAACGGGCGGATTCTTGCGCAACATGGTGCTCTCGCAACGACCGGCCAGAATCCTCGAGCTCGGCAGTTCATGCGGCGTCTCCACGCTGTATTTCGCCGAGGCGCTGCGCACGTTGGGCCGTGGCGTGGTCGTCGCGACCGAACGCGATGCGCTCAAGTTCACACGCTTGTGCGATCACGTCAGGACGGCGGGGCTGGATGCCTATGTCGACATGCGGGAGGGCGACGTATTCGAGACCGTCGCCGAACTGGACGGTACGTTCGACATGGTGTTTATCGACGTATGGGCCGACGCCTATCTGAGACTCTTCAAGCAGATCGAGCGCCTGCTGCGCCCGGGATCGGTCGTACTGGCCGACAACATGTACACGGCCGAGGACGCCGTTCGACCGTACAAGCACTACCTCGACAACGATCCGCGGTTTTCCACCACGACCCTGGACTTTGAATCGGGGGTTGAATTTACGGTCGTCGTTTCTTGAGTGGGGAGTCCGTTGAAGCGATTCTTCCGTGGGGTCTCGGGCTAAAGAACACCGCCACCCGCTCCGATTTCTTGTGCATTTCTGCCGCGCCAATGCAAAAACCCCCGCCTTTCGGGCGGGGGTTTCTGGCTTAGGGAGCCTGACGATTACCTACTTTCACACGGGAATCCGCACTATCATCGGCGTAGAGTCGTTTCACGGTCCTGTTCGGGATGGGA